>CAWCWY010000033.1:0-156187 GCA_963799375.1 uncultured cyanobacterium
TCAATAATTATCGTAGATGGATCTATTAAACCTTGTTTTAATAAAGGTGCAAGAGCCAATAAACTGGCTGTAGGATAGCAACCAGGGCAGCCAATCAATTGTGCCTGTTTGATTTGCTCTCGGTGCAATTCAGGCAAGCCATACACAGCTTGAGCAGAAGTATCTTTATCTATACGCTCTTTTTTATACCAGTCGGTATAAGTATCCAGATCTTCAAATCGATAATCTGCGGAAAGATTTAATACTTTACATCCCTTCTCCATTAGAATCGGTGCGATATCACACGCTAAACCATTAGGAAGTCCTAAAAAAACTGCTTCGCAACGATTAGCAACTTCATCTAAATCAATTTTTTCAACGTTGAGATCGACACAATGAGCTAAATGTGGATAAATAGAGCCGTATTGTTTCCCTGCACTACTATCTCCTCCCAGATAAGCAATTTCTACTCCAGGATGTTCAAATAAAAGCCGAACTAGCTGAACTCCACCGTATCCAGAAGCGCCTATAATACCGATTGGTTTTTTGACCATATCACTCATGATGCTGCATTGTGAACTTGTATTTATTGAAAATATTTTGCTTGAATATTTATAGTGTATGCACAATCGGGGTCTTTTACACAAATAAAACTGAAGTAATGTTTATTTATAAAATTGCCGATTGATGTATTGCTCAAAATATTTTTCCTCAATCCTTATAAATAGTAAGTAGGAAAATTAGATTTAGATTATTCTCATACTTAGATCTAACCAGTGAGATCTCGTGATCGGCGCGCTACTTGATATATAATCGACTCCAGTTTCAGCCACAGCACGAATAGTTTTAAGGGTAATATTACCCGAAGCTTCAATTTTGACTCTAGAATTTGTATCACGAATTATCTTCACCGCTTGAATCATTTCTTCAGCGTCCATATTATCCAACATAATTATATCTGCACCATGTTTCAGTGCTGATCTACTTCTTCTATATTTGTAGTTTCCACTTCAATATTAAGAGGATAGGGAATATTGTTTCTCAATAGTGCGATCGCTTTTTCAATTCCTCCTGCTGCTTTGATGTGGTTGTCTTTAATCATTACCGCATCATCTAATCCCATTCGATGATTAACTGCGCCTCCTACTCGTGTGGCGTACTTTTCCAACACTCTCAAGCCAGGAGTAGTTTTTCTCGTATCTACTAGTTTAGTTGGTAAATCCTAATCTCTTCTACGTAACTACGAGTTGCTGTAGCAATTCCACTCAAGCGCATTCCTAAATTCAACGCGACTCTTTCTCCTGTTAACAAAGCTTCTCTACTTCCTTCTAAATTGGCAATCTTCGTTCCCGATTTACAAAAATCTCCTTCTTTTACGGTTGGAGTGAATATTGCTTCCATTGTCTAATAACTCAAAAACTCTAGCTGCGATCGGTAATCCTGCAATTATGCCATCTTCTTTTACTATCCAGATTGCTTTCTCTCTTTTGTCTTCTCCAGTGAACAATCCCTGAGTCGTACAATCGCCTCTGCCAATGTCTTCTAATAGCCAATCTTGTAAGAGGCGATCAATGATTATTAAGGAAGGTAAATTAATCATAGAAACTTTTTTGCTGTTTATTCTAAGAATAACAAATGCTTTAACACTATACCTATCAATACTTAAAAGGCGATTGTTCGATGTTGTTTTGAACCAATCCCAAATTTTTTTCCTAAAAGGGGTTGACTTTCTTGTTCAACTTCCCTATATTGGTAAATGCGCGGTTGAGAGGGAAACTTCGAAACCAAGCGGTCAGAACCTAGACAAATCAATAGTTTGACGGTTTTTTAAAACACAGCTTTTTGGATTAAAAACAAATTAAAATCCATCCCGTTAAAGAAACTTAATTTTAGATTTATTTAGAGTTAAGTCGAATAAACAATGGTAACGAAAAAAAGAGCGAAAAATCAAGTTTAATTCTTGGTGAAGTAATTCATCATGGAGAGTTTGATCCTGGCTCAGGATGAACGCTGGCGGTATGCCTAACACATGCAAGTCGAACGAAGCACTTCGGTGCTTAGTGGCGGACGGGTGAGTAACGCGTGAGAATCTGCCTCAAGGATGGGGACAACAGTTGGAAACGACTGCTAATACCCAATATGCCTATTTGGTGAAATTATTTAGCCTTGAGAGGAGCTCGCGTCCGATTAGTTAGTTGGTGGGGTAAAGGCCTACCAAGGCAGCGATCGGTAGCTGGTCTGAGAGGATGAGCAGCCACACTGGGACTGAGACACGGCCCAGACTCCTACGGGAGGCAGCAGTGGGGAATTTTCCGCAATGGGCGAAAGCCTGACGGAGCAATACCGCGTGAGGGAGGAAGGTTTTTGGATTGTAAACCTCTTTTTTAAAGGAAGAAGAAAGTGACGGTACTTTAAGAATAAGCATCGGCTAACTCCGTGCCAGCAGCCGCGGTAATACGGAGGATGCAAGCGTTATCCGGAATCATTGGGCGTAAAGCGTCCGCAGGTGGCGAATCAAGTCTGCTGTTAAAGACAGAAGCTCAACTTCTGAACAGCGGTGGAAACTGGTTTGCTAGAGTATGGTAGGGGTTGAGGGAATTCCCAGTGTAGCGGTGAAATGCGTAGATATTGGGAAGAACACCAGTGGCGAAGGCGCTCAACTGGGCCATAACTGACACTCAGGGACGAAAGCTAGGGTAGCGAAAGGGATTAGATACCCCTGTAGTCCTAGCTGTAAACGATGAACACTAGGCGTTGCTTGTATCGACCCGAGCAGTGCCGTAGCCAACGCGTTAAGTGTTCCGCCTGGGGAGTACGCACGCAAGTGTGAAACTCAAAGGAATTGACGGGGGCCCGCACAAGCGGTGGAGTATGTGGTTTAATTCGATGCAACGCGAAGAACCTTACCAGGACTTGACATCTCGAGAATCCGCCCTAATAGGTGGAGTGCCTTCGGGAACTCGAAGACAGGTGGTGCATGGCTGTCGTCAGCTCGTGTCGTGAGATGTTGGGTTAAGTCCCGCAACGAGCGCAACCCTCGTTCTTAGTTGCCATCATTAAGTTGGGCACTTTAGGAAGACTGCCGGTGACAAACCGGAGGAAGGTGGGGATGACGTCAAGTCAGCATGCCCCTTACGTTCTGGGCTACACACGTACTACAATGGTTGGGACAAAGGGCAGCAAGCTCGCAAGAGTTAGCGAATCTCATCAAACCCAGCCTCAGTTCAGATTGCAGGCTGCAACTCGCCTGCATGAAGGAGGAATCGCTAGTAATCGCAGGTCAGCATACTGCGGTGAATTCGTTCCCGGGCCTTGTACACACCGCCCGTCACACCATGGAAGTTGGCCACGCCCGAAGTCGTTACCCTAACCTGTTTACAGGAGGGGGATGCCGAAGGCAGGGCTGGTGACTAGGGTGAAGTCGTAACAAGGTAGCCGTACCGGAAGGTGTGGCTGGATCACCTCCTTAAAGGGAGACCTAACCGTGAAGCCAAGACTGATATTACGTCTGGTTATCACAGGTCAAACCAAAGGTCGATTCAAAAAGCGATTATGTGAAAAAAAACTGTCAAACTGATTGTTCTGGTTCAGAACTCAATTTCTATCTAACCAGTAGAAAGTTCTAACCAAAATGAGGGCTATTAGCTCAGGTGGTTAGAGCGCACCCCTGATAAGGGTGAGGTCCCTGGTTCAAGTCCAGGATGGCCCACCATCAACTTACAAATAGGTTGAGAAAAATTATGGGGGTATAGCTCAGCTGGTAGAGCGCCTGCTTTGCAAGCAGGATGTCAGCGGTTCAAATCCGCTTACCTCCACCAAAAAGTCAGAACCCGCGTCGGCGAAAGACGCAAGGGAAAGCTGACTTTAAAAAGACTTAAAAGTCTAAATAAATAAGTAAAATTCAGCACTGTCATAACTATTGAAGAATAGTCCATGAGGATGCTGGACTTTAATGAGTCCAGAACGAACCTTGAAAACTGCATAATATCTAGAAGAAGCAAGAAGAGCTAGAAGTCGAAAGACGTAAAGGCAAATCTTGTTTGTGATAGAGCCAATAAAGAACTAAGTAATAAATTTAGGTCAAGGTGAGACCCCGCGTCGCCGAAAGGCGCAAGGGAATGCTCACCTCTAAAACTAACAAGTGAGTGAAAACTCACAAAATAGTCCAAGGTGTAAAAACCTATAGGTAGAGAACAGAAAGTGTTGAGCAAGATTACTCAGGTATGAATGTTCAACACTGATTGGTCAAGCTACAAAGGGCTAACGGTGGATACCTAGGTACACAAAGGCGAAGAAGGACGTGGTGACCGACGAAATGCCTCGGGGAGTTGGAAACAAGCATTGATCCGAGGGTGTCCGAATGGGGCAACCTATTGAACGACCTGCTGAATATATAGGCAGGAGCGAGCGAACTCAGCGAACTGAAACATCTTAGTAGCTGAAGGAAGAGAAAGCAAAAGCGATTTCCTTAGTAGCGGCGAGCGAAGCGGAAACAGCCTAAACCATCGACCAAGGTTGATGGGGTCGTGGGACAGTCATAACGGATAAGGAAAATTAGACGAAGCAGTTGAAAGCTGCACCAGAGGAGGTGAAAGTCCTGTAGTCGAAAATGGAACTTACCAGACTGAATCCCGAGTAGCACGGAGCCCGTGGAATTCCGTGTGAATCAGCGAGGACCACCTCGTAAGGCTAAATACTAATGTGTAACCGATAGCGAAACAGTACCGCGAGGGAAAGGTGAAAAGAACCCCGGCGAGGGGAGTGAAATAGAACATGAAACCGTTAGCCTACAAGCAATTAGAGCACGATTGAACGTGTAATAGTGTGCCTGTTGAAGAATGAGCCGGCGACTTACAGGTTGTGGCAGGTTAAAGAGTAATATCTGAAGCCAAAGTGAAAGCGAGCCTGACAAGGGCGACCCTTGTCACAATTTGTAGACCCGAACCCGGGTGATCTAACCATGTCCAGGATGAAGCTTGGGTAAAGCCAAGTGGAGGTCCGAACCGACTGGCGTTGAAAAGCCAGCGGATGAGGTGTGGTTAGGGGTGAAATGCCAATCGAACCCGGAGCTAGCTGGATCTCCTCGAAATGCGTTTAGGCGCAGCGGTAAATTTCCTTGTTAGGGGGTAAAGCACTGTTTCGCTGCGGGCTGCGAGAGCGGTACCAAAGTGAGACAAACTCAGAATACCTAACAATATTTTACCAGTGAGACGGTGGGGGATAAGCTTCATCGTCGAAAGGGAAACAGCCCAGACCACCAGCTAAGGTCCCCAAGTACATACTAAGTGACAAAGGAGGTGGGGGTGCATAGACAACCAGGAGGTTTGCTTAGAAGCAGCAATCCTTGAAAGAGTGCGTAATAGCTCACTGGTCTAGCGCTCCTGCGCCGAAAATGAACGGGGCTAAGTATGTCACCGAAGCTGTGGACTTGTACTTGTTACAAGTGGTAGAGGAGCGTTCTGTATAGGGAGAAGCATTAGCGGCAAGCAGATGTGGACAGTACAGAAGTGAGAATGTCGGCTTAAGTAGCGAAAATATATGTGAGAATCATATACCCCGAAAGCCCAAGGGTTTCTTCGGAAGGCTCGTCCGCGAAGAGTTAGTCGGGACCTAAGGCGAGGCCGAAAGGCGTAGTCGATGGACACAGGGTGAATATTCCCTGACTATTACATGGGAGCAATAAACGGGACGCATGAAAAATAACCACGCCCTGATTGGATTGGGAGTTCTCTAAGGAGAATGTGTGGTAAAGCTAGTGCCAAGAAAAGCGTTTATTGTGTTGAAGATGTAGTACCCGTACCCGAAACCGACACAGGTGGGCAGGTAGAGAATACTAAGGGGCGCGAGATAACTCTCTCTAAGGAACTCGGCAAAATGACCCCGTAACTTCGGGAGAAGGGGTGCCACCGAGAGGTGGTTGCAATAAAGAGGCCCAGGCGACTGTTTACCAAAAACATAGGTCTATGCTAACTCGTAAGAGGATGTATATGGGCTGACGCCTGCCCAGTGCCGGAAGGTTAAGGAAGTTGGTCAGGGCTGCTTGCAGCTTGAAGCTAACGACTGAAGCCCCGGTGAACGGCGGCCGTAACTATAACGGTCCTAAGGTAGCGAAATTCCTTGTCGGGTAAGTTCCGACCCGCACGAAAGGCGTAACGATCTGGGCGCTGTCTCGGAGAGAGGCTCGGCGAAATAGGATTGTCTGTGAAGATACGGACTACCTACACTTGGACAGAAAGACCCTATGAAGCTTTACTATAGCCTGGAATTGGGTTCGGGCTTCCCTTGCGCAGAATAGGTGGGAGACGATGAAAGTAGCCTTGTGGGGTTACTCGAGTCATCAGTGAGATACCACTCTAGGGAGGTTAGAATTCTAACTTTGTCCCGTAAGCCGGGAGAAGAACAGTTTCAGGTGGGTAGTTTGACTGGGGCGGTCGCCTCCAAAAAAGTAACGGAGGCGCACAAAGGTTCCCTCAGGCTGGATGGAAATCAGCCAAAGAGTGCAAAAGCAGAAGGGAGCTTGACTGCGAGACAGACAAGTCAAGCAGGTACGAAAGTAGGTTTTAGTGATCCGACGGTGCTGCGTGGAAAGGCCGTCGCTCAACGGATAAAAGTTACTCTAGGGATAACAGGCTGATCTCCCCCAAGAGTTCACATCGACGGGGAGGTTTGGCACCTCGATGTCGGCTCATCGCAACCTGGGGCTGAAGTAGGTCCCAAGGGTTGGGCTGTTCGCCCATTAAAGCGGTACGTGAGCTGGGTTCAGAACGTCGTGAGACAGTTCGGTCCATATCCGGTGTAGGCGCAAGAGTATTGAGAGGAGTCTTCCTTAGTACGAGAGGACCGGGAAGAACGCACCGCTGGTGTACCAGTTATCGTGCCAACGGTAAACGCTGGGTAGCCAAGTGCGGAGAGGATAACCGCTGAAAGCATCTAAGTGGGAAGCCCACCTCAAGATGAGTACTCTCATGACGCAAAGTCAGTAAGGTCACGGGAAGAACACCCGTTAATAGGCGTTAGGTGGAAGAGCAGCAATGTTTGCAGCCGAGACGTGCTAACAGACCGAGGGCTTGACCTTGAATACAACTCATTTTACTTCGACTTAAATTCGATTGTCTTAGTTTTTTATGACAAAGCTCTTCACTTTATTTTCTAGAATTGTGCAGTCTTGAGGGTGCGTTGAGTACACCCAACAGATATTCCTGGTGCTTTTAGCGCAGTGGAACCACTTCGACCCCATCCCGAACTCGACTGTGAAACGCTGTAGCGGCGAAGATACTTGGGGGGTAGCCCCCTGGAAAAATAGCTCAGTGCCAGGTTCATTTATTTAGCAAAAGAGGGAAAGTAATACATTATTACTTTCCCTCTTTTGTTATATTTCTATTTATTGACAATAATGTTTATGGTTGCTGACTAAATGAAATGTCAAGAAATGTCAGGTAATTGGGTTTTTTTACCTTCTGGAAAAATCATCGGAATCGTACATTTTTTAGGAGGTGCTTTTGTTGCCACTGCGCCTCAAATCTCTTACCGCAATATTTTAGAGCAAATTTGTCAAGAAGGTTTTGTTATTATTGCTACACCATTTATAAATACCTTCAACCATTTTGAGATTGCTCGCAATGTTTTAAATCGCTTCGAAACAGTGACAGAAAGATTGAGAAAAGACAACTCACTAACTTCGGGTTACATACCTATTTACGGCATTGGGCACAGTATGGGATGCAAACTGCATCTTCTAATAAATAGTCTGTATCAAGTTGAAAGAGTAGGAAACATCTTAATATCTTTCAATAATTATCCTGCAAAGCAAGCCGTACCATTTCTGGAACAATTTGATATTCCTCTTGCATTGGATGTAGAATTTGAGCCTTCTCCTCAAGAAACAGAAAAGATTATTGTTGAAAACTATAGTGTTCGCCGTAATCTTCTAATCAAATTTAGTAATGATTCCCTCGATCAAACAATAGTTTTAAACGGATTTTTAAAAAACTGCTCTGCTGATATGATAACAGTTAGAAGATTGGTAGGAAATCATTTAACCCCTTTAAATCAACAAATAAAGTGGCAGATGGGAGAATTTTATACTCCTATTGATGCAATCGGACAATGGTTCAATCAAGGAATGTCTAAGAATCTGAATAAACTGAAGCAGGAGCTTATTATTTGGATGAATCCAATGTCTGCTTTTTAGAATTTAAAGTTTTCATTAAGGTGTAAAAAGGCTACATTAAATAGGCTTGTGACAAATAATTCAGTTTGTTTCAACTATCTTAGTTCTGCTTTTTAGAGCAGAATTGCTTGGGCTTCACTGAAACTTTAAACCGAAATACTCTTTTTATATTTACAATTAAACTAATTAAAAGTTAACCTTTAATTGTTTAGTAAAATTACTTAGGTTAAAACAAAACTATCAAGTTTCATTTTGACCTTATACGCTAAAAGCGAAATAAAAATATGAAAGTAGCCTTTCTTGCTGGTGGTTTAGGAACTAGAATTTCAGAAGAAACAGAAAACAAGCCAAAGCCAATGGTCGAGATTGGAGGTCAGCCAATTTTATGGCACATAATGATGCACTATCATCAATATGGCTTTGAAGACTTTGCGATCGCCTTGGGTTATAAAGGTGCTGTAATTAAGAAGTACATGGTAGATTATTGCGCCTTAAATAGCAACCTAACTGTTGGTTTACGTAACGGAGAAGTGAAGACTCACGGTGGTTATCAATTGGATTGGAATGTCGATTTAATTGACACTGGATTAATGACTAACACTGGAGGAAGAATAAAACGTCTTGCTCCTTATGTTGGTCGAGAAACATTTATGTTAACTTGGGGTGATGGTGTTTCTAACGTCAATCTTCATGATTTGCTTGCTTTCCATCGTTCTCATGGAAAATTAGCAACCCTCACGGCTGTTCGCCCACCAGCCCGTTTTGGTCATTTAGATTTGAATGGCGATCAGATATCTGAATTCTCAGAAAAACCTCAAACGAAAGAAGGCTGGATTAACGGTGCTTTTTTCGTTTTAGAACCAGAAATTTTTGATTATATAGATGGTGATGAAACCCAGTGGGAAAAAGAGCCTTTGGAAAGATTAGCCAGAGATGGTCAATTAATGGCATACAAGCATGATGGTTTCTGGCAGTGTATGGACACTTTAAGAGATAAACATCGCTTAGAAGCCTTGTGGGCTAGTGGTAACGCACCTTGGAAAACTTGGGAGGATCAAAAATATGAAAATACTAGTGACTGGTCACAAGGGGTACATCGGAACCTTAATGGTGCCAATGCTACTCGACAAAGGGTATGACATTGTCGGTTTAGATACCGATTTATATGCTAGAAGTACCTTTGGTAAAGGCATTGTCGATGTTCCTGAGCTTAAAAAGGATATTCGTGATGTGGTGATTGAAGATTTAGAAGGATTTGATGCGGTATTTCACCTAGCAGGTCTTTCTAACGATCCTTTAGGTAATCTAAATCCTAAACTTACAGAAGAAATTAATTATCAAGCTTCTGTTGAGCTAGCAAAGCTGGCAAAACAAGCTGGGGTTGAACGCTTTATCTTTTCCTCTTCTTGCAGCAATTATGGTGCAGGAGGGGAAGATTGGCTCAACGAAGAATCGGCTTTTAATCCAGTTACTCCTTATGGGGTTTCAAAAGTAAAAGTAGAACAAGATGTCAGTAAGTTGGCTGACGAAAATTTTAGTCCAACTTTTCTTCGCAATGCGACTGCGTATGGCGTATCACCAAGATTGCGGTTTGACCTAGTTCTAAACAACTTGGTCGCGTGGGCATATACCAAGGGATTGGTTTACATCAAAAGCGATGGCACTCCTTGGCGACCTATTGTTCACATCGAAGACATTTCCAGAGCTTTTATTGCTGTATTAGAAGCACCAAAAGAGCTAATTCACAATGAAGCTTTTAACGTCGGCCGAAATGAAGACAACTACCAAATTCGCGATCTAGCAGAAATTGTTCAGG
This sequence comes from uncultured cyanobacterium, assembly GCA_963799375.1. GTDB lineage: Bacteria > Cyanobacteriota > Cyanobacteriia > Cyanobacteriales > Xenococcaceae > Waterburya. The sequence continues at coordinate 9,966 of CAWCWY010000033.1, forward strand.
AAACAGTTCCTAACTGTCGCATTGAATATGCCCCTGGTGCAGGGCCTGATAAGCGTTGTTATCGAGTTGACTGTAGCAAAATTGCGAAGACATTGCCAGATTTTCAGCCTCAATGGGATGCTCGTAAAGGTGCAGTAGAATTATATGAAATATATCAAAAAGTTGGTTTGACTCTAGAAGAGTTTGAAGGTACTAAGTATCAAAGAATAGCTCACATTAAATATTTGATAAGTAATGAGTTATTAGATTCTGAATTGCGTTGGCAAACAGAAAAACTAACTGTTGTCGAATAATTTCGTTTACCAAACAGTTAACTGTTTGGTAAACGAAATAACAGATTAATTTCAAAACTCATGAATAAGAAAGCTAGGGCAATCATTACTGGTTGCCCCTGTTAATATGAGCAAAAACCAAATTATTTACATATAAATTTGTAGTTATGAATAATATCGATTCTGGTTGCCTATCTTGTGGTAGCCATTCTCTAAAGTCAATTATCTCTTTTGGATATACTGCTTTAGCCGATAATCTTCTCACTCGAGAACAATTAGACCTACCAGAGTATACTGCTCCTTTGGACTTGGTTTTCTGTGATGATTGCGCTTTGGTGCAAATTACAGAATTAGTTCCTCCTGAAATTTTATTTTGTGATGATTATCCTTATTTTTCTTCTGTATCACCATCTTTATTGAAGCACTTTAGCGATAGTGCAAAAAATATAATTAAAACTAGAGAACTAGACAATAATAGTTTAGTCATTGAAGCCGCTAGCAATGATGGCTATATGCTGAAAAACTTTGTGCAGAACAATATTCCTGTATTGGGAATCGATCCTGCTTCAGGACAAGTTGATGCAGCTATCCAAGCAGGAGTAAATTCTATATGCACTTTCTTTGGTAAAGAGCTTGCTCAAAAGTTAAGGGATGAAGGAAAACAGGCAGATGTGTTTTTGGCTAATAATGTTTTAGCTCATGTTCCAGATTTAAATGGCTTTGTTGAAGGAATTGCGCTCTTATTAAAAGATAATGGTGTGGCTGTGATAGAAGCACCCTACGTGGTAAATCTAGTCGAACATTGTGAATTTGATACAATTTACCATCAGCATCTTTGTTATTTTTCTGTTACAGCTTTAGACAAATTATTTAGAAGGCACTCTTTATATTTAAATAACATTGAACGCACAGAAATACATGGGGGATCTTTACGTCTATATGTCGAACCTACCGAAGCGGTGCAAGAACCAGTTAAATCTTTATTAAAATCAGAACGAGAATCACAAGTAGACAACTTGAGTTATTATCGTGATTTTGCTGATAGTGTAATGGCATTTAAATATTCTTTGCTGGACATTCTATGGGATCTCAAAAAGCAAGGAAAAAAAGTAGTTGGCTATGGTGCTGCTGCCAAGGCTACTACTATGTTGAACTATCTAGGAATTGATAAAACTCTACTTGATTATATAGTAGATCTCAATCAGTTTAAGCATGGTCGCTATATGGGGATTAATCATTTACCTATTTTTCCTCCTACAAAACTGCTTGAAGACAAACCAGACTATGTTTTAATTCTCGCTTGGAATTTCGCCGAAGAAATCATCCAGCAACAGGAAGAATATCGAACATCGGGTGGAAAGTTTATTGTTCCTATTCCCGAACCTAAAATTGTATAAACGCACTGTTTAATAAATCAGCTATTTAAGTTTGATGTATAGTGTAGAGCAATATTCATGAATTAATAATTTGACTCAAATATTAATTAAAAAAGTTATTTTTAAAACTTCTACGAGGAGTAATTAGTTATGGTACAAAAATTAATTTCCAATATCAATTCGCCAAAATTAGAGTCTAAGAAAATTGAACACTCATGTCCTAATTGTGGTCATGAAGAGCTTTCTGTTTTTTATGAAGTTCGAGATGTTCCTGTTCATAGTTGTTTGATGATGCCTAATAAGGAAAAGGCGGTAGATTTTCCTTGTGGTGATGTGGTTTTGGGTTTTTGCGATCGCTGTGGCTTTATTACTAATACAGAGTTTGATGCCAAATGGTCGGCTTATGCGCCCAATTATGAAGATCAGCAAAGCTACTCACCTACCTTTAATAAATTTTCTCTCAAACTAGCTAACCACTTAATTGATAAATACGATCTGCATAATAAAGATATTATTGAAATTGGCTGTAGTAAAGGCGATTTTCTACTGCTATTGTGCGAACTAGGTAATAATCGTGGTGTAGGCATTGACCCTAGTGTAGTTCCTGGTCGGGTAGAAAGTGAAGCAGCCGATCGCGTTACTTTTATACAAGATTATTATTCAGAAAAGCATTCAGAATACGTCGGAGACTTTATTTGTTGTCGTCATACTTTAGAGCATATTCAACCCACTTCTGAATTCATCAAAACTGTCCGCAAATCTATTGGCGATCGCGATACGGTAGTAGTGTTTGAAATTCCAGACAATACTAGGGTGTTGAAAGAACAGGCTTTTGAAGATATCTATTACGAACACTGTTCTTATTTTAGTCCAGGGACACTAGCCCGTTTATTCCGTGATAGTGGCTTTGAAGTTACCGATCTATATTGTGAGTATGGCGATCAATATCTTTTGATTGAAGCCAAGCCTGTAGCTATGCCTTCAGATAAGGTTCATTCCTTTGAAGAAAGTGTAGAAGATGTTGCTCAAGATGTTGAGTTGTTTAAAGAAAAAATCACGGGTAAGCTAGATTACTGGAAAAACTATCTAGAAGATGCTCAAGCAAAGCAAGAAAAAGTAATAGTTTGGGGTTCTGGCTCTAAGTGCGTTGCGTTTTTAACTACTTTGAAAACCATCGATAAAATCGAATACGCTGTTGATATCAATCCTCACCGTCACGGTAAGTATATTCCTGGGGTGGGTAAAGAAATTATGTCTCCAGAATTTCTTAAAACCTACCAACCTGATAAGGTAATCATCATGAATGCTATCTACACAGAAGAAATCAGTGCAATGCTCAAAGATATGGGCGTAGATGCTGAAGTAGTAGCACTTTAATTAAAGGAATGAGGATAAAGGACAGAGGAGTGAGGACAGAGAATTTTATCTGTCTTTCTCCTTTTTTTGATCGAGCCTAAAGCTTATAAGTATTTTTGAAAAATGTATAACTATATTATTGTTGGTGGTGGAATTGTTGGCTTGTCAACGGCTATGGCTCTTAGTCAACGTTTCCCTAAAGCTAAAATTGCTCTATTAGAAAAGGAAGCATCTTGGGCTGCTCATCAGACAGGACACAATAGCGGTATTATTCATTCGGGAATTTACTATAAGCCAGGAAGTTATAAAGCCAAACTTTGCCGTCAAGGCAATCAGTCAATGGTAGAATTTTGCGATCGCCATAATATTAATTACAAAATATGCGGAAAGGTAATCGTCGCTACAGAAGAATTTGAATTACCTTTATTAGATAACCTTTACGAAAGAGGTCTGGCGAATAATCTTGAAATTAGTAAAATAACTCCAGAGCAAGTCAAAGAAATTGAACCCCATGTAAGCTGTTTAGCAGGAATTAAGGTCAAATCGACGGGAATAGTGGATTACACAGAGGTTTGCGAAAAGTATGCTGCGATCGCCCAAGAACAAGGAGTAGATCTTAAACTTAATACCTGTGTTACAGGTATTAAATCCACGTCTAAAGGTCATGTAATAGAAACGAGTAAAGAAGAATACCAAACAGAATTTTTAATCAACTGTGGAGGATTGTATAGCGATCGCCTGACCGAATTAGCTAAAGTAAAAACACCAGCGAAAATCGTTCCCTTTCGAGGAGAATATTACAAATTAACCCCAGAAAAACGACATCTGGTTAATGGTGCAATTTATCCTGTACCCAATCCCAATTTTCCCTTTTTGGGGGTGCATTTCCATCCTGGTATAGACGGAAGTGTCCACGCGGGTCCCAATGCAGTATTAGGGTTCAAACGGGAAGCTTATAAGAAGTTTGATTTCGATCTCAAAGACTTTCTCGATACGATGACCTATCCTGGCTTTTGGAAACTAGCAGTCAAGTATCCCAATGAAGGTTTACAGGAAATGATTCGTTCTTATAGTAAATCAATTTTTGTTCGCAGTCTGCAAAGACTGATCCCCGAAGTGCAAGCAGAGGATATTATCCCTACTGCTGCGGGAGTAAGAGCGCAAGCTTTAAAAAGCGATGGCTCAATGGTTGAAGACTTTTTAATTGTTAATGGAAACAAAGCATTGCACGTCTGTAACGCTCCATCTCCTGCTGCTACTGCTTCAATTGAAATCGGTAAATATATAGTTTCTCAAGTTCCTGAAGATATCTAACAAATGCAGTAGCTATTTCACTTTGACATATAAATCTAGCTATCTATTCTAGTCAATCATAAATTTGGATTTGACCATTTATTGTTCATTGTTCATTGTCCATTGTCCATTGCTTCCATAGATCGGGACGGCGATTTTGAGTACGTTTAATCTGTTCTTCTTTGCGCCACTCATCAATTAGCTTATGATTGCCCGATCGCAATACTTCTGGCACTTGCCAACCACGATATTCTGCGGGACGAGTATATTGAGGATAGTCCAGTAACTCCATTTCAAAACTTTCTTGTTTGAGAGATTCTACTTTTCCTACTGTTCCTGGTAAAAGTCTAGTTACGCCGTTAATTAAAGTCAACGCAGGAATTTCGCCACAGGTTAAAACAAAATCTCCTAAAGATATTTCTTTTGTTACCAAATGTTGCCGTATTCGCTCATCGACTCCTTCATAATGACCACAGACAATTACCAACTGTTGATAATTAGTCGCCAGATTCTTGAGCAACGGTTGATTTAAAGGTTCTCCTTGAGGTGTAACTAAGATAATTTCTCGTCGGGGTAAGACAGGTAAAGATTCCACCGCAGCAAAAATCGGATCGGGCTTGAGCAGCATACCCACCCCACCACCATAGATAATGTCGTCTACCTTACGATGCTTGTCGGTAGTAAAGTCACGAGGATTTAGCAAATTGACTGTGGCAATTTCTTTCGCGATCGCTTTTCCTAGTAAACTGCAATTAAGAGGAGAGATAAAAAAGTCGGGAAAAAGAGTGATAATATCAAAACGCACGATAACAAACTTAAGTAAAACTTAGAAGTAAAATATTAACTCAGCAAGCTTTAGGAGTTTAAGTATTTTTTGACACAGTAGTCAACTAGTAGTGTCGCTAATATAAACACTCGATGAGGATACTACTCTCCTGTCCGCCAAGTCATATTATGATAAATACCGAAGTCAAAAATCAAATTAGTAGATCTTCAACATTGACTAAAAACGCTATATTAATTATTGGAGGCGCCGAGGACAAAGTACACGGCAAAGAAATTCTCCAAACTTTTTTCAATCGGTCGGGAGGCTCTGATGCCATCATCGGCATAGTGCCTTGTGCTTCCAGAGAGCCAAGCTTAATTGGAGAGCGTTACTATCGTATATTTAGCGATATGGGAGCAAAAGAAATAAAAGTACTGGATGTACGCGATCGTTCTGGAGCTAGCGATTCAGCTTATCTCGATTTTGTCGAGAACTGTACAGGGATTTTTCTGACTGGTGGCGATCAGCTTCGTCTGTGTGGCTTATTGGCAGACACAACTTTAATGAATCGCATTGTCGAAAGAGCGCAAAAAAGAGAAATTAGTTTAGCAGGAACTAGTGCTGGAGCAGCCGTGATGGGACATCACATGATCTCTGGGGGAAGCAGCGCAGAGTCTCCTAATCCCGCTTTAGTAGACATGGCAACGGGATTAGGGATAATTCCTGAAGTTTTGGTGGATCAACACTTTTACAATCGTAATCGTCTAGCTCGCTTGCTAAGCGCTGTCTCTGGACACCCAGAACTCTTAGGTATTGGCATTGATGAGGATACCTGCGCTATGTTTGAAAACGATGGCATGATTCGAGTGATTGGTAAAGGTGTGGTGACTATTGTTGATGCACGGAATATGACCCACACGAATAAACCTCATGCTCAAGGAAGTGAGCCATTGAGTATGCACAATCTGAAGCTGCATATTTTAGGCTACGGAGATCTTTACGATCTAAACCAAAATCTTCCTCTAGATAAATAAAGTTCTCATTTACTAAAGCCAGATGCTCAAAAAATTGTTCACCAAGAACAGTTTTGCGATTAGAAAAAGAGAGATGATATCCTACATTATTCAATTATTTTTGGTACTACCCAAATCTCAAAAGAGCAAACCACAATGAGAATCGTTAAAACTCAAACCCTGCGTGGCCCTAACTACTGGAGCATTAGACGTAACAAACTAATTCTAATGTTATTAGATTTAGAAGAGTTAACTGAAAAGCCATCTAATGAGTTAGCTGGCTTTTACGATGGTTTAGCTCAAGTATTACCTAGTTTAATTGAACACCAGTGTTCTCGCGGTTACTATGGAGGTTTCTTGGAGCGAGTCAAGGAAGGAACTCTCATGGGTCATATCGTCGAACATGTAGCCCTAGAACTGCAGGAATTGGCAGGAATGCCAGTCGGTTTTGGTCGTACCAGAGAAAGCTCAACTCCAGGGGTATTTAATGTTGTTTTTGAGTATGTAGAAGAACAGGCTGGTCGGTATGCAGGAAGAGCAGCCGTTAGGTTATGTAAATCTGTTGTAGAAACAGGTACTTATCCAGCTCGTGAATTAGAACAAGATTTGACAGATTTGAAAGAGCTACGTGCCAACACAGCACTTGGCCCTTCTACTGAAACTATTATCAAAGAAGCAGAAGCGCGTAAAATTCCTTGGATGTGGTTAAGTGCGCGGGCGATGCTACAGCTGGGCTATGGGGCTAATCAAAAGCGGATTCAGGCTACCTTGAGCAACAATACAAGTATTTTGGGCGTGGAACTGGCGTGTGACAAAGAGGGAACTAAAACCATTTTAGAAAATGCAGGTGTTCCTGTTCCCCAAGGTACGGTAATTGAATACTTAGACGAATTAGAACAAGCGATCGCTGATATTGGCGGTTATCCTATTGTAATCAAACCCCTAGACGGTAATCATGGTCGGGGTATTACGATCGATATTAATGATTTATCGGAAGCAGAAATTGCTTACAATTTGGCTAGCAAAGCATCAAAATCGCGCTCAATAATTATCGAGCGATATTATCAAGGCAACGACCATCGAGTCTTGGTGATCGATCATAAAGTTGTCGCGGTAGCAGAGAGAGTTCCTGCTCATGTAGTTGGTGATGGTAAGTCTTCAGTCAAAGAGCTAATCGAAATTACCAACCAAGATCCAAAGCGAGGCAACGGTCATGACAATGTCTTAACTAAAATCATCGTAGACAAAACTTCTCAAGCTGTCTTAGAAAAACAAGGCTACGAGTTAGATTCGGTATTGCCACCTCAAAAAATAGCTTATCTTCGAGCGACGGCTAATTTGAGTACGGGAGGGGTAGCAATCGATCGCACCGATGAAATTCACCCTGAAAACCGATGGTTAGCTCAAAGAGTATCTAAGATTATCGGCTTAGATATTGCAGGTATTGATATTGTAACTTCTGATATTAGCAAGCCTATTAGAGAAACAGAGGGAGTGATAGTTGAAGTTAATGCTGCTCCTGGTTTTAGGATGCACGCTGCCCCTAGCGAAGGATTACCCCGCAATGTAGGGGCATCAGTATTAGAAATGCTGTTTCCCAATAAAGCCCCTAGCAGTATTCCCATTGTGGCCATCACAGGTACAAATGGTAAAACTACTACTACTCGTTTAACCGCTCATATATATCGTCAAACGGATAAGATAGTTGGCTTTACAGCTACAGACGGTATTTATATTCAAGAATACTTAGTTGAAAAAGGAGATAATACAGGTCCTTATAGCGCGGGAGCAATCCTCAGAGATCCTACCGTAGAAGTGGCAGTACTCGAAACTGCACGGGGAGGAATATTGCGATCGGGATTAGCTTTTGAGAGTTGCGACATTGGCGTGGTTTTAAATGTGGCTGCCGACCATTTGGGACTAGGAGGAATAGATACTATTGAACAAATGGCTAAACTCAAAGGAGTTATTGCTGAAACAGTAAAGCCCAGTGGCTATGCCATATTGAATGCAGACGATCCGTTAGTGGCAGCGATGGCTAAGAAAGTTAGCTGCAAAGTAGCCTACTTTTCGATGAATCCTGATAATCCCATCATCATCGAACACGCCCGTCGTAATGGCTTGGCAGCAGTTTACGAAAACGGCTACCTTTCCATATTGGAAGGTAAATGGACTCTAAGAGTTGAAAAAGCAATAAATATTCCTATGACAATGGGAGGCATGGCACCCTTTATGATTGCCAATGCTTTGGCAAGCTGTTTGGCTACCTTTGCCCAAGGAGTAGATATTGAGAAAATTCGCCAGGGAGTGCGAACCTTTACAGTTTCGGCAGAGCAAATCCCAGGGAGAATGAATTTATTCGATTTAGGTGACTATCATGCTTTGATAGACTATGCTCACAATCCTCATGGATACAAAGCCGTAGGAGATTTTGTCAAAAATTGGCAGGGTAGTAGAATTGGTGTTGTGGGAGGTCCTGGCGATCGCCGTGATGAAGATTTGATCTTGTTGGGTAATATCTCTGCTCAAATATTCGATCGCATTGTGATCAAAGAAGATAAAGATCCCAGAGGTAGAAAACCTGGAGAAGTAGCAGACTTAATCAGCAAAGGTATCTGTCAGCAGAATCCTAACATGATCTATGAAATCATTCTCCAGGAAACAGAAGCGATTGATGTAGCTTTGAGCCACGCAACAACCAATAATTTGGTTGTTGTTTTTCCCGATCGAGTAAATGAGGCAATTAGCTTAATCAAGCAGCGAATTAATCAACCGAAGATAGCTCAAATGTAGTAATCGACCGAACTTACGATCTTTTTAGTAAATAAAAAAGTAGTGAAGAATATAGCCAAATAATACTCTTTACTACTTCGTAAAACTCAAATTAAATTGAAAGCGATTTTTACTCTATTCTAGACATAGAATAATGTGTGTTGAATTACATTTTTATTCTTTAATAACCAAATGGTAATATCAAGAAACAGATAATAATTCTATTATCCTGATTAAGGGACTAGCTAATAACTAATAGCTATTATTGTCACCATCTAAATCTATGAAAGGTGGGATATTCATAGCAGTAATAGTTGTGGCAATATTACTATCAGAGATACCATGATTGATAATCGACTATACTTGCATGGTGAGAAAGTTTGAGGATATCTGTAACGTCCTCATAAATCATAAAATCAATTAATCAAATCTAGCGGTTAATGAATATTTCTCAGCGACTGGTATGTGCGCAATTCAAATAAAAGTGAGAGGCTGAGGTCGATCGATACCGTATCCTTGACCATAGTTGATGCCAATTTGCTTCAAACTTTTTAAAATAGCATCATTTTCGACAAATTCGGCAATGGTTTCCAGATTCATGATGTTACTAATATGCTTAAAACATTCTACGGTTGCATAATCGAGATGATCGTTATCAATATTTTTAACAAAGCTACCATCGATTTTCAAATAATCAATGGGCAAGTGCTTGAGGTAATTAAGAGAAGACATACCGCTACCGAAATCATCCAAAGCAATCGAACAGCCAATTCTTTTTAACTGCTCGATCAAATTTATAGCATTGTTTAAATTAGAAATTGCTACGGTTTCAGTGATTTCAAAACAAATTGTTTTTGGATCTATAGCATAGCGTTCAAATTGCTCGCATAGAAAAGTACCAAACTTTTGATTATTAATACTAGCTCCAGAGAGATTTATAGTATATAAATTAGATGGAAGGGGTAGATTTTGCTCTTGTCTCAATCGACAGTAAAATTCATAGCCAGCTAGGAATGTACTTACAACCCAACGATCTATTGCTGGCATCAAATCATAGCGTTCAGCAGCAGGAAGAAATGCGCCTGGAAGGATTATTTTCCCTGAATCATCGATCAAACGTAGTAAAATTTCATAATGACAAAGTTGGTTATCTTCTTTGAGAGAAACAATTTTTTGTGCGTAAAGGCAAAATCGATTTTCTTCTAAAGCCTGATTAATCTGTTCAACCCATTGGCTTTGTCCACGCTGTCGATCTAAAATATCGTCCTGGCTGTGGTGGTAGAGATGAACACAATTGCGACTATCTTTGGCGGAATAGCAAGCCGCATCTGCCTTTTTCAGTAAGTCGGTTGAACTGCTTATAGTTGAATCTATTGCAACCAAACCGATACTAGCTCCAACTCTGAATACTCGATCTTGATAAGTAAAACGAAAGTTTTGAATTAATTGTCTGAGTTGTTCGGCAATTTTTTGTGCTATTTCAATAGAACATTGATGAAGTAAGATACCGAATTCATCTCCTCCCAATCGAGCAAAGGTATCTGAGTCACGAATTCTTTGCTGAAGTAACTGAGTTATTTTTATAAGTAATTCGTCTCCAGCAGCATGACCACAAGTATCGTTGATGATTTTAAAACGATCTAAGTCTAGGTAACAAAGAGCGTGATGAAGATTGTTATTTTGATAGCTTTTAATCGCTATATCTACTTGTTTTTCAAATTCACGTCGATTGTACAATCCAGTCAAAGTATCGTGAGAGGCTTGCCAAGATAGCTTTTTAGTTAAGCGAAGACTCTGAGTTACATCGTGAAAAACCAGAATCGCGCCAATCAGTTGACCTTGACGATTTATAATTGGTGCTGCCGAATCTTTAATAGCATGTTCAGTCCCATCTTTAGCTATCAATATAGTATCTACAGGCAACAAATGAATACTATGTTCTTTTAAAGCTAAATCTACGGGATTAGCTACAGGTTCTCTGGTATGTTGATTAACAATTTTAAAGACCTTTGTTAAAGGTTCTCCTTCGCTTTCTAATGCACTCCAGCCCGTTAGTTGCTCTGCTACGGGATTGATATATTTGATTAAACCACAGGCATTGGTGCAGATGACCGCATCACCAATAGATTTGAGAGTAATATCGGCTAACTCTTTTTCCATCAGCAAGTTTTGCTCCATTTCTTTACGGAGGGTGATATCATGCCCTACCCAAACAACCTTGTTTTCTGATATGGGGGCAACGTTAAAGCTAAACCAGAACTCTGAATCATCGATATTAATATTACGTTCAAAACTAAATGTTTCTTTGTTCTGCAAAGTTAGACACATTAAATCGCGATAGTTTTCAGCTTCCTCACTATCGAACATAATAATCTTTAATTGTTCATTTACTTTGTGGCGAACTAACGCATTGTCTGAATCAGTAAACTTGGTCGGTAAAATTTGAATAGAATTACTGGCAAGATCGATAGTAAAAATCAAATCAGTCATGGCTTCAAATACAGCCTTCATTTGAATTTCACTTGATTTTACTTTTTGTTCTAGTAATATTCTTTCGGTAATTACTTCCGAAAACATTAATAAACCGCAAATCTGTCCTTCGGAATCGTGCCAGGGACGTAGCTCCCAGCGCAACCAATCAACATTCCCATTGGGTCTTATAAAACTATCTTTATTATTTTTTAAAAATTTAACTTTTCCTGTTAAACAGTCGTGATGATCTTGTTTCCAGCGTTCGGGAATTTCAGGAAAAATTTCATAATGAGTTCGACCAATAACGTCAGTCTCTTTTATTTGATAGTCTTCAATCCAACGATCGCTTACCATGATATAACGCATCTCGCGGTCTAACATAGCGATCGCTGCTGGCGTATGACGTACAAATAATTCCAGTAAATTATGATTGTATTTTTCCAACATTATAAATTTTTTTTATCAGTTTTTCCTAATTCAAATTCACAAACTTTATAAGTTTCTGGCTCTAAGATTGAATGTAGCGGTCTGATTTGAGTCCAATCCAGTGGCAGTTAATTCAAATACCGAACCCACCGAATCGTTGGGGTTCATGTACCAGTTAGCTTCAAATTTTCTATCAACTGTTCCATCTAACTGTTTTTTGAGGTGTTCTGGTGCTAAAAATACACTTTTATAATTGTCTAAACTAGATTTTATAAAAGCCAATTCTTCTGGTATTGGGCTACTTTTGATTAAATAATGGGGAGTAAATATTCTTTTGGTAGGTACTATCGAATTGAGTTCAGACAGAGCAGTAAAATTAAACATAAACACCTAATTACTAATATTTCTAATTAAATAATCGAGATAGAAAAAATAGCGAAATAGGTTGAACTTAATGTTCGAGACCTTTAAATAATAATATTTTTCTACAATAAAGACTCAGGCAATTATTTCCATATGTTATGGAAATAATTGCTTAAAAAGCAATATAGAAAGCAATAAAATATGTGGCTATTGTTTCTTATAGGGTAGTTCTTTCTCCCCTAACAAGCATCAGTATAAACTCACTTAAAAAAGCAGAAAATGATCGATGTAATTTGCTTTACAGTGATTTTATATACAGCCATAAACTATGCATCTAGCAAAAATCTATTGATTTGCTTTGCCGTGACATTACTTACTAGTAGTCTATTTTAATTAATTAAGGTATTTTATGATAAGTTACTACCAGATATTAGTGATTAAACATTAATAATCATATAATGCACCTTCAAGAGAGTATCTTCTATAATTTAGATGATTGCTCCATCTTCTTTTATGTTTAATTAGCTGAATATCTGGCAGATCGGACTCAGAAATATTGTATTTATCTAGCTCTTTAAGATCGTCTGCAACCGATATAGATTCATCTTCACTTGAAAAATTCCAGTCAGTGTCTGATTGTATTTTCAGATTATTTATTGTTTCGCTTTCTAAACTATTAGTCTGGGCTGCTGATGGCAAAATGTAGAAAGCACCTAAGATAGTTCCTAAAGCTATTGCAGCGACTGAGGAAAATTTATTCTTTGAATCTGTGAAGGTCATGGACTGTTTATTAATCAATTCAACATATTTATAGATTACAGAAATTAAAAATATTTTTCCTCCTGTAATAGTAGTAAATTGCGGTCTATCTTTAGATATAGAATTGGTTTGAGTCGATTCACATAAAAAAGACGTAGCTGTTAACAGCCACGCCTAAATTTAATACTTATTACTTATTACTCGTTACTTATCCTACGACTCCTAATGCGCCAGCAGCAGCAGATGCGATCGCACTAACCAAACCAGTCAGGAACAACCACCAGGAAGCAGCAGCAGCAGCCTTGCGAGTATCTTCTACCTGTTGGACAGCTTGCTTTTTAGCAGCTTCTACACGCATCATAGTTTCAGTTTGAATGCGTTCGGCACGCTGTAGGGCGCGATTGCGAGTTCTTTCGATCTGATTGATGATGCGATTGGCATCGGCTTCAGATATGTCTTTACGCGAACTCATCACAGCAACCATAGTATCGCGATCGACACTAGAGAAGCGGTCTTTTAAGTGCCATAAAGCCAGCTTGAGGATCGTCAAACATGACATTAATATCGCGCTTAATTCCTGCATAGGCTAGTTCGGGACGATCTAAGCTATCAAGATAGGATTTAATCTTGGCTAACAGGCTATCGATTACCGACTGTACTTTACTTTGTACCAGTTTTAGTTGAGACATAATGCCGTCTCTAACTTCAAGAATCTGGTCTACTACATTATCAACGTCGGCTTTAGATATATCCTCTCGTTGAGTTAATAATGCAGTTAAAGTAGAGCGATCAAAACTTGCTAGTCTATCCTTGAGATTTTCTGCACCAGCACGAGGATCGTTTAGTAACAGTTCTAGATCCCGCTTGATACCAGTAGGACTCAATTCTGCCTTGTCGGTAGAACGAAGATAATCGGCAATTGAACTTTGGAAATCTTGAACTTTCTCTTGGGTACGAATAGCTGCACGACGGGGTGCTTTGGCAATAGTCTTGAGGGTAGACTGAACATCATTGATTACTTGATCGACATCAGCTTCACTCAAATCTTTACGCTGTGCTAATAACTGCACCAGGGTATCGCGATCCATTGCTGCTATACGCTGACGAATCGCTTTTGAACCAAGTTTTGGATTGTTGAAGAGTAAGGTTAAATCTCGTTCAATTCCTTTGGGGTTGAGTTCTGGCTTACCTGTACTACGGAGATAGCTAGCAATTTCTGATGTGGCAGAGTCGTATTGTTCTTGTGCTTTGCCTACCAGTTTTTGAGGTGCATTGGCTACTCGCATCCAACTGCCTTCAATTGTGTCAATAGTATCTTCTATCTGAGACTCGCTTAAGTCTTGACGTTGGGATAGTAGCTGGACTAGGGTATCGCGGTCAAAGCTTGCCAATCTCGATCTTAATGCTGAACTTCCCTCTTGAGGATCTTCCAACAATAGTCCTAGTTCGCGTTTAATGCCGTCAGGATTTAATTCCCCTTTGCCTGTATCTCTGAGATAAGACTGAATTTGTAGCCACTGTCTGTCGGCTACTGCCTTGGCTTGGCTGATATTTTGACGGTTATCTTCTAACACTCGATCGCGTGCTATTTCCAACTCTCCTGCGATCGCAGATATTTCAAATTCATTCATATCACTCCGCAACTCTAGCATTCTTTCTAAAGTGGGACGATCTAATACTGCCAAACGAGTTGATAACTGCTCGTAAGTAGCATCGAAGTCTTCTAATATGGGTTTGAATTCAAGCTGGATTTTTTCAGGGTTAAAGCTATCTCTAGGAACGGTAGTTAAATATTCTTCTACCTCTGCCATCAGTTCTATGCTTTTTTCCCTCGCCTGCGCAGCTTCAGCTGTCACAATTACTTCTAAACGAATAGCATCGAGTATGTTGGAAGTACTGCGGATCTGTGCTTGGGATAATAATCCTTTTTGCTTTAAAACTTCAATGAAATCAGTACGGTTAATTTGTCTGAGTTCAGCAGCTACAGCTTGAGGATCGGCAGCAGGATCGTAGATTAAATTACGAAATTCGCGATCGAGGTTGCTTTGCTTGAGTTGCCAAGGATAAGCGCTTGCCAAATAATTATCAATATCTTTTTTGACAGTAGTGGGAGGAGTATCTTTGATTCCTACCTGATAAGCTACCTTGTCAGTTTGCTCTCCTAATTGTTCTCCAGCAGATTTTAGCTGATTGACAATTTTGTCTACATCGAAATCAGATAGATCGGCACGTCCCATAACTATGTTAGCTAGGCTGCTTGCACCAAAAGAGGTAGCAGCTTTGACTAAAGGGTTACTACCGCTAGAAGAACTATTGCTTTTTTTAATCTCATCAACCACAGAGCTAATTTGGCTACCCAAATCTGTACTAGTGAGTTGCTCTTTAGTGGCTGATTTAAGATAGTCAGAAAACTTAGCAACAGGATTAGCAGCAGGAGGGAATTTGCTGGTTGTTTTCTGCCATACAGACTCCATCTTGGCTGCAATACGTTCTGCATCTTTTTTTGAAATATCAGAGCGATCGCTAATCAATTGAATAAAGGTACTGCGATCGATGTTACGAACGCTGTCACTATCAACAATTTCCTGTAAATTTTCATCATTTAACAATTGTTCAAAATCTTGAGCGACTTTATTAATATCTATACCTGTAGGTGTAACCGACTGTAAAAAGTCTTCTACATTCTCACGCATAGAGACAGGGTCGAGCGCCATGCCCAGTTCTTTTCTTACCGCAGCAGCAGCAGCCTCAGCGGTATTGACCACTTGCTTGCCTGCTGCACCTGCGCCAATGGCAGCAGTAGCCGTACCCAATATTGACTGCATCCCAGAGGTTGCGGTATTAACTACCGAACCGAGTAATGAACCAATAGCTCTAGAGCTGAAAAACATCATTAAGGCAAAGAATGTCGCCCATATAACTAAGCCTACAATTGCTCCCGACAGTGGTGCAACAAATAAGCCTAATTTAACTGCTAAAAGGCTAGCAATAAACAAAGCTAGGGAAACACTAATTAATGTTCCCAAACCTACTGCTAAACCTATTTTTTTAATAGTGCTACCAAGTCCTTGCGAATCATCGTGGTTAGAAGAATCGGAGCTGGAACTACCACCAGCCATGGATATACCAGCAGCAATACCTAAATTAGTAAATAGTAGTTGAAAAGCAAAAGCTAGTACTACCCCAGCGATTAAAGCTGCGAAAAATTGAGGGCCATTAAAGACGAAAGAAGCATCCTGTATTGCTTCTAAATCTTGTTCCCTTTCGATTATTACCCCTTGCTGTGCGAACAGCATCATTTCTTTGTAAAACACCGTTTTTTCCTTTAATAATTAATATTCCAAGATGCACGAAAGAAGTTTACTTCAATATCGAGTAGTCTTCAAGCATATTGGATAGAGAGAATGAATTTTTGAATAATTCCGAGCAAAACACTTTATAGGTATTTTCCAATACACTAAGGGATATTTATCATGCGATCGTCTTCCTTTTGATAGGTAATTCTTTTTTAAAAAACTCACCGAACAAATACACCATGAGGTCAACTATAAAAAGTAATATATCTATCTATATTTATCTATATCAAAAGTTATAAAACACTTTTAGAACAGCGGTTTTAGATGTTTCAGCATACTTACTACTTTTGGTAGATAAAATCAACCCGATTTTTTAATTAATATATTCAGTAACGATAAATACAAAAACAAACTAAATAACAGAGGTAACTCTTATGAGTACTGAAGATAGAGCTAAAGCTACAGCAAAGAACATTGAAGGTAAAGCTCAAGAAGCTATGGGCAAAGTGACTGGAGATAAAGCAGATCAGGCCAAAGGTAAATCTAAACAAGCTGAAGCATCTGCACAACACGCCGTTGAAGATGGTAAGGATGCTGTCAAAGATGCAATTGACTAATAAATAGTTTTATCTATTTCTAAAGAGAAGGAATTCTCAATTTTCCTTCTCTTTTTTTGTTTAAAACTATCATAAAAAATCAAGTAACAAGAGGTATATATATGAAGAAATATCTGAGCAAAGTTCGCCATTTAATTATCACGGCACTTTTGGTATTGGTAATTGCAACTACAACCACAGCCTGTTCTTCTAGTCCTACCGCTACTATTCCTAGCCCAACACTAGACAGATCGGATGCTTATACTCAGTTGGAGACAGGAAACAGCCTTGCTGGGCAGAAATTTGGTGATTGGGTAATTAGCACAAGCCAAGGACTGGTTAAGGATGCTTATGTGCGAGACAACAACAAACTAGGGATAGTGATTGCTGAACGAGTAAAACCTACGGAAGTTAAAACCCTAGCAAAAGCTTTGACAATGGGTTTTCATAAGAATTTTCCCAATCAAGATTTGACTATTTTGATGTATGCACCAGACAAAGAAAGAATCTTGACTGCCAAGTATGATGTGCAATCAAACAACATTGAATATCAAGGGTAAATCATTGAACATTTATCAATGGGTTAATGTATTTGCCGTACAATTTTTAAGGAGCAAGAAGTATGTCCAGTAGCGACAAGTATAAAAGACAGATAATGAATGACCTTGCAGGTGGTAACGTAGAATCACTTGATGGTTCATCTGTAGAAGAGAACTACGACAATTTTGATGATTTTGCCAATCGTTCGGGAAGAGACGAGAGACACGGTTTATTCAAACGTGCTTTTCATCATGACAATGTTTCTCCTCAACAAATGGAGCCTGAATTACAAAAAGCGATCGCGCAAATTCAGCCTAAAGAAAGAGACGATGTAGCCAGAGAGTTCTTTAAACAACTAAAGAAAAGAGGACTGAGCGATCGCGATTTAGAAAAGCAGTTAGGTCTATCAACTCATCATGCTAGCCGTATGAATGCTGATGACGTGAGCAAACTAGCTAGTTTTGCATATCATTCTCACCCTGATATTTTTCAAGAAGTAATGGCGGATCAACCTGCATTAATCAAGTTCTTGAGTAATCCTTTAGTGGGTGCAGCTTTGGGTGCAGTAGCAGCAAAATGGTTGCGTAAGTAATCAATCGCTGGTAGTTGTCTATGCAACTATATAATAATTTGCGAATCATTGAGGATGCCTTCCAAAGCGTCCTTATTTTTTTGCCAGCCTTAGCAAATTGACCCACCGCAATTATTTGTCTTATTAGGAAGGCGATTGATATTCTCTTCTCTTTACTAGACGATTAAGTTCTATTAAAGTTCGATCTTCAATTCCTGCTGCTAGTAATCCTTGTACAGTATTGTCAAGATATTCGGCGGATGAACCTAGACTACCTTTGGCAGTGGCTAAAGATTCAATAGTTTTTTCAGGAGAAAAATTAACATAAACAGGGTGTTTTGTATCGACGACGAAAGTCAAAACTTCCAAATCGCGATCGCCATTTTTTCCCTGAATCCAGGTAGGAATATAAGAGCCAACCACCATTTCTCTACGCCATAGCAGAAGGAGTTCAGACTCTAGGTTTTCATCTATTGGTAGACAATAAGCAATGCCTTCACAATAGGCATTGGCTTTTGATTCTAAACCCAATACTAAGCCTGGATTTTCAATCGTACCTCGCCCAACAGGAGCTAGTAAGCAAAATTGCCTGTGCCAGTCCCGAACAATTATCGAACAGCGATCGCTATAGTCAAACAAGGGATTCCAAATTAAAGAACCATAGGCAAAAATCCACAGTTCTTTTGCAGACTGCTGTTGGAGTGTCTCTCTAATTGACTGTAGCAAGCGTTCGTCACTCCAAACTTCTAGGTCGAGTTCGGGATGGGAGAGTAACTGCTGTAAAAGTTTTGATTCAAGAGCCTGTCGGTTTAAAACCATTGCTGAAATAAATAAATCGTAGAACAGTTTAACAAGAATCTACTCCAATATTTGTAAGGTTCAGTACTAATTCAAACAAAGCATTATTTGAAAGCAATTTAGGAACTCAAAACATCCAACTATAGGAATAAATTGAAAAATCAACAGATTAAAAATCTAATAAATTAGAAATAATTAAGACTACTCTCATTAAGAATTGCCAAAATAAAAGAGAGGAATAATAATCACGTTTGAGAATAAAGTTATGGTTGCTACTAAATCCGCTTCTCACGATATTGCATCTTTATTAGGCAATGAAGCAGAAGATTTGTTGACATACAAAGCCAAAGTATCTAAAGACACTTTGCATTTACCAGGAAGAGATTTTGTCGAACGCATTTTCATCAATAGCGATCGCAATTCTCAGGTACTTCGATCTTTGCAACAGCTGTACTCGACAGGAAGACTGGCTAACACTGGCTATCTATCAATTTTACCCGTAGACCAAGGTATAGAACATTCGGGGGCTGCCTCTTTTGCACCCAACCCAATTTATTTCGATCCAGAAAATATTATTAAACTAGCCCTAGAAGGTGGTTGTAATGCCGTGGCTACAACGTTGGGAGTTTTGGGAATGATGTCTCGTAAATATGCCCATCGTCTTCCCTTTATAGTCAAGCTCAACCATAATGAGCTTTTAACCTATCCCAATCCTTCCGATGAGATTATGTTTGCCTCGGTCAAACAGGCTTGGGATTTAGGGGCTGTAGCTGTCGGCGCAACTATTTATTTTGGTTCGACCGAATCATCTCGGCAGATACAGGAAATTAGCAAAGCTTTTGCTCAAGCACACGAATTAGGCATGGCAACAGTTTTATGGTGTTACCTACGCAACGATGTATTTAAGCAGGACAAAGACTACCATTTAGCAGCAGATCTGACAGGACAAGCTAACCATTTGGGAGTCACAATCGAGGCTGACATCATCAAGCAAAAATTACCCGAATGTAATGGGGGTTATCAAGCAGTGGCACAAGCCACAGGAGAAAAATATGGTCGTACAGATGACAAGGTTTATAGTGAATTGAGCAGCGATCATCCCATCGATTTAACTCGCTATCAGGTACTTAATTGTTATGCAGGACGTAGTGGTTTAATTAATTCTGGTGGTTCATCTGGAGATAATGATTTTGCCGATGCGGTGCGTACAGCAGTAATTAACAAACGGGCTGGTGGTTGTGGTCTTATTTCAGGTAGAAAGACTTTCCAACGTCCAATGCCTGAAGGAATCAAGCTATTCCATGCTATTCAGGATGTTTACTTATCCGAAGAAGTAACTATTGCCTGATGAATTATTAGGGTTAAAAGCTTTTAACCCTAAATTTATTTACACTTCTTATTCAGATGATTTTAAAGTAAAAAAGGTTACTTCAGGGGCGCAGTTGATTCTAAGGGGAATATCGCTAAAACCAATGCCTCGATTAACATACAGATGATTACCTGCATTGCCATAATCTTTCCCTACCCATTTATCAGCCACCACTTTGTCATCTTTAGCAAATGATAACCATGACCATTGTGGAAGATAAGGAAGGCGAATTTGTCCACCGTGAGTGTGTCCTGCGATCGCAAAGGGTGCAGTATTAGCAGGAAATTCTAAATATGAATCTGGATTGTGCATCATCACTATCCGAGGACTATTGCTGGGTAATAGATCCAAAGCCTGACTAACGCGATCGTCATCTGCCCAGTGAGAATCGATTCCAACTACATATAGATCGGACTCTTCATTTTGTAGCGGAATCTTTTCTGCTTCATTGTTTAATACTGTAATGCCAATACTTTCTAACCCTTGTTCTAACTGTGCTGCTAATTCCCTGTCTGGCTTTACACCTTTGTTTTTAATTCCATAATCATGATTGCCCAACACTGCATAAGTTGGAATATTAGCTTCAGTCAGAGGACGGAGTAAATCGACTACCTCATTAATTTCTGGTTTTGGATCGGGATTGGCATGATAAATAAAATCCCCTGTAATGAAAACCGCAGCAGATTCTTCTTCGATTAGTTTCTCCACGCTATCGGCTACGGTATCGATGTTATCCCACCACATTCCTACTTGAAAATCAGATAGCTGTCCAATTTTTTTTCCCGACCAAGCTGTAGGAAGATTGGGAATTATAGCTTCTTCTTCTTCGTCATCTAAAGTATAGGGTTCAATTAAGCCCCATATTACTAAAGCGATAAACAACAAAGGTATTGCTGCTATTCCCCATAGTATTTTCTTTTTAGTACTCGAATTTTGGGAATGCTGAGTAAGATTTCCCCGATTGGTTTTATTTTTAGCTTCCATAATTTAAATTTCCTCTTTCGATATCCAGCTAAGTAATCCTAAAGAATTGGCACTACCAAAAAAATGTGCGCCTAATATATTCAGCTGCGCCAACACTAAAAGTAAATCGGCAATTTTGATTACCTGTTCCCGTTCGTATACGGCTACTCCTTGGGGTCGAGCGATCGCTGTTGCCACTAAAGAGATTAAACTTATTTCTGAAGCAATGAGGGCTAAAAACAGCCCTACAAGACTTGCTATAAGTCCGACACGTAATACCTCAATAACTTCCCTTCTGCTGGGTTGAACTTGAGGATCGACTCTCTGTAATTTTTTGGCTATTTTGCGGTAACGCCAAGCCCAATAAACTCTAAAACCCAGTGCGATTAAGCTAAACATGGCAATAAAAATGCCAATTCCTGTACCACTACTGGTTGCGCTACGGCTGAATATCACTAGTATCAAAGTTACAGCGGATATTGTCCCTAAGATTACATGAATCCAATAGCTGATACGGCTCAAGACGCGAAAGGTACGAGCAAACTTGCTTTTACTGGGTAAATTGGTGTGGGTTGATTCTAATGGTTCGTCCATGACGTTTTAGATCGATTAGCCCAATGAATATCTTAATAAATGTTTGTTTGTGTAAATTGGTTCTTAATAGCGATCGCCCGATGAGAAAGCGATGCCTACGGCTAGCTTCGCAATCGCCATAAGTTAATTACTGATTATTCTAAAAGACCAAGATTTTCTTCAGCAGAGGGATAGATACTATCTACTACCAAGACGGGTTTTTCAGTATACTCAGCCTCTATTTCTTCCTGTACATCCAAATCCCAGGTAAGGTCATAGTCTTTTTCAAAATCAGCCTTAATAAAGGGACGTACTGTACCAGTGATTACTACTGTTTCATCTTCAGTAGGAATAGGTTCACCAGTGGCGTTAATAATCAGTAAATCATCTCCACCAATAAGTTGGCTTTCTTTTAAAACAAAGGCATAATCATTTCTTATTTCGCCCACTTCACCTTCTAAAGCAATTTCTCGACCATAATAGCGATCGGGATTCTCAGAAACCTCTTCTAATTCTGGTGCTTCAACCATGTAGCTAGCAAAAATAACAGGCTTGGTTTCGTATTCAACGTATAATTCTGGATCTAAATCTAATCCATAGTCGCGTTCTACATCTGCTAATACTAAAGAACCGACTTCTCCTGTCACCTGTAGCCTTAGATCTTCCGCAGTTTCAGGAACAATTTGCTCAGATACATTGATAATTAAAACTCCGTCTTCTCCAAACAAGTTTTCTTCTTCAATTACAAAAGAAATGCCAGGTTCTACTTCTTCTACTTCTCCTCTAACAGTTACTTCTTCTCCGAGGGTAGCTTCTTCTTCGGCGATTTCTTCAATAGTTGTGTTACTGTCTATTTCTTGAGCTTCTAGTGGATATTCTGCTGCTAATAAAGTAGTTGCTAAAGCTAAGAATAATGTGAAACCTTTGTTAGTGAATAATTGATACTTTGTCATTTTTTGAATAAATATTGTTAGGAACTTTAGCTATTAGTAAAGTGATAGCTAAATACAAGAAGTATCTTCCCGTATTTCCGACAAACATCAATCTATCCCTGGAGTTATAGATTAATTTTATTTATCATCCATAAGTATGATTTTACGATTTTACAGGTATTAATTAATGAAAATTTCAAATGCAGAAGTAAAATCTTTAGTATTATAAGTTGCGTGAAAATGAGTTAACCACTCAAAAGTGTATTCATTAACTTTTTTAAATTCTTGTCCTACAGTTTGGGAACTAGATGAACGACCAACGGATTTTGCAGCGATTTCTAAGCTGCTGTGAGCATATTTAAAATGTTGAGCGTTTGTTTCTTGAATAGAAGTAATTTTGATTAACGATTTATATAAGTATTTAAGTTCTTGAATATATTTTTTATGGTCATCAATCGAATATTTATATGAGCCGATAGTAAATTTAATTTCAATGTCTAGGTCGATAGTGCCTGCTGTTTCCAAAACTACATCTTGAATTGGATATTTACTATAATCCAGACGCTTTAAAGTTCTTTTTTTGCTAACAGCAGATTTTCCATCAACATGAATCAAAGCTTTATTTGTAAAATATAATACAAGTGAACTTTTATAAAGTAAGCGATCGCATTATAATTTTATTTCTCAAAAGTTAATCAAACTCCGTCCACATAAGAAACCGTAGTTTTTGAGTTGAGGCAGAAGATACTTATTACTTATTACTGACGAACAGTCATCCTTATGCAAAGCGGTATCCTTTAGGAAAAAACTACTGGTTTCAGACTGAATGCGGTTCAAGTAGTATATTCAGCGTTTATCTCAACATACTTATAGGTAAGATCGCATCCCCAAGCAGTACTCTTACCCGAGCCGACACCAATACCGACAGAAATCGAGACAGTATCTGTTTTCAAATATTCCCCTGCTGCTGCTTGCTTGAGGTAGTCACTGGCTGCACTGCGATCGAAGTTTTGGGGTTGACCATTTTTCATCAATACAATGTCCCCTAACTTGATATTCAATTCATCCTGATGAAATTTAACTCCTGCTCTACCTGCTGCTGCTGCAATTCTTCCCCAGTTGGGATCTCTACCAAAGACAGCCGATTTAACCAAAGATGAACCCACTATGGTTTTAGCCACTTGAGAAGCAGCTTCATCGCTTTGTGCGCCAGTTACCTGGACTTCAATCAAACAGGTTGCTCCTTCTCCATCACGAGCGATCGCTTTTGCCAAATACTGACAAACTTCTGTTAGCATCGCCTCTAACTTTTGGGCATTTTGGCTTTTTTCGGTAATAGCTGTGGTGCGAGACTGTCCATTCGCCAAAGCCAATACACAATCATTAGTGCTAGTATCCCCATCAACTGTAATTTGATTAAAGCTTTTATTGACTGCACGTTTCAACATTTCTTGCCAAAGGGTTGTGGAAACAGCAGCATCACAGGTGACAAACCCCAGCATAGTTGCCATATTAGGTGCAATCATTCCCGAACCTTTTGCCATCCCACCAATACGTACAGGACGACCTTCTATAGTAGTCTCCAGAGCGATTTCCTTAGTTACTAAATCTGTAGTAACAATAGCTTTGGCTGCGTCTGCTCCTCCATTCTCTGTAGCTGCTCTGACAAGGGGAGTAAGTCCTTCCCGCAGCTTGTCCATTTTGATTCTTTGTCCAATCACTCCTGTCGAAGCTAGTAAAACAGCATCCGCAGGAATATTTAGCTCTTGTCCTAACAACTTGGCAGTTTCCTTGGCATCTTGCCAACCAAGCTCTCCTGTAGCAGCGTTGGCTTGTCCTGCATTACATAAGATTGCTCTGGCACTAGCTTTTTTTTGCAGACATTGACGACAGTAATCAACGCAAGCAGCACGAACTTGAGAAGTGGTAAAAACTCCCGCTGCGATCGCATCTGTTTGAGAAAGAATTAATGCTAGATCTTTAGCTCCTGTAGACTTTAATCCTGCGGTTATTCCTGCTGCAATAAATCCTTTTGGTGCAGTTACTCCACCACTAACTACTTGCCAGTCTGCCATTTTTAACTATTTGTTTGAGATTTTATTTAAAGCTGATTATACCAAGCCAAAGACTTTAATAATTTAAACAACGATAGATTGACATCACGTGACAATAAGTATCAAGATTAACTAATCGGTTTTGATGAACTAATGGTTCTATTAAACGTAAGGGGGAAAGCAAGAGTGAAAATCTCTCACTGTCCCGCAACTGTGAAGGAATTGTAGATCGCAATCTCTGTAGTCAGAATGCCCGCCGATACAACAACCAGAAACACTGACGTTAGATCTGCGAGGTACAGATTTTGTTGACCGATAGCGATAAAAATATTCTTTTGATTACTCTACAGAATTTTAGTTTGGTTAAGCATCTACTACTAAAAACTGAGCTAAATAATTTCCAGCTCAAGACTGTTAGTCCTCATATTTAATAATTTGGCAGAGCTTATTGCACTATAATGCTTTGCGCCTCTCGATAATTAATCTTTCAAGAAATACTTGCAATGATGTTCGATCTTTGAGTATTCATTGAGATTAATAAAATTGTGTTCGATTAAAATTAAATTTGGCAATTATGAACAAAAATAAAGCCTTGGTACAGCCCACTAAAGAGGCGATCGCTCGTATTGGTTTAGTTTCGGCTATTGTATTGAGCATCAGCTTAATCATCAATGCTTCTCCTGCACTAGCCCATCATCCCAATGGGGGAGAGATTCCCAGCTACTTTCGCTGAAGGCTTTCTTTCTGGTATCGGTCATCCTGTAATTGGCATCGATCATCTAGTGTTTGTCATTGCGATCGGCTTGTTGGCAGCTTTAAGCAAAAAATTAGGTCTAGTTATTCCTGCTGCTTTTATTGTGGCTACCGCTATCGGCACGGGAGTACATTTACAAAGTGTAGATCTACCTGTAGCTGAGTTGATTATTTCCGCTTCCGTGTTGGTGATGGGAATATTTCTAGCGAAAGAAAGAACAAACCAATTTAGCCTTGCTCATCGTAACTAAGTGCGATCGCAGGAATCTTTCACGGCTATGCCTATGGTGAGTCGATTGTGGGAGCAGAAACTACCGCTTTGGGTGCTTATTTATTAGGCTTCTGTGGGATTCAATTCGCTATTAGCATAGGTGCTTATTATTTAGGCAAACAAGTAATCAATCGAGCTATTCCTACTGCTCTTCCTCTTCGTTTTGCTGGATTTACCATCTGTGGTATCGGCTTCAGCTTCTTGTCCAGCGCAATTTTAGGCTAAATCTCTTTAAATATTAAATAATCTCATGCACAAAATACCCGTTACCGTAATATCAGGATTTCTGGGCGCAGGAAAAACAACCCTAGTGCGTCATCTATTACAAAATAATCAAGGAAGAAGAATTGCCGTCTTGGTTAATGAATTTGGCGAGGTGGGTATTGATGGGGACTTATTGCGATCGTGCCAAGTTTGCGATGAAGAAGATTCTGACAGCAATATTGTGGAATTAACTAACGGGTGTTTATGCTGTACGGTGCAGGAGGAATTTTATCCTGTGATGCAGGAATTGCTCAAAAGAAGAGATAAGATTGACTGTGTTTTAATTGAAACTTCAGGATTAGCATTACCAAAGCCATTGATCCAGGCATTTCGCTGGCCAGCAATACGCAATAGTGCCACAGTAGACGGTGTAGTTACTGTAGTAGACTGTTATGCCTTGGCAATGGGTAATTTGGTCGGGGACATCGATGCTGTGGAGTCTCAAAGACAAGCAGATCCCAATTTGGAACATGAAACCCCTATTGAAGAATTATTTGAAGATCAGCTAGCCTGTGCAGACATGGTTTTGTTGACCAAAACCGATTTAGTCGATGCAGAGCAATTAAATAAAATCAAAGCCTGGCTCAAACAAGAATTACAGCCAGGAGTAAAGATAGTCACCGCTAGCAATGGAGAAATTGAACCCGATCTGCTATTAGGGTTTAATGCAGCAGTAGAAGATAATCTCGATCGCCGTCATTCCCATCATGACCATGAAGAAGAACACGAACATGATGATGACATTAATTCAATTGAACTTATATTAGATCGGGCTTTCGAGCCAAAAGTATTAACCCAGAGACTCAAACAGCTACTCCAAGAACAAGAAGTTTATCGCGTCAAAGGATTTGTTAGTGTACCCAATAAATCCATGCGGTTAGTCTTGCAGGGAGTTGGTAATCGTTTTGACACATTTTACGATCGCCCTTGGCAACCAGACGAACCCAGACAGACTCGTTTGGTTTTGATTGGACACAATCTTAACCGTCACATAGTAGAGCAAGCAATCTTAGAAAATCAGGTATCAATAGTTAGTAATTAAACAGCAGAATAACTGGTTGGATATGATGCGATCTTAGACATATATGTTGCTTCACTGTAAAGTTTCAACAGTATGTCAGGATACTATACTTTTAGTTGAAGTCACTTCAGTTAGAATAGTAATGGAGTAGATCTGTAATTTACTCTAATATAAAAGCTCAAGCTATCTCAGAAAATATTATGAATAAATCGTTAGCAGTCATACTTGCTGGATTGAGCGTTGCTATTGGTAGCGCGATCGCCAATCCAGCAAAAGCACAAACCCAAAACAATACTTATTATTGCGCTCAGTTAGACGGTGGTTGGAATACTTTCGTTAATACTCCCAGAGGGAGAATCAACCTAATCAATTGGGAGAATGAATTCGGTAAAGACTGGACTCCGCAAAAAAGATGTTCGGCAGTTTCCCAGCGTTTTCAAACATTTCTCGACGATGGCAATCTAAAATTTATTCGTACAGGCAATATTAACCAACAGCCCGTACTTTGTGTCGCTAATGCCAAAGGCGGTACTTGCCCTACTGAAAATGTTCTCATCACCCTCAAAGAAGGAATAGACCCCGAAGGAGTCTTAATTAGACTAGTAGATTTTCGTCGTAGCGTAAGCGGTCAAACCCTAACTCTCAGCGCAGATGATGCTGGTTTTTACTCTGATGGCGAGTTTTATGTTGATATGGAAAAATTCCTCGAATCAGTACCGATCAATAATTAAACTGTCATCAAGTTGGAATCATGACTAATTGGATTCAGTAGTTAAAAGCATTTTCCATCATTAATGCAAACTCTGAGTCCATATTTTTTTTAGGAAAAACAACAAGCGAACAGGTTAAAGCTTATATTTAAAATATAAATCATCTATCAAAACTAGTGAATGAAATGGCTACCTAGAAGAAAGTCACAAAAGCAAAATTTAGAGGGTAAATTACCTTCAGATAAACATCAGCCGAAATACATTCCCTTCGCTGTTGGACTAACAGTATTTTTAATAGGTACAGGGATGCTTTTATCCGCTAATGCTTACAAATTAAAAAGCTTTTTTACACCAGCTTCTTTCCCAGAAACTTTAAAAGAAATCAACGATGTTGCAGCCAATATCAGCGTCAAGATACTAGACAAAGATTTTTTGGGTTCTGGTTTTATAGTGCAGCAAAATGGCGATCGATATGTGGTCATTACTAATCAGCACGTCCTTAGAGCGGGAGAATCTCCCTACACCATACAAACTCCAGATGGCAAAACTCACCCCGCAGAAGTAATTACCAATTCGTTGTCTGGCGACTATGAATATGATTTGGCTATATTGCAGTTTACGACCGATATTAGCTATCCTGTGGCAAAAATTGGTAGTTCTCTATATTTGGAGGTTGGTGAGCCAATTTATGCTGCGGGTTTTCCCTATACAGAGACAGAATCTAAGGCTTTGTCTGAATCTATTGATACTGAGTCTCTCACCGACAGAACGACAGGGCTAACTCTCAAAACTGGCAGGGTAGCTATCATTTTGAATCAAGCTTTAGTAGAAGGCTATCAAATTGGCTATACCAACGATGTTAAAAAAGGTATGAGTGGAGGACCATTATTCAACAGTCGCGGTGAAGTGGTAGGAGTCAATGGCAAACACGCTTATCCTTTATGGGAATCTCCCGAACTTTATCAAGATGGCTCTCAACCTTGTCCTGCTCTAGAAGAATTGATTACTCGCTCTAGTTTGGCAATTCCGATTGAGAAAAGTATTGAGCTAAATCCTCAGTTAAAGGTTCTCAAACCCGTATCAGATGTAGAAGTGACTCGTCGTTCCAATTTGTTGTCGAAAGACCCCAAATTAGTAGCAAAAATGCAGGAAGATGCCACGGAAACGGCTCAAAGCTGTGAAAATTATGGAGAAGATTCTTTAAATGGTTTGACTGAAGAATTAGGGACGAGAAGCGGAAAATAATGGACAATGGATATCCTCAACAGTGCTTCTTTGACATAAAACAAGAGTAATTAGGTTTGGTATTGACAAATGCGCGTGAGAATAGAAGACAACATTTTATTTATTACTTATGATGATTTGCCACCCTATAAAAAAGGTGGTTCAGTAGTACGCAATAGCTATTTTTGGGCATTGAAATCGATCGCTTGTTTTACATCGAGAAATAAAGATTGGGAATACGATCGAGAAGTGTGGATTGCATTGTCGAGAATGTTACTTTCCTTTACTGAATCGGGATATTTGGGCGATCGTGAAACTAGTTTGGAATTTTCTGATGATACTCCCATTCCTCAGCCACTACGTTCTGTTTCTAGCTATTTCTGATCGTTCATAGTTCAACGCTTTATTGAATCTTTGTATTGAGATCACAGCATCTTCACCTACATAAAATTAAACTAGAGAACATATAAGAATTTTTAGTCCATATAAATTTATTAGAAACATATTGTATGTGGTTGACTGCAACAGGAATATTTCTCGGAACACAGATTAGTTTCCTCGAACCAATACACACCAACTTTCACTTTGAGCGGACAGTCGAGCAAAGTCAATTTTCAGTAAATAATCTTCAACTTTTTACTATTGGCGATCTACAAGAAGTCAAGCCAAACTCGGTTAGTTTATCCGCATCTAAAGAAGATGTTGAAGAAGGAATGGCATCAAACATTTCATCTATGCCTACCTTCACTATAGAGAAAAGCTTTGCTGGATCGGATGATTCTAATCATTATAATTTTGATATTCGACCAGCTACTTTTAAGCCAGGGAAAGCATCTTGGAAAAGAGATACTAGGGTTGGTTCTTTAAAATTTGATGGTAACTTTAACGATCGAGCAGAGTTCACTAAAGGAGGGGCTTTTTGGAACACTACCACTAGAATAGGTTCGATAAACCTGGATGTCAGTCTTAACAACGAGCTTAAACCGATTAAAAGTGTTACTGCGTGGAGAACCGATACAGTTTTGGGTTCGCTTAAAGTTCAGGGAAACTTTGATCGAGAAACCAGCTTCACTGGGGGTAATGCTGCTTGGAATGCTGATACCAAACTAGGGGCGATCGCCATTAAAGGAAACTTTAATCGAGAAACTAGCTTTACTGGGGGTAACGCTGTTTGGAATGCTGATACTAAACTAGGTGCGATCGCTATTAAGGGAAACTTCGACCACCACACTGTTTTTACTGGGGGAAATATTAAAGTATCCACTAAAACTTTTATTGGTTCTTTGGTTGCTGATGTAGAAATAGATGATGAAACCAATTTTAGCGGTGGAAATGCGTCTTGGGATGCTAACCTTTTTTTTGGCTCTAGTGTTGGCGTGAGTGGCAAATTTGATGAGGACAGCACCTTCACTGGCGGGGCTGTCAAATTAGGTGCAAGGACTGTTTTGGGTACATTGGGTGTAAAAGCTAATGTCGATCAAGAAACTACTTTTATGGGAGGTAGTGCTTTTTGGCAGGCTAAAACAAAATTCGGTTCAGTTGGTTTAAATGCCGATCTTGAAAAAGACGGCAACTTTAAATCTCGCCTTGGCTTTGAAATTCCTTTTTAAACCCAATATTTTTGGTTTAACAGCATTGCAAATGTTATTAATTAATCACAATATATTTTTATCTTGTAACTTCAGATACGGGATTACGTTGATGTATTTGGTAGCATTCTTTTAGCTAATAAGTGTTGATTCTTTAAGTCAAAGCACAATTTTACAATCTTATTTTTAAATATTGTGTTGTAAGTTATCCTGCAATTACTCTAGTAGTCTGTTGTAATTTTGACTAGCTAATTGCATTCTTCTCAAAAAACAATTAAATAAAGACTTTTGGAGCAAAAAACATGGCTTTTCATGGAGATATATCTTCTAGTAATGATGCAGTTGGTGTTGCGGTAGTTAACTATAAAATGCCTCGGCTGCATACCAAAGAACAGGTAATGGAAAATTGTCATAAGATCGCCGAAATGATCGATGGAATGAAAGTAGGATTACCAGGGATGGACTTAGTTATTTTCCCTGAATATTCTACCCACGGCATTATGTATGATCGCCAGGAAATGATGGATACGGCTGCGGTAATTCCTGGTGATGAGACGGCAATTTTTGCAGCAGCCTGTAAACGGAACAAAGTTTGGGGGGTTTTCTCGCTAACAGGAGAAAGACACGAAGCACACCCCAACAAAGTGCCTTACAACACCCTGATCCTAATAAACGATCGGGGCGAAATCGTGCAAAAGTACCGTAAAATTATGCCTTGGTGTCCCATTGAAGGTTGGTATCCAGGAAATGCTACTTATGTATCGGAAGGACCGAAAGGACTAAAAATTAGCCTGATTATTTGTGATGATGGTAATTATCCTGAAATTTGGCGCGATTGTGCCATGAAAGGTGCAGAATTAATTGTACGCTGTCAAGGTTATATGTATCCCGCTAAAGAGCAACAGATAGTTGTTTCTAAAGCAATGGCGTGGATGAATAACACTTACGTTGCAGTCGCTAATGCTTCTGGGTTTGATGGGGTATATAGCTACTTTGGACATTCGGCAATTGTCGGCTTTGATGGCCGTACTCTTGGAGAATGTGGCGAAGAAGAAAACGGCGTACAGTATGCAAATCTATCCAAGTTTGCGATTCGCGACTTCCGCGCTAACGCTCAATCTCAGAATCATCTCTTCAAATTGATGCACCGAGGCTATACAGGAATGATCGACTCAGGCGAAGGTGATGAAGGTGTAGCAGCTTGTCCCTTTGACTTCTATCACGATTGGGTATTGAATCCCGAAAAAGCCAAGGAAACAGCAGAAGCGATTACCCGCTCTACAGTAGGTACGAAAGAATGTCCCATTGAAGGACTACCAACCGAGAAAACTCCAGTGGAATCAACAAAAGCGGAAACGGAAGTAACACCAGAGAAAAAATCAGCAACAAAATCAGAACCCAGCTTAGTCTAGTTGATTAGATAACAGGATTCGGGTAAACAATTTCTGATTAATTAAAGAACTAATGCTTGATTATGAAATCTTCGATCTCAAAGAGGTTGCGCTTCAGTCGGGAGCAACCTTACGAGATGCCAAACTAGCCTACAAAACTTACGGTACTCTTAACGCAGATAAAAGCAACGTTATTGTTTATCCGACTTGGTATTCGGGGCAACACTACGATAACGAATGGTTAATTGGGGAGGGTATGGCACTCGATCCCCAAAAATACTTTATTGTTATTCCCAATATGTTTGGGAATGGCTTATCTTCTTCACCCAGTAATACACCCCCGCCATACGATCGCGCCAGATTTCCTCACGTGACTTTCTATGACAACGTGGCAGCCCAGCAGCGTTTGATTACCGAAAAGTTTGGCATTGAGAAGATTGCTTTAGTTACAGGCTGGTCAATGGGCGCAGGACAAACTTATCAGTGGGGAGTAAGCTATCCCGAAATGGTCGAACGCATCTTTCCTTTTTGCGGTTCTGCTAAAACTAGTCTCCATAACATTGTCTTTTTAGAAGGGGTAAAAGTTGCGATTCAGACCGATGTTGCTTGGCAAGAAGGATGGTACGAACAACAGCCAAACAAGGGATTGAGGGCTGTCGGTCGAGTTTATGCAGGATGGGGATTATCTCAGGCTTTTTATCGGGAAAAGGTATATCTTCAGATGGGTTATTCATCTCTAGAAGATTTTTTGGTAGCTTTCTGGGAGGGCTTTTTTCTGCGTAAGGATGCCAATAATCTCTTAGCTATGCTATGGACATGGCAAAACGGTAATATTGGTAATACGCCTGGGTTTGATGGCGATTTTGAAGGAGCATTAGCAGCTATTAAAGCTAAAGCAACTGTGATGCCAGGAGAAACAGATCTCTATTTTCCCCCAGAAGATAATGAATACGAAGTAAAGCATATGTCTAATGCTAAGTTCTGCGCTATTCCGTCGATTTGGGGTCATTTTGCTGGCGGTGGCATCAATTCTGTCGATACTGAGTTTATCGATCGCAATATTAAAGAATTACTGGCGCAATAGCAGAGAAAGAATAAGACTTTTTCTTCACAAGTTTAATTTGGTTACGTAAAGCTTTTGAAGACTGGGTAAGGTGAAAAGTAAAAAGTGGGGCTATACTAGAGCAGCTGCATTGGCGGTTTAAGTGTTGACTATCGCCATTGAGTCAGTAACCCTTTTTTTCAACCCCAGGCTTTTTTATTTAATAAAGCGATCGCCAGAACGTTATAAAAGCCTGGCTAATAACGTTCTTTCTTTAATATCATATTGAGATTTGAGATGAGATATCCATCCTACAAATTGATATCGCTTATACATCTCCTTGAATCAAATCTTTAGAGTGTTCTTTCAAGACTTCTAGGGGAAAATAATCCAGCATTGCTTCATGAGTCGCCTCAAGGTCTATTGGAGGAGCAAAACCTGCTTCTAACGCCTCTTTCCAACGAGCAGCACAAAGACACCAGCAATCTCCTGGTTTCAAGCCAGGAAAATTATACATACCAACAGGTGTGCTGAGATCGTTTCCTTTTTCCTTGCTAAATTTTAAAAACTTGGCGGTAACTTCGGCACATACTATATGCACTCCCATATCTTGAGGACCTGTTTCGCATTTGCCAGTGCGATAAAATCCTGTCATGGGGGAAGTGCAGCAAACTTTTAATTCTCCACCCAATACATTTTTAGCTGATGTCATATTTCAAATATCTATAATTTGCCAACAATAACTAGATTTTAGCCAAATTTTAATATTCAAGAGAAAAAGTAGATTGTCTTATCAATGGAGAACAAAATTGTGTTGTCTGAAACCCAATTGAATGTAAGTTCGATTTTAATGTTCGCGATCGACGCTAAACTAAATATCTATATACTAATTTAGAGTTTCCTGTACCTTTATATAATTTATGAGCGCGACTGCAACAATCTCCCCTCCTGCTACATATGATGTGGTGGTAATTGGTTCTGGTATCGGTGGTTTAGTTACAGCTACTCAATTAGCAGCCAAGGGAGCTAAAGTATTAGTTCTAGAACGTTATTTGATTCCAGGTGGTAGTGGCGGATATTTTGAGAGAGAGGGATATCGTTTTGATGTAGGCGCGTCCATGATTTTTGGTTTTGGAGACAAAGGAACAACCAATCTTTTGACTCGTGCTTTAGATGCAGTAAACCGATCGATTGAAACTTTTGCCGACCCCGTCCAAATTCACTATCATTTGCCCGAAGATTTAGAATTAAAAGTCCACCGCGACTACGAAGAATTTTTGCAAGAATTAATTGCTCTTTTCCCCCACGAAGCAAAGGGTATTCGCGGTTTTTATGGTGAATGTTGGGATGTGTTTAACTGTCTCAATTCAATGGAATTACTGTCTTTAGAAGAACCCCGTTATCTAATGCGGGTATTTTTCCAAAAGCCATTGTCCTGTTTGGGTTTGGCAAAATATTTACCAGTTAATGCAGGAGACGTTGCGCGCAAACACATCAAAGATCCCAAACTCCTTAAGTTTATTGATATGGAATGCTACTGTTGGTCAGTTGTGCCAGCACTGAAGACTCCTATGATCAATGCAGGAATGGTATTTAGCGATCGCCATTATGGGGGAATTAATTATCCTAAAGGTGGAGTAGGGCAAATTGCTCAAGAGCTAGCAGATGGTTTGGTTGGAGCGGGAGGCGAAATTAAGTATAAAGCTAGAGTTACCAAGATCTTGATGGAAAATGGTCAAGCTGTAGGAGTCAAATTAGCTGACAATACTGAATATAAAGCAAAAAAAGTCGTTTCTAACGCTACTCGCTGGGACACTTTTGATAAGCTTCTACCTGCGGAATATACCCCTAAGAAAGAGAAGAATTGGCGAAAAAGATATCAAAAAGTCTCCCAGTTTTCTTAGTTTACATTTGGGAGTAGATGCTAGGGTTTTACCAGAGGGTACAGAGTGTCATCATATTCTGCTGGAGGATTGGGACAAAATGGAAGATGGGGAGGGAACAATCTTTGTTTCAATCCCTACCTTACTAGACTCTAGTTTAGCCCCACCAGGACACCATATTGTTCATACCTTTACCCCAAGTTATATTGAAGACTGGCAAAATCTATCTCCTCAGGAATATAAAGACAAGAAAGAAGAAGCAGCAAGTAAGCTCATTCATCGTCTAGAAGCAATTTTCCCTGGACTATCTGAAGGATTGGATTATCAAGAGGTTGGTACTCCCCGCACTCACCGTCGTTTTTTAGGTAGAGAAGATGGTACGTATGGCCCAATTCCTAGCCGTAAGCTAGCGGGATTACTAGGAATGCCTTTTAATAGCACCAAAATTCCTGGTTTATATTGTGTTGGTGACAGTACTTTTCCTGGTCAGGGTTTAAATGCTGTGGCATTTTCAGGCATGAGCTGCGGACATCGGGTGGCAGTAGATTTGGGTTTATAAATTTTCCCTTAGAAGCTAAGACTAATAGTGATTTTATCGCTCTCAGTTGGCAGTCGAACCTGCCATTAGGCGATAATGTCTTGAAAAAGTAGTAGAGAGCTACAGGGCTGGCAAACTAGAAGACTAGGGGACTGTTTTAAATTCCCAATAAACCAGCGATCGCACTGGGTAAAGGTAGAATGATTACAACTAGTAAAGCCAGAGCAAATAATCCTAGAAAGTCTCTGCCGTTGTCTAGCTCTGTTACGTCATTAAGAGCAGGCTGATCGATTAGGGGAATTAACCACATGATTATCGCCCAAATCCAGAAATAGGGATGAATTAAGGCAAACAGTAAAGCCAAAATGCGGGTAATTTGTCCTACTGCGATCGCCATTTTTTGTCCAAATACGGCATGAACAATATGTCCTCCATCTAGCTGTCCAATGGGCATTAAGGTTAATCGCAGCAATAAATAAACCGACGCATCCAGCAACAGCAACAGGATGAAGTTGAATACCCATTTCTGTAGTCAAAGATGAGCCTAAAGCTAATTTAGCTAGTAAAGAAAGGAACAAAGATAGGCGGGGATCTTGAGCTTGAAGATTAAATGCAGAAGATTCTTCTATGGGTACGACTTCTGATAAAGATAGTCCCCAGATTAAAACAGGAACAATTAATAGTAAGCCAGATAAAGAACTAACAATTGCCAGATCGAATAACGCTTTGCGATGGGGGATAGGGGATTTTCGCTGACTTAATGCGCCCAATGTGCCGACAGCAAAATTATCTAGTAAGAAGGGGAAAGGAATAAAGTAAGGTAATGTGGTGCGAATTTTGTAATAAGCTGCGACGAAATAGTGACTAAATTTCTGTACGGCAATAATTAGTAACAAGGGCAAACTATAGCTTAGTCCCTTTAGTATTAAAACAGGATTTGTCGATAATTCTTCCAACAAAGTGCCATCAATAGTTACTCCCGCCACAGTTGTAGTTAATAAAGTGATGACGAACATAATTAGGGCAAGTCCGATCCGCGAATCGCTTTCTGTTCCTCCCTTTTCCTTCTCTTTAGCTTGAGGATTGGGGACAAGGGCAAAAAAGGGCTTTCCGCGAAAACTTTCTTGAAAGATTAGAAAAAAGCGATCGCCAAAGGCTTTCTCTACATTGTCTTTAATTTCTTGATAAGCATCTTCGGGAATAGTTTTTAATTTCCCCCGACAAAATATTGCTTGGGGGCGATAATCAATATTCTGCAAATAATAGACATTCCAAGGAAAACAGTTACGTAGGGTAGTTTCTTCCTGGGAGTCGATGGGACGGGGTTGAGGAGTAGATTCGGCAGCAGTTTTCGCCATAGCTAGGGATTGATTTTCAGATGTTTTTGCGGTTGTTTCGGGAGTTTTTTTTGGTTGTCCTCTCTGAACAAGCCATCCATACAAAAAAGTACAGATAAGTAAAGGAAATAAAAACAGGGGGAAGGGTAAAGGTTGTTCGCTGCCAAAAATATAAGTCCAGATAGTCCAGATGCAAGATGGTAGCATTATAACTAGCCAACATAACCAGACAGGAGTGGTGGTTTTATGTCTCACGCTTCGATCGACAACTAAATAGGTGATGGGACTTAATATAACTAAAATCAACCAGAGTTTCATAAAAGCGTTTTGAACCTATATTTTGGACTCTCTTTTCTAAATAACTATTTTGGACTGGGGGTCGAGGGTGTGAGTATAAAAATAAAATGTAATTAATATAACTTAGGCAGTTAGACTAAATATCTCTATATCTCTATTTTAAATATCCTTATTCTTAGAATGCCCCAAAACTCCACTAAAATTAATCAAGCCCCACTCAACAACAAATCTCCCCGTCTTATTCTGCCAGGAATATTTGCCTTTACCCCTAATCGAGACACATTGGGTGCTACTTCTTATTTTATTGTAGATAAAATTGGCAACGTTCTCCTCGATTGTCCTGCTTGGAATGAAACTAACCAAGAGTTTATTCAAGCTCAAGGGGGAGTAAAGTCCTTGATTATTACTCATCGCGGAAGCATTGGCAAAAACGTGATGGAAATGCAAAAAGCTTTAGACTGTCAGGTAATAGTGCAAGAACAAGAAGCTTATTTATTGCCTGAAGTTGAAGTAACTTCTTTTGCTGACAAGGTGAAGGTGGGAGAAGATTTGGAACTTATTTGGACTTGCGGGCATTCTCCTGGCTCATCCTGTTTATATGCGCCACAACAGGGGGGAATATTGTTTACGGGTAGACATTTATTGCCCAAATCTCAAACAGAAATTGTTCCTCTACGCACTGCCAAAACTTTTCATTGGAAGAGACAGTTAAATAGTATTAAAATGCTGTGCGATCGCTTTTCTGCCGATACCCTTAAATATATCTTACCAGGAGCAAATACAGGCTATCTAAGGGGACAAGGCTATATTGATAATGCTTATGAACAGTTGTCTGGGCTAGATTTAGAGGCATTACGTTCTACAGAAGTTATATAAAATATCAAATTAAACGTTTAATTCTCCAGAGAAATCTTGACGTTTGTCAAACTGATATGCACCCATCAATGCTCCCCATGTGCCTTTACCCGTATTGGGATCGATTCCTTTGTCATAGGTCAATAATTCATCAGCCGTTGCTTTAAATCCCAGAAAAACTTGAAAGCTTGTTCCTTGATAGGTAACAGTACAGGGTCGATCGGAAATTGGAGTTGTTTCAAAAGAATATTTACCCAAACTTAGGTTTTCAGTCGCCACCTTGAGAGTACAGTCGGGCAAAAACTCGATCTTGTCTGGGGTTATATTTTTGATTAAATCTTTGTTTTGTCCCGCGCCCTGAGCCGTAGAAAGCTCTTTAAACATATAAAATTCTACTTCTATGGTTTCTTTTTGTCTAAGGCGTAAAATTCTGGGGCGATAGGGTTGATTAAGTTTAAGTACATTAGACTGCTCGGCGAATAGAGTAATACTATCTTCTGTAAAAATCGGCACGGGGCGTATCCAAAGCTTGAGATGTACATACCAAGCAGGTTGCTCTATAGCCTGTTGTTTATTGTCAAATTCTCCAGCTAAATAATTAGCCAATGCCATTAATTGAGGGGTAAAAGTCATTCAGTTTGCCGATTGATTTAGGGTACAAAATTGATATTAGTACTCTTTGACTTGTTTTGTTTTTATTTAAGCTAAAGGAAAAAGCAATTGCTCAATCGCTTTTTCCTTTAATCTACTTGTCAATCACAAAACTACATTGTTATCTAAAGCAAAAACATGGAATGCTGCATCACCATTATTTTCCATAGTAAAATCAGGTAGAGTTGTTTTAATATGGTTAATTTCATTAGTATCTGTCGAAAAAAGGTGCGTTCCCGACCCCCTATTTAGCATTCGATATACAGGGATAGTTGACAGATTTTCTGGTTCAGATTCAAAGGCATAATATTTAATACCTTCAAAACTATAGTTGGCTAAATTATTTAAGATATGGTTTTTTTCATTTTCATCCATAGTATATAAATGCGCTCCTGTTTCATTATTAAAGAAGCGATAAACAGGTTCTACTCCTGCAATTTTTTCTCCACTAATTAAATCTTTATCATCAGCTAAGACCTGATATTTTGCTGTTTCGTAATTGTATTTAAGCTCGCCAATGATTCTTTTTTGTTTGATATGACTAACTTCATTACTATCAGAAGTGTAGAGATGAAATCCTTTTTCATACTGATAGAAACGATGTACATCGCTCAACAAAAATCTAGGATCGCTTTCTATGATTGAATCAGAAAAAGCTGTACCGCGATCGCGTAAAAATATATCTCTACCGTAATCATCATCGTTAACAATATTGTCAGCATAAGAGTTGAAGGCTATATAACGACCATCTGCACTAATAGAAGAATCGTAACTACTGTTATTTACCTCAGAATTATCGGGATCATTTGTTAAGCTAACTCTTTTCGTTGTACCCTCTAATAAATCTCTTACAAAGACATCTTTAGAATAATTAGTATCTCCTGAAACCAAATTACTAGCATCTGATTCAAAATAGACATAACGACCATCTGCACTAATAGAAGGATTATAGCTGTCACCATTGCTTTGGGAACTAAAAGCATCATCAGCCACGCTAACTCTAATAGTTTTATGAGTAATTAAATCTCGGACAAAAATATCTTGGTCATTGTTTGTATCGCCAGAAACAAGATTATCGGCATTAGATTCAAATGCTACATAGCGTCCATCTATACTTACATCAGGATTATAGCTACCATAATTACCTTCTAAGCCATCATCGTCTATGCTGACTCTTTTGGTGGTGCGATCGACCAAGTCTCTAATAAAAATATCAGTCTTATAGTTATTATCATTAGCAACAAGATTGTCAGCATCGGATTCAAACACTACATAATGACCATTGGCACTTATATTAGCACTATCGCTACTACTATTTGCTTCAGAATTATCAGCACCTAAACTAACTCTTTCAATTGTGTTATCGACCAAATCTCGAATAAAAATGTCTTTGGTATAATTAGTATCGCCAGAAACAAGATTATCGGCATAGGATTCAAACACTACATAACGACCATTGTTACTAATTTTAGGATTGTAGCTATCCTCGTTAGCCTGAAAGCCGTTGTAGGCAAGATTAACTCGTTGAGTTGTCTTAGTGTCTAAATTCCATAAAAAGATGTCATTGTAATTACCATTGTCTTCTAAACTGCTATTGCTAATCAGATTATTGGCATAGGATTCAAATACAACATAACGTCCATCACCACTAATATCGGCATCTTCGCTATCACCGTTGGCTGCAATGTCATTACTTCCTACAGTTATAAGATTGATAGTATCGTTAACCAAGTCTCGCAAGAAAATATTAGTTTTACTACTAGTACTATCAGGAAAAAAATAATTATCATAGTCATTATCAGATTCAAAGACTATATAACGTCCGTCATTATTAATACTAGGATTAACGCTATCTCCGCTTTGAGTATCAAAGGTTACTAGTTTGGTTTGTGCTTGGGTTTCCATTCGACTTTTAAAAATATGTTTATAATTCTTTTAAAATAACCAAATAAACCGCTAATGGCTGTTATTCAAAGCATTGACATTTTAGTTCGGGTTAGCAATACAGGATAAACTAATAGCAATAGCAGTTATAAAACAAATAAATGCAGGTTTTTGTTACTGGCGGAACGGGTTTTGTGGGAGCAAATTTAATTAGATTATTATTGCAGCAAGGATATAAAGTAAAAGCTTTAGTAAGAGAAAGTAGTTGCTTAGATAATCTTAAATCTTTAGATATTGAAATTACAAAAGGAGATTTGAATCAAGAAAATTTAGCCCAGCAAATGAAAGGCTGCCAGGTATTATTTCATGTAGCAGCGCAGTATTCTCTATGGAAAACAGATAAGGATGCCCTGTATCGTAATAATGTTTTAGGAACGCGCAATATATTAAACTGCGCTCGACAAGCAGGAATTGAACGTACTGTATATACAAGTTCGGTGGCAGCAATTGGAGTAAGAAAAGATGGTTTGCCAGCAGATGAAACTTATCAAAGTCCTGTAGATAAATTAATTGGAGACTATAAAAAATCAAAATATTATGCCGAACAAGAAGCTGTAAAAGCCGTTAAAAAAGGACAAGATATTGTAATTGTTAATCCTAGTACTCCTATCGGTGCATTAGATCTCAAACCGACACCCACAGGGGAAATTATTGTGCGTTTTTTGCAACGTAAAATGCCTTTTTATGTCGATACAGGCTTAAATTTAATTGATGTTGAAGATGTAGCCTGGGGACATATTCTAGCATTAGAAAAAGGAAAGACAGGCGATCGCTATATTCTGGGAAATCAAAATCTCACCTTTGCTCAATTGCTAGCCAAACTTGAAACAATTACGGGTATTTCCGCACCTAAAAATACTATTCCTTACGGGATACCCTATAGCGTGGCATGGTTAGAGGAAAATGTTTTGGCAAAGTTAGGGAAGAAACCGACTATTGCGCTAGATAGTGTGCGAATGTCTCAACAAAAAATGTTTTACGATGCTAGCAAAGCCGTCAAAGAATTGGGTTTACCACAATCGAATATTGATGACGCGCTGAAAAAAGCAGTTAAGTATTTTGAGAGAAATAAAGAATAAAAAATGAAAGATGAAATAAATAATATATTTAAGCTTCCTATAGAGTTATTGCAACAGGAATTATCCGAGACTTTGCTAGACAATGACAAGGTTGTAATTAAAAAAATTGTTTCTACAGGACAGGTTACTCCACCAGGAGAGTGGTATGACCAAGAGCAAAATGAATGGCTGATTGTACTCCAGGGAGAAGGAGAATTAGGTTATGAAGACGGTTCTCGTATTAAGCTTAGTGTAGGAGATTATTGGTTAATTCCCGCCCACCGAAAGCATAGAGTTGAATATACAAGTATTGAACCACCATGTATTTGGCTAACAATCTTTTTTTAATATTAATATTAAATAAGGCGTTGCCGAATTGAGGTCTAAAATTATGATTATTTTGTAATTTTAAAAAGCCTAAAGCTATGAATATTGTCATTGTCGGTTTAATAGTTTCAATCAACAACGTCATAAATGAATTTTACAGATAAATTAAATAAGGCGATCGCAACTAACCATAGTTTGTTAATCGTCGGACTAGATCCAAACCCAGAAATGATGTCTCCGCAATATATTCAAGGAAATGAAGACACTTTAATCGATCGTCTTGAAGCTTGGTTATTTTGGGTAATAAAGTCAACTTGCGACCGCGTCTGTGCCTATAAACCGACTCTGGGTTTTTATCAGGCATTGGGTATACCAGGACTACAGTTGTTAGAGCGAATCTTAGCTGCAATTCCCCCATCGATACCGATTATCTTAGATGCCAAGCATAGTGACCTTAACACTAGCACTGTTTTTGCCAAAACTATCTTCACTCAATGGCAGGTGGATGCAGTTACCCTGACTCCCTATGCAGGACAAGATCATTCTGCACCATTTCTCGTCTATTCTGACAAGGCAGTATTTATTCTTGCTCATACTTCTAATCCTCAAGCAGAAGTTTTACAGCGATATCCTAATCTAGAGCAACCTTTTTATCTAAAGGTGATTCAAGAGGCTCAATCTTGGGCGACTCCCGAACAGTTGTGTTTAGAAGTTGGGACGACTAATATTGAAATATTAAGTAAAATTAGAGCGATCGCGCCAGAGCGAACAATTTTACTACGTAGTCTCTGGAGTAAAAAGCATAATCTAGAATCATTGATCGATATTGGATTAAATAACACTGGTGAAGGTTTACTGATTCCAATTCCCCAAGACTTTTTAGCCAATCAAAATCTCTCGGCTGAAGTTGCCCATCTCAATCAAACAATAAATGGCTATCGTGAAGCAAAATGCGATCGCTTTGCTAGCTGCGAAATTTGGACACCTGATGTATGTTTGCTGACGAGGCATCCTTATCAAGATTTAATTCTAGAATTATTTGATATTGGCTGCTTATTGTTTGGGGAATACGTCCAAGCATCGGGAGCGATTTTTTCTTATTATATTGACCTGCGTAAAATTATCTCTAATCCTCACATTTTCAACCAAGTCCTCTCTGCTTACGGTGATATTGTTGAAACTTTGGAGTTCGACCGCATTGCGGGTATTCCCTATGGTGCGTTACCCACTGCTACGGGATTAGCATTAAATCTACAGCGTCCGATGATTTTTCCCCGCAAAGAAGTAAAAGCCCACGGTACTCGTCGCTTAATTGAAGGAAACTTTAATCCAGGGGAAAAAGTAGTCGTTATTGATGATATTTTAATCAGCGGAAAAAGCGTTATGGAAGGAGCAGATAAATTAAAATCTGCTGGTTTAAAAATAGAAGATATTGTTGTATTTATTGACCACGAGGGAGGAGTGAAAGATAGACTAGCGGATAACGGATATCGCGCTCACTCTGTTTTGAATATCTCAGAAATTACTCAAACTTTATACGAATCTGGTCGTATCGATCGCCAACAGTATAATTCTTTTCAAGAAAATCATTAAAATCTCTTGGTTAATTGTCAACTGTTGCTTATTGCCATAGCTGATATCTAAAGAATAAGTTAAGTTTTAGCTGTCTCAAAGCTGCATTAATTGTTTGCTACCAACATATAGCTAGAATAAGCAGAAACCAACTTTATATTACGAGATAATACAAATTGATCAGTAAACTCTATCGCCAAAAATATCGCTTTCTAATTTTACCTATCTTGGGGGCGATCGCTTTTATTTTAACTATTACCTTTAGTCCCGTTGCTAATGCTAAATTATTTGATGGTCCAGTAGATTTACTACCCGTAGAGCAAAGAGTGGCATTAAGAAAAGGAGAAGTAGTTTTCTTAGGTGAGAAAGGAGAATATACCTGTCGTATACTGACCAATTCATCTGTAGAAAGCGCATGGCAAGTCCTGACAGATTATGAAAACTTCTCGAAGTTTCTCCCAGGAGTTAAAAGCAGTGAGTTAATCGAACAAAAAGGCGATCGCACTGTGTTTGAGCAGGTTAATAAAGTTAAAACCCTAGTTTTCAGCATCGAAGCCAGATTACAGATTGCTAATACAGAAACATATCCCCAA
This sequence comes from uncultured cyanobacterium, assembly GCA_963799375.1. Lineage (GTDB taxonomy): Bacteria > Cyanobacteriota > Cyanobacteriia > Cyanobacteriales > Xenococcaceae > Waterburya. The sequence goes on from CAWCWY010000033.1 coordinate 53,846, forward strand.
CAAATTGCTTTTGAAGCAATAGATGGAGATATAAAATCTTTGAAAGGAAAATGGACTTTAGAGCCAGTTTCCCCCTACCCCAGTGCGCCACCAGATCAAGTTTTGCTCACTCATAAAGTCGCAGTTGAACCCAACAAAAGTTTGAGTGACGAGATCTTTTTCAAAATTTACGAAAGTCGTCTTGAAGAAACCGTCGCAGCCATTAAACAAGAAACCGAAAAACGATCGAGCTAAGGAGTGGTGGGCAATAAATTAACAATATTATTTATTTCGCCCACCCTGCAAATATTATTCCTTATTTTTCCATGCTTCGATTGAGACAGGAACAATTGGCTCAATTAACTCTACAATTGCCTGAGCATAAGCGCCTATCTCGCTTTGTGCGCCCGTACCCAAACGTAAGCCGATGAAGTTTAACAAAGCCTGTAGGCTTACTGTCCACACCCAAGAAGTATAGACAGAAGGAACTAAAACCCCTCTTGCTTGCTCTCTGCCTACACCCAATTCTAATAAGCTGGCATAAGCTTGATAACTATTTTCGCACTGTTGTTTGTATAAGGCGATCGCTTTACTATTTGCTTCAGCATCTAAACTACCAACAGTGGCTTGCTTATTGTTTTTAGATTGCTTTCTAAAAGTAGGAGGAATATAAAATTCATTGCTATCGTCAATTGCTACATAGCGAAAGCTTTTCTCATTCCAGCCTAGTTGTTCTTCATTATGATTGCTGGCAATGACGTGCTTCCACCATTGACGGCATATATAAAGTGGGGCTTTTACCTTAAATTTGAACACAACTCCTCTAAAGGGAGAAGTATGTTCGTGTTTGATTAAATAATTGATTAATTTAATATCTTTTTCGCTTAAATCATCAGAAGTTTTTTCAAAGGATGCTCTGGCATCGTTAACTATACTTAGATCGTTTCCCATAGAATCAATTAATTCAATTCTACTTTTGCTATCATTTAAAGGATCTTTATAGCCCATATTTTTAATAATTCGGTTTAGTTTTTAACTATTCAATCGATTTTTGTATGTTGTTAAACTTTGGGTAAAGTTACCCCAGAACCCTGATTTTGATATTTACCACCACGATCTGCGTAGGTAGTTTCGCACATATCACCTTCAAAGAATAATAGTTGTACCACTCCTTCATTAGCGTAAATCTTCACATCAGCACTAGAAGCATTACTAAACTCTAAAGTAATACTCTGCCCTTGCCAAGAAGCCTCTAAAGGAGTTGTGTTAGCGATTACCCCTACACGGGCATACGTAGACTTACCCAAACAAATAGCTGTCACATTGGGAGGCATTTTGATACTTTCTAAAGATGCACCCAACCCGTAACTGTTAGCAGGAATAATAAAATAAGATGAACCATCTTCGTCTTGATGTAATTCTGCCTGTTCCAAATTTTTGGGATTGAATTTCTTGGGATCGATTATCGTACCAGGAATATGTTTGAAGATTCTAAAATCGTTAGGAGATAGGCGAATATCGTAGCCATAGGAACTTAAACCCCAACTTATCGTTGGAATAGCTACTTTTGCTCCTAGTACTGCTTTTCTGACGGATTTTTCTTCAAAAGGTGCGATCATTCCCTGACGGGCTTGCTCGACAATCCATTTATCATTTTTAATCATATTTCAGGCAACATTGCCAAGGCGAAATTTCTAAGCAGAGAGTATCTTACCAACTTTAATCTTCTTTCTCAAAACTCAAATAATGCGATCGCTCGGCTACGCGCAGCGTAATCGCACTATTTGAATAAGGTTAAATCAATATCTTCGCTAGAAGTCCTAAATTTTCAAAAATAAAAACACTCCATATTACGAAGTGCCAAAAATTATTGAAATATCTATTATTGCTAATTTTAAATTACTTAAATTGGGAAAAATTTAAAATAGCAATGATGTAGTACCGATCTATTTTTCAAAAGATTAGTACCATATTTTTAATCGTCAAAGCGGATGATATCATCATCCCCTAAATATTCGCCATTTTGTACTTCAATCATTACTAAAGGAATTACCCCAGGATTTTCTACTCGATGAGCGGTATTCATAGGTACGTAAGTAGATTGGTTTTGCATGACTAAGGTTTCTTTACCATTACAAACTACTCTTGCAGTTCCAGAAACTACGATCCAATGTTCACTACGATGGTAGTGCATTTGGGTACTCATATGTTCCCCTGGTCTAATTTCAATACGATTGATGCAGTATCTTTCTCCTTTATCTAAAGATTCAACCCTTCCATAAGGCGGGGTACGAGTTATTTCATCGTTAGGAATCGATAACACATCACTATCACTCTTCTTTCCATTGTCATCACTCATGATCTCAACTCCAGGTATTTGTAATTCTGTTTACAGTTTAATTAATGACAAGACTATCAAACAACTATAATTTTTTAGCCTGGTAGGTATAAAAGTTACCAAGAATACCAATAGTTTCAATATGGTAGTCAGGTAGAGGCTTTGGCAAAGGTAAATCTGCTTGATAAATGCTAAAAAGTAGAAAGTTGTTTCTGGTTGTCTGTTGAGAGACAATTTGAGCCAAATAAGGACTACTAGCATCAACGATAGTATGACATTGACTTTCCAACCATGCTCCCAATTCTTCGGTAACTTGGGTACAAACTTTTTCCTTTAACCGATCTTTGAGAGTTCGGTTGGCGTAATTTTGATAGCCTTGTTCTTGAGGATTAGTGATAAAGGCGATCGCGCCCAAACCCATCAGCATAATTCCTGCAATACTCGTGTTTTTCAACCTTGTCATGTAATTTAAACGTATTTTCTACCAATTTTAAATTACTAAAATGATAACGGTAATTATGGTGCTATAATGATAAACCGAATAGACATGGCGGGCGTAGCCAAGTGGTTAAGGCAGTGGTTTGTGGTACCACCATTCGCGGGTTCAAGTCCCGTCGTCCGCCCTCGAAATCTAGTCTAAAAAAGAAGAGTTATCGTCAAACAACGATAACTCTTCTTTTTTGCTTACTTAAAGCGATCGCAATCTGGTTATTTTATCAATTTAGACCATATAGACTCATGATGAGCAGGGGAGTAACGATCGCCATAATCAAGTTCAAAGGCGCACCTACACGGAAAAAGTCGCTAAATTTATAGCCTCCAGGAGTATAAACCATCGTGTTAGTTTGATACCCAATAGGTGTCATAAAGCTGTTAGAAGCAGCAAAGGTAACGGCAAACATCAGTGCAATGGGATTGAGACTTAAAGATTCGGCAGTTTTGGCTGCAATCGGAATTAGTAAGACTACTGAGGCATTATTGGAAAGCACTTCTGTCAGTAGAGAAGTAATCACAAAGAAAAACACTAAAATCCAATAGCCATCAAGATTACCGCCCATAACTATTAAATTATCTGCCAACCATTTGGTTGCTCCAGAATTTTCCATTGCCGTACCCAGAGGAATTAACCCTGCCAAAAGAAAAATTACATCCCACCTCACTGCACCATAAACTTCCCCTGGTTTGAGACAGCCTGTAACAATCATCAACACCACACCAATCAAAGCACTGACTAAAATTGGAAACCAGTTAAACGCAGCAGCAATAATCACGGCAAAAATAATCCCCACTGCAATCCAGGCTTTGTCACGGCGAATCATTTCAGGCTCTTTTTGTTCGATAACCAATAACTCTCTAGTAGTTTGTAAGCCGAGCAAACTTTGTTTTGCACCTCGTACTAAAAGTAGATCGCCAAACTTAAGAGGTACATTGTTTAAGCGATCGCGAATCAACTCTTCTCCGCGACGAATTGCTAATACTGTCAGATTATAACGCTGACGAAATTTCAAATTTTTGAGAGTTGTACCGATTAAACGGGAGTTAGATAAAATTAATACTTCCGCTACACCTTGATTGAGCGAACCAAGCTCAGTTTCTAGGCTTTTTTGGTTAAATTTGACATCTGGCAGAATACCTAAACCCTGTTCGGTGCGAATTTGCAAGACATCTTCGGTTTTTCCTCGCACTATTAAAAGATCGTTGACGCAAATCGGGCGATTAGCTATGGGTTGGGGTATTCTTTCTCCATCGCGAATAATTTCTAGCACGTCAACCTGAAAATCTTGTCGTAACTGAGTCAAGTTAAGGTTTTTCCCAATTAACTTAGAATCAGGTTTGACAATCACTTCCGTTACATAATCTTCCAAACCATAATCTTCACTAATGCGATCGCTATTTAAATTTTTACGGTTAGGTAACAGTCGAGGGGCAATAAAAGCAAGATACGCCAAACCGATTAAAAATGTAATGATGCCTAATTTAGTAAACTGAAACAAACTAAATTCCCCGTACCCCAGATCTTTTGCAATACCGCTAGCAAGAATGTTAGTGGAAGTACCGATAAGAGTAATCATGCCCCCTAAGATGGTGACAAAAGATAGGGGCATCAGTAGCTTAGAAGGAGATATATCTCTTTTTTTGCACCAGTCTTCAATAATAGGCAAAAATATTGCTACTACCGCCGTATTATTAATAAATCCTGAGATTGGTCCCACGAGTAAACCCATAACAAGGATCTGACGGGTAATACTTTTACCACCCCACTTGAGCAGTAAATCCCGAAATACTTGAATCACTCCAGTACGGGTAATACCTGCACTAAGAATAAACATTGCCATTACGGTAATAGTGGCAGAATTTCCAAATCCAGATATACCTTCGTCGGGAGTAACCAACCCCAACACAATCAAAACCACCGCTACACAAAGAGCCGTAATATCGACAGGTAGCCATTCGGTAATAAAGCAAATGAGAGCAGCAACTACTACACCCAAGGTTAAAAATATAGTCATACTTTCGATGTCGATATAGTAGGTAATAATTCTAATATTTAATTTTTTGGCTCCAAATCTCTCTCAAGCTTTTTCTGCTTAAAGCATAAATAATTAGCAAAGCAACAATAGTTAAGTTTCCTATTAAAAGGAAAGACTCAAAACTTAAAAGAGTTTTATTTAAGTTTTTGACTACTGCAAAGCGATTATACACTCTAATAAACATTATCAGCCAACCTAAATTAAAGGTCATTAAAAGTATCAAAGTACTGGCGACAAGGCTAATTATGCTGCTGTTATTTGAATTGGCTGGCGATTTAGATATGCTGAGTTTGTCCATTTATTTTATTTACAAAATAAAAACGAAATTTAAACTTTTCTGGGTTTTGCTTTTCTTTTATACTTCTGTTCTACAGGAAAAAGTTTAGCTAGAAGCAATATATTAAGAGCAATAAAGATAAAAAAGGTTAGCTGAAACAATAAGCCTAAAACCACGATGGGTAACTCCTATAAAATATTTAAGAATTAAATTTTGTAGGGGATCAATCTTATTTAAAAATTGATCCCCTATATTAAAGGTAAGCACAGAAAAAAAGACTTATTACTTATTACTTATTACTTATTACCTCCAAGAAATCGACGTACTAGGATAATAGGATAACCTTATGCTCCTATTGCTCGAACCGAATGGCGCAGTGACTTATGGAGTAACTCTATATTTTGTTGCCCAACTTGCTCCAAATAAAACTCATTAAGTTGATTAGCAACACAATCCCAAGTAAACAATTCAGACACTCTTTCTCTGGCTGCAACACTTATTTCTTGGCTCAATTGTGGTTCACTAATCAGACGAGAAATAGCTTTAGTCAACAAAAATGAATTTTGGGAGGGAAACAGTAAACCACTTTTTCCTTGCTCAATTACATATTTCAAACCACCTAAGTTTGAAGCAATCACAGGTGTACCGCTTGCCATAGAATCCATTGCAACCATCCCCGAAGGATTATAATGACTGGGAACAACACAGACATCCGCAGCAGCGTAGTAAACAGCTAATTCTTTTCGGCTCAATCCTTCAACAAAAGTGCTGATGTTATCAACTCCCATGTCCCAAATTAGTTTCTCAATTCTTTTCTGTTTGAGGGGATTAGTGTTGGGGGAGTTATTGACCAGAGTTAAACCAATATTAGCCAAGCTGTGTAACTGAGATTTGCTAATTGCTTTGACTAAGGTTTCAACTCCCTGACGACGATTGAATCTTCCTACATAAAGTATGTTGAATACGTTTGGTTCAATATTCAGTTTTTGCCTAGCTTTAGCATAGTCGATTGAGCCAAATAAATTTGCATCTGTGCCACCAGAAACAATTTCTATATTCCCTTTTTTAGAGACTAATTCTCTAAGATAATCTCTTTGTTGAGGACAAGTAGCAATGTTTAAGTCGGCTGTTTCTAAACAAGTTTTTTCAATTGCTAATCTAGTTTTAGCTAAATTATCAAAACGGTTATTATTAGAATATTTAACCACACCCAATGAATGATAGGTATGAATATGTTTTAGGGGTTGGCTTTTTTTAAGTTCCATACCTACCCAGGCAGAAAGCCAATAATTTGTATGAATCAAACGATATTGAATATCATTGTCTTGCTGAAACTGAAGTAATTGCTTGAGAAAAGCTGGCAGAAAGCCAATCAACTTTTGACGATGAACAAACTGTTCCACTCCCGCAGTGAGGCGAACAGTACGACACAAAGGATTGTGCTGCACTATCTCTGCTTGGTTAGGGTCAGTTTTTCGAGTAAACATATCTACCTGCCAACCCAAGCGAGACAAAGCTTCACCTATTTGACGCACGTATATATTTTGTCTACCTGTTTCATTAGCAGGATCGCTATGAACTGAGATTAAGGCGATAGTTTGAAGTGATTGCATAGTTTTAAATACTAAATAATTTAGATTGAAGAAACTAAGGAGCATAGGGTTGCTATGGCATCAAGGCGATCGCGATTTAATAGTAAGAATTAATTTAAGGTTGCACTGTTGTTAGCTGCAATAAAGAGGCTTTACCCTATCAAACATAAGAACATAAGTAGTCATGACTTGAAATATTCTTAGTAGAAAGCTGCTCGACAACTTAAATTTGTTAATACACTGTAAGTTAACAAGCAGTTCTTTCATTGCTATGTCAGGTATATGTCAATTTTGACAAACTCAGCAAACGATCAACTGTAATAAAGTTCAGGGTTTAGTCCCCATTTTCTCAAGCAGCCTTTTAAGACTTTTCTTAGAATCTGATGCCCAAATTAAAGGAGTTCCAGCTTTTGACCATAAAGGCATAGGAACAGGAGTCCAATAGTAAATTGAAAGTAATTTACGACTATAATTTATGGGACAAGAAAGATGATTAGGCACGCCGTGTAAAGTTTTGGCGGTAGTAGGAAAAATAATAGTGCGGTTAAAATATGGGGCATAGCTTATTTTGTTTTGTTGGTTATTAGAATCTTGCAGCACTAACTCTCCACCCCAGTCAGTATTCCAATCTCGATTAAGATAAATCAAGATATTGATTCGTCGCATTAGGGGCAAACTGAAGTGTTTGGTGTAGTCTGCGTGCATTTCCAGCCAGCCATCCCGATACATTTCGTGTAAACCTGCACCATGAAATAAAGGATCTCCCACGAGATTATCAATACCCACAATTGACTCTATGGCATTTATGACATCTTGAGAATTGAGCCAAAGGCAAAACATTTGAGTAAATAAAGATAGACCATTAATACCCCGCGAAGTAGTCTTTAATTCGTTTTTAGTATCCCAAACCAGCCAATCTCTGTTTTTTGGTTTGGGAAAGTCTGCTACCAAACGATCTAAAAGTTCAGGATTGAATAGATCGTCTATTACAAGGTGGGGATAGGGTTTTGCAGTCTTATAAGACTGACGCAATAATTCTGATTGATTTTGTAAATGATTTAAAGCATGGGTAAAAGCTGTTAAATTTACAACATTTTCTTTCTCACTTAAATTAGATAATGTAAAGGTCATTCTTTGATTATTTAGACAAAAGTTTTATATAGATTTTTGCCATACTATCAGATTATAATTTCATCGTCGTGTCAGGCATATGACAATTTTGACAAACTCACCAAACGATTGACCAGAATAGAGTTCGGGGTTTAGTCACCATTTTCTCAAGCAACCAATTTCTTACAGGTGAAAAACTCAATCAAGAAACCGAAGACAAAAACGACTACCTCGATTAAACTAGTCATTTGATTAGATGCCGAAGCGATCGCCTTAAATTTTTCCGCGTCAGTATCCCGCATCCCTTCAGAATATTTTAGTGCCACATCTGCGTTAGTTTTGATTGCCATTAAAGGGCTTCTAAGCTCGTGGGAAGCATCAGCTGTAAACTGTCTCAATTTTTCAAAGCTAGATTCAATCGGCTACATAGCTCGATTGGTCAACCAAATACTGCTTAAACCACTGGCGAACAGGGCGATCGCAAATATTATAATGCCGATTCTGAGTATTGCGATCGCTCTGTTTGATTATCTCTTCTTTTTTTGTTTGAGCCAGTACCGTCTCAAACCCATTCAAAATCAAGATTCCAGTTAAAATAAATGTTATTAAATATTTTGGCACTAATTTGATAAACATTTAAAACCTGTTAATCGTTAATCGGTAAGAAAAATTTGAAGATACTACCAACGTTAAGCTGACTGGTAACAAATATTTTTCCTTGGTGTAATTCCACCAAACGTTTGCAAATTGCCAATCCGATTCCCGTACCGCCGTATGTTTGAGAGCGAGATGTTTGCGATCGCCAAAACCGCCTAAAGATATGACCCAACTCTTCTTCGGCAATACCACAGCCACTATCTCTAACGAATATCCAAATGCGATCGCTATCAGACCAAGCTTTGATACTAATTGTACCTTTAGGAGTGTGGCGAATAGCATTGCTGAGTAAATTAACTAGAACTTGCTCTATGCGATCGCTATCTATCATGACATAGGGCAAATTATTGGGACAGTCTAAACTTAAAGAGCGATCGCTATCAAGCAACTGTTCGCCAAATCTTTCTGTTAAAGGCTCAAGAATATGGCGTAAATTAGTTGGTTTCAAATTTAAGGATAAGCTGCCCGCCTCTGCTTGGGATAATTCTTGTAAATCGTTTAATAAACGCTGTAAACGTTTGGTTTCTCGGATTAGGCGTGAATATATCTGAGAGTTAGCCACAATAATGCCGTCGGCTATTTCTTCTAATCGTCCTCGAATAATAGTCAGGGGTGTTCGCAACTCATGGGTTAGGTCATCAATGATTTCTCTTCGTCTCTCCTCGACTTCCTCTAAACTATTTGCCATACGATTAAATCCCATTGCTAGACGATCTAGTTCGGGGATTTCCAGATTAGACATTCGTTCGTCTAGTTTTCCATTGGCAAATTGTTCAAGCACAGTTTCCATTTCATTTAATGGCTGAACAATTCTTTTAGCCAGCCAATAACTCAGTGCTGCTGCTGCTAATGTACCAATCAAAAATGACCAAAAGTTGCCCCTAGCCCAAGCTGTTTCAAATACGTCTAATAGTTGAGAATGAGCCGTGCGAATATTTAATCCTTTTCCTTCCAAAGCTCTTACATGAATCTGGAAAAACCGAGGAGAAAAAAAATTACCTACTACCGAAGATGCAGTCACCCCCACGATAGTCACCAAAATATGAGAAAAAAAGAGTCGAACTTGTAGATTAAGCTGGTTCATAACCTATAATCTGTGACCTAAGTAGTTGTGCAAAATTAATTTCCTCGTTTAAGACTGGGTAAAGATTGAAGCTACTGATTTCTCGTTGTTTTGCGTAACATCAATTAATTAAACCAAGGTAATAATCGCAATAACGAAAAAATGGTTGCACCTAGAATAGCTGCTACGGGGAGAGTTACAACCCAGGCTAAAACTACAGACTTGATAGTTGACCAGCGTACTTTTTGATTCGCAGACATCAAACCAATACCAATCACACTACCTACTAAAGCATGAGAAGTTGAAACAGGCAAACCAATTTTAGACGCAAGTAAAATTGTTGTTGCGGTAGCTATTTCAGCGCAAAAACCCGTACTGGGTACAAGAGTGATGATATTTTCGCCAACGGTAGCAATTACGTTTTTTCCTTGCACTGCCAAACCTGCAACTATGCCCACGCCTCCCAACACCAAGATCCAGATAGGAATATCAAGCTCGTTGACTGGTACAGCGTTGGTATTCATAATATAAACTATAGCTGCTAAAGGTGCGATCGCATTGCCGACGTCATTAGATCCGTGAGCAAAAGCTACAAAACAGGCACTCATTACCTGAAATTTGCCCATAATTTTCTCTAAAATCGAAATCTGGAGCTTTTGTTGTTGATAAGTATTTAGACGATTCCAGCTATACAAAGTAATTCCTGTCGCCGCAGCCAAACCTATTCCTACGCTGATAGTTTGTTCGGGCAATAACAGATAGTTGAATATTGGTAATTGCACAATCGTCGGCAATACAATAATGCCAAAAATTCCAATTAAAGCCGAACTCAGCCAGGGTATCCATTCCTTCAACTGTACTAAACTATCTTCTCGTTCAAATAACCAGTAGCGCAACAGGCTGTATAAACTCCCCGCAACGATCGCACTCACCACAGGAGTTACTACCCAACCCAGACAGATAAAGCCTATATTCTTCCAGGCGATCGCTTCTGTGCCAATCGCTACCCAGCTAAAACCCGCGATCGCTCCCACCACTGCGTGAGAAGAAGCTACAGGTAAACCTCTGCTGGTGGCTACTTGCAGCCATAAACCACAGGAAAGCAATACGGCAATCATGCCTAACATAAATGTCTCAGGGCGATCGACAAATAAACTAGGGTTCGCTACTTTCGTCGCTAGGGTAGCAGATACTTGTTTACCAAAAATTACCGCCCCCGTAAACTCCAAAATTCCCGCGATGACGATTGCTTGAGTTAGGGTAATAGCCTTCGAACCGACTGATGTACCCATGGAATTAGCTACATCATTTGCCCCTAGATTCCAGGCAACATATGTAGCTAGTAGAGATATAAATATTAGAGAAAAAACGACGGTTGTAGACAAATCAATAACAAGAGTGAAGTTAAATTAGAAACGTCAGTCAAATGAATTAAACGCTCCTATTTATATATTCAACTATGTTTAATTTGATTATGAAACCAAAAACTACAATTTAATTTTAGATTATTGGCAATAGTTGACAAAATTTTTTATTAATTGTATTCTCAATAGTCTTAACCTTAATAGGAATTTTTAGCAATATGGAGTCTTACTAAAAGAGCTATAAGTTTTGAATTTTGAGGAGAAATTATGTGTGAGGATTATCATGTTTAATATTTTATGCCAAACTGCTCCAGTTTTATTTGCTGCATTGATCGCAGGAATTTATAGCAATTCTGCACAGGCTCAAGCCAAACCAAACGAAATAATTAATCAAATTGAACAATACGGACAGGAAGGTCTAAATAATAGCGTTGGTCAAGTAACTAACGTTAATCAACTACGGGATGTATCTCCAACAGATTGGGCTTACGAAGCATTAAGAAGCCTAGTAGATCGTTATGGCTGTATTTCTGGATTCCCCAATCAAACCTATCGAGGAAACCAACCCCTCAGCCGTTATGAATTTGCTGCGGGATTGAACTCTTGTTTAAATCAAATAGAACGTCTGATTGCCTCAACTGAATCTGTAGAACAAGAAGACATCGATCTCACGAATCGCTTAAGTCAAGAATTTGAGGCAGAATTAGCCAGTGTTGGTGGTCGTCTTGATGAAATAGAAAGTCGAACTACTGCACTAGAAGACAGTCAATTTTCTACCACCACCAAGCTAGCAGGAGAAGCAATCTTTGGTATTGCTAGCGTCGTTGGAGGTTCAAATGACGATGGAAATGAAGCAACAGACGATGATATTGACCAAGTACCTGTATTTGGTTATCGTAGTCGTTTAGAATTAGAAACCAGCTTTACTGGAGAAGATTTGCTGTTCACTCGCCTGTCTACAGGTAATTTTCCTGAATTTGCCGATGAAACAGGAACATTTCAAGGAGAATTGGCTTTTGCTGAACCTGCTGATAGCGATTTAGGTCTAGAAGTACTATTTTACGATCGCCCTTTGGGAGAAAATACTAATGTCTTAATCGGTGCGGTGGGTTTAGCTGCGGATGATATTGCTGATACTGTCAGTGTCTTAGATGGTGATGGAGGTTCGGGTGCGCTATCTGCATTTGGTACTCGTAGTCCTATATATCTCCCACCTGGAGAAACAGGCTTAGGTATCATTCATAGCTTTGGCGAAAAGCTAGAATTTAGTGCGGGTTATTTAGCAGGAGAAGCCAGCGATCCTAGTGAAGAAGCGGGTTTATTTGATGGATCTTATAGTGCGATGGGGCAGCTTACTGTCACTCCTTTTGAAAAGCTGACTATGGCTTTAACTTACGTACACGGACGCGATCAAAGCGACACGGGCGTAGGTAGCGATCTATCTAATATTAAGTCTTTGACCGCAGCAGGAGAAGATGCCGATACTCTCGATCCAGGAGTGTTTGAAGGAGGAGTACCCACGGTAAATGATTCCTATGGCGCACAGTTTTCCTTTGCATTAAACGATCGCCTTGTAATCGGTGGTTGGGGTGGCTTGAGCAAAGTCACTACTTTAGAAAGCTTTGTCGCCGATGGACAAACTATCCCCCGTGGTACGCAAGATATCTGGAATTGGGCAGCTACATTAGCTTTTCCTGATTTAGGTAAAGAAGGAAGTACGGCGGGTGTAATTGTTGGAATGCAGCCTTGGGTGGCTAAATCAACTATCGATGTAGATGGTTTTGATGAAGATGCAGCAAGATCTTTGCACGCCGAGGCTTTTTATGAATATAAGCTAAATGATAATATCGGTATTACTCCTGGCATAATTTACATCAACCAGCCAGATAACAATGAAGATAATGACGACCTAATTATTGGTACTTTACGCACTACCTTTAGTTTCTAATTTCAATTTTTAGCTAACGGCTGCACTCTGTTTTTTTATTAAGGCAGAGTGTTTTTTTGGCTTGTAACCCTTATCCAACTTGTGATATTAAACCCGATTAATAAAGGTCACGGTCATAATTCTTTAAGTCCCCCAATGGGGGATTTAGGGGCAGTTAAAAGTAGCCTCTACGAACAGGATTTAGTATGAGATACCTTTTTTGACAACTAACCACTAGCCAATAGCAAAATCTGCTAAACTGAAAAAGTTGATTAAAAGATCAATTAATTGAAAACTTATGGTACTATAGTTCTATAAGTAAGAATTAACGACTCATCAACAACCATGAATAACTATCAAGATTTCGGCTTCAATAGTGAAGAATTTTTAGGCGAATTAACCACTGTTCCCTACTGTCAGTTTCTCAATGGCAGCAACAAAAACTATGGCATAGCAATTACGCCCTCCAATGCAGAGTTGGCAGGTTTTAAACTAATAGATAGCTGGCAGCCAATCGAACATGAATTTAGTGACGGCACAAACGAGACTCTATTAGTTACGGACAAGCCAAGAGTATTAATAATTAATCGTTCTCAGCCTTTAATGAGCAATGAGACAGAAACTATTCCCTATAATAAAGAAAAGTTTATTATGGGAGAATATAAGGCTTTTTCTTATGTGGTAGTTTGGTTTTTAGATGATAATAACCAACCACTATCAGACTTACCCTTTAGGTTAAAATGTTCGGGATATGCTGGCTTGACTTTTCTAAAAAATTATAGCTACTATAACAATGCCAGTTCGTTCTGCAAAAAGTTTCTTCAAGTATATAAAACTTTAACCAAAGATAGAGCAGTAGATAAGAATAATGTTTTCTATGCTCATGGAGTATATCAACCGATATTGACTAGAAAAAAAGCAACTTCTAGTACAAATGGTCAATCTAGCTTTGCGGTCATGACTGATTCTTTCGTCGAACCAACTGAAGGAAATTTTGGTTCTTTAATTATCAAAAATGGTTCGGAAATCAGCAATAAAATTAAAGAATTTATTCAAACTACCGCCCCCTGGCTACAAATAGAGTCTGTCCCGACAGAAACCAGCAATTATCAGGTACGGCTAGAATCAAATATATCCGAAGCAGAAGTAGGAGAAGAAAATGGTATTGAATCTGGTTTAACCCCCGAACCAATAGCATTTTAGTATTATTAACTCCCTAGAAAGCATCCCTCCTTATTAAGTAAAGTAAATTCCACATAACCCTTATTTTCACCATTGGTTTCTTAATCTAGAGAACAAGGCTTTTGACAAAAAGCTGAAAAAACCAATTATAAGGTGTGATGTGTATGAAGATTAAAACCATAGTTTTAGCAGCTTTACTTAGTTTGGGAATGCCTTTAGCAGCACAGGCTCAGAGCAAAGATACGGAAGCTTATCAAGTATCTTGCAATGCCGAATGCGATCCGAAGGGTAGCGTAGCTAATCGCCTTAGCGTAACTCAAAACAACATTCCGACTGTAGCAGATAGTTATGACCAAGGACAAATACCCAGAAGAGAGAGATATTCTGGTGGAAACCAGTCTCTTACCAAAAGAATTTATGCTGGGGGTACTTTGGGTGTATTTTTCGTCAGCGAGTTAGACGGAATCGAAATAATTGAAGAAGACTTAGATATAGATGCGATCGATCCTGATACTGGATTTGGGGGAAGTATTTATGCTGGTTATCGCCTAAGTCATATATTAGGTGCAGACATAGAAGGATATATTTTTGGTGGTGGTGCTGAACCCGAAGATTCTAACTTTTCTTCGGCTGGCGTGTTTATCAATCCCAGATTTTTCTTACCTTTAGGTAGCAATAGTCTTAAAGCACCCTACCTATTTGCTAGCCCTGGAGTGGGCATAGTAGGTATTGGTTTTGGTGATGAAATTGACGATATTGCTGAAGATCCTGATAGTTCATTTGCTTTCCAAATCAAAGCTGGTGGAGGTTTACCATTGTCTGAATCCTTCGATCTTATCGGGCAGATTAGATACGTTAACGCTTTAGGAATATATGAAGAAGAAAATGGAGATGACGGTAATTTGAGTACTGTTGGTTTGGAAGTTGGATTGAACTTTAAAATCTAACTAACAGATTTTAAACTTCTAAGTAGATAGGGTAATAACCTATCTACAAAACTTTTTGGCTCAAGAGGTTTATTCTGCACTATCCAAAAGTCATAGATCGACCAGTTAATTGTACCGATAATGCTATTAATTGCTAGTTCTACATCTACTGAGATCTTGCACCTAGTCTGTAATTAATTTGTATTACCAGGGAAAAGGGTAAAGGTTAAGGGGAAAAGGATAATAAATTGATTCTCAGTCCTCAATTATTAAGTTTATTTGTACTGGTGCAAGATGTGAGTCTAGTAATTCTGAATCTAAAAAAACTTCTTGCTTAATTCCTTTCTGAATAATATCGCGGAAAAAACTACGGTAAGTTTGTCTGGCATGAATTAGTTTGCTAGTCGCGACAAAATCGCCATAACCAATTTGTAAGAAAAATAGTTTTACAATCTGACGCGCCAGCTAATCCTTTAGGATAACTATCAAATTAATTTTGCGAGACAGCACGTTGCGGGTTCGTAACCCGTTAAAGCGATATGCGGAGCTGTATCCTTTAGGACTGTCGAGGGCGCATGACTACTTATTGCCTGTACCTTCACAGAAAGAACAGGTTTCAGTGCGCTGTATTTCTCCCGCACAATCTCTAATTTCTGTATAACCTTTTCCCTCACATTGATTGCAAGACTTTTCTTTACTTTCGTTTTTACGACGACTCATTCTTATCTACCAAACTGCTTTTGTCTTATTGTCTACAATCTAAGTTATTAATAACTGCGATCGCCATAAAATTATGGCGATCGCTTAGTAGATTTCTTACCTAACTGCGGTAGTAGGTATGTCTGCGACAGCTTGCTCTTCCTGTAACTTTTTACTAGTCCGTTTGCAGTTGATAATACCGAAAGCCAACCAGAATATTAGTAAACCTGTCGTTAATAACAGAATTGAAACTGAACCAAAGCGATCTATCAAAGCAGGTGCAGCAGCAGTAAACAAACCACCACCCACAATAGGCTCGAAGAATAATTGCTTGTAGGCAAAGCTTTCAAATGCACCAGTACGATTTTCAGGATCGACCATGCGAATCAAAAGAATACCCGTGGCAGTTACCCCCATAGACTGTCCCATGTCTCCAATACCACGCTCAAACCAATATATCGGCAAGATACGAGGCGCGAGATAGACGAAAGCTAAAACGTTCCAAGTTATACCGACAATTGACAAGGTTAGAAATACGCCAATATTTGCCCCTAATACAGCCAAATTAATTGATGCCAAGGCTGTCACTACCAAAAGGTCTAAAGCCACCCCTGCAATCCTTTCCTGTAGCCTTCTAATAATCAAAACATCTAGGTCGAGGCGTTTCATTATTACTTGAATAATGATTCCCCCAATTAATGCCATTGGAAACAAAGGCACTGCACCTGCTAACTCAAGACCATTTCGTCCCCAGGTAGCAGATTCAATTAAGGTCAATATTTCTAAAATTACCCAACCAATTGCGATCGCTAGTCCCGTAAAACCAAAGTTGAGAGATAAAGGATCGATGAGAAAATTCCGCATCAATCGGGATCTTTTTGCCAAGACGCTGCTAGGCTCTGTAGCTGCTGTTTCTTGGAATTGAGCATCTCCACCTTCAACTTCAACTGGTTCAGATTGAATATACCCTTTTTGACGACCCCAATGAGCCAAAACCGTACCAAAGATGATTCCTGTAACAATACCAACGGTAGCCAAACCAAGAGCCAAATCGCCTCCTTCGGCAAAGCCTAGATCCGTCAAGGTGTCAGCCATTCCTCCTGCTGTACCGTGTCCTCCTTCAAAACCGATTTCAATTAATGCCCCTGCAATTGGATTAATACCGAATACAGGAGTTAACACTAGCAGCGTGACTAAAATACCAATAACGTACTGTCCCCAAGCGAGAGTTTGCCCGAAAGCTACTTGAGGCGCGGTTTTACGCCATATTTCTTTAGGATTGGGAATGTGTTCCCCTAGAAACAAAGCTGCAAAGACAATATTGATAAATACTCCTGGTGCTTGTGACCAAACTTCCTGCATCTCTTCTGGGAATAAACCCCCTGCGATATAAGAGTCAGGACTTGCTCCCATAGAAAGAGCGATCGCTCCCAATGCCCCTGTCCCCAACAGCAAAGCGATCGCACCAGCAATAATCGATTCAGGAATGTAAAGAGTTTGAAATAGCCTTATTTTTTGCTTAATAACCCTTGCTATTATTAGCAATACTCCTACTACAATAAAGGCAAATAAAACATTAAGTAAATTAAACATTACTTCTCAATAACTATATCATTTGTAATAAAAAATATTCAGTTTCACCATCAAAAATCTGTAATTAAAATCACTTTATTGGACTTTTGGTCTAATATATTAAGCTTTCATGAAATTACATTATTTTGTTTGAAAACCAAATTTTTAAGCCAAGCATAAAACTAATGACTTGACTGATAAATGATTATATTACCATAATGGTGCAAAAAAACTAAGATATATTTTATTATCGGTAAATTTTAGTTCATACTATTAAATAGTAATATATAAAAATCAATTATTCTTAGCTTTCGGTAACTTTAAGCTGTTTTCTAACATAGTTTGTGGGCAAATGCCTAATCGTAATTTAAAACATACTGCTGCTCTCAGGATTAAACAAGAGCAAATATTCTCTTTTAAAGAATGAAAAAGATTTAACACAAGAACAAGCGGGTAAGCTAGAAGAAGTCAAGCAAGTTTGTCCTCGAATTGCACAAATGCACTCTTTAAAAGAAAAATTTCGAGAAATATTTGAAACCAATTTTAACTGGATAGAAGGATTATTATCCCTTGGAGAATGGTTAAAAGATGCAAAAGAATATTATCCTCAAAGCTTTGAGACAATTAGAAAATGGATTGGAGAAATTATTCCTTATTCCTTAGTAGGTTCTTTTCGCTGTTGCCAAACGAGAAATAATACTGGTAAATAAAACTAACAGCACCAAGATAAAGGCTGCACCCCAAGCCAAATCCTGTTGGTTTTTGAAAGGAACGATCGCAAAATTGTAAACCAATACTGCTAAAGAAGCGGTGGGTTCAACTAGATTATTATCCCAACTAGGCCAATACTGAGTAAACAGTGCTGTAAATAGTAAAGGGGCGGTTTCTCCCGCAGCACGAGCAATAGATAAAGTCACTCCTGTAATAATTGCGGGTAGGGCAGCAGGTAAAACTACTTGTAATACCGTTTGATATTGATTTGCTCCAATACCTACAGAGGCTTGGCGCACCTCTTGGGGAACAAGCTTGAGAGATTCATCAGTGGTGCGAACAATGATCGGCAGCATCAAAATTGACAAGGCAAAGCCACCAGCCCATGCAGAATAAGATTTAGTGGTCAAAACGATCGCACTGTAGGCAAATACCCCCACAATAATTGAAGGGACACCACTTAAAACATTGGTAGCAAAACGAATCCATTCGGCAGCTTTACCTTCATTAAATTCAGCAAGATAAATTGCTGCCATAACGCCGATGGGGACACTAATTAATGCTCCAATTCCCACCATGATTACCGTACCTAGAATGGCATTACCAAAGCCACCACCTTCTACTAAAGGAGGTGGTGGTAATTCTGTGAAAACAGAGGCAGAAAGAGAGCTAATACCTTTGGTTAATAGGTAAGTAAGAATAATAATCAGAGGAATAATTGCTAGCAGGGTAAACAAACCTGCTATGCCACTCATGATTAAGCCAAACAAAGTACGAGGAGAGGTGGGATTTCGTTTGAGACTGAAAGCTTCAAATCCTGATTGTTTATTATCTATAGTCATTACTATTTTATAGTTATTTTTATATCTTTTGTAATCTAGTCACTAGCAGTTGAGCCAAGACATTTACCACTAAAGTGATCGCAAATAAAATTAAAGCTGCGTACATCAACGCTGCAACCTGTAAGCCACTGGCTTCGGCAAACTGATTGGCTAAAAGAGAAGAAACCGTATTGGAAGGTGCGAATATAGAAGTATCGACCTTATTGGAGTTACCAATAAGCATTGTCACCGCCATTGTTTCCCCCAAAGCACGACCTAATGCCAGCATGATTCCGCCGATAATTCCTGAAGATGCAGCGGGTAAAATAATTTGTAAAATTGCTTCCCAACGAGTTGCCCCCAAACCAACCGCAGCCTGACGCATACCTTGGTCTACATTGATAATGGCATCCCGACCAATTGCTGCAATGGTAGGTAAGATCATGACTGATAAAATGAGTGCAGCAGGTAACATTCCTGGTCCTTTAAGGGGAGTAAAACCCTTAAGAAAAGGAATTAAGACAAAAATACCCCACAAACCATAAACTACGCTAGGTACGGCTGCTAATAGTTCGACGAGGAATACAATAATTCTTTGTACGGCAGGAGGTAAGAAGTCTTCACTGAGAAATATTGCTACTCCCAAACCAATCGGAATAGAGATTGCCAGGGCAATAAAGGAACTAACCAGAGTACCATAAATGGCGGGCCAAACCCCATATTGACTATTAACAGGATTCCAGCTACTAGTAGTAAGAAAACCTAAACCAAACTCTTGAATGGCGGGCATAGCTTTTAAGGCTACTTGAATAGTGATCCAAACTAATACACCCGCGATCGTAAATGCTAGTATCTTTGCTATCCAATAAAAACTATTATCTAAAACTCTTTCAATACCAGGGCGAGGTTCTATCTTTGAGTGATAACTATCTTTCATATAAATTTATAAGGCATTAATAAATTACTCGATCTTTAAAATACTATTGAAGCGATTTCGATTCTCTTCAACATTCTACTAGTATTTATTTACCTTATTGTGATTAAGCTTAGGTAAAGCCAAAGTTATAGTTATTCAGCAAAACATTATTATTGAAGGCTCATAACGATAAGCAATCG
This sequence comes from uncultured cyanobacterium, assembly GCA_963799375.1. Taxonomy (GTDB): domain Bacteria; phylum Cyanobacteriota; class Cyanobacteriia; order Cyanobacteriales; family Xenococcaceae; genus Waterburya. The sequence continues at coordinate 73,711 of CAWCWY010000033.1, forward strand.
AAGTACAATACATAAATAGCAATTTTCCCTTGGTATCTTGGTTGAGGGAATTTAAATTGTTATTCAGTTCCTAAATTATTGATAAACTTTATGGATGCTTTTGCTCTAGTTCCTCCAGAATGGACTAAACTAGCAACTCATGCCTTTGACTTTTCTTGTCCTAATTGTAAAGCACCGCCAAACAAGGCGAAAAGCGTCTGGTTGAACCGTCGCGCTCCAGTTAGTACGGTTGATCGCCGTAAGTATCAAGAATTTTATCTCTGCGAGTGTGATGCTTCTTGGTGGGGCTGGAGTGATGACCGTCCACCATCGGAATTAGATACTAAATAACTGTCACTTCTTTATTTATTTAGTTTAGTACCTGAAAAAGCCTTATTCTTAAACATGACTTTAGTTATCTACTTCATCGAATGCAGTTTGACAAAATTCTGATCGCCAATCGAGGAGAAATTGCTCTACGCATTTTGCACACCTGTGCTGAAATGGGTATTGCTACCGTAGCCGTTCACTCTACTATCGATCGCCAAGCCCTTCACGTCCAGTTGGCTGACGAAAGTGTGTGCATCGGACCTCCTCCATCTGGGAAAAGCTACCTCAATATTCCTAATATTATTGCTGCTGCATTAACCCGTAATGCAACAGCGATTCATCCTGGCTATGGATTTTTGGCAGAAAATGCGCGTTTTGTAGAAATTTGTAACGACCATCAGCTAGTCTTTATTGGACCTTCCAAAGAAGCGATGTTGGCGATGGGGGATAAGTCTACTGCGAAGAAAACCATGCAACAGGCGGGAGTACCTACTGTACCTGGTAGCAATGGTTTACTGCGAGATGAGGATGAGGCTAAAGTCTTGGCTGACAAAATTGGTTATCCTGTGATGATCAAAGCTACTGCGGGGGGTGGTGGTAGAGGAATGCGCTTGGTGCAGGAGGAATCAGAATTAGTCAGGATGTTTCATGCTGCTCAAGGGGAAGCAGAAGCAGCCTTTGGCAACGGAGGAGTATATCTAGAAAAGTTTGTGGAAAATCCTCGTCACATTGAATTTCAAATTCTGGCTGATAGTCATGGCAACGTGATTCATTTAGGGGAAAGAGACTGTTCAATTCAGCGTCGTCACCAGAAGTTGTTAGAAGAAGCCCCTAGTGCAGTATTAAGCCAGCAATTGCGCAAAAAAATGGGAGATGCTGCGGTTAAAGCTGCTCAGTCCATTAACTATGTTGGAGCGGGTACAGTAGAGTTTTTGCTAGATAAACATGGTGACTTCTACTTTATGGAAATGAATACTCGCATCCAGGTAGAACATCCCGTGACGGAAGTAGTTACAGGAATTGACCTCATCGCCGAACAAATTCGGGTAGCTCAAGGAGAAAAACTAAGATTTACTCAAGAAGAAATAGTCTTAAGGGGTCATGCGATCGAATGTCGCATTAATGCCGAAGATCCTAAATTCAATTTTCGTCCCCAACCAGGGCGTATTAGTGCATATCTACCCCCAGGAGGACCAGGGGTCAGAATGGATTCCCATGTCTATACAGACTACGAAATACCTCCTTATTATGACTCTCTCATTGGTAAGCTGATTGTCTGGGGAGAAGATCGCGATATGGCTATTAGAAGAATGAAAAGAGCCTTACGAGAATGCGCGATTACGGGAGTGCCTACAACAATTGAATTTCATCAAAGAATATTAGAAACCCCCGCTTTTCTTAAAGGTGAAATATACACCAACTTCATTGCCGAACACCTTAGTGATTAATCAGTTTTCTATGCTGGTTAGCTTGCAAAGGTAGGGAAAAGGGAAAAGCCCAAAGGTAAAAGGGCGATCGAGTAGCAATGACTTATATTTCCTTATTCCTTATTCCTTATTCCTTCATCCCTCATCCCTTATCCCTTATCTAATCCCCGTATCCTTCTCCCGCAACCTTGCCATTGAAGACGATGTATTGATAGATGTTGTATGCCAGCATAATCGGAATCAAAAAGCCGATGAAAACAATCATAAAGACTAACGAACTAGGAGCAGCAGCAGCTTGGTAAATGGTTATTTGAGCAGGAATGATATAGGGGAAAACAATTAATCCTAATCCCAAGAAAAGTAAGTAGAAATAACAAGATAGTCCAAACAAATGGTCTTCTTTCGCGACGCTCCTCAATGCTTCTTAGTAGTAAGGTAACTAACAACACGCCTAATATGGGAATTAAGGCAAAAATATAGATCAAGGGCGCACTAAATAAACGGGTTCTAAGGGAAATATAAAAAATGGGAGTGGTAATGGTAATTAAAATTGCTCCGATTAGAGTAGTGAAGGCTGCTAATTTTGCCGTACTAAAATGAATCTCCTGTAAGTCTCCTTCCGTCTTGTTAATTAGATAGGTTGAGCCGATTAATACATAGCCTTGAATTAGAGTCAAAGTGACTAATACAGTCTGCCAACTTAGCCAATCCCAATTACCCCCAATAAAGTGTCCTGAAGCATCCACATCAATTCCTTCGATAACTCCCCCTAGAGCAAAACCTTGACCCACAGCAGCCAAAAGGCTACCAATTCCAAAAGCTAGATTCCAAATAAATTTATTATCAGAATGCTCTCTGAATTCAAAGGCTACAGCCCTAAAAATTAAACCAAAGAGCATGACCATAATAGGTATATATAAAGCTTGGAGAATTGTGCCATAAGCCAAAGGAAATGCGCCAAACAAAGCACCGCCCATCAGTACTAGCCAGGTTTCATTGGCATCCCACACGTTGCTGAGACTGGTCATCAATATACCGCGACGTTCTTCTGATGATGCTGTCAGGGACAAGAATTCCCACCCCCAAATCGAAGCCATCTAGCATCACGTAGAGAAACAAAAACAGTGCCAAGATGACAAACCAAACTTGAGGCAAAAAATATTCTATAGATTCCATATTTTAAAGGATGAAGGATGAAGGAAAGAAAAGGAATAAAGCTTATGGCTTAGAGCTTATAGCTTAAAGCTTGGGCAAAGCCCATTTACTGTTGTGCTTCGACTGGGCGACTGTCGGGGATAAATTCGGCTGGGGAAGTATCTAATCCTTCTCCTTCGGGCTTTTCCCCTGGTGCGAGCAGATCTAGGTTGGGTCCTTGGCGGATAATTTTACTGCCAAAATAGATTACTGCGATCGCCAGAATGGTATAGGTAATGGCAAAGGCTGTCAGGGAAGTAAGAACATCTCCTGGGGGTAAATTTGATGCAGCATCGACGGTGCGGATTTCGCCATAAACTACCCAGGGTTGTCTGCCGACACAGCGCACTATCCAGCCACACTCGATCGCAATATAGCCAAGAGGTGCAGATAATAACCAAGTCCGCATGAGCCAAAGTTGTTGAGTAATGTTTTCAGGAGACAGTTTACCGCGCCACCATTGCAATACTGTAACTCCCATCAGTGCAGCTAAGAAAACGCCGATCGCAATCATGATCCGAAAGGAATAATAGATTAAGCCAACCATGTGGGGACGATCTTCTGGTGCGTAGGATTTGAGTCCCTGTACTGGTTCGGAAAGCTGGGGTTTAATTTCTAAAATATAGCTAAGTAGTCCTGGTACAGATATCTCCCAGTCGTTTTGTTCGGCTTTTTCATTAGGAATTGCCACCATACTCCAGGAAGGTGATTCTCCTGCGGGAATGGTTTCCCATTGAGCCTCCATCGCAGCTAATTTAGTAGGCTGATAGTGATAGACTTGCTCTCCGCTTAAGTGTCCGATGTATAGTTGGACTGGAGTGACTGCGATCGCCACAGCTAATACAAGTTTAAAAGAAAGAGTAAAGAATTTAGGATGGCGTTTATTTAAAATATACCAAGCACTAATGCCACCAATCATAAATAAAGATGTCTCCAAGGTTGCAAAGAACATATGGAGAATACTGTTACGCATAAAAGGATTAAAAATTGCCTGAAAATAATCATTAACTACAAATTTGCCATCAACAAATATTCCCCCCGCAGGAGTTTGTAACCAAGAATTAGCACTCAAGATCCAAAAGATAGAAAGATTCGCCCCAAAAGCCACCATGATTGTTGCGACATAGTGCATCACTGGCGGAACTCTCTTCCAGCCAAACAGCATGATGCCTAAAAAGCCAGCCTCTAGCATGAATGCCATTGAAGCCTCAAAGCCCAAAATACTGCCAAAGAAATCTCCTACAGCTTCGGAAAAAGGAGCCCAGTTAGTTCCAAACTGAAACTCCATCGGAATCCCTGAAGCTACCCCAATACCAAAATTAAGGACATATAATTTTGACCAAAAACGAGCGTGAAGATAGTAATCTTTGTTCTTCGTCTTGAGCCACATTCCTTCCACTACAATAAGGTAGATTGCCATTCCTGTAGTTAAGACTGGCCAAATCATGTGAAAAATTGCTGTCAGCGCAAACTGCATCCGCGACAGAACAACTGCATTGGATAAAAAGTCCATTATTTCTAGTTATTTAAAGTCTTCGGAACTGATGTGTATATTTAGATTGTAGAAAAAAATAAACTCCTTTGCCTGGAGTGATGTTAAACAATTGTGAAAAAATTAATTTGTCAATGAATTTAAAAATTCGCGATCCCAAGGGTACGCAACAGCGTAATCGCACTTTTAATTGGGGAGAAAGAACTTACTTGATGGGTATCCTCAACGTCACCCCCGATAGCTTTAGTGATGGAGGGGAATTTAATAATATAGAGACAGCCTTATCTCAGGCTAGAAATATGCAGGGTAACGGCGTAGACATCATTGATATTGGTGGAGAGTCTACCCGCCCTAACGCAGCCGAAGTAAGCATAGAAGAAGAACTCGATCGCGTCATTCCTATCATTACAAAACTACGCCAAGAATCTTCTATTCCTATTTCAATCGATACTACAAAAGCAATTGTGGCAGAAAAAGCGATCGCAGCAGGGGCGGATATCGTTAATGATATTTCAGGTGCTACTTTTGATGACAAGATGCTAGAAACGGTAGCGCAATTAGACGTACCGATTATTTTGATGCACATTCGCGGCAATCCTAAAACTATGCAGAGTTTGACTGACTATCAAGATGTGGTGGGAGAAGTTGCGGAATTTCTAAAAATACAGGTAGAAAAAGCGATCGCCTGTGGTATAGATAGATCGAAGATTATTATCGATCCTGGCATTGGCTTTGCTAAAACTGCCAGTCAAAGTTTAGAATTGCTGCGACGCTTATCAGAATTGAAAGCCTTAGACTTACCTATGTTAGTCGGGGTATCTCGTAAAAGTTTCATGCGTCCTATTCTTAATAAAGATAATGCTAAAGATAGAGTCTGGGGTACAGCAGCAGCCTGTTATGGCGCGATATCTCGTGGTGCAGATATCCTCAGAGTCCATGACGTGAAAGAAATGTATGACATTTGTCGAGTTGCTGATGCGATCGAACGAAACTAGGGCGTGTCGTCAATTCTCATTTTGAAAGACAAAACGCAAACAATAAGAATCACAGTTTTGTTCGCCAATAGCGATCGCTGTTACTCTTCCATGATGAACAATCAACCTTCAAGCACAAGCGATTTAACGATAAAATACTAAGCGCGGAATATAAATAGATCGTAAAATTAAGGCTTCAAATGCGCGTCTCTCTAAACTGGCTAAAAGAATTAATCGATATCAATATGTCCCCCGAAGAGTTGGGGAAAGTTCTCACTATTGCAGGATTTGAACTAGAAGAATTAATCGATCTACGAGCAAATGCCGATGGGGTAGTGGTGGGGAAAGTGGTAGAGCGATCGCAACATCCCAATGCTGATAAACTAAGTGTTTGCAAGGTGGATATTGGTGCAGACGAACCCCTAAATATTGTCTGTGGTGCATCCAATGTCAAAGCAGATATATTTGTTCCTGTCGCTACAGTAGGAACTTTTTTACCTGCAATTAATTTAAAGCTAAAGCCTACCAAATTAAGGGGTGAACCTTCTGCGGGAATGATTTGTTCTTTGACAGAATTGGGTTTAGAGAAAGAGTCAGATGGCATCTATATATTTGAAGAAGATAATATTAAGCCTGGGGATGATGTTCGCCCTTTATTGGGTTTAGATGATGTCATTTTAGACTTGGCTACTACTGCTAACCGCGCCGATGCTTTAAGTATGGTAGGCATCGCTAGAGAAGTTGCAGCCTTAACTGGTGCAGAGGTAAGATTGCCTGAAGTTAAGTCACAGGATATTGCATCGAATAGTTCTTTGGCTGTTAATATTCAAGAACCAGATGCTTGCATGGCATATATCGGTACGGTAATTGAAGGGGTAAAAGTTGAGCCTTCCCCTGACTGGTTGAAGTGGCGACTTGAAGCAGCAGGTACACGCCCGATTAATAATGTGGTAGACATTACTAACTATGTTTTGCTCGAATGGGGACAACCACTACACGCATTCGATCGCGAAAAACTAGATCGGGTAGCAGGAAGTAACGATCTAAATATTGGCGTGCGTTTTGCCCAAGAGGGGGAAAAGCTCAAAACCCTCGATGAACAGGAAAGAGATTTAGCTACTCAAAATTTATTGATTACCGCCAATAATAAGCCCGTGGCTTTAGGGGGAGTTATGGGAGGAGAAGAGACAGAAGTTGATGACAACACGACTAATATTGTCTTAGAAGCAGCACTGTTCGATCCTGTCGCAATACGTCGCTCATCCCGCGCCCAAAGTATGCGTAGCGAAGCCTCTACCCGCTATGAAAGAGGGGTAAATCAAGTAGAATTAGAACCAGCCTGCAAAAGAGCGATCGCTTTATTGCAAGAGTTGGCTGGTGGTAATGCGATCGCTCAGGCTATGTCCGATAATCGGGTTGACTTTTCTAGTCTTCCTCCAATTGAACTACGCTTAAGCAGAATAAATCATCTTTTAGGTGCGGTTAACAAGGACGATGGTATCGGCTATATTGAAGCGTCCGATGTAGAATATATTTTAGGCGCATTAGGCTGTAAATTAGAGCTAGTAGAAGGCAAAGAGAACACATGGTCGGTCAAAGTTCCTCCTTACCGCTATCGCGATTTAGAGCGAGAGATTGACTTAATTGAAGAAGTTGCTCGTCTTTATGGTTACGATCGCTTTTGTGATACTTTACCTGCTAAAACCGAACCAGGACAATTATCTCCTGAATATGTCATCAAAAACAAACTCCGTGCTGTATTGCGAGGGGTAGGTTTAACCGAAGTAGTGCAGTATTCTTTAGTTAAACCCACAGGAAAAGAGGTAGATCTATCTAATCCTCTGCTAGCAGAATATTCTGCTTTACGAGGGGAATTATTTGCGGGTTTACTAGATTCTTTTGTCTACAATCAAGCTCAAGGAAACGGTGCGTTAAATGCTTTTGAAATTGAGCGAGTATTTTGGCAAGAGGAAGACAAACTACACGAAAAAGATTCCGTAGCAGGAATTATGGGGGGTAATATTACCTCAGAAGGAATGTGGGTTAATGGTGGCAAAGGTACACCAATGACTTGGTACGACGCGAAGGGAGTCTTAGAAAATGTCTTTAACAATTTGGGTATTAGCGTTGAATATCGCCCAGAAAATATTCAAGACAGACTTCATCCAGGGCGTACTGCTGCTTTATGGTTGCAAGGTAAAAAATTGGGCGTATTTGGACAAATTCATCCCCAAGTAGCCCAAGAAAGGGATTTACCTAACGAAGTGTATCTCTTTGAACTTGACTTCAGTCTTTTGTTAACCGTATTAAACAGAGATTCCATCATCACTCCCAAATTTAAAACCTATTCCACCTATCCAGGTTCGGCTAGAGACTTGGCTTTCTTTGCACCCTTAGATTTATCCGTGACTGAAATCGAAAAGGTGATGAATAAAACAGGCGGTAAGTTATTACAAAAGGTAGAAGTGTTTGATGAATATAAAGGTAAAAACGTTCCTGAAGGGCAAAGAAGTTTAGCCTTCAATTTAGTTTATCAGGCAAGCGATCGCACTTTGACAGATAAGGATGTCGATCCCGTACATCAAAAAGTCCGCGATACTTTGGTTAAAAAGTTTGATGTGACTCTAAGAAGTTAAAATCAGCAATTCAATTAAATAGCGATCGTACAAAGCTTAACTGTAGTTCAGTTAAGCTTTTTATTCTCTAAATCAGCATTTAAATTTAAATCATTAAAAGATAATAGAGAAGCAATAAATAATCCCACGTCATTCAAATTGGAATTACTTTTCATTTCTATATTACTTTGTGAAATTCCAATACGATAATTCACAATCCTGCTTCTGTCTTTAGTTCATCCCAAGATACTGTTCCTTCTGTTTCAACAGTTGCCAAAGCAGCACGCGCATCGCGGATCAAATCTTCTTCATCTTGCTTTTGTTTTGCCTGTAAGAAACGTAAAAAATCTAGCACCTCAACAATTAAAGGTTCGGATACGTTATCTAACTCTTGTATCAATCTATCTTTCGGAGTCATAATTATTTGATTAAATTTAACACCGTTATACTTTTACTTCTATTTGACAGTATGGTTTTACTAAATTGATGTACACAAGAAATTAAATGCGATCGCACTTTTACAAATAAGGATGTCGATTCCATACATCAAAAAGTCTGCGTTTCTTAAAGTTGAAGGTAACATTAATTAACTACCATGACATTGTTTGTATTTCTCACCGCTACCGCACCAACAAGGCTCTTTTGGTTTGGGCGTTGTTCCTGGTAGGATATCCCCATCTACATAAAACCATTGATCGCCAGTCTTAACAAACCTCGAACGTTCGTGAAGTTGTCCTGGCTCATCTACTTGGTATATCGCTTCAAATTCCACTATGCCAGTAGCGTCATTCTTTTTACCTTTTTGAGTATTGATTATAGTTAAACCTAACCACTGAGTATTATCAACACTTTTAGTCAATTCTTGTCGATCGCTTGAGTCTCTTTTGTCAGGATGCAAAGTAGCAACCAGGTAATCAATATCACCTCGATAAAATGCCGTGTAGCGCGATCGCATTAATTTTTCTGCTGTCTCAGGTTTTTTCTTGCCCGATAGGTACATTCCACAACAGTATTGTTCGGCTTTTTTACTACCACAAGGGCATAATTCTTTGGTCATTTATTTTTATTTGTATTAGAAATTTTCGTTGCCAAGTCAAGGTTAACCATGATAATGTATTTAGTTTTGGCGATTGCTTTTTTGCAGCCTATACTAATACTAATGGTAGAAATTCTCTAGATAATTTGAGCGCAATTGTGCCAATAAACTCCCGTAATGGCACAGTAGGAATAAACTATGGTGTGGGAAAACTGGAGCTAATTAGAGAGCCTTTCGATAGTTTTGATATTGACTTAAACTTTAATTCTTTCCAAGCTTTTCTACATCAGCCAATTTATCAAACTCCTAGTCAAGAATTTGCCCTGGGGAATAGAAAGAGAACTAGACCTTGGTAGCCTTCAGGAAGATGGTATCACTTTTAATATTGAATATCGTCCGTTTTAATCTTCTAACTGCTGTATTTGGTTGCAAACAAATTTTTCCTTCATTTATTCATGCAGCTTCAAACTTGTTTCGCCCCCTAAATCCCCAAATTTGGGGGACTTTAAAAACTCTTATTCCCCCAGACTTGGGGGCTAGGGGGCAACTTAGAGTAACGTCTGTGAACAGAATTTGGTATGACTTCTGCGTTTATATTTCCCAACCCAATTTAGTAGGCTGCTGATAAATCTTTTTAAGGGTATTTATATCTCTAGGAGAAATTCCTGTGGGGTTACTTACCTGAGAAAAATAAAGAGCATCACCTTCATTCTCACTATGTCCCCAAATTCCCAAAGCGTGACCTAATTCATGACGTATTGTGGCTAAGAGAGGTATTCCTGAATAGTTAGGGCTTATCTCTACCGTCATTTTATGGGCAACTGTGTCAGGGTTCGGCTTGAGATAGAACTTGTAAGTAGTTTCGGCAGTAACGGCTCTAGGAATGTCGTATAATCCCGTATCGGGGTTTAACTTTGCTTCCCTTTGTGGTTGCGATCGCAATACCCTAATATCAGCTTTTTCTTTTTCTGCTATTTCCTTAAGGGGTAAATAAACATTCCATTCAACGATCGCTTTTTTGACGGCTGTTACCCATTCTTGATAACGCTTGTCTGCTGCGGAATCGGTAAACTTATCGGGCTGCTGTACATAGATGGTTATGGGAAAATTCGACCAAATCAAATATCCCAAAGGTGCTGCTTCAATTTGACTAAAATAATCGCTTTGATCTACCGTATCTGACCATTTTGCTAAGGAAATAGGCAGATCGTGAACCTTGGACTTAGGAACATTAAAAGCAGATCGAGGCAGGGCGAAAGAAGTGACTCCTGAAATTAAGATAATCGAACAAGAGGCGATCGCTATAATAATAAATTTTTGCCACGACAACCGCCACTTATTCATCCTTTAGATCTAGCTAACCCAGCCTGCACTTAAAACAACGGTCAAAGTGATAAAAGAAATACCCAATGCCCAGGTGATACGGTTTAAAGCATTTTCTGCACTCTTAGTACTAGTAAACATTTGAGACTGTCCACCGATACCGCCCAAACCATCGCCTTTGGGACTATGCAACAAAATAAGTACTATTGATAGAAAGGCACAAACTGCCCATATAATCTGAACTACTTGAAATACACTCATTACAAAAATATAATTTAGATTTTTAATTTAAGACTCACAATTATTGTAAGCTGCCAACAGAGCTATCTTCAATTTTTTTCTATCTTTACGACTTCAAAACCAGTAAACGCCAATAACTATGGGCAAAAAAAGCTTTGGATTGGATGAGCAACTATATGAATATCTGTTGTCAGTCTCTTTAAGAGAAGCTGAAATACTAACCAAGTTGCGCCAAGAAACCGATCGCCATCGGGCAAAGATCATGCAGATATCTCCCGATCAGGGTCAGTTTATGGCGTTGTTAGTTAAATTATTAAATGCTAAAAAAACCCTGGATATTGGCGTATTTACGGGCTATAGCTCTTTGGTAATAGCCTTGGCATTACCTGATGATGGCATAGTTGTAGCTTGCGATCGCGATCCTGATGCTACAGAAATTGCCCGTCGCTATTGGCAAGAAGCAGGAGTCGCACACAAAGTCGATTTTCGCCTCGCACCAGCTTTAGATACCCTAGATGAATTGCTGGCTGAAGGCGAAGCTGGTAGTTTTGATTTTGCTTTTATTGATGCCGACAAACGAAACTATGACAACTATTACGAACGCTGTTTGACCCTTTTGCGCCCTGGTGGTTTAATTGCGATCGATAATGTTTTATGGTTTGGTGCGGTAGCCGATCCTGACGATATGGATAAAAGAACGATCGCTATTCGCGAATTTAACCAGAAAGTGCATCAAGATGAAAGAGTAGACATTACCATGCTGGCTATTGCAGACGGTTTGACCTTGGCAATGAAAAAATAGATCGTATTTTCCTTAGCAGCCACATTAATAAAATTGTTACCATATATCCTGATTTACCTTAAAGATAAATAGGCAAATCTTGTCTAACGCGTTTGCAATTATTTAACGCGAGAAGTATCAACAGCAATCTAGTAGAAATGGCTAGAAAAATAAATCTCGATCGCCTGAATTAATAATCAAAAGCTATTTATCAAAAACTATTTTATTCAGTTGTTAAAATAATCGCGTCTATTTTTATGCCCTTTTTCTCGTCAAAATCTTGGCTGAGTACTACCAAGAACTATACTGTTATTTTTGGTCTTTTATTGCTAACCAACGGATGTAGTGCAGATTCTCAAGCTCAATCGGAAGATACCCAAATTCCAACCCAAAATAAAGTCAAGCAATCAAAGCAAGTGGTAGCCTTGGGCAAACTAATTCCCAAAGGAGAAGTAATTAAACTCTCCGTAGCCAATGCTGAAGATAGTCGAGTCAACCAAATCTTAGTTGAAGAAGGCGATCGCGTCGAGAAAGATCGGGTGATTGCGATTCTGCAAGGATTTGAAAATCGCCAAAGAGATCTCGAAGAGGCGCAAAAAGCCGTTGAGTTAGCCCAAGCAAAATTAGAGCAAACTCTGGCGGGAGATAGTAAGCAAGCAGAATTAGCAGCGCAAAGAGCTAATATATCCCGTTTGGAATCTCAACTGCGGAATGAAACGGCAGAAAAACAGGCTGCGATCGCATCTGCCCAAGCTCAATTAAGACAGGCAAACTTAACTTATGACCGCAATAAAAGCCTACAAAAAGATGGTGCTGTCAGTCAACAGGCTCTTGATGAAACTCAAGAAGGACTAGATATGGCTCAAGCGAATTTAAACGAGCGTAAAGCACAGTTAAGCAATATAAAGCAAAGTTTAGAGCAAGAAATAACTCAAGAAAAAGAAAATTTAGCCAGACTACAGGAAATAAGACCAGTAGATGTCAGGGTAGCAGAAATTGAACTGGAACGAGCTGCGATCGCTGTCGAACAACGTCAAGCAGATCTTGAGGACACAAAAGTCAAAGTACCTATTTCTGGTCAAATACTGCGGATTAATACCCGTGTAGGAGAACAGGTAAACACGAGTCAGGGAATTGTTGAATTAGGACGCACTGACCAAATGTATGCTGTTGCCGAAGTATATGAAACTGATATTAGCAAGGTGAAAATAGGTCAACCTGCGGTAATCAGCAGCGAGTATGGTGGATTTGATGGCAAGCTAAAAGGAACAGTAGAGCATTTAGGCTTACAGGTAGGAGGAAAGAAATTATCTGAATCAGCTCAAGATCCTACTCAAGATGAAAACTCTCGTATTGTAGAAGTCAAAATTCGCATCAATCCTGAAGATAGTAAGAAAGTGGCAGGATTAACCAATATGAAAGTGAGAGTGGAAATAAATGATGAGTAATTATTTGCTTTAATTAGCTCTTAGCTTTTAGCTATGAGCGATCGAATGTATGGCGCAGCAGTTTTAAGCCAAACTATAAAATGTAAGTAAATTCAATAAACTACTATGGTTATTGCTTTTAAATGGTCGATTGATGACTGGCATGAGTTGGTTAATTCAGGAGTATTAGCGCAACGTCGGGTGGAATTACTAGAAGGAGAAATTATTGAAATGAGTCCCGAAGGACCAATGCACTCATCTACTAATTATTCAGTAGTTGAGTATTTTAGGAAAATCTTACAGGACAGTGCGATCGTTCGAGAAGCACACCCGATTACCTTAGATAATTCAGAACCCGAACCTGATATAGCAATAGTTCATTATCCTCATACTGACTATTTTACTCGCCACCCCTATCCCCAAGATGTTTATTGGCTGGTAGAGATCTCAAATCGGACTCTCAAACTAGATTTGGAAAAAAAATCAGTTACCTATGCTCGAAATGGCATTTTGGAATATTGGGTAATCGATTTGGTCAATAAACAACTTATAGTTCACACTCAGCCGAAAACTAACTCTTATGGTCAAATTAAAACCATAACGAAAGGAAAAATATCACCTCAAGCATTTCCTCATCTTGAAATTGCGATCAACAAAATGTTGCTATTTTAAAGCCAATTAATAATTTATTAATAGTGAAACCAATATATCTGCTATTTCGTAAAATAAATTCTTATCTCAGTCGTACTCCCGTAGCTTGGTTGCAGCTATCCTATCAAAAGATCCGTTTGCTGGTGGCAGTTTTGGGGGTAGCATTTTCTATTATTCTGATTTTTACTCAATTGGGTTTAAGGGCGATGCTGTTTGATGGGGTAAATCTTCTACCCGAAAATCTTAACGGCGATCTTTATTTAATATCTTCCTATGCAGATAATATTAGAAGAAGCTCTTTCCCTAGTATTTATCTTTATCAAGCAGATGCCATTGAAGGAGTTGCAGATGCCAAGCCTTTGTACGTTAGTTTTGGTAGATGGGTCGATCCCAAATTATTAGACTCTGCTTCAGAAGAAAAAGCCAATATCAAATCCTCTTCAATGCAGATTATTGCCTTTAATCCCAACAAGCCAGTATTTAAGATTCCTGAAATTAACCAGCAGTTAAATCTATTATCCGTCCCTGGAGGCATTTTATACGATCGCCTTGCTAAATCTGAGACAGGAGATATTTCTCAATTATTTGCCAGTCAAGGTAAAGTATCTAGTATTTTGGATAACCGCCGAGTGACTGTCATGGGGATGTTTAGTCTTGGCAGCACTTTTTACTACGATGGTGTCGCTGTTATGAGTGACTGGAATTACGGACAAATAAAAGGTTCAGATGTGTTGGACAAAGTTTCTGTCGGGGTATTATCCCTTGAACCTAATGCAAATCCTCAAGCAGTAATTGAGCGAATTAAAAAGAATCTGAGCAAAGATCTCAAAGTATTAACCCAAGAAGAATTAGTCCAAGCAGAACGAGCTGATGTCGCTACTTGGTCTGAAGGTAAGGTGCTTAATTTTGGTGCGATGATTGGTTTTATTGTGGGAATTATTATTGTCTATCAGGTAATCTATACCGATGTGAGCGAACATCTACCTGAATATGCCACCCTAAAAGCAATGGGTTACAAAGATCGCGACCTATCTTTAATAGTGCTGCAAGAATCATTGATTTTAGCCATTATGGGTTTTATTCCTGGCTATTTGGCTTCCTTTGGTATTTATTATATGATGACTAACTTTGTTGAACTTCCTGTAAGCATGAATATGGGTATTGCTCTCCAAGTTTTTGCCCTTAATATAATTATGTGTACTATCTCTGGCGCGATCGCAATTAAAAAACTACGCACTGCCGATCCCGCTGACATTTTTTATTGAAATTTCTTTTCAAATAAGCTGCATAAACTTGTTCTGCCAAACATACTGAATAAGTATCAGAAGTAATCAAGGACAAGGAAGATGGTTATTGCAGCACCCGCTTTAAACTTCAACTCAAAACAAGCTACTTTGCCCGTAAAAAGCTTTTTGCAACGACTATTATTAGTCACCAATGACAGAGTTGCTGATATTGTTCGGGCTTATGGGGGAGAAGCAGTAGAAGAAGTTAAACTTCACCAAAGACTTGTAACCTGTAATTCTTCTTCAGATGCAATTAAGCTCGAATGGAAACAAGAACTAATTGAAAGTTCGATTGTCCTTCAGGGAATAAATACCAAAACTAATTATCTACAGACTAATTCATATTTAATCTTAGAACGTCTCGATCCAGAAATGCGCAACGAATTTATTTTTAACGGTCAGCCTATCGCCAATCTACTTGAAGCGAACAAAGTTGAAACCTATCGAGAAATTATTGATTGTGGTATTGAAGCTGCGGGTGATTTAGCCAAGTGTTTTGACGTTGAACCTGACACTGGGATTATTTATCGCACCTATCTAGTTTTAATCGATCGCTTACCCGCGATGCAAATTACCGAAAGGTTTCCCATCAGCCACTTTGTTGATTAACTTTCGTCACCAATACAGTTTGCGTTATTTACCATCAATTGAAGAAGAAGCCATGTCTATTCACCAAATCTCCACCAAAGTTTGTATCATCGGCGCAAGTCTAGAGGGACTAATTATCGCCAATATTTTACAAAGAAATCGTATTCCCTGTATTGTAGTTGAAAAATCTTCCTATTCAGGAATATATGCTCGTCCCCAAGCTGGTTTGGTCGATCATAAGACAGTTAATATTCTGAGAGAATATGGTTTGAGCGATCGCCTTTTTAAAGCAGGTATTCCTCAAGGTAAGAGCGAATTTCGTACTCCAGAACAAAGCTTTATCTTGGATTATGCTAAAAGATGTCAGGGTCAAGTTCATTATGCTTATCCTCAACAAGAACTTTTAGCAGATTTAATTAAAAGATTTAAACAAACAGATGGGAAACTTTTATTCAATACCCAAGCAACCAACATCGTTAATAATAATCACGGTGCAAAAGTTAAATGCGAGCAAAATGGCAAAACCCTAACTGTTGACTGCGACTTCATTGCTGGATGCGATGGTTTTGAAGGTATTTCCCGCGCTGCTATTCCTGAAATGGTAACTAAACCTCATCGTAAAGATTTCAACTATACTTGGCTAGCTATTACTGCTGAAGTATCACCTTCGATCCAACATACTGTTTATAGCCTGCACCCTAACGGCTTTGCTGGACAGATATTGCACAACGAGCATATCACTCGTTATTATTTACAAATTCCTGTAGGAGATACTGTCGCAGATTGGTCTGATAGCCGAATTTGGTCGGAACTTCAGTTAAAACTGGCAAATAATAATGAAGGGTTAACAGAAGGCAAAATTATCGCTAAAGAAGTCCTAAAGATGAAGCGTGTTACTCCTCAAACAATGCAGTATTGTCGTCTTTTTCTAGCTGGAGACTCGGCTCATATTATCACTCCTGCCTGTGGCAAAGGTATGAACCTAGCAATTCAAGATGCAGAGGTGTTGGGTAAATCTTTTGTTAGCTATTATCGCTATCATGATAATTTTCCTTTGAAAGATTACTCTACAAATCGTTTACCTGCGATCCGAGAAATACAACAATTTTCTGAGTCATTGCTTCATATGATTAATACTCAAGACGATCGCACTTTAGCAGGAAGTTCTCAGCAAAGAGTACAGAAATTTAAGCGATCGCAATTAATGAATTCAGAAATCTACGCTTTGGATTTTGCCAGAAAATATGTCGGCTATGTCAAAGGCGATCGTGTTATAACAAATTCAGCTACTTCCAATCAACCAGTAAACATGGCTGAGTTCGATCTTGCTAAATTACCACCTTTGAAAGTTGGGTAGATATAGCCGTATCAAGTTGGATTGTAACAATTTTATTTAACTGCTCGTCTATTGCGGATACCGCTTCGCATATAAGTAATAGGTAATAAGTAATGAGTGTCCTAACGCAAATCCGTATTGCTATAACTTATGCTGCGGACTCAAGATTTGTAAAAATAAAGAGCGTAATTTTGCGATACAACAATAAAACTACGCTCTCTGTTTACTTAAGGTTTAGAACTTATATATTCCAGACTTTAGTTAATTTTTTGCGTCGTTGGAAATTCACCGCAACTAAGGAATCATGACTAAAGGAATATTCAGAACCTTCGTTGTAAATCTTGTCTACCATTTTGCGAACAACTTCGTTAATTTGAGATTGATATTTAGTAATATAAGTATCTTTTAAATCGTTGTATTCTTCTTCTGAAGTGGCATATAAAGAAGTTACCACATCATGATTGAGTACTAAAGCACAAACATCAGATAGATTGATTTTTCTAGCAGATTGAGGATAATTGCTGTTGATATAGCTAACAGCCTCTTTAATTACTTGAAACTCAGCAACATTAGCCAAATTAATAGTAGCTAGAACCTCTAGAAGATTTTCATCATCTAATGGTGTAGGGCTTCTAGAACTATCGATCGCCATTGTTAAATCTTGATTTAGGCTTTGAGGTAATCCCGCTCGAATTACTTTGTCCAATGCCCAAGGTACTAGCTTATCTTTAATCTTAAATCCATTGATACCAAACTGGTTTTGAAATTCTAGTACTTGATTATTATGACCTCGAAAAGATGTAGCATAGAGATTAGGAATATCATCACGATTGAGAATCAAAGCAGCAACTTCCGCTACTGGAATCATTGATTTATGTTCTGAATAGTGAGCATCAACAAATCCAACAACTTCTTGAATAATCTTAATTTCGCTAACATTAATTAGACGAATATCTGCCAGAACATCAATCAGATCGATCTGATCTAACTGTACTTCTCCCATAGAATTGTGCATAAAATTTTACATCATTATCTAGTTACTTCAACTCGATTTTAGCCTTGGTATTTTATGATGGCTAGTTTCAATTAACAAGGAGTAACTAATTCATGGCTGTTGATTAGCATTACTATGATTTATCTAATATCTTTCAGTATAAATACTGTCTTTTTGATTATTCTAGAAAAGATAGGCGGTCAATTAAATCTATTTATAGCGAAAAAATTAGCTTTATATTAACTTTATATTATTAAATAAAATTGAACAAAAAGGTAATTAACAATAATAATTAAATAGCGATCTCCTTAGATAACTAAGAAAAATGACTAGAGCAATATTTCAACCGCCGAAATTACGTCGAGAAGAGTGTGAAGAAGGAGAAAGAAGCGCAACCTGGTTAGAGTTGTTTTTCGATTTAATCTTTGTGGTTGCGATCGCTCAATTGGCTCATAATTTCCACGAAGACTTTACCTTTATGGGTTTAGCAAAGCTGGCAGTACTATTTGTCCCTGTCTGGTGGTGCTGGATTGGCGCAACCTTTTATGATACCCGCTTTGATAATGACGGTTTAGTCGATCGCCTCATTACATTATTACAAATGGCGATCGCAGCTACTATGGCTGCTAACATTCATCATGGACTAGATACATCCTCTGTAGGTTTTGCTCTAAGCTATATTGCATTTCGGGTAGTACTCATCTGTCAATATCTTCATGCAGGCTATCATGTACCCCAAGCAAGATCTTTAACTAATTGGTACGCGATTGGTTTTAGTATTAGTATTCTTGTTTGGATAGGCTCAATATTTATGCCTATTCCCTGGCGTTTTGTAATGTGGGGACTGGGGTTGATAATTGACTTTGCCACCCCCCTAACAGCAGGAAAAAGGGTCGTAAATGTTCCTCCTGATATGGCTCACACCACAGAAAGAATTGGACTGTTTACGATTATTGTTTTAGGGGAATCGATTGTTGCAGTGGTAGGTGGGGTATCAGAAAGACAATGGACTCCCGTATCAATTGCGATCGCATTGCTCGGTTTATCCATCGCTTTTAGCTTTTGGTGGATGTATTTCGATACGGTAGATGAATCTCCCCTCCAGGGGATGAAAAAGGGTCAAATGAAGACTGCTCTCACCTGGCTATATTCTCACCTTCCCTTGGCTATTGGCTTAACTGCAACAGGTGTAGGAGTAGAAAAAATGATTCATGGTTTAGCCCATGATTCTGCTAGCAGCGAAAAAATACTATTTTGTTTGGCGGTAGCCTTGTGTATGCTGATCCTCTCCAACCTTCATTGGACTAGCTGCGAACTCGGTCAAACCAAATGCAAGCGTATTTTAACCTTCTATCGCCTTGGTGCAGCAGCATTTATTCTATCTTTAGCCTTTGCTAGCACTATTTTATCTTCTCTCACAATTATTACTTTAGTTGCGATCGCCTGTACCATCCAAATCGCCTTCGATATCTTGAACACCTGCTCTTAAATCAGTATCCTCATTCCTTATTTCTCATTCCTTGTTCCTCATTCCTTAGTTAATGGGTAGAAATCCCTAAACTCCGTATAAGTAGGCAAATGATAGAATTATTAAAAGTTGTTAAAGATGGCTGCCGAACTAGGCGATCGAAGCTTAAAAAGCAAATATTAGAAAGATAAAGAAGCAATTATTCATAAATACTACTATGTTTAAAAAACTGTTGGGCGACCCTAATGCACGAAAACTAAAGAAATTTCAACCTTTGGTAGCAGAGATCAATCTGATCGAAGAAGATATCAAAGACCTATCTGATGAAGACTTAAAAGCAAAGACGGCAGAATTTCGCGAGCAGTTGGCGCAAGGTAAAAACGACGAAGAGATTAAAGAAATTCTTGATGATATTTTACCTGAAGCCTATGCCGTAGTTAGAGAAGCGGGAATTCGTGTCTTGGGAATGCGTCACTATGACGTACAGTTGCTTGGTGGCATAGTATTACACAAAGGACAAATTGCTGAGATGAAGACTGGGGAAGGTAAAACCCTAGTGTGTACTCTTCCTGCTTATCTCAATGGCTTGACGGGTAAAGGAGTTCACGTTGTTACGGTCAACGATTACCTCGCCCGAAGAGACGCGGAATGGATGGGACAAGTCCATCGTTTCTTAGGTCTAAGCGTCGGTTTAATCCAGTCTGGGATGAGTCCTAGTGAAAGAAGAAAAAACTACGCTTGTGATATTACCTATACTACCAACAGTGAATTAGGCTTTGACTATCTACGGGACAACATGGCTGTCTCAATGGAAGAAGTGGTACAGCGTCCCTTTAACTACTGCGTAATTGACGAGGTAGATTCAGTACTAGTTGACGAAGCCAGAACTCCTCTAATTATCTCTGGTCAGGTAGAGCGTCCTACAGAGAAATATCTCTATGCAGCCCAGGTGGCAGCCCAGTTGATTCCTCAAGAAGAAGATTACGATGAAGAGGTAAACGGTGAAGAAGGCGTTGGCGACTACGAGGTAGATGAAAAAGCGCGTAATGTCTTGATGACTGATGAGGGTTATGCTCATGCGGAAGAAATTTTGGGCGTTACCGACTTATTCGACTCAGAGAATCCCTGGGCGCACTATATTTCTAACGCGATTAAAGCTAAAGAGCTTTTTACTAAAGACGTTAACTATATGGTGCGTAACGACGAGATTGTAATCGTCGATGAATTTACAGGCAGGGTACTAGCGGGAAGACGCTGGAGTGATGGTTTACACCAAGCAATTGAAGCAAAAGAAGGTGTGCCAATTCAAAAAGAAACTCAAACCCTAGCGAGTATTACTTATCAAAACTTCTTCTTGCTCTATCCTACTCTGGCAGGAATGACTGGTACTGCCAAAACTGAAGAAACTGAATTTGAAAAGGTTTATAATCTCCAAGTAACAATTATTCCCACTAACAAACCAGCTAAACGAGCAGATTTGGCTGATGTGGTCTACAAAAAGGAAATTGGTAAATGGCAGGCGGTAGCCCAAGACACCGCTAATATGCACGAAAAAGGTCGTCCTGTATTAGTCGGTACGACTAGCGTTGAAAAGTCGGAATTAATTTCTCAGCTACTACAGGAAAAGGGCATCGAGCATAATCTACTTAATGCTAAACCCGAAAACGTTGAGCGAGAATCAGAAATCGTCGCTCAAGCAGGGCGTAAAACTGCCGTAACCATTGCCACCAACATGGCTGGTCGGGGGACAGATATTATCTTGGGTGGTAATGCTGACTACATGGCAAGGCTCAAAGTCAGAGAGTATTTTATGCCCAAAATAGTTATTCCTGAAGATGACGAACTGATGGCAAACGTCCCAGGGATTAATATGAAAAAAGATGCCCCCAAAGGCTTCGCTGGCGGTGGTAGTGGGAAGAAAGTCAAAACTTGGAAAGCTTCACCACAAATCTTTCCTACTGAATTATCCGCCGAAACAGAAAATCTGCTTAAAGAAACAGTTAAATTTGCTGTGCAAAAATATGGCGAACAAAGTCTGCCTGAATTAGAGGCAGAAGAAAAAATTGCTGTTGCAGCAGAAAATGCTCCTGTTGACGATCCTGCATTAGCAAAACTGCGGGAAGCCTACAAAGCTATCCGTAAAGAATACGATGAATTTACCGATGCCGAACATAACGAAGTAGTTGCGAACGGTGGACTGCACGTAATTGGTACAGAGCGTCACGAGTCTCGCCGAGTAGACAACCAACTACGTGGACGGGCAGGTAGACAAGGCGATCCTGGTTCAACTAGATTTTTCCTCAGTTTACAAGATAACCTACTAAGAATTTTTGGTGGCGATCGCGTTGAAAAATTGATGAATATGATGCGGGTTGAGGACGATATGCCCATTGAGTCCAAAATGCTGACTAACTCTCTAGAAGGGGCGCAAAAGAAAGTGGAAACTTTCTATTACGATACTCGTAAGCAAGTCTTTGAATATGATGAGGTGATGAACAACCAGCGTCGCGCTATCTATGCCGAACGTCGTCGGGTACTAGAAGGGCTAGACCTAAAAGAGCAGGTAATTCAATACGCTGAAAAAACTATGGCGGAAATTGTTGATGCTTACGTTAACCCAGAGTTACCCCCTGAAGAGTGGAAGCTAGACAAGATGGTAGACAAAGCCAAAGAGTTTATCTATCTCCTCGACGATGTTGAGCCAGCTCACTTGGAAGACATGACCGTTAATGAGATGAAAACCTTCCTTTGTGAAGAAGTTCGCAAGGCTTATGACATCAAAGAACATCAAATTGACAGTATGCAGCCTGGGTTAATGCGTCAAGCAGAAAGATTCTTTATTCTGCAACAGATTGATACCCTATGGAGAGAACACCTTCAAGCAATGGATGCACTCCGCGAGTCAATTGGTTTGCGGGGTTATGGACAAAAAGAATCCTCTCATTGAATATAAACAAGAGGGTTATGAAATGTTCTTGGAAATGATGATTGATATTCGTCGTAACGTCGTTTATTCTCTATTCCAATTCCAACCTCAAACCCCTCCACCTCAACCCAAACCCGAGGCTCAAACGGTTTAGTTGAATTTAAACTAGCTTAATTTCTTCAGCCTGAACTCACGCTAACCAACTTATTCGATTTACGAAAGAGCGTCCAACAAAGCAAATTTGTTGGACGCTCTCATACTGTGCAATGGCTTGCCAAAACAAGATAATTCTTTTGTTCGATCGAGTAATTGAAACTAAATTAAATTCTTGTTTCTAAATATTGACCAATAGTAATCTCTTCTCCTGCACGGGAAATAATTGTCTGTCTAGTACGATACTTGTTGCCAACTAACTTAATCTCTTCTTCAAACACATTTGAATTGTATTCAGTACGCAAACTCATAGTGTCAGGATTGGTAAAAGAATAAATTGCTGTGATAGGTTTAGGAGTAGCAAAACCGCGATCGCGATACAAAATGTTTCCTCTGATACCAAAAACAGTCGAACCCACTACAGGCTTACGATTTTGGTTAGTATAATTGCTTTCCCAAGTTACCTTTGTTCCACAAATTAGGGCTTCTAAGTCATCTAGTTCGTGTCTTTGAGCTAGTTCTACCAATTCAGGTGTGCCTTGAGCTAAAAATGATATATTAAGCTTGCTTTCTACCTCCTGGGGTTCGACGTTTTTGTTGAGGCTGTAGTAACGTCTCTGTGAATTCCAACCACCTTCGGATTTACGAAAGAAATCGGCTATTAAAGAATGTAAGGAAGTGTTTGTTGTTTGCGCTAATACCATCGAGACTTTACCTCTATATTGATTTAAAAGTTCTTGCTAAAGTACTGTATGTCAAGCAATAATAAACTGTACGTAATATTTCTTAACTTAACATAAATTAGATATTTTCTGCACTCTGTCCCAGGTTAGATCGTAGTAAGTTTACGAGTTGAGACAAATACAGCAGGTAGGGTGGGCAAATTTTTACGCCTGAAATTAAAATAATTTTTCCCTGGTAATTTTTGCCCACCTAGTTAGTAAGAATATTTATTCCTTAGAAATATATTTTTTCAAGTATGCCAAAGTACACACAAAAAATTGTTAATTTAATTACAAATCTGGCAATTGCAATTGCTCTTAATTTATGCTTTATCTTTCCTGCTTCAGCAATAACCCAAAAATTGCAGTTTAATACTACTGCGGGATACGTGGTTGAAACAACCTTCAGCTATGATGAAGCTCAAAAACCCAAAATAATCAAGGAACACGGGCATGGTAAAACAGAGATTATAGATTCAATGAAAGTTAGTTTCTATAAACCTTCTGGAGAATTAATTGCTGACTACGACAACATAGTTGATGGTGTAGTCACAGGAAACTATTTTGAGTTTAATTTCGATCCCGTAACCCAAAAATTGTCTGGAAGCTTAGATATTGGGGGAGAGTCGGCTGGCGAAATGTATTTGAAAGGAGAAGCCAAACAAGAATTATCTTTGATTGAAGTAAATGAATTGGGAGAAGAAAAAGCAATAGACTTTATAAGGGATGAAGGATAAGGGATAAAGGATAAAGGATGAGGAATAAAGAGTTTGACGAAATTTAAAGAATATTAAAAGCTAATAGCTAATAGCCAACGGCTAATAGCTACAAGTAAATAAATTAGTCAGCAATTTATCAAACCAAGCAAGACTTAAGAGTGATCCCAATCAGGCTTAATTGTTTTACGGTGGTTGAGATAGCGATCGATCGCCATTGCAGCAATACAACCATCTCCAGCAGCTACAACTGCCTGTTTATAAGGAGTGTTGCGAATATCACCAATAGCCCAAACTCCAGGGACGTTAGTTGACATGGATTCGTCTACTTTTACGCCACCATCAGCGTTATATTCCACCTGGTCGCCGACAAAGTCTGTGATTGGCTTAGAACCATTTTGATAGATAAAGACACCTTCCACCTCCAAAGGTTGTGGCTCATCAGCATCTTTAGTTTTAAGTAGAACCCCAGTTACTCCCGCATCACCACCTTCCACTGATGCTAAACGAGCGCGTCGCCAGTGTTTAACATTAGGCATAGTAAGAAGATCGTGAGCATGATGATCTTCCTCTTTAGGATCTTTGAAGGTAATCCAATGTACTTTAGAAGCAAACTTAGTCAAGAATTGCGCCTCTTCCACCGCTTCTTGATTTAAACCTACTACTGCCACTTCGCGATCGCGATAAAATGCTCCATCGCAGGTAGCACAATAGCTAACGCCACGACCTAAAAATTCTGATTCTCCTTTAAAGGAAGTGCCACTACGTCCCATTGCCCCTGTAGCTAAGACTAACGATCTCGCTACAAACGTTCCTTCAGGAGTATATACCTTCTTCATCTCGCCACTGACATCAATGCCAAAAACCTGAGCGCGTTGATAAGAAGTGCCATATTCAACAGCCTGATCCCTCATCTTATTGAGCAAATCGTCACCACTCATTTCCGTGGAAACTCCAGGATAGTTGGCGATTTTATGGGTAATAGCCAATGCACCCACCGCAGGATTTTTATCCAAAATAACGGTTTTGAGATTGGCTCTTGATGTATACAGCGCGCACGTACAGCCTGCTGGTCCTCCCCCAATAATGATTACATCAAATTCGTGTGTATCCAAAATGCCAATCTCCAGTTGATTGATAACCTAATATATATCTAGGATACATCTGCCTTGGGTCTGGATACAAATATTCTAGTCATAATTGCGTAGTTTTATGACAATCGCTTGATGTTGATTGGTTTTATTTTGGGTTAACTATTTCATAGCTATAAGCCCCAAAATATACACCTTTAGCTTTAAAAAGATGATACATAAGAAAATCCTCCCACAGATAAAAATCATCAGAAAATGGGAGGATTCCTAGCTTAATGTATAGCTAGGTTAGATTACTTTTCAATCGTTGCGATATTAGGCGCATTTGCAGGCTTCATTGAATATAGGAAGCCAGATGGTGCTTTTGCTTCTTGTACCAAACTAGGTACGGAATTACGTAATCTAGCAGTTAACTTAGTAATACTAGAATCATAAATTTGGGTGACTAACTTGGGATACAAACCAATTCCGATGATTGGAATTAACAGACAAGCAATTACAAATACTTCTCTAGGTTCGGCATCTACTAAATTAGTGTGGTCTACTAACTCTTTGTTTTCAGGACCATAAAGTATTTCTCTCAACATCGATAATAAATAGATGGGAGTTAAAATTACACCAATAGCAGCCAAAAAGATCATGATTACTTTAAAAGTAGGATTATAGGCATCGCTAGTAGCAAAACCGACAAAGACCATCAATTCAGCAACAAAACCGCTCATTCCTGGTAATGCCAAAGAAGCAAAAGAACAGGTAGTCCACATAGCAAAGATCTTTTTCATTTTTTGTCCCACACCGCCCATTTCATCGAGCATTAAGGTGTGGGTGCGGTCATATGTAGCACCCACCATGAAGAAGAGACTCGCCCCAATCAAACCGTGAGAAATCATCTGTAGCATTGCCCCACTAGTACCCAGATTGGTAAAGGAAGCTAGACCAATTAGGACAAAACCCATGTGGGAGATGGAAGAGTAGGCAATTTTTCGTTTGAGGTTGCGTTGAGCAAAAGAGGTTAATGCTGCATAGACAATATTAACTACCCCCAAAATTACTAGTGCTGGGGCGAAGAAAGCATGAGCATCAGGTAACATTCCTGCATTCATTCTAAATAGGGCATATCCTCCCATTTTGAGCAGGATACCCGCCAGCAGCATATGGGCAGGGGCGGTAGCTTCACCGTGGGCATCTGGCAGCCAGGTGTGAAGGGGGAAAATAGGTAACTTCACGCCAAAGGCAATTAAAAAGCCAGCATATAAGAATAATTGCAGATTAAAGGTATAATCTTTGGCTGCGATCGCACTCATATTAAAGGTGACGGTATCACCATAGAATGCCATTGTTAAAGCTGCTACCAAAATAAAGAGCGATCCTCCCGCAGTGTAGAGAATGAACTTAGTTGCTGCATAAAGGCGTTTTTTTCCGCCCCAAATGGATAAGATCAGATATACAGGAACTAGTTCTAATTCCCAAACCAAGAAGAATAGCAACATATCCTGTACGGCAAAGACAGCTATTTGTCCGCCATACATTGCCAGCATCAAGAAATAAAATAGCTTGGGTTTATAAGTTACGGGCCAAGCTGCCATCATGGCTAAGGTAGTTATGAAGCCTGTCAACAAAATCAAAGGCATTGATAAGCCATCAGCCCCCACTGACCAATTTAGATCTAGCTGGGGTATCCAAGCGTAGCTTTCAACTAGCTGTAAATCTGGGTTGCTAAAGTCATAATCTTGGTAAAAACCATAGACCATCACCGCAAAATCAATTAAGCCAATGATTAGGGCATACCAACGTACAGTCTTGCCTTCTTTATCGGGGATAATCGGCAGAAACAAAGACGCAGCAATGGGGAATAAAATACAGGTGGTTAACCAAGGAAAGTGTGTCATATATATTTTGAGAGCAAAAATCTTGTTAGAAGTTTTACTGATTAGATTTCCTGTCTTTATCTATATGTTCCAAGGTATTTAGGTCAAACCACCCCATTCTTAACAAATTGTTTATAGGGTTTTCTTTTTGTAACGAGGGATCGCAAGATTGAAGCTTTTATAAAGATCTGAATATTATGCTGCCAACTCGACTTATAGTTTAGATCGACAGCGCATTTTGTATTGCATTGTTTCGGAAGATTGATTCATTATCCCGCCACAGTATAGCTTTTGTGAATAGCAAAAAATCTCAAGATTATGGTTTGGATGGACAAAATGTTGGAAACAATGAAACAGGAGAAAACATACATTCTGAATCATTACGTAATGCAGACATCGATTCTATAGAAGATACTTCATTATACTCAGGCTCGGAATCGAGGAATTTATATCGCCATGTATACCAAAAAACCACCGCAGCAATCTGTGTCATTGAAGTACTAGGGGAGGGTAAATATCTTTATGCTGATTTTAATCCCATGTGTGAATCATGGTTAGGAACGACTACAGAAAAATTAATCCAGAAATCACCCCAAGAAATATTTGCGCCCGACAATGTTGAGATTGTTTTACAAGCCTATAATAGTTGCGTGCGATCGCAGAAAAATATTACATACGAAGAGTATTTTGCAGTAAAAAATGGACGTAATTGCTGGATAACTACTGTTAATCCTCAAATAGATAATGCTGGAAAAGTTGCTCGACTAATTTCTACTAGTGTTGATATTAGCCAACGGCAACAAACTGAAACGGAAATAAAAGTCCAAGCTAGTCGAGAAAAGCTTCTTTCGGCAATATCTTTACGTATTCGTCAGTCACTTGATTTACACACCATACTCCAGCAAACCGTAGAGGAAGTACGTTCTTTTCTAAAGACAGATCGGGTGGTTATTTATCGCTTTGATCGCCATTATCGGGGAAGCATGGTAGTAGAATCGATCGCATCTCCTTGGAATTCTCTATTGGGTAAAGAAATCCAAGATCCTTGTTTTGCTACTCCTGAATTAATCAATTTTTACTCCCAAGGGAAAATACAGATCGTTGAAGATGTTAATCTCAGTAGCTTATCCTCTTCTTATCTCGACCTACTAATTTCGTATCAGGTAAAAGCCAATTTAGTCGTACCTATCGTAGCAGAGGCTAAACTTTGGGGATTACTAATCGCTCAACATTGTTGCTCTCCTCGGAAATGGCAACAGGCAAATATAGAGTCTTTAAAACAGCTAGCTGTTCGGGTGGGTATTGCAGTACAACAAGCTGAATTACACCAAGCAATGCAGAGTCTCAATGTAAGCCTAGAAGCGGAAGTAGAACAGCGTACAGCGCAACTGAGGTCAGCTTTAAACAAGTTACAGCAAGCTCTCCAATCGGAAGAATTGGTACGCTCTATTACCCAAGCTGTTCGCGATAGTTTAGATGAAAAACAAATCTTGCAGACAGCAACTAGAAGCCTGGCTGAAGGATTGAAAATTGACTGCTGTCAAATAGAGCTATATAAATACGATCGCACCACTACTGAAGTCATATGCGAATATCCGATGGTGTTGCCCGATGAGCAGGGTATTCATCGTCAAGTTACAGATTTTCCTGAATTATACAAGCCATTATTAGCCAAAAAACCAATTCTTTTTGTCGATCTATTACCCACCGTCGGCTATAGGCAACAGCAGGTGACTCGTTTAGTATGTCCTATTTTTGACGATCGCGGTATTTTGGGCAATCTTTGGCTGATGCGTCCGAAAGAAAGTGTATTCGAGCCAGAGGAAATCAAACTAGTACAGCAAATAGCCGACCAGTGTGCGATCGCTATTCGCCAGGCTAGGCTGTATAAAACAGAGCAGATACAGGTAAAGGAATTAGAAAAGCTCAACGTAGTTAAAGATGATTTTCTTAAAACTATCTCCCATGAGTTGCGGACTCCCATGAGTCGTCTTAGGCTAGCCATCAGTACTCTAGAAAATCTATTAGAAGTAGAATTTGGCGGTCATAATTCTCCTAGAATTAGCAAGGTGATGGAGATTTTTCACTCTTCTTTTAAAAAGCAAAATCAACTAATAGACGATTTATTAACTCTTTGTTATGTGGATGCTGCTAGTAAACCAGATCGTTGGCAGTCAATTGATTTGAAAACTTGGATTCCTCAGATAATTAAAACTTTTTCTTCTCTTAATCACCAGCAATTGCAGTTAAATTTGGCCGATGATTTACCTTTATTACACTCTGATGCCAAAATGCTAAAACGAATTATGAATGAGTTGTTAAAAAATGCCATAAAGTATACTCCCTCAGATGGATCGATTTCTATCTGTACTGAGAAAAATAATACTCAATTGATGCTCAAAGTTATTAATACGGGCGTAGAAATTCCAATTGAAGAACAAGAACGTATTTTTGATAAGTTTTATCGTATTCCCAATAGCGATCCGTGGCAGCATGGAGGAACAGGTATTGGTTTGGCTTTAGTCAAAAAACTAGTAGAGTTGCTCGAAGGAAAAATCACCGTAGCCAGCCAAGAACAAGTTACAACCTTTACTATTGCTTTCAATTTTAACTAATTCATAAGTTGTCATTTCATTTATCATTTATCATCAAAACACTGAGCAATGTTCAATGATTGGTTAAAGTCCCAGGGTAAAGTAAAAAGTTGCTCCCTTATCTTCTTCTGCTTCTGCCCAAACTCTGCCATTGTGACGGCGAATAATGCTTTGGACAATTGTCAAGCCAATGCCTGTACCTTGAAACTTTTGGGCATTATCCAAACGATGAAATGGAGCAAATAGTTGTTGAGCTGTAGCCGAGTTGAAGCCAATGCCATTGTCTCGAACAAAATAAATTAGCTTACCATAAGCCGAGCGAATACAATTTCTTTGATTGAGGTCATCAATTTTTTCCAAATCCAGTTTAAATAGACTTTGATTAACCTCGGTTGGATTAGGATCGATAACGCCCAATTCAATCCAAGAATTTTGTTTTTGCCCTGTATACTTCCAAGCATTATGCAGTAAATTTTCGAGGACGTGATTTAAAAGGTTTTGATCGGCGATCGCCATTATATTTGGTTGAACTGTAATTTCGATCTTTCTTGAGGGTTGCTGTTGTTGAAGTTGCTTGACAATTTTTCGAGCCAAATCGCTGACATTGACTGGCGAAATAACCAAATCTTCCTGCTTTACTTTAGATAATACAAGTAAATCCTTAATAACTTGCTCCATGCGACTAGCAGCTTCGCTAATACGATCTACATAAAGTTTTTCCCTGCCATCAATATCCTTCAAATCATATTTTTGTTTTAACAGTCTACTCATGCCTTTGACCACAGTTAAAGGATTGCGCAGATCGTGAGAAACCATATAGCTGAAAGCTTCTAGCTCCTGATTCAAAAGCTCTAGTTGAACTGTTTTCTTTTTTAGCTGTTCTTCAATATGCTTGCGTTCAATTGCATAGCGAAGTGAATTGACTAGTGTTTCATCTCTCACCTGTCCCTTCACCAAGTAGTCTTGCGCTCCCTGTTTTACGGCTTGAATAGCCAATTTTTCGTCGTTTATACCAGAAAGAATCACGATTGGTATTTCCAATGAATATTCTTTAATAGTTTTGAGGGTTTCCAAGCCTTGACTATCTGGCAGGGAAAGATCGAGCAAGATTACATCAAAAGAGCTTTGAGATAGAGCAGAAATTGCCCTGACCAAATATTCAACGTGAGTTAGATGATATACATATGTCTTAGCTGTTTTAAATTGATCTTGAATTAAATAGGCATCTCCAGGATTATCTTCAACCAACAAAACATTAAATAGTTGCTGCATCATACAAGCTTTTTTTTAGCTATTGGCTGCTAATTTAGGAGGTAATTGTACTAAGTTGAGCCAGAATTTTTCAATATCTTTCATTGCATTACCAAATTCTTCAAAATCGAAGGGTTTGGTAACAAAGCAACTACCAAAAAGCTCGTAAGACTTTAGAATATCTTGCTGAGATTTTGAAGATGTTAAAACAATAACAGGAATCGTTTTAAGGTCTGGATTTGTTTTTATTTCCTGTAGAACTTCAAGCCCATGTTTTTTTGGTAAATTCAAGTCCAATAAAATTAAATCGGGGCGAGCTGCATCTTTATATTCTTCTGTTTTTTGCAAATAATTAAGGGCTGTTTCACCATTATCAACATGATGAAAATTATAGTTGGATGTACTGTTTGTTAGGGTGTTTTTGATAATATAGACATCGCCTAGATTGTCTTCGCAAATTAGAATGTCAATAGACTGCTGTGTTTTATTAAGAGTCATATAAAGTTAGAAAATAATAACAATAGATTGCCAATTTAACAGTACTATTTGTTCTATGGCATAAAAATAAAGATATATCTAATCCAGACTTAAACTATCTTTGATTGGTAACTTAACCAAATTGAGCCAAAATAACTCTAGTTTTTTAATTGCTTGAAAAAAATCAAAATAATTTGAAGGCTTAACAATGTAGCTATTGGCATATAGTTGATAGCTACGCATAATATCTTGTTCGGCATTAGAAGAAGTTAAGATAATTATCGGAATAATTCTTAATTTGGGACTAGCTTTGATTTCTTCTAAGACTTCAAAACCACTTTTCTTAGGTAAATTGAGATCGAGCAAAATCAGATCGGGAAACGGTACATTCTGATATTCTTTTTCGCGGTGAAGATAAGCCATAGTCTCTTCTCCATCGTGAACATGATAAAAATTATGATAGAGTTCGCTATCAGCCAAAGAAGAACGAACTATATATACATCCCCAGGATTATCTTCAACTAAAAGAATTTGTTTGGGTTTTTCGCTCTGAGTTTTGGCTGTTGGGGTGATAGTCACGATAATTTTGGGTTTTGCTAAGTTTGGTAACAAAACGTAAGCTTTCTACATAGCTCAAGCTTAAGATATTTTTCTCAGTAAATTCGATCCTTGGTCTAATTTGATACATTTCTACTCGATCGCAATCGAATCTGTAGGTATTGTGGGTAGTTGCGATAAACGGAAATAAAAAGCGATGGATTACTTATTTAACTGATGTTACGCACTAGTCAATCTGTGTGGACTGGGAAATCCTAAAGGAAGATGCGGACACACGAATGTCCTTTCTCGCTTCGCATAAGGTTAAGGGGAAAAGGGGAAAGGGTTTGTTGATCTGTTTTTATACCTTGTTGAAACTATTACTTTCTAGTTGTTTTGCGTAACGTCAGTTGTTTAAACTAGATAAGCTAGTCTTCAAAAATATCCAATTGCTCGATCGCTTTACCATCGGCATCTTTTTTCGGCTGTGTCTGTTGAATACCCTTCCGCAAACCCAGAGCAATCTTGCTATGCTTCTCTATTTGTCCCATTACCTGTCTTGCTCTACTTATTACTGATGTAGGTAAACCTGCTAACCTTCCCGCTTCGATACCGTAGGATTTACTCGCGCCACCAGCACATACTTGGTGGAGAAAGATAATTTTATCCGCCATTTCTTTAACTGTGACTTGGTAATTGGCAACGTTGGTTAAGATTGATGCCAGTTCGTTTAACTCGTGATAGTGAGTAGCAAAGATAGTTCTTCCCTGAATATCCGTTGCTAAATATTCCGCTACCGCCCAGGCGATGGAAAGCCCGTCAAAGGTAGCCGTACCTCTGCCGATTTCATCGAGGAGAATTAAAGATTTTGGAGTTGCGTGGTTGAGGATATTGGCGGTTTCGTTCATCTCTACCATAAAGGTAGATTGTCCTGTGGCTAAGTCATCTACTGCGCCGACGCGGGTAAAAATGCGATCGCATATTGCCAGCCTAGCTTCTGTTGCTGGAACATAACTACCTATTTGCGCCATTAATTGAATCAAACCTATTTGCCTTAAATAACAGCTTTTTCCACTGGCATTAGGTCCAGTTAAAATAATCAAATCTGGATATGCGCCCCCCTTATTAGGGGGGGATTTGGGGGGATTACCCATTTGTACCGAATTAGGAACAAAGAAGCCTTCTCCTAAAGATTGCTCGACTACAGGATGTCTGCCTTCTACAATATTTATTTCTCGCCCGTCAACCATTTCAGGACAACAGTAGTTTTGATAGACAGCAATTTCGGCTAACCCTGCTAAAACATCGATCGCAGCTACCGCCTTGGAGATACTGCGGATTTCTTGCGCTTTTTCAGCGACAGTGGCTCTTAATTCTGCAAAAATATCGTATTCTAAGCTGCTTAAGTCGTCTTTGGCAGTAAGTATTCTAGTTTCTCTTTCCTTTAACTCCGAAGTGATGTATCTTTCTTCGTTGGTCAAGGTTTGTTTACGTTGATAGTTGTCGGGGGCTTGACTGGCTTTGGAACGAGGCATACTGATGTAGTAGCCAAAGGTTTTGTTATAGCCCACCTTGATATTAGCTACGCCGACTCTTTCTCTTTCCGTTACTTCTAAATTAGTCAGCCATTGTTTATCATCCTCTAGCCTTTGACGAATTTCATCTAACCGAGAATCTACCCCATCCTTAATTATCCCCCCTTCTTTCAATAAAATAGGTGGTGCATCAACTAGTCTTTCTACAACGTATGTTCCCAACTGTTCCAATTCTGGAGGAACGTTATGTAAGGCTTTAAGATAGGGAGAAGATCCAAAAGATGCGATCGCCGATAAATCGCTTAACTTAATCAAAGATTCGGATAAAGCCAGCAAATCTCTTGCATTGGCAGTACCCGATCCTACTCTACCTGATAATCTTTCAATGTCATATATTTTACGCAGCATCGAGCGTAAATCCTGACGCATAGAAGTATTTTCGACTAGTTCTTTAATCGTCCCTTGTCTAGCCACAATACCTTTGATATCTACAAGAGGTTGCAATGCCCAACGGCGTAATGTTCTTCCTCCCATTGCCGTAGCGGTGCGATCTAATGCCCATAATAATGAGCCATGAAAAGTGTTGTCGCGAATAGTCTGGGTAATTTCTAAATTGCGTCTTGTCTGATGATCGAGGACTAAATAATCCGCTAAACTATAGGTGCGTAGCGTTTGTAAAGGGACTTGATAGGCTTTTTGGGTATCCTCTACATATTCTAATAAACCCCCCGCAGCCCTAACTCCCAAAGGAATATGAGCGCAACCCATTCCTTCCAGGGAACTAACATTAAAAGTATCCCTCAGTCTTTGACTAGCTTCAACTAAAGTAAAAGGCTGTTGCGATCGCAATGAATAACAAAAGCTATCGGGTAGATAATCGGCTAAATATTCAGATTTTTCTCCTGGGCGCAATAAACCATTAATATCAGGCGCATTAGCAGGAATCAACACTTCTGAAGGCTGTAAACGAAGTAATTCTAAAGTCAAAGAATTTAATTCACTAGATTGAGTAGTGAAAAATTCCCCTGTAGAGATATCTGCATAAGCCAAACCCCAATGTTCCCCTGCAATAACAATAGCAGCCAAGAAATTATTCTTACGGGCTTGCAACATCCCATCATCGGTTAAAGTACCAGGAGTGAGTAACTTCTGAATTTCCCGACGCACCATCCTTCTTTCGGCTGCTGCTTCTTTGGCATCTTCTACCTGATCGCAGATAGCTACTGCAAAGCCTTTCTCTACCAACATGGTGCTATAACGTTCTAGTGCATGATGGGGTACTCCCGTCATTGCTACCCTTCCTAATTCTTTTCCTCCTTCCTTGCTAGTTTGAACTAATTCCAATTCCCTAGCAATAGTGACAGCATCCTGGAAAAAACATTCAAAAAAATCGCCAACTCGATATAGCAAGAGTGCATTAGGATATTGCTCTTTCACCTCAACATAGTGTTGATACATTGGCGAAAGCTTAGACTTATCAATATTGGTACAGTCAGTAATAATTTTTCTGTCTGTTTGGTTATGCTTCTCGGAGGACATAAATCAGTGGAATAGGTATCTTAACTACTATGAACTTTATCGCACTGATTTGGTTCTTTTGGTATTAATCTCGATCTGTTTTAATATTTCTATTTATTCAGTCATGGAGATTGAATTACAAGTAAAACTTAACATGACGAGAGTTGAGGGAAAGAATACCATACTTAGGCATATAGGAGGCTTATGGGGAGCGAGAAAGGCATCGCTTTTTTTCCCTATCATCCTTCCTTTATCAATGTCTTTGCGTATTATCAACACTATTAAAAATAAATATAAAGCTTCATAATAGTTAATGTGAGTTCGGTTAAATAAGCATTATCAATCTTCAGTTTTGCTTAAATACAAAAACAAATATTTATTTTGGCAAATGAGACAAACGATTTTAAAAAGATTAACCAAGGAACACGAGTGCTAGAAACATTACCTCCAGACTTGGCAAACAAATTCTCTGTACCCACCAAAATTTTGCTAGTAGTTGGCAAATCAAAAAAACGGGCAATTAATAATGAAGTGGGGGAAGTAAAATGAATGAATGTATTTGCTGTCGCGATCGCTTAATAAGGCATTTAAATCATCGTCGAATGTATTGGTTTTGTCCCTCTTGTCATCAGGAGATGCCAAACGTTAAAGAAATTAAAAGTCACCCTATTGAAAAAGTGAAAAAAGAATTATTTGGCTTGACGAACAAAATAATCGCGATCGCAATACTTATAGATATAAACAGCACGCTCACACAAGTTTTCCATTAAGCGTCCTGCTACTATTTCAGAATTTGCAGCTTAAACATACTTTCAAAACTTTTGACTGATAACTAACATTAAAAAGCACTCTCTAAATGAAACCAAACGATATTGAGAGTCAGATTCAAAAATTTCTGAAAACCTTGTAAAGTGGGCGAAGAGAGACTCGAACTCTCACGATTTCTCGCTACATTTTGAGTGTAGTGCGTCTACCGATTCCGCCACTCGCCCGTTTCTTTGTGATTCTAAGTATAGTCTATATGGGGTCAATGATACAAGATGCTTTTTGCAAAATGTTTTCATTGTCGTTTTTGTATAAAAAAATACATTAAGTTGGGCATGAGTATTTAGCAAAATTGGCTACTTTCTACTTACAAAGTTCATAAATTTTGTGTCCTAATCTAACTTTATACGGCTATAACCGCCCTAACTACTTTGTATATCCACGCATTTTGCCAGGATTTAATAACCCATAAGGATCGACTTGTTGTTTAAAAGCTACTTTCTGCGGATCGATTTGTTTATTTCCACCGTCCTCAATAGTATATACGTGAGGATTAGCAATAAAAGCACCTTGAGATTCATGATTGCGGATGATCTCATTCAATCTCGCTTCGGTAGTAAAGCGAATTAATTGTAATCCCGCAGGGACAGCTTTATTTCCCGCACGCAAGAATTCTAGGTGAATCATAATTTCATCTCCCGCTTCTTGATAGAGTTTTTCCAGTCTTTCAAGAGTAAAATAGAACGTCTGCAAATAAGTTAAATTGCTATCGACGCTGCGGGCATGAAGAGTAGTATGATTCCAAGTAAACTCTAACAAGCTTGTACCTTTTATGGCTTCTGCTGCGTTTTTACTGTAGGTTATTTCTCCTTGATATTCTTGGACTAAATCTTGGAAAGGTGCAAAGTCATATTCTGACACCATCAATAATGCACAGTGCTTACCTTGGGGAATATAGTTTTGTAGTGCAGCAAAGTAATTAGGAATTGGTGCAGCATGAATACTAACTAGTTTTTTAATAATGCCATTGCTGTCGCTTAAAGCTTGTCCAAAGCTAGCAGCCTGCATAAAGTCGTCAAAAGTAACAATGACTTCTTGCCAAGGATAAGCAGGTGCGAGGGGGATTTCTAATTCGGTAATAATGCCTGTAGTACCGTAACCATGAATAACTTTTTGTACTTCATCGCCCTTTAATTCTATTACCTGGGGAGTTTCTTCCAAGGTAACAAGACGCACTCGTCGTAAATTACCGCGATCGCTTATTTGTCCGTAGTTTACCGAACCCATACCCACACTACCACCACCTATAAAACCGCCAATAGTAGCCGTGCGATAGGTAGAAGGTGCCATTCGCAACTCCCAGCCGATTTCTCTAGCCTGTTTATCAAAAGCTGCCATCCTAACCCCAGGCTGCACACAGGCTATCCCTGGCTGAAGGCTAATGACATGATTCATTTTACTAGTGTCGAGAATAATTCCACCTTTTAGGGGAATACACTGTCCATAATTACCCGTCCCTGCACCTCTAACGGTCAAAGGAATTTTATACTTGACGCAGGTACGAGCAATTTGAAGTACTTCTGCTTCTGTCGTGGGAAAAACCGCTAATTCTCCACGCTTATCTTTTAGTTGCTCGGTAAGGATTGGACTAAAGTGATAATAGTCTAGAGATAATTTAGTCAGGCGATCGCTATTGGTAGTTGTTTCTATTCCTGCTAACTCTTGGGCGATCGCCTGATAATTTATATCTGTATTTATATTCATTAAAATTTATTTTACTCTCTCCATTTATTATGAATTGTTTTAGCTTCCATTTATGCTTAAATTGAGGAAATAATATTACAATGACTGGCATCTAGCATTACATTCTTGAACAACCAGCTTGATGTCTGAAAACTTGGTAGGAAAGACACTAAAAGAACATTATTATCTAGAGAAGAAGCTAGGCAGTGGTGGTTTTGGCGCAATTTATCTAGTGCGGGATACCTTTAGCGCGATCGGTGGACATTATGCGGTTAAGCATTTTTCTCCCGCCTATGAAAATGAAGCGCAGTTAAAAACAGCAATGCGTTTGTTTCAGCAAGAATCTAAGAGCCTGCAAAAACTGGGAAATCATCCTCAAATACCGCGAATCTATGACTTTTTTGAAGAGGACAACAACTTTTTTTTGGTTCAAGAATTTATTGAAGGACGAACTTTAGAGCAAGAGTTAAGCCAGACAGATAATTTCGACCAAGCTCAAGCGATCGGGCTATTAACTCAAACATTAGAAGTACTCAAATTTATTCACGAATCTGGATATATACATCGAGATATCAAACCAGCTAACT
Organism: uncultured cyanobacterium; assembly: GCA_963799375.1. GTDB lineage: Bacteria > Cyanobacteriota > Cyanobacteriia > Cyanobacteriales > Xenococcaceae > Waterburya. Next base: position 111,335 of record CAWCWY010000033.1, read on the forward strand.
TAATCAGAAACCGTTTTGACAATAGGATATTTATAATTGATTTTGGTGCAGTCAAAGAGAAAATAAACCCGCAAAACATCGGTACACAGGGAAAATTTTCATTGACAGTAGGTATACTAAGTCCTGGCTACACTCCTGATGAGCAATTCCATGGTAGACCAGAATTTTGCAGTGATATTTATGCTTTAGGAATGGTTGCAATCCAAGGGATGACAGGAGAACATCCTAATGATCTAAAGAGAAACGTCAATCTCGATTTAATGTGGCGCGATCGCCTTCCTTCTTATCTTATTTATGACGTTAATTTTCTCGATTTAATTGACAAGATGGTCAAGCAAAAATGGCAAGAGCGTTATCAGTCAGCCCATACTATTTTGCAAGATTTAGAGCCGATTATCGTAGCTTTGAATACTGGTATATTTAGACCTACACCACCGCCAACGCCTCAACCAGTAACAGATGATAATTTCACTCCTGAAGAAGAAGAGACTATACAGCTTGAAAAACCAAATAGGTTTAAGTTACTGGCTGGCTTGAGCATACTTAGCGCGATCGCAATTCCTGCTTGGCTGTATGTGACTAATTCGCTACAAAAAAACTATATTACCTATGAAAATGAGCATATTAAAATAGACTATCCTCAAGACTGGTCAAGAGAAAACACTAACAATTTTTTGAATAACACAGTCATTTTTACTAGTCCCAAAGAAAATGAATCAGATAAATTTCAAGAAAGACTAGCAGTCATTGTTGAAGAATCTCCCAAGCCCATATCTCTTAAGCAATATACCGAGCAAGCTGTCTCCCAAATAGAAAATCTAAACAACTTTATTCTTTCTCCTCCCAGACCAACTATATTGGGACATAGTGATGGCAAGTATGTTCTATATAAAGGAATGGATCGAAATACAGAAGTTGAGCGTAAGGAAATTTGGACAGTTAACTATAAACAAATATATACGATAATTTATACTGCTGAACCTGAAAAGTTTGAAAAGTTTTCGCCTCAAATACAAAAGATGATCGAATCTCTAGAAATTATTAAATAATTACGTTTTTCGTACAAAATCGACTCTTGATAATAAATCAAATTACTCAAATTACTATTAAGTGAAGCAATTATTATTTTCGTGGTGACTTCGATCACGGGTTATCTTGGTCAGAGATTTTATACTAACTTTATATTCAAACAAAATCTTCAAGCAATTCAGGTCAGAATAATGAGAAAATATTTATCTTTTGCTTTATTAACTCTAAGTATTTGCACTATAAATATTTTACCTGGACAAGCAGCAACCATAAACCTCAACATAAATATAAAAAGTAATCTGCTTCAAGGTAGATGGTGTGTTAATTTTCGCAATATGGGTTTATTGTGTTTGGACTTATAAATCTCTTTAACAACAGACCATAATATTTAAAGCTATACTAATAAAAACGCGACTTATATGTTATTTAAGTCGCGTTTTTTTGTGTTTATTATATAAAAGAATAGAAATATTGAATTCGTTGAATACGCCTTGTAAAAGGGTGATTCGATTAACGATTGTACGGTGATGATAGTCACGGGTTATCAAAACAAACAACTTTATACTGGCTTTATATTCAAACAAAATATTTAATTAATCTTTTATAAACCAGGTAATAATAATGAAAAAACAACTATCTTTTGCTTTATTAACTCTAAGTATTTTTAGTATTAATATTTTACCTGGACAAGCATCAACTCAAATCATCAGCAGCAGTACCGAAAGCGATGTGCTTCAAGACGAACAAACTATTGCTGATGATAATGAGAAGGGTAATGAATGGTGTGCAGAACTTCCTTGGATGGGTGTATTGTGTTGGAGTCTATAATTACCGTAGCAAGTTAATCGATTAGTAGAATAAAAAATTAATAAATAATAACTAATGTTGAAAAGAATTACATCAACAAAAACGCGACTCACTTGTTTTTAGAGTCGCGTTTTTGTTTGTTTATTTATTATTTATTATAAAAAAATGCAATGCTAGCTATACTGCTCTTCCGTATCTAAATCAAAGAGCATTTGTAGCGATCGCAAACAGTGACGACGGGCTTCTATATCCTGTTGCGCCCTTAGCTGTACCATTGGTTCATGAAGAATTTTATTAACTATTCCTCTAGTTAATGCTTCAATCACCTCTTGATGTTTTTCCGCAAATTCTGAACCTAAACGAGACAAGGCTTTTTCCATTTCTTGTTCCCGAATACCTTCAACTTTACTGCGTAAACAGCTTATGGTAGGAACTGTTTCAAGGGATCTCCACCAAGTGATGTAGCTAGCAACTTCCTGCTCGATGATTCCTTCTGCTTCCCGCGCCATTTCTCGCCTATTTTCTTGGTTTGCTGCTACTACAGCCTTAAGATCGTCTACGTTATAAGCATTTACACAGCCAATATGATTGACATCCGCATCAATATTGCGAGGGACTGAAATATCTACTAACATCAGATCTCTTTCCAAGGTTAGATGGGTTTCCAATTTAGCTCGATTTATAATCGGTTCGGTTGCGCCAGTACTAGTAAAAACCAAATCTGATACGGCTACGGCTTCCATCATCTCGCCGATGGGATATATTTTTAAATTAGCCTGGGAAAACTGATCGCAGAGTTTTTGCGCTCTTCTGTGGGAACGGTTAACAATTGAAATGTCCGTTACACCTTTGGACAGCATATGCTTGACCAACAAGCAAGCCATTTTTCCCGCACCAATGATAGTAATGCTGTAGGAAGGTAAATTTTCAACTTTGGTATGTACTAGCTCTACCGCAGCAGAACTAATTGAAACCGCACCCGTACCAATACTGGTTTCGCTACGGACTCTTTTTCCTGTAGAGATTGCTTGTTTGAATAGTTTATCTAGTAGCCGACCTAAACCTTTATATTTTTGACCTAGCTTATGGGTATTTTTGACCTGAGCTAGTATTTGTCCTTCTCCCAACACCAAACTTTCTAAGCCAGCAGAAACTCGCATTAGATGTCGTAGAGCATCTTCTCGCAGGAGAGTAAATAAGTTTGGGCGAAGTTGTCTTAAGGGAACTTGCGCCTTATCTGCTAAAAACTGACTAATTTCTTTGACACCCTGCTCTAAATCTATTGCTACAGCATATATTTCTAGACGATTACAGGTGCTTATAACGGCTATCTCCTCAATGTGGGGATAACCTTTTAAAGTGGCGATCGCTTCTTCAATTTGGGCTTCTGGAATGCTTAGTTTTTCTCGCACTTCCACTGAAGCAGTTTTGTGACTTAAACCAACAACTACAATATTCATTTATGTTTTTTACAAGTTTCGCTTTAACCAGACACTCAAAAGTACAGCAGAAAAATTATATTTTATAGCTTTATATCAACCAAGTTTTTTATAAAAAATGGAGTAAATAAAAAGGAAATAGCAAAAGGTCTGCGCCCTTTACTATTTGCCTTTTATCCTTATCAATTTATACAGTTTTCTTGTCCCGTATGACGTGGTTTTGCCATTAGGATTTACATATCTTTAACTATCTAAAGTTGATAATTTAATTTTGAGAGCTGGTAGTCTCTATCTTAATTGTAAAGACTTTGGCTGATCGAACATATGAACTGTGTCAACAAAACGAGCAGTTTTGGACTGAGAGGAAATAACCAAGCTTTCAGTTCTAGCACCACCCTTGAAGAAACGAACTCCGTTCATTAAAGTACCAGGAGTAATACCACAAGCAGCAAACAGAACTGTTTTGCCACTAGCTAGTTCTTCTGCACTATATACTTTATCAGGGTCGTTAATACCCATGCTAGATAGTCTTTCTAGGTTACTTTCTTTACTTTCACCAATTAAACCAGTTTTTACAACTGCGGGGTCGTAAATTAGCTGTCCTTGGAAGTGTCCGCCCAGACAACGCATTGCAGCAGCAGAAATTACCCCTTCAGGAGCAGCACCAATACCCATTAGACCGTGAATATTAGATCCAGAGAAAGCACAGGAGATAGCAGCGGATACGTCACCATCAGCAATCAATCTAACTCTAGCTCCCGCATCACGAATTTCTTTAATCAGATCTTGGTGACGAGAACGATCCATGACCACAATCACTAGCTCTTCCATAGAGCGATTGAGACAGTCAGAAAGGATTTTGAGGTTTTCCGTAGCAGATTTGTTAATATCTACATGACCTCTAGCCAATGGGGGTGCTGCTAATTTCTTCATGTAGAAATCAGGTGCAGCAAACAAGCCGCCTTTTTCAGCGATCGCCAATACAGCCATAGAACCGTTTTGACCGTAAGCAACTAAGTTAGTTCCTTCACATGGATCGACTGCAATATCAATTTCGATTAATTCATCGGGGTTACAAAAGTTTTTTGCATCTGGACGAGTACAAATACCAACTTCTTCGCCGATATAGAGCATAGGAGCATCGTCACGTTCTCCTTCTCCAATTACAATACGACCACGCATATTGATTTTGTTCATGCGTTCGCGCATTGCTTCTACTGCTACTTCATCAGCAGTGTCTTTTTCTCCTTTCCCCATCCACTTGGAAGAGGCGATAGCAGCTTGTTCTACTACCTCTATAATTTCTAAACCGAGGGTTGTTTCCAGCAAGGTCTTCCTCCCTAATTGCTTGTTGTTAAATTTCTTTTCAAAAGCGATGCTCACTCAAGAAAAAAGTGTACCAGAGAGAGGTATCTATCCAATCTTTATTAAATTTTAATAAGCTCTGACCTAATTTATTGCCCAGGGTTTATTGAAATGATATGCGACTTTTTTATATTTTAAAGTTATGTAAGATTGGAAATGACTTTTAAATTAAGATAAGCTTTTCGCTACTAAGTAGCCATTTTATTATATTTCGGGTCAACTTAAGCTTTAGTTTCCAGGGTTTATAATGCTTATTGCAATTATTTGGGATAATTATTAAAACAGCTCAAATTTTAAATCAGGAATTATAAATTTAATGGAAGCGTATGATGCGATCGTCATTGGTGCTGGGCATAACGGATTAGTCTGTGCTGCATATCTACTAAATGCTGGCTACAGCGTCTTGTTACTCGAAAAACGCCCTGTCCCTGGTGGTGCAGCTACGACAGAAGAGGCTATTCCCCAAGAAGCACCAGGCTTTAAGTTTAATCTCTGTGCGATCGACCATGAATTTATTTTCTTAGGTCCAATTATTGAAGAATTGCAGCTTCAAAAGTATGGTTTAGAATATTTGTCTTGCGATCCTCATACCTTTTGTCCTCAACCCGATGGCAAGTATTTTTTAGCTCACAGATCTTTAGAAAAAACCAGAAATGCGATCGCTCGCTATAGTGAAAGAGATGCCGACAAATATGTCGAGTTTATTGGCTATTGGTCAAAACTAATGAGTGCGATCGCACCTTTTTTTAATGCTCCTCCCCAATCAGTATTGGGTATTGCCAAAGGATATAGCAAAGATAATATCTTAGATGCCCTAGCGATGGCAGGTTCTAAAGATAAAGCCTTAAATTTCATCCGCACGATGATTACTGCCCCCGAAGACTTGCTGAATGAGTATTTTGATACAGAGTTAATTAAAGCTCCTTTAGCTCGGTTAGCAGCGGAAATAGGTGCGCCTCCATCCCAAAAAGGCATCACCGCAGGATTGATGATGTTAGCGATGCGTCATCACCCTGGCATGGCTCGTCCCAAAGGTGGTACGGGTGCATTAACCCAAGCACTAGTTAAATTAGTTACTGCTAAAGGAGGCAAAATTTTAACCGAACAGATGGTTAAAGAAGTTATTGTTGAGGATAATCGTGCCGTTGGGGTAAAAATAGCAGGAGGAGCAGAATATCGAGCGAACAAAGCAGTTATTTCTAATATTGATGTTCGTAGACTATTTTTGCAATTAGTAGACGAAAACGCTGTAAATCCCGAACTGCGAGAAAAAGTTGATCGTCGCCTGACAAATAACAATGAGACTATTCTCAAAATTGATTGCGCTTTATCTGAAGCACCTCGCTTCACCGCTTATGAACAAGATGATGAAGAGAATTTAATTGGCACAGTACTAATTGCAGATTCTACTGCTCATGTAGAACAAGCCCACACCTTACCTGCTATGGGACAGATTCCCGATAGTAATCCTTCGATGTATCTCGATATTCCTTCCGTACTCGATCCTACCCTCGCCCCAGAAGGCAAACATACCCTGTGGATTGAATTTTTCGCACCCTATCAAATAGCGGGAAAAGAAGGGACTGGCTTATACGGTACGGGTTGGACTGATGAATTGAAAGATCGGGTAGCAGACAACGTGATGAACAAGCTAGCTGATTATGCACCCAATATCAAAGACTCAGTTATTGCCCGTCGTGTAGAAAGCCCAGCAGAATTAGGCGAAAGATTAGGCTCGTACAAAGGTAACTACTATCACTTAGATATGACTTTAGATCAAATGATCTTCTTGCGTCCTCTTCCCGAAATAGCCAATTACACTACCCCAATTAAAAACCTATATCTGACTGGTGCGGGGACTCATCCTGGCGGATCGATCTCAGGAATGCCTGGGCGAAATTGCGCCAATGTTTTCCTCAATCGGCAAAAACCTTTAGCCAAAGCAAGCCAGTCTGCTAGTGCTATATTGCGATCGCTTTTAGGAATTTAAAATTTATTTAAAAGTTAAACTCAATTTATAAATTAGAGCGATCGCTTTCAAAGTCACAAAAAAAACTCTACATTGGTGTAGAGTTTGAAATTCAGTCTTTGATTTAAGCCTTTAAATATTTATGATGCAGAGGAAACAGTTTGACGCTTGAACATTTCTTTTAATACCAAACCAGGGTCTACATAACCTCCATTGTGTTTGAGAACCCAGTGTAAATGAGGTCCTGTGGTGCGTCCAGTCATGCCAATACGTCCAATTCTTGCCCCTACTGGAATGTCTTGTCCCAAAGTAAGCTGAATACCTCCATCGCGATCGACTAAAAATCTACCGCTAGAATGATTCTCTATATAGCCTTCCATATGACAATAGCTATGAGTCCAAGCACCAGATTGAATAGTTATAGATGTTCCACAGGCAGTATCATCTGATAAGTCGCTTATCTTGCCTCCCCACCAGTTACGAATATAGCTACCGCGAGGGGCAGCTAAGTCTAGTCCATTGTGAAATTGGCGTTCTCCAGTAACAGGGGAAGCACGATAACCATAGGGAGAAGTATAAGATTGAAAATTCTCGACAGGAAAAGATCCTTTTTCCCAAATTGTTGATACATCTTGAGCAAGCAAGACCTCTTCTGGTACATCAGAGGCTATGGATACGGACTTCCAACTGTGTAGTCCCAAAGAAAGTAAGATAGTCGCGATCGCAATGATAATTAAGCGATTCCATCTAATTGCAGGTCGGTAAATCATTTATTTAAAGCTTAATCAATATAAGAGTCTATGCTTGTGTTCCCTAACTTATGCCCGTCGGTTTAGAGAAGCGGGATTTTACAATAAAAATTTTGCTAATCTCATTTTTAGCAAAAAATAGATAATTTTTGAGTAGTTAGTGGCAAATAGAACTCAATGAAATGAAAAATAATTTTCGATTTTAGACAGCCCTTCACAAATATACTGTTTAATTTTTCGACTAGCAATATTAAACTAGGTATTCGTACCGAACTTTATCATAACTTTTGATTCAAGACATATTGTTCAAGATTTGATAAAGAAAGATAGTTAAAACTTCTTTCAAAATAAACAGTTATAAACAAAAGATGATAATAGATTTAATTGCTTTTTCTTTTGAGTTAGATACAGTCGATCTCGCAGGTAGCTGTATCTGGTCATTAGGATTATATATAGGATTGGACTCGACTAAAAACTGGATCAGCAGTCAATTAGAGAGATGGTTCAACTTTGCCGAAGGATGGTTATATACCTCTGTTGAAGAGTTTGAAGAGACTCGCCCAGCCAGGGAGTCGCAAAACGCTTTTTATGCTTCGGTGTTTAGCATTATCCCTTTTTTAATTTTGGGAATAGCAGCTAATTGGGCAGTCAATATAAGCTTCGGTGGCAGCAGTTGGGCGATCGCATTAGGATTAATGACCTGTGCCATCTGTGGTTTATTTGCTCTAGCAAATCAGGATTACGATAATTATGAGGATTGAAGACAATACATCTTATTGTGATATATTCTCCCAATCCTCTCGGCAGTTTATTCGTAAAGCCAAGGCTGTCTAACAGGATTCCAGTCGGTCAATTCTTCTTCATTAAACCAGAGAGAAACTTCTGTCTGAGCCGTTTCAACGGCATCAGATCCATGAATTAAGTTGCGTCCAATACTAACACCAAAGTCACCACGGATCGAACCAGGATCGGCAGTTGTGGGGTTAGTAGCACCAATTAGGTTTCTAGCAGCAGTAATAACATTTTCTCCTTCCCAAACCATCGCAATTACAGGAGCAGAAGTAATAAAATCAACCAAACCTTTGAAAAAAGGTCTTTCTTTATGAACACCATAATGAGTTTCTGCCAACTCGCGGGAAACCTGCATCATTTTGAGTCCTACTAGAGTAAAACCTTTACGCTCGAAGCGGTGAATAATTTCTCCAGTTAGATGACGTTGTACGCCATCAGGTTTGATCATAATAAAAGTGCGTTCCATATTTTCCTCAGTAGTTGGTTACAAAATGTCACAAATCTTAGAGTAACCTAGATTGCTGTTGTTTTTTACTTTTTTTATCAGGGGAAATCACTAAAATCATGAAAGACATCAAACCACATCAAAGAATAAATGATATTTTACTAGCTCCTCTGGAAAGACCTGCCTTACAGTGGTTTGTAGTCCGTATGCCATCGTGGATCGACCCAGATATTCTGACGGTCATTGGTATATTGGGAGCAATCATGATTTGTGGTGGCTATTGTCTCTCAAATCTACATCCAGGTTTTTTATGGCTGGCTAGCTTGGGTTTTGTGATTAACTGGTTTGGCGATAGTCTTGATGGTAATTTGGCTCGCTACCGCGCAATCGAACGACCTAAATATGGCTTTTTTGTCGACCATACAGTAGATTCCTTCAATGAAGTATTAATCGTTTTGGGACTTGGTTTATCTCCCTACGTCAGTTTTAATATTGCCTGTTTGGGATTGATTGGCTACTTATTGATGTCGATTTTGGTTTATATCCGTACTTATGTAAACGGAGTTTTCCAGCTTTCCTACGGCAAATTTGGTCCAACAGAAGTTAGAGTAATTTTGATTTTGCTGAATACAGTCATGTATTTTGCGGGAAACCCGTCCGTCAAATTACCCTTAGGATTTAATACTATTTACGATGTGCCGATCGCTATTATTGCCTTAGTCTTATTTATCTTGTATGTTTCTAGCTCAATAAAGGAAGCGATCGCTTTAGCTAAACTAGAGGAATAGAAACACATAATATAGAAATCATTAAAAGACTAATAGCTCTTAGCCTTTTAATGCCACATCAATTATTGTTTTCCTGATAACGCTCTACTGCTAAATTAATTAGGCGAGCGACTAATTGAGGAAATGCTACTCCGCAATGCGCCCAAAGTCTGGGATACATACTGGTAGAGGTAAAGCCTGGGAAGGTATTTATTTCGTTGATCAAGACTTCTCCTGTCTCTTCAACATAGAAGAAATCAACTCTAGCTAGTCCAGCAGCATCAACGGCAACAAATGCTTCAACCGCCATTTCCTGTATTTTAGTCACTACATCCTTGGGGAGATCGGCGGGGATATGTAGTTGGGCAGCACCTTCGGTATACTTGGTTTCATAGTCGTAAAAGTCGCTGTCAAAGCTTATTTCTCCCACCACAGAGACTTTGGGATTATCGTTGCCTAATATGGCACATTCAACTTCTCTGGCGGTTACTCCTGCTTCGACTACAATACGGCGATCGTAACTAGCTGCGTTGTCTAAAGCTGCTTCTAATTCAGCGCGCGATCGCACTTTCGCAATACCAACAGATGAACCAAGATTGGCGGGTTTGACAAAGCAGGGGTAGTCTAACTTGGCTTCAATATCATCGCATAACTTGGGGAAAGATGCGACCCCGCGTCGCCGTCAGGCGCAAGGGAACGCGCATCGGAACAGGGGCTAGAATATACTTGCGATCTGTTTACTGCAACGTACTTTACCTGAGATAAACCTGCTTGGGTAAAAGCCATTTTCATCGCAATTTTATCCATTCCCAAAGCCGAACCTAGCACTCCCGAACCCACAAAAGGGACATTCATCAGGCTAAGTAAACCCTGTACTGTGCCATCTTCTCCATTGGGACCATGTAAGATGGGAAACCAGACATCAATCTCAGAGTAGCTAAAGTTTTGTTCGAGGGGAGTGAGGGATGAAAAACCTGTAACGATTAGATTACTATCCTCATTTACTTGATTAGATTGTTCTTCTGTCAACAATAAAGGCTCACCCGACTCTAATACCTGCTGTGCTAGATTGCTAGACTGCCATGTACCGCTTTTATCAATGTATACAGGTAGGATTTCGTATTTAGTCTGATTATCATCCTGCTGTAAGGCTGAGGCGATCGCTCTAGCGGATGTGATGGATACCTCGTGTTCTCCCGAACAACCGCCGAATAATAAACCAATTTTTTGCTTTGCCATATCATATCCCCAAAATCTCCCTTAGATGCTACATCATCTTTTAAGTTTTGGTGAAAGATGGCAGAAATGAGGGCGATCGAGATTGCTACAGCGCTAAGAAAAGAAGCAATATTACTCCCATTACACCGCAGCTCAAGATCACAAAAATGCTAAATTGTTGCAGAAAAGCAATTTTTTTATTTTGCTTGTCTAAGCGATTGCCCAAAATATACACTTTTTTTTCTAAAGCTGCGTACTGGTTTTCTAAATAATTCCTACTACCATTTTTCTGGCTTCTACTGCTGTGCCTATTGCTTTTATAACTTTTACCATTACTACTGCTTAAATTTTCTAAATATTCAGACTGCTGCATTACAATTGACTTCAATTGCTTTAGCTCTTGGTTACTAGATTGAAAATCAACCGCCTTGTGTAAATATTTTTCTAGTAAACCAGGACCCAACTGAAAATATCCTTTATAAGCGGAATAAACAGCGTTAATTAACTCTTTTGCTGGAGTATTTTTTAATAGATATCCTTTTGCACCAACTTGTAAGGCTGTATTTAAATATGAGTCTTCATTATGAACGCTAATAATTAATACTTTAGTATCTAAAAATTGTTCAGAAATAATTTTGGTTGCAGTAATGCCATCTAAAACTGGCATTTCAATATCCATTAATACAATATTGGGTCGATGAGCTTTAATCATATCTAAAGCTTCTTGACCGTCATTGGCACAACCAATAAACTCTAAATGAGGTTCTTCTTTAATATAGCCTCCTAGAATTTCTTGGACTGTTTTTTGATCGTCTACGATTAAGACTTTAATCATTTAGTTAGAATAGTATTTAAAAAATAATTAAACGAGCATTAGATATATATTTATCATTCCCGCACCCTCTTGACTGATCACTTATATGGCTTTGTTATTTTTTCAATTGTCTATTTTTTGGTGATCTAGATAAAAATGTTTTTAAAACGCTTATTTTGAAATAATTAGTCATCAATTTTATGGCTGATATTACAGCAATAGTCTTCTTAAAAATTTTATAGTAATAGTTGCAATAAATATAAGATATAACAATATATTCAGATATTTGATATTCTCTACTATAGGTATATTTACGATCGATTGATTTAAAGATTGGATGAATTTTAATTATTTTGATGCTTTTTTAGCAATCTCTACAGACAATATTCAAGCTTCAACAGATTTCTATAGTCAGCTTTTGCAAAAGCAGCCTGATATTTATCGTGACTCAGTTTATGCAGAATTCAAGCTGGAGAAATTACGAATAGCTATTTTCAAACCAAAACCAGATCGTCAAAAAGAGTTTGAGAATTTGGGTAGTAGTATGAGTTTGTGTATTGAAGTAGAAAATATAGATATTGCGATCGCAACTTTAACTAATATTGGTTTTCCTCCCCCAGGAAAAATTATCGAGGCTGACCACGGAAAAGAAATTTATGCTTACGATCCTGACGGAAATCGCCTAATCTTACATCAATCCCAATAAAAAAACCAGAGATACTTTATTCATATCTCTGGTCATAAATTTTGTAGATTGTGTGTTGTTTTGATAATTAATCTTCTGCTATTACTTTATCTGCGCTTTGTTCAATTACTTCTGTTTCTGTTGGTTCAATAGCATCATCCAGAGAAGGTTTGGCAGGTAATACTACCGAAATAGCGGTACGTTCTGGATCGTCCAAAACAGTAGCACCTTCAGGCAAAACTATTTCTCCCACATGAAGAATACTGCCGATATCAAAATTAGTTACGTCGATTTCAATCGATTCGGGAATATTTCCAGCAAAGCAAGAAATTTGCAATTCTGTCATAATTTGCTCGACAATTCCACCTTCTTTAGTACCAATAGCATTGCCTGTTAATATAACTGGTACGACAATCTCTACTGTTTGCTTGGCAGAAACGGTGAAGAAACTAACGTGACTTAAAGTTCTTTTCCAGGGGTGAGCCTGCACTTCTCTAATCAAAGCTTTACCTTCCCAAGACATATCAGGAACTTTGATATCAATTAGGGTATTATTAATCGCTGCTTTTCTCAATAGCATTTGAGCTTCTTTAGCAGGAAGAGTTAGAGACACGGAATTTGCTCCATCATGTCCATATAAAGCAGCGGGAATTAGTCCTTCGCGACGTAATGCACGGGGCTTACTCCCTTCGGGTCTGGTCTGACATTCAACTGTAATATTCATAGTATTTGACTAATTTGATAATCGATAATGCGGTTAAAAATTTTGATTGAGAACCCTGAAAAATCATACTGGGATACCATCGGCATCCAGTAATGCTCTTTTGGGGCCGTGAATTGGGTCTTCCACAATGATGGTTTGATCTCGACTTGGTCCTACTGAAACAATGGCAATTGGAACTTTCATCAATTCCGCCAAGTACTTAAGATAGCTGAGAGCTTTTTCAGGTAAATCTGATAAAGAGCGACAGCCAGTAGTAGACTCTTGCCAGCCTGGTAGGGTTTCGTAGACTGGTTTGCAGTTGGCAAATAGGCTAGCATTGGTGGGAAAATGATGACACATTTCGCCATCAATTTCATAAGCCACACAGATTTTAATTTCTGCCAACTCATCCAATACATCAAGCTTGGTAATTGCTAAACAATCTAAACCATTGATTCGCACAGCATAGCGACCAATTACAGCATCAAACCAACCGCAGCGACGACGACGACCTGTAGTTGTGCCAAATTCTGCACCCAAATCGCCTAACAGCTGTCCTACCCTGTCATTTAACTCTGTGGGGAAAGGACCTTCTCCAACGCGAGTGGTATAGGCTTTAGCCACACCAATTACACGGTCAATGGTAGTTGGACCAACTCCTGCACCTACGCAAGCTCCACCAGCGATGGGATTGGAAGAAGTAACATAGGGATATGTTCCATGATCTAAATCTAGTAACGTCCCTTGCGCTCCTTCAAATAGAATATTTTTTTTCTCTTTTACTGCTTCATATATTTTAAGAGAACTATCTATTACAAAAGGGCGTAAAAAATCGGCATATTTTAGATACTCTGCAATTACTTTCTCTGGGTCTAAAGGCGGTAGATTATATAGTTTTTCTAAAATTACGTTTTTATAGTTGATCGTCCACCCAAGCTGCTTCCGTAGGTGTTCGGGATCCATTAAGTCTAAAACCCGAATTCCAGTACGTTCTGATTTATCAGCATAAGTTGGACCAATGCCCCTTCCTGTCGTGCCAATTTTATACTCTCCTCGGCTTTCTTCCGATGCTCGATCTATCTCGCGATGATAAGGCATGGTGACATGAGCCGTCTGAGATATATTTAAGTTATCTACCGTCACTCCCAAAGCTTTAAGCTGCTCTATTTCTTCGATTAGCACTTGAGGATCGATTACTGTTCCAGAACCGATAATACACTCTGTTTTGGGATATAAAATCCCAGAGGGAATCAAGTGCAATTTGAAAGTTTGTTCAGCTACGACAACGGTATGCCCTGCGTTTACTCCACCTTGGGAGCGTACCACGACATCTGCGGAGCGACTGAGTAGATCTGTTATTTTTCCTTTTCCTTCGTCACCCCATTGGGCTCCGATCACGATAACATTAGCCAAGAGTTTATTTGAAAGCTAAAGTTTACACAAACTATTATTATGGTTATCTACAGTACATCATGTCAACCACTATCTATTCTTAGTTTGGTTGAGATAGTTGAAAGTGAAAATTATCATAAGCTATAAGCTATAAACTGCAAGTCTTTAAACTGGATTTTAGTCAAAAACCAAAAACAGAGAATGGAATTATTGCAACAGGTAAGGTTAATCGATCCGACTCAAGGAATCGATCGCTTGTCAGATATATTGATAGCTGAAGGAAAAATTAAGGCGATCGCCGATCGGATTACAGAATACCCTCCCCAGACACATATCACTTCAGGAGAGGGTTTGATTGTAGGAACTGGATTGGTAGATATATATAGTCATGCCCAAGAGCCTGGTAATGAATCTAGAGAAAGTCTTTTAGAACTAGCCCAAGCTGCTACGGCAGGAGGCTTTGTTCGAGTGGGAATTTTGCCCGATACTGTCCCCAAGATTGATAGTGTAGAAATTTTGACTGCGATCGAGCAAAAAAGCGATTTTTTTAGCCCATCTTTGTGCAAACTATGTTTTTGGGCTGGGGCTTCTCAAGATAACTCCACCAAGCAAATGAACGAGTTGGCTCAGTTAAAATCAAAGGCTATTGGCTTTTACGATCGCTTTAGTTTAGGCAACTTAAATTTATTTAAACAGTTATTAGAATATGTTCAGCCTTGGCAAAAAACAGTTGCGATCGCTTTAGATCGCAATGAATTAGCGGGAGATGGGGTAGTTAGGGAAGGAGAAGCATCAGTTCGCTACGGGATGCTAGGAAACCCAGGCTTTTCTGAATCGGCAATTATCGCAGCCGCGATCGAAATCGTGGCTCAAATTCCAACCCCCGTTCACATTATGCGAGTTTCTACGCAACGGGGAGTAGAATTGATTGCCGATGCCAAACAAAGAAATATTCCCATTACCGCTAGTACAACTTGGATGCACCTGCTTTGGGATAGCGAATCTGTGGGTAGCTACGACCCCAATTTACGCCTTGAACCACCCTTGGGGAATGAAAATGACCGAGAAGCGTTAATCACAGGAATCAAGCAGGGAACTATAGATGCGATCGCGATCGACCATCAGGCGTATACCTATGAAGAGAAAACCGTTCCTTTTGGGTTAGCACCCCCAGGAGTTATTGGTTTGCAAATAGCTTTACCGCTATTGTGGCAAGAATTAGTTGAAACTAAAAAACTTTCGGCTTTAGAATTGTGGCAGGCTTTAAGCACTAATCCGAGTATTTGTTTACAACAAAAACCTGGAGAAATATCTGAACAGAATAGTAATTTTATCTTATTCGATCCACAAAAAACTTGGATAGGCGATCGAGAAAATCTTCAATCACCAGCTTCTAATACTCCTTATTACAACCAGCAAATTACAGGAAAAGTCATTAGAACTCTCAACAATTATTAATAACTTTCAAGAAACAAATTAATCTATGGGGTTGGTTAAGGATGCTTGCCTGCTGGGTAAAAAGGTAATTAATTTCTTTCCCCCTTACCCCTTACCCCTTACCCCTTGCCCTTTACCCTCACTTCACAGATCGATTAACACTTGTTAAACGAGAAGTATTAATTAGGGTGTCTGAAATTTAAAATTGAAAGATGTAATCTATCGCACATTGACAATACTGTTATGTTAATTACATTCTTCGATTTTTTATCATATTCGTGCATTTTTACTGATGCTGTTTGAGATAAATAAGATTATTTTTTTAAATAAGCGCTGTGATTTCAATCGCACAAAATAGAGACTTTAAATGATACAGATTATCAGTTTGCTCGTATATTTTATTTTAGTAATTTTATAAATAAAGTCTTTTTTATGGCATATATTTCAACCAACATTTTGATCTAGCTGTTTTAGTTTAAGGTCAATAATTTCTCACGTTATCAAAAGCATTTTAGGTAAAGCATAAAACTAATTTATAGATCAGTTTTATCGCTCATAATCTTGATGCAAAATTTGTTGTGAAAAAAATATTCTTAAAATTTTAGCTTAGTTTTCTCGTATTTATCGGACTTTTCTCTTTTATCAAAATCAGCATCAAATTCTATTTTAGAACCTATGACTAGTAATATATTCACGTCTAAAGATATTTTTGCACCAGCAAAACAGATCGTTTTTATTGACTCCAAAGTAGAAAACTATCAGGAGATAGCTGCTGGAATAGTTCCAGGGATAGAAACAATTATCTTAGATAGTCATAGCGATGGCATCGAACAAATAACTAATATTTTGCGCGATAAGCCAGAAAAACTTACAGTTCATCTGATTTCTCATGGTACTGCTGGCTGTTTGCATCTCGGTAATATTCAGCTAAGAATCGATACCTTGAGCGAATATACAAGAGAATTGCGCTTGTGGTTTGCTGAAACTTCTGGTGAAGTATCTCGCAATATAGTTTTATATGGCTGTAATGTTGCTGTTGGCAATGTAGGAAAGAAATTTGTTGACCAGTTACGTTACTACACTGGCGCAGAAATTACCGCCTCTACTACACCTACAGGTAACTCCGAACTGGGTGGTGATTGGAACTTAGAATATGCAACTAGCGAAACCAAAGTTCCAGTTGCGATCGCCGAATCTGTACGAGCAAAGTTGGCAGGGTGTTTTAGCAGCACCTTTTCCCAATGCTCAACCAGATGTTGATACTGCTGGTGTGACTATATTACCGTTGAACCTCGATCTGGCAATTGGTAATATTCTTACTAACGATGACTCTTGGAGATACTCCTGCTAGGATTACATCGGTATCGGTTCAAGGAGATAATGACAGTTTAGTTACTTTGGGAACTGTTTTAACTGAAGTATGATTAATTACCCCTCAAGGTGGTAATTTAGTTTTACTAGGTAATGGAACTTACACCTATACTCCGCCAGTTCGTGCATCAGGATTTACCGAAGTTTTTAACTACACCATTACTGATGCTGATGGTGATACTAGCACCAGTACTTTAACTATTAATGCTAATGGTGCTGGTTCGGCTACTGTTGCTGCACCATCAATTGATTTAGATAGTGATGACAATAATACAGTTGACGGCAATTTTCGTAATGTATTTGTTACTGGTGGTGCTGGGGTAGCTGTTGCTGACAGCGATGCAGTAATTACTAGCGATAGTAATAACAGTGAGTTAACCAAGGTAGAAATTGTTATTGCTAACGCCAAAGCAGGTGACGAATTAACTTTTCCTACTGGTGGTTTGTTGAGTGGAATTCTAAGTTCTATTGATTCTTCTTTTGATAACAATACTTTTAAGCTAACTCTGACACCAAAATCTGGCTTATTCAGTATTGTTACTAGTTTGCTTGCAGGTGATTTTCAAGCTGCACTTGAAGCAGTTAAGTTTGATACTACTAGTACTGACACTACCGAACGAGAAATATTAATAACTGCCACCGATACAGGTGGCGATACTAGTACTGCGGTTCAAGCCAATATTGCAGTTAGTTCTACTGCTAACATTGCGCCTGTTGCTGAAGCAGATTTTGATACTTCAGATAACATAATTAGTAGCAATCCGACTACAGGGAATATAACTTTAAATACCACCACGGGTAATGTACTCAGTAATGATAATCCTGGTAATACCCCGACTCTGATAACATCAGCCTCAGTGGAAGGAGAGTCAGGTAGTTTAGTAAATCTGGACACTACCTTGACGCAAACTACTTTAGTTACTTCTCAGGGAGGTTCTTTACTTTTAGCAGCTAATGGGAGTTATGTTTACACTCCTCCTACCTTTGGCTTGTTCGATCCTGGCATTACTGAAGTCTTTAACTACACCATTACTGATGATGATGGTGAGACTAGTACTAATACTTTAACTATCAATGCCAATGGTGGCGCACCAGTTATTAATGACTCGTTAACGGTAGATCTTGATAGTGATGACGATAATACCGTCGATGGTGCATTTAGTAGTAAATTTGCTCTTGGTGGTTCTGGTGTTGCTATTAGCGATACTGATTTAGTAATTAGCGATAGTGAAGATCCCAATCTGGAACTGACTAGTATTGAAGTTTTACTAACCAATGCTCAAGTTGGAGATTTATTAGCATTTGATAGTCTGCCTGCTACTGTTACTGCCTCAGTTAATGATTCTATTGATGGCAAAGTTCAACTTACCCTTTCGGCAACAGCTATCAGCGCGCCTCTAGCTGATTTTCAAACTGCGCTGTCTGAGGTTACTTTTGACACCACGAGTACCAACACTACAGAAAGAGAAATTTCGGTAACTGCCATTGATGTTAATGGAGAACAAAGTGTTGCTGCCGAGGCAAATATTACGATCGCACAGATGGTAGAACTCTCAGTAGATCCTGTATCTTTATCGGGAACTGAGGCAGATGCTACCGAGTTTACGATTACTGCTACTGCCTTTGGTGCGGTAAGTGGCGACCAAACCATAGATTTAGATTTAACTGGTTTAGATGCTAATGACTATACTCTTTCCGCACCTCAAATAACCATTGCCGACGGCGAAACTACAGGTAGCGTTACTCTAACCATTGTTGATGACAATGTAGCTGAAGGGGAAGAAATTGGTATTCTCAGTCTGATTAATCCCTCTGGTGGTCTTAGCCTAGGAACGACGACTACCTCTAATATTACGATTACCGACGATGATAGTTCTCCTAGTCTCGATTTAGATGCTAACGATGACAACACAGTAGATGGCAAGTTCCAGATTCAGTATACTCCTGGCGGAATTTTCGGCGGTTTTCCCGTAGCTGTAGTCGATACCGATCTCGCTATTAGCGATGCTGATAATGCTAATCTTGCCAGTATTGAGGTAACTCTTACTAATGCCCAACAAGGGGATGAATTACTGGTTAATAGTTTCTTAGGTAGTTTACCTGCGGGGGTTACTACTAACCTCGATACCTCAGTAGCAGGAGAAGTTAAACTTACTCTTGCGCCAGAAACCCTTGATAGTTTGCCGATCGCAACTTTCCAAACTGCTTTATCACTAGTTGGTTTTAGTACTAATAGTAGCAATACAAGCGATCGCAATATTGCCATTACGGCTACTGATGCCGACGGTAATACTAGTACCGCAGAGACAAATGTTGGCATTACTCCAACTGTAGAACTTACGGTAGATCCCATATCTTTAATCGGAACTGAAGCTGATGCCACCGAATTTACCATTACTGCTACTGCTTCTGGTGCGGTAAGTGGCGCGCAAACCATCGGTTTAGATTTAACTGGTTTAGATCCTAGTGACTATACTCTTTCCGCACCTCAAATAACCATCGCTGATGGTGAAACTACAGATAGCGTTACTCTAACGATAGTTGATGACGATGTAGCTGAAGGGGCAGAAATTGGTACTCTCCGCCTGATTAATCCTTCTGGTGGTATTAGCCTGGGAACGACGACGACTTCTAATATTACGATTACCGATGACGACAGTTTCCCCAGTCTCGATCTAGATGCTGATGACGACAAGACTGTAAATGGCAAATTCCAGACTCAGTTTACTTTGGGGGGTGTGGCTGCACCTATTGTCGATACCGATCTGGCTATTAGCGATGCTGATAATGCTAATCTTGCCAGTATTGAGGTAACTCT
The DNA here is from genome assembly GCA_963799375.1 of uncultured cyanobacterium. Taxonomy (GTDB): domain Bacteria; phylum Cyanobacteriota; class Cyanobacteriia; order Cyanobacteriales; family Xenococcaceae; genus Waterburya. The sequence goes on from CAWCWY010000033.1 coordinate 131,135, forward strand.
TACTAATGCCCAAGCAGGGGATGTATTACGCGATCGATAATTTGCTAGGTTCTCTCCTCCTGGGGTTACTTCCAGATCTAGATACTTCCGTAGCAGGAGAAGTTAAACTTACTCTTGCGCCAACATTAGTCCCTAATTTGCCGATCGCAACGTTCCAAGCTGCCCTATCGGTAGTGGGCTTTAACACTACTAGTAGCGATACAAGCGATCGCAACCTAGAAATTACGGCTACTGATGCTAACGGAAATGCTACTACCGCAGAGGCAACTGTAGGCATCAATCTACCTAATAACGAATCGTTAACGGTAGATTTAGACGGTAATGATAACAATACCATTGACGGTAAATTCAATAGTACATTTATTATTGGTGGTTCTGGAGTAGCGATCGCCGATACAGATGTGGTAGTTAGCGATAGCGATAATCCCAATTTGGCACTAGACAGTATTGAGGTGGTACTTACCAATGCTCAAGGGGAGATGAATTAAGCTTGAGTAATCTTCCTGCTGGTATCGCTTCTGATATTGAGGTTTCTCTCGACACTTCGGTTACAGGTGAAGTTAAATTAATCCTCTCCGCAACCGAGGGGGCAAGTGCGTCTCTAGCTGTGTTCCAAACTGCACTGGCTGGGGTTACTTTCAAAAATACTCAAACAAATCCCAACAAGAGCGATCGCCAGATTTTAGTTACAGCCGTTGATGTCAATGGCGAAGAGAGTCTTGCAGCAGAAGCTAGTATTGCAGTTAGTAAGTCTAGCGATATTGTCCCCGTTACTCAACCAGATTTTAATACTTCTGATGACATCTTAGAAACTGACCTTGGGGCGGGAGAAATCACCTTAAATGTAACCACGGGTAATGTCCTTAGTAACGACAATCCTGGTAATCGACCTACCTTGGTTACTTCGGCATCGGTGCAAGGAGACGGTGATAGTTTGGTTACTTTAGATGCCGAACTGGCGCAGGTAACTCTACTTACTGCTAAAGGTGGCACGCTAGTTCTAGGTGCTACTGGAGATTATATTTATACTCCGCCAACTTTTGGTTTAGACGATCCTGGCATTACCGAAGTATTTAACTACACCATTACTGATGCGGATGGCGATACGAGTACCAATACTCTAACTATCAATGCTAATGGTGGTGGTAATTCAATTCCCTCTGCCCAACCCGATACTAATGTTGCCGTTGAAGGAGGCACGGCTGTTAACGCTAATCTTTTGGCTAACGATGCTTTGGGCGATAGTCCTACTACCCTTACCGCAGCAGTTGAGGGTAGTAAGACCATTATTCTAGGAGTTCCTTTTGTTACGGCTAATGGTGGTGTTATTACCCTCGCTAGTAATGGTAGTTATAGCTATATACCCCCTAGGGCAGGAACTTTACCGTCAGCAGGAGTTACAGAAACATTTGCATATACTATTACCGATGATGATGGCGAAACCAGCACTAGTACCTTAAGCATAGAAGTAGAACAAGCTGCACCCATCGCCAAGCAAGACGAGGCGATCGCTTTAACTGGTACTTCCGTTCACCGTCAACGTTCTGAGTAACGATCTCAACGAAGGTATTGCTGCTACAGCTAGTCTAACGGTCAAGTTGTTGGACGATAGTGAAAACCCCGTTGATAATCTCAGCGTTGAGGGAGAGGGAACTTGGTCGGTACTGGGAAATGGTTCGGTTTTGTTTACTCCCGTCGAGGATTTAACGGGCGATCCTACCCCCATTAGTTATCAGGTTATCGATGTTGATGGTCAAGCCTCTGCTGCTGCCGAGATTGCGATCGACTATCAAGATGTTCTGGGGGGTATGGTTGCAATTGAAAGAGTTTCGGCGGATGATTTTTATCTCGATTCTGGCGATAACATCACTTCAAGTTACGTGGCATACGAAGTCACCAATACTAGTGATGAAGATATTGAGGATCTGTGGGTAGAAATTGGCGATTTTGCTGGGGGAAATATCGACCTAGCTGAAGGAGAAAGCAGTCAAGTAAATTTAGGTGCTTTAGCTAGTGGTGAATCGACTACTACCTTCTTCTATCTCACTGCTAATGGGGCGACTACCATCGAACAAAGCCATACCGTCAGTGCCTATGATGGCAATCCCACCGCACAGGGAATCTTTCAGGGAGATGGAGATTTTAGCTTTACAGAAGTAACCCAGATCGATGCCGATACAAGACAAGGCGATCGCAATCAGGTTACTTCAGTTAATATTGAAAGCAATCCTGCCCTACCTGGAGATACAGTTACGGTTACTGTCGATGGTGAGACAGGAACTATTGGCGATGAGGGGATTTTATCTTTTACCCCTGCCAGCTTTACCAACTGGAATCCCGACACTTACGAACTAATCGATACTGCGATCGCTTTTGATGGTGGTGGCATCGGTACGGTAGAAGATCGCTTAACAATTCAAGCCCCCGATGCTAGCGGGCAAAATCTTCCCTATACCGCAACCTATACTTTTGAGGTAGCTGCGACTGGGGATACTAATACTGAATTAAGTCCGATTGGTAATATCTCTAGCGGGACGGAAATCAACCATACTGACACGACTAATTTTGCTAGTTTCGATGAATTGCAAGTTAGTACGGGTACTGGGGCGATCTCTGGTGCAGTATGGGACGATGTTGATTACGACGGTGTTTTGGATCTCGGAGAAACGGGGGTTGGCAATGTTGCGGTTGATTTGTTTTCCAACAGGAATTCAACCACGCCTCAGGCAACCTTTACTACTGATATCAGCGGTGTTTACCAATTTAATAGCGTTCCTGTCGGTAACTACTATTTAGAATTTACCGAACCCCTGGGATATGCTACCAGTCCTGAGGATCGAGACAGTACGGGTACGGATCTGCTGGACTCCGATATCAATATGACGACGGGCAGAACTGATGTATTTAGATTGACCCCCGACGAAACTGTCGAAAACTTAAATGCAGGACTTACTGCCGATTCCGATGGCGATGGCATTCCCAACTCGATCGAAGGAACTGAGAGCGATCGCGATAATGATGGTACTCCCGACTACCTTGATGTCGATCCTGAAGGCTATTTTTATGCTCAAAAGACGGGAGATATCCTAGCTGGTGGTGCGATCGAGGTTACAGGACCAGGGGAAGTCGATCTGCGTAGCGATGGTAGTGAATCAGGATTCTATCAATGGTTTATCGACCCTGATTTTCCTGGGGTTTACACCATGGAAATCACTCCTCCCGATGGCTATATCATCAGCCCCGATCGCCCTGCTTTAAATCCACCCCCGATTGATGGTACTACTCTATTGCCCGATGACCCCTACGTCTTTGGTTCGGGTGCCAACGAAAGCACCAACAAACTGGCTTCTTCCGAGTTTGGCGATAATCCTTACTATCTAACCTTCGATCTAGCAGGTGGCGATCCCTTTATCATCAACAACAATATTCCTTTTGTTGCCCCACCAATCTTAGATTTAGATGTTACCGCTACGGGCAATAACTCTCAAGCTACTTACACCATCGGCGAAGACTCCGCCAGCATTATCGATTCTGCCGAAAATATGAGCCTAATCGACAAAGACGATCTTAATCTTCAGGGCGCGACGATTAAACTCAAAACTCGTCCCGATGGTGATGGTGCAGAAAGATTGCTCGTTAGTGGGGCATTACCCGACGGGATTAATGCCGTAGCTTACGACCGAGATACGGGAATTCTCCAACTCAACGGCGAGGCAACAATTGCTGATTATCAAATAGCGTTGGCACAGATTGAATATACCAACGATATCGGCTCAAAAACGAGCGATCGCCTGATTGATATTAGCTTTAGCGATGGCAGCTACAACAGCGATATTGCTACCTCCATTATGGAAATTAATTCTCCCCCCACAGTCGATCTCGATGCAGACGACGGTAGCTTTATTTAATTTTTATTGAGCTTATGACTATTCGGTTAGTCTCTCAAATTATCCGATTCGCTTAAGTCACCCAACATTGGGGGATTTAAGCGAATCAAAAACCTACTAATTATCTATCTATCTCATATTTTAAAGTCGCAAATTAACTATGTATAACTATCAACAGGAATCAACCGTGAACCAAGCTATCTCTACTAACGCCGATACACGACTAACTGATAAACAAATTGTTTTCATCGATTCCCAGGTAGCAGACTATCAAACCTTGGTTGCTGGAGTATTTACCAACACCGATGTAGTAGTTTTAAATGGCGATGCGAATCGAGCAAATAACTAAAGTTTTAGAGCAAAATTCTTATTCTACAGTCCACATAGTTTCCCACGGTTCACCTGGCTGTTTGTATCTCGGCAACACCCAACTTAGTCTAGATACTTTAACTAAATATCAAAACGAGCTTAAACAATGGTTTTCCTCGTTCCTTGTTCCTCGTTCCTCACTCCTGATTTATGGTTGTAACGTCGCTGCGGGAGATGCTGGTGAAGAATTTATCGCTAAGTTACACGATCTTACTGATGCAGAAATTGCTGCGTCTACTACTCGCACTGGTAATGCTGCTAAAGGTGGTAATTGGGAATTAAATATAAATACTGGTTCAAATAAACCTCAATTAGCTTTTACAGAAGATTTACAACATAGTTATATTGGCGTATTTGCCAACATCTTTACTGATAATTTTGATGGCAATACTACTGGTGGTACTGGTAGCTGGACGGTAAATCCTAATGGAACTGATACGGCAACAGGAGATTTAACTGGTCAGTGGGCAATTGGCGATCCCGTACCTCACGATCGCGGAACTATTGCACCAGCACAGATTGAGGCAAATAGTCTATTAAACGCTTTAATTACTGGTTTAACTGCAACGAACACTAATACTGATGTTGATGGTTTTACTACGATTCATTCTCCAAACTTTACCTTACCTAGTAGTAACTTTAATTCTATCGATGTCTCCTGGAATTACTATCACGCAGTTACGGGCGGTGCTACCGATCCCCTTCGAGTCGATTTAGTACGCACCTCTGACAATACTGTTTTATCGACTTTATTTAATCAAGATCCTGCCAGCGTACAGACAGCAGTTTGGACTCCATTTAGTGCTTCGTTAGATTCTTTTGCAGGAGAGACAACTTATTTAAGATTTACTGCTACAGATGGCGGTACAGCTAGTATTTTGGAGGCAGGAATTGACGATGTTAGCGTTACTTACACTACAGAGCTTAGTTTAGACCCTGATGGTAGTAGTGGTGCTAGTTTGGGCAACTATGCTATCTCCTCTCTCGATGGTGCGTCGGTAAATATTGCCGATAGCGATGCTGCCTGGGGTAGAGCCAATAATGTCAATACTTTGACTTTAGACATTAGCGGGTTAGAAGATGGTGCTGATGAAATTTTAACTATTGGAGGAACAGATTTTCCTCTTAATGCAGATACTACTACTACAGCCACAGTTGGCGGTACGACTTTTAATGTCGCAATTACTAACGACGGTACTACCTTTACCCTGACTAATAATGCGGGAGGTAGTATTCCCACTGCCGATGTCAACACTTTATTAACCGACATCACCTATCGTAATGATGCGACGAATATTACTTCTAATCCTCGCACTATTAATGTTACCGCTACGGATACTAACAGTGATAGCGAAACTGTCACTTCTACTATTGCTACTGTCTCACCAGGCGATGGAACTCCAATCAATGGGGGAAATGGAGCGATTTATTCGGCTCATGGTAATAACAACATCTACAGCATTGATGTCACTACAGGCAAAGCCACCATTCTGACTACTAGCCCGTTTGCCTTGGTTATTAACTCTTTAGCTTCTGATGTAGATACGGGTTTAGTTTATTATACGTGACATGCTAATTCAGCAAGCAAACCTAGCTTTATATGCCTACGATGCCTTTAGCGATGTTCACTTTGTTGTTGATGATGATGTTACGTATAACGGGGTTAGTGTTGGTACTCATGGAGTTGGTATATAGTAGCATCCTTTGATAATGGCTTTTTATTGAGGTGTTGAAGGAGGAGACGGTAATGGTACTGCGGGTGGTATGACGAAGTTTACCGAATCGACTTTGCTGTACGAAGCAACGGGCGTATTGTAGATTCAGCAACAAAGATTGGGTTCAGGCATAGACTGGGGTATTTTGTTGTGATGGTAATAATTTATATAATTTTGTAGTGGTAATGATAGTATTCGGGCAGTTTAATTTAGCCTCTACAACTCCAGGAACTCCAGTTGATACAGATACTTTTACTGGGCTATTTAAGTTGGAAAAGATTTTAATGGCAATATCTACAAGGAAGCATCTCAATTCAGTCGTTTAATTGGATTACTGAGACTTTAGGTACTGTGTCAATATCACCACAGATGGCACTACAGTAATAGCAACAGCAACTGATGCAGCCCAACGAGTTCAAGGGTAGAGGAACTATTGGTAATGGTACCTTTTATAATGATGTCGATGGTGATGGTATTGTCAATCGCGAAGATGGCATCTTGGAGTAACCATCAAATCTTTACAATGATATCATGTGAATGGCGTTATCATGGCAATGATTTTTAACTCGGCACACTCACTACTGATGCTAATGGTGCTTATCGTTTCAGCAGACGTTTCGCCAAGGGATTATATCGTCCAAGTCACTGATACGGGTGGCGTATTAACTGGCGGTAGTTACACCACTACTGGTAATAACACTCAAACAGTTAGTCTCGACCAAGTTGGCACATCGAATACGGGAGTAGATTTTGGCTACCAATTACCTATTGTTCCGCCCGCTGGATTTAGATGACAATAACAATAGTGGTGCAGCAGATCCCGATAACCAGACTACCTTTGCTCAAGGTAGTGGCGGAGTTGGGATCGCCGATAGTAATAATACTCTCATTACTGATGGAGATGATACCAACATTGAATCGGCTACTGTTACCCTGACTAACGCTCAAGATGGTGACGAACTATTAATTAATGGCTCGGTAGCTGGCGCAACAGGATCTTTTACTTCCACTAATAACAATGTCATAAACTACACGACCACTACCAACGGTGGAGAAATTGTCATTGAATTTGATAGTGCCACAGCAAATACTGTACCTCTGGCAGATTATCAAGAACTAATTGAAGCAATTACTTTTAATAATACAGACTCGATTCCCAATAGAAGCGATCGCATTATTGATGTAACGGTTAATGATGGTACTTCTAATAGTAATGTTGCTACTACGACTATTCAATGGGATACCGATGGTGATGGTGTTGCCGATGCAAATGATATTGATGATGATAATGACGGTATTTTCGATATTGTTGAAGGAAATAATTTAGTTCCTTCAGCTTCGGCATCAACACAACCAGATGCTTTATTTTGGAGTCAAAAAGTTTAAGTGTTGGTACGGAGGCAACTACTGGTTTCTTGGAGGCGAATTACCTTCTGGAACTTCTCACTTATACCTCGGTAACGGTGTAATTGTTTGTGCCACTACAACTGGTACGGCTAACTTTGCATCTGGTAACTTTAACTCATCTGGTACTAACTTTTGGAGTGAAGATCTAGCTGGTGATACGAGTTTGGGTAACAAAGTTCTTTTGATGGTGGATCTTTGGTCACCTTTTCCATATTGAAGACTGTAAAGGTAATCCAGTAGAGGTAGATTTACCGACCCGTTGACATTGGTTCGATCTCAAGATATGGTGATCAGGTATGCTGGAACGCAAAATGATGCGCTTGTATCTTCAGGATGGAACAGTTGGCGGGCAGAAGGCTTACTGTGGCAGTGGCTTAGGATCGATAGACAGTTATGATGGTGATGGCAATCTGCAAGGTACTGGTATTCTGGGGCAAGATCACCGGAACAGTTCATTGGCTGGACTCGCCTACAGGTGAACGAGAAGTTACATCGTTAACTTTGAATTTGACCCAGGATGGTAATGGTGGTACGGGTACTGATGGGTAGAGAGTTTATTATACTACTGCACCTTTACCGGAATTCTTGATTCAGTGACAACGACGGCATTGCAGACTATCTCGATATTGACTCTGACGACGATGGCATTACTGATAACGTCGAAGCCCAAACCACACAGATTATATTGCCCCTAGTGGACAGGGTGGTACGGTTGACTTTATCGATGCGGATGGTGATGGACTCGATGACAATTACGACTGCTAATACTGCAGCAGTACCAGCTCTACTGCTAGTACGGGCTTAACTCCCGTCGATACCGACAGCACTCTTGGCACTGCCGACGGTACGCCAGATTATCTCGATGCTGATTCTGATAACGACGGTACTTCGATATCAACGAAGCAGGACACGCTGCAACTACATTAGGCTAGCTGATAGTGATGGTGATGGTTTAAATGATGTCTTTGAGGGTGCTAGTGCTACAGATGGCTTTGATGTTAATGATGAAAACCTCGATCCTACCGATACTAATTTCGCTCTCCCCGATAGTGATAATGATACGGCTGCTGATGGTAGTGATGCTGTTCCATTAACTAACGATTTAGACTATCGCGATAATGATGCACCACCAATAATTGACCTTAACTCTACTGCCGATGCTGGTGATGCTAACCGCAATTACAGTGATACCTTCACTGAAGGAGATACACCAGTCAACGTAGCCGATAATGCTAATGCAGATGTCTCAGACTTAGGTGATAACGATCTTGTTTCCCTAACTATTACCGCAGCGAGTCTGAGTGATGGCGATAGCGAAATTGTTACTCTTGGTGGTACTTCTTTTCCTTTGGCTACTGATGTAACAACCCCTGTAACAGTTACTGTTGGCACTACTACCTTCAACGTTACCTATGACAGTACTACTGGTATCTTTAGTCTTGTTGATAGCGATACTGGCAACCCTGTCATTCCTCAAGCCGATTTAGATACCTTAATTCAAGGTATTACCTACGAAAATACTAGCGGAGATCCTACCAAGGGCGATCGCACTTTAGGTTTTGATATTACGATTGTGATGTAATCACTTCCGATCTGCCCTGTCTGACGATAGCCGTGGTGGCAGTTAACTGAGTCCACCAATCTGTCGACCTCATCTCTACATGCCTGATCAAGGGGATGCTGACCGCAGATATAGCTGAATACCTTACTGAAAGGGATGTCGCAATTAATGTAATCGATAGTGCTAATGGTGATATTCTTCAATGCTGAAGATGATGTTACTTCGCTTTCTAAAAATGCTGCTGATGAGGTGAACGAGATCGATTTGCCGCTGAAAGTGATGCCGTTGCTGACAAACTTTTGCTCTGATAGTAATACAACTCTACTGATCATTACCGTTGGTGGTTCGAGTGTAGATTTAGCTTACGATGCAGCTACAGGCACTTTCAGCGTTACCAACAATGCTGGTGCGACTTTAACCTTTACTGCTACTGATGCCGAGGTGCAGCTTCTACTCCTGCGGTTTCGACGATTAATGTGGTGGCAGTTAACGACCCACCGATTATCGACCTCAACTCTACTGCCGATGCTGCTGATGGCGATCGCAATTATGAGCGATATCTTTACTGAAGGCGACACCGCCGTTAATGTAGCCAATGAGACTCTTGCCGATGTCTCAGATGACGAAAACGATCTTATCTCCCTAAACATTACGCGCAGCCAGTCTCAGTGATGGCGATAATGAAATTGTTACTTTTGGTGGCACTTCTTTGTCCTCTGGCTACCGATGTAACTACTCCCTGTAGCGGTAAGCGTGTACGACTTTAGCTTATGTACAGCGTACGGGTATCTTTAACCGTGGTCGACAGCGATGGTGCCACTCCCATTCCTCAAACCGATTTAGATACCTTACTTCAAAGTATTACTTATGAGAATACTTCGGATGATCCAACCGAGGGCGATCGCACTTTAACCTTTACCGCTACTGATGCCGAGGGTACTACTTCTAACCCTGCTATTTCTACTATTAGTGTGGTCGCAGTAAATGACCCACCCATTATCGATCTAGATAACAATGATAGTAGTGGTGTTACTGGTGCTGACTATCAAACTAGGTTTAGTTTTGATGGCAACTGCGATCGCTATTGGTGATACGGACGTTAATATTACTGATGTTGATGATACCAATATCGAATCCGCTACGATTATCCTTACTAATCCTCTCAATGGTGCTAGTGAAAGTCTTGCTGTATCGGGAAGCTTACCGACTGGTATTACCGCTAGTAGCTACGATCCTGGTACTGGTACGATTACCCTAACAGGTTCTGCTTCTTTGGCAGACTATCAAACTGCAATTAATCAAATTGTCTATGACAATATTGAACCAGACGGCGGACTTTTTGGAGGAGATGGCGATCGCGACTTTAGCGATCGCACCGTTACAGTAGTAGTTAATGATGGTGATAATAACAGCAATACAGCAACTACTACCATTAGTTTAGTGGCAGATAATACTGCACCTACTCTCGATCTTAACGGTACTCCAATAGTTCCCAATGGCACGAACTTTACCAATACCTTTACCGAAGATGCAGGGGCAGTAGGAATTGTTGATACTGATGTCGCAATTGCCGATGGTGATGGTGATAATATTAGTACCGCTACGATTACCCTCACCAACACACAAATAGACGATCGCTTTGTAATCGATGGTACTGCCGTCGATCTTGGCGATACTGGTATGGTTAACGGTATTAATTATGAGGTTGTGGATAATGGAGGTCAGTTAGAGATTCAGTTAACTGGTTTGACTACTCCCGCTGATTATCAAACAGCACTTCAACTTATTACTTTTGAAAACACTTCCGACGATCCCAATACCACAGATCGCGATATTGAAATTGTGGTCAGTGATGGTCTTGAATCTAGTCCGATAAGAACTTCAACTATTAGTGTTATTCCTGTTAACGATCCGCCAGAAATCGACCTCGACAGCAGTAACGATGCAGATAATAACTATACAACCACCTTCGTTGAAGATGCAGGGGCAATTAGCATTAGCGATGTCGATCCTCTAATTATCGATAGTGATGATACCAACATCGAAAGTGCGACGATTACCCTTACGAATGCCCAAGCTGGAGACCTTCTGACTCTCGGTACTCTAACTGGTGGGATAACTGCTAGCATCGATGATAGCGTCGCTGGACAAATTACCGTCACTTTGAGCAATTCTGCGACCCTAGAAGAATATCAACAGGCGATCTCTGCAATTAGCTTTAACAATATTGCTGATACGTCAAATATTACTCCTCGCCAGATTAATGTGGTTGTGAATGATGGTGATGCCAATAGTAACACTGCTACAACTACCATCAACATTACAACCGTAAACGATCCACCGATTATCGACCTCAATGGTAACGATACGGGAACGAATTATAGCGATAGCTTTATTGGTAATCCTGTTGCGATCACCGATACAGATGCTATAGGTAGCGATGCTGATGGTATAGACATTGAAAGTTTGACCATTGATATTAGTGGAGCGACCGATACTACCAACGAACTGCTAATCTTTAATGATGCTTCTGGTAATAGCAGCATCAATCTTGGTAGCAATAGCAGCACAACCGTTACCATCCAAGGTACTAATTACACTATTAACGTAACTAATAGTGGAGCTACCGTTAATGTTGTGCCTACTGCTGGAGGTGACATTACCAGTACCCAGACAGAACAACTGTTACGCAGTATTACCTATTTAAACAACGCTAGCGATCCAATAATTGGCGATCGCACTTTTGATTTTGTTCTCAATGATGGACAGAGCGATAGTAATGTTGCTACCAGTATCATCACCATCCCTGTCAATACCCCCCCCAATATAGATTTAGATGATGATGATAGTAGTACTGCTACGGGTAATGACTATCAAGCTACCTTCTCAACTAATCCTGTAGTTATTAGTGGTGGCGATGTCACGATTACCGATAATACTAATTCCAATATGCAAAGTGCGACGATTACTCTAACTAATCGTCCTGATGGAAATATCGAAAGCCTAGCAGTCAACGGTACTCTTCCTACTGGCATTACCACTACGGGTTACGATCCTGCCACGGGAATTATTACCCTGACTGGGGATGCTTCGATCGCCGATTATCAAACTGCCATCAGACAGATTGAGTATGACAATACGGCATTAGTCGATGGCGCACAACGTATTGTTACGGTAATAGTTAATGACGGTGAATTTGATAGTGCGATCGCCACTACGACCATTACCCCTGATGTACCGCCAGTTGTTAATACCGACTATCAAACTGTATTTACCGAAGACAGAGATCCCGTATCAATTGCCAGTCCCGATGCAGCTATTACTGATGGTAACAACACTAATTTGCAAAGTGCGACGATTACTTTAACTAATCGCCCTGATGGTAATGATTTTGAAAGCCTGATAGTTAATGGCACTTTACCTACGGGAATTACCGCTAGTGCTTACGATCCTGCGACTGGGATTATTACTCTTAACTGGAACTGCATCTCTAGCGGATTATCAAACCGCTATCAGACAGATTGAATATGACAATACGGGATTAACCGATCTTGGCGATCGCACTGTGGAGGTAATTGTTAATGATGGTCGTTTTGATAGTAATACTGCCGTCACGACGATTTCGATGAACACGCCCCCTACTGTGGATCTCGACAGTAGCGACGGTACGGGAGAAGACTTTAGTAATATCTATAATGTCGGCAATGGTGGCGTTGCGATCGCCGATACGGATACTGAAGTTACCGACGACACAGATACTAATATTGAATCAGCAACGGTAACTCTAACTAACTTCTTGACTGGGGATGAATTGTTAGTCGATGGCATAAATGCCTTAACTGGCGGTACGTTTACCACTTCTGGTGGAAACGATATTACTTTCTCCGCGGTTAATGTCGATGGCGAGATTGTCATTACTCTAACTAGTGCTGTAGCTGATTCTGTACCCAAAGCTGAATACGATGAAGTAATTGAAGCAATTACCTTTAATAATACCAACGCGAATCCCGATACAAGCGATCGCATTATTCAAGTAACGGTTAATGATGGTGATTCTGATAGTGATATTGCTCCTGCGTCTCTACCATTACCGTTGAGGCTGTTAATAATCCACCTGTAGTTAATCTCGACCTTAATAATTCTGGTGGTGGATTAGACGACCTGGGATTTGAAGTTACCTACACCGAAGGCGATGCTGCGGTTAATGTTGCCGACATACTCGATGGCGATGTCACTGATGCGGAAAACAACGTTACTAGTTTAGAGATTACTCTTGGTGGCGTTAATGACGATCTGGCAGTAGAAACAATCACCATTGCAGGAGAAACCTTTGTTCTCGATAGCAACCAGACTTTAACTGAGTATCACTATTGGTGGTTCGAGTGTAGATTTAGCTTACGATGCTGCTACTGGCATCTTCAGCGTTACCAATAGTGCAGGTAACACTACGCCCATTCCTCAAGGGGATCTAGATACTCTCATTCAGGGTATTACCTATGAGAATACTAGCGATAATCCCACCTCAGGCGATCGCACTTTAACCTTTACTGCTACTGATGCTGGTGGTGCTGTTTCCGACTCCTGCTGTTTCTACCATTACCGTTGAGGCAGTTAACGATACCCCTGTAGTTAATCTCGACCTTAATAATTCTGGTGGTGGATTAGACGACCTGGGATTTGAAGTTACTTACACCGAAGGCGATGCTGCGGTTAATGTTGCCGACATACTCGATGGCGATGTCACTGATGCGGAAAACAACGTTACTAGTTTAGAGATCGTTGCGGGCAATATCAATGATGGTGCAGCAGAAGTAGTTACTATCGCAGGAGAAACCTTTGTTCTCGATAGCAACCAAAGTTTCACGGGAGTAACCGTTGGTGGTTCGAGTGTAGATTTAGCTTACGATGCTACTACTGGCATCTTCAGCGTTACCAATAGTGCAGGTAACACTACGCCCATTCCTCAAGGGGATCTAGATACTCTCATTCAGGGTATTACCTATGAGAATACTAGCGATAATCCCACAGCAGGCGATCGCACTTTAAGCTTCACTGCTACCGATGCCGATGGTGCTGATTTCTGCTCCTGCTGTTTCTACCATTACCGTTGAGGCTGTTAATAATCCACCTGTAGTTAATCTCGACCTTAATAATTCTGGTGGTGGATTAGATGACCTTGGATTTGAAGTTACTTACACCGAAGGCGATGCTGCGGTTAATGTTGCCGACATACTCGATGGCGATGTTACTGATGCGGAAAACAACGTTACTAGTTTAGAGATCGTTGCGGGCAATATCAATGATGGTGCAGCAGAAGTAGTTACTATCGCAGGAGAAACCTTTGTTCTTAATAGCAACCAAAGTTTCACGGGAGTAACCGTTGGTGGTTCGACTGTAGATATAACTTACGATGCAGCTACTGGCATGTTTAGCATTACCAATAGTGCAGGTAACACTACGCCCATTCCTCAAGGCGATTTAGATACTCTCATTCAGGGTATTACCTATGAGAATACTAGCGATAATCCCACATCAGGCGATCGCACTTTAAGCTTTACGGCTACTGATGCTGGTGGTCTTGTTTCCGCTCCTGCTGTTTCTACCATTACCGTTAACAATCCACCTGCGATCAATCTAGATCCAAATAATACAACGGGGGGAGCAAATGATGGCAATTATCAGGAAGTATTTACTCCAGGTACGCCAGTCAACATCGCCCAACCTAATGATGCTACTGGTTCTGACCCCGATGGCACTGATATAGATCGCTTAGATTTAACTGTTACAGGAGTAGTCGATGGTAACAATGAACAATTGATACTTGGCGATACTCCTATTACCGTTCCTTTAAATACAGCAACTAACGGCACGCCAATTGATGTCAGCGTTGGTGGTGTAGCATACGATGTAGCAGTCGATACCAGTGGTGCTAACCCAGTTGTTACTATTACTCGCGATGACGGCACCGAACTAACTCAAACTGAGGTTGAAACGCTCCTACGGGGAATAACTTACGACAATACCGCTGCCACTCCTACTTCAGGCGATCGCACTATCGACTTTATTGTCAATGATGGGATAAGTGATAGTAACACGGCTACCTCCACCATTACCGTTAACAATCCACCTACTGTTGACCTTAACGGTGGAGATGCGGGAACAGATTATAGCACCACCTTTAATGGCAATACAGTCAATATTGCTGATACTGTTGCTACTGCCACTGACCTTGATGGCAACGATATTGAAAGCTTAACTATCTCTATTTCTGGGGCAGCCAATACTACCGATGAATTGTTAACCATTGGTGGCGTTGAGTTCGATCTCGGTAGTAATGATACCCAAACCGTTACCGTTAATGGCACAAATTATGACGTAGCCGTAACTGATGGTGGTACTACCTTCAGCATTACTCCTAATGCTGGCGGTGACTTAACTCAAGCTCAAATTGATGAGTTGTTGAGAGGTATCAGCTACGACAATAATGCTGTCGATCCCATATCAGGCGATCGCACTATCGACTTTACCGTCAATGATGGTGTGAGTGATAGTAATACTGCTACTTCTATCATTAGCGTTAGCAATTCACCCATAGTCGATCTTAATGGTGGAGATGCAGGAACGGACTACAGCACCAACTTTACCAATACAGCAGTTAATATTGCCGATCGCCTTACGGCTACTGCTACCGACCTCAATGGCACTGATATTGAGACTCTCACTCTCACTATTGGTGGTGTGACGGCTGATGCTGCTAACGAAACCCTAACTATTGGTAATAGTAGTTTTGCTCTCAACACTGATGCTTCAGCAACCAACCTAAGTGTTCCTGGCACAACTACCACTTTTGATGTAGCGGTAACTGGTAACGGAACTACCTTCACCATTACTCAAAACGGTGGTGGTGATATCTCTCAAGCCGATATGGAAGCTTTGTTGAGAGAGATTGAATATAACAATACTGCTACCGTTCCCACATTAGGCGATCGCACTATCGACTTCGTTGCTAATGATGGTACAACCGATAGTAATACTGCAACTAGTACCATCAGCCTCAGCGAAAGTATTGCAGGTAGTGTTTGGGATGATGGCGATGGTAACGGCATTCGAGGAGCATTTGAGTCTGGAGTAGAAAATGTCACCGTCACCTTAATTGGTGGTGGTACGGACGGAGTCATTGGTACGGGAGGAGATGATACTAGCGTCGATTTCATTACCAATGAAGATGGTTCGTATGAATTTGCTGGACTTAATCCTGGCGAGGAGTATCAGATTGGTTTCAGCAATTTCCCCGCAGAATTTACTGGTTTAACTGCTAAAGATGTCGATGACAACAACAAAGACGCTTTTGATTCCGATGCCGATCCTAGTTCCAGTCTGACGGACATTATCATTCTGGCATCAGGAGAAATTCTGGGCGATGTCGATGCTGGTTTGATTAACTCTGCCGAAAACATCATCAACGGCACATCTAGTCCAGAAGCCTTAGATGGCACTCCTGGCAACGATATTATTGCGGGCTACAAAGGTCAGGATACTCTCTCTGGTGGTCTGGGCAACGACCAGTTCTTCTACAACGAAACTAGCGATGGTGTCGATCTAATTACAGATTTTACTCCTGGACAAGACCAAATTGATTTGAGTCAAATCCTGGCTAACGAAGTAGATAACTACACTACAGGCGATCCCATTAACCCCGATGGCTTTGTGGTGCTGGACTATACCGACGGCGTTGGCACGATGATTCAGATTGATTTTGATGGCAGTACCAACGTTGATGGGGGAGTTAATTTACTGCCGAAAGATGTGGTTTTCCTCCAGGGAGTTGCTGACACTGACATCAATCCTTCAACTGACTTGATTTTCTAGTCGTTCTGATTTTCAACATAGGGAATTTCGAGGCGATCGATTCCCTATCATCCTTTATTAAACTTTATTCAGCTCAAATACTATGACTATCTCAAATTCCGTTCGATTTACTTTGCACACTACTGGTATTGCTGCTATTGTCAGTTTGGTTAATTTGATAATTTTAAGTCCTTCAAATGCTTTTACCGTCAATTTTGACAACCCTGGCTTTGAGAGCGATAGTATCAACGATACTGATTTTACAGGTTGGGATACTAACGGCGATCGCTCAATCCAGGGCGATTATCAAGGACTTCAACTCGATGGAAACCAAGCTGGGCTGACTACAGCCTGTCCTACTACCTCTTATCCAGGGGGAGAATGTTTTGATACTCAAGACCCCTCTCAACCAAGAATTGACGATGCTTCTGGAAATTTTAATCTATCTGGTTTAGATCAAGTAGATGCTAATAATAATAATACGGGAAGCGCAACTGTAACCAACTTACAAGATTTTCTCGGCTTATCGGCTAATACTCTTAATATCGATCGTACTAACAGTTTGATTTCGGGTACTCGGACTCCCAAAGAAGGTTCGGCAATTCAACAAGAATTTACCGTATCTGACGGAGAGTTTCAATTGAGCTTTGATTGGAATTTCTTGACTAACGATCAAAGCGATAGTTTCTTTGGCGACACTGATTATGCTTTTATCACTCTTTACAGTCTCGATCTCAATGGAGATCCATTAACCTATTACACTAGCAACGGTGGTTCTTCACAAATTGACGTTCTAGCCGATACTGGTTCTAGTTTAAACAGCAGCGTTACTAATTTTACCAACGATACTGGCTACCAAACTTATACTTCAGGTAATTTACCTGCTGGTACTTATAGAGTGGGATTGGGCGTTGTAGATGTTGATGGTACTGGTTATAGTTCTGGTTTGCTAGTCGATCGATTCTCAGTTCAAGAAGTTCCCTTTGAGTTTTCCCCAAGTATTGGTTTGGGTTTAATGGCTGGGTTGTTAGGTTTTAGTCGTCTTCGTCGTGGAATTAAACAAAAAAATGATTTTGAACGTATGTAAACGTCCATAAATTATTGCAAACTGCACTTGAAAAATAGTGCAGTTTTTTGTTCCCCATTTTTGTTCTCCAAATGTTAATTCTGAGAACAAATTGGGCATTATAAGGGTGTAATTACCGTAGCTGTAGCCAATTGAATGTCTAATCAGGAAATGGCAGGGATTTTGCAACAGCAAAATTCTCTTTTGAACCGAGTAGAAGAAGTATTAAGTGAAAATCAAAGACTGAGAACGGAATTTCAGGAATTGACTGAAAGAGAGGCGCGTTTTCGCCAAATCGCGGAAAATGTTCGCGAGGTTTTCTTTGTTATTTCCGCTAAAACAGATGAAATACTCTATATTAGTCCGACCTACGAAAAAGTTTGGGGACGTAGCTGTCAAAGCCTGTATGAAGATCCTCAATCTTGGTTGTTTGCCATTCATCCTGAAGATTCTTTTAAGGCTTTAGCTACTATTGAAACCCAGTTTAGAACGGGGGACGATTTTGAAGAAGAATACCGCATCATTAGACCAGATAACTCTATTTGTTGGGTAAGAGTAAGAGCTTTTCCTGTACGAGATGTGATGGGTAAGGTAAATCGCTTCGTAGGTATTGCCGAAGATATTACCAATCGTAGAGATGCCGAAGAAGCTTTAAGAAAAAGCGAAGAACAGTTTAGGCTGACTTTTGAAATGGCACCAATCGGCATGGCAATTAGTAGCTTGAAAAGTAAGTTTCAACGAGTAAATCAGGCTCTATGCGATGCTTTGGGATATACTCAGGAAGAATTATTGGGTGTATCTTTTGCTGAAATAAGCCATCCAGAAGATTGGGAAGCGCACCGCAATTTAGAGCAGTTATTAATTCAAGGGAAAGAAACCGATTTTCAAATTGAGAAACGCTTTATTGCTAAAGATGGTCGGATAGTTGATACTCTGCTCAAAGTCTTAGTAGTCCAAGATGAGGATGGCAAGGCGTTACATTTTAATAATCAAATTGTTGATATCACCGAACGCAAATCGATGGAGAAGCAACTACTTCATGATGCTCTCCATGACGCTTTAACAGGTTTGCCTAATCGAGCTTTGTTCATGGATCGTTTGGAACAGCAGCTTAAGAAAAGTCATAATAACGATGGTTATTTATTTGCAGTTCTTTTTCTAGATTTAGATCGATTTAAGGTTGTCAATGATAGTGTCGGACATCTAATTGGAGACAAATTATTAATTGAAATTGCTCGTCGTTTAGAAAAATCGATCGCGCCTACAGATACGGTGGCTCGTTTGGGGGGAGATGAATTTACTATTTTATTAGAAAATATTTCTAGTAAGACTGAAGCTACTTTGGTCGCTGAGAGTATTTATCAGACATTGAGCTTTCCTTTCAATATTGAAGGATACGAACTGTTTAGCACTGCTAGTATTGGGATTGCTCTTTCTTCTGTTGGATATGACAACCCAGAAGATATTCTGCGAGATGCTGACCTAACTATGTATAGTGCTAAAGAACAGGGCAAGGCACGTTATGAAGTATTTGATAATTCTTTGCGCGATCGCGCTTTGCAAAGATTAGAAATCGAAACTGACCTCCGTAGAGCTTTGGAAAGAGGAGAGTTTGAGGTTTATTATCAGCCGATTACCTCTCTTAAATTAGGCGTGTTGTCGGGATTTGAAGCATTGGCAAGATGGAATCATCCGACAAAGGGTCGAATTGGACCTGCGGAGTTTATTCCTATCTGCGAAGAAACTGGCTTGATTTTACCTTTAAGTAATTGGTTGTTGAAAGAAGCTTGTCAAGCTACCCGTAATTGGCAATTGAAATATCCCGAACATCCAGCCATTAGAATGAGCGTTAATCTTTCGGCTCATCAATTTCGTGAATTTCATTTAATCGAAGAAGTTGAAAAGGTATTAGAAGAAACTGGCTTGTCTGGAGAATTTCTCAAGTTAGAAATTACTGAAGGTACTTTAATTGACAATATAGACCTTGTCACCGATATTATCCTTCACCTCAGAAAAAAACAAATTCAGTTTAGTATTGATGATTTTGGTACGGGATATTCTTCTTTGAGCTATTTACATCGTTTTCCTGTAGATACAATCAAAATCGATCGCTCTTTTGTCAGTCAAATGCAGGCAGAAGAAAATTCGGCTATTGTCAAAGCGATCGTTACTTTAGCTCATATGTTAGATATGGATGTAATTGCTGAAGGTATTGAAACTACCACACAATTAGCTCAATTACGTTTGTTGCAGTGTGAATATGGTCAAGGCTTTTTCTTCTCCAAACCACTCAACAAAAAACAAGCAGAGGCTTTGATTGCTAGTTCGCCAAAATGGGAAACTGTTAGTAGTTAGTAGTAGGGTGCGAACGGCCCGCCCGTACGGAAGTAGTTAGTAATCAGTCATTATCACCGTTCAATTTGCTTTTGTATTGCTTTTGGTATGCGATTGAAGAAATTGTAGCCTGTGTTTTTCTCTACTCGATCGACAGGTACTATATAATCTCTCCAGTCAGTTCGTTCTACTTCTTTAGAATTGGGTATCCATACTGCAATAGTCTGAGCATTATCAATCGTAATCTCGTCTTTTAATCGATCTAAAATAAGCACAACTTTCCAGCTATATTTTTGTGCTGTAACCCTATTTTTAGCAATTTCTTCGGCAAATTCGCTTCCTCCCGCAACGATGTAAAGCTCTTTTCCTTGAAAGACGAGATCGCGACAATACTCTTCAAATTCTCGCCATACTTCTCGATTATTAGCTGGAGCTTGAGGAATAATATTACTCATGATGAAGGTGGCACTATTATCTTCTTGGCGACGAGTGCGATCGCCACTAGGAACTAAATGACCGCGATCGTATCCGCTACCCCGATAGTCGTTAGGTTTGGAGACATAGCAATTTTCTGGTAAGTCTGGATCGGGACGAAAATTATTAGAGCGTTCTACTTTGCCAATCCAACTGCGATCGAGTTGCCAGCTAACCCAGTTGGGTATCCCTGCACTGCAATTGTAGGATAAAGCGTACTGGGGGCGTTCGATTAAATAGTTGTCAGGTCTAGTTTGAGCCTGACTTGGATTGCCATATCTCAGATGGATGTTTTGAGAAACTTGAGAACAAGCTGTCAATAGTCCAATAATTACCAGTGCAGTAATGCGACACAAGTTTGAGATAATTGACTTTTGTTTTGGGGTCACTTTTTTCTTTTTAAATCCATTTAACCTTTTACATGAGTAATAAATCAAACTGTTTTCCTTTTTCCCTCTTAGTCGGGTAGTCAATATGGTCAAAATAATTAAAACAACCGCCTCAATGCAAACTCGCGATGGGGTGAGACTAGATGCAGATATCTATCGTCCCGATACAGATGAAGAGTTGCCAATTCTATTGATGCGCCAACCCTATGGAAGAGAAATTGCTTCTACTGTAGTTTATGCCCATCCTCGTTGGTATGCAGCACAGGGTTACATTGTAGTCATTCAGGATGTGCGAGGAAGGGGGACATCTCAGGGTAAGTTCGATTTGTTTACCCATGAAGTTACAGACGGTTTAGATACTATAGAATGGGTGTCGCAACTGCCCAATAGTACGGGAAAAGTAGGGATGTATGGCTTTTCCTATCAGGGAATGACCCAACTATATGCAGCGGTACATCAGCCAAAAGCTTTAAAAGCGATCGCTCCTGCTATGGTGGCATACGATCTTTATACTGATTGGGCTTATGAAAATGGCGCATTTTGCCTTTATGCTAATTTAGCCTGGGCAATTCAGTTGGCGGGGGAAACAGCCCGTTTAGCAGGAGATGAGTCTGCCTATCTTCAACTACACAAAGCCAGCCGTAATCTACCTCTTGATGGTGCTATTCCCGCCAATCCCGAACTGATGCAGCAACTAGCACCGATTCTTTTTATCATCAGTGGTTAAATAACCCAGATCCCAAGGCTGAATATTGGCAAAAGCGTAGCGAAGCCATGCCGCCAGGCTTATCGCCTAAATATCTGTTAGAAAATGTAGACTTACCCATGCTTCATGTAGGGGGATGGTTCGATCCTTATTTGAGGGGTACGCTAAATCTATATCGAGCAATGGCAGCTAAAAGTAAATATCCCCAACATCTTTTAGTCGGTGCTTATGCTCATCTTCCTTGGGGTAGAAAGTTAGGCATGGTAGATTATGGCGTTGAAGCACAAAATCCCATTGATGAGATTCAAATACGTTGGTTCGATTATTTTCTCAAGGATATAGATACAGGTTTGCTCGAAGAAGATCCTATTTGCTTGTTTGAGATGGGCAGCGATCGCTGGTTAGAATTGGATGATTGGAAGAATAATCAACAGTCATATTATTTAGCCAGCGATGGTTTAGCAAGTATACGAGAAGATAGTGGGATGCTTTGGCTATATGAAGCAGCAGATTCTGAATCTATTTCTCCCCGCGAATTATTGGAACAAGATTTAACTGAAGTAGTTACAGAATTTGAGAATAATACTGACATTTTAGTTCACGATCCTTGGCGACCAGTACCCGCATTGGGAGGTCATGCCACTTACCCAGGAGGTTCATTCGATCGCTCTAGTCTAGACTGTCGCTCAGATATTTTAACCTATACTTCTGCACCTCTAGAATCGGATTTACACATTCTGGGAGAGGTAAACTTAGAAGTCTATTGCAGCAGCGAAAAACCTAGCTATGACCTATGTGGAGTGTTGTCTACAGTTCAACCTGATGGCAAAGTTTTTAATTTCACTCAAGGCTATATCACCATACATTCTGATTCCCCAGATATTAAAGCGATCGAGCTTCCTTTTCAATCTACCTGTATGTGTATTGCAGCGGGAAATAGTTTGCGTTTGAGCCTTAGTGCATCTTGTTTCCCTGCTTATCCTGTCAATCCTGGCACGGGTAAATTACCCCATGAGTCTCGGTTGATGGAAATGGAAATTATTACTCTTTCCATTCATTCTGGCGCAGACTATCCTTCTCGAATCAATCTAAACATATCTGTAGATTGATTTTAATTAAAAATAGTAAATTCTCAGTCTTAACCGAGATTTTTCTGACACAATATCTCTTGAAGCCATAATAATCTTGATACAACGTGCTTTTCTGAGGTTTTTTAAATGTTTAAGAATGTTTTATTTCCCATTGAATTAAATCGAGAAGCTCGTAAGGCGATCGAACTTACTGCCAACATGGTGAGAATTCATCAAAGTAAATTAACTATTCTTTCTGTAGTGGAGGAAGATGCAGAAGGTGCAATGGCTTCGGAGGAACAAGTCGCTAAATTATTAGATAAGGCAAAATCCTTTTTCGCCAGTCAGGGAATACAAGCACAGGCGATTGAAAAAACTGGTGTTCCCGCTTTCACTATTTGCGATGTGGCAGATGATATGGATGCTGATTTGATTATTATGAGTTGTCGAGGTTTAGGCTTAATTGACGAAGAAGCAGCTATGGAAAGCGCAACCAACCGCGTGATTAATTTGGCGAATTGTCCTGTGTTGGTAGTGAGTTAAGCGATATTACCTACTAATTAAATTGAAACAGTGAAAGAAAAACTAAACAGCGATCGAGCTTTATCTTTCACAATATATTTTCCTCACAAATTCCTCAAGTTTTGTCTGTAATATGTTTTGTTATGAAGAACACGAACTAATGTTCTTATCTTCATTTACATCTGATAGTTGACTCATGTTGTTGGTGGTGTTGGTTGAGTTAGCTGTTAAATCACTATTTAAGAGGAATAGACAGACTATGAAAGCGACACAATTACTTCGTCAATATCGTTATGGCATCTTAGATTTCATGGGTGCAAGCTTACACTCTGCCCATCTTGAAGCTGCGGATTTAACTCGGATTAATTTAACTCAAGCCGATCTTAGTGATGCAGATTTGAATGATGCGGACTTGAGCGGTGCTTGTTTACAGCGGGCAAACTTGACCAACGCTAATTTGGTAGGTGCAAGTTTGGTAGGTGCAAACTTATCTGAAGTCAATTTAATTGGCGCAGATTTAGAAAATGCCGATCTTAAGGGTGCAGATCTAAGTGGTGCAGATTTACGTTGTGCTAATTTAATTGGCGCAGATTTGAGCAATGCCAATTTAACCGATGTGACCCTTGGTGGTGCAGATTTGAGTAATGCTAATCTGACTGAAGCAAAGCTGGGGGGTACCGATATTTCTGGAGCCGAAACTGATGGGGCGATTCTAGACAATATAGATAGAGATAAATGCGAAAGGAAACAGGAAAATACATCTCATCACTGGGTTAGTTGGTCGGGTTAATTAGCTTTTCCTAGAGCATTCCTAAAGGATACACCTTCGGATAAGCCGCATCTGACCCCCGCAACGGTTTTGCGAGACAGTTCGTTGGCGGGGTCAGTTGCGGCAAAAGAATGCCTTACTCCGCTTAAAGAAACTGTCGAGGGTGTCTCGCAAGGGAACGCGCACCAAGACAGGACAACTTCCGAATTAATTTCTGAAAACTATTGACCATATACTCTAAAGGACTAACTAGTAACCAAACATTTTCTATTTATAACACTTACGATACAGTTCTCCCAAATGAGCAATTACATCAATTAAAGTCAGACGAAAATCACTGAGGTAATCGGCGTGCAAACCTTCGAGCATCAATTGTCGTTCTAGGTTATCTATCAAGTCCAGATGAATTTCAACAATTTTATGGATCGGTAAATTGATATCAAATGCCTTTTGAGAAAATTCTTCAATCTTTGTATTTATACTATCTTTAGAAGAACAATGATCAAAAAGAATTAAAGAATATTTGAATTTCAGGTTTTCAAATATCTGCTTTTGTTCAAATTCAGAAAGACAATCAAATGTTTTTCTGTAATTTTCATTAGTACATATCCCTGAATTTAAAAGATTTTGTCTTTTTCTATATACATCAATTTGAGGCTGGTAAATCAGGCTGGACATTATTCGATCCCTGTCAATATTATTAAATAATTATTGGCTTCAACTTGCTACGGTTGCTAATTTTGAAAATTTAAGTTTGCTCGAAAGGTTAACAATACTATTAGTTTTACAGCTTTTTAGTATCGGTCTACTTTCGAAAATTGGCATTTCTTGCCAGCAATGGCGACAGAACCAGTATTCCCGTGACTGCCAAAATGGTGTAGCATCGGAGTTGAGCAGCAAGGACAAAGAGTTGAGGTATTCATAATTATTTAAACC
>CAWCWY010000034.1:0-422363 GCA_963799375.1 uncultured cyanobacterium
TCGACAATGTTATCTGAACTGCCAAGAATATACTTGCCATTGCGAATCGCTAATTGGGATAACTTCTAGATAAAGTTCGGGAGCAATCTTTTTGTTAAGCTGTAATTCTGCTTCAATAAAATGTTTTCTTTTGGCTAATGTAGAGTAATTGAGAAAACCATAGTCAACATTCTTTTTTACTTTATAGGCATACTCTCCTGTCAAAAAAACATAAGAGGCATGAGTCTGAATAAGTTTAATATTTTCTATAACAGCATGAGGATAAAAATCTGGCTGCTGCATTCGAGCAATTAATAGAGAATTGTTATTATTCATATACGAAACAATAGTGCCACGGTAATTTTCTAAAACCACCAAACAGAAGTCTTTCTAAGAAAAAACTACTTTTTGCAATCTATAGCTATCAATGGTTCGGACAAAATTTAATCTTTAACGAAAGAATACGGGTTTGAGGCTAAGATAACCAAATTATCGATTGCCTCTAACTGCTCTAACTGCTCTAACTGCTCTAACTGTTGAGCTATTTTTATCACTTAATCGAGCGAGCTGCATTTTATGATTAGAATTAAAGTAGCAGCAAAGGATTTTCAGAGTCTGTCGATTAATTACTGGGTAAGCAGGTAGGAGCATATAGTTTCCTCCTTTCAATCTAATTCAAATATAGTTTCCAAACTTGAAGAAACTGTGAGGAACGTGAGTAAAAGCCAAATATTATTAATTATTCCCGATTGAGACATATGACAACTATTGAAAGATCTTAAGCGAAACATAACGACAGCAGGCGAGTTAAAATCCGTGGTTAAAACCATGAAAGCTTTAGCAGCAGTAAGTATTCATCAGTATGAACGGGCAGCAAAGTCTTTAAGCGAATACAATCGCACTTTGGAAATGGGATGGCAAATTCTACTCCAAAAGCATTCTCAGAAACTAAAACAAGAGTCAATTCGCCCGACTCAAAACACTGCAATAATAGTTTTTGGTTCGGATTGGGGGATGTGCGGTCAATTTAACGAGCGAATTGCCGAATATACGGAAAAATATCTTAGTCATTTGTCAATTTCAGACAGTAACACCTTAATCTTAAGTGTTGGGGCGAGAATAAGCGATCGCCTTATGGCAATGGGTCATAATTGTGATGCTAGTTTCAATTTACCTAGCTCTATCGTCGGTATTACTGCAATTATTCAAGAAATAGTCTTGACTCTAGAAGAGTGGCGTAACAGCGGTAAAACCGATTCGAATTATAGTTATCTACAATCGTATTGTATCGGGTACAGTTTATCGCCCTACAAGATTACAAATCTATCCTTTAAATGCAAAGTGGTTGCAGGATTTGAAACAGCAAGAATGGGCTTCTTCTTGTCTTCCTACCTTCACTATGAGCGAGGATGAGCTAGCAGCAGCTTTGTTTAGACAATATTTCTTTGTTTCTCTCTATCGTGCTTGTGCCGAATCTTTGAAGAGTGAAAACACAAGCAGGTTAGCAGCAATGCAGATGGCAGAAAAAAATATCAGCGATCGCCTGAATGAACTCAATACTCAGTTTAATCAGCAGCGTCAAACTACTATTACTGAGGAATTATTGGATATTGTGGCAGGGTTTGAGGCGTTGAATGGGTAGTAGGTAGTGGTGCGACTTGTTGGATGCTAACAAGTAATGAAGTCAAAACAACTTCTTCAAGCTTTGTCTAAAATTATGGAATTTTTCTAGAATATTATTAGTTGCTGCAATATAGAAATTATTATCTGAAATTCTCGATGAAAATACTTTTAATTCATGGTCTTAGTCGAACACCCTTATCTTTGTTTGGTTTGGCACAATCCTTGCAACAAATAGGACAGTCAACAGAACAATTTAGCTATTTAGCAGCCACTGAAACCTTTGATCGCATTGTCGAACGCCTGCGTGTTTGTTTACAAGCCCTAGCAAGTCAAGGTGATTACGGAATTGTGGCACATTCTCTGGGTGGATTATTAACGCGAGTAGCTTTAGGATTAGGCTTGATCTCTTTACCCAAGCATATTGTAATGCTAGGAACACCAAACCAGTTACCTCGTCTTGCCCCTCATGCTTGGCAACTGTTGCCCCCTTTCAGATGGTGGACGGGTCAATGCGGACACAATCTAACTAATCCAGAATTTTTTGCTTCTCTTCCTTTACTGACATCTTCCTATACGATTGTGGCTGGAACAGGCGGTCATAGAGGATTTTTGAGTCCCTTTGGCGATGAGCTTAACGATGGTATTGTTGCCCTCAATGAAACTCGATTAAGCGATCGCGATCGCCTAATTCAACTACCAGTCATGCATACCTTTATGATGAACGATCGCAGGGTACAAAAGATTGTCAGGCAAGTTTTTAAGCTAAATTAAGCCTGAAAAGGACATAGTTTTGCACTAGATTCTGCTACTAATCGATCTAGTTCCTGCTGCATTTGTGATTCTACTTGACGATAGCATTGCTCGACATAGTTGCGATCGCGTGCTGCCTCCTCTCCATATCGCTCAAAGGCGATCGCCCGACAGACTCTAGTATGAATTTTTACTGGAAGAGGAATATTGGGTAGAGGTCCAATACTAAGACCCCAGGGTAAACCCAAATAAATCGGAAATACCCCAGGGTCAATACCTCCCAACCAAGGCATACCTAACCTGTGTAATTGCTCCATCTGCGAGTGTATTTCTGCCAAGACAATCAGGGTAGAATGCGCCCCATGAGAGATAAAGGGAACGATTGGCACTTCTTCTTGTAATGCAAGTTTGATAAAACCCTTGTGACCATGAAAATAAATTTTATTTCGCAGAGAGTAAGGACGAAATACATCTTTGGCACCTCCTGGATAAATCAATACCGCAGCATCTTTGCGTAACGCAGCCCTAATCAGATCGGGATGGGGTTGTATTCGCTCCCACCTGTGCCGACAAGCGACCCAGCCCAGGTAAAAACTTCCAGATTCTTGGTTCCATTAGGGCATAGGCTAATCGCTCCGCACTAAATTGCCGTACCAATCATAGGTCATCATCACCGTATCAGGGGCAGCCAGACCGCCATTGTGAGAACCAATCAGCAGCACTTTGCCCGTTTTAGGAATATGTGACCAGCCATCGGTTTGCACTCGAAAATAATTTTGATATACCCAGCCCACGAAAGGCATTAGCTGCTCAATTATCTCAGGATTGCGATCGTCTAATGAGCAGCCAGTTAAGGTGTTAGGGTTGGCGACGGATGCTTTGAAATATAATTGCGCCATAGCTTTCACCGATTGAATCGTCGCAGCTATATCTTGAGGTTGGTGATAGTTCATTGATAGACCTGACCATATTTCGACCAAAAGCTGAATATATTTATTCTACTTTGATGCTTGCGATGCGATCTTGAGAATAAAAACTTCGACTAAAGCAATGTCAAACAATCATCTCTAAAAACGATCGCATTTTCCTCACAATTATTATCTACTCTGAAAATATAGATAGACCTTTTAGAATCAAAGAGGTATATTATGACTGACCGTAAAGGAAAAGAAATTGTCACTAATATCGCTCCAGAAACAGTTTTTTGGGCAGTAATATCTCTTGTATTGGGAGTTCTTTTACTTACAGGTTTTCTATACTCGTAAGATTGTTTAACTCCTAGAGCAAATAAATGGTAATTATGCCCAAAATCCCCGCACTAACTAGATAATAAGTTAATGGTAACAATACCCTGCGGATTAATAGCCCCTCTCGCCCGCTTAAGCCGACAGTAAGTAGTTAGACAAAATTAATTACATATTGCTTGCCAAATTCTCGAAGCATTGTCTCGACCGAATCAACTAGGCTTCCCCAATCTCTATAAGAATCAATCTCCATCCATTGATATTTCATAAACCGCCATAGAATCTCAATTAAATTTAGCTGGGGTGAGTAACTGGGTAAAACAAAAATTTCGATATTTCTTTCTCGCCATTCATCTAGTTGGGATTGAACCATATCGCTTGTATGTATCGACGCTTGGTCGACTACAATAACAGTTGGCTTATCTACCTGAGGAAAAAAGGTATCAATACAGGCAATTACCACATCACTATTGATGGTTTGAGTGGATACATAAGATTCAAGATGATTGCGTCGATTCATAATTCCCAATACATTTAATCGAGGACTACGACTACTGGGAATTGCTTGATATTCTCCAATCGGTTGCCATCCATAAGGAACACAAGGAGTCAAACAAAAACCTGTTTCATCTAGATAGTAAAGTTCAATTATTCCCAGACTATCTAATTGTTTTAATTCCTCTAACTGTTTTTTCTTCCTCTTATATTCTTGGGGTTTAGGTTTGCCGAATACACCTCGACGTAAACGATGCCAACTCATTCTTGCTTTCAATAAGAGTCTTTTGATAGTTTTGGTGCTGACAGTGATATCCCACTCTTGTTTAATCTTTTGTCTGACTTGTTTTAGTTGCTGAGGATAAAGATTTGCCCAGTCTTTTATTTGTTCAATTTGCTGCTGGTTAAATGTTTTTTTTCTTCCTCTTCCTGGTCGATTGTATAATCCCACTAATCCCCTTAATTCCCAGGCATTAAACCAGTTGTATAAAGTTTTTTCACTTACCTGAAAAATCATCTTTAACTGTTTTAGCTTTACTCCTTAACTTTTGAGTAGCAAGCAGTGAGAACGTTGACGTACCTGGTGATGGTTACTTTGTTTATAGATTCGTTTTAATAGTTTCTGAGTTTCAAAATTAATTTGACGAATAAACTGAGGTCTTCTCATTATCGACTCAATAATTGCTGATTTCCAATTACTGTAATCTATTTTGTCCACCTACTTAGCAGAGGCAGCAACCACGTTAGATACACAAATCATATTGCCCGCAGCAGCACCAATCGCCTGCAACGCCGTGATTACTGCACCAGAAGCACCAATCTTGGCAGCGACACCAAATTGAAATAAGGAAAACATCATATTGCTCACGGTGGCACTTCCTGCAATAAAAGAACCCATTGCGCCAATGACAGGAGCAAAGAGAGGATAGCTTTGTCCAGTTAAATTTGCTACTCCTTCGGCTAAGATGACGGGCATACTGGCAATATCTGAATTATTAAAGCCTGAATTGATAAATACTCTCGCCATCGGTACGGCAGCAGCCAAGACTAAGGCTGTTCCCGCCAAAGTTGCCACCGAGTCGGCGATCGCTCTTCTAGCAGCTTTCTGCTTCATTGAATGCAGATAATAAGTGGCAATTACTACCAAGATGAAAATTGTTCCTGGTAGATATAAAGGCTGAGAACTAATATTGATTTCTGTTCCTAGTACGCCAGGTAAATCCAAATTAGGTATTTTGAGTAGTTTTTGAAACGGTAGAAATGGCAGTCTGGACAACATTAGCAACGCTCCCACTAATACATAGGGAAGCCAAGCTTTGATTAAGGTTAGTTGTCCTGTATCATAGTTAACACTAGCTTTTATGCTACCCGACCAGCCATCCGACCAAGTTTCTTCTGGGGGAAAGTCCCAGATCTGCTTGGGAGTCAAAAAGCCTCTTTGGGCTGCGGGAACGACGATCGCTAATCCAACTAGCCCACCAATCAGCGAAGGAAACTCTGCACCCAAAAAGACCGCCGTTAGAGTAGAAGGAATGGTAAAAGCTAACCCTGCAAACAAAGCAAACCAGCCAACTTCTAAACCTATCAGCCAGGATTTAGTCGCACCGTAATAGCGAGTCAGACAACACACCATAAGTAAGGGAATCAGAGTGCCGATAATACTGTTGAGAACGCCTATTCTCGTGACTATTAATCCAAAATACTCTGCATAGGTAAAACCCTGTTCGGCGATATAGTTAGTCACCACAGGTGCGCCTTACTAAACCAGTGTTGACACCCAACAAAACTGGAATACCTACCGCCCCAAAGACAACTGCCGTACTGTTGGCAATTAAAGCTATTGTCACCGCAGCTAAGGCAGGAAAACCCAAGGCTACTAATAAAGGGCTACAGACCGCAGCAGGAGTTCCAAAACCCGATGCACCCTCAAGGAAACTGCCAAACAGCCAAACGATTATTATTGCTTGAATGCGTCTGTCGGGTGAAATAGTCAATAGTCCCTGACGAATGCTAGCGATCGCTCCTGATTCTTTTAAAATATTAAGCAGCAAAATTGCCCCAAAGATAATGTAGAGAATCTCTGCTGCCATAACTAAACCCTGAAAAGTAGAAGCTGCCCATACAGACATAGGAACTCGCCAGACTAATAGAGCGATCGCAGATGTTACCAAATAAGCTATGGGCATTGCCTGTTTAGCTGGCTGTCGGGCAATTACTAACAATAAAAAGACCGTCAAAATCGGAGCTAAAGCGAGCAAACAGTAAACTGCTAGTTCCATTGATATAAAGCTATTAGAAATTGATGCTTATTGTAAATCATTAGTTCTGTCCGACTGTCAGCCCTGGTTAAATTGAAATATTAGCTCTTTTAATAAAATTTGATATTTTTAATGTTTTTCTGCTCCCGTTTTAAATTTTGGCTAATAATTGTCTTAACTTTGGGATTAATATGTATTACTTCTCCTTTAGTTGCTCAAACTGATACAAAGTCATCATCCACATCAATAATTTTTAAAGATACACCAAGTTTCTTTTCTTACCTGTCTCGCTTGGCTAATTTTACAGAAAATTCCCCTACTGAGTGGATTTGGCTTGATGGTCGTCGGTTATTTCAAGTCACTGCTTTAGAAGATTATCTGCCTAAAAGAGTGGAGCAAATTGAAACTAATTTCAGCCAAATTAACAGGGCTTATTTTCAAAGCGATCGCGATGACTTACGGGTCAATGTAGTTACTGTCAATGGCTCGCCAACTATTGAAGTTAATGGTGAATATCTTCTAACTGTAACTAAACTTGATGCTGAACTTTTAGGGATCGATCCTACTACCTGGGCAAAACAGTTGAGCCAAATTTTGCGAGAGGCACTAATACAGGCAAAACAAGAACGGCAACCCCAATTTTTGCAACGTAGAGGTGGAATTTCCTTGGGAATTATGTTTTCTATCGCGATCGCTAATTGGCTTCTAGCTAAGCTTCGCTGGCTTATTCATCCTGACAAAACCGATGATCCAGATATTAGTACCACCGATACAGCCACTAAAAAACAATATAAAAACAATTTTCGGGCAATCGAAGCAAGATTATTGTTCTATTTTCAGATTTTGCTTTGGGTGGCAGGAGTTATCGGTTGTTCTAATTTATTCCCTTATACTCGACCTTTACAGGTATGGCTGCTTTCTGGATTGAAGATACCCTTAAAAGTTGGACTGATTATTTTGGGAACGTACTTAACCATCCGCTTAAGTCATGCCTTAATAGATCGCTTTGTCTCCTCAATAAAAGTAAATCCTCTGCTGTCGCCAGTAGCTTCTGAAAGATCTCAACTACGAATTGCCACTGTTTCTAGCACCGTTCAATGGGTTATGATTATCGCTTGGATAATTATTGGCTTGTTTGTTGGCTTAATTGTCTTTGGGGTTGATTTTGCCCCGCTAATTGCAGGAGCAGGACTTTTAGGAGTAGCAGTATCTTTAGCCTCGCAAAATTTGCTCAAGGATACTATTAACGGTTTTTTGATTGTCTTGGAAGATCAATATGGCATCGGTGATTTTATCGATACGGGAACTTGGTCTGGGGTGGTAGAAGGACTTAATTTAAGAATTACTCAACTTCGCAACCCCGAAGGTAAATTGATTACGATTCCCAACAGCCAGATCGGGGCAGTTGCTAACTTAACTAAAAGCTGGTCGCGGGTCGATCTTAACGTTCCTATTGACTATGAAACCGATACTTTAACTGCCATTAAGGTTATTGAAACAACTGCGGTGGAGATGAGCCAAGATCCTCAATGGCGATGGCAGATCTTAGAAACACCCACAATCATGGGCGTTGATGACTTTAGCGATCGTGGACTAATGATCAAAATTTGGATCAAAACTCAACCTGCAAAACAATGGATGGTAGCGCGAGAATTTCGTCTGCGTCTAAAGCTGGCATTCGATCGAGCTGGGATCTCAATCCCTGTTCCTCAGCAAAATATTGCTGTTCGCGATCGCTCAAAATCTTTCTTAGACAGCCACAATTCGTGATAGTTACGAAAGAACTTCCCAAGATCACAATTTCCTCAAATTATTTTTTTATAAATAGAAATGAGGACAACCGAGCTACAAATTGAATTACCCGATACCAAGGAGAATAATTATGCTAAACAAAATTTTAGTTAAAAATTTAATAACTATCTCACTTATTCTTGTTTCAAAAATATATGAATATAATTCACTTGTTCTATTTTAAATTGATACCACCTCCATCTTCTTAGCTTCATTTAAATCAAAAAGGCTCAATTTACTATACTGAAAGTAAACAAAATCTCTAATAAACAAACGATTAACTATTTTTAAAATTTCCTCGTCATAATAATCTAGTAAATTTTTTTGTTCTTGCTTATTTCGTTCCTCAATCGAGATAGGAGTTTCAGCAGTTTCCAAATGAAATTGCCTGTTGATATCAGTAAAATCTAGTTTCAAAGTCTCAAAACTAGCAATAAGATCGAATTCAATCCAACCATTATTTTCAATGTAGCTATATTGGTCTGCTGCTCCTATATATTTTCTAGCTATATCCAACCTGAATTTGGACAAAATATAGTCTAAAAAGAAAACAAAGCTTTTAAAATCTCCTTCAGGAAACATCTGGTGAAATTCTTGAGCGGGAAAAGGATTTAATCCAGTATGCCGAGCAAAACTAAACCTCAAACTATTGGTAAAAGTCTCACGAATACTTTCTTTCGGAGACTTGTAAAAGTTTTCCCAGATATCTACCAAACGGCTGTAGGGATTGCGGACAGCTACGATTTTATAATAATCTTTGGGATCTATTCCTAATTGAGTTAGCAAAGATAAAGACTTGGAAAACCTAGAATAGCGTTCGTTAATGTGAATTGACTTATGGGCTCGATGTTTTTCTAATACATGAGGAGCAAACAAGCTGGATATTGCTTCGCATCCCGTTCCTGGGATTTCAACAATAACAGCTTTTTTAGGTTCTGAGATTATCATTGTAGGAAAAAAAATATAGATCTCAATAGTTTAATTCGCGATCGGTATCATTAGTGTGATCGAGATCGTCTTAATTTTTTGGGGATTGGAATATGTTTTACTTTTTCTTCTTTCTGCTAATTACTTTAATGTTTTGTCTTCGCTACTTATGCGCCTCAGTCAACACAATAGCTTAGAACGCTTATATAACTTTTTTGTACCAAAATGAAACAAAAATCAACTTTGTTTAACGATTTATCATTAAATTAACTAGATGAGCGCTGACCATATCCAGCATATCGAGGAAAACATTATTGATTGGTTTCAGTCCCGTAATTGGGATTAATAAGTTTGCCACAACTATGTGTTTTTACAGAGTTAATAAAAGATTTAGTAGTTGCTAAGACCTTCCCAAAGAGGAATGGTTTGAAAGCACACATATTTTATGGGTCGCCTGGGATTCGAACCCAGAGCAAATCGGTTAAAAGCCGAGTACTCTACCATTGAGCTAGCGACCCTTGAAAACTTTAGACTTGCGCCTTTTGTTCTCACGGATATAAATCATAGCACAGCTTTGGGCGAAAAAATACAACTCTAGAAAATGAATTGTTTTTCTTTGGCTATTAGTGCTTTTCGCAACCCTGAAGAAAGCCATGAATAGTATTGAGGATATACAGGCAATCTAGGTTTAAGAGTCCAACCAGCAGGCTCTAATATTTTGGCTAAAGAATCGTAAGTCGGATGAGGATAATCTGGGTTAACTTCATCTATTGGACTGATCCCTCCTAAGTCAGTGGCACCTGCATTCAAACAATCAAGTAAAAAATTGGGGTCAGTTACTAGGTTAGGCGGTATTTGAATAGAAATACTAGCTGGTAAAATTTTCCTAGCTTGAGCAATAATTCCTGGTAATAAGTAAGGTTCAAATGTAGGAATATCTTCTTCCTGAGTGCTCCCTACACTATGAGGCTGCAAAATTACTTCTTGAATATGCCCCCATTTTTTTTGAATTAAAGCGATCGCAAAGAGTGATTCTTTAATATCCAATTCTGTTTCACCAATACCTAAAAGTAAGCCTGTGGTGAAGGGTATCTTTAGTTTTCCAGCCCATTCTAACTGCTGTAAGCGGACCTCTGGCTGTTTACTAGGGGCATTCTTGTGTACTGTTTGCATGAATTTAGAATTGACTTGCTCTAGCATCAATCCCATAGAGACATTTATTTCTTTTAGCTGTTTCATTTCCTCCCAACTTAGGGGACCAACATTAGTATGAGGCAAAAAGCCTAAAGATAAAGATAATTCACATACTTTATAAACTTTTGTAAACCACTTTAATCTGTCTTTAGATAAAGGGTGTATTTCCCCTGCCAATATCAAAATCTCTGCAACTGAATTTTTATCAAGCTTTTGTAGAGCTTTTTTTGTTTCTTCTATAGATATCGATTCTTCCTTGCCTACATCAACACGGAAATTGCAGTAACTACATCGATTAAAACATTCATAGGTAGGAACTATCGTATGTGCTGGACTATAGGTAATTACAGGGTTCATTAGTTTTAATAAGTATTACTTATAATTTGTATAAGAAAATATTTCATTAAAAAGGTTCACAAAACTAAAAACTGCCCTATACTGATTAGTGTCAGTTCAATCGAACCTAGACAATTAAATAACAACGCAATCATATAACACATGACTACTACTTTACAAACACGCGAAACTCGCGGTGCTTGGGAGAATTTCTGTCAGTGGATTACCAGCACTAACAACCGAATTTATGTCGGTTGGTTCGGTGTCTTGATGATTCCTACACTTCTTGCAGCAACCACTTGTTTCCTGATCGCCTTCGTCGCAGCACCTCCAGTTGACATCGACGGTATCCGCGAACCTGTAGCAGGTTCATTGATCTACGGTAACAACATCATCTCTGGTGCAGTTGTACCTAGTTCCAACGCAATTGGTCTTCACTTCTATCCCATTTGGGAAGCAGCTTCTCTTGATGAGTGGTTGTACAACGGTGGACCTTACCAATTGATTATTTTCCACTTCTTGATCGGTGTATTCTCATACCTTGGTCGTCAGTGGGAACTATCCTACCGTTTAGGTATGCGTCCTTGGATCTGTGTAGCTTATTCAGCTCCAGTATCCGCTGCCACAGCAGTATTCCTAATCTACCCATTAGGACAAGGATCATTCTCTGATGGTATGCCTTTAGGAATCAGTGGAACATTCAACTTCATGTTGGTCTTCCAAGCAGAACACAACATCTTGATGCACCCCTTCCATATGTTGGGTGTAGCAGGTGTATTCGGTGGAGCACTATTTAGTGCAATGCACGGTTCACTTGTAACTTCTTCCTTAGTTCGTGAAACAACTGAAACTGAATCATTAAACTACGGTTACAAATTCGGTCAAGAAGAAGAAACATACAACATCGTTGCAGCACACGGCTACTTCGGTCGTCTTAATCTTCCAATACGCATCATTCAACAACTCCAGAAGTTTACACTTCTTACTGGGTGCATGGCCAGTAATCGGAATCTGGTTCACAGCAATGGGTATTTCAACCATGGCTTTCAACCTCAACGGATTCAACTTCAACCAATCCATCATGGATTCTCAAGGAAGAGTTGTAAATACTTGGGCAGACATTCTTAAACCGAGCAAACCTTGGTTTTGAGGTAATGCACGAACGTAATGCACACAACTTCCCTCTTGATTTGGCAAGTGGCGATATTGCTCCTGTAGCTCTAACCGCTCCTTCCATCAACGGCTAATCTTTTAATAGATTAAGTAAAAAAACGCTCCTCAGCAATGAGGAGCGTTTTTTTTTGATTAGTTAATTTTTATTTATTAAAATAACAAAATTTGAATAATCAAGAAAAAACAAAAGAAAAGTATAGAGCTATACCTATATCCCGAAAAACTGGTGTTAGCATCAGTGGCTGATAAAACTACAAACCAATAGGAATAAGTCAACCATGATTACTAACACCACCGCCTACACAATAGTCGCTCTTGCTTATGTAGCTTTTGCCGCTGCTACTTGGTTTATATTCACCATGTAAACTATTTATTGGACTATCCGAAAAATAAATGGGTAACGGAAAGGCTCATCTGGGGTTTGCAAACTGTGAATAATTGCCCAAATTGATAAACCCCAATGAACAGCAAACCAAATTAGTCCAACCAAACCAAGAGTGAAAAATGATGGCACTACAATAAGTATTCCCCACAACCAAACATTGAGGTGAAAATTGATTGCTTCTTTTGCATTGTCTTTGACCAAATTATCGTCCGAAATAAATAGGATAGCGATGGGAATAGCGACAGAGACAACTAGCGCACTGATAAAAATTGAACCATGAGCTAGAGCCGAAAGTAATTTGCGTTTATCAGAATCCGATCCTGTCTGCATTTTTCCTCCTAATGCACCAATGAGTTATCAATACATTTAAATACTACCGTTTACGAAGTATTCTGAGGAAGTAGAGATTTTACTAAACAAATTAAGCTACTTTTTTCTCGGTAACTAAAGTGCAGCTAACCCAGTTACCTTTTTCGTTATAGTTCCGAATGATTCTTTGTCTGATATCTGGTTTGAGTAACCATCCCATTTCTAAGACAAAATTATGACCTAGCTTGACTTCTAATGGGCAACTACAAGATGCGCCATCGGGTAATAATAAAACTTGGCTGGGTAAACTGCTATTTTCAAATAAGAGTCTTGAGCCTTCTATTCGAGCAGTTGAACTAATACTCTTATCGTTGAAAGATAATGTTTGTTCGATATGACTATCGTCTAGTTTTTTGATTTTTAGATAGCTAGAAAAATTAGTAGGGTTACTCAAATCTGCGTACATAGTAATGGCTTCTCCCGACCACTCTCCAATCAAGCGATCTACATTTAAGGGTGGTCTCTCTGCAACGTTGCTATAGGGTAATTTCTCCCTAATTAATACTACTCTTTCCAATTTTGCAGAACTATTAAATAGCTCTACCATTCGCAAGCGACGAGTGCCATCGCCAAAATCATTATCAATCAAGCCGAACTCTCCACCAAAGCTACTGTAAGGACCCCACTGCATACTGCCTTGGGAAAAAGCACCGTTAGGAAAAAAAAGAATACTACGATTGAGAGAATCATAATCCACCACCACATCACGAGAAGGCTCATCTGGAGGGAGATAGCGCACTACCTGATGGACGTTTTTATTATCATTGAGTCCTTCAAGAGTGACTAAAGTAGGGGTATCGGCTACTTGCTCTCCTTGAGGAGACATACGGGTAAATGAGCCGTGCCATTCGCCTAAGTTTTTTAGAAAATAATCCCATTGAGAAGTCATATTGTTTCAATTATTAATGATCAATCG
Organism: uncultured cyanobacterium; assembly: GCA_963799375.1. Lineage (GTDB taxonomy): Bacteria > Cyanobacteriota > Cyanobacteriia > Cyanobacteriales > Xenococcaceae > Waterburya. Next base: position 13,441 of record CAWCWY010000034.1, read on the forward strand.
TGGAGTGAATAAAAAGTAGCTTGGTTCATCATCTATCATATGCTTCTGTCGCTCGCCAATTGAAAATCAAAAATAACTCAGATTGAAGATATATGATTATCTATAAAGCCTATGGCTTGTAGCTTAAAGCTTAAAGCTGCGAGGCAACCAACCCAAATATTATTAATCTACACTGAACGTACTATATGAAAATTGTCTTTTTTGGCACTCCCCAATTTGCCGTTACAACTTTGACCAAACTGTTAGAAAGCTCTGATATTGATGTGGTTGCAGTTGTGACACAGCCAGACAAAATTAGAGGGAGAGGAAATAAAGTTTTACCCTCAGCAGTTAAAAAAGCTGCATTGGAACACAATTTACCAATTTGGCAGCCTTCAAGAATAAAAAAAGATCGAGAGACTTTAGATAAGCTTGCAGCAATTAAAGCCGATGCTTTTGTTGTGGTGGCTTATGGTCAAATTTTATCGACAGAAATTTTATCGATGCCAAAATTAGGCTGTATTAATGTTCATGGTTCGTTATTGCCCAAATATCGCGGTGCTGCGCCAATTCAGTGGAGTATTGTTAATGGCGATCGCATTACGGGAATTACCACCATGTTGATGGACAAAGGTATGGATACGGGAGATATGCTGCTAAAAGCCGAAACAGATATTAGCTTGTTAGATAATGCCCACGATTTAGCTGTTACCTTATCAAACCAGGGCGCAGATTTGCTATTAGAAACGTTGTTTAAATTAGAGAAGTCCGAAATTAGTTCTATTCCTCAAGATGATTCGGTGGCTACCTATGCTCGATTAATTGATAAAACTGATTTTGCGATTGATTGGTCAAAAACTGCTTGGGAAATACACAATCAAGTTCGAGGATTTTTCCCGAATTGCTCTGCGAAATTGGAAGATAAGAGATTAAAGGTAATTGCGACAGTACCTATTATAGAAAGTGCGATCGCAGATTTACCTGAAGAATATCAAACGATCGAGCAGCAATATTCGGAGTTAAGTCAATTAAAAGGTGAATTAGGAGAGGTAGTCAAGAATATCAAAAATCATGGCGCATTAGTGCAAACAGGTTCGGGATTATTACTATTAACTCAAGTACAGCTTGCAGGAAAACGTCCTCAGTCTGGTTGGGATTTTGTTAATGGAATGCGGATTACGCCAGGGACAAAGTTGAATAATGGATAATCAAAACAAATAATGAGTGTAGGGAGAAAATCTACAGCAAAAATTGTGTTACCTATATATAATTTAAAATAGTAACTGAAAAACTTTCTCTTGTTAAAAAGAGATGTTTTAACTGCAAATTTTACCCAACGCTGCTATTTAGCTATCAAAAAAACCTGTAGCGCGGTGATGTTTCTTTATTTCATTGGGTTAATTCTTATTTCTTGAAGTTGATTAACTCGTTCGGGGGCAGGTTGTGCATTACTTTCAATAGGAGAGTAGGATGCAATCATGACTATAGGCAGAGTTAGGGTGACTACCGCAACTCCCGTTCCTAAAATACCTGCCCACCTATGACCAGGAGAGTCTTCTGCTTTTCCTGGGCGTTGGCTAACTTCCATATGTAAATATGATAAATTCGACTTTATCTTGATAAACGATTTAAAAGAAATAGAAACATTGAGAATATAAATATTCCTTTATGTTCCACAATTATAATTGTAACCGCAATTTTGAGTTGGGTTGGTATTTTCCATAACCAAGGTTATAAAAATTTAATTAAGATTTTGGAGCAGTAAATTGACCGAAGCACAGACAACAAGCACATTTAACCATCTTTCTGTGCTGAGTAGAGAATTAATTGAAGGGCTGAACGTCATACCAGGAGGTCAATACCTTGATGCTACCGCAGGGGGTGGCGGGCATAGTGAACTGATTTTGAATAAGGAAGAAAATATTAAGGTATTAGCCATAGATCGGGATGAAACAGCGATCGCAGCCGCAAAAAGCAGATTGGCGACATATTATCCCCAACAATTGGAGTTTTGGCAAGGTAACTTTGCTGACTTTCAGCCAGGAGACTTGTTATTTGACGGTATTATTGCCGATCTTGGGGTTAGCTCTCCTCAATTAGACGTTGCCGAAAGAGGCTTTAGCTTTCGTGCGGATGCACCCTTGGATATGCGAATGGATCGATCGCAAGGAATTACAGCGCAAGAGATTGTAAACCATTGGAAAGAGGTGTCTTTAGCGGATTTAATTTATACTTATGGAGAAGAAAGGTTTTCGCGACGTATTGCCAAAAAAATCGTCCAGCAACGTCCTTTTAGAAGCACTACGGAGTTAGCCAGTGCGATCGCATCTACCGTACCAGGAAAATATCGTCATGGTAGGATTCATCCTGCTACCCGTACCTTTCAGGCTTTACGGATTGAAGTTAATCAGGAATTAAAGTCATTAGAAAAATTTATCGAAGTTGCTCCCAATTGGCTTAAGCCAGGTGGCATTATTGGCATTATCAGCTTTCATAGTCTAGAAGATCGGATTGTCAAGCACCGCTTTCGTGGACACGAGTTATTGAAAGTAATTACTAAAAAACCTATTGTTGCGCAAAAAGATGAGCAAAGAGCTAATCCGCGATCGCGCTCTGCAAAACTTAGATTTGGCAAACGCCAAGAATTAGAGGAATAAACCTTCCATAATTCTAAATAAAATCGTCTTCGGCAATAGTATCAATACAAAGAGCATTTACTTCTGGTTTGGAGAGAATAATTATTTTCTCTTCGAGCATAATTTGTACTGCACCTCTATCTACATTTAAATCAAGAACTACGAAAGAAACACCAGGAACTAATCCTTTAGAGATTAATTTACCGATATAACCACCATAAACTGCACTGTAACCAGCCACAATACCTACTGAACCTAAAGACAATTCAGCAATATTAGTTTTAATTTTCATGATCTTTATTCAACCAGCGGGAATTGCCACGATTCTTTGAGCAATTTCTGCACCAATACCGATTAATTTATTACCCAGGCTGATAACAACTGAACCGTTATTTGTTTTGCTGACTAGCTTTACGATCGCACCAGGCTTGATATTGAGATCTTTTAGTTGATGACTAATATTTTTAGTAGTGTGTACTTGAGTAATTAAAAGGGAGTCTTCTACGGTAGCTTGACTAACAGCTTCACTATCAGGAGATAAGTTCAACTGTTTTGTTATATTGGATACAGATTTGTCAGAAATGTTGCCAATAAATATAAATTCTTTAAACTGCTGTTTTTGCTTTGGTTGCTTATGTTCAAGATCTATGGCGCGAGTCATAAGTAAAAATTTTTATTGACAGTAATTGTTATTTAAAGGTCATTATATACATATAACCTGAATGGGGGTTATTGACAATAATTTTAAATAGATTTAATAATTTTCTTTTAACATGGCTAATATTTGCCTGTGTAAACAATTACCTAACGCATATTTGAAGTAGGTCAGTCGTATCATAAAATTTGAGTAAGACTTCGATCTGGGTAAGATAATACAATGCCGAAAACAAGCACCAGAAAATGGTTAAAAGAGATAAAAACAGTCATGTTTGTTGCCAGTATTGCTGTCCTCTTTCAAGGGCAAAAAGCGATCGCAGCAGAAAAAGTTATCTTCAAATACAGTGGCGCAACCCAATCAGTTTCTGTAGAGGAATTACAAACCTTTGCCAACACAGGGGAAATATCTCCTGCATTAGATTTCTTGCTTAACTTTGGCAAACAGAATCCTTTTGTAATTCGCTGGGTGCTGACGCAGCAATTTCCTGCCAATACTAAACTGATTTACGATCTGCTCAATACCGCACCAGGAGAATATGCTTTAAGCCAAACGGGAAATATTATTACTGCTAAATCAGAAAGAGCAAACGTCAAGGCTTTAAGGGGAGCATTGATAAAATCTGCTAGTAATGATAATTTGATTTCTTTGATGGAATTACTAGAGAATTATCCGACAAAGGAAGTCTATGTAGATGGCAAAATATTGTCTAAGGTGCAGCAAGACTTCGCAGGCTTTATTAGTGAGACTAATAAAATATATCAAGATACCTTTAAATCTTTAACCAAATCTCGTTAATTATTCATAAATTTTGAAATTTATGTCTCATTGCTTATAGTCTTTGAGAAGAAAGAGCCATAAGATAATGGGAGATATATATTTAATATTTAAGTTTTAATGCTTACCTATAACGAAGAATCTCTTAAAGTAAAGAAAATTTCTGCTGAAGAACGTAAAAAAGAAGAACGAATGCGTGATGTGACGCTGTTGCTACAGCAGATAGTAGAAAGAGAAGAAACGTCATTGAAGCTAATTATTGATTGTTTGATTGATGTTGGTTCAATCAATTATGCTAACGAAAAATTATCCAGCCCTCCTTTAAATAAATTTATGAAGGTAGTGGTAGGTTATATTAAACCAGTAGCGCGAACGATCGCCTTGGGCTGGTTGAAAAAAAATCTCCCCGATCTTTTAACTGCTTGGTTGGAAAGTAAAGTATCCTTTGAGCCAGTACCAATTAGTAAAGACGAAGCTATCACTGGTGACATGGAAACTGTTCCCAATACTAAAGCTGAAGATGATGGTGTAACTACTGGTATTGAAGCTGCACCGTTTAAAGAATCCTTTGGTAATTGATACTTATAAAAAATCTCGCATATACTGATTAACTAATTCTGGTTGTTCTTGCTGTACCCAATGACTGCAATTGGGAATGTATTTAAGCTCTAAGTCTCTAACATAAGCATCTGTACCATAAGTTAGCTTTTTATCAAAATAAGCATCTTGTTCTCCCCAAATCATCAGGGTAGGAATATTTAAGATGCCGTATTTTTGAGTTTGACTATTATCGGGAATAAGATTAAAGTTTGCCCGATAGTAATTAATCATGGCGTTAAGTGCGCCTGGTTTGGCAGCAGCTTCTTTATAAGCTAATAAATCTTCAGTGGTAAATGGCGATCGCTCGCTCGCCATATCCATAAAAACAGATGCGATCGCCTGATAGTCATTAGCCTGAAAAATTAATTCTGGCAGAAGGGGTATCTGAAAAGCGAAAATATACCAGCTTTTCTGCAATTGTGACCAAGTTTTTAAACCCGCAATAAATTTAGCAGGATGGGGAAAATTCATCACAATTAGCTTTGACACCATTTTAGGATGCTTGTAGGCAAAATTCCAGGCGATCGCGCCTCCCCAGTCATGAGCTACCAAAATACAGTCTTCATAGTCTAAACCGTTGATTACACCCCGAACATCAGCAATTAACTCTGACATTTTGTAAGCAAATAAACTTTCTGGCTTATCGCTGTCATTGTAGCCCCTCATGTCTATTGCTACTACGTGATAGCCGATCGCAAATTCGGCAATTTGATGTCGCCAGGAATACCAAAACTCAGGAAAACCATGCAGCATCAGCATTAGTTTCCCTGTACCTTGACTAATATAATGGAGGTTGACTCCATTAGTCTTGATAAAACCATGTTTTACGTTAGCAATGGACATAAATTGGTGCTGGCTGGGGTTAGTAAAGTGGAACTACTTATTGGCTAAGTCTTCGTAGACAATAGTTAAAAATTGTTCGGGTTTGAGAAAACCACCACCCCAATCAGCATCGTAATCAGAAGTTGGTTTGGAAGCAATAAACTCTTCTAAAGAGTTATCCTGTGCGATCGCCTTTTCTGTTCTCGCCTTTACATTTACTAGCATTTGGCGATAGTTTTCTAATTCAGCGCGGTTAGACAATGCACCATGACCTGGGATAATCTTAGTTTCATCTCCTGCTAATGCCAGAACTTTCTCTGTCGCCTCGATCATGCCAGCAATAGATCCACCACTAGAGGTATCAATAAAAGGATATAGTCCATTGAAATAGACATCGCCAGTATGAATAACGTCCGCTTCAGGAAAATGAATCACCGTATCCCCATCAGTATGGGCAGATTCTACATGAAATCCGTGAATAGTGCGATCGTTAAAATGAAACGTGGTGCTGTCGTTAAAAGTAATTTTTGGTAGGGCTGCGGAGGGCGAAGCAGGGACAGATCTTTGAAATGCTTCAATAAACTGTTCCGTACTCATGCGAGTGTATACCTCATCGTGAGCTACAATCACTACTCCAGCATCACCTAAGTTTTCGTTCCCACCAGTATGATCGTAGTGCCAATGAGTGTTGAGCAAAAATTGAATCTCGCCATCGCTGATTTCATTTACGGCTGCTTCAATTTTCTCTGTCAAAGGGGCAAACTGATCGTCGATTAGTAAAACTCCATCTTCTCCCACGGAAACCCCAATATTGCCACCTTCCCCTGTCAGCATATATATATTTTCTGCTACGGGAATAGTTTCAATTTCAACCTTATCAAAATCCACGTCTTGTGCCACACTGACGTTAGCGAAACCAGCAATACTAATAAAGGCTATTGTCGCCTGTCTAATAAATCTCACCGTCTTATTTCTCCTATCCCTGCTAAATACTTTGTAATTAATTAAGCCGATTTAATCTTGGTAAATTTCTCAACCAAGTTTAAAACATCATGACGACTTAGCTTTGGTTTGCCGATTGCGATCGCATCCAAAGTCCCTTTGGCTAAGATATAGGGAATCTGGCAAAACGAGAGTGCAGGGCTATTTTTAGGCAAGGCTTCTATATATAGATTAGCTTGGGTTAGCTGACGGCGAGCATAATTTTGAATATCTTTATTTGTCCAACCATCAGGAATAAAGCTAACTCCCCGCAAAGAGTCTTCTTTTTGATTGCGAACAATATTAACTGCTTGCAAACCTCTGCCAAAAGCGATCGCGTATTGACGGTTAGTTTCCGTACCGTCGTACCAAGCCCATAAATCCGACAACAGTAGACCTACTGCTCCTGCTACGCTAAAAGTATAGCGATCTAGGTCTGTTTCGGTGGTAATTGTCCAATTTTGTTCTGCCCAGTAAGCCATCCGATCTGCCATCGCAGCGGTTGCATCCCAAATTCTTGGAGCGATCGATTCATCTGCAAGGCTAGCCCATTCTCCAATACTAAGACTAACCTCTGGCAATATATCTTTATAAGGAGCAAGATCTGCACCAATGCGGTTATAACTACTACTATCGGTTATTTCTTGCAATTTCAAGCTAACACTACGCAATAAATAGGCTTTTGTCTGATTATCAAGGTCAGGAGTATCTTCTATTTCGTCGATCGCACGCATACAAAGATAAGCCGATGCTACCGCATCTTGTAACTTTTCTGGTAAACGGGCAATAGGGATATAGAAAGTCCTGCTAGTCTGTTTAAGAGTTTCTAATGCTCTATTCCGAAAATCCATGTTTTTCGCTACTCCTCACGCTGGCTTAACGAAAAGGATACACTGAAAACTCCAATTTCTAGATAAGATTTAGCAAAGAATTTGGTTAAATTGTCATCTTGTATACAATATCTAGTTCAAAGATTGGAATAGAGCTATTTATGGGAAAATAATAAACTTAGTCAAATCAAATGATAAATATCTATTTACACTCATGTCCAATACCTACACTGTTGAAATAAACCATAAAGGTGAAACTCATACAATTCAAGTAGCCGAATCTCAAAATATATTAGATGCTGCTAACAATGCAGGTATTGATTTACCTTTTTCTTGTAGTGCTGGAGTTTGTACTACCTGTGCTGCCCAGATTATTTCAGGTGAAGTAGAGCAAAGCGATGGCATGGGGGTATCGCCTGAGTTACAAGCCGAAGGATACGCTCTACTGTGTGTGTCATATCCCCGTTCTGACATCAAGCTAGAATCTGGCAAAGAAGATATCGTTTATCAAAGACAATTTGGCAAACAGTAAATAATGTGACTTATTGCTCATTACTTATTACTTAAAAATTAGACTGTTCCAATACGTTCAAATGGCCAAAAGCGAAAGACTGCATGACCGATCACATTCTCAGTAGGTAAGAATCCCCAAACGTGAGAATCATTACTGTTGTTACGGTTGTCTCCCATGACAAACAGTTTCCCCTCTGGAACTTTGACGGCTATTAAATCGTATTCTGGAGGTGCTGCAATGTAGTTTTCTGATTGGGGTTCGTTGTTGATGTAGACAACGCCATCTTTGACTGCAACAGTTTCTCCTCCTGTAGCGATCGCTCTTTTAATAAACGCCTGATTTGATTCATAGCCCAAGAGTCTTAGATTAGCTGGCGGTTGGAAGACAACGATATCTCCCTTAGCGGGAGCATGAAATTTGTAACCTATTTTTTCAATCACAAGGCGATCGCCTGTTTCCAAAGTAGGAAACATGGATTCAGAAGGTATATAGCGAGGTTCTGCAATAAAAACTCGGATTAAAAAGGCCAAAAGCAGGGCGATTAGAATTGTAGTTCCATTTTCCTTGAAATTACGCCAGGAATTAGCTTTCTTCTCTGATTCAGTCAAAGACATAAAATAATTAGCAATAACAGTTAATCGTAAATAGATGTGATACCTATTGATACTATTGTCGTTCCTCAAGGGGCAGAATACCAAGCAGTTTGTCGCGGACTCAAAAAAGCCGACTGCAATGACGTTAGCCTTGTTTCGATTCCGATTGGGACAAAAAATATGGAACAAACGTTAGCTAATTATTCTGGAGAGTTAACTAAGGCTAAAAATATTTTGATTATGGGCTTGTGCGGTAGCCTGTCAAATCAATACACCGTAGGAGATATAGCACTGTATGAAAGCTGTGGCAATGCAGCAAATCAGCAGGTCGATCTAAGATCAAAATTGACGACAATAATTCAAAAAAAGCTGTCCATAGATCTAGTTGCGGGAATAACAAGCGATCGCGTTATTTACCAAGCCGAGGAAAAATTAAAGCTCAGTCAAACCTATCCCGTGAGCGTAGTGGATATGGAAGGATATGGCTATGTAAAGGAGTTTCAAACGCGAAAAATCACAGTATCTATGGTGCGAGTAGTAAGTGACGATACCACGGGAGATATACCCGATTTAAGTGTGGCTATTGATGCTGATGGTAATTTTAAAACTATACCAATGGCGATCGCTTTTCTCAAACAACCTATTGCTGCTACTAGATTAATAAAAGGCTCTCTCCTTGGATTAAAAACCCTACAGCAAGTTACTCAGCAATTGTTCGGTTCGGGTTGAACATCAGAAGTATTTTTTAGAATCTACACCTGAAACTTTTAGAAGGAGGTTGCGCCTTTGCGTCTTGGCTTCGACTGCTATATCCTCCAAATTTGATTTAAACCTAACTTAAGAAAGCTACTCAAATAAACTAATTGCATTAGGGTTTGTATTCAATTAGTCTAATTTTTTGGTTTGCTCAATAATATAATCAACTACCTCTTCAAAGCTGTTGTTTTTCTCATATACCTCTAGCTGTCGCTGTGCGCCATTTCCTTGTTCGAGTATTTTCTGTACCGAAGCAGAAATAGTTTCCCAGTCGCCAAACTTTTCTAAAGCTGGACGCAAATAGTTGAGAAACCGATCAATTAAGTCTTTAGCCAGAACTTGAACTTTATCAACAACATCAATCAAGCTATCTGTTAAACCATAACGCGCTGCACACCATTGAGCAGCCTCGGATAATTCCGATCGCACTAGATTTATTGGAGCATCATTAATCACTTCTTGGTAGCCTGTCCAAACTAAAGCACGGACTAAACCAGTAATAGTCACCGCTTCTTCTACAGTCATGCAGATATCAGTAACGCGAAATTCGATAGTAGGAAAGGTCTCAGATAGACGAATGTCCCAGTAGATGTTGGTCGCATCTTTAATTACGCCGACAGAGATTAAATCCTCAATTACGGCTTGATATTCTGACTCATCTGAAAAGCTCGGTGGTTGTCCCGTCATGGGTAGTCTACTCCACATCTCAGTACGATAGCTGGCATAGCCTGTTTTTTGACCCAACCAAAAAGGAGAATTAGCTGAAAGTGCTAGTAGTATAGGTAGCCAGATCCGAACGCGATTAATTACCTGTAAAGCGATCGCGCGATCGCTCAAGCCAATGTGAACGTGATTGCCAAAAATAACTAATTCACGGATAAGCTGCTTATATTCTGACTCTAAATTTTGATAGCGAGTCTTGGGGGTGATTTCTTGGTCGCGCCAATCAGAAAAAGGATGAGTTCCCGCAGCAGCTATCGCTTTACCTGAAGCCTCCGCAGCATTTATTACGGCTTGGCGACAGCGAGCCAACTCTTGACGCACTTGGGATAGAGATTCACACACTACCGTAGCAATTTCTACTTGCGAAAGATACATTTCTGGCTGGATAACATCTTTTCCTAACTCTGAATTGTCTTGAACATAGCCAATTATTTGCTTCGATTTACCGCAAAGTTCTCTAGTTTGAGGATCGATAATTTGATATTCTTCTTCAACGCCGATAGTAAATTCTTCAGATTCATTCATTTAGTTTTTATTAGGAATGGCTATATATTTAAAGTTTAATAATTTCTGCGCTAAACAAAGCCAAATATCAAGATAGGATTACATTATGAGGCATCTCATATTATTAATATATTCCTCAAGATAGATTTACATTTCTTAAACTAAGCTGACTGTTTAATTTTTATACTCAAATGTCTACTCTTATTTTTCGTTTTGTTTAATTTTTATAGCTTTTTATTATGGTCTTAATCGCAAAGGAAACCATCGAACAACAGGCAAATAGACTCTTAGAAAAATCAATTATTTACTATAAAGAACAAGCTGTCGGGGCAGTTGCAGCAACAGATTCAGAACGAGAAGCTCTTAATTATGACCAGTGTTTTATTCGTGATTTTATCCCCGCTGCTTTAGTATTTTTAATTCAAGGTAAGACAGACATTGTCTACAACTTCTTAATCGAAACCGTTGGCTTACAAAAGCAAAAAAGGCGTGTTGACTGTTATCAACCCCCCACAGGTTTGATGCCCGCTAGCTTTAAAGTAGAATTTCAGGGAGATAGTCAATATCTTCATGCCGACTTTGGGGATAAGGCTATTGGTCGAGTAACTCCCATTGATTCTTGTCTGTGGTGGGTTATTTTACTACGGGCTTACGTAAAGGCGACGGGGGATCGATCCCTAGCACATAGCGATAGTTTCCAAGAGGCTCTAACCTTTATCCTAGAAATCTGTTTGGGTCCTCAATTTGAAATGACTCCTACTCTACTAGTCCCTGATGGTGCGTGCATGATCGATCGCCCGATGGGATTGAGCGGACATCCTTTGGAAATACAGACCTTATTTTATATGGCTTTGCGGGCTGCTCGTGAAATGTTGGTCAAAAATGAAGATGGTCAAGCTTTAACTGACAAAATAAATAATCGTTTGGGTAGCTTAAACTTTCACCTACGGGGTTATTATTGGCTAGATTTGAAACAGCTTAATGAAATTCATCGCTACGAAGCAGAGCAATTTGGCGAGTCGGTAGTTAATAAATTTAATATCTATCCCGAATCAATTCCTGACTGGCTGACAGAATGGATGCCCGACCGAGGAGGTTACTTAGCAGGAAACTTAGGTCCAGGTAAAATGGACTTTCGCTTTTTTACTTTAGGTAATTTAACCGCAATTATGGGTTCACTAACCACTCAAAAGCAGTCAGAGGATATATTAAACCTAATTGAGCATCGCTGGTCTGATTTGGTTGCTAAAATGCCGATGAAGCTATGCTATCCAGCTATGGAAGGCTTGACTTGGAAAATTGTCACAGGCTGCGATCCCAAAAATACTCCTTGGTCTTATCACAATGGTGGTAGCTGGCCCGTATTGTTATGGATGATGATGGCTGCTTGTCAAAAAATGGGACGAGAAGACTTGGCAGATCGAGCAATGGCGATCGCCGAAATACGCTTGATGAACGATGAGTGGCCTGAATACTATGATGGTAAAAATGGTCGCTTGATCGGTAAATCTTCCCGTAAATTCCAAACTTGGACGATCGCAGGATGGCTGTTGGCAAAACTATTAAGAGAAAATCCAGACTGTCTTGATTATGTCTGTTTTGAAGAAGACACAGAAGCGATCGCCTGTACCATCTAACTATCAACAACGTTCAAAAAAACTACACTTTTTCTGATTTATTGATAATTAAGCGATCGCTTTTATATAGAACCTTGAGACAGCTTTTTTTGATCGGATTTAGTAAATTCAGTTCAATTCGTTGGCGATAAATTTACTTTTTACTCGCTAGATTGTGTATAGATATCGGAAAAAAACTTTGGATTAATAAATTAAATTGTTACAGAGGTTTTTTTTGTCCTAAACTGGGATATATATGAAATATGCCTAAATTAAATTTTATTCGGGTTTTCTCCCAGATAAATTGGTGCTTATCGTCCAATCTTAATAATTAATATTAAAAATACTTGGTCGTAGTCATTTCTGCGGGTTTATTCATCTAAAAGTGTTGTAAGGCAACGTGCGCTTTGTGAGCAGAAACTTTAATTAAACCTTTTTGTGTTCTTGTCTCACAGTGTTGATTTTTCCCAAATAAATTGGGATAAACAACAAAAAGCGATTGCCATTGTCATTACGCAGTTTAGCCGTGTGTGTTTCAGAGTGGGCAGTAAGGCGCATAGTTAAGATCACGTCTTTTGAGGTCTCCTCAAAAGCTCGTGATGACCGTAGCCGCACCGCCCACTAGTGTCGATGTTGCGGTCTAATTTTCTGTCGTAGCAGCATATTTCGCTGGTTATTTTAACCAATAGTCACGGCTTTTTCGTCGGATTAAGACGGATTAATCTGTGGCGACTAAATATATTTAAGCTCTTATAGGAAAAGTTATATGGAATCTCATGGAAAATATGTTAGAGATCGTTTGTCTATCTTTGTTGATGGCAACAATATGTTCTACGCTCAACAAAAAAACGGTTGGTTTTTCGATCCCAGAAGAGTATTAGAATATTTCACCAAAGATCCTACGGTAGTGCTAATCAACGCCTTTTGGTATACGGGATTAAAAGATGCTCAAGATCAAAGGGGATTTCGCGATGCTTTGATTAGTTTGGGCTACACCGTAAGAACAAAGATACTGAAAGAATACTATGATGATGCCTCTGGACGCTATTCTCAAAAAGCGAACCTGGATATAGAGATTGTAGTAGATATGTTCAATACGGTAGAGCAATACGACCGCGTGATCCTATTTAGTGGGGATGGAGATTTTGAAAGAGCGATCGAACTATTACGCTCAAAAAACACCCATATTACCGTGGTGTCTACAGAGGGCATGATTGCCAGAGAACTACGCAACGCCACAGATCGCTATATAGATCTTAATGATGTGCGGGGTCACATAGAAAAAAGCGACTTTTGAAAGGATAAGGAGTAATGAAATAGGAAATAAGCGATCGCTTTTTGATGAGTGGTAGAGTCGTAGGGCTCACAAGGGTAGGTTTTTTACAAATAAAGCCTGCTCTGGGCTCAATTGTTTTGAATCCAGAAAGTCGGTAGCTAAAATGAATCTTCCGCAGCGAATACTTTGAGCTTCAGTTTCACTTTTAATAAAACTTCCCTAGTTCTTCTCTAGTCAATTTCATTATATGAATTGAGAGTTAAGTTGGAAATAGCGATCGCACTATGAGAATTTTAGTAGTTGACGATGATGAAATTTTGGTAGATGTGCTTAAACGTTCTTTATTTACCCAGCGTCACATAGTAGATGCCGCCGAAGACGGTCAGATGGGTTGGGAATATGTGCAAACGGGTGAGTACGAACTAGTTTTGCTGGATGTCGATCTGCCTGGTTTAGATGGGGTAAGTCTCTGCGAAAAAATGCGCTCTGAAGGTTATGCCACGCCTATTTTATTAATGACTGCCAAAAATAAGAGCGAAGATCGGATCTTGGGCTTAGATGCGGGGGCGGATGATTATTTAACTAAACCCCTAGATTTAGGCGAATTAAACGCTAGAATCAGGGCCTTGTCTCGGCGAGGAGAAGTAGCCACTACAAGTGTTTTGGATATCAATGGACTAATCTTAGATCCCAGTAGTTGTGAAGTCAGCTATCAACAACATCCCATTAAACTTACAGCTAAAGAATATAGTTTATTAGAAATCTTTCTGCGGAATCCCGCACGGGTATTTAGTCGCTCGCAAATCTTAGACAAGATTTGGACATTTGACGATCCGCCATTGGAAGAAAGTGTTAAAGCACACATTAAAGGACTACGAAAAAAACTCAAACGAGCAGGAGTTGTAGACTGGATTGAAAATGTATACGGCATAGGCTATCGTCTTAATCCAAACGTTGCTAAATCTACTGAAGGTCAAGCTACTACTTCTATCGAGGAAGAATTCGAGAGTAAGATGGAACAAATGTGGCTTAAGCATCAGGCTAAGATGTCCGAGCGCATGAAGGTATTGCAAGAAGCTGTATTTAAAGTAAAACAAGGCAGTTTGTCTACTGAATTACAATATAGCGCGGAACGAGCAGCCCATAAATTAACGGGAGTTTTGGGAATGTTCTCTAGGGATACGGGAACAGATATCGCCCGTGAAATAGAAACTTTGCTACAGGATAATCCAGTATTAGATACTCAACAATCAAAGCAATTTGTTTCTTTAGTAACAGATTTAGATAGCCTGCTCGCATTAGACACAACTTCCACAGTTGAAACTACAGCCGAGGCAAATTTACTATTGATTTCTGCTAACATTCAATTGACTAAAGAACTACAGGAGTTAGCCAAAACTCAGGGATTAGGATGGCATCAAACTGATAACATTACCCAAGCTAAGACATGGTTAGAAAACAATTTACCTTATGTAGTGGTAATTGATTCTCAAACAGCCAATAATGAAGCAGAATATTTGTCTTTAGTTAGGGAACTAAACGCTCGTACCCCTGCCATACCAACAATAGTTCTCTCTAATGCTAATAATTTAAATAATCGCCTAGCTGCCAATCGGGCAGGAGCGAGTAGTTTTCTAGTTAAACCTGTTACTGCTAGTAAAATTTGGCAAACTACTACTAAAATAATCGAGCAGAATCAAAAAGCGATCGCATCTATTTTAATCGTTGATGATGATATTATCTTCCTGAATACGATACGTTCAATTCTCGAACCTTGGGGAATCAACGTAAGTACTTTAGAATCGACTGCTAGCTTCTGGCAAGTATTAAATGCCACTCAACCAGACTTAGTAATCCTTGATGTAGAAATGCCTGAAGTTAACGGCATTGAACTATGTCAGCTTCTCCGTAGCGATCCAGATTGGCAAGAATTACCCGTATTGTTTCTTACTGCACGCCAGGATGCAAAAACTATCCAACAAATCTTTGAAATCGGTGGAGATGACTATATCTCTAAACCTGTAGTTGGGGCAGAATTAATCGCTAGAATAAATAACCGACTAGAGCGCAGTCGTCTACTACATCATCTCGCCACTCAAGATCGCCTGACGGGATTAACTAATCGTAGCCAAAGCAGTCGGGAGATAGAAAGCCTGTTGCAAGAAGCTCAAGATAATAGTCAACCATTTTGTCTGGCTGTACTCAAAATAACCGATTTACAGGAAATCAATCAGAAATATGGTCACGTTACAGGCGATCGCATTCTCTCTCAATGGGGTAAAGTAATTCAAGCTGCCTTTCGTAGCGATGAAGTTACTAGCTATTGGGGCAATGGTGACTTTATTATCGGGATGCCTAACTTAGATAAATTTCAGGGCAAAGAACACCTTACAGAATTACTGACCATCCTCAGAAAACAGGTGTTTGCTTCTTTTGAAGGTGAAAGGTTTCAAGTGACATTTAATTGTGCCGTAGCCGAATTTAGCCAAGATGGTAAAGCCTTACGCTCACTTTATCAAGCTTGCTTTAGTAATTAATTGTTTCTTGTTGAGTGAATGGAATAATCACCTATGAATAAACAGCTATCTAAAATCAAACAAAGAATGTCCTTGATGTCTGGATGGACAACGGAGATTGTTATTGATGTACCGTCAGAAAAAGTTTGGCAAAGAGTAACAGATTTTGCTAATTATCAACAGTGGAATCCTTTTGTTTTGGAGGCTAGAGCAGATTTTGCTGAAGGGGGTAAAATTGATTTTCTAGAAAATCTTCAGCAATTTGGCAAATATTGGCTATCAGCGAAGTTTTTAAAGATCGATCCTCCCAACGGTTTTATTTTGGAGGGATACTTTGGCGCACCATTTTTATTTAAAGTCCGTCATGTATTTATTTTAGAGGCTCTACAAGATCGCCAAACTCGCTTTGTTCAACAACATAAAAATTTTGGTCTGTTAATTCCTTACTTAGCATGGAGAGGAATATATGAAGTGAGTCACCAAGGATATCTCAAGTTCGATCGAGCCTTGAAACAAGCTTGTGAATAGCCATCAAATTTTTATCGTTTATTCTTTAGGGCTTTTTATTGCTTAAAATCTTAGTAATTTGTTCGGGTAATTCTAAAGGACGAAAAGGTTTGGTAATCACTCCCGCCAAATCTAACTCTACTAGTTCCGATGCGATGTCTGAACCTAGCTCTGCGATCGCAGATTGAGTTTTTGCGGTCATCAGGATTACAGGAATAGTAGCAGTGCTTGTATTGGCTTTTAGTTGTTTGAGAGTTTCTTTTCCATCCCATTCGGGCATCATTAGATCTAAAAGAATTACCTCTGGTTGGTTAGTTTGGGCTAATTCTAAGCCTTCTTTTCCCGTACTGGCGGTAATTACATTCCAGTCTGCTGCCATTTCCAATCCCATTTGGGCAATATCTTTGACATCTTCTTCATCGTCAATAATTAAAATAATTTTGCTCATGGTATTTAACTATCATCATTAAATCTAATTTTGACTAACCTACAGTGCGATCGAGAATAACTAGGGAATTTTTCGACCAAAAAGCGATTGGTGACTTATCTATGGTTTGCTAAAAAATTTGTCCTGATTCCAATTCTGAGGATTTCTTTGAATATATTCCACAATGCGATTATATGCCACATTGTTACGAATAATATAATTGTGAAATCTTGGTTGTCCAATGGTTTTGTCGTGATTGGTCGCGGTTTCGGTGGTAGAGACAAGGTATGCCTTGTCTCTACCACCGAACCCCCATGTATGTGATTGGGCATAACCACAGATTCACCCAATTCCAAATAATTGGCATGATGTTTAAAATGATTTGGTATCCCGAACATTAATTGGCTTTAAAAACTAGATGCAGTTAATTGCACATCAGCATATTGCCAAGCAGATGCAAATTGCTGTTGAATATTATTTGCTTCCTTGTCTTTGCCTTGAGCTTGAAGGCTTTTAGATAGACCATATAACGACCAACCATTGTCAGGATAAATAGCTAAATCTTCCCGATATGTTTTTTCTGCTGCACTATAACGCTTTGCCTGGAGTAATGCTGCCCCTAGATACTGCCTGGCAGGTGTAGACCAATCAGCAGGTTCATCATAGTTTAAGGCATCTTCAAGTCTAACTGCTTGACGTAAATGAGCGATCGCCCTGGGATACTTTCCTTCTTGTAAGGCTATTTCTCCTGTTAAGACTTCTGTTGCTACTTTGAGAATATCTTGAGTGGTATTGATATCCCAGATAGTTACGGTTTCTAATTCTAGATCGTGTGCCAGTAAATCTAAAGCTTCTAGTTCCTGCCGTGCTTCGGCTATTTTACCTTTGGCATTAAAGGCTAAACCTCTAGCATAGTGCCAGATTCCCGTGGGATATTTTAAGTCTGCTTCTGGTTGTGGTACAGCCAATATCCGATCCCACTGACCAAAACGAATCATAGTAAATAAAGGAACAACCGAAAAATGCTGTAATGTACCCATGCCTGGTTCGCGCATCATCTGGGGATCGACCATGCCAGCAACATTTTTACCTGCTTCTGTGGCGATCTTACTATTACCTTCCATAGTGGCAGCAAACCACAGAAAATGATGATTGTGAGGCATATAAGCCAAGGGATAAATTCCTTGAGCGTGACATTGGGCAACATAGTCTTTATCTACGGCGATCGCTTTTTCATTAGCAACCGCAGCATCATGATACCTACCCACACGAATATATATGTGGGATGGCATATGTACCAAATGTCCCGAACCAGGGACTAAACTACCCAGTCTATCCGCTGCTGCAATCGCTTTCTGGGGTTTGACGGCTTCGACTGCATGAATGTAAAGATGATTTGCCCCTGGATGATCTGGTTCTTGCTCAAGAATTGATTCTAAAGTATCGAGAACTTTTTGAGCTTTGGGTTTTGGCTTTTGTTCTTCTGTCCAATAGTCCCAAGGCATAGTATCCATTAGGGCTTCGGCATAGATGGTAGCTGCATCCATGTCATTCGGATATTTCTGAGCAACTTTTTCCATCGCCTCGGCATAAGCCAGATCTAAAGCACTACGATCTTCTACAGGCTTATCTGTGTACCTTGTTGCTAACGCACTGATGTACGCTTGTTCTAATTTAGTGCTGTTGTCTGCTAACTTAACTGCCTGCTGCATAGCTGCATAGGATTCGGGAACGGCATCATCTTCCATTTTGGCATTAATATTGGGACCCAAAACATAAGCCAAACCCCAATTACACATTGCACATTGGGGATCTAATTTAATTGCTTCGCGAAAAGAACGGGCAGCTTCGGCATGATTAAAACCATAGGCTAAAACCAAACCTTGGTCGAAATAACGTTGAGCTTGAGTTGATTTTGTCGAGATCTCATGGTGATGCTCTCCCATCCCTGTGAGCAACGGTGCAGTGGGTTGCTTTATCTTACCCGATGCAGAACTAAACCAGCCAATACTGACTGTAAAGACAATGCTCATGATAAAAATTTGTAAGCGTTTCATATCTTTCATCTCAATTACCTTTTTTCATAAAAAGTAGAATTTTGTTTTGTCTTAACTAATTTGATAGCAGCGAGCGATCAATTGTCGTTCTGTTGTCATGTAGTGAGAGCGATGCTTTGGGATAATTCTGCGATCGCTCAATATTCTGACTGTTCCAGCCAAATTATTAGACATTAGATAGGCTGCGCGACGACAAATTCTGATGGTGATTATTCTTTGTGGTGACACAATACTTCTCCTGAAAATATTAGTTGGCGATCGACTACATATTTTCCCTGGAAGAAACATATATACAATTAGCCAATCAAAATTCTTAATACATACAGGTATAAAAATAAATCGGGATTAACTAGGGAAGTAAATTAATTTCTAACTCCTGACTCCATCATTATCTATCTCCATTTCTTCTCGATTAGTTTTTAAGGTGATATTAAGTCAAGAAAAATATCAAACGAGAGAGGGTTTTAAACATGAATTTTATCAATCGGATAGTTCGCGAATTGTTCACGTCTCAAGAAATACTGCACTTTAAAGCAGATACTAATTGCTCGACAAGCCCTCAAATCATTAGACAGTTTTTTTCCATCATCAAGACAGTATTCAAATTGCTCAAATTAGAAAAGGCGATCGCGATGCCTTTTAGGGTCATTAATCGCAATACTTTGCAAGGAGAGGTTTATTATGAAAATCAATTGGCAAAAATTAATTACAAAAATTTTCTTTTGGTTATTAGTAGAGGCTGTATTTAATGTCCTTGGTATAGATGACTTGGCAGACTATAGTGAATTTTTATTGATGCCCAAAATTACCATCGAATCAGAACGCTCTTTCGCATAACAACTATCGCCATTGATAGGGATTTAATTTTACAAAAGATCGCCCTCACAAACTTCACCATCAAATCTCATCGTATATATAATTCAGATAGCCTTGAGTTGTATCTGAACATCACTATTGATGAAATTACCGCAGTTATCCCTGACTACCAAGATAGCCAACTACTTTTTACTGCTGGCGTTGATTACGGTAAGTACAGTTGGTGGTGTGGCGTATTTTCGGGCTAAAGAAGCGTTAAAACAGGCTGCATTCGGTCGCCTAAACGTAGCAGCTACTCTAAAAGAACAGGATATTGCACTGTGGTTTGAAGATCGGCAGCGAGATTTTTTACAAACTACTCAGATGCCCGATGTGCAGAGGAGTTTGGCTATATTGCTTAATTCTCAGGATGAAGGTGCAAAACAAGAAGCATACGAAGTACTAGAGCGGTATTTGGTTCGGGTAAATCAGATTAAGCCTAGTTTGAGAGAAATATTTATCTTAGATCGCAGTAACAAAATTGTTTTTTCTACTAATAAAGAGCGAGAAGGGGAATACGAAATCTTAGCCAACATGACTTATGTGGAAGATGTAGAAGAGGGGGCAAACTTTGCACCCATATTTTATGTTTCTGCTATCACCAGAAAACCCGCGATTACTTTGGCAAAGCCTCTAGAAGATCGTTCGGGGATAATTTTAATAGATCTAGATCTCGATCGCATAGATCGTATTATTAGGGAAAAAGCAGGGTTAGGAGAGACTGGGGAAAGTTATTTAGTCGGCTCGTTAATTAGCAAAAACGACTTTATTGCAGGAAAATCGCGGTCAAATAAGACAAGTCTAGATATAGATAGCCCAGGTATCAATGCAGCTATGACTGGCAACAGCGGTTATGGGCTGTATCGCAACTATACAAATTCTTCCGTCTTGGGAGTCTATCGCTGGCTTAATGAACAAGA
The DNA here is from genome assembly GCA_963799375.1 of uncultured cyanobacterium. GTDB lineage: Bacteria > Cyanobacteriota > Cyanobacteriia > Cyanobacteriales > Xenococcaceae > Waterburya. The sequence continues at coordinate 33,985 of CAWCWY010000034.1, forward strand.
TATTGCTTTGTTAGTGGAAATTAGCCAAGAGGAAGCCTTTAATCCTGCCCGTGAATTGGCTAGTGCGATCGTTTTAGTGGGTTTGATATCTGCGTTTGGATTGTTAATTGGCGTAACTTGGTTATCTCGGCAATTATCCGTTTCCCGTCAAAAGTTAGAAAGATTTAGCCAACAATTAGAGATAAAAGCTCAAGAAGCCGAAGCTGCTAACTTAGCAAAAAGCTCATTTCTGGCTAATATGAGTCACGAGTTACGCACGCCTCTTAATGCAATCTTAGGTTTCTCGCAGTTGATGTCGCGGGATGACACCATCACTAGCAACCATAAACAATCTTTGGATATCATTAACCGTAGTGGCGAACACCTGCTGAATCTAATTAATGATGTGTTGGAGATGTCTAAGATTGAGGCGGGAAAAATTGCCCTCAATAATGAAACGTTCGATCTGCGCCAACTCCTCCAGACTATACAATCGATGTTTTTGGTAAGAGCGGAAGCTAAAGGTTTGTGGTTTAAATTTTTACTAGCTGATAACCTACCGCAATTTGTTCTGGGAGACTCGCGCAAGCTGCGTCAGTTATTAATCAATCTTTTGAGTAATGCTGTTAAGTTCACGCAAGCTGGAGGCGTAACCTTACGAGTCTTCACTTCTACTTCTCGATTATCGAATAATAAGGTCAAACTCTGCTTTGAAGTTGCCGATACGGGAAAAGGAATCGCCGAAGCAGAATTAAACAAACTCTTTTCGCCTTTCATCCAAACCGCGAGCGGGATTCAGTCTCAAGGGGGAACTGGATTAGGATTGGCTATTAGTCGCCAGTTTGCCGAATTGATGGGAGGAACAATTAAAGTTAACAGTATTTTAGGGGAAGGTTCGACTTTTGCTTTTGATATTGAAGTTGAGCTGGCAGATTTCCCGATCAAAGAAACCATCGCTATGTCAAAGCGAGTCATGCAGCTAGCACCAGGACAAAGAAACTATCGTCTTGCGGTAGTAGACGATCGAGAAACTAATCGTTTAGCACTGGTCAAGTTATTAGAATCGGTAGGATTTACCCCCCGTACTGCTAATAATGGTAAAGAGGCGATCGTCTTGTGGCAAGACTGGCAACCAGACTTGATTTGGATGGATATGAGAATGCCTATAATGGATGGTTATGAAGCCACTAGACAAATTAAAGATCGCTCTGGCGTGAAACCGACGGTGATTATTGCCATTACTGCTTCGGCTTTTGAAGAACAGAGAGAGAATATTATCAATACAGGTTGTGATGACTTTGTAGCCAAACCATTTACCGAACGAGTCATCTTTGATAAGTTAATCCAACATTTAGGGGTTGAACTTATCTATCAGGAAGAATCTACAGATAAAGATATTCAGGAAACCAACAAAACCAATAAATCTCTTTCTTTTGAAGATTTAGCTATGTTATCTCCAACTTTAGTTGCCGATCTCAATCAAGCTGCGATCGCCGTTGATGCAGAACAAATCGGACAGTTGATTGCTCAAATTCCTGCCGATAGAGAATATATAGCTCTAGCTATGACTGAAATGCTTACTAAATATGATTTTGATGGCATTATCAATCTAACTAAAACTAATATCGATCTTAACTAACTGATGTTACGCACGAATCAATCTGTTAGGACAGGGAAATCCTAAAGGAAGATGCGGACACACGAATGTCCTTTATCGCTTCGCATAAGGTTAAGGGGAAAAGGTTAAAGGGATAATTAGTCTGTCTCTATATCTCATTGAAACTATTGATTTTTCGTGATTTTGCCCTAAAGGATACCGCTTCGAGACCGTAGGGAATCCTTTAGGGCATAAGCTTCGCATCCGTAACGTCAGTTATTTATAGCTACAAAGAGCGATCGCTATCCAAAATTTACTTTAACTAATTACAAAAATAATAATTACCTCTACTTTCTATCCCTATAAAATTTTAAGAATACAAACTTCAAAAAAAATACAGAAAAATGTCAAATTCAAATAACTATTCTCAAATTTTAGTATTCGGCGATAGCCTATCAGATTCGGGCAGTTCTTTTGCTCTTACTCTGGGGGCAATTCCTCCCGAACCGCCTTATTTTTCGGGTCGTTTTTCAAATGGTTTAGTAGTCGTTGAATATTTAAGTGAAGACTTGGGATTTACTGTAGTTTAGACTAACTAAAAAGTAAAAAAAGAAAACAGAGAGAGAACGAAGGGCAAATAGGGAGAAGATGAAAATAACAACAAAATTCAAACTCTCCCCATTATGAAATATGACCGATATCGAAAATTCCGTCAACAAACCTATCAAATGTTAGGCAGAGCAAAAGATGCAACATTTGAATTGATGGATAGTGTAATGACAACTAGAAATGTAAGTTGTTTAGCAGAATTGTCACTTTCACCTCTATTCAGAAGAAAATGGTCGAGTACTTATGAGGCTCTATCTGATAGTCGTCCAAACAGAAATAAATTGATGAAAAGGTACGTAGAAGAAATGCCATCATTAGAATATGTACTGTTGGGAATAGACCACACAGCATGGGGAAGAAGAGGAGCAAAAACTTTAAAAGATAGAACCTATGAACACCAAGCATCTTCAAATAACTCAGTGACAGTAGGACAAGGATACAGCACGATTGCTTGGTTAACAGAAACACAAGGAAGCTGGGCATTGCCATTGAGACACTACCGAATTACGTCCTACGAAAAACCGATATCAAAGGCAGTATGGCAACTAAAACAAGTAAGTCGACAAATAAAGCAAAAAGTTCTGGTGGTACTCGATAGTGAATATGGCAATGGTTCGTGGGTTAATCAAGCAGGGGAAATACCAGTCAGCAAGTTAATGAGAATTTGTTCTAACTGTTGCTTGTGGACAAAACCAGAAAGCTATTCAGGAAGAGGAAGACCCAAAAAACACGACCAGAAGTTTAAAGTCAATGACCAAACTACATGGTACTCAGCAGATGAAACAGTAGAAATAGAAGACTCTAAACTCGGAAAACTGAAAATCAGTAAATGGGACGATTTACATTTTCGTACTTCTGCATCTCACGATATGAGTCTGATTCAAGTGCAAAGACTAGATTCCAAAGGTGATAAAAAGCGTCGTCCCTTATGCAATACTGTTCGGTTAATAATTAAATAGCAGAAGAAGGAGTAGCAAAAGTAAGTGGTTGAAGTTGAGTAAAACCAGTTCGATGAGTGGGCTTTCTTGCTTTAAATTTAGAGCGAGGTTTCTTAACAACTCTCGGATTAGTTCGACCTTGACGAGTCGGGATAATTTGGTCGGCAATTTCTGAGATTAACCAAGAAAAAAAGTAAGGTAGAGAAGAAGGCAAAGCTTGTTGAAACTGAGAAATAGCACGACGTAAAGTTCGTAAAGTACCCGTAAAACTAAATCTTAGAGGAGATTTATTGGTAGTAGTAGAAGCGCGAAAAATCAGAGATCTTACTGCCCAGTGAGCCAATAACCAGCCATAAATTTCTTGAACAACCAATTTGGGTTTTTTAGAGCGAATTGGAGTTTTTCGAGCATTGAGATGAGTTTTAAATTCGGAGAGGGTATTTTCTATTTCCCAACGCCAATGATACTCATCAGCCAACACCAGAGACGGAAACATCTTATAATCCATTAAGTCTGTAATTAAGCGATAAACTACTAGATGCGGCTAAAGCCTTTCTTCGCCCTTTTCCAGAATTAAGTACTCAATTACTCTGACTTGAATTCGAGTTGCACCTTTTTTCTTCGATTTACGGTCAGGATTAATCCAAGATAAATAAGAGCAAATCCTAATTAGATGAGTTCCTAATTCTACCAAAATAACCAATCGCGCTTTTGGAAAAGCAGCCTTCGTTCCCTTTCGACTTCCTGGATAGCCAAAAACTCGACCATTTTCTTCTGTGTCAGGGAGATCGAATACCGTTCCATCGATTGCCATCCATCGTAATCCTTTCAAAAAAGCAGACGGTGTTTCCATTGTTGCCATTGGTCGAGCTAGTTTCTCAAAAAGTCTCGTCATGACTGCACATCCTACTCTTTGCCTAGCTTCGCTAATCGATGATTTACTTGGTGTTTTCCATTTGATTCCTTTTGGTATCCATGAGACTGACAATCCTTGAACTAAATTCTTTAACACATCTATCACTGAGTCTTTTGACCACCAATTCAGACCAATTACTAAGGCGATAATTAGATGAGTCGGAAGTAGACGGTTACGCTTTTCTCGACTATTTGTTTCTGAAATTGCCTCATCAATAGCTCGATCAGACATGATTAATTCCAATGCGGGGAATATCTCACCTATTTGGATTTTTGGCACAACAATAGTTAAAGGTTGAAGTTTCATCTAACTTGGATCAAGAATACTCTCATTAACTCATGTTTTTAGCTTAACCGAACAGTATTGGATTCCGATCTTGTTGATAAGCTCATTAAGCTTGAAGAAAAAGACAATTTGGGAAACACAATCGAGATTAATCACTTCCTTCGGCAACTAGCGAGAATTCCGACAGAAGAATCACCCAGTCTGCGAAGGATTATGCAGTTGGCACTTAATTCTGGTCAGTATTTAGCAATATGCGTAGCCGTAGGCAACGCGAAGCGTAATCGCTCTACCGAAATACCAGGTTCTAACTTTTCTAGTTCTGGTTTAGATCGCTTGCAGACATATCTTTTTGATGAAGACATTCAGAATATTAGTCTTCAAATAAGCGATCGCCTGCTTGAAGGGGTTAAGGAATATCTGGTTATAGCAGAGTAAAGGTAACCATTCACTTCCCCCCTCTGAAAAAAACTGTAAATGAAGCAATTGATTTAGATTCGGGAGATTGATGTATGCTTTAAATCATGGCTAGACTAAGCAAAGAAGATTTGGCACAGATGAATCGGAAGTACTTCCAATCTCTAGATAAAGAGAGATTGGTGGAAGTAGCAAATAATCTACATCTGTATGCAGTAGAACAGTGGTCAAAAATCAACTCGGATTCGAGCAATACCAATCAACCGCCATCGAGTGATAATCCATTTAAGAAAGAAAAGAAAGCTGCCGAAAAACAAGCAAAAAAAAGCTGCCACCCCAAAAGGAAAGCGGGACGACAGAAAGGTTCCAAGGGATTTGGGCGGAGTCAAATCCTAAAAGTAGATGAAATAATACCTCACTACCCAGAACGCACTCTGTGCATGCAATCAAACATCCATGACCTATGAGGCAAAACCCTACATGGGACATCAAGTTCTGGAACTAGAAAAAACAGCACTAGGATTGAAAATAGTCTGCCAGCTACACCACTATTACCAAGGAAATTGCACCTGCGGTCATCAATCTAAATCTAGACCAGGAGAGGGAATTACTTCTACTGTTGAGGGTCGCACTCGAAACTTGAAACTGACCGAATATGTCTTAGTAGGAAGTGTTTTTGCCACGCTGATTGCCAGTATGGGAGTCAATACTTCTTGTTTAAGCCCAAAAGCTAGTAAGGTGAGGATGATATTGGAGGAAAAAAGTGCAACTCAAAGAATTCTCGTTGATTAATCCGAAGCTAGAAGCATCATTAGTCTTCCAGGCAATTCAAACAGTAATTTCTCCAGAAGCGATTGAACGAAGCATTAGAGAAAAGTAACAGCTTTGAAAAACGCCAAAGGAAGTTACCAGCAAGTTTAGTAGTTTGTCTTAGTGATTGCGATGAGTTTATGGTCATCAGATTCAATGACGAACAGTGCTTCAAAATTTAGTGAATGGGTTGAATAAACAGTGGACAAAATTAGGACAATATTGGAAGACACCCGAATAGCTCTTCGATTACCATAGCTAGGCAAAAATTAGGATGCCAAGTAATGAGTCGACTATTTAATTCAATTGTCAGACCGACAGCGACAGTTGAAACACCAGGAGCATTTCTCGGTGGACTGAGAGTGATGGCAGTCGATGGAACAGTTATAGATGTGCCAGATAGCCAAGCCAATGCCAGAGTGTTTGGATATCCAGGAAGTCGAAAAGGAACAAGAGCTGCTTTTCCAAAAGTCCGTGTGGTTTTATTAATTGAAACAGGAACACATTTAATCACAGATGCTTTGATGTGTCCTTATCGTATTGGAGAAAGAGTCAGAGCTTTAAAATTACTGCGTTCGGTGAACGAATCGATGCTTTTAATGTGGGAAGAGGATTTCATTCTTATCGAATGGTCAACGCCACATTACTCAAGGATGTCAATATTTGGGAAGAGTTCCCGCGAACGTCAAATTTCCTGCCCACAAGATTTAGATGATGGTTCTTATTTGAGTTGGATTAATCCCGACCGCACCCTCGCCAGTCGCTTCAACGGGTTATAGACCCGCAACGCGCTGGCTCGCAAATCGAAGAAAAAAGGGTTAACTAAGATTCTAGTTCGGGTTATTGAATACACGATTGAGACTGGATGGAGAACTGAAAACATATCGTTTGGTTACTAGCTTCATGGATTTGACTTTATTTCCTGCTTTATTGTTGGCACAGCAATATCATCAACGATGGGAAATTGAGAATACCATTGATGAGCTGAAAACTCATCTTTTGGGGCGTAAAACTCCTATTCGTTCTCTCAAACCCCGTGAAGTTGTACAAGAAATTTATGGCTGGCTCTTGGGTCACTATGCTATTCGCTCTTTAATGTTTCAAGCTGCCGAGCAAGCAAATATTTCTCCTTTACGTTTAGGTTTTACTGGTACTCTAAAAGTTATTCGTCGAGCCATTCCTGATTTTCAAGACCTTAAAAGACGAGCAATTTCCCTTTTTTTCTCACGGTTAATTCAAGATATTCTTGCTGAAAAAATTCCTCCCAGACAAGGCAGACATAATCCCAGAGTGGTTAAGAAACCTCGTTCTAAATTTCCCTCTAAAAAACCGATTCATCGAGAAATCTCCTCTTCGCCAAAACAACTTACTTTTGCGATTTTTAACTCTGCTTAATTCTTAAACAAGAAGTATTGGTATGGGAGTACGTTATCGGTTAAGCAGGGTCAAGATTCAGGAATTTCTTTGGGATTGGCTGGGGGTGAAAATAAGCATTGGCACAATAAATCGTTGTGTGAGGGAGGCAGGAATAGCCTGTGAACCAGTAGTTGAAGAACTACTAGGTTCGCTGCAATTGGCAGAGATACTTCATGTTGATGAAACACCTTGGTACGAGAGGGGAAAACTATATTGGTTATGGGTTGCCATCAACAGTAAAACCGCAGTATTTAGAATTGCCCCTCGAACGAAAGAAGAATTCCAACAATTAGTCACAGAAGCTTTTGTGGGCTGGTTGATTACCGACGGCTATGGAGCTTATCGTCATCGAACAAAACGTCAAAGATGCTTGGCTCATCTAATCCGTAAGGCGATTAGAATTAGCGAGTTAATAAACGATAGAACTGTAAGGATTGGAACCCTAATCTTAAACAATTTACGGAGTTTTATCCATGGTATGAAGTCAGGAACGAACAGAGTAGAACTAGACCAAATTATCTATTCTCTTCGGGGAGTTTGCCATATAGGTAAACGAGTCGTCAGGCATGAAAAACTGAAAGCTCTAGCAAATGAAATCCTCAATGATTGGGACGCGGTAACAGCAGCGGTGAATAATCCTAACTTACCCTTGACGAATAATGAAGCCGAGAGAGCATTACGCCATGCTGTCATTCCTCGTCGTATTAGTTACGGTACTAGAACCAATGAGGGTAGTATTGCTTACAGTTCCTTGCTGAGCGTTATCGAAACTTGTCGTCTGAGACAAATTAATCCCTGGTTCTATATTAGTGAGGTAATTAAATTAGCTCGAAAAGGATTGAGTCCACCTCCCATTCCTATTTCTGTAGTCACCTAAAGTTAAATGAAATTTTAGAGCCGTTTTACCCGCTTTCTCATAATTTTTAGTGGGTTATTTTCCCTGTCGATTTTGATGGGGGAGTGAATGGTTACGAGTAAAGTATATTTTACAATTTGCCCAGCATAATAATAGCCATCACACTTAATAAAAATCAATCTATTTTGTCAAATGTCGCATATAAACAGACAGTTGACATATAATAAATTTATATACAGCCAAAAAAAGCCGATGTCTTCCTAATTGTTTAATTGGCTTCCAAGCTGAAAATATATTCCAATTGACTTTTAAAGTCTTTAAAAAATGTCTTATCAAACTGTAACCAAAGCTTTAAATTTGCGACAAGAAGTAAAAACTCCCTTCGATTTAATGAATTTAGCGCGTCAGGGTTTGTATAGAAGTGCTTTAGATTCTTTAGCTCAATTATTAGAGTTGTCCGCCAAAGATTTGGTTCAATATCTGCATGTCTCTGAGCGTACTTTACAGAGATACGACCGAGATAAAAAGTTATCTCCAGAATTATCAGACCATTTGATTCAAATAGCCAGAGTCTATGCTAGAGCAGTAGAGGTGTTTGAAGATCGAGACAACGCCGTTCAATGGCTTAAATATCCCAGTCAAGCTTTAGGTGTAGTTACTCCTCTTTCCTGTTTAGATAATTTCAGTGGCATCGAACTAGTTTTAGATGAGCTTGGTCGTCTTGAATATGGAGTCTACGCCTAGTCGTGTTGTTGTATCGCATTGGCAAAACCAAACGAATTAAAGACTTATCGGGAGAGGGAGCGAGATTATACGGCGGACGCTGGAATCTTAAAGGAACTCCCGTACTTTACACTTCAGATTCTACGGCATTAGCGACTTTAGAAACTTTAGTTCATACTCCTCTAAATTTGATGCCGAAAAACCTTTCTACTATTACTCTTGAACTACCAGATAATTTAGATATTGTAGTGATAAGCCCAGAAGAATTGACTGAAAAATGGTGGATAAACCCAGCACCACCAGAACTAGCCGAAATTGGGCAAAATTGGGTCGAACAACAGTCTAGCGTAGCGTTGGTCATTCCTTCTTCAGTTACTCCTACAGGAGAAGGACGCAACTATATACTAAATCCTCAGCATCCTGATTTTGCTAAGGTTGAGATTGTCAAAGTGTCAGCATACGATTATGACGAGCGATTGTTTAGTTAGCTGACTAGTAGTTTGTCCGAGTATCCTAAAATTGCTTGCTTTAACTGTAGATATGGCGATCGCATTGGCGAACCTATAATATTAAGACCAGAAATCAAAGTAAATGAACCAGAAGCAGCAGCAAAAATAGTCAAACGGTTAGCCCATATATCTAAATATCAAGCTGTTCAAGAATTGGACAACCACAATCTAACCTCCCAGATTAAAGATAGAATCGAAATTGAAATTTTAGGCAAAATGGATGACTTTGAAGCGGGAGATACCATAGAGCCAGAACCTTTTGCCGATCCAGAGAATCCGACTTTAAATATTGGGGAATTCTTATTCCTCAAGATCCGCAATAACTATTCTTCTGAACTAAACTTTACTGTGTTGGATTTAGAGCCTAATTGGGCGATTTCTCAGATTGAACCTACTGGGGATGGACTATATACTCCTTTGAGTGAAGGTGAAGAGAAATTAATTGTCCTGAATATGAGTCTTCCTGAAGGAGAAGAACAAGGCTCGGATATATTTAACCCACATTCGGCAGACCCACAGATGAAATATAAAAGAAACATAGATTCAGGAGAATGAGCATCGCTCAAAAGTAGCTAATTATCCAGAATCAAGAGCAGCAAATAAATACAATTAAATTTCTACAAAATTGTGACTCTCTATGTGAGTAGAAATGTTAACAGGAATAGAAATTAAAAACATCAACCATTTAGGAATAATCGCAGGAATAATTGATGAACTACAAATAGTAGATATCATCAACCAAGAATTGGGAATCGATGAACAAGAAATAGTTAATTCAGGAGAAATAGTCAAAGCAATTATTCTAAACGGATTAGGTTTTGTATCTCAACCTTTGTATCTATTCCCCAAGTTTTTTGAAGAGAAAGCTACAGAACATCTTTTAGGGAACGGAATATGGTAGTGCTAAATATGTAATGAAGCATTGTAGTAATGCACAAAATACCAGATAGCACCTATGTGATTTTCTAAGGATTTAGAAAACGATAGAGTTTTCCTAACTAGGCGTGATACTCTTTGTCTGAGAGTGTTGTTAAATCGCTCAATATAGCTAGTCTTCCCTGTTTCTTTTCCGACTGCTTTATGAGGTTGACTAGGAAATACTGCCCCGTAAGCTGCCCAAAAATCAGTGTAAGCCACTGCACACTGGCGATAGACTGGAGGTAAAGAATCCCATAATTTTTTGGCTGCCTTCTCGTCGCGATCGCCAATAAAAACACCAACAATTTCTCTGGTCTTTACATCCAAAGCTAACCAAACCCATTGTTTATTACCTTTATTATCCACAAATGACCATAGTTCATCGCATTGAATTGTCAATTTCCCTTTTTTTTGGTGCTACTTTTACTGTCCTTGATACTTGAGCATATTTATGATTGACGTAGGTTTGAAGCCATCTTTCAGAAACCTTTACCACACGCGCAATTCCAGCCAGAGAAATTCTTTCTAACAACAGCCTGTCAATCAGCTCACGCTTTTGTTGACTAATTATGATTTTCTGAGGGTTTTCAACGAATTGACGATAGCACTTATTGCATTTCAGCCTCTGTTTTCCGTTGTGAATGTGACCGTTTTTAACAATTTTTGTAGAAGAACAGCTTGGGCAAATCGGCATTGGAAAAAGTTATCAAATATCAATTATCATTCTAAATCATTACTTCTACAGGACTACCTTATCAGTTATGTCAGCAGCATAAAGTTAAAGTCAAGTATTTACTTGGGTGTCAAATCGGTGTCATGATAAGAATAGCCAAGTAAATATTGATAGACTAAAACGCTGAAACTCTTACTGTATATGTATCGGAGCGGCGGGATTTGAACCCACGACCCCCACTACCCCAAAGCCGTTCGACTACGAAAAGACTAGCTTTGAGGGGGATACAAGGGCTAAATAAATGAATATTTATTGATGAATTGGGGATTAATTGGGGATTTTTCTAATCCAGTGAAACCCCAATGTATATCGACAATACAAACCGTAATGCCAAAATTGGCATCGTTTCAATTGATGTCAAGAAAGGCTCAATTAGAATTAGATTCACATATCCTCAAGGCAAACGCAACGAGTTCAATGTAGGCGTGTCATCTGAACTTACTTGGCAATCAGCACTCCGAACAGCACAAATCATTGACCGTGATATATCTATCAATGATTTTGATTCAACATTAGTAAGGTATCGACCTAAGCTAGCTCAAGCTTTACAAATAGCAACTAGACAACCTAATCTACTTGCCTCTGGGAAACATACAAGGAAACAAGTAAGAATCGGGTAGCAGCTACAACCATTAAAAAACATTGGCTTGCATACGAAAAGCACTATTTAGGTAAAACTCCTAAAGAATTGCTGGAGTTGAATAAAGCTAGCGATTTTGTAGCTCACTTATTGACTCGTTATAGTTCAGGTTCAATATTACCCATCTTTTCTAACTGCTTAAATCCGTCAGTCAATTTAGCAGTTAAAACAGGGAAGATAGAGCGTAATGTATATGCTGCAATATCAATAGCCAAGAAAGGTAAGAAGCCTATCGAAGCCTATGAACCAAGCGAGGTAAAGGCTATAGTTAGTGCATTCTATGATGATAGATATGTCAAGCCAAGTAGCGTTTATCCTCACTCGTATTACGCTCCAATGATTGATTTTATTAGTCTGGTAGGATGCAGACCTAGTGAATGCCATGCTTTAACTTGGGATGATATTAAACAAAAGAATGACCGAACATACATTAGATTCAACAAGGCATACAGCAATGGGATTTTATTACCCCATACTAAGACTTATGAGATTAGACTTTTTCCTGTGAATGAGCAGTTGAGAGTATTGATTGAAACAATGCTGACAATCAGAAAATCAACATAATCTATTGTTCCCTTCAGTTAGTCTCGGCTATGTGAATCAGAAAACATTTAACAGACGCTACTGGAAAACTGTTGTAAATGGCTTGATTGAAGACGGCAAATTAGACAAAGCTTTTCGTTCTTATTCACTACGGCATAGCTTTATTACTCGGCTGATTAGAGAAGGATTTGATATCGCTACTGTTGCCAGAATATCTGGTAATACTCCAGAAACTATCATTAAGCATTATTTAGCAGCTAAAGATAGCTTTGATATACCAGAACTCTAATATACAGATAGAGGGGAATTTAACCCCTCTAATGTTTGTTCCAAAAATTGGCAAACTAGAGATGCCTAAGAAAACTTATTCAACTGTTGCTGAACCTGCTTTAACTGTTCCCCAACTTGTTTGAGTTGCGACTTCAGAGTAACCCGTTGAGAATTAAGCTTATCTCTTAAATTACACAACTTGGTATAAGTAGAAGAGTCAGGGCGTTCATTAGTAGCATATAGTTCTTTTTGAATTAGCGTTTCTTGAGTATCAGAAAACTCAAGAAAATCAGGAGACAAATAATTGTGATTGTGATTAGGAATAGAAGGGAATGCCTCAACAGCAGGTCTTGAATTTTCTAATTCATAAGCATTTAATTCTTGGAAAGCTTCTAATGTATTTGCATAAGGAACAGAAGAACCTTCGTTTCTCATACCAGGATGTTGGGAGTATTGTTTGTTATTCATATATTTTCATTAGTAATTAATTGTAATAATTCTCTTCGTATCAGACCAGTAATAGTTAGCCCTTTACTATGGCAGTAATCACGAAGTCTATCTTTGTCTTCTGTAGTCAAATATGAAACCACTTGTTCCATATTTCGATTATTAGTTTTATATTTACTTGTCATATTATTTTCTATTAAGGTAATAGATTAAAAATCTTTTAAACTCTGTTTTTGTATTCTTGTTGAGCTTGGGGTTATTATCTATTTTTAATATTGATTTTTTTAGCCATATATTCATTATTTTGTTTTGCCTATATAGTTCTATAAAAGCACATAAAACATAGTGCTGTGTAGGCAACTTTCATCATGAAGAAATGATTGTGAGTAGCAAAATTGCCAATAGAGCAGTAAAAATATTTTGTAGGTATTTTGAGACTCGTAAATAAAAAGACCCACCCCACCCCTTCTTGTATATGGGTTCAGCAAGGCATTTATATTAACCGCTTAAAAAGCCAATAGAGAGTCAAAAAATGAGATGGAGACAACTTTGTCTTGTTAGTAAGGAGCTACAGCCCCCCTATGGGGTGCAGACTTTCACAACTAGATATTTATTTTCAAGGGTTGGTCATTAGACTGACCCTTTTTTTGAGTTTATTCAATTAAATCAAAGGAGAAAACCTAACATGAAAACTCAGACTTTAGCATCCGCATCATCCGCTCCTTCTTGCGAAGCGAGAACTGTATCCGTAATCACTCTAAACTTTCCTAGCTTTGGTAATCCCAATGCAGAAAGAAATATTGAAATCACATTTGACTTTAGTAATTGCACTGTAGCTTGGCGTAACCGTGTATTCAAAGTAAACCAAAGACTAATCTCTGTCCGTAAAGTCTATTCAGATAAGGGCTTTAAGTCTAATGACTATGAGTATGACTGTAAGGTTGCTTCTGTAGAGGAGACAATGAATCTAATGATGAAGACTGTTAATAGTTATAAGCAAGCCAACAGTGCTATTAACTTCTTAAATGAGCTAGTGGGAACTGTCCTAGTAAGTAACTGGGAAATCGATGAACGAGACACAACATCCTATAACCTTAGTGCTATCCAACCAGAAACAGATAACACTCGCGATGCTCAACTAGTATTGAGAAACTATGATGTAGTCGGCTTTGAGATTAAGTCTAGTGGACTCATGGGTAAAGGCTTATGGGTAGAAGGTTGCTTAGAAACAGCAACTAGACAGTGGGGTTTTGCACTGCCAGATAAAACCAACAAGAAAAGAGCCAAGGTAGCTGATGCTGTTGTAGTATCTGGACGTTCAGTAGATGGAACTAAATCTATTGTCCATGCTGATAAACCAGAGAAACAGCTTAACCGTGAAACCATGCTTAAGCACATTGCTGCTGAATTGCCCGTAGTTCATGAAGATGCTCTTGTTAGCGAACTTCACGATGGTAAATTTGCCGTATCCTATGGACTAGCTGATTATAGTCTGCTGCTAAATGACCCATTGCTATCGCTGGCTGTCGGTGATGCTGGTATTGTTAACCGCGAACCTATTAACTATGTTGCTAATAAACTGCTTCGTGGTGGAATCAACCTAGAACTATTGTTCTCTAGCAATTCTGAATATCAAGCTGAGGTAGAGAAGAAAATCAAATCACTGTCTCTAACTAACAATCGTGCAGCACAAGTTCAGGTGGTAATAGAAGATGTTCGTGCAGAACTAAAAGCTCATGAACTGAACGAGACTGTGCTGCAACCTGGAGAAACCATTGAGTTTAAAGGACAAGCTGTCATTGTTAACTTCAACACCTTCCCTGTCAGAGTCCACAAGGTTAAAAGCGTTCGTAGAGGTGCTTTCATTAACACTGAATGCAGAAGCTTAGTAGTAGAAGTCCACACTAAAGCTGAGTTTGAAGATTATAACTGTAAGCTTCGTGGGCAGTGGATTAAAGGCATGACCACTCGTAATGATGATTATGTTGTTAAGGGTAGTAAAAATGAACCAGTAGATGCTCGGTTTATCCTCAACCACAACTCAGTTAAGAATGAGAAGGCTGTTAGTCTCAGAGGTTGGGCAAATAATGAAGGACAGAGAATCGCTTTCTGTCAAAATGGCGAACTCCGCTATGTAGAAGAAGACAGTAATGGTAAATGGGTTCTAGGTGAACTCGTTGACCTAGCAGCAGTTGAGGCTGAGATTGCAGCAATGACTGAAGAGTATCAGGTAGCGCAGGTTGTCTCTGTTCAAGACTTAGAGGCATTCAAAACTTCTAATCCTGATGCTTTCAGTAGTGTTAAAGAAACTAAGTTAGACAATGGCTTAGTTCAACTGAACTATAAAGCTAAAGGCTTCGTTGCTCCTCTGGTATTCGCTATTGAGTTAAGTTCTGTTCCTGAGAACCTAAGTGTCAATCGTCGTCTAGCTGCCAATGCTAGTGCTTATCTAACCATCTTCCCTTGTGATGGACTGAAGAAAGTTCAAGAACATAATAGCAGGTTAGTTAAATCATTAAAACTAGCTGGTAAAAACAAAGTAGACGCTCGTTTCAATCTAGACAGAGAATGTCAGGCTCAAGCATTGCGTGATGTTCTAAGTAAACTAGTAAAATCCTCCAGCCGTGATTTATTAAAACAGCTAGGAGATAAATATCCTCATGGCTTTAAAGTAGAAGGTTCGGTTAATGGTTCTCGTAAGTGGAATGTTGTTATTCCCGCACGTCTGTTAACTGTATTGAGCCACTTCAATAAAACTGGATTCTCCACCGATAACAAAGTAGTTGAAGTCCATGCTTTCTTATCTCTAGTCGCAGATAAATCCTCTTGCTCCCATCTGATTGCTGAATATGCTTTCCGCTTAGGCTCTAGCTTAGAGTGCTGGAAAGACGATGTTAACAGTCGCGAGAAAGCCTTTGTTAAGGGTTCTCCTCTGTTCACCACACACGGTATGAAAGTTCTTGCTAATTCCCAAGCTGGTTATGAATTAGTAAATGACGTGGAAGTCCCTGTTATCTGGATTAATAGTAATAATCCTCTAGTGGTAGGAACTGTTGATAAGAACGGTAAGAAGGTTAAACAACTAAGAGAAGGTGACGTAGTTCTGTTCTATAGAAACCCTGTGGTTGATTTAACCCCTGGAATTATCCGCTTTAACGATAAAGCTTGTGGTAACTTCACCTGTGCTGTGTCTCCCTCTGTATTGGCTTGGAGTAGCCAGACTGATAATGATGGTGACACTCTTTGGATAGTGCCTCTAAAGCAAGTCCGTATCAGCAGTGTAGACACAGAAGGGGAACGTGGGAAGCAGTCAGAGAATCTATTGCCTCAATGATGAATCATCCACTCGTAGGTAAAGAAATTGCTGTAGAAGCAATGGATAAGTTTGGTGCTGGTGATTTATTCGCTGGTATCATCAAGCCCCGTGATAACTTCGGTGCTGATGTTAATGCTGTTGTTGGTGATTCCAATCCCAACATCATTGAACTTGCTGAAGCTGTAGCCAACCACTACACCGTAAGGGTGGGGCAAGGTTATAGTTTGATGTTTAATGCCTTTAATAGCTTCACCACCAAGTTTCATAAAGAAGGTGTTGCTGCTTTCTCCCATGCTGAGATAGTGGCTATTAAAGCTAGTTCCTTCGTTTTCTATGAAGAATATGGATTATCTGGCTTCTCTAATGGTAATGAATCTCAGTTTGCCAAACTCACCAATTCAGCCTTAGAGAGATTGGGTAAAAACAAAGTTAGCTCTAGTGGTTTATTAACCCGTAGAAACAAAGGAGGAAATCAAAACCCCTGGTTCTATGCTTCTCAATTTAGAGCGCAAAGTATCATTCAATCTCAAACTGAACTAAGCAAACATTTTGGTGATGTTGAACTTAAGTTCGGCACATCTGAGAGCCAACAAATCAAAGTTGAAGCTTTAAATAATGGTTTATTCAGAACTCTAACCAAGGGTCATCTAAACAGTGAAAGTGGTATTAACGGCATTTTCACTAGCCTATCGGTAGGAATGATTAATGATTCCCATCCTTTTGCTGAAGCTATGATTGCTTGGCAAGAGTTTGTTAATGGTGGTCTTGTAGCTTAAGTAATATCTAACTGTATAGTGATGGACACATCTTAATCAAGGCTTTAGCCTATTTGGCACAATGAAGAGAGCGTACACGAGAAAATAACAATTGCTCGTAATAATCAGTTTCTGCTCGGCGACTCGCGAAACAACGCTCAGGATCACAGTAGGGTAAAGGCAATAATTGAAGTAACTCTCTGCCTTTGTGAATTGTGCCTCGTAGCCATCGTAAGCCAATCTTTAAATAACTCAGCCCTCTCGAATAATGAATATCAACTTGCTGTCTTAATCCTGATAATTGAACTGTAGTTCCCATAATAGTGCTGTAAAGAATGGCGATCGCTACCACTAAATAAAGACGATTCAGTTTTCGAGGATCGCGCAAACGAGAATCAGCTAAACCGAAGACTCCAGATTTACTGTCTAAAAAAAGCTCTTCAACCCGAAAACGAAAACCATATTGCCAAAGAGTTTTCAGCGTCGGAGTTTCATCCGTGATTACTGCCCAAGGTTCAGCAACTTTTGATGGATAAGCTAGAGCAAGATTAACCATCTCTATTCCTGATTCCCAAAGTCGAACCTGATGATACATCTTGGCTTCTCCTCGAACAGTTCGCAGCCCAGAAACAGGACAAGCACTCCAACGATGAACGCCCCAAATTAGTGTATCACTGGGAATACGAATTGAATAATGCCAACTTCTTGAGTTCAACCATTTCAGAAGTGCTTGATTAGCAAAACCTCTATCTGCCAGCAGCATGACATCATTTTGGTTTCGTAGTAACCATGATGCTTTTCTCAAGAAGCGGTCGATAAACCTCAAACGCAATCGTCGCGCTGTTATGCTCTCTAACCGACCAGAGAAATGGAATTGCTCGACCATTACAGATAATTGATAAATGAGTCATGCAATATTTATTCCACAGCATTGTGGTATCTAAAGCCAGATAAACTCTTGTCTTCGACCAGTTACTAATCGCTGCCATCACCAGAGGCAGATAGATTTTTTCTACTTCCACTTTTTGATTGCTTAAAAAGCGTCCCCAACGTTTTTGATAGCTTTGAGCTTTGGTTGCTCTACTAATTACATAAGGTTCCCACTCTGTTAAATGAAGACTTTGACTTAATAACACTCCCATTACCATCCAACTCAACGTGATCAGATGTCTTTTGTCTGAGTAATGACTGTGTTGACGCAGATATTGCATTAGCTGATTATAAAGAGGTGGGTTTTGAGTCATGATTTCTCACTGGTTTTTCGCAATTTCAGTGTCTCATGATGATTGCCCACTTTTTACGCTAATCATACCTTTCACCCACTTGTGTCCATCAGCCAGGTTTCTATCTCTAACCAATATCCCAATATCTCAAACTCAACTTCTACGAAGTATGAGTATAAGCGTAAAACATTAGTATAAAAACTAATACATGATAATCCTTTTAATTACCAATTAAATCAATTGATACTTCTATGTAGCTTCATTGCTAATAGATATTAAAGTATCGAAAGTTATTTAATGACTCTTGATTCTCAACTAATAGAAGCTACTCCTCCGTCGTAGATGGAGCTTCACTGCTTTGTTAATTGTCAAAGAGTATTAATAGCTGAAATATTGATTTAAGACGTGATAGTAGAAAGGATGAATCCCTATTAATAGCCCTGAATTATACCCTTTGGGTATTAGAGATATATATACAACTAACTATTTTTATATCCTATGAATATTTTATTAATCGAACAATACAACAAACTCATTCAAGAGTTAATCCAACATACCGATGATATTCTGCGTGAAGTAGTATCTGATGATAGAGTGCGCCAGAATATCAAATCTGAATGGTATCTGGATGATGATACTGACTGGAACGAAATAGTAAAAGCAGAAGCAGCTAGTTATACTTTTGACCCTTCTATCTATCCTGATAATTTCTTTAACGAATAGTCGCCACAATTAATATTTCTGTATGTCCTTTCATTAGGAATACAGGAAATGTTGATTACTTTTATGCCATTAGTATTTATTAAGCTATCAGTATATAAATACTAAATACTAATTATGAAAACTGTTAAAGAAGTCCATCAAGAATATAGCGACAAGGTACAGCAAGCCAAGAAAGATAAGTTTTTCCTGGGATTGAATAACCTTAGTGCAGGTGATAGAGAAGCTGTTAAGTTTCTAGAACAGCTATCTCACACTGTAGGAGGTAAGGGTAATCTAGCCCGTCTAGTCCAGATATTTATGGCAATTGAATAATCAGCAATAGCAAAAGAATTAAGCATCCTTCTCTGAAGAATGAAGAGCATTCAAGCCGTCTAACTAAATGTAGTTGGGCGGTTTTTCTATGCCTGACCTCATTTCAAGAGGTATGAATGACCAGAACCTAATGGTCATTAAATATTTTCTCAAGGTAGATAAATCAATCAAATTAAATCAAGGAGTTCAAATTATGAATAATCAAACTCGTCAATTCAATATCGTAGTTCTAGTTAACAAAGCTAAGGATAACGACAACATCACCTTTAGCATCACTGAAGGTAATAATGGTGGTTTTCTTCATGCCAACATGACAGGCTCAATAGTAGAAGCTAGTGGGTTAATTCACACTGAAGATAGTGGTGCTGACTATGACTATAGTGGAGATATCAAAGGGCTAGAGGCATTAATCCTAGTAGATAAACTAACGCTAGCAGAAAAGATTATCAATGAGGCTGAAGCTATCTTTGCCAAACGAGCAGAGCGTAATGATTTAAACAACCGCGTGTATCTAAATATCGTAGCGTCGGGCTTCCGTCTTGATATTAAAGATGAGGCTGAAGAAGCAGAAGATAACCGCAGTAAGTTGTGGATAACCAACATCATCAGTGTAGATATCACTGGTGGCTTGAGTATTGATGCTTTTAAGAGTCGTTTAAATGCTCTTAAGTCTAGAAGCTATACCCGCAAGGTTAAAGCTCGTAGTAATGGATTATTTCGACCCCAACAAGAAGTAACCAAAACGACCACACAAAAAGTAGAACCAGTTAATCCTAATGATGTTCCCCCAGCTTCTCTGCTACGCAGTAGAAGAGCAGAACTTCCTAGTAAAGAGGAGATGTTCAAGCAAATGATGGTCATGCAGGAACAGATGGCTGAACTGCAATCTAAGTTGGCATCTAAATCTTCTAGTGGTAATGGCGGAAGTAAAGCACCAGTAGTTCGTGATGTTAAAGAACTGGTGGAAAACTAAGTTAAATCCATATCTCGTACAGGGTGTGTCTATAGAGATGCGCCCTATTTTTATTTATTTAATTCAAATCAATCAAATTAGGAGTAATCAATTGATATGGCTAAAGCTAATATTAATCAGCAATCAGGTAATCATCATCAGTCTGGCGCAAAGGTTAGAAGTATTGACGAACTACTTGCTGCCAAGAGAGCTAACAATCAACTTGGACGCAATAAGGCAACTGAGACTATTAAGAAAGCATCTGATGTGGTTCGGGCTAACACTGGGAAAGCTGCTAGAGCCGAGCTACAGAATGATTTAGTTAAGAGTGCCGAACTAGCTCAGGCTCAAGGTGAAGAGGACGGTATTAAGCAATTCTTGAGTGAAGATATCCCTGCTGTAGTTAAGGCATTACAAGGCGAACTTCAAACTAAACACCAGTCAGCACTAGCTAGTAACGAATCCAAGTTATTAGAAGCCAGTGTCATTGATACCGACTGGGAAAGTTTAGACACAGATTTTGATATGTCGTTTGAGCCTGAAGAGTGGCTGTCTCTAGAAGGTACTAGTGAAGTTAAATCATTGTCTTCTAGCAGTAAAGATAATCCTTTCAACTCAGACGATTTACCTGAGTAGCACAACATGAAATTTGTTTGATAGAGGCAGGTGTGAAGTTACCAGCCTCTATTTGTTTATCTATAAAACTTCAGAACTATTTAATCGATATGGAGAATTATTATGGAACTTAACCAAGTTCAGAGAGAGTTAATTATTAGGGGGTATAACGCCCACTGTAGCGAGATAGAAAGATTGATTCAAGTGCGTCTAACGGAGGATATGTTAGAGCTATACAGCCTTTTGTTATCAGAGAGAAGGGCAAGTGTTAAACGGTACTGCGCCGATAACAGTATTGATGAGCTAGATATAGATGAGGCAACTAAGGCTGACATAGCGTTAGGCATCACTGAAATAGAGCTTAAGACTTTACTCAAGCAGAAAGGCATATACGATGCTGAGTTGAAAGAGTTAGGTATCAGAACTACAAGGATTACAAACGGCATAGAACAATGTCCTTGGTTCTCTATGTTTAATAGTCCCGTTAGTCTTCAGTGGTGGACAAAAAACACTGAGAAGATACTAGCTAACTGCGATATTAATCATAAATATTATGACTGGGTAGATAGCAAGATAGAGCATATCAAAGATGTATGGGTAGAAATTGAGCCACAGCAAGCCTTACCAGACATTAAGCTGTACTGGCAGGTTTATAACTTTGAAGTTCCTGAAGGTGTCAGAGAATACTTGGTAAAGGATTATGGCAATTAAGTAGGTGGACAAAATAGATTACAGTAATTGGAAATCAGCAATTATTGAGTCGATAATGAGAAGACCTCAGTTTATTCGTCAAATTAATTTTGAAACTCAGAAACTATTAAAACGAATCTATAAACAAAGTAACCATCACCAGGTACGTCAACGTTCTCACTGCTTGCTACTCAAAAGTCAAGGAGTAAAGCTAAAACAGTTAAAGATGATTTTTCAGGTAAGTGAAAAAACTTTATACAACTGGTTTAATGCCTGGGAATCAAGGGGATTAGTGGGATTATACAATCGACCAGGAAGAGGAAGAAAAAAAACATTTAACCAGCAGCAAATTGAACAAATAAAAGACTGGGCAAATCTTTATCCTCAGCAACTAAAACAAGTCAGACAAAAGATTAAACAAGAGTGGGATATCACTGTCAGCACTAAAACTATCAAAAGACTCTTATTGAAAGCAAGAATGAGTTGGCATCGTTTACGTCGAGGTGTATTCGGCAAACCTAAACCCCAAGAATATAAGAGGAAGAAAAAACAGTTAGAGGAATTAAAACAATTAGATAGTCTGGGAATAATTGAACTTTACTATCTAGATGAAACAGGTTTTTGTTTGACTCCTTGTGTTCCTTATGGATGGCAACCGATTGGAGAATATCAAGCAATTCCCAGTAGTCGTAGTCCTCGATTAAATGTATTGGGAATTATGAATCGACGCAATCATCTTGAATCTTATGTATCCACTCAAACCATCAATAGTGATGTGGTAATTGCCTGTATTGATACCTTTTTTCCTCAGGTAGATAAGCCAACTGTTATTGTAGTCGACCAAGCGTCGATACATACAAGCGATATGGTTCAATCCCAACTAGATGAATGGCGAGAAAGAAATATCGAAATTTTTGTTTTACCCAGTTACTCACCCCAGCTAAATTTAATTGAGATTCTATGGCGGTTTATGAAATATCAATGGATGGAGATTGATTCTTATAGAGATTGGGGAAGCCTAGTTGATTCGGTCAGTTAGTAGATAATCCTGCTCTCTCTACACAGGATGTAGAGGGATATATTAATTGTCATGTTGAAGAAGAGGATACAACCCAACCGAATGAAAATATTAGTGTGTCTACACAGTTAACAGTAGAAATATCAAAAGATGAAGAAGTTGAGTTTAGCGATAAGTTTAATATTGTATTTCCTACTATTAGGGGGCAGTGTTTGAATACAAAAGATTTTAAGTTAGTTAAGAATAGATTGGTTGCTGAGATAGAACAAAGTTTGAATCCTACTGAGGTAATTAAAAACTTTTTAGATAACTACTCTGACATTATTAATAGCTCTCAAGAAAAACAGTTGGTAAATATTGTTAATAGTAGTTGAGCATTAATCCATTGACGACGGTAAATACTACTAAATAGTTAAACACCTTGTATACTATTATTCTAGATAAAATAGTATATAAATACTTAATAATATTAATTATGGATATCAAAAATAGAATTAACACTAGTCCTAAGCACGTTACACTACAAAACTATGTAATAGAGTTCATAGAGCAACAAGCACAGAAAAATAACAAATCTTTCTCAAAACAGCTAAACAGTATAGTAAAAATGTTCAAGCAACAATATGACCTGTAAAGATAAATTATTAATAGAAATACAAAGCAAATTTAGAAATAATATTAAAGGTGCTGGTCTTATTTATATGGGCTTGTATGACTTGATTAATGAAGAACGACCAATTACACCTGAAGCTATTGCAGCAGCAGTATTTGTGCCTGTAACGTTTGCTATGGCATATAAACATATCTGGAAGGAATATATTTAATAGAGTATATACGTTACTTTTAATATCGTAATTATAATATAACCGATAAACCTATATACAGAATAATACATAATATAGGCATTAAAACATATAAATACCTATATGTAGCGTGGGTTGCAATGGATAGACACAACTAACTTTAGTATGAAAGTTAGTTGTGTCAAGAGTATGGCATATTTATTAGATAAAAAAGACCTACCTCTTATATTAAAGGTAAGTCTAAATACATCGTATTAAATTGATGCCACATGAATAACAAAGTATATCGCTATGTCTAAAAGTTTTAATGCTATGTTAATTCATCATCTTATTTAATAGTATTAGAATAATAGGCGTAGTAGGTGGGATTTAATTTTGGTGGGCTAGAATATATATAGGGATTAGATGTTAAAAAACTTTCTCTGATTTACCAGACCGAGAAAGTTTAGAAGATATTAATGATTAAAACAAAGTATTGCAATTCCATATAAATCCAATTATCCATATAAAATGCACCAAGATATTAATATTATAACCTATCAAAATAACAATAGTAAACTTAGCCCAGTTCCTCCTATATATTGGACATTACCTAAAACTATCTATGATGAATTAATTGAAAGATATCCAAGTTTAGCAGATAAAAATAATGATACTGCTAAATTAGAATGGAATATAGTAGATAAGTTTTTATATGGTAGAAACGAGATACAAGCTTCACAATCTTTTGTTTTAAATCTATGTAGTAAATATAATGAGGCAAGTCTACCTTACATAAGTCAAGCAAGTAGTAATTTAGATAATTTATTTAAACTAAAAGATTTTGATTCAGATATTAAATCAACACTAAATATTGATGTTGAAATTGACGATAGTAGCTATTTTAGAGGTCATAGTTCAAGGGCTTTAGTATATTGTCCCAATCAAGAACTTTGAGGTCTTAAAGGACAAATATCAGCAAGCCAAGATAACAGATGAATATGTATATGTATTATCTGGCAAGAAAGTTAGTGCTAAATCCAAAAGAACAATTAAAAATAAATTACTTGAGTATCAGGAAGAATTAGACGGTTTTTACCAGGAGAAAAATATGCTGCCAGAAATGATTGGCTATTGTGATTTAGTTAATGAGTTAGCTAACAATCAAACTAGATTGAGATTTATTACTAAGAATATAGGTGATGCAGAAGCTCAGTTAGAAGAGTGGTTTGAATCTGGGCTAGAGCCTTGTGAATCTGTAGATGCTTACTTACACCACAAGCGTTCCATCATTCGAGTTAGAGATAATGTATTGAATGTATATAGGCTAGTTAAAAGTAATAGTCCCCGTGTTTTTGATTTAGTAGACCAAAACTTACATAAGAAGCTACGAGAGATTATCTATCAAGGTTGTAGTGATGTTGATTTATCTAGAAGCCAGTTAGCTATTATTGCTTCATTGAGTAATAACCATGAACTTAAACAATGGCTAGAGTATGATGATTTGTGGTTAAAGATAGGGCTTGAAACTAATTTCCCTAAACCAGTATTGAAGAAAGCTACTTATACCTTGTGCTTTGGTGGTAGTCCTAAAACTTGGGTAAAGGATTCAGATATACCCATCAATGAAGAAGAAGCTAATGAGCTAAAGCAGTATCCTTTTTTTAAGACACTACATAAGGTTGCTAGAGACTTAAGAAGTAGTATAAACAAAGATAAATATGTAGTAGTGGGTAATAAGAAATTAGCACTGGGAAAAGGCTTTAGAAGCAGACACGCACTTGCTAGGAAGGTTCAATACATAGAAAGTATGATTATATACGAGGTGCTTCAAGCAGTAAGAGAGAATAATAGAATTACTCTCATTGGTGCTTACCACGATGGGGTTCTACTTTCTTTTAAAGATAAAAGAGCTAGAGAAGTTAATAGCTATATAGATAAACTAAACCAAGCAGCACAAGAAAAAGCTCTACAATTTGGAGTTAATAATATTAGTCTAGAGATAAAAAATTAGGGCTATTTTTTTAATTTGCGTCGGAGTTTGCCCCTAGTAAAATAATCTAAAAAACTCTGTAACTTACTTGTAGTAAGTATTATAGAGATTTGAGTTATTAATATTAGTATATACCAAGGGAAGGGTGTTGGTGGTTTAGTGGGTTTTGTTAGTAGTAGGTGGTTTGGTTGTTAGTGATGTGTTGGTGGTCTGTGTATCGTTAGTATATTTTGCCCTAGATACGTAGCGCATCATCATTACAATGTAATTGTAGTGTAATTACATTTATGCTTGTCCAACAGTTTTTGATGTATTGATTTGTCATTACATTGTCATTACAGTAGTGGATTGTAATTACATTGCATTGACGTTTATTTTTATCAAAGCTAAGTTTGTAATGTTAATGTAATTACAAAACAATGATGAAAAAGACTAAACCCTTCCAAATTAGATTTCCTGAAGAAGTATTAGATGAATTAAAGGCTGTAGCAGATAGCCAACATACTACTTCTAGTGAAATAGTAAGAAGGTTAGTAATAGATTACCTAAAAAATGTAGAGGGAGATAATCCTAAAACTGAGAAGAAAGATGATTTACCTTGGTAAACTTCATAAACTCGTTTTACGAGCTTAGTAATTAGTAATTGATTGTTATACAAATATTATATTAAATAGAGAATAACAACAATGTGTTATTCAATTTATTTGTCAATATTATTAACAAATTTATATCTTTAATTGCTTAAAAAAATAAAGACACTTGATAATACATTGTGCTACAATAAAGAAGACCAAAAACAATAATAAATTACCAATGAAAACCTGGAAACAAATACTAAAACTCAAAAAACAAGAAGTAATCAAACAGTTGATAAAACTTGGGAAAGCCACAGTCAATTTTGATATTCATATATTAAAGCTCAAATCTCTACTATATAAAGAAATAAAGAAACAAGAGACTAATAAATATTTCAATGTTGACTTTCTTATATATGATTCTAATACTCTTGAAGAATATAAAATTAAAAGTTCAGAATGTGGTAATCCAACTCTAGAGCAGGTGAAATATTTGATTCTAGAAAGTTCTTACCATACACAGGAGTATGAAGAAGTAAAAGAATTAGTTTTGAATGGTGATAGAAATAGACTAAAGCAATTAATACAAGACGCTACTTCAACTAGACTAGATGAGCCTTACTATGATGACGAGGGAAATGCTTATTATGAAAAGTTTGCTCCTTTGTATGCAGAAAACTGTATGGATATTTATCTAGATGCCTCTTACCCCATTAAAAACTTTCTACTAAGAGCTAGTTGTACACACACAACCGTTGAACAATTCTTCATGGTAAAAGAACGTGAAGCAAACAGTGAATTTATAAAAGATACCCCTAACAGTATCCCCTTCTAATAATAGAAGAAACAAAGAATATAAAAACAACTTACTATTGATTTTTTCATTCTTCATAAATGCGAATATTAAAAAATAAAATATAAATATTACTATTTAAAATGTCTAAACAAACTATTATCAAACCCGAACAATTAATAACTAATGAAGAAGCTCAAAAGTTATTAGGAGATATTTCTTACACTACATTAAGAAAATTCATTAACGATAAATACATTAGAAGAGTAAAAGATAAAACAGATGGAAGTTCAAGTTATATTTATAAGCCAGATATAGAACAATTCATCCAAAACCGCTTCTACTTTGAGGGAGATGATTAACGCCAAGAAAAGGTATAAAAAATAGAAATCAATAACTTGACCTCTATGTCATAAAACTAGGCAGCCCTCGTCATTAAGTTGATGGGGGTTTTTTGTATTTAATTTATTCTCTTCACTAATTAATACTATGACTGTATCCAAGCCAAGACTACCTCAAGGTAGATACGATGAAAACTATGACCCAAGACCTAAGACTGTTTCTATTGGAGTATCACTTATCACAGTAGAAACAGACTCTTTTATTCAAGATGACCGCCATGTAGATATTCCTGTAGACGATGACATTGTTTATTTAACAGTACCTAGAGAGATAGTTTATTTACCTAACGGCAGTGCGTCATATAGCATCATTGCTGACCTATTAGAGCAAGAGGGGTACTTAAGAAAGCATTGGAAAATAATGTCGGTTTGGGAGTGTGTTCCTGAAGATCAACACCCATTTTAATTACCCTCTTTTTATTTGTCCAAACACTTGAATAATTAATCAACCAAGAATTATGAAACTAGATTCTACCTTATCAGGCAAAATGACTGATTCAGTCTTCGATTTACCTTGTGAATGTAACTTATGCGAACCAGATCAATCTTTCTGGTGCAAAGGTTGTCGGCTTGAGAATGTGCCTTACTGTTTGGGGCAAGACGATGACTACTTTGATTACTGTACGCCCTGTTGGTATCAGCTATCCGAAGATCTTGTAACCGTCGTAGTGAGGTAAATCCATTGCCGTTACTAGTTAAATATATTCCTGTCTTTGACCCACAGACATTAAACAGAGTCATTTTTATTGTTCAAATTCACCCCTGCACCGCAGGTAACACTAATGGAAACAGAATTCCTAACCGTAAAAAATAGTATCGTTGTAACAACTCAATGGGGCAAGAAGAGAGTAATTAATTTTACTAATGGAGAGGCTACTTGGATTAATGATACGGCTGCAATGTGGCATATAAACAACAAGCAGGAAGTAGAAGTAATCAGAGATGCTAAGGGAAAGCTAACTATTCTCGAAAAATCAGTGTCACAAGAATCCCCTACACCAAAGGAAGTTGGAGGGAAAGGATTACAACACGTATCAGATCCATTAGAAAGAGTCGTCGAAGATTTATTAAAAGATGGAGATTTACCAGAATTCTCTGATACCGACAAGATAAAGATTGCTCGGTATATTAAGAGTCAATCCAAAATCTTAAAGCTTGGACTTTGGACAAAAAGAGGAAAACGTTCGCGATTGGTGTTCGCGAATTTTTTCTCAATAATTAGTTGCTAATCTGAGTCGATTAGACCGCAATTGCTGGTGATGATTCTGGCTTTTTCTCTTTTGTAGCTTTTTTAATTACCTCATGACGAGTTCTTTTAGTTTGAACCATGCCCTGGGTTCGCCCCTGAGAATAACCTCGACGTTTGGGCGAATTAGCTGGTGTGCCAATCTCCGTAATTATTCGATTCATATCTCTTTGAACTTGAGAAGGAGTTAGAAAACCTTCAGTTTTTTGAGGTAGATAACGTTCCCAGGGTCGGGGTAAAGTCAAAGCTAGTTTTCTAGCTGCCCACAGTTGAACATAAGCCAAAAAGCTGAGTTGCACCCAATTCTCTTCATGTTCGACGGATGGAGTAGCAATGGCATTGAGTAATAATTTTTGTTTACTAAAACGAAGTAGATGTTCAATATCATATCTTTGTCGATAAGACTGATATGCCTCGGTGATTGTCAATTCATTTTGACGTTTACCAACCATAATCAACCACATCGGTTTCCAAATACGAATTCCTTCGGCAGTAGCAACTTGTATCTGCATCAAGGTAAATGGCTGACGATGCATGGGACAGTCATGAGAGCCTCGCATCAACATATCTGACCAACCAGAAATCGTGACCTGGAGTAGTCTACCTCTTTTAGTGGTGAAGTTGGTTTGAACTATTTCATTTGGCTCATGCCAAGTAGTTTCATCTTTCAGGTCGAATTTATCTCCATACCATTGAGGATGACCCACAGACGGTTTGGCTTGAAATTTAGGATAAGTATAGAATACCCGATTACTCCTGACTCTAGTTACCACTACTAGATTCGGATGTTGTTCTTGCTCGCTCAGAAAAGTCTTAGCTGAGTAATCACGCTTCTTCTACGACTACTGATAAATGATTCGACCAAGGCAAATTTGACTGGCTGAAAATCTGCTTTAATTGTTGTGAACCAAGTTGCTTGCCTGTCTGGTCACTTTTAACTCGCTCCACTGTTAAAGGAATTGCCCACGATATATTTCCTGTTTCTTCTTTTTCAGGGAGGGCTGTCAAAACGGAGTAAGAATGCCCGATATTAATCGGTTTGTTGCCTTTGACTGTGTTGGGTTGATAAATGAAGGTTTTCTCTTCTAAGGTTTTGGCATAGGGTCGTGGTAGTGGTGTTACATCTATCGCCCATAGGTAAAATTTCTTTTGTTTAGGAGTCGGAATTAGTTCGGCAATAGCTAGAGTTTGGGCTTCGATTCTAGTCAGTTGGCTCTTGGATACTTTTGTCGAATTGCTCTGAGTTGTTTGACTCAATTCTTGGATTCCTTTATACAAGGCACTATATCCTCTACTGAATAGAGAAGATAGACTCAATTCAACTGGCGTTTTTGCTGTGGTATTGGCAGCAATCGCATCCACCAAATCCATTACTGTATCTCTTCTGTAATCAAAACTTTGATACAACTTGTCTCGAAATTTTCTGAACTCTTCTTGAGATTGATTATAGTTGTTTTGGGGCATTGTTTATGAGTAAGAGTGAAATCAGTTTTGGTCAACTGGGATCGATCTTCTCATTTGGCGTTGCCCTTTCTTTATTCGATTAAGTTCGCGGACATTAATCGCGAACTATCTTTTATTTTGTCCAAAGTCCAATAAAGCACTGCCACGAAACAATTATTGAATCCTTCCCTGAGATTGCCATTACCGATCCAAGGGGCGCACGTAGCCTAGCTGTGACACTGCTAATTAATACCAACCAACGCATTAGCAAAAGTATTTAAGATATAGCATTTGCTTGTATCTACCTCTATCTCTTTACTAAAAACGAGGTGAGATAAACGATCGGATACGATTTAGCAGCCTAAGATTTTAAAGACTGGGACTTAAAAATGAAATATATCAATGGTATATATGGTGTTCGCAGGAGCTAAATAAATCGATATCCCGAACTAAGACCATTGCATCAGTATTTTCGTGAAAGACTGCTCCATTGAGGAGATTGCTTTTACTTAAAACCTCTTCAGACAAGATTTTTAAAATTTATAGTAGCGATACAATTACCACAATCTTAAGCGATCCCTTTTCTGTGAGCGCATAAAAGAAAGGCATACTGCTTCGCGATCTACTGCTTTTCAAAAGAAATGTAAGCTTCCAGGCAAATATTTAGAAGTTAATGATGCGATCGCATAATCCTAGATTTAAAGATCGATTAGGTTAGAGATTGAAACCCAAACAATAAGCGGATCGCGTTTCTTCGCTCAATTTGCATCAGATCGTTGAAGGTAGATATATCCACTTTTTTCAAAGTAGGGTTAGCTTCAATATGTTTACTCTCACACCTACCTATTCCCCCTCCAGGGGATGAGCATTTTTTATTAAGCCAAACTACGCTACTATCATCAATGAAATCGGGAATTAGCTCAAAATCTTTAGATTGCTCCCGATCACGACCGTAGTAGACAGTAATCTTCCCGATACGCGATCGCAAGAATTTTTCATAGCGAGAGGAGAATCAACAAAAATGGCTTACGAATTACCATCCCTTCCTTACGATTACACCGCTTTAGAACCAGCAATTTCTCAAAGCACCTTAGAATTTCATCACGATAAACACCATGCGGGTTATGTCAGCAAATACAACGATGCCGTTAAAGGAACAGAATTAGATAGCAAACCGATTGAAGAAGTGATTAAAGCGATCGCTGGTGATGAGAGCAAAACAGGATTGTTTAACAATGCGGCACAAGCTTGGAATCATACTTTTTATTGGCAGTGTATGAAACCCGATGGCGGTGGTACTCCTACAGGGGAATTAGCTAAAAAAATTGAGGCTGACTTTGGTAGTTTCGATAAGTTTGTCGAAGCTTTTAAAAACGCTGGGGCAACTCAGTTTGGTAGCGGTTGGGCTTGGTTGGTACTTGATGGCGACACTTTAAAAGTCACAAAAACTCTTAATGCCGATAACCCCCTAGCTAGCGGACAAGTTCCCCTCTTAACTATGGATGTTTGGGAACACGCCTACTATCTCGATTATCAAAATAAGCGTCCTGCTTATATCGATGACTTTCTCGGTAAATTGGTTAATTGGGACTTTGTAACCGAGAATTTAGCTGCTGCGTAAGCAAAAATTAACCATAAGCGGATATTTAACGAGCATTTCATCCGATATCCGCTAACTAAAAAAACCATCAAACTATGACTAAATCTAAACACTCTCAAAACCACAACATCCCTCAATGGCAATCAAACAGAATGAGACAAATAATGATCGATCGCTGGCAAGAAACTTGGACAGTTGTTGAGACGAGAAATAAACAGCTTCGCCGTAGCTCTTAGTTTTAACCTTGCGCTCTAAAACTTAAAAAACTCCATCGAGTCATTAAGAGCGATTGCTCCATACCTGAATACTGTCATTTTTTTTGAGCAACAACCATCATGAAGCCTAGTTATCCTCAAATTATTCTTTCTTTTGCCTATCGTGGCTGCAAGGTAGAAATAGATCGCGACGAATTGGATGGGTATTGTATTTATGCAGCTTGGGTAAATCACGAGCAAGGTTGTGCTGTGGCAGTTCCTAGTGCTATGATCAACTATCGATGCGATTCGCCGAGCTAAACAGTGGATCGATCGCAGATATTAATCTTTAACTGTAGCGAGGGATAGTTACTACTATTTCAATACCATAGATAAAAACTCATGTAAGCCTTGATACGGTTTTTGTTTAGAAAAAGTAACTTAAATAAAAATATGTTTACAATGTGGTTCTACGCACGTTTTAAACCTAATTGCACGATAAATTATTGGAGGATCATCATATATGCCATTTACGATTGACTCAGCACGTAACATATTTCCCAATACCTTGTCTGCTGATGCTGTACCAGCACTAACTGCCAGGTTTAATCAGCTAAGTGCAGAAGATCAGCTAGCCTGGATTTGGTTTGCTTATTTAGAAATGGGTAAAACAGTCACCGTTGCTGCACCTGGGGCTGCAAATATGCAATTTGCCGAGCCTACTCTTGATGAAATCAAAAAAATGAGTTTCCAAGAACAATCTCAGGTAATGTGTGATTTGGCTAACCATGCTGATACGCCAATTTGCCGTACTTATGCCACTTGGACTCCCAATATCAAGCTGGGTTTTTGGTATCGACTGGGAGAATGGATGGAACAGGGAATAGTAGCTCCCATTCCTGAAGGATATAAGCTTTCAGCCAATGCCAATGCAGTATTGCAAACACTCCAAGGATTAGATTCGGGTCAACAAATTACGGTATTGCGTAATACCGTTCTCGATATGGGATTCGATACCTCTAAAATGAGTAACTTTACCAAAGTTAGTGAACCTGTTGCTCCTCCTACAGAGATGTCGAAGCGAACTAAGGTCAATATTGCAGGCGTGACTAATCCTATCGTATTGAGCTACATGAACTTGTTGAATGCTAACGATTTTGACGAGCTAATTAAGCTGTTTACCGAAGATGGTGCATTACAACCTCCTTTTAAAAGACCAATTGTCGGTAAAGATGCGGTTCTAAAATTTTTCAAAGAAGAATGTCCCAATCTCAAACTAGCTCCAGAGCGAGGGTATTTCTGAACCAGCC
The DNA here is from genome assembly GCA_963799375.1 of uncultured cyanobacterium. GTDB lineage: Bacteria > Cyanobacteriota > Cyanobacteriia > Cyanobacteriales > Xenococcaceae > Waterburya. Next base: position 66,529 of record CAWCWY010000034.1, read on the forward strand.
GAAGATGGTTATACCCAAATTAAAGTCACGGGTAAAGTGCAAACTCCTTGGTTTGGCGCAGGGGTAGGCATGAATATGTCTTGGCGATTCTTGCTTAACTCGGATAACCAAATTTTCTTTGTGGCGATTGATCTGTTGGCATCTCCCAAAGAATTACTTAATTTAGCTCGTTGATTTAACACCGCTTCAAACAATGTAGATCTTGTCAAATAATTGCAATAAAAATTTACATTGTCTATAATGGAGTTAGGAATAATTATCAATAACACATCAGAGGTCATTATCAATCATGGAAAATCAAGATAACAAATTTGGCTTCACTCGCTTTGCAGAAGTCTGGAACGGTCGTTTAGCAATGCTAGGTTTCGTGATTGCAGCAACCGTTGAATATTTCACAGGTCAAGGCATTCTTAGCCAGATAGGTTTAATGTAATCTGTGACTCGGACAGCCAGTCAATCTAGTCAGCCAAGTTGATTAGATTAACTGGCTAAAAAAAGTTTTCTTATAGTAGTCGGTCGCTCAATATTTCTTGGGCAATCGACTATTTTTGTGCGAATTTTAATGATAAGAATTAAATTTTAACAGCAAACAAAATGCGTATGTGAATAGTCAAGCTCAAAATAATAATTTATATTTCAACTAACAAAAATTAGCCCATTATCTTTTACCACTTAAACAGAAAATTATATTAATGACCTAATTTATAAACTTAAACTTTTTTTATATTTAAGTAATTCAATTAAGGGTATGATAATAATCAAGAATTAAATAGTCGGTTCTAATGAGAAACATTCATTAGAAGTAATGGGGAAAGTTTGGTGCAAATCCAACGCTGTCCCGCAACTGTAATGGGATAATCAATTATTAATCTCTAAGTCAGAATGCCCGCCGATGACTTAAATCAAATCAACCAATATATCTGCGAGGTACAGATGTTTATCAATTTTTTGAATTCACAAATTAGTTTTTTCCCTAAATCTTTGCTAGTTACGCCCCATAAGATCGATAGCTAACTATTGATTATCGACAGCAATTTTGGTAGAAATAACTCCTCTTGGTCATCGATCTTATTAGATCGAAAATTATGTTTGTCCTGTTGCTGTTCGGTATCGAGTTAATGACAAGAACACGAACGCATCTATTCACTTCATTGGTTTTAAATTACATGGTTATTATTAATACGGTTCAAAACTCGGCGTTTGATTCTCTTCAATTACCCTCTCTACCCTATCAAAGACCTTTGCTAGCGATCGGTCATGGAACCAGAAACGATCGCGGAAGACAAACTTTTCTCGACTTTGTAGCAACTTATCAAAAACTAGACTCATCTCGTCCTGTAATTCCCTGCTTTTTAGAACTAACCAAACCAACCATTCAAGAAGGAATCGAAGCCTGTATTCAACAGGGGTTTACAGAAATTACGGCATTACCTATTTTATTGTTTGCTGCCCGACACAATAAATTTGATGTTACCAATGAATTAGACCGAGCCAGTGCGCCCTATCCCCAGTTAAACTTAAGTTACGGTCGTCACTTTGGTATTACGCCTAAGATTATCCAACTATGGCGCGATCGCCTATCAGAATTAGATAAACCAGAACATAATCCCCATAATATCTCCCGCGAAGATACCGTATTACTCTTTATCGGTCGGGGTTCGAGCGATCCTGATGCTAACGGAGACGTATACAAACTAGCTCGCATTATGTGGGAAGGGAGTGGCTATAAGACAGTAGAAACCTGTTTTATCGGCATCACTCATCCTCGTTTATCAGAAGGCTTCCGTCGGGCTTATCTCTATCGACCCAAACGCATTATTGTTTTACCCTATTTCTTGTTTACGGGTACTTTAATGGAAAAAATCTCTAACATTACTGCCCAACAAGAAGAACAGTATCCCGATATTGATTTTGCTTGCCTACCTGAAATGGGTCTTGCCCCTCAATTACTACAGATACTTAGGGAGCGAGAAATTGAAGCGCAGTTAGGTCAAGTGGCAATGAACTGTGAAATGTGTAAGTTTCGTCTGGCAGCAGCGGATGAACACGGACACGGACATCATCATCACGATAATCATGGACATCACCATCATCATGATAATCACGACCCCTACGCCAAATTAGAAGATTACCATCAGCGTATTTGGAATACACCTTAGTAATTTTGGCGATCGCTAGCTCGAAAAAATACATTATTTCAAAAATCCAGAAAAACTATGAATCGTAACTTAGTCAAATTCAACACCATTGCTCTATTGTCTTTAACAATCGCCAGTTGTGCTAACAGTGAGACGGCAGAAAGTAATAACGGTAATCCTGCTGTTGCCAATGCCCAAGGTCAAGCAACTTTAAACCTAGTGGCTAACGGAGAGGATTTTGTCCGCCAGGGTTTTGTGACTAAAGATGGTTGGACAATGAGTTTCGATCGCCTGGATGTAAATCTAGCCGAAGTCACGGCATATCAAATGGATGGTGCTTTTGAACCAACAGAAACAGACACTATCGACGGTTTAGAGTATCAGGAAAGAGTCTCTTTAGTAGATACACCCCAAGTTATAGATTTAGCCGAAGGAGAAGCAGACGCAGCACCCATTTTAGTAACCAATGCGGAAGTAACTCCTGGTTTTTATAATGCAATGGCTTGGCAAGTCGATACTGCCTCTTCAGACTCTTCCCTAGCAGGCAAAACGATGGTCATGCAGGGAACAGCAACAAAAGACGATCGAGTAGTTAACTTTGATATTAGCTTGAATCGCCCCATCCAGTATCTCTGCGGTGAATATGTGGGGGACGAACGCAAGGGAATGGTAGAGGCAGATTCACCAGGGGAATTAGAAACCACCTTTCACTTCGATCATGTATTTGGTGACAGCTGAAACTAGTGCCGATGATGCTCTCAATGTAGATGCTTTGGGTTTTGAACCTTTAGCACAATTAGCATCTAATGACAGTTTAACCATAGATGATGCGACCCTAACTCAACAACTATCTCCAGAAGACCAAGAAAAACTTACCAAAGCAATTATTGGGCTAGGTCATGTAGGAGAAGGACATTGTGCGGTTATTGAATAATTATTAAAAGCGATACAGCGCGTTGGGCGGGTTCCTCGACTTGAAGCGACTGTATCAAGAAGCGCTTCAATCATCTCGAACGTCAACATGATAATGTTTATTCAAGAATGATAATCGTTATCATAAAAATTCGATTAATTTGTGTGTGAGGAAAAATGAACATTATTAACCAAACAGCCACAATAATTTTTACTGCCTTAGTGACAGGTATCTCTAGCACTTCAGTACTAGCTCAAAGCACAACTAATAAGTTGCTCCAGCAAGTCGAACAATACGGAAAAGAAACTCAAAACAACAGCATTAATCAAATAACCAATGTCAATCAATTACGGGATGTATCGCCAACTGACTGGGCTTATGAGGCATTACGCTCTCTGGTAGACCGCTATGGCTGCATTTCTGGCTTCCCCAATCAAACCTATCGTGGCAATCAACCCCTATCTCGTTACGAGTTTGCTGCGGGGTTAAACTCTTGTCTGAATCAAATCGAAAGGTTAATCGCTTCTCAGGGGTCAGTAGGTCAAGAAGATATTGATACTATCAATCGTCTGAGTCAAGAATTTGAAGCAGAATTGGCAAGCTTAGGCGGAAGAGTCGATGAATTGGAAAGTCGTACTGCGGTACTAGAAGATAGTCAGTTTTCTACTACCACTAAATTAGCAGGAGAAGCCATTTTTGGTATTGCCTCGGTAGTCGGGGGTTCGAATGATGATGGTGTTGAAGCAACGCGATGATGATATTGATTGCAGAAACCGTATTCGGTTATCGTACTCGCTTAGAGTTAGAAACCAGCTTTACGGGAGAAGATTTACTCTTTACTCGCTTATCCACAGGGAACTTTCCTGAATTTGCCGACCAAACAGGCACGTTTCAGGGAGAATTGGCGTTTGCCGAACCAGCAGATAGCGATCTTGGTTTAGAAGTTTTATTTTACGATCGCCCGATTGGAGAAAATACTAATATTCTGATCGGTGCAGTAGGTTTGGCTGCGGATGATATTGCCAATACTGTAAGTATTTTAGATGGTGATGGAGGTCAGTGGTGCTATCTCTGCTTTTGGGACTCGTAGTCCCATCTATTTTCCACCTGGTGAAACAGGTTTGGGTATTATTCAAGGCTTTGGCGACAAGCTAGAATTTAGTGCGGGTTATTTAGCAGGGGAAGCCAGCGATCCTAGCCAAGAAGCAGGTTTGTTTGATGGATCTTATAGTGCGATCGGACAGTTAACTATTACACCTTTTGAAAAGCTAACGATGGCTTTAACTTATGTCATGGAAAAGATCAAAGCGATACAGGGGTGGGTAGCGATTTGGCTAATATTCAGTCCCTTAACCGCAGCAGGAGAAGATATCGATCCTTTCGATCCTGGTGTATTTGAGGGTGGAGTCCCTACGTAAGTGATTCCTATGGCGCACAGTTTTCTTTTGCCTTGAGCGATCGCATTGTTATTGGTGGCTGGGGTGGCTTGAGTAAAGTCAGAACCTTAGAAACGAGTTGACTGTTGAGGGACAGGCTGATCGGACGAGGAACTCAGGATATTTGGAATTGGGCTGCTACTTTGGCTTTTCCCGATCTCCTAAAAGAAGGTAGCTTAGGGGGAATTATTGTCGGGATGGAACCTTGGGTAGCGAATTCGACCATTGATGTAGAGGGGTTTGACGAAGATGAAGAACAGTCTTTGCACGCGGAAGCTTTTTACCAATATCAGCTCAATGACAATATCGCTATTACTCCTGGGGCGATCTATATCAATAATCCCGATAATAACAGCGATAATGACGATCTGTTTATCGGTGCGTTACGAACCACTTTTACTTTTTAGTTGCTCAATTAATTAGCGGACAAGTACTTAGCTTGGCAATTTTGTGGAGTATTTTCTGGAAAGATGTTGTCTGGGCGAGTGCTTTAAGTGCGATCGCGATTAAGTCAGAGATTACTCAGCTGTCCTAAAGGATACCGCTCCGCATATGCTCTGACCGTTGGTCGATTAAACAGTCGATTAAAAGGTAAACCGCGATCTCAATAGTACGGCTTGGTTTTAAAACCCCATTTAAATTCAATGGTGTCAAGAATTAAATGTAGATAATGGCATAGTTTATGGTCGGCTAAATAGGGGTTGAGATACAGTGAGAGCATTAACTACTCCAGCCATAAACTATCAATAAAGAGCTAGCGTCCACAATATCAGAGCAGCTACGACTAGCCGTAGGGTAGGAGCGTAAAACTAAACTATCTGCAAATTAAATATCAAAGACCTGTAAACGGATGTCTATAAAAGCCGTTTATTTTTTATGCCAACTTAACATAGCAATTAATACTATGACTATGACTATTTCCGAGTTTACGAATCGGGAAATAATATATTGCGTCTCCTCTCTCGTACACACACTCACACAAGAAAACAAACTAGATGAAGAACAGGCAATTTCTTTATGGGAAGGCCCTATTAGTTTTGATGATGCAGAATATGTTATCAACCAAGATGGCTCTTATCTAGGTCAGAAAGATGATCTATGGGGTCTGTACGACAATGATGATCATGACTCTCCCATTGTTGATTATGAATACGAAAGCAAAGAGGAACTAATCCAGTGGTACTTCGAGGATATGAGTTGGGATATAAACCAACATCGCTCTGAAGTATTCGAGCATTGGATTGTGACATCTTGGTTGGCAGATAAATTGGAAGCCAAAGGTGAAACAGTAGTAAGAGATTTCTATGGACTTACTATCTACTGCCGACCTTGCACTGGTCAAGCTTTGCATTGTGACCACGTTATTCAAGAAATCTACAATGACCTAATCAGTCAAACAAATGGTTAACATTCTTATTAACTTAATCTTCCCTGCCTACGGCGTTTACGGGTTGTTTGTATTACCTGGATATGTCAATTCTGGCATTGCACCATAAGCTATCCCCAGCTAATACAAATCCGCTTCGCCAACCCATTCTAATATTTTTTACTTTTTCACTACACAAGTAACGTCAATTAATATTTTTCTGAGAAGCTATACCCCTTGATATATATGACTTTTGGTTCATTGACGTTAAATCTTCCCAAAACAGCAAAAATCAGGAACTCTACCGAAATAGAAAATTCCTGACTTTGATTTATGTCCTAACGTCAATTTTGTTGAATTCACCAAGCTAAAACCTATGCTCTAACTTGGTTTCATCTAATTGACGTTAAACAGAGTCTTTTTCAAATAATTCATCGAACTTAACCCAGATGGAATAAGGAATATCTTTGATACTGCTTACCTGTGGTCGAAGGGATGAATCATTTGTCAGTTCATCGAACAGTTTTTCTCTCTGCTGATTGCTAATTTTCTTCGGAGCATATCCAAACTTCTGTTGCAATAAGGCTCTAATCTCCTTGAGTAGCCTTGCTATTAGGCTTATTTATTTCCTTCCTGGGAATTTCAAGGGAAGAAATTGCTGCAATATGTTTAGGCAAAATATACTTATCATTCTTATGAATATCAAGATAATCTTTGATTGGTTGATACCAAGGATGTTCATAACAATATGAAGCATTAGATTGTTCGACAAGTTCAGCTTCTTCATCTGTTAACCACCACGGTTCATCGTTGAGATATGCTTCAACAGCAGCAGCCCATATTGCATCTACTTCTTTTTCCAAAGCAGCAATGTCAATCTTACCTTTAACAGGCACAATCCAATATCGGCGTGAGCCAGTTTGGTCTTTTAGAAAGTTACCATTATTGGTTGTTCCAGTTAGGATAAAGCTTCTACGGCAATCAAGACGTTGTGCAGAATATGCAGGTCTAAATGAATCACTTGTTGATGTTATAAAATCTTTAATTTCCTCCTCTTGATTTCTGTTAAATTTAGTGTCAATTTCTCCAATTTCAGTTATCCAAAATCGATGAAGTTTCGCATAGAAATCTCTGTGTTACAGAGATTTTCGGCATGGTGTCATTAAACCATTTAGGATTCTTTGCCAAAGTTCTTAAAAACCTTGATTTTCCAATTCCTTGCTTGGGAGAATAAAGGACTAAAATAGAGTGAACATCACATCCAGGTTCAAAAACTCTGGCAACAGCAGCTATTAGGGTTTTCTTTAATAATAAATTGGATAAAGGGTTCTTATTACCAAGATATCGCTCTGCCAAATTATCAATATTTACTGGACTAATAGAGCTTTGCTGCAAGCTTTCGAGATATTCCTCGACTGGGTGATAATGGTTTTTACCAATGATGTCCAGCAAGCTATTTTTAAACGGTCTTTGTTTTTCAAATACAACATGATGCTTTGTCCGACAGATAACCTGAATACGGTCTTCAACCTTTAGATTTTCTGCTTCATGTCTCCGCAAACTCTCTCCATCTAACTCAACATCCTGACGAAGAAGGTTATAACGCAATCTGGGTTCAATGAATTCCTCCAAAAATCCTGGAATGGATTTTTCATCCATTTCAATTAAATCAGGAGGTTGATATTGATTCACAAAACTCATAACTTCATCAGGCACAGATTTTCCTTTGCCAGAAATATTATTTAATACTTCATCAGAAAATTGAGCATCAGAATTGTTGGTCTTCTGAATTTGAGAAATTGGTGTTGTCTAATGACATATTCTTTACCTTTATTGGAATTTATTAACTCCAGGATTGAATAACTTATTGAATCAACAATAGAAGTTGACAATCCTGTAGTAATTGAAAAATCCAACGTGGGCTTGATATGTTTTTTATTCATTAAAGTTCTAAGCTTTTATGTTTGTTTAGTTTTAGCAGGTCAAAAGTTTTAACTTGCATATTCCAATATATATACTTGTAGTATTTTAAAAATGTGACTCAAGACAGATGATGAATTGATTTTCGTCATCTTATTTGAATTTGGAATATGATAGTGACATATGTAATTGATTTGAAACTTTTAGAATTATGAACAATATTAATGTACGAACTATCAATGGCGTTAAGATACGCCCCCGAAGTGTTGGCAGGATATCCGAGGTTATGAAGGATATCAGGTTAGTAATTTAGGTAATGTCTGGAGCAAGAAGACAAATAAAATACTCAAACCCTATCAAACCCAAAAAGGATATTTAACAGTCGGCTTTTGGCTCAATGGTAAGAAGAAGAGACTATCGATACATAGGCTTGTAGCTCAAGCTTTTCTTCCAAATCCCCAAAATTTCCCCGAAGTGAATCATATTAATGGCAGCAAGACAGACAATCGCTTATGTAACTTGGAATGGGTCATCAAGTAGTGCTAATGTTGCCCATGCTTATCAAAATGGGCTGAGAAGACAAAAATTAACTACTGCAAGACAAAGATTGATAATACAACTCTTGGAGCAAGGATGACTCACAGAGCCATAGGAACAACAGCTTAACGTGAGCCATTCTACAGTAGGCTCTATTGCAAGAGATAAAACTTGCAGACCTTATAAAACGTAACTTCTCAGCTATTCCCTTTTGGGGCAATTTTTGGGGATAATACAATTAATCCTCAATTTCCCGAATGCGGAATACGCTGAAACCTTTGATATAGCTGAAAGAGCGGATGAGGGGAATCGAACCCCTAGCTTTAGCTTGGAAGGCTAAGGTATTACCACTATACGACATCCGCAGCTTGTCAATTTATTAATCGACTTAAATATAGTAACGAGATTCAGCATTTTGGTCAAGCCTTTTTTGAAAAAACTAATCAATTAATAAAAAATTAGCATCCTTCCAAATTAAATAAGCTCTGAGAAATTAATTTTTTGTACGTATAAAGCGCGATCGCAGCTATTACAAGTAGGGCGAAACTGATAGATACGTTACAATTAACAACACAACAAGATAGCGAATTAGTAGGCAATCGAGGACTTTAACCAGTTCTTTTCAAACCGTTAATTAATATGACCGTATCTCATCCTGTAGATTTTCAAGACGCTTTCGATATTATTGTGGTCGGTGGCGGACATTCTGGCTGCGAGGCAGCTTTGGCAGCAGCAAGACTAGGCTGTCGTACCTTGATGCTAACCCTCAATTTAGACCGCATTGCTTGGCAACCCTGTAACCCTGCGGTGGGTGGACCTGCCAAGTCCCAGTTAACCCATGAAATCGATGCTTTAGGGGGAGAAATGGGAAAAGTAAGCGATCGCACTTATCTCCAGAAACGAGTATTAAATGCTTCTCGCGGACCTGCGGTATGGGCATTGCGGGCGCAAACGGATAAACGAGAATATGCTTTAGTGATGAAGCAAATCGTGGAAAATCAAGAGAATTTGAGCATCCGCGAAGGCATGGTGACGGATTTAGTCTTGGGTAAGAATGATGAAATAGTCGGTGTTGAAACTTACTTCGGTACTTGTTTTGCTGCAAAAGCAGTTATTTTAACTACGGGGACTTTCCTTGGTGGCAGAATTTGGGTGGGTAATAAATCCATGGAAGCAGGACGCTCTGGTGAGTTTGCTGTCAATGGTTTAACAGAGACTCTAAATCGGTTGGGTTTTGAAACTGGTAGATTAAAAACAGGCACGCCAGCTAGGGTAGATCGGCAATCTGTAGACTATAGCAAAATGACTCCCCAACCAGGAGACGAAACAGTACGCTGGTTTAGTTTTGACCCTGAAGTATGGGTCGAAAGAGAGCAAATGAGTTGCTACATGACTCGCACTACTGCCGAAACTCACAAAATTATTCGCGATAATTTACATTTGTCCCCTGTGTACGGCGGTTGGGTAGATGCCAAAGGACCTCGTTACTGTCCCAGTATTGAGGATAAGATTGTTCGCTTTGCTGACAAAGAAAGCCATCAGATTTTTATCGAACCAGAAGGCAGAGATATCCCTGAGCTTTATATTCAAGGATTTTCAACGGGATTGCCTGAAAAATTGCAGCTATCTATGCTCAGAACTTTGCCTGGGCTGGAAAACTGCGTCATGCTTCGCCCTGCTTATGCAGTAGAGTATGATTTTTTACCTGCTACTCAGTGCTACCCTACCTTGATGACCAAAAAAGTAGAAGGGCTATATAGTGCGGGACAAATTAATGGCACTACTGGTTATGAAGAAGCAGCAGGACAAGGTTTAGTTGCGGGCATCAATGCGGTCAAATTCGTTAAAGGTGAACCAGAAGTAATCTTTTCTAGAGAACAAAGCTACCTGGGTACGTTAATAGATGACCTGTGTACCAAAGATTTGCGCGAACCCTATCGAATGCTGACTAGTCGCTCAGAATACCGTTTGGTATTGCGATCGGATAATGCCGATCGCCGTTTGACTCCTTTGGGCAGGGAAATTGGTTTAATTGACGATCGCAGATGGCAGTTATATAGTGACAAACTAGAAAAAATAGCAGCCGAAAAATCCAGACTACAAAATACTCGCATCAAAGAAAAAGATGAAGTCGGTATGACAATCTCTCAAGAGACAGAGCAAAAAATTAAAGGCTCAATTACTTTAGGAGAATTATTACGCCGTTCTGGCTTCCACTATGCAGACTTGCAGAAATACAACTTAGATAACCCCGATCTAAATATTGCAGAAACAGAAGGGGCGGAAATTGATATCAAATATTCTGGCTACATCAAACGCCAACAAACTCAAATCGACCAGATGAGCCGTCATACCAAGCGTAAACTGCCCCAGGACTTAGACTACCTCACAGTAGAAACCTTGAGGATGGAAGCTAGGGAAAAGCTAAATCAGGTCAAACCCCTAACGGTGGGTCAGGCTACTCGAATTGGTGGTGTAAATCCTGCTGATATCAATGCTTTACTAGTTTATTTAGAGATAAAATCTCAGCAAAAAACCGCCCAGCTTGCAGCCAATAATTAACCACATCGTCTCCAACTCATATATAGCAGACGGGGACAATATCGATATATTTCTCGGCGTGCATAGTTGGTCTAAGAGGACATTCTTTGGTCGGCCAGCAACTACGATCTTCGTAAACATAGAGTTGGTGTTTGCTTGGTAAAGAATCGGAGCTAAATTTCTCTATGGTTTTAAAGTAAGGCTTATAGCGATCAAAATAATCCAAACCAGGGGCGCGGACATGATACTCTTCGTAAGGATTTGCTTCGGGATATTCGATAGTAGTCTCTGCCACCAATGGCACGGGTAAAACTGCTATACCATTAGGCTTTAGGATACGAGCAATTTCTGTAATAGCTTTGGTGTCATCAGGAATATGTTCTAAAACATGAGATGCAAAAATGAAATCACAGCTTCGATCGGCAAAAGGGAGATCTTGTAAATCGACCTGGTGGTCTACATTAGCCATGTATAAATCGGCTGTTTCGTATTTGCCAAACTTATTGTCAAAATAGTCACGCAAAAAATCTTCTGGAGCAAAGTGTAGCATCGATAAATTAGCTGTATCGATTTGATTTAGTAACCGATCTACTACCAAATATTGAATACGATGTCTCTCTAAAGCGTAACATTTGGGACATAGAGCGTGTTTTCTTGTGCCAGTGGGGGGATGAACATCTTTAAATGCACCAGTGTAGTTACAGACTGGGCAGTTGAATTGCTCCTTATCTCGGTTTTGCAGTTTGAAAATGGAAGATTTTACTTCTTTTTTCAATTCTCTTGCTTTATTTTTGAGATTCATTTTGTGTATAAGCTCGCTCGACAAGAAAAATTAGGAAATATTATAGTTAAAGAGTTTAATTTAATAACGCCTTTATTAAACTACCAATAACACCCGCCTTCAACATATTGAAAATTTGCAGGCATTTCTGAAGCTAAAGGTCTTACCCAATAGTCGTTAGACAGCTTTTGCAGATAGTTTTCTTCTTCCCAACGTTTTCCTCTGATACCAAACATTAACTGAGTAACGCCCCCCAAATGAACGGACTTTTTACCAATTTGTTTGACATAGGAAGCCAGGGGCAAACCATATGCTCCTGCTCCAATAATTGCAATATCAAACTGTATGTTTGATATTTGTTCGCACATCCAGTCTAATGCTTCAAACCAGCTTGCATAAGAGGTTTTGTTTCCTGCAATTGACTGGACTGCTTTCAATGTTTTTAGTTCAAATTCTGGCAATACTCGCTTATTTTGAAATAAATGCTCTCTTTGCTGGTATTGGTTTTGAATACTGGTATTGAATGGGTGAATTACTAATACTGTTTTCCCTGATAGTGCTTCAGACCAAGGATTTTGATGTTCCCAAGGTTGCAAACTGCCGAGGGTTACTACTTTGGCATTGGACAATAAATCTGCGATCGCCCATTCATCTTTGAGCCAAGAGCCAATAATGTCCATGTTTTGCACGTCTTTAATCATCAGTTGAGCAAAACGATTTAGATTTTCATCAGTAGCAGGAAAAAAACCTGCGTTTTTAGACATTGATAGTTTGCGAAACTTAGACCACCAATATTTGGGAGTTTGTCTAGTTAGATAACTAATCTGTTTTTCTAGGGGAAACTTAGGCTTTCTTTGAATATTGAGATAGCAAAGCATTGTTGATAGCTCAACACATCCCAGACGAGAAATCATGCAGGGTTCAGGGTTTAATAACTTATCCCGAATCAAATCAGAAGCAGCCTGTCGGGGATAATCAATTGGCAAACCAGAATATCCAGTTTTGTTAGTGTAAAGTATTTTTTTAGCTTTCCGAATACCTACCGTGGTTTTAGCCACAAATCTCGCCAAGTTTATGGAAGTATCACTTTGATTCATGGATAAATTGAGAAATTCCACAGTAAAAAATTCTATGGAGTAATGTTATCAAAAAATTCGTTAATATTTAGCAAACTAAATAAATCAGGGAAACCTCATTTCTTGTCCCTCGTTCCTCTTTGTGGTACTTTTACGTAATTGCTTATATAAATTGGAATTGGCAAGTTAACTTAGGGCTAGTTCGTGTCAAAACATCAAAATGCCTCTTTACATAAGATAAATCATAGTTACTTTGATACAGATCATTTAAAGGCAGATTTAAAGCAGCGATCTGTTCGTGGTGGCGTAGTCACTATTGTTGCTCAAGCAAGCAAATTTAGCCTCAAGTTTGGTTCGACTATGGTGTTGGCTCGTTTGCTGCTTCCTGAAGATTATGGTCTAATCGGCATGGCGACGGTGGTAATTGGTTTTGTCGAATATTTTAAAGATTTAGGCTTATCTACCGCCACTATTCAACGGCGAGAGATTAATCATCGACAAATCAGTACTTTGTTTTGGATTAATTTAGCAGTGGGTTGCTTAGTCGCTTTGATTATTGCAGGTTTAGCTCCTGCGATCGCTTCCTTTTATAACGAACCTCGTTTAAAAAGTGTTACTTTTGCTTTGGCGATCAATTTTGTTTTTGGTGGTTTGACAGTGCAACATCAAGCACTCTTAAAACGGCAGATGCAGTTTGCTAGTTTGGCAAAAATTGAAATTGTGGCAATGATGACAGGGGTAACTACAGCAGTCATCACTGCTTACTATGGATTGGGCTATTGGGCATTGGTTTTGATGCTGATGGTAACGGCGATAACCAATGCTGTAGGGGTTTGGCTTGCCTGTAGTTGGCGACCTGGATTCCCACAAAAAGATTCGGAAATAGGCTCAATGCTAGCTTATGGAGGTAATTTGACAGGTTTTGGCTTGGTTAATTACTTCTCTCGTAATCTGGATAATATTTTGATTGGTCGCCGTTGGGGTTCGGGACAATTAGGACTTTATGCTCAGGCATATCAACTGTTACTATTGCCCATTCAACAAATCAATAACCCCATCAACAGTGTGGCATTACCCACTTTGTCTAGTTTACAAACCGAACCTGAAAAGTATAGTCGCTACTACTATAAAGCAATTTTATTGATTACTACTTTGGGAATGCCAATTGTGGCGTTTATGTTTGCCACCGCAGATGAATTAATTTTATTAATCTTAGGAGAGCAGTGGTTAGGATCTGTGCCTTTGTTTAAATTTTTAATGCCCGCAGCCTTTGTTGGCACTTTTAATGTCGCGGGAGGTTGGGTATATCAATCTTTGGGACGAACAGATCGTCAATTTCGGGTGGGAATGATAATGGCAACAATTAACAGCATCATCTTTTTGATTAGTGTCAATTGGGGTGCGATTGGTGTTGCCAGAGCCTATGGTTTGTCCCAACCAATTTTGATGATTTTTGCCCTTAATTATTGTTATTGGGGGACTCATCTCCAAATCAGGGATTTTCTCAAAACTATTTATAGACCTGCTTTAGCATCTATTACAGCAGCCATAATTTTAATGAGTATCAATCACTTTGTTTTGGCGATTGATTTAAATTTATTGCTGAGTTTAGTAGTTGATTGTGTATTATATAGTTTACTTTATTTCATATTATGGTTAATTTTACCAGGAGGAAAAAAGACTTTACTGGAAATAGCGGAGATTTTGAAAGTTATGAAATAAAGAAGCGTAGCTCCTAGCTAAACCGCATCCAGTGTGAAACCAGGAGTCTTGAGATGACTGCTCATAAGTAATAAGTAAGAATTATCTCCTGCTGTTTGACTTATTTCATCCTCACTTCAAAAACTACGGTTTTCGCTCTTATGAGACTGGGTTTATAGGCGAATAGTTGTGCAATCTAGGTCTGTCTTTTCTTAAAATAATAGCCAAGAAAAATTTAAAATTAGCAAGCTAATATAAAAATATGACAAGCTCCATTGAAGTTAAACAATTTTATGATGATTTTACTGAAAAAAGGATGCTGGAATATAAGCTTTACGGCAATCCTCGCATAAGTAAAGCAGTAGAATTAATCTGTAATTACGTACATTCAGACAGCAGTGTTCTTGACATTGGTTGCGGGATTGGAATTGTTCCCGAACAGGTTGCTAAGAAATTAGACAAAGGTAAAATCCTAGCTTGCGATCTGGGAGAAAACAATATTAACTACGCTCGCAAAACTGTTGAATCGGACAAAATTGATTTTTTAAATGTCAATGTAGTAGAGAATTTTGCCACAATTACCGATAAGTTAGCAGAAAATGTCGATTTAGTCACAATGGTAGATGTGATCGAACATTTACCCCCTGATAGTTATGAAAAGTTGTTTAGCAATTTGAGTCGAGTTACAAAGGATAATGCCAAATTAATTCTGACTTATCCTAGTCCTGAATATCAAATTTATCTACAACAAAATGAACCAGAAGAGTTGCAAATTATTGACGAGATAATTGAACTTAATCATCCTCTTACCATTTGCCATTAAACATGGATTTAATTTAGAGTATTTTACCTATATTGATATTTGGAAAAACAATCAATATATACATTGCGTATTTAGTAAACAACGCTCCTGCCAACTAATGCCTGATAAGAACTTTTTTGGCAAGATAAAACAAAAAATAGTAGCTTACAAATCTAAACTAATGTTGCCCTTTTTAAAAGCTAAATATATTACTCGCCCTAATCAAACAAAATGATTAATGCTCAAGATAAAAATTAGAAAAACATTGGAAATACTCTAATTAGTCAGTTAATTATAAAAATGCGTATTGCTTTTTTCGTCGATCAGTTTCCTAGTCTATCTGAGACGTTTATTTTAAATCAGATTACAGGATTGATCGATCGCGGTCATGAAGTGGACATATATTGCGATCGCCCAAGTAATACCAATCAAATGCACCCAGAAGTGACTGAATATCAGCTTCTAAAACGTATTTACTATACTCCCGTACCAGGAAACTTAGCTTGGCGTTGTTTGAAAGCAATTTTCTTGTTTTTATTTAATTTTGCTCAAGCACCAGCAACCATTCTCAGGTCATTAAATTTTTTCAAGTATAGGAGATCGTTTTATGGGGATTTGGCAAATTTCTTGACTCCACTATATTTAATCATTCCCTTACTAAAACAGCAGCCTTACGATATCATTCAGTGTCATTATGGTCGTAATGGTCTAAAGGCGGTTTTACTCAAAGATTTGGGAGCGATCGAAGGCAAAATTGTTACTACTTTTCATGGTTACGATATCTCTCGTTATCTGCAAATACATGGCGAGCATATTTATGATTACTTATTTGAGCGCGCAGACCTATTACAACCCATCAGTAACTACTGGTATGAAAAACTAATTTCCTTGGGATGCGATCCTAATAAAGTTCGGATAGAGGTACATCATATGGGAATTGATTGCACTAAATTTGTTCCTTTTTTGAATCAATCAACTGACTCCCAAGAAGTTACGATTATCGGGATCGCTCGCTTAGTCGAAAAAAAAGGTTTATGTTACGGCATTCAAGCGGTAGCTCAACTTTTAAAGAAACATCCTCGGCTACACATTAGTTATCAAATTGTTGGTGATGGTGTTTTAAGAAAAGAATTGGAAGCGCAAATTAAACAGTTGGAAGTTACCAAGGAAGTTGAGCTATTGGGTTGGAAAAAACAGCAGGAAGTCCAAATCATAATTGGTCAGGCTGATATTATTCTTGCTCCTAGCATCACTAGTGAAGAGGGTGATTGTGAAGGTATTCCTGTATCTTTGATGGAAGCTATGGCACAGGGGATTCCTGTAGTAAGTACTTACCATAGTGGCATTCCTGAATTAGTTGAAGATGGAGTTACGGGATATTTAGTCCCAGAAAAAGAAGTAAGTGAATTAACTCAAAAGCTAGAGTATTTGGTTAGTAATCCTCGCTTAAGAAAACAAATGGGACTAGCTGGACGCAAAAAAATACTTCAAGAATATAATATCGAATTGTTGTGCGATCGCCTTGTAAAAACTTATCAGCAACTATTGAGTAAGTAATGTCAACATCCGAACCATTAGTCAGCGTAGTTATTCCTACCTATAATCGAGCAGATTTAATCCGACGAGCAATTGACTCGGTATTGTCTCAGTCTTACCAAAATTGGGAGATTATCGTGGTAGACGACAATTCTCAAGATCGTACAGCAGAAGTTGTCCAAACAATAGCAGACGGAGATCGACCCATTCATTACTATCGCCATCCTACTAATCTTGGCGGATCGGCAGCCAGAAATACAGGAATTAAAGAAGCTCAGGGTGAATACATAGCATTTCTCGATTCGGATGATGTATGGCTACCGCAAAAATTAGAATTGCAGTTAAAGGCGATTACCCAAAAAAGCGATCGGGGTCGAGTAGTCAGCTACACTAGGTTTCAAAAAAGCAGCAGTGTTTTTTATCAGGCTTCTGTCTTACCCCGTCGAGGCAAAAGGAAAAATGAAACAATTGCTGACTATTTTTGGCTAGGGAGAGGAGAAATTTTAACCAGCACTTTACTTGTTTCTCGCACTTTAGCGATGGAGCATCTTTTTCGCGTCGGTTTGCCCAAACATCAAGATTTAGATTTTGTACTTCGCTTGGGATATACCTCCGCCGAGTTTGTTTTCTTACCTGAAATCTTAACTATATGGCACAACGAGCCAAGAGGCGATCGCGTTTCCCGTCTGAGTAATTACCAGTTATCTCAAGACTGGATTGCATCTTATCAACATAAAATTTCTGAGAAAGCGTATAAAGGTTTTATTCTCAAAGAAGTAGTACCATCCATGCTGTTAGAACAAAAAAACAAGGCGATCGCTATTAATTTGCTGATTGAAGGATTTTGGCAAGGAATTATTCCCTTAAATTATTTTTTATTCTTAATCACCAAACAAGCTATATCTACAGATTTTCAACAATCTTTTAAAAAGCTATTGCAACAGGCAAAAATTATCAATGATAATTAATTATTAATCTTTAAAACCTCTGAATTTGTATCAATGTAATTTTAATAATATATGCTCGACCAAACATTTGAGAAAATAAAGAATATTCATAACCTATCTGAATTAAGACTACCCGTGCTTTTTTTTGGATTAGCTATGTGGGTAGCCACCCCAATTATGGGCAATATTCCAATATTACTTTCAATTCAGCTTTCTTTATTATCATCTAGACGACAAAAAAGAGACCTATTATCAATCAATAATTTATTATTAGTTTTAGTTGCATTAAGCACTACTATCTACATATCTTCTTTTCATGTATTTGCCGATACCAGGAACTATCTAGAAGTTTACGATAGTCTTGATGTTAAGGGAATTTTTGATAATGATTTCTTTAGAGACAGATATGAATTTGTTTTATTTTTACTTTTATATCCAATCAATATTTTGACTGATGGTTCAGAATATTTATGTTTATTTATTTTCTCTTTGATTGCCAATTTTACTGTAGTGTTTTATATCAGTAAAAATTTGTCTAGTAAGTATTATCCCACTCTACTAATAATTGTTTTTTCTACTTTCTTTTACTATTCTCAAGTATTTTATATGCGCCAATTTTTAGCAATTATGCTAGTAATGATGGCATTGATAGCTCTTGAATCTAGTTGGCTAATGTTTTTAATTTGGTCTTTGCTAGCAATTTTTTCCCATTTAAGTGCTGCTTTATATGTAGCCGTTTGCGTTTTCTCAAAATTTGCATTGACTGTAAAGAAAAAAAGCAAAATTAAATTACGAAAGATAGACAAAGTTTTAATTTACGCAGGCTTTGTTTGTTTAATCGGTTTTATCCTTTATATAGCCTGGCTAATATACAATAATCCTCAAGAAATTTATTCCTATACAAATAGTGTTATCGATCTGTTGCCCCAAAAAAGACTGAGTAGTTCAATTCAAGATAGGGTAAATGTATATGACGGTAGAGATACAGAGCTATTTGAACTTAATATTTTCCGCATTGTTGCCATTATGGCGATTGGCATTTTCGTGTTACTTAAAAGATTTAAAAACCTGACTCCCAAACTACTATCTCTTAATATAATCTTCGTTATATCGTTGTTACAGATAGCTTTTATAATAGTGACAGGGTTTAACCAAAGAGTTGTTTATTTGTTTTTAGTGTTTTATGGTTTTTTCTTTTGTATTGGGCTAGATGAAAACGATAAAATAAAACCCTTTGGTATTGTCTCTTTACTCACCATGTTTGTGGCTGCTGCCAATACATTCAATCTTTTTACCATTCAAGCAACTATGATCGATATTAAAGGATGGTCTTTCTTTGATGGTCAACCCTTAGCTATGTCAATATACGATTACGTTGTATACTTTTTCCAATCTATCTAATTTAGATTGTGTTTTTCAATTTCTCAAGCCCACTCTGTACTAAAGCAACATGAAAGCTGCTATAGATCACACCTGACATAAATACTGGGGTGTTATCAATGGATCATATATTATTTGAATGATTCATAATATCTGCTTTTTATATACTTTAAGTTACCAGCTAAATAGAAATGGAAAACGCTATCTTAGTTACCAAAAAATCGGCTTTAGCTATCAACAATATTTTAATTGTCGATGATACTCCAGATAATCTACGTTTACTATCTAAAACTTTGATTCAGGAGGGTTATAAAGTTCGATGTGCGGTAAATGGATCTATGGCACTATTAACTATTAAAGCAAAACTTCCAGATCTAATTTTGTTGGATATTAATATGCCAGATATAGATGGCTTTGAAATTTGTAAAAAACTCAAAGAGTCATCATTAACAAAAGATATTCCAGTTATTTTTGTCAGTGCTTTAGATGAAATTTTTGATAAGGTTAGAGCATTTGAACTAGGAGCAGTTGACTATATTAGTAAACCATTTCAAATCCCTGAAGTGCTTTCTAGAGTGAGTAATCAGTTAAACTTACAAAATCTAAGAAAAGAACTAATTAAAAAGAATCAGCTTCTAGAAATAGAAATAGCCAATAGAATTACCGCAGAACAAGAAATACGCCAACTAAATTTTGAATTAGAACAAAGAGTTGTCGAAAGAACATATCAATTAAGGACAGAAATTAAAGAAAGGCAAGAGATTCAACAAAAACTAGAATATTTAGCTTGGAACAATTCTTTAACTGGACTACCCAATCGATTATGGTTAGTAGAAAAACTTAATAAAATATTGAATTCAGACTCTTCACAAACCAAAGATAAACTAGCAGTAATTATCATTGACTGCAATCGTTTTAAAATAATTAATGACTCTCTTGGTCGCCAAGCGGGAGACAATTTATTAAGTATGATTAGTGAGAGATTAAAATCAAAAATATTTGATGAGCATTCTAATATTCATCTAACTCATTTTGGCGAAGATAAATTTGCAATTATTTTTGAAAATATACAAAATGTAGACCAGGCGATCGCAAAGAGCAAAAGTATTTATAAAATTCTCAGTCCAGCTTTCGCGATCGAGCAAAGAGAGATTTTTATTACTGTCAACATGGGAATAGTTGTTAATGATTCTAATTACTCACACCCTGAAGATATTTTTCGGGATGCAGATCTAGCAATTCAAAAAGCCAAGACTTGTAGCAGTAACTACTATAGAGTTTTTGATGCCACAATGCAAAATAACGCTCTAGCAACTCTAGAACTTGAAACAGATTTACGCATTGCTTTAAAACGTCAGGAGTTTTATCTCAACTATCAGCCAATTATTTCTTTAAATACGGGAACAATTGTTGGCTTTGAAACCTTGGCACGTTGGAATCATCCTCAAAAGGGATTCATTTCACCAGGAAACTTTATTCCTGTAGCAGAACAAACTAATTTAATCTTACCTCTAGGAATGTGGATTCTTGAAGAAGCTTGTCAACAGATTCGTATCTGGCAAGATCGCCTAAACAACCAACACAATGACTTTACCGTCAGCGTCAATATTTCAGGGAAACAGTTTGAACAAGAAAACTTTATCGAACAACTAGATCGAATAATTGCTGATACTGGGATTAATATCAAGCATCTCAAGTTGGAAATTACCGAAACCCTCTTAATGAATAATACAGAAATTGCCGATCGCGTGTTCGGTCAACTTAGAGCGCGTAAAATCCAGCTAGCGATCGACGATTTTGGCACGGGTTATTCTTCCTTGAGCTATTTAGATCGTTTTCCCGTTGATACTCTCAAAATAGACCGTTCTTTCGTCAGTCGCTTAGATGAAGAAAATCAGGCTTCGACAATCGTTAGAGCAACTTTAGACCTAGCACAAAATTTAGGCTTCAATGTGGTTGCAGAAGGGGTAGAAACAATAGAACAAATACAACAGCTCAAAGAGTGGGGTTGTGAGTTTGCTCAAGGATATTATTATGCCAAACCTTTAGACGTAGACTCAGCCTGGAGATTTTTAAGCAACAACCTAGCTTATGCAAACTCACAAACAACTCAATCAACTTAATAATCAATCCTTATTCCTCGTTTGCCATTTCAAATTCGAGGTCACAAAATTCTGGTTTAAGCTCTCGCTCCATCAAAGCTTGAATAGCCTCAATTGGGGTTATTTTGCCCCTGAGCAGTCGGTAAACCTGTCGTGCAATAGGGACGGCGATCGCCTCAATATCAGCGATTTTAACCAGTACCTTAGTAGTATTTATCCCTTCTGCCGTTCCTTCCAATTCCTCTAAAATCTGCTCTAAAGTCTTTTCTTGAGCAAGTCCGTAACCCACCTGATAATTACGAGAAAGAGGACTATCACAAGTAGCAATCAAGTCCCCTAGACCAGAAAGCCCAAAAAAGGTTTCTCCCGACGCACCTAAATGAGTGCCGATGCGGATCATTTCAGGTAAAGCACGAGTTAATAAAGCAGCCTTAGCATTAGTACCTAAATTCATCCCATCACAGACGCCAGAAGCGATCGCAATTACATTTTTCAGCGTCCCACCCAATTCTGTTCCAATGGGATCTTCATTAACATATACTCTAAAAGTATCGCAAGCAAAAATATTCTGTACCTGTTTGGCAGCATTCAAGTCTTTACTTGCTACCACTGTAGCTGCGGGTAAACCTTTGACTATCTCTTTCGATAAATTTGGACCAGACAAGACCACAACGGGATTATCTGGAAATCCTGCTTGCCAAATTTGGGAAGGCGTACGAGTCGTTCCAGGATCTAGCCCTTTAGTAGCAGTAACAATAATTTTATCCGACGGTAAATTAAGTTTTTTCAATTTACTAATAGTCGGAATTACCCCTTTCATCGAAACCGCAGACAGTATAATTGCTGCATCTTTGACGACAGATTTAAGCGAGTCAGCACCACGATGAGACCAAAAACGAACATCATGGCTATTACTTTTGGCGATCGCGCCTAAAGCCGAACCCCACACTCCTGTTCCCAAAATAGCGACAATACTGGATGAAGTATTCACAAAATATAATCTCAAATAGTGCTTTTTATCTTTTCTTAGTTAATACTTTAGAAGAGATTTTGCTTTTTTCGAGAGGGACATACAAAAATAAACACCAGCCTTGACTTATTCGACTTAGCCAGTTCTAGCCATACCTTAGCTTGCAAACCAAAATCGAAAAAGCTAGTAGAAAAGTAACGAAATTGGCCAAAAACACAGGCAAATTGTTGGTATAAAATCCATAAACTACCCAAAGGACAACTCCTAAGCAAAAACTTAGGAACATAGCGAGAGAAATATCTTTAGTAGATTTCGTTTGCCAGGTTTGAATCGCTTGAGGCAAAAAAGAAATGGTGGTCAAAATTCCTGCTGCTAGACCAACATAGGTCATCAATTCCATTTCCATAAAAAATAATCTAATTAGGTCTTATCAATTTTAGCTACATTGGGCAACTTTATCGAGGTCAAT
Organism: uncultured cyanobacterium; assembly: GCA_963799375.1. Taxonomy (GTDB): domain Bacteria; phylum Cyanobacteriota; class Cyanobacteriia; order Cyanobacteriales; family Xenococcaceae; genus Waterburya. The sequence continues at coordinate 89,144 of CAWCWY010000034.1, forward strand.
CTCGACAAAATCTTTATCTCTTACTCCTTATTCCTTACTCCTAGATGCGGCGAATATGCGCCTTTCTTCCTTATCTCTTTAAGGGCGTAGCCCGCCAACCGCCACCCAAAGGTTCGGAAAACTACACTACCTAAGACCTGTCTTTACCTTGCACTATGTATACAGATGATTCGACAACTGAGGGGAGATAAGCAAACCGATAGGAGTTGTAGATCGTCAAAAGCATTGTATTTATACAATTGCACTGCAAGAAAAAAAGTCTTAATTTTTTAGTTGTTAAATACGGAGTATTTGTTTAAGGTATGGCAAAAGTTGTTGGTATTGACTTGGGAACTACTAACTCTTGTGTAGCAGTGATGGAAGGGGGAAAACCCACAGTTATCGCTAACGCGGAAGGTTTCAGAACCACCCCCTCAGTTGTTGCTTATGCAAAGAATGGCGATCTTTTAGTAGGTCAGATCGCAAAACGCCAGGCTGTGATGAACACTGGCAACACGTTCTATTCTGTTAAACGCTTTATTGGACGTAAGTTTGATGAAGTGAATAACGAAACGAAAGAAGTAGCTTACGAAGTTACCAAAGATGGTAACGATAACGTCAAGCTTAACTGTCCCGCACAAGACAAAAAGTTTGCACCAGAAGAAATTTCGGCTCAAGTTCTACGTAAATTAGTCGAAGATGCAAGTAAGTATCTTGGTGAAAAAGTAACTCAGGCGGTAATTACCGTTCCTGCTTACTTTAATGATTCTCAGCGTCAAGCTACTAAAGATGCTGGTAAAATCGCAGGTGTTGAAGTACTGCGAATCATCAACGAACCTACCGCAGCTTCTCTAGCTTATGGTTTGGATAAGAAAAGCAATGAAACTATTCTTGTCTTTGACTTGGGTGGTGGTACATTTGACGTTTCTATTCTCGAAGTAGGTGACGGTGTATTTGAAGTACTGGCTACTGCTGGTGATACTCACCTTGGTGGTGACGACTTCGATAAGAAAATCGTTGACTATCTAGCGGGCGAGTTCCAGAAAAACGAAGGTATTGACCTACGTAAAGATAATCAGGCTTTACAACGTCTAACAGAAGCAGCAGAGAAAGCAAAAATTGAACTTTCTAGCGCAACTCAGTCTGATATTAACCTTCCTTTCATTACGGCTACTCAAGATGGACCCAAACACTTGGATGTGTCTTTAACTAGAGCTAAGTTTGAAGAACTATGTTCTGATTTAATCGATCGCTGTCGTATTCCCGTAGAGCAAGCTCTTAAGGATTCCAAATTAGCGAAAGAAGCGATTGATGAAGTAGTTATGGTGGGTGGTTCAACTCGTATTCCTGCGATCGTTGATATTACCAAGAAAGTCTTGGGTAAAGACCCCAACCAGACGGTTAACCCTGATGAAGTAGTTGCTGTTGGTGCAGCTATTCAAGCTGGTGTGTTGGCTGGTGAAGTAAAAGATATCTTACTTCTAGACGTTACCCCTCTATCCCTTGGTGTGGAAACATTGGGTGGAGTAATGACCAAAATTATTCCTCGCAACACTACTATTCCTACTAAGAAGTCGGAAACTTTCTCTACCGCTGTAGACGGTCAAACCAACGTAGAAATTCATGTTCTACAGGGTGAAAGAGAGTTTGGTAAAGACAATAAGAGTTTGGGAACTTTCCGCTTAGACGGTATTCCTGCTGCACCTCGTGGTGTACCTCAAATTGAAGTTACTTTTGATATTGATGCTAACGGTATCTTGAATGTAACTGCCAAAGATAAGGGTACTGGTAAAGAACAGTCCATCAGTATTACTGGTGCGTCCACTCTTCCAGATGATGAAGTAGATCGCATGGTTCAAGAAGCAGAATCTAATGCAAGTGCGGATAAAGAACGTCGCGAAGCAATCGATCGCAAAAACCAAGCTGACTCTTTAGTTTATCAAGCAGAAAAACAACTCACCGAACTAGGTGATAAGGTATCCGCTGAAGACAAGGAGAAAGCAGAAGGTCAAATTAAAGACCTCAAAGAAGCTGTCGCTTCAGAAGACGATGAGAAAATTAAAACTCTTCTACCTGAGTTGCAACAGACTCTGTACACTATTGGTAGTAATATCTATCAACAGGGTGAAGGGGCAGCAGATGCAGCAGGGGCAGCACCAGATGGAGAAGCTCCAACAGGCGATGCTCCTCAAGGCGGTAGCGATGGTGGCGATGATGTCATCGATGCTGAGTTTTCTGAAACTAAATAGTCTTCAGTTTAAAGAAGTAAACAAACTTATTAATTAAATAATTAAAGCTGGTCAACACATGACCAGCTTTTTTTTGCTTAATGTTCGAAAACAGACAGACATTTACAGATAAATATGTAACTTTAGATACAGCTAGAAAATAATTAAATACTTCGCGAAATAAGCCCGATAGGGTAATTAATTTCGCTTTTTTTTTGGTTATTATCTGATGTTACGCATAACAACGAGAAATCAATAGTTTCAATGAGATATAGAAACAGACTAATTATCCCTTTAACCTTTTTCCTTTAACCTTATGCACTAAAGCATTCCCTTTGGTTATGCTTGCGGTATCCTTTAGGATTTCCCTGTCCTAACAGATTAATAGCGTGCGTAACATCAGTTACTCAGCAGGAATCTTTTTCAAAGCAGAAACAGCATAGAGTTTTACTTTGCGATCGCTATCTTCGGCAAGCTGCTCTAAAGTTTCTCTACCGCAGCCACAGCGCAATTCTCCTAAAGATGTAGCAAGAGCCTGTCTGAGTAAGGGTAATTCAAGCTGTTGACTTTGATTTTGCCAAAATTTGACCAATACTTGAGCAGCTTGGGGTTTTAATTCCCTGATGGTAGTTCTGCCCAAGACAGTAATAATTTCTGCTGTGACTGCTGCCATCGAATTAGACAAAGCTTTTTCTAGATAATTGATTGCAGAACTAATTTCACTCCAACCAAGAGCTTTTACTACGTCTAATTTAAGATTAATAGGTGTAGTTTCGGCTTGCAATACTTCAGATAGTGCTGCTGTGGCAGTTTTGTTTTTCATTCGGCATAAAGCAACTGCTGCTTGACGACATACTTCCAAATCAAAATCAAATAGTAAAGGATGCAAATGGTTAACCAAGTCTAAATCGTCGCAGAGATCGGGACGAAATCCCAAAGCGATCGCAGCTTCTTGACGAACCTGACTAGCTTTATCCTGTAGTGCATCGATCGCGATGGGAGGAATACGAGAGTCGTGAAAACTGCCCAAAGCCTTAATAGCGATCGCTCTTAATTCTGGTTGTGGATCGTTTGCTACTTCTAGCAAAGGTTCGATGGTTTTGGCTGTGCGAATATAGTATAGAGACTGCACCGCCAAAGAGCGATGCTGGGGCTTGGTTAAAAGATCTTGTAGGGCATCAATAGCATTATCGCCAATTTTAGTTAGAGTCTTTCCTGCGATCGCAACTAACTCTTGGTCATTAGTTGAGTCTAATAATTCAACCAATGTGAGGATAACTGCCCCATTACTAAAATTACCCAACGTCTGACAGATAAACCAGCGTACATCCCCTTCTGTAGTTGGATCTTTAACTAAGGTAGTTAGGGTGGAAATAATATCTTCCCCAAACCAAGGCAATAGTTTCACAATTGACCATTTATGTTGAAAATCGGCTTCAAGCAGCATCATAATTGCTAGATCGAATGCTGTCTGCCAATCTTGTTGATTCAGGAGAAATTTATTTTTCCCACTTTGGCTTTTAGTTTGGGGTAATTCTTTGAGATAATTATTAACTGATAACCAATTTTGCTGTTGTGCTGCTGCCAAACCCAACCCGAGTGTTGTTTGAATTGGATTTAGTGGTTTATGGGATACTTCTGGTTTAATATCGGTCACGCGATCGCTACTCTCATACTGATGATGACTACGAGAAAATTAGTAGAGGAATCTCCAAACTAACTTTTATTATCGTTTTATTTTTTACTCATATTGCTAGCATAATCTAGAAATTGCTCTAGCTATGTATCAAAAGAATACTGAAAATGCAATTGAATCATTTTATTTATATTTTCCTCAAAGGAGTCGTGTGCATTTATGGACGAGCAGTCTAAGACCATAGTAATTAAAATTGGTACTTCTAGCCTGACTCTACCAACAGGACAAATTGCGATCGCAACTATTGCTTCTCTGGTAGAAACACTATGTTTTTTGCGTTCCCAGGGACACCGTGTAGTGCTAGTTTCCTCTGGTGCAGTGGGGGTAGGCTGTGTCAGACTCAATTTAAAGGAAAGACCCCGCAAAATGGCTTTAAAACAGGCTGTAGCAGCCGTAGGACAAGGACGGTTGATGCGAATTTATGACGATATGTTTAACAATTTGCAACAGGCGATCGCTCAAATTCTTCTAACCCGTCGCGAACTAGTCGAACGCAATACCTATGTTAATGCTTCTAATACTTTTCGAGAATTATTAGACTTGGGAGTAATTCCCATTGTTAATGAAAACGATACTATTGCGGTGGATGAACTAAAGTTCGGTGATAATGATACCTTATCGGCTTTGGTGGCTAGCTTGGTTCATGCCGACTGGTTGTTTTTGCTAACGGATGTAGATCGAATGTATTCTGCCGATCCCAAAACCGTACCCGATGCTCAACCAATAAAATTGGTTAGCAGCGAGAAATTTGACGAACTACAAGTAGATGCAGGTTCAAGTGGATCTCAGTGGGGTACGGGAGGAATGGCTACAAAATTAGCAGCAGCACGCATTGCTACCAGTACGGGAGTCAGAACAGTTATTACCCAAGGAAAACAGCCTCAAAATATTATCAAAATCCTTGCAGGAGAAGATCTCGGAACACAATTTGAAGCCCAGTCCAAAACCGATAATGCTCGTAAACGTTGGATCACCTACGGTTTAGTTCCTGCGGGAACATTATATTTAGATACGGGGGCAGTAAAAGCAGTTACCAAACAGGGCAAATCATTATTACCAGCGGGAATTACATCTGTTGAAGGGGAATTTTCTACTTCCGATGCGGTAAGGTTATGCAACAGTGAAGGTATGGAGTTAGGTCGAGGTTTGGTCAACTATAACAGCAGTGAGATCGACCAAATCAAAGGACACCATTCAACTAAAATAGCCAAAATATTAGGTTATGACAGTTCGGATACCGTAGTGCATCGCAATAATTTAGTTGTTAACTAATAGTGAAACAACTAGCTTATTACCTATGTATGATGTAATTAGCTAAAATATGTTTTCCATTTTGACACACTTTTAATCAATTCTTATTTAAAAATTTATACTCAATCTAATCAAAATGTTTGAAAATAGATGTTAACTAAAATCAATATATAAATTTTTATCTTTTACTATAAATAAAATGAAAATCACAGAAATTTTCACAGCTTTATCTATAGCTAATATTCTATTCTTCAATTGTGTATTTGCTTTGAAAGCGCAAGATAGCGAAAGTGTTATTAACAACAATCCCGAAAATGTAAATATCGATCTTCAAGAATCAGGTTCACAATCTCAAGGACAAAGTTCCAATGGCAACACTTCTGATGTAACGGTTACTGATAATGAAAAGAGTGATAACTTTTGGAGTGATAGTTATCGTGGACGTTTAGTTATCCCTCCAGGTAGTGCTTCTTTAACCTGTGGCGAACAAAATATTTCTTATTCGCGATCTGGTGGTGTTGGTTTTGGAGTTGGTGCTACAGGATTCAACGTCAGTGATAATTCTGGTTCACTTCCAGAAGAATTTGGGCTGAATTTGACAGCAATTCGCCAGTGCGCCAAGGAAAAAAATGCTGCTGAAATTATGGACAAATACATAGAACTTAGACGAATAGACAAAGCGATCGCTAATACTTATCTAAGAACAGTTTCTCCCGAAATATATGCTACTTTCTTTGTTGAAAATGGAAAAGAAGCAGGTGATATTTTAACAGAAAAAACATTCAATAATTTGACTAGCAAACTGCGAGAAGAAAATTTTGAGCAGATAGTAGAATGGCAAGACAATTTCTATGGTGCAGGTTTAGATCGCAAAAGAGTAGAGTTAAGAGAGAACCAAGAGTTGCGTGCTATTGAAAGAAATAAAAAGCTGAACGAGCTAGAGGTTTTTGAATTAGAAAGAAGAGCAAGAGAAGTAGAAACTATTATTAGACAAAAACAGTCTCAGCTAAACAATCTTTTAGAACAGTATCAACAATAATATTAGTTCGGGTTACAAAAACAAAATAGTCAACTAACTATTGTGGCGTTTTTTCCCAGACGTATATTTAGCCGTTTTTCGCAGTCTTTGACTTAGCAATGTCTTCTCTCATTCCCCTCTTTTAGACCTGAATTCTTACGTCGAATTTACTTGATATCATCGCTTATTCTAGATCATTACTTCTACAGAACTACTCGCAACTTCAAGATTTAGCAGTACCCACTAACCCCTCACAACTTCCTCAAAAGAATTCACTAATTTAAGATTGGAATTGAGGAAAAACAAATGGTAGACATCTCTACAACCTATCTCGGATTGAACTTGCGATCGCCTTTGGTGGTTGGTGCAGCAGCACCGCTAACCGAAGATATAGATAATATCAAACGTCTTGAAGATGCGGGGGCATCGGCAGTAGTATTACACTCTTTGTTTGAAGAACAGCTATTAGAAGAAAGACACGCTCTATATCACCACATAACTCACAATTCAGAAAGCCATCCCGAAGCTACTTCTTATTTTCCCGAACAAGAAATTTTTCATGTTGGTTCACAAGGGTATTTAGACCAAATTCGGTATGCCAAAGAAACAGTCGATATTCCCATAATCGCTAGTCTCAACAGTTCTAATATTGGTATCTGGAGTGAATATGCAAAGCAGGTAGAGCAGGCTGGGGCTGATGCGATCGAGCTAAATATTTACTACATTCCTACAGATCTAAACACAACGGGAGAACAGGTAGAGCAAAACTATATTGATATTGTTCGCGCCGTTACTAATGCTGTAAATCTGCCCGTAGCGGTAAAACTCAGCCCCTTCTTTAGCAATATGGCAAATATGGCAAAACGCCTCAGCGATGCGGGGGCAAATGGATTAGTATTATTCAACCGTTTTTATCAGCCAGATATTGACTTAATCAATCTAGAAGCTGAACCTAATTTACTGCTGAGTACCTCCAGAGAGAATCGTTTGCCAATGCGTTGGATTGCCATTCTATACGGAACTCTTCCCATCGATTTTGCAGCTACTAGCGGGATTCGCACTGCTCATGACGTAATCAAAATGATAATGGTGGGGGCAAACGTCACTATGTTGGTCAGCGTATTGCTAAGTCACGGCATCGAACAGTTAGGAAAAATTGAAAAAGATTTAATCGAATGGCTAGAGGTTAAAGAATACGATTCAATTAACCAGCTACAGGGCAGCATGAGTCAAATGAACTGCCCCGATCCGAGTATTTTTGAACGGGTGCAGTATCTCAAAGCGGTACAAACTTTTCAACCCCACTGGGAAATGGCTTATCGTCAGTAGCTATTAGTTAAATAAAATGAATAAAAGAATCGGAATTTTAACCAGTGGTGGAGACTGTCCTGGTTTAAACGCTATTATCCGCGCTGTGATGAAGTGTGCTAGCCAGAAAGGATGGGAAGTATTTGGTATACCTTATGGTACAGAAGGCTTTATCAGATTGGAAAAAGGTAAATGCCAATCTAATGATTTACAACTAAAAGAACATGGTTACGATCTGCCAGGATTGCTCCACGGCATTGATATTCTGCAATTTCTCAGCGGGAGTATTTTGGGTTCTTTAAGTAAAGGTAATCCTGGTGATGAGGAGGTAGCTAAAACTATTATTCAAGGCTATCGAGATCTCAAGCTCGATGCTTTAATCGCTGTGGGGGGAGATGGTAGCCTGGATATTATCTACGATCTGGCGCAGCAGGGTGACTGGAATATTGTGGCAATACCCAAAACTATTGATAATGACGTGCCGTTTACTGAAAGATCCGTTGGCTTTGATACGGCAGTAGATAAAGTCACTTCTGCCCTTTACGATCTAACCTTTACTGCTGCCAGTCACGATCGCACTATGATTGTAGAAGTGATGGGGCGAAATGCTGGTCATTTAGCCCTATCTTCAGGTATTGCTGGGGGTGCAGACGTTATTTTGATTCCCGAACTGATACCCAAAATAGATTTAGATTTAATCACTGATATCTGCATTCATATTGCCAAGTTACGCTCGTCAGGACGTAAATTTGCCCTAATTGTAATCGCTGAAGGAGTAAAAAATCATGGAGGAGGAAGACAAAAGGGAATTGCCGATTACTTAGCTCTTCAAATAGATAAAGTCAGTCATGAACTATGTTTGACGGGCAAACCCGAATTTTGCGATTTAGATAAACTAGAAACGCGATCGCTTGTTCTAGGTCATATACAGCGTAGCGGTATGCCCTCATCATACGACCGCCTGTTGGCTGCCACCTTCGCCAAAAAAGCTGTCGATCTAATTGCCGATGAGAAATACAACCAGCTTGTAGTCTGGCAAAACGGTACTGTTCAAATTCAATCTCTAAATAAGGTTGTGGCACATATCAAACAACGCCACCAATTAAACATCTGTCCTAGTCCAGTTGATGTTGATGGTTTCTTAGTTCAAACAGCGCGATCTCTTGGTATATACCTCGGCGATTGACCATATCCGCAGGTGTCCCCAAAGGGATACCGTAAGCATATATCCTTCAGGACTAAATAATCAACACTAACCAAAATGCTAGCTAAACATAAAGGTCAATTGCCATCACCCAAAATCCAAAAAATTGCTCGTATCTTCCGCTTCTATGGTTGGCTGAGTTTTCTAATACAGCAGGGATTTGCTTTCGCATCCATCCTAGTATTATTATTTGCTGCATCAGGACGAAAATTTAGTCCCGATGCTAGTGGAGGAATCGGTATAGGAATATTTTGGTCTGGCTGTAGCTTTTTAGCGTTATGCGTGACCATTTTTCTGGCATATCACTATATTCGTGTAGGGAAAAGTCTACTTCATAAGCCAGAAGCTCATTTGCATCCCCGTAAATCTGAAACTGTTGAACTGCTTCGCTTTGGGGTAATTATCGGCTTTGTCGGTATTTTGCTGGGGCTTTTTGGTGCTGGTTCGAGTCTTGGTGTTCTAATTGCCAAGACAATATCTCAACCTCCAGGCATGGCTATTACTAACCCCAATCGAATTGTCAGAGCTTTAGATGTTTTTGTAGTTGTGGCAAATATCAATTTGATTACGGCTCACTTTGTTGGTTCAGCTATCTCTATTTGGCTGTTGGAAAAGCTCCATCTACACCACCGTTAGTTGACGCAGAACAGAAAGAAGTGTTGAGCGATCGCATTTATTTAGGATAATAAGAATCAAACTAATTTAAAAAAATATCTATAAAAAATTGGCACACCAACAAGATAAGAAATTATATTAGCTATGATTGCGCCTGTTAGTATTTTTTTCGATTGATTTTCATTTTTCTAAAAAAAACTTGCAGGCATAACCATTCAATTAGTATCCTAGAAAATATAACGACTAACCATATGCGAAGCAGTAAAGGTGCCCTAAAGGATACCGCGACCCATATGACCGAAAGTAAGGCTTAAGCCGCAACTAATGCTTTAACATAAAGCTAGTCCTTTAGGGAAACGTCTTTAGCGACTATCTTTTTTTGCACTTGCCAGCCTAATTGTGTGCCTATTTTTCCCGCTTTAACAAATACCCAACATCCCCGCTGATAAGTAGTTTCGTCATGACGACAATGAGGTTTGATACTAGTCAAATGTTCGACTTCCTCAGTTGTCAAAATCCAGTTGTTAGCTAATGCTTGTTCGAGAACATCCATATACCACAAAGGATTTGCAGGTTGTAGCTTGGTAGCTAAAGTCGTTTCTAATTGATCCAAAGAATTAGCGATCGCCTTTAGCTGCTGAATTAGCGGTGATTCTTTTTTAACTTCAGGTTGAGTAGAAGGTAATACTGATTCTTGGGCTTTTTTACTAGGAAGGTTTTCCAAACTTTTTGAGTTATTTGCTGTTTGCGGTAAATCTGGTGCATCAGATTCTTCATCTAACCAAGGATCGGCAGCAATTTCTGGCTTGAAACTTGGTTCAAATTTGTGTTTGTGTAGCCAGACAGCGTTTAAATCTGCTGCCATCTCATGCAAATAGTCAGCAGAGCTTTGATCGCCTTCTACTGCCAGTTTGCTGGCAATATGTCTCATCATTTTGATTAGCCCAGGATCGATTAGATCTTCATGAGCTGCGACGATCTCGGATTCAGAACAATCATCAGTACAGTCTAGCAAAGCTTGAACAAACTCTATATATGCTTGAGTCTTCTCCTGATTTTCCTGGGAAATAGGAACATTATCGAGCAAAATATGATGTAGCTTTCCTGCCCAGTTATGTAAGTATTTACCTGCCTTGATGTCTCCTTTGACAGTCAGGTGATGTGCCACTTGTTCTATCACTTCAACTAATTCAGGATTAACCAATTCTTGATACTGACGCAGGAGTATCCATTCTTCTCCCTTCGGACAGCTTAATAATCCTTGAACTATGTCTACATAGGCTTTGAGACGTTCTTGATTTACCATAATATACCTGCAAAAATAATAAACGCGATTTGACAAAAAGGAATACAATAAAAGTAGATAGCTTATTTCAGAACTCGTCGAACAACTGCGATTGACTATCGAACTACATTTACCGTTTTAGAAAAACAATCTGAGGAAGTTGTGAAAGTTGGATGGCTAATAACCACTAACTGCTATCAGCCAACTAAGGAATGAATATAGAAACTTTATTACAACAATATGCTTCAGGCGATCGCGATTTTAGTAACGCCGAGCTAGGTTTTGCCGACTTAACAAGAGCTAATTGAGTGACATTAATCCGATCTGTGCTGATGATTTATCCTACGCCGAACTAAATCGCCTTACTTTAGTGCATAAGCCGCACTAGTCCTTTAGGGTGGCGGTATCTTTTAGAACTAACAAAATCAGAGGAGGAAAACCATGACTACTGATAACGAAACGAAAAGGCATTTTTGCATTCTTGATTATTTCATGGATGGAGAGTATCTAAAATGGGAAGAAATAGAATATGAATGCCCCGTATTTATTGCTGGGCAAAGATGGACAGTTGATTTAGAAAATGGGATACAGGTTACTGGTGAAATTGTGGAAACTGTAACAATCAGTGAAAATGAACGCAGAATCATGCTCAGTTCTTGCTAAAGAAAAGATTTGCAAATAGATCATCTTATCGATTCCTCACAGCTTTCTCAAACTACTTTGTTAACTTAAGACTGAAAGGAGCTGATAACTGCTTCATACCAGGAGGTGAGAAGCTCGTGTTAAAAAAGGTTTTTTTAGTCATACATTTGCTTATTTGATGAGCGCGATCGCGAAGCGTACACCCATTCGAGTGCAAGCCCTTTGGGTAATCGCAATATTAACTATAGTTGAATCAAGTCTAGTATCTAATGCCGTAATAGCTCATCCGATCCAAGAAAATTCAATCGCTCTGAAGATAGACAATCTCAAACAGTCAGATACAAAGTGGATTGAAATCGATCTTTCCGAGCAACATTTGTTTGCTTGGTCTGGTAGAGACCAAACTTTCAGTACGGTAATTTCGACAGGAAAAATTAAAACTCCAACTTATCCAGGAGTTTATACTATTCAACGCAAATATCCTTTAGATAGAATGCGTGGTGCAGACTATGATGTACCCAACGTGCCTAGCGTGCTTTACTACGATCGCGGTTTTGCCCTACACGGCGCATATTGGCACAACAACTTTGGTACACCCATAAGTCACGGTTGCGTTAATCTTCCCGTAAATAATGCTAAATGGCTGTTTGATTGGGCAAAAATTGGCACACCTGTAATTATTCATCAGTGATTGAAATTTTAAGGCTCGATTCCTCCTAATAATTTTAGGATTAATAAATAACCAGTAACCACTATTTAAAATCCTCACAAGTTCTTCAAGCTTTGATTATATCTTGAACCTAGAGACGAATTAACTAGGAGAGGTAAGTGATGACCGTCAAAAATAGTTTTTCGATTAAAGAAATTAGAAATGAAGTCCGTCATTTGATCGAGCTACACAGTTTAGATTCCCAACAGGCAATTTACAGCTTGAGTCAATTCTTCCCATCAGGAGAATGGGCATTGGTTGAATGTGAAATCGAAGCCTACGGCTATTGCCTGATGACGAATTCAATTGAAGATCTTTTGGGCTAAAAATAAGGAGCTAACTGTATGTGTCTGGCTGTACCTGGAAAAATTGTTTCCATAAGCGATCGCGATCCTCTGCTAAGAATGGGCAGAATTAGCTTTGGAGGAATAATTAAACAGGTCAGCCTAGCGTATGTTCCCGAAGCTGTAGTAGGTGACTATGTAATCGTTCATGTTGGTTTTGCCCTAAGTATTCTCGATCGCGATGAAGCCAAGCAAACTTTGAATTATGTCCGACAACTAGAGATTGAATGAAGATCGACTGGGTTATTTTATTAATTTAACGACTATATATTGCTCACAACTTCCTCAAGCTTGTTGATTATCTTGAATATGAAGAGCAATCTCAGACTTAATTTGAGACAGTGCGGTCTTGAGACGGCGGCTTTTGAGTGGGAAGCTTCCCACTCAAAACGCGCCTTGGCTTTCCCTCATAGAGCAACTGTCGAGGGTGCGATTCAATTTCTTTAAGCTGTTGCTTTAACCATTCAATGTGTTCGTCAATACTGGCTTGGACAGAATTAGTCTTTCTTCTACGACGATTTTTTTCAGCAGTAATTATGTCGCTTCGCTCATTTAACTCTTCCTTGCAAAAATACGGGTTTAATTTACCCAGGCAATTGTTTGAGCGAAAAGCCGTTGCGGGGGACAGATGCGGGCAAGCCCTTAGATGCGGCGAACCGAACCGCCTTTCTCCCGTTGTCCTAAAGGATACACCTTCGGATAAGGCTATTGAAGCTGTTAAGTTTATTTGAGGAGAGAAAACTAGTAGTGACCAAGCTTTAGGACGGTTTTGAAGTCGAGGGGCGGTCGGGTTTCCCGACCATGCCCAATCGACTTGTTGAACAACCAAGGACTAGACGGTCTACTACTAATTCCAAACTATCAGGATTTAAGATCCCAATTTCAAGATACAAGGACTAGCTCTATGCACTCTTTGCATTAGTTGCGGCTTATAGGTCGCCGTATTAACCTATTGATTCTTAAATTATTTATTATCTGTGGTCGAATATGTTTTGATACTGCAAAATATCTAATGCTACAAACACGGGAATTGCTTGAAAGCAGCGTTGTGCTAGCTTATAACGCTCTTCTCTTTTTAACATTGCGGTTAACTTGCTTTTTACATCCAATAAGTAACGGACATCATTAGCTGCATAATTATATTGTTCTCCCGAAAGATTTTCAGCATTTCCCCAATCAGAACTTTGAGATTTTTTATCTAGTTCAACTCCGCCTAATTCAGCAACCAAGCTTTTTAGACCATGACTAGAAGTGTAGGTGCGAGCAAGTTTGCTTGCTATTTTAGTACAAAAAATTGGTGCAGTATCTACTCCAAACGTGCTGGTAAACTGTGCTACATCAAAACGGGCATAGTGAAAAACTTTAGTGATATCCCAAGAGGTAAGAAGCTTTTGTAGGTTTGGTGCTTGGGTTTGTCCTTTAGCGATCCGAATAGCTGTTACATAACCTTGAGGGTCGCACAATTGTACTAAACAAAGGCGATCGCGCCCCAAAACCAAACCCATCGTCTCTGTATCGATCGCAATTTCATCCGCAGCCATATAGCGGGCTAAAGTTGCTGTATCTAGATCTTCGTCACATATTTGAACGTTTTCTAAAACCATATTGTCAATCTAAACTTTTCAGAATAAAAATTTGAGCAAAGTAAAATTCTCCTTCTCAATTTACTACTCCAATGTCTGCTTAACTATAGTTTCTCTACATTTCTTGTAATTAATAAATTTTCATTCGTTGAATTATTTGCAGCTTCACTCGATGCTGACCAGCTAATGAAAAGAGTCATTAAACTAGCAAACAATAAAAACTTAATTTTAATAGGAGTTTGCAGCGGAATTCGGGATTTAAACATGGTTTTATATTTAAACAAAATAGCTTACTAATATATTGTAATAATATTGAAATACATACAACTACCGTAATTTCAACTATTTTTGCTACCAGCTCTATTGTCTCTCATTTCCGCTGCTTTATTACTCTTGTGTTATTTAAAGTTCATCTCCCAAATATTTAGCTACTGTCTGCACATCCTTGTCCCCTCTTCCAGAACAGTTAAAAACAATTCTGTGAGTACCTGTTAATTGAGGACAAAGTTGTTCTAAATAGGCAAACGCATGGGCAGTTTCTAGAGCAGGAATTATACCTTCTTGTTCAGATAATAAACGCAGTGCTGCGATCGCTTCAGTGTCCGTTACCGCATAATATTCTGCTCTTTGAGTATCTTTGAGATAGCTGTGTTCGGGTCCCACGCCAGGATAATCTAGCCCTGCACTGATAGAATGGGCTTCAATAATTTGTCCTTGGGTATCTTGTAATAAATAACTCATCGCACCATGCAATACCCCAGGACGACCTTCTGTTAAAGTGGCAGCGTGTTTTCCAGAAGCAACGCTTTCTCCAGCAGCCTCTACTCCAATCATGCGGACGCTAGATTCTGGGATAAACTCATAAAATAAACCCATCGCATTTGAGCCACCACCCACACAAGCAATCAAGATATCAGGAAGTCCACCCCATTTTTCGCTACACTGCTGACGGGTTTCTCTCCCAATTACTGCATGAAAGTCCCTGACCATCATCGGATAGGGATGAGGTCCTGCAACCGAACCAAGAATGTAGTGAGTGCTTTCTACATTAGTTACCCAGTCACGAATTGCTTCACTAGTAGCATCTTTTAAAGTACCAGTCCCAGCAGAAACAGGCTCTACCGTCGCTCCCAATAGACGCATCCGAAAAACGTTGAGCTTTTGTCTTTCCATGTCTTCTACACCCATGTAGATAATACATTCCAGACCAAAACGAGCGCAGACAGTGGCAGTTGCTACCCCATGTTGTCCTGCTCCTGTTTCGGCGATAATTCGCTTTTTACCCATGCGAATTGCTAGTAATGCTTGAGCTAGAGCATTATTGATTTTATGCGCTCCTGTATGGTTTAAATCTTCTCTTTTGAGATAAATTTCAGGAGTAAAATCAGGACGAGTATAGTATTTGCTTAAACGTTCGGCAAAATAAAGGGGATTAGCTCTACCAACGTAATCTTTTAATAGTCCCTGTAGTTCTCGGTCGAAATCAGGGTCATTCTTATATTTGTTGTAAGCAGTTTCCAATTCTGCCAATGCGGGCATCAGAGTTTCTGGAACATACTTACCTCCATAAGGACCAAAACGTCCTAGTTTATCTGGTACGGAGGTGGGGGTGGTTTTAATGGGAGTAGCGGTCATAGAAATTTTTTCTAAGCTCAATAGTAGTGGTATTAGTAATTCTACTAAAGCTTGACGCGACACGGAGATTTGAGGAAGGGGAGACAAGTAATAAGTAATAGGTAACAATAATAAATTTAAGAGACTTGGGACTTTTGATTGGTTTAGTATATCTAAAGATGGAGAATAGCTTATTTTGGTATGTAAGTCTCATTACTTAAGACAGATTTGATATTCAGACTTTTGCCGTAATCTTGTGCTTGATATCGAGAAGAATAAATTATTATTATAAAATTCAATATATGGAATCTCTTAACCCTTTACAGACAACATGGCAGCAGTTGATGCAGATGGTCAAAGGGACTATCGAACTGTTGCCGAATATAGCGATCGCGATTATTGTTTTTATTATTTTCTGGATAATTGCGAAATTCTCTAGAAGGTTCATTAAAAATCTGACCCGAAAAAAACAATCCCGCAACTTGGGTTTAGTATTAGCTAGGCTTTCTCAAGGATTTATTATTTTAATCGGTGCATTTATAGCTTTAGCAATTGTTATTCCTTCCTTTAAACCAGGGGATTTAGTACAGTTGTTGGGAGTAAGTGGAGTTGCAGTTGGTTTTGCTTTCCGCGACATTTTGCAGAACTTCTTGGCAGGTATTTTGATTTTGATTACCGAGCCTTTTGTGATTGACGATCAGATTGTCTTTAAGGATTTTGAAGGTACGGTAGAAAACATTCAAACCCGCGCTACAACCATCAGAACCTATGATGGTACTAGGATTGTTATTCCTAATGCAGAGTTATTCACCAATTCAGTAAAGGTTAATACAGCATTTGAAAAACGCCGTTTACAGTATGATATTGGTATTGGTTATGGTGATGATATAGCCGAAGCAAAAAAAATTATTTTAGAAGTTTTGCGTAACAACCCTGAAGCTCTCTCAGATCCACCACCAGAAGCTTTGGTAGTAGATTTGGCAGCAAGTACCATCAATATTCGCGCCCGTTGGTGGGTTAAGCCTCCCCGTCGTGCAGAAGTTTTAGACTCACAAGATGAAGTGCTTACCGAGTTATGTAACAAATTAGTAGCGGGGGGAATAGACTTACCTTTCCCCACTCAGCAAATTTTGTTCCACGATCAGACAGAAGAAACGGATGGCGATCGCTCTCGTCAGAGAGAAGGTTGGCCCGCGGCTCAAGGAAATAATCCCAAATCAAGAAGTATCAGCGGTTCTCTGCGACAATTAGCTCAAGGCAGTAGTGACGGCAATGGTACTAGAAACGGTCAAAAAGACTATAGCTAAAATGTTAGAGCGATTTAGAAGTTGGCTGGCAGATAAGCGTAGCTTTATATTTTCTCGATATACTAGGGACTCCAAAGAAACTCAAGAGCCTGAGAAGTCGCTGATTCAGTTACCTAAACAAGTGCGCCAAAAGCTGATTGATGCTGCGAAAAGTCTACCTAGCAACCCCACAGATAAAAAGGCGATCGCTACTACTTTAGATGAGGCTTACGATCGTTGGCGCAGTGAACCAAATAATACCGACAATTCTGTCGTAATTTTGAGTAGTCCTGTTACTGCCGTATCCCGTATCTTGTCTGATACTTTGGAAGAGTGGACTCAACAAAAGCAAATACCTTTGAAAGTTCTATCTTTAACTGCTCGACCCTATGCTATTGAAACGATAAAGTCAAAGCTAGAGCATTATTTAGCACAAAAGTCCGAACAAGACGATCCAGAAAAGTTAGAAATAGTATTGATACCTAACCTAAGCTGGTGTTTTCTTCGTTCCCTTGAAGGTTTGGAGGGAATAGAATATTTACAGTCTTTGCTGTGCGATGGTTCTAAAAATCGCTTTTGGATTATTGGCTCTGGTCAAGTTGGCTGGCAGTATTTGAATTCTGTATGTAGCCTAGAAGCCTACTGTGGAGAAATTTTTTCTTTACCTGCCCTCGATGCTGAAGATTTGCAACCCTGGCTTATGCCAATTGTAAAAGATTTGAATATTGTTTTTGATGAACCAAGAATCGAGAAGCAGCTTTTGGATGGCGACAAAGATAACCAGACTAACTATTTTGAACGCCTTGCTTCAATTTCCAAAGGAGTCAGCACCGTAGCGGTGCAGGTTTTTCTCAAGTCTATCCGTTATCGAGAAGAAGATAAATCAGGAGAAATCATCGCCGAAACTCCCAAAACTCCCGATTTACCCAAGCTAGAATCAGCAGACCAATATCTCCTCTATTCTCTTTTGCTACATGGAGATTTGACAACCCCTACATTAGCAGAAAGTTTGGGGGATTTGGAATCAGAAGTTCAGGGGAGGATTCAAGTATTGCGTCGCCAAGGGGTAGTGGAACAAAAAAATAAAGTGATTAAAATTAATCCGATTTATTATCCCAAAGTTAAGCAAGAGCTAGCCAATAACAATTTTATTATCAATAGGGAGTAGCGCTCGATTTGTTTATTAATTATCAAGTTTACCTACTCGCTCAATCTGCGGGAGATGCTGTCAAAGAAACAGCCGAACAAACCAGAGAGATTGTCTCTAAAATCACTGCGGGAAAAATCGCTCAAGGATTTTTTATTCTCATAGCAGCATATTTAACTTTGAAGATATTAGATAAGCTGGTACTCTGGGTGTCAGAAAAAATTGCCAAGGAATGGCGATTGCGGGTTAAGCAGTTTCTACCGTTTCTGCGGATGGTGGTATTGACTACTACTGCTATCGTTTTGATGAATTTGTTTCTCAACCTATCAAAAGAGAACATTTTAGCGGTAACTGGTACGGTAGCAGTAGCTCTGGGCTTTGCCTTTAAAGATTTTGCTAGTTCGATTATTGCAGGAATAGTTGGTTTGTTTGAATCTCCTTACGGAGTAGGCGATCGCATTAAAATAGGCGATCATTATGGTGAAGTGATTAGCTATGGTTTGCGTTCTGTGCAGATACAAACTCCGACTGACAATACTGTCACTATTCCTCATAACAAAATTTGGACAGAAGCACTGTCTAACTCCAATGGAGGAAATTTAGAAGCACAGGTAGTGACTGAATTTTATTTTGCTCATGAGATTGATATTAGTTTGGTCAAAAAAATCCTTTACCGTGTAGCTCAAACTAGTAAGTATACTGCTCTCAAACTTCCTATCGTAGTCGTAATGGAAGAGAAACCCTGGGGTACAGCATTTAAGCTCAAAGCTTATCCTTTAGATGCAAGAGATGAATTTATCTACAAAACAGATCTTATAACTAGAGCAAAGCAAGCTTTTGCTAAACATCAGCTTGCTTACCCTCGCATTTTTGATGTAGAAGATTTTAAAAGTTAAATTTCTCAAGTAAGGTTCAACATTACCTCCTCTTAAGGGAAGATTTTGCTGTACGAGTTTTGGGAGTATCCGCGAAGACAACTATAGCTCCTGCGTAATCGGCATCTATAGCCGTATCATAAATACAAAGAGTAACATTAGCCTGGAAAACTTCTTCGACTAACTCCTGTAATTTTGGCTTAATTGTTTCATCAATAAAAGTACGTAATTGTACTCCCAGAGTCGATGATTGAGTTTCTATTAGTAACCTTTCAATTGGAGTCATCACATTTTCAAGCGATATGACCAATTTGTTACCTAATAAATGACAATCAACTTTACCTGGTCGATGACCGAACTGATTGCCGTATAAAGAACTTAGTCTTTGAGATACGTTCCTTTCTAACTGTCCTGCTGTTGGATAAAAATTTATGTCTGTATTATTGTTAGTCATAACTCAATAGTCTTCACCTTATACTGAATTTGATTTCAAACTTAATTTTGCTTTATCAAATAGCGATGTAAAGTATTTGAGCCTCAGCTACAAAGTAGGTGAAAAAGCTTTAGCCAACAAAAAAGCCAAGAGATTTGGCGGACTTTTCATTAACTTTGCTCATATTGTAACAAAGTGTTAAATCAATGTTAATAAAATAAAAAGACGTGTATGTAGGGAAATCTGAAGGTTTATTTCGTAATTTCAACATAACTAACAATAGCGCTCGCTATTTATACCCTTATACGGTTATTACTCAACCAGGATGAGTATAAAAACACTGGTCTTTAGCTAAAATCATACAAGTTAATTTATTTAACTAAAATCTTCTTCACTAACTATGCTGAAGAATCAGACACCATTGCAAGCTGTTTGATTGATGTTCACCTCTCACAAATAACATTTTCACAGTTGGATAAAAAAATGGTAGATAGTATTCTTACTCGCGGAGAAATGGAGCGTAATCTTTCCCAATCTGTTCAGGCTTTTTATCGCAATCGACTAGGTTGTCGTACTGAGAAAGTGAGTTGCCATATTTTAGGCGAACAGGTTGCGATCGCAATTAGAAACCCCATAACGCCTGTCGAGACACTACTAAATGTTTCGACTGACAGCGATTTCGTCCAAGATTTACGCGATCGCATTGACACTATTATCAAACAAGATTTGATTGATACAATCGAAAAAATCTTAGGTGTCGAAGTCATCGCCATGACTATCAATACGACTATCAGTAGTAATTTGACTGGTATTGTGGCTTTGCTTTCGCAAAAACCTCTAACAAGGGAAATGAAGCATAACCATAGCAAACCAAGAATTAGCAAAGATACCTGAACTCAGAGTTTTGGAGTAGACGATGCCATGAGCCTGTCTACTCTAGTAATTAATTCATCTAGGTCAAAAGGTTTGTAAAGAATTCCATCAGCCTTGCTTTTGGCTAATTGCTCGTCTTTGAGGCGATCGACTGCGGAAACCAATAGTACGGGTAATGACTGACAAGATCGTTGTTGTTTGATATCTTGAGCCACATCCAGACCGCTAATTTCTGGCATCATAATATCCATTAAAACTAGCTGGGGCTGAGTTTTTTCAAGATATTTTAAAGCATCATAGCCATTATCGACGGTTGAAACCTCATAGCCAGCCGATTCTAGAGTCAATTTAAATAATAATGAAAGGTCATTGTTGTCTTCAACTACTAGAATAGAACGGGACATGGCATAAGTCTAAAAGAAATTTAGTAAGTCGATTGTAACTAATAAATATCGACTAAACATCCTGATAAAGATATATATCTTAAGACTGTTTTGAAGCCTCAACTTCATTTGAGATAAGAACAATGAAACTAGCAGCTACAAACTCTTCTTTGAGCAACTTATCACTATCATCAACAGTATCCAATTTTTATCCCATTAAACTAAAGGAATTAAAAAAGCGACTCTTCTTCAGTAATAGTTAGTTGAGTAGGCATACAACGCTTTATCTTTACGCTAATACCAACCGCTTTTTCTTCTACTAAATCTTCAATGTAGCCGTGATGCATTTGCTTGGCTTCAGTATGACTATCAAAAGATCCAAAATAATAAATACAGCTTGGTTGTTGTGTCGTGATTTCTACCCAATATGGCTTAAACAATCTAAGTTTTAGAATTGATTTTGCCAGATTATTAATGCGATCGGCAATTATTTTTGGCAGCATAATTGTTATTTTTTTATCTTAAAACGTCGTTACAGTTTATTGTACTAGTAACAAAAATAATTGATTTAATTTCTCTCCCATAGAGTTTAACGTATTTCATGAGCAGTGTTTGACTTGAGTGCATCCCAGTTTTGCAATAAGTAGAAAGACTCAGTAAATATTTGCTTAGGAATGAGGACTAAATAAAGTACAAAAGTTAAAGAGTAAGGATAAAATCAGAAAGTTCAACCAAAAAAACGAAAGAACGAATCCGCTGATGCAGCAACTGCGACCTTATACCCGAGAGATTGAGGAAATGATGCAAATTTTTTATCAATCTTTATCAGAGAAAGAGCGCAGACGTTACGCAGCCATAGAAGCCCTAAAAATAGGCTATGGTGGGATTAGTTATCTCGAAAGACTTTTAGGGACTAATTGCCGAACCATAAAACGAGGCATAGAAGAGCTGAAATCTCCCGACTCCATGAATCAAAGTCGAATTCGAGCTCAAGGAGGAGGCAGAAAAAGCAAGTTAGAGACCATTGAGGGATTGGAATCAGCTTTTGAGCGGGTTATCGATAAACATATAGCGGGTGACCCAATGGATGAAGAAATTCGATGGACTCATTTAACTCGTCAACAGATAGCAGATTTACTAGACGTTCTCCTGAAAGTCAAAATTGCTTATATTACTTCAGTATTCCAGCCTGTCTAAAACGGTTGAATACTCCACCAGAAAAAAGAGCATAGACAGTTGAGTTTTGAATAAAAATATCAGTAACTTCTTAGTTCACATTAAACGTAATTGAAAAGTTGCTGATTTTAATCAATACAATAGATTAAGTAAGCTTCGATAAGCGAGAAAGAATGATGAACGCAAAACTAATCGATTCTCTAGTACAGATAATTAGTTCTTTGACAATAGAAGAGAGACAAAATCTCGAACAAAGGCTACAAGTTCAAACTTTATCTACAGAAATGAACCTATCTAACATCCAAGATGAACCTTTTGTGGGCATGTGGAAAGATCGTGAGGATATGGAAGATAGTAGTCAATGGGTACATCAAGTAAGACAGCAAGAATGGACAAGTTAAAGTGAAACAAAAGCTTTTAATTGATACAGATATTCTAATCGACGTTAGCAGAGGGATTCCTATTGCCATTAATCGCCTTAAATCGGAAGCAAATAACTCAATTTTAGCCATTAGTACTATTACTCAAATGGAATTAATAGTTGGCTGTCGTAACAAAACAGAATTACAAAATCTTGAAAAGTTTTTGCGACATTATGCAATTATCAAAGTTAATGAATTTGTCTCTAACAAAGCAATTGAACTTTTGACTCTGTATCGTCTAAGTCATGGTTTGCTGATTCCAGATGGATTAATTGCAGCAACGGCTATTGTAGCTAATGCGCCTTTACTGAGCAAAAATCAACGAGATTATCGCTTCATCTCGGAACTTAATTTACTTTCATATCCTTGAAAATTATTCTTATCAGCACATAATTTTAGACTGTTGGAGGTTTAGGTCTATCTGACCTATCAATTTTAGGAGTATTTGGTCTGCTTTAAGAGTTCTCAAGATGCTGCCAAAAACCCTTAACCATTTCTATCATTGGCTCTACGCCTTGATTCATAAAGTGTCAGAGGGGAGACTTGAACTCCCGACCCTCGGCTTATGAGTCCGATTTATAAAATTCTGTATTGCATATAGGAAAAGAGTTCTATTAACGTTAAAATTTTATTGATCTATATATGATCTAAATATTAGAGCTTTAATCGAACGTAGCCAAGATATTGGACTTTGGACAAAAAAGAGGAAAACGTTCGCGATTGGTGTTCGCGAATTTTTTCTCAATAATTAGTTGCTAATCTGAGTCGATTAGACCGCAATTGCTGGTGATGATTCTGGCTTTTTCTCTTTTGTAGCTTTTTTAATTACCTCATGACGAGTTCTTTTAGTTTGAACCATGCCCTGGGTTCGCCCCTGAGAATAACCTCGACGTTTGGGCGAATTAGCTGGTGTGCCAATCTCCGTAATTATTCGATTCATATCTCTTTGAACTTGAGAAGGAGTTAGAAAACCTTCAGTTTTTTGAGGTAGATAACGTTCCCAGGGTCGGGGTAAAGTCAAAGCTAGTTTTCTAGCTGCCCACAGTTGAACATAAGCCAAAAAGCTGAGTTGCACCCAATTCTCTTCATGTTCGACAGATGGAGTAGCAATGGCATTGAGTAATAATTTTTGTTTACTAAAACGAAGTAGATGTTCAATATCATATCTTTGTCGATAAGACTGATATGCCTCGGTGATTGTCAATTCATTTTGACGTTTACCAACCATAATCAACCACATCGGTTTCCAAATACGAATTCCTTCGGCAGTAGCAACTTGTATCTGCATCAAGGTAAATGGCTGACTATGCATGGGACAGTCATGAGAGCCTCGCATCAACATATCTGACCAACCAGAATCGTGACCTGGAGTAGTCTACCTCTTTTAGTGGTGAAGTTGGTTTGAACTATTTCATTTGGCTCATGCCAAGTAGTTTCATCTTTCAGGTCGAATTTATCTCCATACCATTGAGGATGACCCACAGACGGTTTGGCTTGAAATTTAGGATAAGTATAGAAGTACACCCGATTACTCCTGACTCTAGTTACCACTACTAGATTCGGATGTTGTTCTTGCTCGCTCAGAAAAGTCTTAGCTGAGTAATCACGCTTCTTCTACGACTACTGATAAATGATTCGACCAAGGCAAATTTGACTGGCTGAAAATCTGCTTTAATTGTTGTGAACCAAGTTGCTTGCCTGTCTGGTCACTTTTAACGCTCTTTCACTCGTTAAAGGAATTGCCCACGATATATTTCCTGTTTCTTCTTTTTCAGGGAGGGCTGTCAAAACGGAGTAAGAATGCCCGATATTAATCGGTTTGTTGCCTTTGACTGTGTTGGGTTGATAAATGAAGGTTTTCTCTTCTAAGGTTTTGGCATAGGGTCGTGGTAGTGGTGTTACATCTATCGCCCATAGGTAAAATTTCTTTTGTTTAGGAGTCGGAATTAGTTCGGGCATAGCTAGAGTTTGGGCTTCGATTCTAGTCAGTTGGCTCTTGGATACTTTTGTCGAATTGCTCTGAGTTGTTTGACTCAATTCTTGGATTCCTTTATACAAGGCACTATATCCTCTACTGAATAGAGAAGATAGACTCAATTCAACTGGCGTTTTTGCTGTGGTATTGGCAGCAATCGCATCCACCAAATCCATTACTGTATCTCTTCTGTAATCAAAACTTTGATACAACTTGTCTCGAAATTTTCTGAACTCTTCTTGAGATTGATTATAGTTGTTTTGGGGCATTGTTTATGAGTAAGAGTGAAATCAGTTTTGGTCAATGGGACTTGATTTTCTATTTGGCGTTGCCCTTTCTTTATTCGATTAAGTTCGCGGACATTAATCGCGAACTTATCTTTTATTTTGTCCAAAGTCCAACAAGATAGCAACTTGACTATATAAGAATTTATGAGCCTCACTACCCCAAAGTGTATAGATAATTGTCCAATGCCTTTTATATATTGCTTTTTACTTGTTGAGAATAACTTTGTCTACCGATTTTCTATCATTTCAATGTGTGGTCAATGTAAATTTACTATCGAATCATTATTATTTTCGGTTCTACCGAAATGTAAAGTGTAAAACTAACTAGCGAAGTGCCAAGTTAAAAGGCTTCTAAGTTGAAAGTTATCAAAATTTCTGAAGCCAAAAGCTCTTCTTTTTATCAACTTAAGTTTATTGTTAATTCCTTCTACTATTCCTTGTGTAGTTCCTTCATCAAAATAAGCAATAATTTCGCCTATTCGATCTTTTTATTGTCCCAAAACTTTTTGGGAAATAGTCGGAGATATCTTTCAACCAATCTGCTAACTCAATAGTCCTTCTCTCCAATCTTTACTGCTTTCAAAAATATCTCTTACTTCTTCTTTTAAAGCGTGCATTTTAGTTAAAACAGGAGCTACTTTTTCAACTTCTTTTAATTTTTCTTTTTCGTCTTCATTTAAATCTTTTTCATTTTTTAGCAACACATATTTACTCTTTTTTAATCCCGATAATATTTTATCTTTTTGGGATTTACTTTTGATTTTTTCTGTCTCTCTTTTAATTTTCCTTCTAGCTGAATCCAATTCATCTGTTATTTGTTTCATAACATGAAATCTATCAGCAACTATTTCTGCTTGCGGCATTAATTCTTCAGCTATACTTTTATAGGTTTTCAATCATGTCTATACTTACTTCTTGGATTTTCGATAAAACCTTTCCTCCCCAAGCTTCTAAGTATTCTGTGATTTCTTTTTTGGTTCTTTTTTCTATCATTCCTATTACTTTTTTCTTTTCTAAATCTACCAGAATTACATAATAATTTGTTTTTCTTTACCACTGCTATTTCATCAATCCCTAGCTTTTTTAAATTCTTGGGTTTTTCTGTGACTAAGTCTGACCCTAAATCTTTCAACATTGTTTCAATTTCTTGTTCACTCAAATCATTTCTTTAGCAACATTTTTGATATCACTATTTAAAACTTCTTCAATTATTTTCTCGACAAATCTTTTTGTGTGAATTCTTTTTCTTCTAACAAAATCTAATTCTTCAGTAAACTTACTTTGACAATGGGTACATCGCATTCGACGGCGATTTATTTTTAAATAAACAGCTTGTTGCCCAAAGGCTAAATCTCGAACAGTTTGGAAATTATTTTGATGTAATAGCTCGGTGGTTTGACCACAATTCGGACAAACAACTTGTTTCTTAGTATTCTCTAATGATAAAATTATTCCTATCCCTTCAATTATCCGATAATCTATAACTCTTACTCCTTCTAAATTTAGCAATTGAGTCATTAGATAAAGTTCGGAATTTGATGCCATTTTATTTCAATTGATAAATATTTATTCTATATACATAACAATCAACCAGGTTGCTCAGCAAAAGTCAAGTCTGGTATAGCTTGTGAAAGCGCGATCGCATTATTTATCAAAAAAAATCTTTATTAGTTTTACACTTTAAGTTCGGTAGAACCCTAATTCACATTAGGCGTTCATGTTTAAATGATTGAATATATTAATCACCTCAGAGAGTGTTTGCAAATAAAAGATGGCATTAACAACCTCCTTCAAATCAGTTCTCTCCTAGGACTGCGTAGCTTACTTGGGGCAATAAAGGTTCTATTATCTTCCATTCGCAATCTTTTATCTCAGAAGATAAGCTTTTCTCACTACCTCTACTTATTTACTTTAATTTCTTTCCTTTTTCAGTCTAATATTCTTCATTTGGCAAATTTCTTTATTTTCTTTTTACAAACAGTCTCTCATCAACGTAATTTAAATACATTGTGAAAACCAATTAATTTCACTACAAAATTTCACTATAAAAAGCAATAGTCTTTGATATTATTTCACTTCTTTAAAAGATGATTGTCTGCATCATCAATATTGATCAAAGTAATACCAATTAAATATTAAAAAATATGTAGCTCCATTCTGTAAGCATGGTAAATTACTAGTATAATTCTTAAAGTATTTTTAAGTATTTTAAATTTGAGCTTGTAATGCTAAACAGTTTTCTACAGGGTAATTTTCTATAAAAAATAAAGTTTTCCTCACTGGAATATATAAGGACTATATTTAATGTACTTTTTGATACACAAAATTATTTTTATTGTTTAAAAGTGAAAAAAATACTAGAAATTTTTTCTGATGGTCAAATTTATCAAATAGAATCAAGATCACCCAACTAAAGTTTTTGAAACTGATAATAAAGTAACCAAATTATTTGATGCTTTGCGTTTTTCTCAAGCGGAAAAATTTGTTCTAGCTCCTCCAGATAAAACGAAGCCTGTCATTGCTGTCCCTCGCGGACAAATAAGAGCAATTAACAAAAATGGACTAAATCTAATTAAACGATTTGAAGGGTTGTCTCTGAAAGCTTATCTAGACCCTGTTGATATCTGGACTATTGGCTATGGTCATATCCAAGGGGTAATTGAAGGAATGGAAATCACTATTCTCCAGGCAGAAGAATTATTGCGTCAAGATTTGGCAAGATATGAAAATGCTGTGGAAGATGCGGTTAAAGTTTCGCTAAACGACGAACAGTTTGCCGCCTTGACTTCTTTTTGCTTCAACTTAGGTGCGGGTTCATTATTTCAGTCCACACTGCTTAAGCTGTTGAATCAAGGAAAAGTAGCCGAAGCTGCTAAGGAATTTCCTCGCTGGAATAAGGCAGGAGGTCAGTCTTTACTCGGCTTATCTAGAAGAAGAAGGGCAGAACAAGCCTTATTTCTAGGAAAATCTTGGGAATCCTTTCTGACTTGGGAACCAGATTCGGTTCTTAAGTATGAGGAGGATAAGCCCTTAATGAAGGGAGAAAAAGTCGCACAGCTACAAAAAGCTTTGTTTGGTCAAGGAATTGTAGTGAGTACTGATGGTGTATTTGGAAAAGAAACCAGAAAAGCGGTAAAGCAGTTTCAACAACAAAATAGTCTGACTGTTGATGGGATTGCTGGGGCAAAAACTATGAAAAAGAGCTAAGTATAGCTTAAATTTTATTGCTGATTTTTTAGCTCGAATTTATATACATATAATTTATTAGGAGAAGCATATATGACTGACATCCATGAACCTAGTTTAGATTGGCAAGATGATTTCGATTTTGAACCTTGTGCTGAGATTAATCACATAGAGGAAAAGCCATTAGGAGCTAGAGCTGCTAGCTTTGCAGGAAAAGTAGAAAATGCTCCAGGTTGCTCGACATTGGTTGCAAATGGATTATCACAACAGTTAATTCATGAAGTTAATCTGATGAATCCTGGAGTATTAATTAGTTTTGATGAGCTTGATGTAAAACTTGGCAATGCCGCATACGCATTCTTACAACCTTCAGCTAAAGAAGCATTGATTAAGGCAATTCGAGATTGCAATAACAGAACCCTAAGCATTAACTCTGGTTATCGAACTATTGTTCAGCAGTTATTGTTATATGGATGGCGACAAGGAAGGGGTGGTTGTGGATATGGTTTAGTTGCACCTCCAGGCAGAAGTAATCATCAAGGAGGTTTAGCTCTAGATATCAACGATCATAGAGGTTGGAAACCTCATTTAGAGAAATTTGGTTGGAAGTGGTTTGGCGATTGCGATAAGCCTCACTTTACTTATCGAGGCAGTGGCATCAAAGATATTCGTAATGATGCGATTAAAGCCTTTCAAAGAATGTGGAATAGAAATAATCCTACAGACAAAATTGATGAAGATGGCATCTATGGTAATCAAACTGTATCCAGAATTAATCGAACTTCTGTGAAAGGATTTGAAATTGTCCTTGGGATGACGTGCCAAGATTACTTCGCTTTAGTCAACCTATTACCGAGAAGTTCCTACGTAATTAGACTGCAAATAGCTCTAAAAGATTGAGGATTTCTATATTTTCCTTATGGATTATTTGGCGAGAGAAACAAAGCCTGATCACAAAGAGTATCAATCAAGATTCGGACTCACTGCTGATGGAATAGCTGGTTCTATTACAAGAGGTACTTTATTTGCCTAGATAGTTTTGAAGTATAATTCTCAACTTCCCGCAAAAAATTTATCGATAAAAGTAGGAAATATTTACAATGGCTGAGACGAAAAAAACCCTAATTAATGACCTTATTGGTAATTCTGCCAAGGAATTACAGGTAGTGTATTGAAAAAGGATGAAAAGACTTGTGGGGGGCTTCTGCCCAGGCAATCTTTAACATAATCAAAAGTGGCGGCAAAAATTTTACAGCAGCTTAAATTAAAACAAGAAGATTCTGATGGCAATCATTTTGGCGATGGCATAGTCGCAGACCGTTTGGTAGATGATGCACAGCTTATTCCTGGGGTTAATTAAAATTTTGGATGGCTATTCCAAAACTTCTGAGTCAATCACTGATAATTTCCAGGTAACGTCAGGGGATATTTATTACGATCCAGAAGATAAAGCAGCAAATTTTTATCGTTTTCCTTATGATCGGCGTAGAGATAATCGTGTAAACGCCAAAATCCTGAAGCGATTATTAGATATCCGCTTAAAAGCTTGTGCGAAATCTAGTGGGAATAGTGACGCGAAGGTGATTTTGTTAGCCCATAGTATGGGTGGACTAATTTCCCGTTATTATCTGGAAGTTTTAGAAAGGCTGGAAAGATGCAAGGGCTTTGTTTACTTTTGGAACTCCTTATCGCGGTTCGCTGAATGCTGTTAACTTTATCGCCAATGGATTCCAAAAGCGAAAATTGATTTAACAGACGTAATGAGATCGCTGCCTTCGTGTATCAACTCTTGCCCACCTATGAAATTCTTAAGTACAAAGGTAAAGATTATCGACTTGCAGAAGCTCCTGTTGCTCTGCCAAATTTTAATCGAGAAATGCTCGAAGATGCCGCTAATTTTCACAAGGAAATTAGTTCAGCGGTAGAAGAGAATAAGCAAAAACCAGGATATTCCTATATTACTATTCCCGTCCTTGGTATCAGGCAGACTACTTTTCAATCAGCAGTTTTAGAAGGCGATAAAATTACCACCTATGAAAAGCTTCCAGAAATTATTAAAGGCAGAGTCGATTTAGAGGGAGGAGACGGAACAGTCCCCGAATTTTCAGCTTATCCGCCAGAATTCTCGCCTAACAATCTCTTTTTAGCCAGATTCATTGCAGACAAGCATGGTGCATTGCAAGCTCAAGAACAGATATTAGAAGATATCACAGAAATCCTTGGCAATATCAGTTTGATACCAGTAAAATTAAGGGTGCTAAAGGGGCAGAAAGGGGCAGAGGACAGAAGGCAATCGACTAATGGCATTAGGAAGATATTTACTTTACAGATGAAGTAATCAAAATTACTGCCAAATCTAAAATTGCAGATTCCAACACGTTAATTGCAGAGATTACTTGTGTTTCCGATCCAGGAGAAGCAAAATCTTTTGAATTTCAGGGCAAAAACAATATTTGGCAATTGGAAATCGAAGAGTTTACCAACAGGACTTTATCAAATTGTCGTTTCGAGATCGAAATGGGAATGAAACAACCCCTGTCAATGACTTATTTGAAGTAGGCAATAAATCTGATTATTCATCTAACTAGAGATAGCAATTATGACACAAGCAAATTCTTTATACGCCCTTTTGATTGGGATTAATTTTTATAATCCTAATCTTTTATCTGACGGTTCTAGATATGGCAATCTTGATGGAGGCAGTAAATGACATTACAGATGTCGAAAAATTTTTGCAGCGACAACCAAAAAAACCAGACAAAGTTTATAAATTGACTGCTACTGTTGCCCAACGAGCCACAATGATAGATCCGCCAAAGGCAGTGGAAAAAGCGGAAGATTTACCAACCTACGTCAATATCATTAACTGTTTTGATGAAATTACAAAGCAAGCCAAAGAAGGCGATAACTTGTTTATATTCACTATTCTGGTCATGGGGGTAGAGCAAAGAGTATTTATCCTAAGAGTATTAAATCTAATGAGATTGATGAGGCTCTTGTTCCCACAGATATTGGTTCGACAGATGATGGACAATATATTCGAGATCTAGAGTTGGCTGTGCTGCTCAAAAGAATGGTGGACAAAGGTCTTATTGTTACCGTGATTTTGGATAGTTGTCATTCTGGGGGGTCTACCCGAGGGGGCGATGCTAAGGCTCGCGGTTTACCTGGAGATATAATTGATCAGACAACTAGACTAAGAGAAAGTTTGGTTAATCCTTCTGCTGAAGAACTTGAAGCAGTAGCTCCAGGTTGGAAAAAACTCAAATATGCAACTCGCGGCGGAACGCCCGTAGCGACAATGATTCCTGAAGCAAAAGGTTATGTTTTACTTGCTGCTTGTCGTCCTTCGGAATTGGCTTATGAATATCCATTTGATGAAAGTGGCGAAAGTAAGTGGCACGTTGACTTATTGGTTGTTGGATACCTTGAAACAACCATCCCCAGGAATCACTTACAAATGATTCACGATCGCATTAATGGCAAGATTAATACTCAATTTCCAACTCAGAATCCGATGATTATGGGGGAAGGCGATCGCACTTTCCTGGGTAAAGACTATAATTCTGTTCCTTTTTCAGTAATTGTTACCGAGGTGAAGTTAGGCGAAAAGCTGATTAAACTCGATGCAGGACAAGCTCAGGGTATGCGGAAGGGATCGGAGTTTGTAATTTACCCTTCTGGAACTTTGGATTTTGCTGATAAGTCTCAACGCCTAGCAGTTGCCAAGATTACGAAGCGAGGTGCTACTGAGTCTTGGGCAGAAATTACGACAGAAATAAAATCTGAGCCCGCTATAGATGTGGGTTCCCAGGCTGTTTTAACTGCTGTACCAGTTAAGTTACTCAAAAAAGTTCGCTTACTCAGGGATCGAGCTGCTCCAGAAGAAAGAGAACAAGCTCTGCAAGCTGTGGAAACTGCGATCGCCAATAATGGCTGGGTGAGGTTAGTAGCGGAAGAGGGAGATAAGACGGAATCGGCTGACTATCAGGTTGATGTGAAAGCTATAGGTTCTGAGGATGCTAGCAACTTATCACTTGGCTGAGGGTGAGGTGATTTATGAGATTTGCGATCGCGCTGGTGAACCAATTGTTTTGAGACCTGCGATCGAGGTAAGTGATTCTGAAGCAGCAGATAAATTAGTTAAAAGGTTAGTTCATTTAGCTAAGTATCAAGCAGCAGAAGAGTTAGATAATCATGATGCTAATTCAGAACTAAAAGGCAAAATTAAATCGAGATTTTGGGAAAAATGGATGATTATGAAGCGGGCGATCTTCCGAGAACCAGAAGCCTTTACAGATCCTGAAAATCCAACTCTAAATGTTGGAGAATTCTTATTTTCAGATTCGCAATAACTATTCTGCCGAACTTAATTTCATAGTTTTAGATTTGGAGTCTAATTGGGCAATTTCTCAGATTGAACCCTTTGGATTTGGACAATTTACGCCTCTGAGCAAAGATGAAGACAAATTAATTGTGCTGAAAATGAGTCTTCCTGAAGGTGAAGAACAAGGCTCAGATATCTTTAAAGTTTTTGCAACGAAAGATGCTGCAAACTTCCGTTGGTTGACTTTAGATTCTTTAGACAAGCCTTTTCAAAAAGCAGGAGAAAAAGGTGTTATGCGAACTCGTTCTTCTGAGTTAAACGCTTTAGGACAGATGCTAGCTTATTTTGGCAAGGATAATCCAGAAGTGCAGAAGAATGCTACTCGTACGGGTAATCCAGTAGCTTTTCCTAGTAACGATTGGGCAACTTCATCTATTAGAATTCAAGTAAAAAAAAAGATTAGTGTCACCAAGAAGATTATTTGATAGAAGGTATGCAGCCCGAAAAATGAGAGAATCTGCAGCATCAATTGCTTACCATCGCCCACCCTTGTCAGAATATGACCTTCTATTCCCCTTTTCCTCCTCCACTAAAGGATTACCCATGATACGACGACAGGATTAATGCTTCCTCTTCTGGATTTGATTACAAAAATTTTAGTTCACAAATCTTGCAATCAAATCCAATTTTATTACGTTACCCATTTATACAATGTCCATCTTCTTCAGTAATTAATGAAAGATTTAGTTTGTATGTTCAAATACTAATTGAACCTCCCAATCCTGAAATTACAGCGATGGAAATTCAAAATACAGAAATAGCAGAAAAGCCTCCTGAAGTTGAAATTGTTTTGCGCTCTAGAAGTTTTGACGTAGAAAGGGAGCAATACCAGAATCATTCAGATAGATCGTGATGATGATACAGAGAAAGATTTGTTCTTATTCCCAGAAAATTAGGGAGAGCAGCAGATTAGAGTTGATTTTTATCAAAATGGTAACCGTATTGGCACCACAAGAAGAAATATTATGATTAAGGCAGAAGATAATTCTGCAACTATAGAAATTACTCAACCAAAAGAGCAAGCAGCTTTAGAATTCAAGAACAATTTTTCGGTTCCACCTCCAGATCTAGAACTATGTGTGGAATTAGATAGAAACGACGAAAAAAACTCTTTATTTTACTCTTCATTCAACCAAGTCAGAGATTCGATTATCATCACAAAAAAGTTGGACAAGTAACATTAGAAAGCTCTCCAGAAGAAAAAATAAAATCTGTTTATGAAAAACTGGGGCAACTTGCAGAAAGGATATCTCGCACAGGTACGCCTGTAAATACAGAGCCTTCAGAAATTCAATCATCAAATAAGCAACAAAGAGATGAAGATAGGTTGATTGCTGTTGGAGAAGATTTATGGGAAGAACTAATCCCCGACCAACTAAAGCGAGAGTATTGGAAGTTCAAAGATAAAGTTCAATCTTTATTAATTACTTCTGATGAACCTTGGATTCCTTGGGAAATGATTAAACCATACGATCGCGATGAAGATTTTGAAGATCCTTTTTGGTGTGATCGGTTTGCGATGTCTCGTTGGCTATCGGGACCTGGTACTGCTGAAGAATTTCCTTCTGAGTCAGTTGTAACGGTAGCGCCAGAAAACTCTAATTTACCGAACGTCCTCAAGGAGGTTGATTTTCTACAGCATTTAAGTAACTTAAAACCTTCTATTTACTCTATTCCGACTATTAGTAGCGGATTAGATTTAAAAAACTATATTAAAAAGAACGAGTTTTCTATTCTTCATTTTGCTTGTCATGGGATGTTTGACCGCAGCTTACCTAACGATTCTGCAATTAGTTTAACTGGCGACTCATTCAGTCCTTCTGACATTCGTATCAAGTTCAAAGAAACCAGACCAATTATTTTTATCAATGCTTGTCATGGTGGTCGTGTTGGCTTTAGTTTTACCAAAATAGGTGGATGGGCAGAAAAATTTGTCAATGCCAGAGCTGGAGTCTTTATTGGTGCAATGTGGGAAGTCAATGACGAACTTGCTTTTCAGTTTGCGGAAACGTTTTATACAGGATTATTACAAGATAATTTAACCGTTGCCGAAGCTTTTCAAAAGAGTCGCCAAGTAATTCGCGATGCTGCACCCTATAACTCTACTTGGTTAGCTTATTCTCTTTATGCTAACCCTGAAGCGAGAATTCAAGATGATAGTTAATAATGTTTTGAATAACTTACAGATTACTTCTAAAAGTAAATCGTGATAATTATTACTTTTATATTTAAACAACAAAATGAGCGATCGCACTTCCGAACTAAGAAACTTGAAACGAATCAAATAAATTACTAACTAAACAAACTTAATATTTTTACCATTATCAATTAATTAATATAAATGAAAACTATTTTAATTCTGGCTTCAAATCCGAGAGGAGATTTACGCCTAGATAGAGAAATTAGAGATCTAACTTCAGCAATAGAACGTAGTAAAAATTCCGAGGAATATACCGTTGTAGATAAGTTGGCTGTTCGTCCCAGAGATTTACACGACATCTTTGATCGCAATCAACCTTACATAGTTCACTTTTGTGGTCATGGAGCAGGAGAAGCGGGATTAGTATTTGAAAGTGACGAAACAGGGGAACAATTAGTTAGTAATCAAGCTCTGTCTGGATTATTTAATCTGTTTGGCGAAGATGTGGAATGTGTATTGCTTAATGCTTGCACTACTGAAATTCAAGCTGATGCAATCGGACAGCATGTTCCCTATGTAATTGGCACAAGTCGCGAAATTCTTGATCGAGCAGCCTATTGGTTTGCAGTGGGATTTTATCAAGCTCTAGGTAGTGGGAAATCAATAGAAGTATGTTTTGCTAGAGGTGAAAATGCTATTGGTTTAAATTTACCTGATGTGCAAATAGAATCAGTTACGGAAGATCTCTATCGCAAGGGCATAGTTATTGGCGGTTTAGATGAGTCTCAGAAGATAGAGCCACTAAAAATAATTCTCAAGCGTAATTCCCGTCTGGATAATCCTGATTTAATGATTGATGATCGAACAGAATTTGTTGAAGCGATTCGCCAAGAAAAAATTAGAAAAGACTACAAAGATAAATTGCGGAATGTTCTAGATAATTTTGGAAAAACTATTATTAAAAGAGAAAAACCCATATCCAAATTTGAATACGAACAGCGTCAGACATTTTTAAATAAAGTAGAGGAATTCTGGATTGAAGGGTTTTTGAAACCATCTCTCTATTTCAATACTGCTGTAGATACTACTGAAGATGACCCTTCAGGACAAATCTTACGACCTTTAGATAATCTTGAAGTTATTCCTGTTAATATTGATGACTCATATGACAAGCTGAAGCAAACAGATATCACAGGTCAAATTAGTGATGGTCAAACTTTATTAATACTGGGCGAACCTGGAACGGGTAAAACTATTGCTCTGTTACAACTAGCAAAAAGACTAATTGAGCAAACACAACAGGATATGACTAAACCAATTCCTGTAATTTTTAACCTCTCTTCTTGGGGAGAAAAGCAACAACCATTAGAAGAATGGTTAATCGAAGAATTAAAAGATAAATATCAAGTTCCTAAAGCTTGGAGTAAACCTTGGATTAAAAATCAACAATTGACCTTACTGCTAGATGGCTTAGATGAAGTAAAAGCAGAACATCGTAATGCTTGTGTTAGAGCAATTAATAAATTTATTGCTGACTATTATTTAGAAACGGAAATCGTTGTTTGTAGTCGAATCAAAGATTATGAAGCATTGGTGGAAAGACTTTTACTAAATAGTTCTATTTGTATTCAACCTCTTTCTAAGCTACAGCTATTAGATTTTTTGGAAAATGCCGATGATTCACTGTTGGGATTAAAATCTGTAATCGAACAGGATGATGAAATAGCTGAATTTGCTCAAACTCCGTTGATATTGAATATGATGACCTGGACATATCAAGGTTGGTCAGAGGAACAGTGTCAAATACAGTTTCGGATTGCAGCAAATCGTAAATTTAATTTATTTGAATCGTATATTGAAAAAAATCTAGCTCAAGAAAATAAAGCAGAGAAGTATTCTGAGTATCAAATTTTAGAATGGCTTATTTATCTTGGAAAAAGAATGGCACAGGAATCCAAAATAATTTTTCTTATCGAAAAATTACAGCCAAACCTACTGCAATCTCGAATTTCTAAGATAATTTATCGAGCTGGTAACTTTTTATTGATATTTCTGATCGTAGGACTAACGGTTGGTGTGACAGACGGGATAATTTATAGCATGGTGCGAGGCTCAATCAATTGGCCAATTTATGGAGTGATTGACCGACTAATAGAAAAACTTTTCTTGGCGTTGATAGAGGGGTTTATTACAGGACTAATTTATGGGTTAATTTATAGTCTAATTGCAGAGTATTCCCCTGAAATTAAATTATTTGAACAAATGAGCTGGTCATGGCAAAGAGCTAAGTCAAAAGTTACTAGAGAAATTTCTTTGGGATTGATTTTTGGTATATTAGCTGGGTTTCTTACAGGTCTTATTTTTGGAATAATCCGCGGGATAAGCTTAGGAATAATTTATGGACTAATCTATGGGCTTAATAGTGGATTTGTTAGTACTGAAGTTAAAATAAGAACTTTACCAAATCAAGGAATTAGAAATTCTCTGAAAACTTCTTTTAGGATGGGACTAATAGAAGGGACATTAGGAGGAGTAATTGGCAGTATAGCTGGAGTCCTCATTGGAATATTTTTGAGTCATTCTACGAGAGATAAGCTCATGGGATTAACTATGGGTAGTATGATTGGAGGACTAATTGGAGGTTTAATGGGATCACTGAGAAACGGTGGTATTTCGTGTATTCAACACTTGGTTTTAAGGAGGATTCTTTACTTTCAAGGCTGTATTCCCTGGAATTATGCTGAATTTCTTGACTATGCTACAGAACTTCGTTTAATGAAAAAAGTTGGTGGTGGTTATATTTTTTACCATCGAATGTTGATGGAGCATTTTGCAGGTATGGAACTGGAGAAATAAACCATGACTAAAAGAATTCTAATCCTATCTGCTAACCCCAAAGGCACATCTGCACTAGATTTAGAAATAGAGAAAAGAGATATTAGAGATGCTTTAAGAGGTTCGGATTTTACTCTGGAAACCAGAGGAGCAGTCAATCCAGAAACTTTGCAGTTAGCTTTGCTAGAAGTTAAACCCCATATAGTTCACTTCTGCGGGCATGGCGAAGGAGCGACAGGAATAGCTTTGATGAATGATAAAGGAGATGTTCAATTAGTCAGCACTCAGGCTTTAGAGCATCTATTTAAAATATTTCAATACAGTATTAAATGTATTGTTCTAAATGCCTGTTATTCAGAAGATCAAGCAACTGCTATTTCAGAGTATATTAATTATGTAGTCGGGATGAATAGCTCTATCCTTGATGAGTCGGCAATCATCTTTGCCAAAGGCTTTTATCAGGCTTTAGGAATAGATGGTGATATTCCCAAAGCTTTTGCAATGGGAAAAAGTTTAATTCAATTAAACTATCCAGATCGAGAGTCAATTCGCCGCAAATTAATCCCGATTCTGGAAGATAAACAAACAGAATTACCAACTCCTGAATATCTCAAACCGATTCTCAAGCAAAAAGCCAAACTAAATCAAATCAAATCACCAGTAATAAAGTTTAGCTTTGTAAAAACTGCCTTCAAATCTTTGATTGGTCATTCTGATTGGGTCAGAGCGATCGCATTTTCGAGGGATGGAAAATATCTTGTTAGCGGTAGTAACGATCGCACGGTAAGGCTATGGGATATTGAAACTGGGCAAATAATCTATCTCTTTAAAGGTCATAAACAAAGAGTTAAATGCGTTCAATTTAATGATGATGGCAAACAAATCATTACTGGTAGTGCGGATAGTACACTGAAAGTTTGGAATCTAGAAACAGGTGTTTGCCTCAAAACAATTAGAACTTCCCTAAATCCCAAAACTGTTCTTAATGCGGTCGCCTTGAACTTCAAGGAAAATCAAATTGCTACAGGTAGCACCAGCGTTCAAGGCACTGTCAAATGCTGGGATTTGCAGACAGGAGAAATGATTGATGCGGTGAATGCAGCTTTTAGTGGGATTAATTCTCTGGCAATCAGTTCAGATGGGAAAGTGCTAGTTAGCGGTAGCGGTGGTAAAACTATTAAAATCTGGCATTTAGATCGAGGCTTGAACGAACCTCTCGTTATTCATAACGCACATCTGGGCGATGCTTTTTCCTTTGCGATTCACAATAATACTCTGGTGAGTGGGGGAGAAGATCGCACTATCAAACTATGGGATCTAGAAACAGGAGAAAAGCGATCGCCTCATATTCTTAAAGGTCATGCTGGCAGTATTTGGGATGTGGCAATTAGCCTTGATGGTACAAAAATAGCTAGTGCTAGTGGCGATTATACAGTCAAGCTTTGGGATCTTAGTACGGGTAAACTTTTAGAAACTTTCTCGGGACATTTGGGAGAAGTCAGGACAGTTGCCTTTAGTCATGATGGCAAGATACTTGCTAGTGCTGGAGATGATTGGGAAATTAAACTCTGGGAACTTTGAAATAAAGCGATCGCACATAGAGACAAGTTTTATAAAAGCTAGTAGTAGAGAAGCACGTTCTAATCATAAACAAACAGCCTGTAATCTTCACAAAATTTAATGGCGTTACAAAATCAATCAAATTGTAAAATACAGAGTAAAGGATACAGATTTATATTCCAGTTCAATTCCTAGTCTGTCAATGAAAATACTTTTTCTTGCTGCCAACCCGAAAGAGATGAAACGTTTAGATTTAGATAAAGAGGCACGAACAATTGAACTAGAATTAGCACCCAACAAATTTGAATTTGAACAAAAATGGGCAGTGCGTCTCAATATTTTACAAAAAACTTTATTAACAACAAAGCCTAATTTAGTTCATATATCTGGTCATGGATCGGGAAAATCTGGATTAGTATTCGTAGATGAAAGTAGAAATCCAGAAACAGCTTCAGGAGAAGCTTTAGCCGACTTATTTGCCCTAATTCCTAGCGTTAAATGCGTGCTACTTAACTCATGCTATACCGAAGTACAGGCAAAAGCTATTGCTCGACATATTAATTATGTTATTGGCATGAAAGATGAAGTTTTAGAATCGAGCGGCGATCGCTTTTTCCAAGGGATTTTATACTGCTTTAGGTAATGGAGAACCTGTTGAAAGAGCCTTTAAATTTGGTTGTAATGAGATTCAACTTTTGCCAATGAGTTCCATCTATAATTCTCGTGGAATACCTATTGAACATGCTCTCGAACATGAATATGTCAAGAATATGCCCGAACATCTAAAGCCAGTTCTACTCAAAAAAGATTTTTCGACGAATATCAAAACAACAAATGCATCTCCAAATAAGAAGAAATTAGAAACGATACTGTCAAAAATTACAGAGCATCTGGCTGATTCTACTCTAGATAAATATGAGATTTTAAAAACAAAATTATTAGCTATAGAGTCTGGTATTCCAGAATCGCATTTTAATACAATTTTGCAAGCAGAATTAGTGAAAAGAGAGTTAAGAAAAGAGGAATATAGAGCTGTTTTACTGGAAAGAGTTGAACAAGGATGCTTCCCTTTTCGTTCCGATATTCGACGGGAATTGCAAGAATTACGGCAAAGCCTAAAGTTAACTAATACAGAAGTAGAAGAAGTTTCTCATAAAATTTTGCAAAAGGCAAAAAAACAAGTAGATTTGACAGAAGAAAAGAAACCAAAGCGCAAGAAATTTACTTTGGAAATAAGTTTTAATTTTAGTTTATGAGGCTAACTGTGATGGAAACAAATCTAATCCAACAGGGGATTCAAGCAATAGAAGCTGAGCAATTTGATAAAGCTAACAAGAAACTAACGGACGCATTATCCATAATTCGTTCAAAGGAAAATCGCGATCTATCTGTAGAATGGTCTATTCTAAAGCATTTATCATTTATAAGACTGCAACAGGGTAACTATTTCCAAGCAGAAGATTTAGCCCAAAAGTCTTTAGTAATCGCTAAAAAGCTAGATGATCGAGCTGCGATTTCTAAGTCTCTCAATAATCTGGGACTAGTTTATTATTGGCAAGAAAAATATGCTGTAGCAATAGCAGCATACCGAGAAGCACTGGAATACATTGATCGAGACGATTTAGAGCATTGGAAAATTTGGTATAATCTGGGAGAAACTTACTATTGGCAAGAAAATTACGATCTGGCAATTGAGTCATATTCTCAAGCCCTAGAGTTTGCTAAAAATGACGATAATCCACTCAAGTTGTCGGCTACTTTGTCTAGTTTGGGTCAAACCTATTATTGGGCAAATAATTATCCTGAAGCTATTAAATACTTAAAGCAAGGTTTAGAATCTACGCAAATCCTCTCAACAAAATCAGCATCTTAAATACCTTAGGGTTAGCTTATTTTAGTAACCACGAATATTTGGAAGGAGAGAGTATTGTTCAACAGTTAATTACTTTAACAAAAGAAATTGACGATTCAAATCAGACTATCAAAGCGTTAAATCTGTTAGCGACAATTCAAATAGAGTTAAAACAATTTACACTTCTTGAAAGTTCGGCAACTCAAGCAATAGGTTTGGCAACTTCTAACGATCTACCGATTGAGTTGGCTACAGCATGGCAAAATTTAGGTATCGCCCGATCTCAACTATTCAATCTTGACGGTGCAATAGAAGCTCACGAGCGATCGCTTGCTATTTTTAGAAGTCTTCAGGGTACGCAGATATCAGAAATAGCTGCTCTGATGAGCCTCGGTAGCTTACATGAGAGAAGAGGCAACTATGCTCAAGCAATTAGCTGTTTTGAACAATCATTCCGTTTGGCAATCCAAATTGAAGACAATTCAACTGCTCAACTAACTGGTAAAAATTTGGGACAGATATATTTATCGCTAGGATATTATCAGGTTGCCATCGCCAACTTCCAGCAATATCTCAACTTAGCCGAAGCTGACGAAAATCCTGCTACAGATATCGAGGCATATCAAAAGCTAGGGGACGCTTATCACGCTGCTGGCGATCGCCAGAAGGGAATAACAAACTATCAAGCTGCTTTAACTCTGGCACGAAAAGTAAACGATGTGCCACAACAAATAAAAGCCCTGAGTAACCTGGCAAGTGGATATCGAGCCTTGCAGAATTACGATAAAGCAATTGAATATACACAGCAAGTCATCGAACTCTTAAACTCGCAGTCTCAGAACGCTCCAATGGATGTCGGTCATGCCTTACTTGAGAGAATTATCCTTTTGACAACTATTAACGATCCTGATGTCTTTGATGCTTGTCAAGAGCTACTTAAACTATGTCAGGAAACAAGTGCCTATCCAGAGTCTTTAGCACTATCGTGTTTGGCTAATGCTCATTCCCACAGGGGAAATTATGACCGAGCTATTGAGATTTTACAGCAAGCCTTGGCATTAGAACTAAAAGATAGACAGTCAAGAGGACAGATTCTCAACTCGTTAGCACAAACGTATCTAAACGCGCAAAATTTTGCGGCGGCGGAAACTACCGCGAGAGAAGCGATCTCTATTTGGGAATTTTTACGAGCAAATTTAGAAGATCGCGATGAGTTGAAAGTTCCCCTCCTGACTAAGCAAAGAATGACTTACCAGCTATTGCAAACAGCTTTAGTATCCCAGGAGAAGTATTTAGAGGCATTAGAAGTGGCAGAATTAGGTAGAGCCAGATCTTTATCTGATATTCTGAATCAGCGATCGCTTAACACATCTGGAGAATCTCAAGCAGATGAAAGCATTCAGCAAGCGGACATAGTAAAGCTAGCGCAAACTCTTAACGCAACTTTAGTAGAATATTCAGAAACTC
The DNA here is from genome assembly GCA_963799375.1 of uncultured cyanobacterium. Taxonomy (GTDB): domain Bacteria; phylum Cyanobacteriota; class Cyanobacteriia; order Cyanobacteriales; family Xenococcaceae; genus Waterburya. The sequence continues at coordinate 130,904 of CAWCWY010000034.1, forward strand.
TCGAAGCATTGTATATCTGGGTAATCAAACCCAGCGGTGAAATTCATTTCGAGCAGGTAGCACTATTTAATCCCTTAGCAGTCTTTGCTGAAACAGCTACGAAAGCTTATCAGTCCAACGAGTTAACCAAAGCAGTTACAGAGATTCGTAGGGCAATGAACATCTCTGAATCCCTAATGAGAAAGTTAGTAGTAATCGGTTATGACAATGCATCTATCGAAAACCCCCAAGTAGATCTAGAAGCGGCATTAACTAAAGTCTATCAGTTTTTGATTGAGCCAATTGAAAATCATCTACCTCAAGATCCTCAGTCAAAAGTCATTTTTATTCCTCAAGGATATTTGTTTAACGTTCCTTTTTCCGCTTTAATCGATCCTTTGGGCTTTTATTTGATCGAAAAACACACGATTGCAACCGCGCCTTCTCTTCAAGTACTCAAGTCTATTTTTCAACTCGATCGCTCTGGCAGTAATTCTTTAGCCAATTATCCCTTAATCGTTGGCAACCCAACTATGCCCGAAATACCTGCAACAAAAGGTTATTCCTTATCAGATTTACCTGGCGCAGAACAAGAAGCGATCGCGATTGCCAAAATTTTTGAAGTATCTCCCCTAACTGGCGCGGATGCTACCAAAACCAGGGTAAAAGAACAAATGAAAACCTCTAGCATCATTCATTTTGCTACTCATGGATTATTAGATTATGGGGCAGAAGCAATATCATTCGAGCGTAATATCTTAGGCGCGATCGCATTAGCACCAGATCGAGGTGACAATCAATTAGAACCTGGAGACGGATTACTTACAGCCAAGGAAATCATTACTATGTCTCTCCAAGCTAAGTTAGCTGTACTCAGTGCTTGCCATACTGGACGCGGGGAAATTACTGCTGATGGGGTGATTGGTTTATCTAGAGCCTTTGTAATAGCGGGAGTTCCAAGCGTATTGGTTTCACTATGGGCTATTCCCGATAGTTCTACTTCCACCTTAATGGAAAATTTTTATAGTCAGATGCAGAGTGGTTTAGATAAGGCTCAGTCTTTGAGAGAGGCAATGTTGAAAGCGATCACAACTAATCAAAATCCCGTTGATTGGGCAGCATTTATTTTGGTAGGCTGATAGATATTATGTAGTATTTTACAATCCGAAGTAAATAGTACTATATTCAAACGTAGTCAAATGAATTAGAAGCAGACCTGAAACTTGCTAAGCTTATAGTCGCAAGGCGATCGCACTCTGGGCAGAGGAAAAGCCCTGTTTTTTGATTGAGGTTCTAGATCGACAGGATCTTACTACCCGTTATCGAGCATTATATGCTCTGGACTTTGGCTTAGGCAGTGCCGACTCTGTAGCGAGACAGCAGTTTGGAGTGGTAATTAACAAACAAGATCCTAACAATCTAACCGCTTTGGCTTGGAAAGACATTCAGGATGATTGACAATAACTTATTAACCTATGATAAAAACAGCCAATGCTTTAGTATTTTCGATGTAATATTTTATAAAAATTTATCTACTAACATATAAGACATTACAATGCAGGAGAGAAAATTAGTCCCTGTAGAGCAACTTCGCTCGGAATATAAGAATATTAACAAATGGGCGGTCATTGTTGGCATTTCTGAATATAAGCATCAGCCTTGGAATCTCAATTACGCTCATCGAGATGCAGAAGAATTATATAAACTATTGCTCACAGAAAACGGCGGTAACTTCAAGCAAGACAATATTAAGTTACTCACTAATCGAGAAGCAACCAAACGCAATATTGAAATAGCCCTCCATGACTTTCTCGAAAAGCCAGACAAAAACGACTTGGTTATGCTCTATTTTGCTTGTCACGGCGCACCAAACCCTAAAAGACCAAATAGCAACAACCTTTATCTATTAACCTACGATACTGAGCCAGCCAAAATAGCTGCAACGGGCTTAAGAATGAGGGAAATTGATGATGTTTTAAGAGATACTTTAATCGCCGATAAAGTAATTATTTTTGCCGATACTTGCCACAGTGGGGGAATTGGCGGAAATATTCGTAATAGAAGCATCAGCGATCGCTCTGAGTTCGTCAATAGATATTTGAGTAGTTTAGACGCTGCTAAACCTGGAGTCGCCTTGCTAACTTCCGCAGAAGCCAGAGAGGTATCGAGAGAAGGCAAAGAATGGGGAGGAGGACATGGCGTTTTTACTTATTTTATCTTAGAAGGAATACAGGGCAAAGCAGATACAAACCGTGATGGTATTGTCACTGTAGGCGAATTGTTTGAATACGTGCGTGCGAATGTCAAACAAGAAACTCAAGATTTACAACATCCCTCCATTGGTACAAATCAATCCGATCGTAATTTGCCTGTAGCAATTGCTCATGCGATCGAGTCCAATTCTCAGAATAACCAGAATATCAGCCACTCTGAAGAAGACGAAAAATTAATCTCTGACTACAGTACGATTATCAGTTTAGACTCTGAAAACGTAAATGCTTATCGAAATCGTGGTCTTGCATACTATAGATTAGGACAACATGACAAGGCAATTGCCGACTTTGACAAAGCTATTTATTTAGAACCCAAATACTCTGCTACCTATGTTCATCGAGGCGTTAGTTATAAAAATTTAGAAGAATATCAAAAAGCAATTGATGATTACAATAAAGCTATTCATTTAGATCCTAACGATTCAAGTGCTTATTGTAATCGAGGTTTCAGCTACCACTGTTTGGAAGAATACGAAAAAGCAATTGAAGATTATACAGAAGCCATTCGCCTCAATCCTCAGAGCGCAGTCGCACATGGCAATCGAGGTATGAGCCATCACGACCTGAAAAAATACAAAGAAGCAATTGAAGATTATACAGAAGCTATTCGCCTTAATCCTCACGACAAAACTATCTACGGAAATCGGGTACTTAGTTACAATGCCCTTAGAAATTCTAATTAGATTATTTAAGATCACGAAAGCCAGGTTAGCCAAGATTTTAGCTCATCATATCCTCCACAACGTTTGCATCCATTTTCTCTGCTTCTAAAATTATGTCTTCTGTTTATAGATCTTCTTCAAAACGAAGATATTTGGCTAAATCGTTAAGAAAACAATTAAATTTATTTTTTAAAATTTAGAAGTCAAAATGAATGAATTCAATCGCAATATGACTGTTGTAATTAGTATTAATGATTATCAAAACGGTATTGATAAACTACAGACTGCTGTTCTCGACGCAGTTGCAATCGCGGAAATTTTGCAAAACACCTATAACTATTAGTTAGCTAATCCCGATTTTGAGAAGAAAGTCATAGTCAATCGATACGCAACTAAAGACGAACTCAAAACTCTAATAACAGATATTATTCCTAACAAAATTAAGCCAACATACAAAAATCCATTATCAAGTAGCTCTTCTATCTTGACAAGATGTAAATAAATAATTCAAGTATAAGACAAGCTTTCGGTTGCTTTGTTAAGATGACTGCACCAATCGTAGTCTAGCGGAATATATTTTGAAAAACCCCAAAGATTTTCCCTACAATCAGGTTTGCTTCAAAGCAAGCCATAATTCATATGAACTCAAAGACATTTCTATTGCTCGACAAATAGAAAAAGGCTGTCGAGGATTGGAATTAGATATTGCTCAGTCTGCTGATGGTAAAGACTGGTCGGTAGAACACGATAACAGATATTTTTCTGACCCAGAGAAACAGTTAGCATGGTATTTAGAAAAATTAAATACTTGGTCGAGGGATAATCACAATCATGATGTTATCACCGTTCACTTAGACCTAAAAAAAGTTAATTTTAGCTCGGATACATCAACCTTTCCTGAAGAAATAGATCGATATATTCGCAGTAATTTCGATCCAGCAATGATTTTTTGCCCTCAAGATTTAATGGGTAGAAAAGTTAGTTTAGCTCATGGTGCGAGAACTAATGGCTGGCCCAAATTAAAAGATTTGGATGGTAAGTTTATCTTCTGCCTGACTGGAAATGATTTCTTAAATCGCAAGCAACTAGCCAAAAAAAATTACGCTATAACTCAACCCAAAGAAAGACTTTGTTTTACCGATTTGAGAAAGAAAAGAGGTGGAAAACCTAATCCTGGGAGAACAATCTACTTTAACTATAATTTTGAAGACGGAATTGGAAAAGCTACTGATAAAGGGTGGACGAATATTATTAAGAATTTTTCTGGTAGAAATGACGTTATTACTCGAACTTTTGGTCTTAATAATAGCAAAAAATGGCAACGAGCATTGGACTCTGGTTTTAATATTTTGGTAACGGATAAAATTAACGAATCTTGGGCCAACGTGGGCAAAACTCCATTTAAAATTTTATCAACAGAGAAAAATTTGTAATGAGATTTAGCAATAAATCTAGATAACGGTCGCCTGGTTACTAAATATTCAATTAATTTTAATTTTTTAAATTATTTTTTAGACAAAATGAGCGAATTTAATCGCAGTCTGGCTATTGTAATTGGTATTAATAATTATCAAAACGGTATTGATAAGCTACAAACTGCCGTTCCCGACGCAATCGCGATCGCCGAAATTCTGCAAAAAACCTATCAATATAAGTTAGTTCATCCTGATTTTGATTCGGGCTTAATAGTTAATCAGTATGCGACCAAAGATAAGCTAAAAAAGCTATTAACAGATATTCTGCCGAACAAAATTAAACCGACAGAAAGCGATCGCTTAATCTTTTATTTTGCTGGACATGGTATTGCTCGTAATAGCGATGATGAACCTCAAGGCTTTCTTGTTCCTCAAGATGCCGATATGAAACAGCAAGATTCGCTATTGAGAATGAGGGATGTTCATGATTGGTTAGCGCAATTAGAATGCAAACATCTATTAGTCATTCTTGATTGTTGTTTCGCAGGTGCATTTCGCTGGGCGAGTTACCGCAAACTGATTCCGATTACAAAGGAGATAACCAAAGCTCATTACGATCGCTTTATTAGATTTCCCGCATGGCAAGTTTTGACCTCTGCATCTCACGATCAAGAGGCGTTAGAATTTCTCAATAACCGAGATATCGAACTCGATAAAAACCATTCTCCCTTTGCAGCAGGTTTAATTGAAGCTTTGCAGCAGGGAAAAGGAGATATAAATAACGATGGCGTAATTATTGCCACCGAACTATATCTATATCTACGAGACTATGTAGAAAACAACTCTAAAGATAGACAAACTCCTGGATTCTTTCCGCTCAAAAAACACGATCGCGGTGAATATCTGTTTAAGTCTCCTGATACCCCCTTAAATCTCAAAGACACTCCCGAATTAAATAAAGATAATAATCCATATCGAGGTTTAGAACCCTTTGAAGCGAAACATTCCAAGTTATTTTTCGGTCGTGATGAGGTTATCGAACAACTATACACAAAAGTTTCCAAAACCGATAATCAATTAACTATAGTTACTGGTATTTCAGGATCGGGAAAATCGAGCTTAGTCAAAGCAGGCTTAATTCCTTATTTGCAAGATCAGGAACAGCATCAATGGTTGATATTCGATCCTATTCGCCCAGGAACAAATCCTTATGCAGCAATAGCCAGAGCATTAGCTCAACTCAATGGTAATTTATCCCAGCGAACTGGAGACACAACTCTATTCGGCAAACAACTACAAAATAATTCTCATAAGTTTATTTCTGCTATTCAAACATGGAGTCAACAGAATCCTACTTCCAGACTTTTATTAGTAATCGATCAGTTTGAAGAGTTGATTACTATGGCTGCGAAAGATAAACCAGCCAACAAAACAGCAAAGCAAAGTTGGTGGCAAAAGCTAACAGAAAAATTAGGTCGAACAAAAGCTGAAACTGAATCAGATCTGACGGAAGAAGAAACAGAAAAATGGACTGAATTTATCAAACTTTTAGTAGAGATACTAGATAAATGTCCCCAACTCAGTTTAATAGTAACTCTACGCTCCGATTTTGAACCCAGGTTTCAAGAGTCAGCCTTTGGTGAAGGTTGGGCAAAGACTCGATTCTTAGTCCGTCCCATGCGATCGGATGAATTACGAGAAGCGGTAGAAAAACCTGCTGCGGAAAAAGCATTATATTTCGAGCCGCCAGAGTTAGTAGATCGCTTGGTCGATGAAGTTTCCCAAATGCCAGGAGCATTACCCCTACTTTCCTATACCCTAAGTGAGATGTATATCCAGCTTTACGAAGCTTGGAGCAAAGAAGGAAAAGGCGATCGCGCTTTGACTGTAACCCAAGACTTTGAGCAAAAAGGTGGGGTTGCTGGTGCGCTGACTCGTCGAGCTAATGAAGAATTTAGATTTAAGGATCTGCACCCATCAAAATCGAAAAAAGCACATCGGTTAACTATGCAGAGAGTCATGTTGCGGATGGTTGAGCTTGAGGGAGGAGAAGCAGTTAGAAGAAGAGTATTAAAATCTGAGTTAACCTATCCGTCAGATGAAGAAAATGAGAGAGTTGAGACTGTTTTGGCTAGACTGCAGCAAGCTCGTTTAATCGTTACAGGGACAGATGCAGAAGCCAATGAACCATATTACGAACCCGCTCATGATTATTTGGTTAGAGGTTGGGAAAGATTACAAGTTTGGATAAATAAAGAACAAGATAGTGTGACTCTGCGAAATTTTTTAACTCCTGCGGCTAAAGCTTGGAACAAGGAAAATAAAGACCTTTGGGATACTAATTCTCGTTTGGATCGACTAAAAGAAATTCAAGATAATAACAGTAATGTTGATGATAATTGGTTAAATGCTCTAGAGTCCGAGTTTGTAGCCAGAAGTATTAATAGAAAAAGAAACAGACGAAGACGAACAGTTTCGATTTTTGTAGGGGTAACTTTAGCTTTAACTAGTCTAACTGGATGGGCTTTGTTTTTTTTAAGAAATGCACTTATTGAGCAAATTCAGGCTTCGCAACAGGCTTCAGAAGCAGCTTTTATTTCTCAACAGGAAATAAAAACTTTGTTAGAAGCTGTTAGAGGAGGAAAGACCCTTCAAACTCACCCTTTACTTAAGCTATTTCCACCAGATTTCAATTTAGAAAACAAAGTTAAAAAAGTAATTTATCAGGGAATAACTCAAACCTATGAGAGAAATCGATTAGAACATCCCGATCAAGTCTTAAAGATCCAATTTAGTTTTGATGGTAAATATATTGTTACCATATCCCGAAAGAACTCAGCCAAGGTATGGACTAGTGAGGGAAAACCTGTTGCTACCCTTGTTCATCAAGGTTTTGTCAGTGACGCTAAATTCAGTCCTGATGGGAACTATATAGTCTCAACTTCAGAAGACAATACAGCCAAGGTGTGGACTAGTGAGGGAAAACCTGTTGCTACCCTTGTTCATCAAGGTTTTGTCAGTGACGCTAAATTCAGTCCTGATGGGAACTATATAGTCTCAACTTCAGAAGACAATACAGCCAAGGTGTGGACTAGTGAGGGAAAACCTGTTGCTACCCTTGTTCATCAAGGTTTTGTCAGTGACGCTAAATTCAGTCCTGATGGGAACTATATAGTCTCAACTTCAGAAGACAATACAGCCAAGGTGTGGACTAGTGAGGGAAAACCTGTTGCTACCCTTGTTCATCAAGGTTTTGTCAGTGACGCTAAATTCAGTCCTGATGGTAAATATATTGTTACCACGTCCCGAGAGAACTCAGCTAAGGTGTGGACTAGTGAGGGAAAAACTGTTGCTGCCCTTGTTCATCAAGGTTTTGTCAGTGACGCTAAATTCAGTCCTGATGGTAAATATATTGTTACCACGTCCCGAGAGAACTCAGCTAAGGTGTGGACTAGTGAGGGAAAACCTGTTGCTGCCCTTGTTCATCAAGGTTTTGTCAGTGACGCTAAATTCAGTCCTGATGGTAAATATATAGTCTCAACTTCAGAAGACAATACAGCTAAGGTATGGACTAGTGAGGGAGAATTAATTTCCACCCTCGATCATCATTTTGGTGGGGATTATTGGAGTCCCCAATTCAGTCCTAATAGTAAGCTTGTTGTTACTGGATCATCAGACAATACTTTAAAGGTGTGGACAAGGGATGGGGAACAAGTTGCTACTTTGCAAGGTCATCAAGGTCTTATTTTCGATGCCAAATTTAGCCCTGATGGGAACTTTTTTGTCACTGCATCATGGGACAATACAGTGAAATTTTGGTCGTGGTCGAGAGAACAAGTTCTTACTTTACAAGGTCATCAAGATTCTGTTTTCGATGCCAAATTTAGCCCTGATGGGAACTATATAGTCTCAATTTCAGAAGACAATACAGCCAAGGTGTGGACTAGTGAGGGAAAACTTGTTGCTACCCTTGTTCATCAAGATTCTGTTTTCGATGCCAAATTTAGCCCTGATGGGAACTATATAGTCTCAACTTCAGAAGACAATACAGCTAAGGTATGGACTAAAGAGGGAAAACCTGTTGCTACCCTTGTTCATCAAGATTCTGTTTTCGATGCCAAATTTAGTCCTGATGGGAATTATATAGTCTCAACTTCAGAAGACAATACAGCTAAGGTATGGACTAAAGAAGGAAAACCTGTTGCTATCCTTGTTCATCAAGATTCTGTTTTCGATGCCAAATTTAGCCCTGATGGGAACTATATTTTCACCATATCAGGCAACTCATATGGCTATATAGTGAAAGTCTGGATCAAAGAAGGCGATTTGGTTAATAGTCTTCAAGGTATTCAGGATTTTGACCGTAATGCTCAATTTAGTCCTGATGGGAAATATATTGTTACTATTTCAAATGGAGAAGCAAAAATCTGGACAAGAGAAGGTGAATTAGTTACCACTATTTTGTCTAACTTTCAAGGTGTCATTATAAATGCTCAACTTAGTCCTGATAGCAAATACATTGTTACTGCTTCAAGGAATAGAACAATAGACATAACTGCAAGAGGTAATGTAGCTAGGGTATGGACAAGGGAAGGAAAATTAATCAGTATTCTCCAGGGTTATGAAGGTATTGTCACAAATGTTCAATTTAGTCCTAATGGAAACTATCTTGTTATCGCATCAAGAGATAAAACAGCTAAAGTGTGGACGAGAGAGGGTGAATTAGTTGCTAATCTTCAAGGTCATCAAGATTATGTCAGAAATGTAAAATTTAGCCCCAATGGCAGGTTTATTGTCACTGCATCAAAGGACAAAACATTAAAGGTGTGGAAATTAGAAATCGATTATCTACTTTCCCAGGCTTGTCAACAAATAGCAAATTACCTCGAATATAATCCCCAAGCAGAAAAAGATCGAGATTTATGCAAAGATCTAGAGCAAGTTGATTTTTAGTTGAGCAAAATTTTTGCTATCTGCGACCGCATTTATTCTCAAAGGCTATTATGCAAAAAGCGATCGCCCATATCCTCAAAGATAGCTATCAATATCAATTGATCTGTCCTCATCAGCCAGAAACTATTCAAAAGGCGATCGCATTTATTGACCAAATTACAAACCAAACAAACCAATTAAAGTAAATGCTGCCCAGTCAATTGGATTTTACCCTAGTGCGATCGCATTTATCCTCCAAGGCTATTATGCAAAGAGCGATCGCTCGTATTCTTCAAGATAGTTACCAATATCAATTGATCCATCCTAATCAGCCAGAAACTATTCAGAAAGCGATCGCATTTATTGACCACATTACAAACCTTACAAAGCAATTAAGGTATGTGCTGTCCAGTCAATTTGATTTTACCCTAGTGCGATCGCATTTATCCTCAAAGGCTATTGTGCAAAAAGCGATCGCCCATATTCTTCAAGATAGTTATCAATATAAGTTAGTCCATCCTCATCATCCAGACACTGTTCGGAAGGCGATCGCATTTATTGAGCGTATTACAAACCCTACAAACCAATTAAAGTAAATGCTGCCCAGTCAATCAGATTTTGCCCTAGTGCGATCGCGTCATAAGATTAAAACAAATCAATCCAGACTCTTAAAGGTTTTTACTCCTGTATAATTGGAAAATTTTCTGTCTGCCGTTAACAACAAAAAACCAAAAACTTTGGCTGTATCAACAATAATATTGATGGTCTTAACTGCTATAAATCCTTCTTACACTTTAGGCGGAGATCGATCTAAATATTCTGCATACATTTCAATCACACTATCTAGAACTTGAAGTTCTCTCTTCTTATTTAATTATTTACATATTTCGACTGAGTTCTAATCCAGCAGGAAATCCACACGGCATTTAGATCTTAATAATTGCAGAAGAAAGAAATTTCGCCAATCGGCTTTGAATACTATATTTTTCCAAATTAGTTGCGATCTCTTAAATAAGCTAAGCAAGAATATTACATGAAAATTTGCAAAATGAAAATTTATAATTGGATTTAGATTTTTTCAATTTATATTCAAGAAAAGAAAATTAAAGCGGGAGCATCCCAAAATTGTTACTAAAGAAATAATCCAAGCAAGCATTACAGTTTGATAGGCATATTTTCTAGCTGTCTCAGTCTGGAGTAATAACTGTTTTTGTTTCTTCAGCAAAACAGAAGTTGAGGTTACTAAACCAGTTGAAACAATTTGTAAATTTTGATGCTCTTTTGCTAATCCTGACAGCACTTCAATCAGTTTAGTATCTAACTTCTGTTGATTTTGTTGAATGTTATCTAACCAATCTTTCAACTGCTCATTAATCCAATTAGATGTATCAACTATCTGAGTTGTATAAGCTTCTACCGATTGTTCTAACTCTATTTTTGCCTTGACTATCTTCTCTCCAGAACCACCCAATACCTCAACCGCAGCAATATTCTGTGCCACGCTGAAATAAAAATCAAACAACTCATTATCAACAAAGTACTGATTATCCAGAAGCCATTGATATACTCGCTGTCTTATTTCAAGCTTTTCGCTATTTAGCCTTTGCTCGATAAAGTCTTGTAACTCATTCTGCTGTTCAGATAAAGTTGGTTTCTTTAAATAAGTCACTAATCCAACCTCAGACCCTCAACATTAAAACCAGCACTATTCAGTACCTCATTGACTCGTCTCATATACCCTCGTAATCCAGCCAATTGAGCCGTACTGAACTCACCGTATCTTCTAGCTTCAGTAAAACTCAGAGCATTCTTATACACCGTCGTCGCTGTATCTAACCTTAACTTCGGCAGGTCAACTACCTTCAGCTTATATTCAACAATCAACTGAGGAGTAATAAACTGGTCAAAGCTCTCCCAGTCTTCACAGCGACCCAAATTCCTCACCAATATATGAGTTGCATTATCTTGAACAAATTCCAGCGTTCTTAAAAAACCCTCATAGCATTCAGTTGAATCATCCAGCACATACCAGTTCTGAATCTCGACACCCAAATCTTTGGAAGCCTCTAAAATATCACTAGCAGTTAGCCAATGATTAAACGCCTCTTCCACATTCCCAGGCAAATCAACTAACACCAGTTTTTCCAAAGCCAAATCCAAAACCTTGTCTGGTATCTTTAAATTCCTGTCCAGTTCACTAAAGCGAGTTGGTAGAGCAAACTCTGGATAGGCTTTCAGAAAACTCTCCTGTCTATCCGCATCTACAGCATAGAAATCTAATCCCGATTCTAGACAGTAAGCCGCCTTTAACTTAGAGAGTAGTGTCTTCCCCACACCACCTTTCTTACAGTTAGATATCTGAATCCCTGGACGAGTAGCAATTAACTTAGAAGTTGATTTTGTCTTATCTGTTTTGACTTTGACCATGATGGTTTATTTACTCGCAAATAACTTGTCTACTGCCGATTGCTTTCTATCTGGCTGGTTTATTTCAGTACTCACTTTGTTTTCAATTTCTTCAGGCTGTTTTGTCGGCAATATCGAATTAACATTACTAGATGTCTCTTCTGCCTCTTCATTCAATGAACGACGATGCTCGGTGTGATATTGCTTGAGAGTAGCAGCACTAATCTTGACTCCACTTTCAGTTATCGATTCAGCCAAGTCGTCATATTCACATCCTCTAGCTAAAGCAGCTTCAATTCTCAAGTGCAACTTAGCCACTAAGGTTCTTAAATATCCTGGTTTTGATGCCTTATCTTTAGTCTTGTCAATCTTTTTTGCGATCGCTTTCTCTAACGGACTTAGTTCTGACTGATTCATTTTCTTTTTTTGTTCCTCTTATTTGATTATTGTGCCAAATATCCAGCCAATAAAACAATCTGTTTGAATAGAAAAGATTCACTTTCAGTGGGATAGATTAGTCTACTAGCAGTTAGCTATATACTAGTTTAAATCCCACACCTGATGCACCCTAAGTGCTAACAAAATAAATTATCAGGATTATATAAATAAATATAGAAGAGGTTTTTTTGGGTATTTTAAAACATCAATGATAAGAACTGTAAACTAGATTTTAAATAGTAGTTTTTAAACCTAAAAAGTGTCACTATCAAAAAAGATCAAACAATCAAAATAATTAAAAATGGTTTGCTCGATTGGTAGACTCTATGCCAAAGTAAACGACTATGCAGAGGAAAATTACTACACTCAAAACCAAGGATTAGATAATAGTCAGTGGTATGGAAAAGGTGCAGAAATGCTTGGTCTAAATGGTCAAATTTCGACAGACGAATATAATAATGCCTATCAAGGGTTAGACAGTGAGGGAAATCTCTTACGCCAAAGGCAATCAGGGAAAAAATATAACCCAGGTAGAGATATTACGTTATCTGCTCCCAAATCAGTTACGCTACTTGGTCTAGTAAAAGAAGATCAGGCAGTAATCGAAGCTCACAAAGAAGCAGTAAAAACGACTCTTGATTATATAGAGAGGAACTGCATCTTTACCAGAACGGGAAAAGGAGGAGCTAATCATCTCCAGACAGATAATGCTTTATTTGCCATATTTCAACACGATGATAATCGCAACCAAGATCCACAACTTCATAGCCACTGCGTAATTTTTAATCAGACACAAGCTCGTGATGGTAAATGGCGGTCTATGGATAACCGCGAACTATATCAACAGAAGATGACTATTGGTATGGTCTACCACCACAAGCTTGGTAGAAGACTCAGACACTTAGGTTATGAGCTGAACTGGAATCGCGATGGAACATTTGATGTTCGGGGCTACAGTCAAGAGCAATTAAAAGAGTTCAGCACTCGCAAACAAGAAATAGATCGGGCTGTTGGGCGCGAAGCAAATGCAGCAACTAAAGCCAAAGCCTGTACGAAAACTCGAAGAGATAAAGTACATCAAGCAGCAGAACAGAGGCAAGAATTAAAGCAGCTATGGCGACAAAGAGCAAAACAACTAAATATTCAACATCCCCAAGCCAATCGTCAACATCAGCAGGTAATAAATCTCCAAAATAAAAGTCAGCTAGTTATTGAAGCTACAGAGATAGTTACTGAAAAACAGGTAGCTTTCCCCAAACATATACTGCTCAAAGAAACTCTACGACAATCTCAAGGTGAGTATCGTCTAGAAGATCTAGAAAAAGAAATAGACCGAAGTAGTAGCTTAATCAAAACTCAAGATGGCAGATTAACGACCAAAACTGCCATCTTGAGAGAAAAGCAGATTATTAATTTAGCTAGAAACAGTAAAGATAAATATCCTCCCCTAGCAGATATAGAGACTGGCAATCGACAAGCCAAAAAATTAGGACTGAATCAGGCTCAGGCTTCTGCTCTCAAGCATTTTGTGAATAATCGAGATGGAGTGATTCTTTGTCAGGGTGATGCAGGAGTAGGTAAAACTTATACTGTCAAAGCTTTAAAAGAAACTATCTCTGACAAAATTAATATGCGGGGTTTAGCTCCCAGTGCAGCAGCAGCGGGAGAACTAAATAAAGGAGCAGAGATTAACTGTCAAACCCTAGATGCTTATCTCAAGATTCCGATAAAGTCTTTGCCTAACAACGAGTTAATCGTGGTGGATGAAGCGGGGATGATTAGCAGTAGCCAGATGAAAGATTTACTGGAGAAGAGCAAGCAAACAAACTCTCGAATATTTGCTCATTGGCGATACCAAACAATTAGCTGCGGTAGAAGCGGGTTCCCCTTTTAAATTACTTCAGATCACAAGCCAATTTACCAACGACAGCAATTAATAAAAATGTTAGACAGCAAAACTTTCAGCTTAAGGAAGTGGTAGATCTTTTATCTACAGGTGAGATAAAGCAAGGATACCAAAAGCTCAACGATCAAGGCAGCATCAAACAGATACCCATAGATAGTTTGAGGTTAAAGGCTGTAGTTAGTGACTATCTCAATCAGAGATCTCAAAACCCAATCTCAAACCTTGATTCTGGCTGGCACAAATAAGGAAAAGGAAGCCATTACCAAACAGGTACGTCAGGGCTTAATCGAACAGAATAAATTGAGTCGGGAATCACAGCAAATCAATATTCTCAAGCCCAAAGATCTAGATAAATTCAGTCTCACTCGAGCTAGTAGCTATGAGATAGGAGATGTAATCAAATTTGGTCACATTACAGCCAGGTTCAATAAAGATCTCTACTATCGAGTTGATGCCATAGATAGACAGAATGAAACTTTATTTCTCAGAGATAGCCTGGGCAATAAACAGAGTTTAGAACTTAACTCCTACAAAGACCGACAAGTATTTCAATCGGAAACTCGCGAGCTTCGTTCGGGGAAAGTTATGAAATTCACCCGCAACCATTATCAAAATGGCAAGAAGCAAATTAACGGACAACAGTTTACGGTTATAAGCTTTACTCCAAAGGGGCAAATAGAAATAAAAACCAAAGGCAAAACTCAAACAGTTAACCCCGATGCTTTGCTTTATTCCGACTATCGCTATGTAGATACCGTCCACAGCAGCCAGGGCAAAACTGCCAACTACTGTATCTATGCTGCGGGTTCGGGTAAGTCTCTCACGGTAGGAAAAGAGAGTTTTTATGTCGCAGCCTCAAGAGCCAAACAGGAATTTAAAGTCTACACCGCCAGCACTAAAGCTTTAGGACTATCAATTGAAAAATCTCGCGGGCAAGAGAATGCTCTCAGTCTAATTATGAAACAACAGCAATTAAATCAAAAGACTCGCTATTCCATCAAGAGAACAAGAGTTTAAATTACTCGTGGCAGCTAAATATCTCGTAGAACGTCAAGGAATACTAGATCGCAATAATCCGCACCATAAGATCTACAAATCACCAGATGGAACGGAAATCAAACGGGATAAAGATCTTCTTCTATTACCCATCAAGGTAAAGAACTAGTCTTCAATCGAGATAACTCTACTATCAGAAACACCTTTTCTGCTCAAGAAATAGAACGTCAAATAACAGATCAGAAATCTGGAGATGGAGCAACACCTCAATCAAAATCGCACTCAAACTCACTCTAGAACTATCGGAAGATAATGAAAGCCAAAAATAACAATCTCAATGCTTCTTTGATAGCCACAATCATTTCTCTAGTTGTGCTTCTGCTCTTTTGGTGGGGAATCAATAATAAAGAAGTGGCCTTATTCCTGATCGAGCATCCATAGTAATTTTGCCCTACATAGTAGACAAGATTGGCTATCCCCGATTAATTCAAGGAGGATTTTTCCTAGTATTAATCTCTTCACTACTTTTCATCAGACCAAATAATAAGCTCAAAGAGCGCAATCGAAATGTTATTCGAGGAGCAATGGTAATACCAAAGCGCAAACTTAAAGCCATATTAAATAGACAATCCAAAGCAACAGAACGAAAAGAACGAAAAAAAACACAATTACCCCAGCTAGAAATTGGTGGCATTCCCATTCCCAATGATTATGAAAGGCTGGGCTTCTTTACCTTTGGTTCTCCTGGAACTGGTAAAACTCAGACTATTAGTCAGATGATAGCCACTCTGAGAAATAGAAGAGATTTTCGTGGCATTATCTTTGACCGTAGTGGAGAAATGCTGGAGAAGTTCTATGACCCCACTAGAGATATTATCTTCAATCCTTTTGATGCTCGCTCTGTGGGATGGAGTCATGGTTCTGAATCTGCTAGACCTGAAACTATGGCGACAGGATTAATTCCTCTAGAATCGGAAAGAGAACCTTTTTTCTCTAATGCAGCCAGGGTAATTATCGCGGAATTATTTCATCAAACTAGAAGCAATCAAGAATTGTGGTCGTTATTGATTAGTGATACTAAAGCCATACATTCTTTTGTAGACGAAACTTTAGCTGCTAGATATACAGGGGAAGAAAAATCAGCAGCTTCTGTGCTTTCTACCGTCTCCAACTATTGTCAGTTTTATAAGTATTTAACTGAGATAGAAAAGCAAAGTCAGAATCAAAAGCAAAATATTAGTTTCTATGACTGGGGGAGGAAAGACTGCCCGAACTGGATCTTTATTACCATCGAAGAAAATGATGCTGAATTACTTAAACCTCTTCATAGCTTAGTTTTCGAGTTAATACTTAGGGGCTTGCTATCTAATAAACATCGCCAGATGAAGACGGCTATTGTTATTGATGAATTAGGGGCATTAAATAAATTGTCTGGTCTTCCTCGTCTGATGAGTGAGAGTCGTAAATATGGGGGCTGTCCTATTCTTGGAACTCAAACTCAGGCTCAACTTACTAAGATTTATGGCAAGGAAGATACCGCGACTATTTTGCAGGGTACTCAAACTAAGTTAATTTTGAAATCTGTTGACCACGAGACAGCAAGTTTAATGGCGGATATTATTGGCAAGCAGGAGATTAAGAGCATTACTGAAAATTACAGTCGTTCCCGTCGTGGTGGCAGGAATGGTAATGGTAGAACTGATGGATTTAACGAACAATATCGAGAAGTCTATGCTGTAATGCCCGATGAGATTAAAAGTCTGCCAAAATTATCTGGCTATCTTAAGATTGATAAATACTGCGCTCCTGTTAAGTTGAAGGGAAGGAATTTTCCCCCTTGTGCTAGAAGCTTCGTTCCTTTGCAAAGTCATAAACCACAAAGTATAGAAGAGCAGTGGGCGGGATTGGTCGGAATAAATGGTTGCCAGTCGTCGGGCTGCGATGGTTCGATAAGATAATGTTTGGGATATTCAATACCTCTTCGCACGCCCGATTCGCTTCGCCGACTGACTCGAAGAGTAGAAGTATTCAATATCCCATCAAGTCTTTGACCATAGAAACAGTATTTGGAAGCTCTTGTCGGCGAACTTGCGTTAAATAATCATTAAATGAACATGGTGGATTTTTTCGTCTTTGATGGCATCGATTCATTGCTTCCACTACCTGTAAAGGATGAAGATCGATTAGATCTGTAATGAAAGTATCTGGATGTTGCGCCTCAATATTGTGAGGATTTAATTTTGAATCGGGAAAATCTTTTAAATTATAAGTAACGATAACTGATGCTTTGGCTTTAATTGCTGCTGCCAGTACGTGTCTGTCATTGGGATCTGGTAGATTTAAGCTAGGAATTATCCACTGATATTCTGTCACTAAAGAATCACGAACATTTGCGTCCATTAAACTTCTAATCTTTTCAATGGCTGAAACTGGTAAATTTGGCTTGTTTTTACTTAGATTTCGCATCCATTCAGAGTGAATATCCTCTGTCCATCGCGCTCTATATAAATCTCTCAAAGCAAGCTCCATTAATAGATCTCTGAGAGTGTATGGATAAAGCACACAAGCATCGTAGATTACAGTGAAGTTGGAGACCATGATGTAATACTAATCATCTAGTCCTAACTCTTGAGTTAATGCCGTAAGTTCATCTAAAGTCTGGCTTCTTTTAGTGTCAATACCCGACTTGTAGTTGTATAGCTCTTGAGCTAAAATTCGTCGATGTTTTCCTACTTTGTAATAAGGAATTTCTCCAGATTCAAGTAATTTTATTAGGTAAGGTCGCGAAACGTTGAGTATATTTGCAGCTTGCTGTGTACTTAATTCAGCATGAACTGGAATCAATGTGACAGCATTTCCTTGAGCCATTTGAGACAAAATGTCAATCAACATCTCATAGGCTACTGTTGGAATTGAGAGAGATCGCTCTTCGCCATTTTCTGATTTTACTTTAATTGTTTGTGTTGAACTGTCAGAATTTTGAACCGAAGATAATATGCGACTACTTGATATAGATAATTCTATTTCTGATTCAGATGGAATTCGGATTTTCTTTTGCCTTTCTTTTATCTGCATTTTGTCTACCTATGTCGCGAGTTAGCCACATTAACTGTTTCTAGCTTATCTACTATGTGAAATAAACGCAACAAGATTGATTGATGAAGATAATTGTTTCTTTGATCTCTATCTACATTAAAAGATTAAGCAGTATATTTTGAAGATTTACAAGATGATTATCATATACGGCAGATCTAATCATTTCTACTTGATTATCAATAATTTTTCCTCTGGCTATTTCTGTCTTGTCTTCCTCAAAACCATTAGGTATTTCACAAATAATTATTTCATTATTTAGTTTTTCAATCGTATAATTTTGATTGAAAAACTCATCTTTATTAGTTGAAGCGAGAATTTTTTTTGAAATTGATATTACTTGGTCAAACTTATCTTTTTGTTCTTTTTGGATATATTCAAATGTTCGTTTTAAAACATTAAAATCTTCAACACTGAAAGAACTTTCTACTAAATCATTTCTTATTTCCAGTATCTTTCTTCGCTTAGGTCTGCCTAACCCTTCTGAATTTTCCCCATTGTAATCTGGAACAATTTCGGTATATAAACAGTTATCACCCTTGAAAATATTCACAAAAGGAGGAACTACATCAATTCCTCGATGAGTTGCAAATAAACTAAATTCTTCTTTATATCTATAATCTCCATATTTATTTACAAGAAGCTTAGAATATTTAACAATTTCAGATTCAATATTGTAAGCTTCAATAAAATTTTGTATTAAGACAGGATTATATCTTTGTAGATAAGTACACTGAGCTAAAGCAATATTATTTACTGGAATTCCTTCAAATCCTTGTGCTGAAATAAAGATGTTTTCAGTCTCCACCTCATCTAAGTTGGTTTGAATAAATGTAGAACCGTAAATAGAACATTGACTAAGTTTAGCTTTTTTCAAAGAAGCTTGATTAAGATTAGCTTCTCTTAATTGTATATTAGTTAATTGTGCAGATTCTAAATTTGCTTGCTTTAAATTT
This sequence comes from uncultured cyanobacterium, assembly GCA_963799375.1. Taxonomy (GTDB): domain Bacteria; phylum Cyanobacteriota; class Cyanobacteriia; order Cyanobacteriales; family Xenococcaceae; genus Waterburya. The sequence goes on from CAWCWY010000034.1 coordinate 149,960, forward strand.
GCTCCTGAAAGATTAACCCTAGAAAAAAATACTTGTTCCATACAAGCTTTCTCAAAAGTTACTTCTTTAAAATTCGAATATATAATCTTAGCTTTACTTAAATTAGTTTCTTTAAAAATAGCTCGATCAAAACGAGTATCGTTAATCTCAACTTATTTAAATTTGCTCTTGAAAAATTTGAGCCAAAAAAAGAACCTCCTTTAAACTGGGCTTTTTCTAGGTTGGCTTCAATAAGTTTGCATGCTTCATTTGATATGATTCCCTTTCAATCCAGCTAAATTAGCATCGTGTAAGTTATATCCATCTAAGTTACACAGTTCTCCAGTTCACAAAGAGATACCAGACAATTGAGGAATAACATCTGGATTTTTCTCTCGCCAATTATTCCAAGCCCTTACTCCTTTTTTTAGCATTGATAAATGCCGTTTGTTGTACGTGAGAGTTTTATTCTCTATATTTAAATCTTCAATTTTAGATGTTGGTTGTTCTATGAATTCAACAAATTCTTCGAAAGACAAATTAAGCAAGTGAGGCAATTTTTGGAAAATGTATTCTGTCAGGAGTCAGCTCTCCTTTTTCCCAGCGAGCTATGTTGACTGAGTAACGGAAGGTTCAAAAATTTTTCCAAACTTACCTTGAGTCAAATTATTAGTGACTCTAATTTTTTTGATTAATTCCCCTAAAAGATTACTTGATGGGGTCTTAGAAGTATTGGTCACTGTCTTGTGGAGCAAATCTTACTTTTGCAATATTGATTTTAAGTAATTGTTATTATAACAGTATTATTTTACTAGTCAGAGTCATTTTACTAAGAATATAAATTTAATTTTTATGTATTTTTATGCCTGGGACAAATTTTTTATTGCTTTCACGAACAAAAGTGTGGTATCTTGAAACAAGATTCAACAATTTGAACACGAACAATTAAATAAAAAGAGCCGAGGCAAATAGGGTTTACCGTCCAAAGTAAAGAATCCCTGTAAAGCTCGACTCTCTATTAGACAGCTTTCGCTGTGCTTCTTATATTTTACTCGACCGTAGTGAAATGTAACTTAGTTCAGTGAGCTGCTAACTTCAGAGAGTCATGTGTTTTGTATCTCGGCACACCACAAATAGGAGAACATAATGACAACTAACGAAGCGCGAATATTTGTATCCGAACTAGGTCAAGTAGTACCTGAAGTAAGTCAAAACTGGGTAAACAAAAATATTGCTGCTCAGAATACTAGGAATTTCCACACATACATTAAAACTTTATCGCAAAAGACATTGGACATTAGGGATTCATTTTCAGTATCTCAATTCCAGAACAATTCGATATCATGAAGGACTTTTGCGAGACTGGTTTGCAAATATTTCTGAACCTCAAGTTCATCAACGAGCAATTGAAGTGTATCTAGCCTCACTGCTTTCTAATCAGCAGAAGAAACGCAATCGTAAATCTAGATAATTTTTCTATTTTCCAAATAGAGTAGTGCCTTTTGAATTATTTCAAGAGGTACTGATTCGCTACACAATTATTTTGTACACATCATGTCTACCAAAAAAGTTCAAGGTAAATTTTATCCCCTTCAAAAGTGAAGAATGGCTTGAAAGTGTCAAACAATTAACTTATTCCGAGCTGAAAATTCTCTACTATGTGCGTGCTTTAGATCCCTACAACAAAGGTATTTCTTTAACACCTGTTCAGATTGCCAAGGATTTATCTACAGAGAAATCTAAAATGCACCGTTCTACTGTTGGTAGAGCTTTAAAGTCATTGGATAGTAAAGGTTTTATTCAAATGGAACTTCTCCAGGTTCAGATTAAAGTTAACCCCAAAGGTTTTCTGTCACAAGCAGAAATAGAAGATGTTGCTGTTACACAACCAAGTTGTGAGCAGACAACACAAGTTGTGACACCGCAACTAAGTGTGCCTGAACACAACTTAGAGTGCAGCCAGGCAACAGAATGTGCGCCACAGGCAACAATCAGCAAGCTGAAACCAAGTCTGGGAAAGGTTTCAAACTCCTAAGATCTCTAAGACTTATATAGACTTTAAAAGACTCTCTCTCAGAAAACGAGAGCGAGAATTTTTTTAAGTTTGTCAAAGAAGCAATTAAAGACTTTCAACAACCAATACATGATTTAGAAGCTTGGTTAGCTAGTAATACTAAATCCGATTCTCAAAACCAACTTTAGTTAGTAATGTTCTAACCAATGATAGTTAGTTAAATTTTTAATTTCTTGTTGCATATTATTGAGAATATTGCAACGCTTCATTAGAATATCTTCGATTTCATTAATAGTTTCAAAACTTTGATTGACTATTGGTTCATCTACCAATGACCATAATCTTTCGGCTGGTTGCAATTCAGGAGAATAGGGAGGCAGAAATTCAATCATAAGTCCTTCAATCTCCTTTACCTTCTTGCTTCTATGCCATCCTGCATTGTCTTCTACTAACAAAACTTTTTTTTTCAGAAATTCCCGCATCTCGAACAAAATTTTGATAAACAAGATTCAGCCAGTCAGTATTGACTCTAGGAATTAAATACCATAAGGTCTCTCCAGTTTTTGGTTTAACAAATCCGTAGACATACAACCATTCGTAACGATGATTAACTGTTGCTACGGGTCTTTCACCAATCTTTGACCAGACTTTTCTTAATATTGGTTTCAGTCCGACTCTATGCTCGTCAAAAAACCAGACATCTACTTCTGCTTGAGGATATTTTTCTTCTAGTTTTTTGACTTTTAAAGGTAAATTCGCCTTGAATATTTCCTGTTCTAATTTATCACCTTTTCCATGTTCAGGTCTCGGACTCTGCCATGAATATTTGAGCTTTTTTAGGTAATCCCATCCTCTCTGATTCCAAACTTTCTCTTTTCCTGTTTCTTTTTCAATCCAACGGGCTACTTTAGTTCCTGTCCAAACACCACCATCATCAGGTTTAAATTCTAATTCCTTCTCTAACTTCTCAAATTGTTTTTTTGTTAGTAAAGGTTTCCTTCCTCCTAATTGTTTTCGCTGTTTATTTTTTTGGTTCTTTACTCCTTCTTTTCCTGATTTATTGTATTTCTTAACTATTTCCTTGGCATAATCATAATTAATTCCGATAGCGATCGCACTATTTTTAATTGACCACCCCAGAGATATTTTCCAAAGTAAATGCCATCTTCGTGATTCTACTAAATTAGGGCTTGTTCGATACTTATGTTTTAATTCCTCACTACTATAATAGTTCGCTAAAGAGGCTTTTCTCGGCATTATTATTTTTTCTAGTTACTCCTTCATCATAAATGGGTTTTGGAAACAGGATTTAGTACAAAACAAAAGCTGGTCAAAATCGCTGGGAAGTTTATTATCAGAAGTACCAACGAGAAAAAAGCTTCTAAACCCGAATCTGATTCAAGTTCAGTTTCAGAATGAACCAGACAAAAGGCGATCGCCAACTATCAAAAACAGTTAAACCAGGAAAAAACAGGTCACAGAAAAACTGGAAATAAAATATCTACATCAGAATTCAATCGACTATTGAATAATCCTGACAACCAAATTAAAAGAATCGACAAACTAGAAAGTCAATCCAAACCTGATTTCTAAACCGTTAGGCAAATATGTTTCTGAAGGCTGCGAGCATTTACGTAACTTAAGAATGAGAAGCCTCTTTGCTAACGAATCAATTCAAGGGGGTATGGCGTGAAAGAACCAAATTTACCTCCAGCCAATATTGAAGCAGAAGAAGCTATTTTAGGCGGTATCTTGTTCGATCCTAAAGCAATTTCTCAGGTTGAAGCATCTCTAATTCCTTCTGCTTTTTATGTTTCGGCTCATCAGGAAATATATCAGACTGCTTTAAAGCTTTATCATCAGAGGAAATCCGACTGATTTTATGGCTGTTAGTACCTATTTAGCAGATAGAGACAGATTAGACCAAGTAGGCGGAACAGCTAAATTGGCTCAACTGTTGAACCGTACTATTTCAGCAGTAAACATCGATCGCTATGTCGATTTGGTGATGGATAAATTTCATCGACGCAGAGTAATTGAAGCTGGTCATAAAATTGTCGATTTCGGCTATGATTCCACTCTTGAATTAGAAAAGCTTTTGAATAATTCAGAGCAGGAAATATTCAGCGTTACTCAACAAAGGATAAGATCTGATACAGACCAAAACAGCGAGATTGCTATGTCTGCTTTTAATCAGCTTGAATCGAAGAAAATCCGATTTATCCTACTGGTATTCAAGAACTCGATAAATTAATTATGGGATTTGAGCCAGGAACATTGACTCTCTTGGCTGCTAGAGCATCAATGGGCAAGAGTGCGATTTCTCTCTATCTCGGCTTTGCAACAGATGATTCAACATAAGTTACCTGTAATCATCTTTTCTCTAGAGATGACTAAGACATCAGATGGAGTATCGGCTTTGGAGTTTGATGAGTCGCATGGATTGCTATCAGCATCTAGATTTAGTTCCAATTAATGGACATCGCATTCGTCAACATCGAGCGGGATTATCTTCTCTCACTGAAAAGGAGATGGAGAGCATGGCGAAGATTGTAGAGGTTGCTGTAGATTTGCCTCTTTACATGAATGATAATCGGGGAATTAATGTAGCAGGTATTGCTTCTGAAGCTCGTCAGGTTAAAGCCAGAGAGGGCAAACTAGGCTTAGTAATCGTCGATTATCTGCAAATGATGGCATCAGATAATGGTGGCAATCGCAGTTATGAACTTGGTGATGTTGGTAGAGGTTTATATCAACTAGCAGGAGAATTAGAAGTCCCAGTTTTAGCTTTATCTCAAGTCAATAGAGGAGTAGAAGGCAGACAGAATAAACGTCCCATGATGTCAGATCTTTCTCAGTCGGGGATTCTGGAAATGGTAGCAGATAATATTATCTTTGCTTATCGGGATGAATATTACGATGCTAATACTTCTCAACCTGGAATTTTAGAGTTGATTTTGGCAAAGGCGAGACATGGAGATACGGGAACGGCAGAGGTTCTGTTTGATAAGTCTTGTGGGATGATTCGTTCTCTTAAAGAGTTTGCTTAATCAGATTTCAAAGCAGTAATTATCAAGACTGCCAAATAAAAACAAAAAAGCTATTCTCAAAAACTTTACGACTTATGACCTATCCATCTTAATTCAGAAGTCGTTTAAAGATTTGCAATTCAAACCAATGTAATTAACAGCAAAACAGATAATTCGATGAGTAGATATATTACCGAACAAGAAGCCAGGGCGATATTTAAAGACGAAATGCGTAGAATGGTGGGAACTGTTGTAGAACCTAGAAATATTGAATGGCTGCCAACTTCAGAAGCTCGCAGAAAACTAAATTATCCCTCTCAAGATAGTTTGAGAAAAGCAGTTGCTAACGGAACTTTACGAATAGGATTTGAGGTGCAGGATAGACGTTCTCCTGAAAGTCAAAATTGTTTATATTACTTCAGTATTCCAGCCTGTCTAAAACGGTTGAATACTCCACCAGAAAAAAGAGCATAGACAGTTGAGGTTTGAATAAATATATCAGCAACTTCTTAGTTCACATTAAACGTAATTGAGAAGTTGCTGATTTTAATTAATACAATAGATTAAGTAAGCTTCGATAAGCGAGAAAGAATGATGAACGCAAAACTAATCGATTCTCTAGTACAGATAACAGCAATTCTCATTTTGAAACCTTAACGGAAGAAAATAGAGGGTAAAAGATGAGAATTAGAAACTTGTTCGCGATTGGCTTTCGCGAACAAAGTGTCAGAGTTAATTGATTGTGAGCCAAAGTAAGCAGAGGAGTATCCATCATCCCTCTCGCATCTAACTTTTGAGCCATGAAAAAGCTGAGTAATATCTGAAACAACCAGGTATTACTCTGTAGCTTGATCCTCAGCTAGTTGGTTCAACTATCAGAAATTTAGCTAGAATTAACCCCGTCAGGTGCCTTTCCCTCTGTCAGCATAAACTCGAAGAAAGTCTGCCAACTCTCAAAGCATAAATATCTGGTGAGCGCCCGAACATCATTGAAGAAAGTTTGGCGAGTAACTAACATGGAGCGAACGGCACGATAAGTGGTGTGGATTAAATCCAGAGTCGTGTGGAAGAGATAAGCTAACAAATTAAGGCACAACAGAAGTTCTGCCAGGTGGTTTTGACCGTGACCAAAATTGTGTTCGAGATGATAACCCTTAGTTTTGAGAATATTATTCCCTTCATTTTCGACCTTCCAGCGGGCGCGACCAGCAGTAACAATCTCGACTACATTCTGGTCATGAATCTCATGGCAAGTGGCAAAGGCATTATGATATAAGGTCTTCTGGTTACTGGTATCTGTTACCGTCACCTCACACCAGTTCACCTCCATCGCTGGTTGGCTAGCTCTGAGGGGAATTTTATTAACAAAGCGATAGTGGTAAGACAAACGCTTTCGTCCTCGAATTTCCAACTGGGTGAGAGTTTGCACCTCACCGATTCGTTCCAAGCAATCCACCCAGTCATAAACTTCTGGATGAGATGTCTGCTTACAGACGAAGATAAAATGATAGCCATAATCCAAGGCTGTCTCACAGATCGGTTGATTGCAGTAGATGATCATCCCGAGTAAAGTCACAGGCGGGTCTCCTGGGTCGCGGGGATGGGTCGCAATCCAACGCTTGACGGCAGCGTTCTCGCAGTCTTGTTTATCATGACCATCTTGGGGAGTTATGAATTCTGGTTCTAAACTGATGATCTGTGGTCGTCCTGGAGTCTACCAGTACTGGAGTAACAGCAGCATGAAAATAGGTAGTACTGCCGTTTTTATGAGTCCGATGGCAACAATGACAACAATGAATCTTCTTCGACGAGAAATATTCAGTTCCATCGAGAGTTAGCAAGAATTCTCCTTGAAAGCATTGATAGGGCTTGAGATTTCCCGTCTTTGATAAACCGTCATAGACGGAGTGAAAGACCCCAAATACCGTTGAAGCTGGTACCAGGTCGAGCAGAGTGCGAATCTGATTATCACAGGGGATGCGCTCGATACCAAACAGACTAGCCGCATTATCTCGACCTTTCTGACTTTTCATCAAGCGTTGATGGTCTAAAAATGACCTCGATTGCATAAAAAAGACTGAAAAAGCACTCAACAGGGCTTCTTCGACCGTATATCTGGTATTATTGCTCGGTTTTCGTTCGGGAAGATTTTCTTTTACTTCAGCATCGATGGGAAAATTTCTCATTTCTTCTGATTTTTCAGTCCAGATAATTAGTTCTTTGACAATAGAAGAGAGACAAAATCTCGAACAAAGGCTACAAGTTCAAACTTTATCTACAGAAATTAACCTATCTAACATCCAAGATGAACCCTTTGTGGGCATGTGGAAAGATCGTGAGGATATGGAAGATAGTAGTCAATGGGTACATCAAGTAAGACAGCAAGAATGGACAAGTTGAAGTGAAACAAAAGCTTTTAATTGATACAGATATTTTAATCGACGTTAGCAGAGGGATTCCTATTGCCATTAATCGCCTTAAATCGGAAGCAAATAACTCAATTTTAGCCATTAGTACTATTACTCAAATGGAATTAATAGTTGGCTGTCGTAACAAAACAGAATTACAAAATCTTGAAAAGTTTTTGCGACATTATACAATTATCAAAGTTAATGAAGTTGTTTCTGACAAGGCAATTGAACTTTTGACTCTGTATCGTCTAAGTCATGGTTTGCTGATTCCAGATGGATTAATTGCAGCAACGGCTATTGTAGCTAATGCGCCTTTACTAAGCAAAAATCAACGAGATTATCGCTTCATCTCGGAACTTAATTTACTTTCATATCCTTAAAAATTATTCTCATCAGTACATAATTTAGACTGTTGGGGGTTTAGGTCTATCTGACCTATTAATTAGCAATTGGTAAAATCTATCCTCATCATTTTCGTCGATCCATCTTTTGTAAGTATTGTTATGTACTTAGGTTTCATGAGCCATCATTCTTGCTGCCATTGAATCGGGAATAAAACCCATAGCTCTTATTGCCCAACAGTGGCGTAAATCTCCAGGTTTGCACAAGCCATATCTTCTAAATGCCGTGCTTACTCTATGCCCTAAGTCGCGATTATTTTTTCCAGTTACTTTGGGCAAATCGATATGCTTATACAACTTCCAATCTTGATACCATTCAGGATACAAACAGTAGATTCTACGAACACCATGATGATTTTTCTGTAAGTGGATACCAAATGTCCTGGTGAATCTTGCAGGCTATTTAAATCAACATAAAATAACTCATGATTGGATATACCATAAGCAGCCATAAAACCAAACGCACGCTGCCAATGGGGGTTAGGTATTGACCAGTAATATTTAACTAATTTCTTCTTCAGTAGGCAGTATCCGATTTTTGTTTTTTAGGTAAGAATAATTTCCTTTATATCTTCCTAAATCTACTTCTACTTCTGCAAATTTTGCAAGACTACTAGCTACCATTACTGCTCTCTGTCTCTGTCTAGTATCTGGATCGGTAGTCAAGACTAACTGAATCAATGATTCTTCTGTTAAAGTTTCTTCAGGACTAATCCTCTTGAAAATATGGTTATAGTCAGTATCCCAAGTAGTTTGACTTTGCTCGTTTCTCTCCCTACGGTTAAAGTAATCCGCTTCAAATTCTTTCGATCCAATAGCCAAAACTATCAAGGGCTTTTGAATGTTTTCCCCATTCATGCCAATCAAATTCTTTTAAAGCAAGTTGACTGGCTAGCTTCTGAGCTTGCTTTTCTGCGCTTTGAATTCCCGCAGCATTGCAATAAGTCCCTAGACTAATAACCTGTTGAGAAGCTTTATCTTTGCCTTTCTTGGGAGGAAGCATTCCTCTCAGCGATAATTTTTGTCCTCGTTTGAATATTTTTATTCCAGAGTTTGAGGTTTTAAGTCTACTGTTGGCTTTCTCTAGGAGTTTACTTAACTTATCCAAGTTCTAAAACTGATCTAATTTTGATCTAATTTTAAAGCTTTTTTTAAATTATTTGGACTATTTTAAGAGTTTTTAAAAAACTCTTAAAACTACCTCAATATTTCTATCATTGGCTCTACGCCTTGATTTATAAAGTGTCAGAGGGGAGACTTGAACTCCCGACCCTCGGCTTATGAGTCCGATGCTCTAACCAACTGAGCTACTCTGACTTGTTTATCACATCTAAACTTTCTATTTAATGCAACATTAAGGATGTTATCAAATTTTGTCTCTAATTTGCAAATTAAATGCTATAAGTTTTTCTTATGTTATTTCCATCCCTCAGAGTAGTCAAATTTCAGTACAGTATGAAATGAGTAGTAAGAAAGTGTTGGATCCTCAAGCTCCTGAGTCCGATGTTGATAAATTCATCAGCAGATAGTACCACTAATAAAAAATTACCTTTATTACTCAAGCATACCAAGATTTATAGAAAATATTTTTAGAGCATGGCAGACAAATTAATTAGGGCTACAGCAGCAGACGGTGGAATTAGAGCAGTGGGGGTAATTACCACCAACTTAACTGAAGAAGCAAGACAAAAACACAAACTGTCCTACGTAGCAACCGCAGCATTGGGTAGAGCTATGGCTGCTGGGCTATTACTAGTTTCTAGCATGAAGAAAGAAGAATCAAGGATTAATATTCATGTTAAAGGTAACGGCCCATTAGGCACAGTTTTAGCTGATGCGGGATTAGATGGAACAGTGAGAGGATATGTGCAAAATCCTAGTGTTGAGCTTCCTCCCAATGACAAAGGGAAATTGGATGTAGGTAAAGCAGTTGGTCATAATGGCAATCTTCATGTTGTTCGAGATGTGGGTTATGGACAGCCTTACTCCAGTACCGTAAAGCTTGTTTCAGGAGAAATCGGCGAAGATATTGCTCACTATTTAGTTACTTCCGAACAGCTTCCTTCTGCGCTTTTAGTGGGGGTGTTTGTGGGAGAAGCAGGAGTTACCGCCGCAGGAGGAATTTTGCTACAGATAATGCCAAAAGCAGCTCGTGATGACTCTTTGATTGAATTATTGGAATCTCGTGTAGGTGGACTATCTGGCTTTACTCCTTTATTACGAGAAGGTAAAAGTCTTAGAGAGATTATGGAACAGTTATTGGGAGATTTAGAGTTATTTGTATTTCCTGAATCTTATGAGGTCAAATTTGACTGCGGTTGTTCTTTTGATCGGGTATTGGGCGCGCTTAAAATGTTAGGAGAAGCAGAACTACAAGACATGATAGAAAAAGATGAGGGTGCAGAAGCTATTTGTCAATTTTGTGGAGAAGTTTATCAAGCCAATGAAGCCCAATTGACTAAATTAATTGCCGATTTGAAAGCTGAATAAAGTTGATTTTTATTAGAATAGGTAAAATCTAAATCAACTCTTGACAGTGTAGATACATATGTAGTGTTTACTCTACAAAATCAGGTGATAAGATGGGATACGATTTAACCGTTATTTTGGAAAAATCTAAAGACAAAGATATAGTCATCAGCATCATAATCAGGTAATTTATGGCGATTAACGAAGAACCACAATTCGGCTCAGGTGAAGCTCCAGATCGATCTGACGCTAAAATTAATGATGTTAATGATGAAGAATCAAATCAACCAGAAGTCGATTCTATTGAAGCTTTACGTGCAGAACTAAAGGAACTAAATCGTCGCAAAGAAGAAGCCGACCGAAAAAAGGCTGAACTATCTGAAGATAAAAAGGAAAGCCTGGAGTCTTTCCCAACTAGTATCTCTAAGAAAGATAGCATTTCCAACGATCGGGATTTAAAAGAGAATATGGTCGTGCCGTTGTCCCCATCAAAATCTTCCTCAATTGCTCCCACTACGGATGAAGCTGAAATAGTCGCCACTCAGCGAAAAAAAACGCCTCTGTGGAAAATGTGGCAATTATGGGGGATTCTGCTGGTTTTGTGTTCTGGTGGTGTGGGTTATGGGGCAACTACAATGTTGCTTCAGTTGCCAAAAACTCAAAGTTGTTCTAAGGTTTTTTGGCCAGTGGCATCTGCTTCAATTCGAATTTATTGCGCTCAAACTGCTGCTGAAGAAAAAAATGTTGAAGGTTTACTAGCTGCGATCGATTTGGTGGCAGTATTACCTAAAAATCATCCCCTCAGACCAGAGATTGATCGCAATATAGATCGATGGGCAACGGGAATTTTGGCAATTGGCGAAGAAGAATTTCAAACGGGAAAGCTAGAACAAGCGATCGCAACAGCAAAGAAAATTCCTGCAAATCTTTCTTCTAAAGAGTTAGTCGACCAAAAAGTCGAACAGTGGAACTCAGTTTGGTCTCAAGGAGAAGAACAATACCAGCAGGTAGAAGAAAAGCTCCGCGAAGCTGATTGGAATGGAGCATTTAATTGGGCTGTGCGTTTAACAGATAGCTCTAATGAATATTGGGCAACAACTAAATACGAAGAAAGCATTAATAATATTAATGTGGCTCAGGAAGAAAATGCGAGTTTGACTAAAGCTCAAACAGAGATTACCAATGGCAGAATTGAAGATCTGATTGTCGCAATTGAACGAGCAGATGATATTGATGAAAATAGCTATACTTATGACCAAGCTCAAGAAATTATTGACGAAGGTAAAGAGAAATTAATCGCTAGTATAGAGCAGTTAATAGAAAGAAAAGACTGGCAACAACTATTGCGAGTTGCTCCTCGCATTCCCCGCAGCCTAAAACTGCAAGAAAGAGCTAAAGACTGGCGCATTCTGGCAAATGCTGGTTCTAGCGCACAGTTGGATACTGTATTTGGTATCGAAGAGGCAATTGAAGAGGCAGAGAAATTAGAAAAAGATAGCGAATATTATGAGTTGGGACAAAAACTAATCAGTGGCTGGTCAGCAGAAATTGATGGGGTACGTTATTTATCTAGAGCAAGAGAGATAGCAAGAGTTGGGACAATTGCTAATTTAAACAAAGCTATTTCCGAAGCGAGGCTGGTTTCTGGCTCTAATCCCCGTTATAGTGAAGCCCAACAAGAGATATACAAGTGGCGACAAAAAATCCAGACGATCGAGGATCAGCCAATTCTCAATCGAGCTAAAGAATTGTCCTATGGTAATAATACTAGTGCCTGGCACAGAGCGATCGCTGAAGCTAATTTGATTTCTAAAGGTAGTCCTCTTTATAGCGAAGCACAAAACTATACTCGGACTTGGCGAGCAAATATTCAAAGAGTTGAAGATCGCCCAATTCTTGATGAAGCAGAATCCTTCGCTAACATTAACAACTATCCCGCAGCCATCGATGCAGCCAAAAGAATTGGCTCTGGTAGAGCCTTGTATCCTGATGCTCAAAGTCGCATCAATCGTTGGCAACAAGAAATAGATGGAGAAAGATATATTCGTGAAGCTAACAATCTTGCTCGTCGAAGTACACCAGAAGCTCTAGCACAAGCAATTAGAACTGCCAGACAGGCTTCTCCCGATAGTTCTGTTTACTCTCAAGTAGTCCGAGATGTCAATGATTGGGCGGAGAGTATCCTTTCTATGGCTAGGCAGGCTTCCAATAATTCTTTAGAACAGGCGATCGCTATTGCCAAACAAGTCCCAGAAGGTACTACTAGCTTTTCCACTGCTCGAGAAGAAATCAAAATTTGGCAAATTAAACTAGAACCCCAAAAATCGGATGCACTTCCTCCAACTTTCAAGTTGGATAAACTTAAAAAGCAGCGCGATCGTTAATATTAATTGAACGTTGATTATTTTAAGGGCCACCAAGATACCTTGTCTCTAGTTGCGCCATACACTGCCTTCAATTCTTCTGGGTTTACTACATGAACCAGATCGTTTTGAGAACCTTTTTGAGATTTTAGAATACCAACTTTCATCATTCCCTTGAGGACTTGCTCTACTGTGCGATGATTTAACTGACAGGCTTTAGCAATAATCTCTACAGGTAGATCGAACAGAAAAACATTGTCAGCTTGAGGTTGATTTCCCAATTCTCTTTCTTGATAAACTAACGCGCGGAGTAATGCTGCTACTGCTTGAGGTGGATAAGCACCACAGTTGAGTAAATGATATTGAAATTTTTCTTGCAGTTCAAACATCAGTCCATAACGCTGGCGAAAAACATCGCATTCTTGATGAATTGCTTTGACTATTTCTAAGGGAATTTTAATTACATCTGCTGTTTTGTAAGCTTCGACTAGGCTAGGAAAAGTACGAGAAACATTGCCAAAACTTAAAGCCATGTTACGCATTCCAAAACAACTATTGGCATAGGTTATATCGATGATGCGGTCTAGGGGAGTGCTGCGAACTACAACAGGACCACCTTGGATTATTATGTAGAGATATTCCAAAGAAGTGTCGTTACCAAATGCCGTATAGATAGGACGGCTAGAATACAGCTTTTCTGTAATTAGCTGCTCTGGCGTGAAATATTTAGCCAATAAGGAATGCTCTAAATCCTTGAACAGAAAATTATTTTCCGTCAAAGATTCAATTAAATTGAGATTTACGGACTCGTTAGATGACTTCCTCATTTATGTTAACTATGCACGCTACCTTAAGTCTGACTTAGTTTGGGATAACTTACACTTGACCTCAAATAAAATTTAAATTAAATTATAAAACATTTAAGATTTACATCAGATTTTTCCGTGATACACTTAGTTAAAATTTGAACTGTATTCAAACTGTATAAGATAAATTTGACTATGGAAGCCAGAAGATTGTTCCGTCGTGTCTTAGCTCCAAAAACAGGAAAACACTGGTTATTACTAAGTTCGATTGGTCTATTTATCTCCAGTGCGGTCGGGCTTTTTTCTTATATTGCAACTTCTTCTAATTTTAATTTTTCTTTGCCAGCTTGGATTGCGATCGCCGTTACGATCGGCGTATTTGTCCTTAACGCAGTCACATCTCTTCCTGCGGAAGTAGTTTTTTTAGGCGGGACATCGGTGTTGTTTGTCAGCGGGGTTTTGAGCGAGCAAGATGCTTTAGCAGGGTTCAGTAATTCGGGAATGATTACTGTAGCGGTACTTTATGTTGTGGTGACGGGACTATCTCAAACTGGCGGAATGAATTGGATTTCCCAACAAGTTTTGGGCTTACCTAAAGGGCAAAATGCAGCCTTGTTTCGCTTAATGACTCCCGTAATGGGAATGAGTGCTTTTTTGAACAACACTCCTGTGGTAGCGATGTTTATTCCTGTGGTTAGTGATTGGTCGCGTAAGCTTCGTATTAGTCCTTCCAAATTAATGATTCCCCTTAGCTACGCAGCAATATTTGGCGGAGCTTGCACCCTAATTGGGACTAGCACTAATTTGGTAGTCAATGGCTTATTAATTTCCACTACAGATTTACCAGGATTAAAGCTGTTTGACTTAGCAGTAGTTGGATTCCCGTGCGCGATCGCAGGTATGATTTATTTATTTTTAGCTAGCAGTTGGCTGTTGCCCAATCGTAAACCTTTAATCAGCGATACAGAAGATGTACGGCAATACACCGTAGAAATGATGGTTTATGACGGTAGCCCTTTAATTGATAAAAGTATTGAAAAAGCTGGATTGAGACATCTGCCTGGGTTGTATTTAGTTGAGATTGTGCGTCATGATTCAATTCTGGCTGCGGTTAGTCCCCAAGAAATTCTACGAGAAGGCGATCGCCTGGTGTTTATTGGCATGATTGACTCGATTGTCGATTTACATCGTTTACGAGGCTTACAGCCAGCCACAGACCAGGTATTTAAACTCGATACTCCCCGTTCAAATCGTTGTTTGATTGAAGCGGTGGTATCCAACAGTTGTCCTTTATTAAACAAGACAATTCGCGAAGGACAGTTTCGGACTCGATATAAAGCAGTGGTGCTAGCAGTTGGTCGTAATGGGGAAAGATTGCAGGGCAAAATCGGTAGTATTTGTCTTAAAGCAGGGGACACTTTACTGTTAGAAGCCAATCCCGAATTTTTATCTCGACAAAGAATTTCCAAGGATTTTTATTTAGTAAATGGAATTCCTAATTCTGAACCCATTCGTCACGACAAAGCTCCCATAGCAATGGCGATTTTGTTAGGAATGGTGCTGCTTGCTAGTCTAGGCTTAATGAGTATGCTCAAAGCTGCAATTCTTGCTTCAATGGTAATGATTGCCACAGGCTGTTGTTCTTCCATTAGGGCATTACGTAATATACAGTGGTCAGTATTGTTAGTGATTGGATCTGCCCTTAGTATTGGTAAGGCTTTAGAATCTACAGGTGCAGCAAAGACGATCGCACAGGGAATGATTCAGTTTTCAGGAGACAATCCATTATTAGCTTTAGGGATTATTTATCTTGTCACCAATTTATTAACCGAGGCTATCACCAACAATGCAGCAGCAGCGTTAATTTTTCCTATTGCTCTAGCTCTATCTCAAAACTTGGAAGTTAGCTTTATGCCTTTTGCGATCGCCATTATGATCGGTGCATCGGCTAGTTTTGCCACTCCTATCGGTTATCAAACAAATTTGATGGTATATGGCCCAGGGGGTTATAAATTCACCGATTTTATGCGAATCGGTATTCCCCTAAATATTCTTTTCTGCTTGATTACCGTTACTCTAACTCCTTTCTTTTTTCCTTTTAATTAAGCACTGATAATTTTATTCACACCTTATAATTAGTTAAACTATTTTTGTTGAATAAAATAAAAATTTCTATGATTAAAAACCTATTGCGTATTTTGGCTTCTTCTGTAACCTTTGTAGCGGTAATGTTAGTTGCTAATATTGCGATGCCTAAGGCGATCGCATTTCCTCAAGTAGACAATGTAAGTCAACCAACATCTTTGTCCGTTAGCTTAAATGTCATTAGTCCTTCTTTGGAGTCTTATCAGTCCAATAATTCCTTGTTAGATCATTTAGGTTGTTCCTGTGCGACTTGCACTCAAGGAGCTTAACTCGGAAGTATTCAAAACCTTATTTTCAATAATTTAGCCAAGTTCAGGGAAAGTAACTAAATCCTTGGGTTTGGCTTTTTTTAAGGAAATTTAAAATAGCGAAATGAGACTACACAATATCTACACAATTTTCTAGTCCAACTTTTCAGATTCTTCAAGGAATAGACAGAAATACTTAAGTATAATCACAGAATAGTAATTTTATATAATACAGTTTTTTAATCTACACAAGGAGAGAAAAAAATTGATTTTAAACAATGAAAAATTCTTCAGATGACCAAAGTATTTTATTGCTCCTACTCCAAAACAGCATTGTAAGGTTTATCGCTGGTATGCTTTCCCTATTCATTATTTTAAGAGTGTCCCATGGATTTGATTACAAATTGATTCAAATAATTTTAAAATCTTTAGGCTATGGTTTCTTTTGCTATTTGACTACGCCTTTTGTGATTTATTGGTTAGCCTATGCCAGTCAAGGAGTAGCTACTGCCAAAAAAATGATCTTTACCATCGTATTGATGGCTTTATATAGCTACATTGTTTGGGATGCTTACTTCTTTTTTAGAGCCGCTTTTGCCCAGTTAGCTCACGGTGTTAGTTAATATAGTAGGTAATTACTAACTTGTAGCTGACGTACTTAATTCCTGGCGATCGATTGTCACCCTGGATTATGATCTGGTAGTAAACTAGCTCTACGTGCCATGTCTAATTCTCTTCGTCTCAAATCAGAATATCGCTGTTTTGATGGAAAGGTAGTATATTACAGTCACTATTCTGATAGCTGCAATTGTGAAATGAATTTTGCAGTCTATCTTCCACCTCAAGCTTTGTCACAACCAGTACCTATTCTTTATTATCTCTCTGGCTTAACCTGCACTGAGGAAAATTTTATTACTAAAGCAGGTGCACAACGTTATGCTGCTGAATTAGGAATTATGTTGGTCGCTCCTGATACAAGTCCTCGTAATACAGGAATAGCTGGAGAAAATGAGAGTTGGGATTTGGGCAGTGGTGCAGGGTTTTATGTTGATGCAACGGTTAAACCTTGGCAAAAACATTATCAAATGTACACTTATGTAACTCAAGAACTGCCCGCATTAATTATCAGCAACTTTTCAGTAAAAGCAGATAAACAAAGTATTTTTGGACATTCTATGGGAGGACATGGAGCATTGATTTGTGCTTTAAAAAATCCACAACAATATTTATCAGTATCCGCATTTGCACCTATTGCTGCACCTATGAGTTGTCCTTGGGGAGATAAACTTTTTACTGCTTATTTAGGCGAAAATAAAAATAAGTGGATGGAATATGATGCTAGTAAATTGGTTGAAAAAACTCAGCTAGATTCTCTAATTTTGATCGACCAAGGTACGGAAGATACTTTTTATCAACAAAAGCAATTATTGCCAGAAAAATTTAAAACTGCTGCGGAAAAAGTGGGACAAAAATTAAATTTACGTTGGCAAACGGGATACGATCACAGCTACTTTACTATTAGTAGCTTTATAAAGGATCATATGGATCATCATGCTACTTATTTGAATAGCTAGTTTGATGATTCTAATTAATATACTATTTTAAATTCATTACTATTTTTGGTATTTTTCTATGACCAAATTTATTACTTTCAAACCCATAGGAGAAATTTTACAAGAAGCTGGTCTAATCACTAGCCCTCAATTGGAAGTAGCCTTAAGGGATCAAACCTATTATCAAGATCTGCGACTGGGAGAAATCTTGGCTTTGCGAGGATGGGTCAAACAGGATACTGCCGATTTTTTTGTTCAAGAATGGTTTAAATTAGTCAATAAAAGAATAGATCATCCAATTGGATTTTATTTGCAAAAGGCAGGATTGCTAACCGAACAAGATATCAAGTTTATTCTCATAGAGCAAAATAGATATTCACTTCGCTTTGGAGATACTGCTGTAAAACAAGGCTTGATTAAACCAGACACAGTGAATTTCTTTGTCCAAAATTTGTTCCCTTCTCAATTAAGAAAGCCCGAACCTGCAAATAAAAAAACAGAAGGAGAACGAAAAATTACTAATGATGATATTACTTATTGGGCAATCATGAGTAGCGATCGAGTAAAGAATAATTAGAGAAATAAGTAATAAGTTTTACCCGACTGTATTCAATTGCCTGCTAAACATCGGTTGAAATACAGCACAACTTTTAATTATCAGCTTTGATTTTAAAGTGAGTATCTAATCGAACGAATTTATTAGATATTCACTTTATTTTAGTTTTGCCAGTGATCTGTGGTCGAGAATATCCCACCATTCCCTAAGTTCGCTTTCTTCGATGTTGTCGCCGTCTATCTGAACAAAAAAGCGACGATTAATCAATAAATTCAGGCTACCATTTTTAGAATAGTAATCATAATTTTCTCTGCCTGGAATATCATCAATTTGTATTCCTTTATTATATCCTTCTGTTGATTCTTGGCTAAATTCCGTACTTAATAAAAAAGGGATATAAAGAGTAGAGTTAAATGCCCAATCAAAGATACTAACCGTCATAGTCTTATCGTTTTGAAAATATCTTTGCTTTACTTGAGAAACGCCATAATCACCAAACGAGCTAGTTTGACCTTTAGGTTTTTCGGCTGTCCATCCTCTAGGAGTTTGAGGTAAGTATTCGATCAATTCTCTAAAAGAAATTGGATTTATATTGTTTTCTTCTGGCAAATTATTATTGAAAACACCAGAGCCTTTACCAATCTCAAGCAGCTTTTGAATAGCCCCAAAAGGGTCTTGATTAATGTCAATTCCTTCTTTAATTTCTGATACTTGCGAGCCAGCGCGGTCTTCGGTCACTCGGATGCAAGCTCCGAGTGCTGCGAAGACTTCGTCTTGTTGGTTTCCAAGGTCGCGTTTTGCGAAGCAGCGCGTTGGCGGGGTCAGATGCGGGCAAGCCCTTTCCCCGCTTAAAGCGACTGCTGAGGTTGGGACAGAATCTTCTGACCCAAACGCCGACCGTACAAAGAGCGACTGGCGCCCTAAAGGAGATGCGGACGAAGCGTCCTTTCTCGCGACCCATAAGGGTGCGATCGCAAATTACTATCAAGACCACATAAGATTAATAACCCGACCGAAGCGATCGCTATACTTATATTTACTAAAGTTTTGTTTGAAAATAAATTAATAGTTTTTTTCATTTCTCAAGTTAAAAATAACAGTTAACTTGCTTGTTTTTTGTAGTTAATATCTTTTAAAATTTGTTGCTCGCATCTTAATCGAAGCAAGACTAAAATAGTATATCGCAATCAATTTGCGACGGATATTAATTAATTTTATCGATATCATGACGAAAAAGAAAGAAACTGCGGTTTTATTATTGACACTATTAATTACGACAGGTGCAATCGCAGGTGGCTTGTGGTGGTTGAATAAAAACAATATAGGAACAGTCACAACAGACCCCGAAGAGATTGGAATTGTTCCAGAAGAAAGTTTATCTTTGCCCGTAACAAGCGTGGGAAATGAGGTCTTGATTAGGGAAAATCTCACCTCACAAAAAGAGGCGGGTACAAAAGCGATCGCTGACAAGAATTATGGAGATGCAGAATCTTATTTTGAACAGTCTTTGAACATACGCCGCAACGATCCTGAAGCTCTAATTTATTTAAATAATGCCCGCATCGCTGATAACAATGCCTATAGTATTGCTGTACCTGTTCCTGTTGGCACAGAAATGACTACCTCTGAGGAAATTCTTCGGGGAGTGGCTCAGGCGCAAAACGAAATCAATCAGCAAGGGGGAATAAATGGTGTCCCTTTAAAAATATTGATTGCCAACGATAATAACAATCCTCAAACTGCCAAACAAATAGCCCAAGACTTAGTTGAAAATAAAGATATCTTAGGGGTAGTGGGGCATTTTTCTAGTGGAGTGACTTTAGCCACTGCACCGATTTATCAGGATAAAGGTTTGGTAGCGATATCTCCTACTAGTACATCAGTAGCCCTATCTGGGATGGGAAACTATATCTTTCGTACTGTACCAAGCGATCGCTTTACCAGTAGTGCGATCGCTAAATATGCTTTGCAAGAAATTAACAAACGTCAGGCGATCGTCATTTACAATTCCCAAAGTGCCTATAGTAGATCCCTTAAGGATAGTTTCCTCACAGATATTGCTAATAGTGGAGGAGAAGTTGCTTTAGAAGCCGATATATCCCAAAGTAGTTTTAATCCTGCCGATATATTAGCAAAAGCAAAAGCTCAAGATAGTGGAGTCTTGGTATTTCTAAACGATTCTCAGACTGTAGATAAAGCCTATTTGGTCATGCAGTTAAACAATAATCAGTTACCCATGCTGGCGGGGGATAGCTTTTATAAACCCCAAACTCTACAAATTGGTGGAGAGAAGGCGGTAGGTTTAGTTTTGGCTGTACCTTGGCACATTTTTGGCAATACTAATCTTGACTTTCCTAATACTTCTCGCAGTTTATGGGGAGGGGATGTTAACTGGCGCACGGCAATGGCATATGATGCGGTTAAGGCTCTCGTTGCGGGGTTAGAAGTCGATCCTAGCCGTCAAGGTGTCCAAAAAACCCTGTCTCAGTCTGACTTTGCTTTTAATGGTGCAACAGGAAGAGTTAAATTTTTGCTTTCAGGCGATCGCAATTCCCCCGTACAGTTGGTTACAGTACAGCCAGGAAAACGTTCCCCCTATGGTTATGATTTTGTTCCCCTTAAATAAAGTAATGGATCTAAAATAAAAATAAAAGTAAACAATGGTAACTATCTCTAAATCTAAAGCCTGGGCTAAAGCGATCGCAGAACCTGCTACGGAATTCGACGCGACTCCTCTATCTGTCATTTCAGGAGCAATACCAACAAACCTACGAGGAACACTATACCGTAATGGCCCTGCTAGATTATCTAGAGGAGGACAAAGGGTAGGACATTGGTTTGATGGAGATGGAGCAATCTTAAGGATTCACTTTGGGGACAGTGGTGCAACGGGGACATATCGCTACGTGAAAACCCAAGGCTATTTAGATGAACAAAAACAGGATAGCTTTATCTATCCTAACTACGGCATGACAGCAAAAGGCGCATTCTGGAATAATTGGCTCAAACCAGTCAAAAATGCAGCAAATACTTCTGTTTTGGCTTTACCAGATCGTCTACTAGCTTTGTGGGAAGGTGGCAAACCTCATGCTTTGGACTTGGAAACTTTAACCACTGTTGGGATTGATGATTTATTTGGTTTGACCGACAAGCAGTCTTTTTCCGCTCATCCCAAGGTTGATGCAGTCACAGGAGAGATTTTTAATTATGGTGTAAGTTCTGGTGCAAATACTACGCTGAATTTGTATTGTTGCGATCGCTATGGCAAAGTCCAGCAGCACAACTCTCATACTTTATCAGGATTACCAATGATCCATGATTTTTGCATTGCGGGACAATATATGGTGTTTTTGATTTCTCCAGTGAGGGTAAATTTAGCACCTATTGTTTTGGGACAAAAAAGCTACAGCGAGGCAATGGAATGGAAGCCAGAATTAGGTACAGAAATTTTAATTTTCGACCGCGATACTTTATCCTTGGTTAGTCGCGGTCATGGCGATCCTTGGTTTCAATGGCATTTTTCCAATGGCTGTGTTGATTCCACTGGAAATATAGTCACCGAGTTTATTCGTTACGACGACTTTAACACCAATCAATATCTTAAAGAAGTTGCTTCTGGGTATACAGAAACAACTGCTAAAGGGACATTGTGGGAGTTGACCATAAATCCTCAAACTGCCGAAGTAATAAGCAATAAACAACTGTCAGATCTTCAGGGTGAATTTCCTTTAGTTGTACCACAGAATGTAGGTCAACCTTGGCGTTACACCTATCTTAATGTCCATCCTGATGATGTTACTGCTGGTGAAGAATTATTCAACGCGATCGCCTGTTTCGATCGAGATACTAATCGTGTAACGATTGCAGACATGGGAAAAAATCGTTATCCCTCTGAACCTATATTGGTTTCAGATTCAGATAATTTTCAGCAGGGTTGGTTGTTAACTGTTGTTTATGATGGCAATACAGATAAAAGCGAAGTCAGAATATATCAAAGCAGCAATTTGGCTGATGAGCCTGTATGCCGTTTAGCACTACCTTCAATAATTCCTCCTGGTTTTCACGGCACATGGAAACAAGATTGATTGTTTTTTGGCAAAAAATGGTAAATTAGCACAAAAAGCCGAGAAAAGTCTTGAGTAAAGCTCAACCCAGGCTATTAGCATATTCTTAAGAAATAAAGCCGTAGTAAGACTACTCTCAACTTATATTAGGAATGGGAAGTTAACTGTACCAGTTGCCTTTGCTACTACAGTTAACTTTCGATAGATATTTGCATTTTTCTTAATAGCGATCGCAAATATCTTGATACTTTTGTTTTACTTCAGAATTATTAGTAATTATTTCTATACGAATTTTAGGATTATTTGTTGAGGAGGAATGGGCAATGTCTGCCAAAAGGCTTTGAGCTTTTTCTAAGTCGATATGCTTGCTAACAATAGTATAAAGCTGATGGTTATCACTTTCAATTTCATCGTAGCCAAAGCCATTAACTTTTTCATCGTTGATAACAACTTCTGTTAGCCGTTCGGTATTTTTACCAACTCTTTCGATAATTAGCTTTTCTCTTCTAATAGGAATTTGAACCAGTTTGGTTTCAATCTGTTTGCGAACAATAACCTCGCCAATCTTTTGTTTGTGGCGAGTAACCTGTAGCTTTTCTTCTAACAAAGAAATTTTGATGGCTTCTGAATTATTTGATTGCTTGAGGCGATCGAGGTTAGGGATTCATTTCACGATCGTCATATTCAGAAGATTCTGCTAAAGCATTTTTTATATGGGGAGAAACAGGTTGATAAATAGATAAATTTTCTATTTCTTGATTTGATAAACTACTGATAATTTGTTTACGTTCTATATCCAGCTGACAGATATCCTCAGATCCCAGTCTGCGCAAGTTGAGTCGATCATTTACATTTCCTAATCCTACCAATAGGTTTAGATTTTCCTCAGAATCATAATAAACATCTTGAATCTTGCCCCTACTTATTCCTTGGCGATCGACAATTTCAAAGGAAATTAGCTGTTTATCTAACTCGGCTAACTGAGACTTCACATCCTCGGAACCGCCGAGATGATTGCTATTACTAAGAGTCATTATATTATTATGATAGATTATTAACTACTAGGTATTGAATAATAAAGCAGCATACCAATCTGCGTAAAACACTTTCATATTTAGACAAGTAAGGACGTTCTAGAGAACGCCCTCGTACCATTAATGTCGTCAAACAAAAGTCAATTGAGACAGTTTCGTTAAATTTAGATGTCTTTTTTTATAACTGCGTCGCCATCAGTTTCTACTTCTAATTCTTCACGACGAATAGTTTCTTTGGCAGAAACAACATCTTTTTCTACTTCTTTACGAACACTAACTTCTTCTCTAACAAAAGCTTGTTTTTTGATATCAGCAGTTTCTTCGTAGACTTCTACTCGTGCTACTTCTCCACCAGCAAAGCTAGTCTCTCCAGGAGTCACCACAGTACCATCAGTTGGGGTGGTGCGCTCAATGACAACTCTTTCTCTTTCTACAGGTACAGATACGGTTGCACTTTCGGTTTCAACTCTTTTGCCAATACTTACCGCGCCAGCGCGGAAACGTTCTTTATTAGCTACTAAGCGTTCTTCATATAGTTTGAGACTTTTGCGATCTGCTACATCTTCTGCATCGGTGTGAGCGTATAGACTGGGTTCGCGATCATAAGTGTAGTCATCTTTATTATATGCACCGCTGTCATAACCGCCTGCTTCCTCAGCGTAAACGGTATTGTTATTGTCATATTCGACTCCTCGATAAGTCCTTCTAACTCTTTCTTCGTAGTCATAATCGATGGTCATGTCATCATCATATTCAGGAAGGTTTTCAGCCTGTTCTTTAGTAAAACCTTCTGCATAAATTCTTTCTTGACTGTAATCAACTTTGGCTCTACCAATGGGCAACAATACCTTCTTACCAAAAATCCAAAATCCAGTGTCGATTACCAAATAGCGAAAACGTCCAGTTTCATCGACGATGACATCGTGTACAGATCCAATCTTTTCATTATTGTAGTCATAAACCGAAAAGCTTTTTATATCTTCGCCACCAAAGATATCTTGTTTGTAATCGGGATATAGATCGGCAATTTTAGCTAAAGCCATAAGTTAATTATTCCTCTATTTGTCTTGTTTATTACCTTTACAGTAGAGATTATAGGTTTTGGTTTCATCTAACTTCTGAAATAGATCTCTTGGATATCCATTTATATCTTTTGATATAGCACTATCAAAAACAGTTCTTTGAATCTGTTGAAAGGCTGACAATAAACATATATATAAACTAGATACTAATTTAACTGTTCTGAACGTTGGTCATGTTGGTGGCTGAAATTGTCTCGCAAAAAATAGTCTTTTATATCTTTAGATAGGTTTTTTTATGTCTTCAATTCCAGATAATAGGTCGTGTAGAAATAAAAATATAAAGCTACTAAAAATCATGAGCAATTCACAAGAAAATACTCCTACTGCTGATGGTGGAAAGCAAACACCAGTCGAACCTTCTCAACGTAAAACAGGACAGGGTGCAAGCCAAGATACTAGTTCTGGAGCAGAATCAGAAGCACCTGGATCTAAAAATTCCGATACTCCAGGAGATCCTAACCAAGGTACAGAAGCTCGCTAATTGCAGCTATTAAATCACCCGTTAAGTGTCGGTAGCCTATTTTCCGATATTTGCCTACCGATTCTTAAATTTGTTTGGTGTTTTCGATTTTTGCGATATTACGCTCTGTTTTTCTAAAGGGCGTTGCGGAGGATTCGTGTTATGTAAAATACTATCTTTCGTATTTATTATTCAATAGTATTAGCTCATAAATATAATTTAAAATACTCTGTTCCAATAGTTTAGTGAGATTGCCCAACACCTTTCAAGGTCAATTTTATTTTTTCTGTAGGCACATGATACAAGCGCGATCGCACTACACTGGTATCCCATCGCTGCAAGTAGCTCAATCGATTAAAATTGCCAAGGTTGTAGTCAAATAGTTTATGAAGAAACACTGGTATACTATCATTGCCTATTACTTGCTATATAGATTATATTGACGGCTATATTAGCTGATTTGTAGACAGAAATTGAAGTTAAAAAGTATTGACTGCATACTGCATTATCGATTATCTCTAGTAGATCGCTATATCCTTCATCAACTAAGTCTGTTTTTTTTGTTTAGTGTTGGCTTATTCTCTTCTCTAGGAGTAACCATAGGTACGGTTTCCGACTTGGGTTATAAAGTCACTGAATACAATTTACCTATTCCTGTAGCAGTATTAATCTTCTGCTATAAAATTCCTGAATATGCTGCCTATGCTTTGCCAATTTCAGTTTTATTATCTAGCTTAATTATATATGGTCGTTTGAATAGCGATCGCGAGTTGACCGCGTTACTTAGTTTTGGTCTTAGTTTAAAGCGAATTATTGCCCCCACTTTAGCCTTTAGTTTGCTAATTACTGCTACAACTTTTTTGTTTAACGAGTTGATTGTACCTGCTGCTAATTATCAGGCAAATTTATTACAATCCCCTTTTATTGCCAAGACAGAGCTTAATTTACGCAAAAGAGATATCTTTTATCCTGAATATAAATTGAATCTAAATAGTAAACCATCAAGAGTTTTGAGTAGAATATATTTTGCCGAACAATATCGCAATAAAGCTCTGGAAAAAGTTACTATAATTAGCTTAGACAGTGGTGCAGTTGAGCAAATAATTACCGCTAATTTAGCTCAATGGAATCAAAAAAAACAAGTTTGGAATTTGCTTAAAGGTGAAGTAAATAAAATTGATAATAATGGCAAAGTGATTACTGAAGAATTTAAGCTCAAACAACTACCTTTTGCTATCACTTTGTTTAAAATTGTTCAAAAGGAACGTAGCCCTGATGATATGAATATTCGTCAGGCTAAAGAGTACTTGAATTTAATTAAGGATAGCGGAAGAAAAACAGATGTAGCCAAGTTTTCCGTAAGAATTCAGCAGAAATATGCTTTTCCTTTTATCTGTTTGGTTTTTGCTTTAATTGGTGCTACATTAGGAGCAAAATATTCTCAAGTTAATCGTTCTAAAGCCTTTGGCTTCTGTGTGGCGATCGTTTTTATTTATTATTTTTTAGGTTTTACTTTTGGCTCATTAGGCATTACAGGAATACTATCACCATTTTGGTCAGCCTGGATTCCCAACATTTTAGGAATTGGTGCGGGAATATATTTATTATCTACAGCCAACGGCTAGAGAGGTTGTTAACTCCTAGAAGACAAATTAATCTATGACGGGAAAAGGGGAAAGGGTTTCATTTTTCTGCTGCTTTCTGTTATCTTTGGTATTTTGTGGGCAAGAGCGTAAATTAAAATGATTGACTAAATAACCTTGAAACAACTAGAAAACATAATTTATATTTACACCCATCTTGTTAAGTTGATGATTAAAAGCTAAAAGCTACAAACTAATAACTTTTCGACAAAACCAATTTACACTCTTGCGTTTTGTAGTTTGATATATTATGTAAATTGGTGTTTTCTTGTTATCAGGCTTTTTACACAAAATAAATATAAGAGCTAAAATATTCCGACCGTATTTTTCATTATGCAAAATCTATTACAAAAACTAATCAAATTTTGGCGCAGTAAAATTAGCCCTAAAATAGCTTCTTTGATAGCTACGATAGGAATAGTCGGATTAATTAGTTGTTTGCTAATTATTTATATGGTTGCTCAAATTTCTGATGAAGTATTAGAGCAAGAAGCTTTTGCTTTTGATAAGGTAATTTTGCTGACAATCCATTCTTTTGCCAGTCCTAGTTTAGATAGGATAATGGAAACTATTACTGGTTTCAACAATCCTAACTTTGTTTCTATTGTTGCAGCCGTTGCCCTAATATTATTACTTTGGAAACGTTGTTATCCAGAAGCCAAAATATTTGTAATTGACTGTATCGGTGGTGTAGTCCTTAGCTATGGTTTGAAGTCTGTATTTGGCAAAACTCGCCCCGATCTTTGGGAGTCAGCTATCAAAGAAGTTTCCTACAGCTATCCTAGTGGTCATGCTTTAGGTTCGACTGTCTTATATGGGTTTTTGGCTTATCTTTTTGCGACTCGCTTTCCTCAATTTTCTTGGCTTATTTATTTGTTAGCAGTTGCTTTGATAGGTGCTGTTGGTTTGAGTCGCTTATATTTGGGAGTGCATTGGCCGACTGATATTATTGGTGGTTATGGAATTGGTTTTTTGTGGTTGACGTTTTGTACAACCATGTTGAAACTACAAAAGTTAAAATCAGCAGCAAATGTAAGATCACTCAATTAGAATTTTTGGTTGCTTACTGTATTTTCCCTTTGAATATCATTTTAACTCCCGTTTTTGGTGCAAGGGTAACACCTCTTCTGGCTGGACTTTCGGGTTTATCGCTAGTTAGTTCAAGGTCGTAGTTAGCAATAATTGTTGCTAAAACTAACTTCATTTCTAATTTAGCTAAAGCTTCTCCAATACAGCGACGTTTTCCCCCACCAAAAGGAAAGAACTCGTAAGGAGAGAACTCCTTTTCTAAAAAGCGTTCTGGTTTGAATTTGTGGTGTTCTGGATAGACATCTTCGCGCTGATGAAGCAAATAGATACAGCCCATTACTACCTGTCCTGGTTCTAACTTATAGCCAATTAGTTCTAATGGTTTTTGGACAACTCTGGGAAAAGTTAGCATAGCCACAGGATAGATCCGCAGAGTCTCTTTACAGACAGCATCTAAATAAGGCAGTTTGGCTATCTCCATCGGGTCTGGATTTTCACCCAAACTAGCTATTTCCTCTCGTAATTTAGTCTTGATTTCTGGCTGACGATGAACCCAATACAATGACCAAGCGATCGCCGTAGCGGTAGTTTCGTGTCCCGCCAGCATCAGCGTCATTAGTTCATCTCGCAATTCCTTATCTTTTAGAGCTTCTCCTTCTTCATCCCGTGCAGACATCATCAAAGATAAGATATCTTGGCGATCGCTATTATCCTGAATTCTTCTAGTGGCAAGTTCTTGATAGATGGCTTCATCAATCGCTTTTTGCTGACGCATAAAATTCCCCCAGGGACTCCATGCGCCCAAATCCTTTTGAAATAAAGGAAAAAACAACAGTGCCGATGTAAGGGTAGATTCAAAGATATTAGCTAGAGTCGTGATGCGCTGCTGCAATTCTTGCGAACGTTCGCCATCCTGTAATCCATATACCGCCTCAAGAATCACCTGTAAAGATATTTCTTGAGTTACTTTGCGAGCAATAAAAGGTTGATCGGGCTTGAGGTTACTAACAATATTGTGAGTCAAGTCGCAAATTAATTTACCATAAGACTCCATTCTCTCTCCGTGAAAAGGAGGTAATAACAATTTACGGCGTTTTTTGTGGCGATCGCCTTCAATTAATAATAATGAATCTTTGCCTACCAATGGCTTTAGAAGTTGGTTATCTTTACTTCCCGCAAAAAATGAAGAGCGATCGCTAGTAATCATCTGCCGCATCCCTTCTGGATGATTGACAAACACATAGCCATCCTCCGCTGTGATATCTGCAAGAAACATATCGGGAGCTTCTTTCATTGCCGAATCCATGTATTGATGGGGTTTAGCGATCCATTGAAGCTTCTGTTGTAAAGATGACTGTCTGAGTTTGGGAATCAATTGCATGGGTTTATTGTTGAGATATATTAAGCCAACTACTATTAGTTTAGTAATTTTGGCGATAGATTCCCAAGTTTTTACTGCTGGAAGTTATCCCCCAGATAGTACTGCTTAACCAAAGGATTACCGTACAACTCCTCCGCTGTACCAGATGCCAGAATTTGACCATCCCTCATTACATAGGCGCGATCGGTGATAGCCAGGGTTTCACGGAAATTATGATCGGTAATTAAAATACCCATTTGGCGATCACGTAACTTAGCGATGATTTGCTGCATTTCCGCTACGGCGATCGGATCTACCCCTGCAAAGGGTTCATCTAACAATAAATATTTAGGTCCATCATATCCTGCTGCTAAGGCACGAGCGAGTTCGGTACGTCTCCTTTCTCCCCCAGAAACCAAAGATCCTAATGTATCGGCTACTTTCTCTAGACGAAATTCTCGCAATAGCTGCTGCAAACGTACTCCTCTAGCTGGTTTAGCTATACCTGTTTGTTCTAATACCAGTAAAATATTATCTTTAACGCTCAAACTGCGAAAAATACTAGCCTGTTGGGTAAGATATCCCATACCCAGACGCGCTCGTTTATGGAGAGGTAGGCTGGTTATATTTTTGTTGTTGAGTTTAACCGTACCTTCGTTGGGCTTAACCAAACCCGTGGCAATATAAAATGTAGTGGTCTTACCAGCTCCATTTGGACCAAGCAGTCCGACAATTTCCCCTGGCAAAACTTGAAGGTTTACCCGATGGACGACGCTTCTTTTACCATAGGATTTATGGATGTTGTCTAAAACTAAGGTCACTACTTTTATTAATTATGAATTATCGGTTTATTCTGGATCGGTAATGATATATGTTGATTCTACTTGGCGATCGCCTTGAGGGGTAGCGATAAAACGCTCTTCGTCTAATAAATAGGTCAGGGTTTCTGCTCGCATACTGTTTCCTTGTTGGATTACATAAACATCCCCCGTGAGTATTAAACGACGTTCGCGGCTGTAATATTGAGCTTGAGCAGCAGTAGCCTGTATCTGTCGTGCAGGATAATTAATTTTAACGTTGCCTCTAGCGGTGATGATACCAGTTTGGGAATTAGATTCTTGAACGTCAGATTTTAACGTGATTTCTCCTTGTTTGGTGGGAGATTGAGCTTGCAAGGACAATGGTGTTGCAATGATAACAAATGCACTAATTATAGTCGTACTAAATATTCCAAGCGATCGATTAAATGGCAATAAACCTAAAAACATACATATGAGAGGGAACGATAACTCAACCTGAGTAACTATGATTGAATCTTAATCTTAAAAGTTCCGATTGTACTTTTTGTTGCCGATTAAACATAGATATAAATTGGTGGAATCTTCTAGAATAAGAGAAAAATCGTGATAGAACAAAAAATAGAGTCTGTGGGTATTGAGGTTGGTATACTAAGACAGGTGCATCATATTGCTTTCAACGTTAAAGATATGGCAGCATCACGGCACTTTTATGGCAAAATTTTGGGTTTACACGAGCTTGAAGGAGAAGAAGTCCCCTTAACCTTAGTTGAACTTAAAGCAGCAGGGAAAGTAACTAATTTTAAAACTCCTGACGGCATGATTATCGATCTGTTTGCCGAACCAGATTTATCTCCTCCAGATCCTAGTCCAGAAAAGCAGTTTACCCGCGCCAATCATTTGGCTTTTGGTATTGCCCCTGAATTGTTTGACGATGCAGTTGAAGTGATTAAGCAAAACGATATTGCGATTGCATCAGATATTGTAACTCGTCCTACGGGTAGAGGTTTTTACTTTTACGATCCAGATGGTTTTATGATAGAGATACGCTGCGATCCTTTCCCCGAATCAATTAAATAAACATTTAAAAAATATTTCTTATGACTACCAATAAACAAACTTTAATCGGTTTAAAAGCAGATCTTTTTCGCCATCCCCTCGATTTGGAAGCAACTAATACTCTCAAGCAGTTACCAGGAATAGATATCGCTATTCGTAGTGTATTAGGTTCGGTGGCAGAACAGTTTTTTTATCTCAACAACATTGCTTCTAGTGTTTTAGTCAGTGAAAAACAGCTACCCCATCTTCACAAACTATTAATTGAAGCCTGCAAAATTCTTGATTTAGAGCCTCCCCAACTATACGTACAGCAAAACCCCACTCCCAATGCTTATACCTTTGCTATGCGGGGGGAAAAGCCTTTTATAGTGTTGCACACCTCTTTGATTGAAATGCTTACTCCAGAAGAGATTCAGGCAGTCATCGCTCACGAATTAGGTCATCTCAAGTGTGAGCATGGAGTTTATCTAACTATGGCAAATGTGTTGGTATTGGCAGCTAACTTATTGCCAGCTTGGGGAACAGTATTAGCCCAATCACTACAGGATAGAATGCTTCAATGGGTACGTTGTGCCGAGTTTAGTTGCGATCGCGCTGCGCTTTTAGCCAGTCAAGATCCTAGAGTAGTCATGTCCGTCTTGATGAAATTGGCAGGTGGTTCACCTACTCTTGCACCCTTGTTAAATCTAGATGCTTTTATCGAACAAGCTTCAGCATATGATTCTATTGGTACAGATAGCATGGGAGAAATGTTGCAAGCTGCACAGACTGCTCAGTTAAGCCACCCAGTACCCGTTATTAGAGCTAGAGAAATCGCACGTTGGGCAAGTTCTTCGGAATACCAGTCAATTATGGACAAGCAGCAGTTAGAGAGTGGTAAGAAGCTAGGCTGGAGCAATTGGTAGGAATCAACGATCGGTAATTACACTACTGGCGATCAATAAAAAATATAGCCATAGCCAGATTTATTAATCGTCAGTTTGGATTATTATGGCTGTGGTTTCGGCAAGCGATTTTTCCAAAAATATTATTAATAAGGTTCTAGTTAAATTGCCAATCTAGAGCAATATGCTGTATGCAAATACACATGATTATTGCGAATATAAATCAATTAAAATAGACACAGCCAGTATATAGATTTATGATGACAATTACCCCTTTAATCTCTGAGTTTACCGCGATCGGCGAATTACAAGATATAAGCCTAAAATCCGATGGACGAGTTAAATATTTGTTACTCTCCACCGAAGAAGGAGAATACTCGATCAAGGTACAAAAAGATCAGCCTAAAAGCCTGGGCAAGCAATTGAAGCTTGGATCTAAACTAAAGGTTAAAGGAATGCTCAAGCAAAAAGTTGAAAAAGAAAAATCAGAATATAAAGCTTTTTCGGTTGAGTTACTTGACCCACCCACCGTCGAACAAAGTCCCCAAGTTGAGATATCGACAGTAAAATCAACTAAATCTAAGCAAAAAAAAGCCAGAGTGTTAATCTGTAAAAAATCTAACTGTTGGAATAAAGGTGGTAAAGAAGTTTATCAACAGCTTAAATCAGAACTGGAAAACAAAGGTATTGCCGATCAAGTAGAAATCAAAACTACAGGATGCCTGAAAAAATGCAAGAAAGCACCAAATATGGTCGTATTGCCTGATAAAAAGCAATATGTCAAAGTTAAACCCAAACAGATATCCACCATCGTTGAAGAACATCTAGTTTAAATTTATTTAACTCAAGATAAGAACAAGTGAAACAACCCCTAAAAATATCATTGGTACTGCGGGCATAAATTTCTTTGTTTTTGTCCATCTAACAGCAAACACAATAATAAGTAATGCAATGATACCTGCTGCTACAAATTCTGCCCATCGATCGCCCAAATAGATCGGCACTGTCAAAATTAGCAGTATTAAACCACTAACTCCACCTGAAATTAAGGATACCTTACTTTTACTTTTTAAATAGCCGAAAACGCCTCCCACTAAACTAAGGAGTCCATATAAAACTGTCCCGACTAATTCAGGTGTAAACATCTTTCAAAACCAAGCAAATAATTATAAAAGCAATCGCCCTACAATCATAGTAAGGTAAAAGCAATCGTCAGTTAATTTTGTTGCGTATCTGTTTTGACAAATATTGAAGCAATTAAATAAACAATTAATCCCGCAGCCATACCTGGGAAGACTTCATACACCGCGCCTGATAAGTTTAAGCCTAACTTCCAGTACATCGAAACAGCAATTCCAGAAAGCATAATGGCGATCGCAACTGGGGTAGAAACAGGCTTCAACCAACTACGCAAAATTAACAATACTCCTAAGCCAGAAGCTAAAATTGACCAAGCAAAGGTAATCAAACCAAACACGCTATCATTATTAGCCAAAGCAATTACCAAAACAATCGCTGTAACAACTAGTGTACCGATTTTGGCATATTTATATGACTTGGCTAACCCAGGAAACAAATCTTGAGTTAATGCAGCAGAACAAGATAATATCTGAGAATCAGCGGTAGAAATAGTCGCAGCAAATAAGCCAGCTAACATTACCCCGACTAACACCTCTGGTAATAATTCCTGAGACAAATCCAATAAAGCCAATTCGGGATCTGCGATCGCAGGTAACAAGACTCGCCCTGCCAATCCGATAAAGATAGCAGTGAAAGCAGTAATAAAACCGCAAATTGTTCTGATATTACGCGCCTTATTCATATTGTCAGCAGAATCCAACGCCATAGCCCTAACTACAATATGAGGCTGTCCTACAGCACCAAATCCTGCT
This sequence comes from uncultured cyanobacterium, assembly GCA_963799375.1. Lineage (GTDB taxonomy): Bacteria > Cyanobacteriota > Cyanobacteriia > Cyanobacteriales > Xenococcaceae > Waterburya. Next base: position 183,238 of record CAWCWY010000034.1, read on the forward strand.
ACTAGCCAGCCAAAGAAAAATGGGAAAAAGCCCCAGGCTAAATCGCTAGGAAATAAAGCAGTTAAGCTTGCATCTATTTGACCCAAACCACTATACAAATTCCCCACCCCACCACCTGCAAAAATAGTGAAGACAAACAACAGCAGCAAAGCACCAATCATGACGATGGTTTGTACCGAATCTGTCCAAATGGATGCCCTAATTCCTCCGCTAAAGCAGTAAACAACTACAATAATTGCCCCAATAACAATTCCCCAGGCATAGTCCCAACCAAATAAACTATTAAGTGCCTTGCTTCCTGCTAATAATTGTGCAGCAGCATAAGTACCTAAAAAGAAGATAGTAATTAGTGCCGAAACAATCGAAATCCAGCGATATCCAGGCTGCTTTTGTGCCAAAAATGCAGGAACGGTTTCCGATTCAGATGCTTCTGAAACTTGACGTAATTGCTTGAAAACTAGCGTCCAAGCTAGATAATCGCCGATCGCCCAGCCAATAGCTAGCCAAATACTCGATATGCCTTGGGTATAGGCATAGCCAACCTGTCCTGTAAACAAAAAGCCACTTTGCCCCGTTGATAATGCTGATAAAGCGATCGCCCAAGGGTTTACATTCCTTCCTGCTAATAAATAATCAGCAGTGGTATCCTGCTTTTGAGTGGCAGCATAGACACCGACTACGGTGAATAATAGTAAGAAGAAAATAAAAGATAATGCAATCATTTAAAAGATAAAAGATAAGGGACAAGGCAATAGTATTTATTTAATCTCAAATATTTTATTTAGGAAACACAAATGGTAGATTGCTCCAATAGTTTTTCTCTGGATCGCATTTTAAACTATCTGGAATTATAAAAGCACCTGGTTCAAATCCTACTGAGTTAAACTCCCATTTTCTTAGTCTATAAGACCAGTGATAAAGAATATATTCATTATTTTTATTAATAACTAAAACCGCGTGTCTTAAGGTAGCGCCTTGACTACCATTAGGCTTATTCCAAGCTGTTAAAGGGACTTAAATACAGCCAGGATTTCATTGGCTTTCTATTTGTTTGAATACAATGCTTAGTTTTACTATCGCCATGATATTCGATAACTTTTTTAGTTTCTTTAATAGCTAAAACAGGAAAAATCAAATTACTAACAAGTATTGCGATTGTGGAAATAGCAAAGCTAGAACAAAAAGTAAATGAATCTTTAATCCAAAATATTTTTATATATTTGCGACTGTATATTTGAAATAGTAAACAGGTAATAAAAACAAAAAATGCTACTAGAAAAATAATGCCGTAGGCTTGCCATGCTGGTTGATAATTATGCCAAAAATCAGTAAAGAACAAATAACTCAAATAAGCAGACAATATGCCGTAAGCAGAAAAAGATAGCAGTCTTCCCCGTTTAGCAATTGCCGATTGTTTTCTCCCATTATGGTGCTTCTTGAGTAATCTGGTAAAAACTACTCCCCCCATTCCCACGAAAAGAGCAAAATTAGTACTGTAAATTGCCCATTCGCCAAAATAATCAAAGTCAGCATCTATATATGGTCTATTAAGAGGAAATAAAACTGATTGTCCAAACAGCTACTATACTGGTAATCCATAATCCTAAATATTCCCAAGGAATACTAAAAGCAATTAAAGCTGCTATCCAAGCAGCCAAAGAAAGCGGATTTATGAAGGAGAAAAATATAAAGAAAAGAAAATTTATTACTGTCATGATTATTTAGCTTTAGATAAAAATATCTGTCTTGAGATATTTAGAGATCGTAATTACTAAAAATGTAAACTGCAACTATCCCTATTATTTTTCCCTAAATTTACTTTATTGTTAATTGCTATGGTTATTAGTTAGTTATTGCAAACTAAATTCCATTCCCGACAGACTGTTAGTCGTTTTAATAACTTTTTCTAATTTAAAACCACTGCTTTCAAACAACTCTTGGAATTGTTTTTTAGTACGCCAGCCACCACCAGGAGTAGCAACGTTTATCTGTACGGCAAAGATTCCAGGCATAATACCATCGGCTTCGGTTTTGGGTTCGTCTATATCAGGTACAAAAGACTGTAGCAAGATTAATTTACCGTCTTGAGGTAGTGCTGCTTTACAGTTAGCTAAGATCTTCCTGGCATCTTCATCACTCCAGGCAGAGATAAAGTGCTTCATGACGATCGCATTTGCCCCTGTTGGGACTTCTTTAAATACATCTCCAGTTTTAATGGCGATCGCATCAGGATCTACACCGTGACTGGTAATATATTCTTTAGCGGTTTCGGCTACATCGGGTACGTCAAATAAGATACCTTTGCAACCATAACGTTTAACGATGTTGGCAATCAAACCACCCTGTCCGCCACCAACATCCATTACGGTTTCGTACTGACCAAAATCATAGGCATCTAGCAACCCATTTACTTGGGAATTGGTCAAGAAACTCATCGCTTTGATAAAAGTATCCTTACTCCAGTCATTGTCATAACAATACTGATAGACACCCTTATCGTTAGCTAGTTCAAAAGGAACGACTCCTTTCTCTAATGCTTCTGGTAAAATCTTCCAAGCATCCCACTGTGCGGGTTCAATTAGGTGCATCGCTAAATGTCCCGCCGAAGGTTTCTTATTTGTTACCAAAAGAGAAGATGTTTCTGTCGGTGCAAAAATTCTGCCTGGTTTTTCTTCTAGCACTTCTACATGAGCCAAACCACGGAGAATAAAATATAGTCGTTCGGTATCGGTATTAGTTTTACCCGCCAAACTCTTCTACAGTTTGTTCTCCTTCATCATCTAATATATCGAAGATACCCAAGCGAGTTGCTGTATACATACATTGACTCTTAACAAAGGTCAACATTAGATCGAATACTCTTTGTTGGGCTTCTGTATTGGGATTTGCGTTAGTTGCGACCATTTTAATTACTGATTACTGATTACTGATTACTGACAAATAGTCTTGTTATTCTTGGTAGGCGACGCAAAATTATTTTTAGCTATAAGATTTATTTTCATCGCCCATTCCACAACTACAATCGACTACGATTATTAAAGACCCAGAATTAGAAGGAAAATCAATTAATCATCTGTGTTTATCTGTGTTTATCTGTGGACTTTTTTAATTCCTCAAACAAACCTCGACGCGCCACTATAACTATCAATTGAATGTTGCTTTCCTTATCTCCTTACTATTCCTTATTCCTTATTCCTCATCCTTCAAATCAGTCTCCGCCGATTTCAACCAACTTACCGATATTAAAATCAATTTTTACCCATCCCTTAAGACGACGTAAATTATCTAGTAAAAGTAAGGGAATTTGCCAGTTGTGCAGCATCAAAAAGGGTAAAGGATCTTCAGGAGTCAAAATGGCATCAGTTCCTTTCGTTATCTTATGCCACCAAGCCTGTAGTTCCGAAAAAGAGCGAATGCTTAATAGTCTCCAAAGTTCGTGATACGTCCAGTAGGTAGGCTTACTATCGGGTAAAGGAGTAATGGGTGCTTCTCCTAATTCGCCATCGGATAGATAGGCTTGTGCTACCCCTGGATGATCGTGGAACATGGTAATAGCAGAGTGTAGACGAGGATTACATTCAATGGGATATACTGTTCCATCTTCTACTTGAATCATGTCAAAACAAACTTGTCCCGTCAGATTCATTTTGGCTACAAAGGTTTCTACCCACTGATAAATTGCAGGGTTGTCTACCTGTTCGTAATTAACCTGAAAAGGGGAAGACTCAGAACAACAGTGGAGTCTAATTTTGCCTTTACGCACTGTGGCATGAAAACAATATTCTTTTCCGCGAATAAATTCCTGCATTACCCAAGGCTTCTCTTCGCTGATGGGCAAGCTACTTACATAGTCTTCCATTCCCTCAAAAGGTAATCTGGTTAGATCTAAGCGCAGTACGGAGTCGTAAGGAATGCTTTTGACTATATACTTATTACTTTCATTGCTAAAATCGAAATCTAAGATCTGCTGCGGATCGGTAATGCGAAATACTTTGGGTGCAGATAAACCAAACTCTCTGGCTTTAGAACAGAAAGCGTGTTTGTCATCGAGAATAGCTGTTTCTTCTGGATCGAGATGAAGTGATTCGCAATAGGGTTCAATAGTTTTTTTAGCTAAAGAATCGTAATAACTAGCAATTGGACTAGATACGGGAATGAATAAATCGATATTCTTGTCTTTAACTATATCTAAAATATCCTGACAATATTGTTCTGGATCTTTTTCGGGAGTGGCTACGGTAAAAAAACCTGTAACAGCTTTAGAAAAACGGTGTCCCGACAGCCAATATTTATGAGTCTCTACTAAATATACTTCGTGTCCGTCTCGATGGAAAGACCTTGCTAGCTGTAAGGCTTTGGTCATTTTCGCCCCTGTAATTAGGATGCGTTTTGGCTTGTCTGTGGGGGTTGTTCGCGAATAACCCCTACCACCCGTAACTGCATTCTTAATCAAAGATAAAAACACCATCATCAAATTAAAAGGAAGCAGCAGCAATAATAAAGCCAGTGTACCGACATTTCTGGCGATCGCTGAACTACTTCCTGAAACAAACAGTATTTGCAACATACTTTTTTAAGGGATGTCCTAAAGGATACATCTACGAATAAGAGGTAAAGGATAGATGAGGGATGAGGGATGAGGAAATAAAAGCAGAATAAAGCAAATAGTTTACTTATTACTTATTACTATTCCTCCCCTAAAGATTCATTTGCGCTTGATCAGAGTTATGCCATCACGCATAGGTATCAAAACCTGTTCTACGCGAGGATCTTGGGCTACATAGCTATTGAAGCGGGCGATCGCCTTACCGTTGTCAGTACGTTTGTCTTCTGATAAATATGGCTGTCCCTGCATCAAGGTATTGTCTACACAGATAAAACCATCAGGCGTTAATAAGTCAGTTTCTAGCAGCATATTGAAGTAGTCAATATATCCACCTTTATCTGCATCTATAAAGACTAAATCGAATGTTTCTCCACCCTTTACCAATTCTTTCATGGTTTCAATTGCAGGGGCGACTTTTACCTCTATTTTCTTACCGTGAGGAGAAGCAGCAAAGCAATCGATCGCAAACTGGGATACATAATCGTCTACTTCACAAGCAAGTAAATAACCATCATCGGGTAGTGCTTCGGCGATCGCTAGGGCAGAATAGCCTGTAAACATTCCTATTTCTAGGACACGCTTAGATTTACTAATCGATACTAGCATCTTAAGCAATTGTCCTTCAATATGCCCAGAAAGCATTTCCTGCTCTAAAGCCCTTACTGTTGCGCCATCGCTAAAACGCTTACTCCAGTCTTCTACTTGGGTTTTTTGAGTCAAGTTGGCTAAAGCTGCGGACTCAGCCGTCGTACACTCTTCTAAATAAGGATCTAAACCAGCACCAAGACGATATGCTGTATCTAAAGTAGTTTTAAATTCATCTGTAACTGATTCAGCTCTAGCGGTGTCAACAATCTGCTCTAGCTGCTGAACTAAGATTCCTAAAGGTGTGACTGGTCTAGCAGTTTGCTTTTTTCTTATACTTACCATAAAATCGACGCTTTGAATTAGTATTTTGAATTAGTATTTTTTTACCGTTATTTTTTTTCCAGGTAAATTCACAATTCTGATTTCTTGAATAAGAACTACATTTACATTAGAAAAAATTGTACATTTTTTTCTGCCTTCAAGTTTTTTATTTATTTGCTGTAGCTACTCAATACAGCATTACCTGAATTGCTAAATTTATAATTAAAGTGATTATTTTCTTATTGAAGAAGACATTCAATAATTATTGCTTTGCTAGTTGCTGAAAAAAATTGACTTAGCATAAATCTAGCCTAAATACAATTGTCAAACTCCAGTTATAAAATATTTATATGGTCAACAGGAATATATAGAATTAACTGTCAAAAGGTTTGAAATTGATGATTGGCGACTTAAACACCAAATTAAGAAATGTTTGGATAGTTTTACATTTATGCTGGATTTAGACAAAATATTTTGTTTGAGCAGATGGTTGCAGATGGTTATCAGTTAATCAATTTGATTTTTGCAGATTAGCGCAATTACTTATTTATGAGTATCTATCCGTAGTCATATATAAAATAAAATTACTAAAAATCAGAGATACATTAAACAGATATGCAACTATATTTTATTCTCGCTTATTTAGTTTTATTACTTAGAATAAGTCTACCTTATAGAGTTTATCATTATCGACTAAGAAAATGTAAAGTTTCTTGAAAAATCGCTCGGCGATAATAGCAAAATAGTTTTTACAACGGCGTATTTCTCGATTTAAACTAAATTTAATCTGCAAAAACATTTTGTCTGTCTAGAACGCAAAAATCAGCCAATCTGCTAAAGAGATGCTTTAGGAGAAGAACTTCTTGTCTTCTACGGCTAGGCTTACACCGATCGCATTTTACCAATAATCTTACAACTGAAGGAGTACCAGGGTGAATTCAGAGTTTTCTTACGCCTTAGCGTTATTTATTTTCCTATCTCAAATAGTGGCTACGGCTATTTTATTATCTCGTTTACTCAAAGGAGCAAAAAGGCGATCGCCTTTACTACCTCAAGCAGCAGATCCCGATTTAATTGGTAAGGTAAGTGTAGTAGTGCCTACTCTCAACGAAGCAGAGCGAATTGGTCCTTGCTTGGAGGGTTTAAGCCGTCAAACTTATGAGCTACGAGAAGTTATTGTAGTCGATAGCAATTCTATCGATGGTACGCCAGATTTAGTCAAGGCTACTCAGAAAAACGATCCCAGGTTTCGCGTGATGACAGACGATCCTCTGCCGTCTGGCTGGGTTGGTCGTCCGTGGGCTTTACATACGGGATATTTAAATATATCTCAGCATAGCAAATGGTTTTTAGGGGTAGATGCGGATACCGAACCCCAACCTGGATTAATTGCCAGTATGGTTAAGACAGCCGAAGCCGAAAACTACGATATGGTATCTTTAGCACCCCAGTTTATCCTGCAATATCCAGGGGAATGGTGTTTGCAACCTGCTTTATTAATAACTCTGTTATTCCGATTTGAATCGGCAGGAGTTGATGCGGGCAGTCCTAGTCGAGTCATGGCAAACGGACAGTGTTTTTTATGTCGTCGCTCGGTGTTGGAAAAACTCGATGGCTACACCACTGCTGCGGGTTCGTTTTGCGATGACGTTACTTTAGCTCGTAATATTGCCAGTGCGGGTTATAAAGTAGGTTTTTTTGATGGCTCGAAGGTAATTAAAGTCAGGATGTATGAAGGAGCAAAAGAAACTTGGAATGAATGGGGGCGATCGCTCGATCTTAAAGATGCTGCTGATTCGGCTCAAGTATGGGGAGATGTTTTATTTCTGTTGTGCATCCAGGCTTTGCCGTTACCGATGCTGTTATTAAGTGGTTATTTGCTGTATTTAGGCAGTAGCTACCCAATCGTAATCTTAATTTTTAGTTTAAATGCTTTTTTGATTTTATTGCGTTACGGAATGTTAATTGCGATCGCACCTTCCTATTCTGGATCGTCATTTTTCTTTTGGCTATCTCCTTTTGCCGACATTCTAGCGGTGCTAAGAATATTTTTATCCTCCCTGAAAAAGCCAACCAAATGGCGAGGGAGGAATTATGAATAAAATAATAATAACTAAATATTTATTTAACAGCAGAAGAAATTTGAAAGGTTTTAGCTTCTGGTAACGATTTTCCTTCAGATAGAGATGATTCAATTAAAGAAGAGAGAACTTGTTGAGCATTATTTAACACTTGCTCGTAAGATTTTCCATGAGTGTTCAGTTCGCCCCACTCTGGAAGACTGGCTACAAAACAATTATCTTTTTGCGACCATTGGATAACTATTGAGTAATTGCTATTCATGATTGTTAACTTCTTCCTAAAATAACTAATATTTGACTATCATCTCTGTTATAACCTCTGTCATTCGATTGGGCATTAATCAATTACGATTGGTCAAAAAAACTAATGAAAAAATTACTAATTACAGGTGCTAGCGGTTTTTTAGGTTGGAATTTGTGTCAAGCTGCTCAAGCAAAATGGCAGGTATATGGAATTTATTTTAGTCAAAAAGTTGTCATATCTGGTGCAACTTTATTCAAGACAGATCTTCGGGATTACAAAGCAGTTTCAGAAACTTTCAACACAATTAAACCCGATGCAGTAATTCATACTGCTGCTGCTTCTCAGCCTAACTTTTGCCAAACTCATCCTGAAGAATCCTACGAGATTAACGTCACGGCGTCGATTAATATTGCCCGTTTATGCAACGAATATAATATTCCCTGTGCCTTCACTTCTACAGATTTGGTTTTTGATGGTGAAAATCCTTTTTATAGTGAAAGCGATCGGGTTTCTCCTATTTGCTATTACGGCGAGCAAAAAGTAACCGCAGAAGAAAAAATGAGCGAAATAAACAATGCGATCGCATTATGTAGAATGCCTTTAATGTTTGGACAAGCTTCCCCCGTTTCTTCCAGCTTTATTCAAGGAATGATTAATAATCTTAAGACAGGAAAAGAAGTCAACTTATTTGTAGATGAATTTCGCACTCCCGCTAGTGCTGCTACTGCGTCGGCTGGCTTGTTGTTAGCGGTAGAAAAAGAACTAAAAGGCATATTGCACTTGGGAGGACAAGAAAGAATATCCCGTTATGAATTTGGCTTGCTTTTAGCAGATGTATTAAACCTGCCCAAAGGATTGATTAAACCAGGAAAGCAAGCCGATGTAAAAATGGTGGCAAAGAGATCGCCTGACACTTCTTTAGATAGTAGTAAAGCTTTTGCTTTAGGTTATCAACCTTTATCTTTGCGATCGGAATTGAGCGACATATTACAGAACAATAGATGATAAAAACATAATTATGATGCTCATTCTTCCGACTTATAAAGGGATTCTTGAAACTCTCTACCCATTAAACTTCCAAATTGCGACCATCCCATATTAGGTTTGGTTGTCAAAGCAGATTTGATTCGTTCGAGTTTTTTTCTCAATCCCATCATTTGAGTTGAATTAGGGGGTAAAATTTCGCTATAAGCTGATGCTAAGTCTTCATTAGTCGCCGTATTAAAATCAATGGATTTTCCTGCTGTAATTAGATTGCGAACGATAGGCAACATATAGTTTTTCCCAATTATTTATTTTGACAAAACCAAGATTCTGCCAAGCTCAATAGATATTAGCAGTTTGATTGGGTCATATTAATATTAAGGGTAATTGCTAATTTATTTCCAGTTTATTATTATCATTTGATTTTGATTTGATATTAAATTTAACGATCGAATTCTTAATCGCGATCGCTTGTAAAATCTTTCCTAATTGTTAGCGCACTTATTTAAACTGAGGGCAGCCATTTCTAAACCAAAACAACCATGAATCTACCAACATAGTAAATTCATAGTTTATTATTTCAATTAAAAACCTTTATTGCTCGGGAACAAAATTCAAAGATACCCCATTCATACAGTAGCGTTGACCAGTGGGTTGAGGGCCATCACCGAAGACATGACCGAGATGTCCGCCACAACGACTACAGTGCACTTCAGTTCTAGTCGTAAACAAAGAGCGATCGACAGTAGTATCAATAGCTTCCTCTAAAGGCTGATAGAAACTGGGCCAGCCTGTACCACTATTAAATTTAGTATCAGAACTAAATAAAGCCTGTCCACAGCCAGCACATACATAAGTACCCTCGTCATAAACTTTGTCCAGAGGACTTGTTCCTGCTCTTTCTGTGCCATGTTTCCGTAACACTTTAAACTCTTCAGCAGAAAGGCTTTCTTTCCATTCCTGTTCTGATTTTTGAACCTCGTATTGATTTTCCGAAGTTGTCATAATGATTAAATAAGTAATATGTGAAGAATTGCAAACATTTATATTATGACGTGAGTTCGTTATATTGGTGATTAAAAATACTTATTTAAAATTCAAGCGATATTTCGGCGTAACTCCCTTACTGTGTAAATTTAAGATCGCCTCTTAAGAAAAATGTTTAAATCAATTAGTGCGTAACATCAATTAGCTAATTATAAGTTTGACATCAGATAAATGTTGATTAGAATGTTAAGTTTGATCAAGAAAATCTAAAAAAATAATGACATTTTAGAGAAAATATGCGATATACGAACAACACACAACCAAAAATGCGATTGACTTAGTTTTTATAAACTTATGCAAGTACGTTTTTTAAGTAAGGTATCGTTGTTTGTCGCAATCTTAGCCTTACCTCAATTTATTCCCTCTGGCTCTTCTTCTCAATCGCTCCTATGTTCTTCAGTACTCGCAGCGGATAATCGATCGCTGGGTGAATCTGGAGATAGCGGAGAAGCAGGCGCAAAAGGAAACAATGGACGCAACAGTGACAGTTTGACAGTATTTGCCGATGGCTCACCCATGACTTTAGATCTTAGCGGTGGCAATGCTGCATCGGGACAAGAGGGTGTAGAAGGATACGATGCTTTTTGCGATCGCCAACCCACTAAAGATGTAGGCAAAGACTTACAGGGTGCTGACGGTGGCAGTGGCGGAGATGGTGGAGATGGTGGAATTGGGGGCGATGGTGGCTCTCTAACTGTTTATGCTACTAACAAAGAAGACCTCAAGCAAATTTATGTAATTGCTGCGGGGGGAGAAGGAGGCGCACCAGGAAAAGCAGGAGAAGGAGGAGAAGGATGCGAATGCGATCGCCCTTATTGGAATGAAGAAACCTGTTTTGGCGATCCTGGTAGCCCCAACTATAGTTGCACTACCCAAGAATTTCAATGCACCGACGGCTACTCTGGCAGAAAAGGCAGAGATGGTAGAAAAGGTAGAAATGGCAAAAATGGCACCCTAACTCTAATTAATTTGGATAAGTCTCTATCGCCAGATTTTCCTGAAGTTACTGCCCCAATCAGCGAGTTAAAAGGTAGAGGATTTACCTTATCGAGAAATATTTGGGAAAGTAAAGACGATGCTGCTTCTTTGTTTGCACCTGGTTCGATTATTACCAGCAAATATAAGGAATTAGTCGCCCGTCACGAACATTCTGTACTAGTAGTTTGGGATGCACCCCAGCCAGTAGAAAATTTTGATGATCAGCAAATCACCCTCAGTCTAAAAGGGAAAGATGACGCTAATATCTTTTTACCTGAAGATCTTTGGTTGGAAACCAAAACCGTTAAACGGGACAATATAACTGAATTGTTTGTTTTTAACGCAGTCAGGACAAAAGATGTTACCGATCTAACTATTGATGGTTTATTTGGACAGGGAGCAGGTTTAGAGCTAGATGTCTTTGATGAAGCCGAACAGTCTAATTTAATTGCCACGGATTTTTCAGTTAAATACAAAGTAGGAGAAAAATCAGAAAACAAGGGCTTTTTTGGTGGTAGCAGCACGGTATATAAAACTAAATTTGAAGGCTCAATTCCTCCTGAAGCGATCGCTCAAAAAGAAAATTTATTTACTTTAGAGTTGGGTGAACTACCAATTCCCCCTGAATACCTTAAACCAGGAACAGAAGTGGAGGTAGAAGTTGTGGCAAAACGATCTTTGGGAGACAATTCTGAAGTTAAAAAGCTGTCCACTCAAACCACCATTGAAAAACCTGATTCTGGCTCTTAAGCTATTACAAATAAATTGTGTTAGGCTTGTTCGCAAATAATTCCTACAGCAAACTTTTAACTGCTACTTCAATCGCTTTTTCAACGGTGCTATCTTTATCGGCAACAAAAATGCTTTCCGCTTCTGTACGTTGTGCTACTACGGCGCAAACACAAGCAGCAGCAAAACCATATACTCCCGCCATTTTTAATAAAGTGCCTGCTTCCATCTCATAATTCAAAATATTGAGATGGCGATAAGTAGCTGTAATGCCCTGCAACCAGGGTAGAAGATGAACATTAGCAGAAGATTCTGTTCTTTCTTGTCCTTCATAAAAGGTATCGACTGAGGCAGTAATTCCCAAATGATAAGGAATGTTTAACTTACGGGCGGTTTCTGCCAAAGCTACTGTTAAATAGGGATCAGCTACAGCAGGATACTCTGGGGGAGCGATGTCCAAAGCTGCACCTTGACGACACAAGGCTGCTTGGGATACAACAATGCTACCTACCAAAACAGAAGGTTGAATTGAACCGCAAGTCCCAATCCGAATAAATTGTTTGATGCCTACTTGCACTAGCTCATTTACCACAATGCTTAATGAACTTGCACCCATTCCACTAGTGGCGACTAAGATAGCCTTACCATTTGGCAAATTACCCAAATAACTATGAAGTCCTCTATATTCTGAAAGGAGTTCGACATTTTCTAAATAAGTATGAGCAATATATTGCGATCGCTCTGGCTCTCCAGATAGCAATACTGTTTCAGGGACATTTTCACCAAAATCTGACTTACTGAAACCGATGTGATAAAGTTGCATCTTTAGAATCTGGTTATAAACTTAAAAATTATTAGAAATCAAAAATTTAGTAAGCTTCCGCCTAACAATCGCCTTTATCGATCTTTAAACTACTATTGACTTAACACTATATTACGATGCTAACTCTCGAAAAATTTTCCGAAATTGTCTCTAGTTGTAAAAATAGTACGGTGGGCAAGCATTTGCCTAATGCTTTATACGTTCATACCAATGCCTTGCCACATCTTGACCCTATACTTAAAGCTTACGAGCGTCAAGCCAGAAACCTAGTAGCTGATACTAGTCACGCTACCATCATCAAGTTTGGAATAGATAAACCCAAGATTTCCTATTTATACTATCCTGACTTTGATCGCGATCCTCACCCCCAGCTACAGCAAAGTATTGTGGTGGATTTAGTTGAAGAACAAGTTTCTGTTCGACAGTATCACAATTCCCATAATCCCCCTATTCTTCATCGTAAAGAAACCTTCGTCACCCCCGATTATCCTCTATATCAGACTTTTGCCGAATTAACTAAAAAGGAAGTAGCTTTGGGTTTATTAGACAATTCTCGTCATATTGGTACGCTGCAAGAATGGACTCGTGTATTATTACAGCAAGGAATATCTTTGGAAGATCATAATGTGAGTTGTCCCGTAGATTCTCCCCTAGCAAAAAAACAAGCTGTTTTGATTGAACGACATAAAGCAGCTTTAAAGCGATCGGAATTATCTCGTCCTGTCCGTATTGCTCTAGAAGCCGATGTATTTAAAGAAGGATATAGCTTTTTTGACTATGGATGTGGCTATGGAGAAGATGTTAAGTGTATCAGTGAACTAGGATACAGCAGTTCTGGGTGGGATCCATTTTATCAACCCGAGAGCGAGTTACAATCGGCTGATGTTGTAAATCTTGGCTATATTATCAATGTGATTGAAGATATAGTCGAAAGAAGACAAACTCTGATCGAAGCGTGGGAATTAAGCCAAAAAGTACTGATTGTTTCTGCCCAAGTATTAGTGGACGATCGCCGTCGTGGTTTGATAGCCTATGGTGATGGTGTAGTTACCAACCGTAATACTTTCCAAAAATATTACGAGCAAGAAGAATTAAAGTTATATATTGACCAGGTATTAGAAGTTGATTCTATCCCTGCTGGTTTGGGAATATATGTTATTTTCCGTCATGAAGCAGAAGCCGAATCTTTCCGCGCTTCTCGTTTATATTCCAGCCTTACTACCCCTAGAGTTCAAGCTAAGGTTAGAAACTTTGAGGATTACCAAGAATTATTAACGCCTCTAATGAATTTCTATACCAAAAGAGGACGTTTACCCGTTAAAGGAGAATTAGCTACTGAAGCTGAAATTAAAGCAGAATTTCGTAGCTATCAACGAGCATTCAAGCTTGTTTTACAGGCAACAGATCGTAATGAATGGGATGCCATTACGGACAGACGACGCGAAGATCTCTTAGTATATCTAGCCTTGGGTAAATTTAGCGGTCGTCCCACCATTAGAAAGCTTGCACCTGAAGTAAAAGCAGATGTAAAAGCTTTGTTTGGCAGCTACAAGCAAGCCTGTAACGTTGCTGACTTATTACTTCTCCATGTAGGAGATATGAACAAAATTGCTAACCTTTGTCGAGAAAGCAAAATTGGCAAACATCTCAATGATGCGATCGCAGTTCATGTTAGTGCGTTAGAAAAATTACCACCTCTGCTACGACTTTATGAAGGCTGTGCTAGTCGCAATTTCTACCGTCTAGAAAATGCCAATATTATTAAACTCTATTACAATAAGCCCAAAATTACCTATTTAGTCTATCCAGAGTTCGATACCTTAGCTCATCCTACCCTAAGAGCCACAATGGAAGTAGATTTACATAATCTATCCGTTACCTATCACGATATTTCCGATGAAACCAATCCTCTCATCCTCCATCAAAAAGATGCCTTAGTTGCTCCTGATTACCCAAGCTACAAGCAATTTGTACGGTTAAGCAAAAAAGAACAAAAATCAGGTTTGCTAGAGAATAGAGACGCTATTCGCCGTCTACATGGCTGGTTACGCTGTCTGAGGGAACACGAAATCAAAATTGAAGGACATAAGTTAAGTACTAAATAATTCTGCTTTATTTTTAAACAACAAATAGCGATCGCTATAATTAAAATCGTAGTAAGAAATAAAAGCGATCGCAATACAGTAAATACTTGAAATATCTCTAATAGCTAATTAGGATGTTTTGTTAATAAGTTTGCTTTGTATCATTGCTACCAAGTTCTTTAATAAGCTTGTTGACTTAGTAATCTGGGGGAAAGGAAAACCTGCTTCTCGATACAAACTTTGAGGAATTTTGTCCTTAATTTGTTTGTGTAATTCTGGTAATTCTGCCCAATGTTTACCACACTGAAGATGATGAGCAGTATGATAGCCTAAATTGCAGGTAAACCAATTGTAAGTAGGGTCAATGATATTGTAAGTCGCTTGGTAAGGATCTTCAGTATCTAATCCTGCATGGTGTTTATAAGTATCAAATACCGTAGCTATCAGCAAAGTCAGCATAGGAAGAATAAACACAACTAAAGCGTTATACCAGTTATACCAAGTTAACAATGCGATCGCGGCAATAGTAATTACTATATTTTGAATCAAACGTTTTCGCTCGCGGGGATATCTTGACCCAACTTTCAAGCCTCTTGGATAAGTAGTAGCAGCAATATGAAGAGTGTATTCAAACACATTCATGGTCTTTTTATTTTTCTTTTGCCAACCAGATTCATCTTTGCTTTGATCGAGATAATTCTGATGATGTCCCAAGGTATGGTGCAACACCCAAAGTTCCCCTACAACACCAGTTTGTAAACCCATAACAAATTCAATTCCTCGATTTGCCCATTTTGCCGAGAAGAATTTGTAGTGCTGATGGTGATGATTTAAAGAACAAGTAAAACCTTTGATATAGATGCTTATAAAGCCCCAAAATAAGGTTAATATCCAAGAAGGACTAAGGAAAAAAACTAATAAATCGATCGCGAATATTAGTAAAATTATAGTTATGGGATAGTAGTCTATTTTTTTTCTGACAAACATTCAATATCTATAGCGCGTACGACTTTTAATTAAGAATAAGTTGTTGAAAACGAACTAAATTACAATTAATGACAATTGAGCGATCGAGCAATACAACGAGCTAAAAGCGGGCGATTAACACGATTAATTAACGCCATAAAGATTTTAGTCCCATATAGTCTCTGACTTTAACAGTTTCAAAACTCAAATGCTCTGTCAATTATCCCTCTCCATTAATTACAGTTTCAACAAAACGACGAGTTTTGACCAATAGTTTAACTAAATCGCGTCCATCATACATATTAGACCGTTTTGGGGCTTGAGGATTAATACAATTGACCCCACTGTGTATAAGAAAAAATATCCGCAGATGAAGGCAGATAAATTAATCGGTTGAATTGAAAATGAATAGCTTCAGGAGATCTTCCTCCCCTTTTCGTCCGAGACAACCATATAATAATACTTAATGTAAATTAATCTGTTGATCAGCAGTCGCTAGCAATGAACAGCATCTTTTT
Source organism: uncultured cyanobacterium (assembly GCA_963799375.1). Classification (GTDB taxonomy): domain Bacteria; phylum Cyanobacteriota; class Cyanobacteriia; order Cyanobacteriales; family Xenococcaceae; genus Waterburya. The sequence goes on from CAWCWY010000034.1 coordinate 199,207, forward strand.
AGACCGTCTCCATAGTCCCGATCGCCCTGTGTTAGTATTTGATGGTGCGATGGGAACAAATCTTCAAGTCCAAAATCTCACTGCCGAAGACTTTGGTGGTGAACTGTATGAAGGATGTAATGAGTATTTAGTCCATACCAAACCCGAAGCAGTTGCCCAAGTACATCGTGGTTTTCTCGAAGCGGGTGCGGATGTAATTGAAACCGATACCTTTGGTGGTACTAAGTTAGTCTTAGCCGAATACGACCTTGCAGACAAGGCTTACTATCTTAATAAAACCGCAGCAGAGTTAGCTAAAAAAGTCGCTACAGAATTCTCCACTCCCGAAAAACCCCGTTTCGTAGCTGGTTCAATAGGACCTGGTACTAAGTTACCAACCTTGGGACATATTGATTTTGATAGTTTAAAAGATGCCTACGTCGAACAGGCTGAGGCACTTTATGACGGTGGCGTAGATTTGCTGTTGGTAGAAACCTGTCAGGATGTATTACAGATTAAAGCAGCTTTAAATGCGATCGAAGAAGTATTTGAGAAAAAAGGCGACAGGCTTCCTTTGATGGTTTCCGTAACTATGGAACAAATGGGAACAATGCTTGTGGGGACAGAAATCGATGCAGCCTTGGCGATACTAGAACGCTATCCTATTGATATTTTAGGGCTAAACTGCGCTACAGGACCCGACTTGATGAAGGATCATATCAAGTATCTTTCCGAACACTCTCCCTTTATTGTTTCTTGCGTACCTAATGCGGGCTTACCTGAAAACGTGGGCGGACAGGCACACTATAAGCTTACTCCCATGGAATTGCGTATGTCTTTAATGCACTTCGTCGAAGATTTGGGAGTACAAATAGTAGGTGGTTGCTGTGGTACTCGTTACGATCACATCGCCCAGCTAGCCGAGATGACTCATGACTTAAAGCCAAAAGAACGTCATCCCCATTACGAACCTTCCGCTGCATCTATTTATAGTACTCAGCCTTATATTCAAGATAATTCTTTCTTAATTGTCGGCGAAAGATTAAACGCCAGTGGTTCTAAAAAATGCCGTACTCTACTCAATGATGAAGACTGGGATAGTTTGGTTTCCCTAGCTAAGTCTCAGGTAAAAGAAGGCGCGCACGTTCTCGATGTCAATGTAGACTATGTTGGGCGAGACGGGGAAAGAGATATGCACGAACTGGCATCCCGCCTAGTTAATAACGTCACTCTTCCTTTAATGCTTGACTCTACCGAACACACGAAGATGGAGGCGGGGTTAAAAGTTGCTGGGGGTAAATGTATTCTCAACTCCACTAACTATGAAGATGGGGAAGAAAGGTTTTATCAGGTACTAGATTTAGCTAAAAGATATGGCGCGGGTATAGTTGTTGGTACTATCGATGAAGATGGTATGGGACGAACTGCGGATAAAAAGTTTGAAATAGCCAAACGCGCTTACGATGCAGCCATAGCCTATGGTGTTCCCGCAACAGAAATATTCTTCGATCCTTTGGCTTTACCCGTATCCACAGGTATTGAAGAAGATCGCGAAAATGGTAAAGCCACCGTTCTAGCAACTAAAAGAATTAGAGAAGAATTACCAGGGTGTCATGTAATCTTGGGTGTGTCTAATGTTTCTTTTGGTTTAAACCTCGCATCCAGACAAGTATTAAATTCTGTCTTCTTACATGAATGTATGCAGGTAGGATTAGATTCAGCTATTGTCAATGCTAGTAAAATCTTACCTCTATCTAAAATAGATCCCAAACATCAAAAGATTTGTTATGACTTAATTTACGACAAACGGGAATTCGATGGCGATATCTGTACCTACGATCCTTTAGGAGAACTGACTACTTTATTTGCTGGAAAGAAAATAAAGAAATCTGAAGCAGTTGATAAGAACTTGCCTGTAGATGAACGTCTTAAGCAACATATTATTGATGGCGAACGTATTGGCTTAGATGAAGCTTTAGATGAAGCCTTGCAGCAGTATCCTCCACTAGATATTGTTAATGTCTTCTTGTTAGATGGAATGAAGGTTGTCGGCGAACTATTTGGTTCGGGACAAATGCAGCTTCCTTTTGTACTCCAGTCGGCACAAACCATGAAAGCAGCGGTGGCACACCTTGAACCCTATATGGATAAAGAAGACGCTGACGATAGTGGTAAAGGTAAGTTTGTCATCGCCACAGTTAAAGGCGATGTTCACGACATTGGTAAAAACTTAGTTGATATCATTCTTTCTAACAATGGTTATAAGGTAATTAACCTTGGAATTAAGCAGCCAGTCGAAACTATTATTAAAGCCTACGAAGAACATAAACCAGACTGTATCGCCATGAGTGGCTTGCTGGTGAAATCGACGGCATTTATGAAGGATAATCTGGAGACTTTCAACGAGAAAGGTATTACTGTTCCCATTATCTTAGGTGGTGCAGCGTTAACACCCAAGTTTGTCTATCAAGACTGTCAAAATGTTTATAACGGCAAGGTTATCTATGGTAAAGATGCGTTTGCAGATTTGCACTTTATGGATAAATTGATGCCAGCCAAGGCTGATGATAATTGGGACGATCTTAAAGGATTTTTAGATGAAGAATTGGATTCCCCCCAACCCCCCTTAGATAAAGGGGGAGAAATGCCATTTGAGGGAGAAGATCGAGATAAAATCTTTGTTGATGAGGTTAGTAAGAAAGCCGAACCAAAAGTTATTGACACCAAGCGATCGGAAGCAGTAGCTTTAGATATAGAACGTCCTACGCCTCCTTTCTGGGGTACTAAAATACTAAAAGCAAGTGATATTCCCATTGAAGAAGTTTTCCCCTATTTAGATTTGCAGGCGTTATTTGTTGGACAATGGCAGTTTCGCAAACCAAAGGATCAGTCACGGGAAGACTATGATGAGTTTTTAGCCAGAAAAGTTTATCCAGTATTAGAAGAATGGAAACAAAGAATTGTCGCCGAGAATTTATTAGATCTTACGGTAATCTATGGTTATTTCCCCTGTAACGCCGAAGGAAATACCCTGCACGTTTACGAACCTACCGACACGGGATTTATTAAACCCGTCACCTCCTTTGAATTTCCCCGTCAAAGTTCTGGTAAACGTCTTTGTATTGCAGACTTCTTTGCTACGAAAGAATCGGGACATATTGATGTCTTCCCCATGCAGGCGGTAACGGTAGGTGAAGTTGCTACGGAATATGCCCAGAAGCTGTTCAAAGCCGACAACTACACAGATTACCTTTACTATCATGGTATGGCGGTACAGATGGCAGAAGCTTTAGCTGAATGGACACACGCTAAAATTCGTCATGAGTTGGGTTTTGAAGCGGAAGAGTCGGATAACATCCGCGATATCTTACAACAGCGTTATCGAGGTTCGCGCTATAGTTTTGGTTATCCTGCTTGTCCCAATATTCCAGATCAGTATAAGCAATTGGATTTGTTGGATACTAAACGTATTGGTATGTACATGGATGAAAGCGAACAGCTATATCCCGAACAGTCTACTACAGCGATTATTACCTATCATCCTGAAGCGAGATATTTTAGTACGTAATTTGTTTTTTTTGATAAGCAATAGATAATTTGATTCTAATCTCGGAGTTTGATTATTTGCACTAAAGGATACCGCTTTGCATAAAGCTAGTACTAAAGGAAGATGCGGTATCCTTTAGGGCGCGTCGCCTACCATACAGCTTATTTAATACTGAAGTTAACAGTTTAGCCAATTAATTAGGTAAACCCGAGCGATCTCAATCTTTAAAAATATTTACTTGGTGAATCTTTCTAATTAGTTAAGTATATTCATACCATTTTAAATTTAAAATATGACCAATCATTTTTGTAGGGGCGAATGGCAATTCGCCCTTACGATCTATGTGTAATAAAAGCTATTTAATTTGGTATTTGAAGGCAATAGAATTGATACAGTTGAATTTAATAATTTGCGAATTTTATAGAGTGACTAACAGCAAAATATGGGCGAATATTTTTACTATGCTAACCACGACAAAAAATTAAAATTTAGCATTAGTTTGAGTCAATATGGTGATAAATTTAGAAGTATTAGTTATTGTCCTTTATCGACTAGAGCTTTTTGTTTGCTGCTAACTAAGTCAGATCATTTTAATTATGTGTACCGTCATACCCTAATTGATTCATGGATTGGAGATCGCGTTTCCTGTATTGGCGACCAAACTCGATGGGATTATGACTACGATAGCTATTTAAATATTAGTGCTAATGTAATTGTAATGCTGTATCAAATTGATGGCGAAGAACAATTAATTGAGACTGCATCAAAAGATAATGCACTATTTGTACAGCTAGCTCATTTAATTTTCACTCGTCAGTTTGTTGATATTTTGCCAGCCTTTAAAAATCGTTTTGGTGCTGACTGGACAAGAAAGTACAAACAGATATTGCAAGAATATTCTTATTATCATGTTTTTGATTTGGTAGACTTGTCACATTAAGAGATGATTTCAAAAATTTGCAATATTTATAACTACTTCAGATTTTACAAAAGGTGCTGTTGATTATGTTACTCGCATTGATAGTAAAATCATTTTAGTTAATGATAGTAGACTAACTGAATTGATGATTGAGCATAATGTTGGTGTAACCTCAATCGCAAAATATGAAGTCAAAAAAATTGATTCTGACTATTTTATCGAAGATTAAAATAAGTTTTAAACAATTACGATCGCCTTATTTTCGCTACTCAATTATTTATCTTCTTTCAAAAATATCTGATAGCCAACCGCAGCAATAATTCCTGTCATAATCAAATAGGTAATCCACATCCCTACAAAAAAGCCGATTTTGATAATGGCAATTCCACCAATTACAAAGCCACCAAACTTAGCAAACTTGATAATTTTTTTGCCAAATTTTTGAATTGAACTGTCGGGTGGGTTATGCTTTTGAGTTCGATACATGGGAGGATCTATTTCGACTTCTTGAGGTTTATGATCTTGATATATCTCTGCCTCCATCTCTCTTAGTCTTAATTCTCTTTCTTTTGCCTGTAATTCTGCTTCGCGGAGGTTGAACTCTTTTTCTTTATCTTCTGGGGTAGTCATGAATCGATCTCTGATTAACTATTGATTATTGATACTGGAAGTTAAAAACTTATGTTATTCACAGTCTTAATTATAAAATTCCCTGTGAGTATCAAAGAATATCGTTTACAAGTAAAATTTATCAGAATTAAAAAGGCGATCGCTTTCATATTGCGATCGCCTGTCCTTTAAAATATTTACTATCAATGATTTGTCTTAATTTTAACCAATTGCAGGTAAGAGACTAAAGATAATTTGGTTAATTATGGTCAAGGCAAATGCACCAATCAAAGCACTCCAAATACCCCATTGCAGTCTGAAACCTTTAATTAACCAAGCGGATAAACCAAAGATAAAGCCATTAATTATCAAAGTTATTAAACCTCTAAGAAAACCAAAAGTTACGAGGTTTAAAGGAACAGCCAATAGATCTAATATGGGATGGAGTATGGCATTTAAAATACCAAAGACAACCGCTGCGATTAAGGCTTTCTGAAAGCTTTCAATTTTAACTCCTGTAGGCAATTTGGAAATAATGAAAAAAGCTACGGCACTTACAAGAAGTGAGACGATAATAGCTAAAATATTCATAAATGTTAATCCTATTGTTTTGATTTGCCAGTACATTACAACAAAGCAACTGAATTATGCAATTTTAGCAAGACAATCTTTACTTTTGATGTTTGGTAATGTAAAGCAGTAATTAAGCAGATAGGAAATTGAGGCAAATTGCTTTTAAGATTTATAGTTCTATCTTTTTACCCTGTATTGAATAGTCTAAGAGTTCTACAGGATGCAGTATTTTAACCTTAGAGTTTTTTACATCTAAATGTTTTTGAATTTGCAGGGAACAACCAGGGTTGGGGGAAGCAATTAAACTAGCACCTGTATTAATTAAATTATTAGCTTTTTGCATTCCTAATTCGTCTGCGATTTCTGGCTGCAACATATTATATATTCCCGCACTACCACAGCATAAGGCTGCATCAATGGGTTCTCTTAGGGTGATTCCAGGGATTTTTCTGAGTAGCTGGCGTGGTTGTAGACTGATTTTTTGACCATGTAATAGATGACAAGCGTCTTGATAAACTATGGTTAATTTTTCTGAGGTTAAAGGATGCAATTGGGTAGTTAATTCTATTCCCGACAAGAATTCTTGAACGTCTTTGACTTTGTTGGCAAATGCTTGAGCTTTTTCAGCATATTCAGGATCGTCTGCCAAAATATGACCGTATTCTTTAAGGGTGTGTCCACAGCCAGCAGCATTAATAATAATTGCGTCTAAATCTCGATCAAAAAAGCTATCAATCATCTGTCTGGCTAAAGCCTGTGCCTGTGCTTCTTGTCCCTGGTGGGCGGGTAAAGCAGCGCAACATCCCTGACTACGAGGAATAATCACCTCGCAGCCATTGGCGGTTAATACTCTAGCAGTAGCTTCATTCACGGGAGAGAAAAACAACCGCTGTACGCAGCCCAATATCATGCCGACTCGATAACGCTTTTCTCCTTTTGGGGGGATGATTTCAGGCAAATTATCTTGCCACGAATCAGCCGTAATTTTGGGTAAGATTAATTCCATTGCTGCTAAACGAGGAGTCAATTTACTTCAAAATTCCTGTATTGCGAATTAGCTTTTGTAATCCTGAATTTTGGTACAGCCAAAGGGGTGGAAGTAGGTTTCGCAGTCGATTGGGATAAGGAAATAAATTAAAAATTAAAGTTCTAATTAATCTATCGCCAAGATTACGGGGTTGGTTTCGTTCAATTTGAGGGCGAGTAGCAGCAATGAGCTTATCGTATTGCACCCCAGAAGGACAAGTACTGACACAAGCCAAGCAACCCAAACAAGAATCAAAATGTTGAGAGGTTGCTACATCTATAGTTGCTTCTCCTTTGTTAATAGCATCCATAAGGTAAATTCTGCCTCTGGGAGAATCCATTTCTTTGCCAATTACTCGATAGCTAGGACAGGTAGAAAGACAGAAACCGCAATGGACACAACTTTCGATTAATTCTGGTTGGGGAGGATTTTTGCTATCAAAGTTAGTCATTTTGAAGATCGCTGTTAATTTTGTATATGAGATTTTAAAAAAGCTAGACTATATAGCGATCGCAATTTAAGATATTCTCTGGATCGAATTGGTTTTTAATGGCTTTCATAGTCTCGATCGCATTACCCTGATATCCCCAAACATCTATCTGCTGCTTAGTTGCGTTGGGTGCATTGAGAATGGTTAAAAAACCGCTATTTGCTTGGCAATGCGATCGCATTTGCTCGATAGTTTGGTTATTTATTTTGTTTGACTGTAACTGTCCAATACCACTGCTTGCATGAATCCTCACGGCGATATTATTATTAGCAATCTCTTCTAATTGTAGAAAATTTATTGCGGTATTAGGAGCAATGCCTATTTTGCAGGTAACTGCTGTATCGGAATTAGCTATGTGTGTCAGGTTAGCGCACTGTTGCCAGATGTCTGTTTCGGCTGAATCTAGATAGTCAGCAGTAGTTAAGCCTAGCTTGTTTGCAATCGCTTTTACTTCTTCTATTTGCTGTTCGAATACTCTCTGGTATAGTCTGCCAACGCACTATTAAACCAACATTCTCATCTAACCCCAATTGTTTAATCAAACTGCTAGAAAGTAAATCCATTGCAGTGGGAGTTAAGCCAGAATTACGAATGGTTTGGGTAGCTTGAGCGATTTTATCTGCTTTCCCTGTTAACAATAGGGTTTGGGAAGTGGCAATTGTAGGAAAGGTACGAAAAGTTAATTGAGAAATAATGCCCAAAGTGCCATAAGCACCAGTGAACAACTTCATCAAGTCGTAACCAGCGACATTTTTGACGACTCTTCCCCCTGCTTTGGCTATTGCACCATCAGCACGGACAAAAGATAAGCCGAGTAGTAAATCTCGAACACCTCCATAACGCTCTCGCCAACTGCCTGTATCAGCCGTAGCAACGATTCCTCCCAGAGTAGCAGTATCAGGATAACTAGGATCTATAGGCAAAAATTGATTGTGCGATCGCAATTTTGTTTGGAGATCTACTAGCTTCATTCCCGCTTCGACAGTTACCGTCAAGTCTCCTACGGCGTGTTCGATTAGGCGATCGCATTTTTGCGTACTTATAACTAATTGAATATCTTTGGTAATGTTACCCCAAGTCAGTTTGCTACCGTTGCCACAAATCAGAATCCGCCATCCTGCTTGAGATGCTTGTTTTACAATAGCTGCCAACATATCTACTGTGGAGGGAAATATTAAATATATCGGCTTACTAATATTATTTACTATCTGATTTATTTTTGTTTGCCAACAGACATCAGCCTGATTTAGTTCGACTAATTCTGTGTTGCTATCAATAATTGATTTAAGCTGTGCGATCGCAATTGTCATAGGAAAATGGAACTATATAGACACAATCCTTGGTTGATGCTTTATTATTGTCGCACTTTGTCGATTATTCAGATCTGGAGTTGAAAGATCGAGAAGTTTGAAAACGTTCAATATTAGCTGAGGTAAATTACACCGAGCGTATAAAATTATTTTGGAAGACTTAAGAACGAGATAAGAACTTTTAATATGGCATCTACTAATCAGATTGGCGTAGCTGTAGTTGGTACAGGATTTGGGCAAAAAATACACATTCCAGGTTTTCAAAATCATCCCCGCACTGAAGTAGTAGCCGTACATAATCGCGATCTCAACAAAGCTAAAGAAATTGCTGACGCTAACAAGATTTATTATGCTTATAGCGATCTGGATAAAATTCTTTCTCTGACAGAAGTAGACGCTGTTAGTATCTCCACTCCGCCATTTTTACACTACGAGATGGCAAAGAAAGTTTTAGAAGCCAAAAAACATCTTCTATTAGAAAAACCGATGGCAATGAATGCCACCCAGGTTAAGGAACTATATCACCTAGCAGCACAACAGGGAGTAGTTGCGATCGCAGATTTTGAGTTTCGTTATGTACCTGCTTGGCAATTGTTAGCCGAACATCTCAAAGATGACTTTGTCGGCAAGAAGAGATTGATTAAAATTGATTGGCTGGTTACTAGTCGTGCTAATCCCAAACGAGATTGGAATTGGTATTCCCAAGCAGAAGCGGGGGGTGGTGCATTGGGTGCAGTGGCTTCCCATGCTTTTGACTATATTAGCTGGTTATTTGGTTCAGTGTCTCGTCTGTCTGGCTATCTCAATTGCGCCATACCCGAACGCCCAGATCACAATGACGGTGGTGTAATGAAGCCTGTAGATGCAGATGATACTTGCCTGATTATGATGGAATTAGCAGATGGTACTCCAGTACAACTATCTATCAGTTCGGTGACATATGCGGGAAGAGGGCATTGGGTAGAAATATATGGAGAAAAAGGAACATTAGTGTTGGGAAGTAGTAATCTTAAAGACTATGTTCATGGCTTTGACTTATATACAGCACTACCAGGGAAGCCTTTGAAAAAAGTATCCGTGCCTAAAAAATATGATTTCACTCAGGTGTTTACTGATGGAAGACTTGCACCCTTTATCCGAGTTGTAGATCGTTTAGTGGCATCCATTGATGGCAATGAGTCCCTCACTCCATCTCTTAAAGAGGGCGTTTATTCTCAATTATTAATGGATCTGACTCATAAATCTCATCAGCAAAAATCTTGGGTAAACGTACCTTCGATTGAAGAATATCTTAAATCTTAAACTTATTTAATATTTATTGATTGTTTGGTAGTTGAAAAAAGCTATCAAAAAGCATATGATTGACTTGTCTAAGCGATAACACTTAAGCATATCAATTTAGATAAAATTGATTCGGTAGTTTATTTTACTATTTAGATATTATTATCATTGCAATTGACAATAGTAAATCTTCTTTATCTAAGTTCGTATAGGTCGCTAATTAGTCATTGTAAAATTAGATTTCCTATTGAGTAGGTCATGCTCCTTATGATATCCACTGTATCGACTAAACGTTATTCTATTAATGCAATTCGAGAAGAAGCTTCTAATTTAGTAGAAATAGGTGCTATGTCTCTAGATCAACCATTGAGAATATTATATGAATATTTGCCAGCACAGTATTGGAACAAGATCGAACGAGAATTAGAAAGACACGATTACTTGTTACGCGATCGCATTATCGATCTTATAGGCAATTTATACTGGGACAACGACTAGTGTTGAAAATACAAACTATCTGCTATATTTACAGCAAGTAAAAAGCGAATTTGAAACCTAGTGTTGATTGGCATAAATTAGCTGCTTTATATCGTCATAAGCATTTAGGCGATCGATTAAGAGAGAAAAGCTCGGAGTATCATTACAGTAATATAGGTACGCCTGCTTTTCCTGATGGTTTAATTCTCAGAAACTATCAGCATCAAGCAGTATCTAATTGGTTAGAGAACAAAGGCAGGGGAACATTAAAAATGGCAACGGGTAGTGGTAAAACTATCATTGCTTTAGCGATCGCAACCGAACTTTATCAACAGATTGGTTTGCAGGTATTAATCATAGTTTGTCCCTATCGGCATTTAGTTAATCAATGGGCAAGAGAGTGTAATAAGTTTAATCTTGAGCCAATTACTGCTATGGGTAGAGCAGACAATTGGCAAGGAGAACTATCAAACAAACTCTATAATTTAAATAATCAGCCTCGATCTTTTATCACAATAATTGCAACCAATTCAACCTTAATTAGCCAGGGATTTCAATCTCAACTCAAATATTTTCCTGCTAAAACTTTAATTATTGGTGATGAAGCTCACAATCTAGGATCGAGTCGTTTAGAGTCAAGTTTACCCCGCAATATTGGCTTACGTTTGGCTTTGAGCGCAACTCCTGAAAGACAATATGATGAAATAGGTACAGAAGCTTTACTAAACTATTTTGGCGCAATAATTCAACCCGAATTTACTTTAGCTGATGCAATCAAACAGGGTGCATTAGTTCATTATTTATACTATCCAATATTTGTCGAGCTAACTAATTCTGAATCTTTACTGTATGCAAAGCTTACTAAACGTATCGGCTGGATCTTAGGCAAAAACAATAACTCTCAAGATAACGATACTTTAACCTCTTTGCTCACAAAGCGATCGCGTCTCGTTGCTACTGCGAGTAATAAATTAAACAGCCTCAGAGAATTAATGTCATCTCGACTAGATACCAGCCACACTCTCTTCTACTGTGGAGACGGACATCTAGATAATGATACACGCCAAATAGATGCAGTCACACATCTACTTGGAAATGAATTAGGGTATCGCGTCAATACATATACTACCGATACACCTTTAGAAACAAGAGAAAACCTACGGCTTCAATTTGAGTCGGGAGAATTGCAGGGTTTAGTTGCTATTCGCTGTTTAGATGAAGGCGTTGATATACCCGCAATCAAAACCGCCGTAATTTTAGCTAGCACCAGTAATCATCGACAGTTTATTCAACGTCGCGGTAGGATTCTACGTCCCCATCCAAATAAAAAACAAGCAGTTTTATACGACACCATTGTTATTCCCCCTAGTCTAGATCGAGAAACCTGGGAAGTAGAAAGAAATCTTTTACGTAAAGAACTAATGAGATTTCTCACTTTTGCCGAGTTAGCCGACAATGCAACTGAAGCTAGCAATAAATTATTACAACTTCAAGAACAATATCAGCTATAAAATTATTTTTGATTATTTCATTATTATCTTCCAACCCATAAATTTGGGATCGAAATTGCTGTCAAAACAAGTATCGAGGTCGTAATATACTTCGTAAGCATAATGCAAAGGTAACATAGCTTTTTTCAAATTTGCCCCTGCAAAATTCACTTTTGCTAAATAGGCACCTCGAAAATCCACACCCTCTAAGACTGCCGATTGAAAGTTGGTTTTTTCTAGACGAGCATCGCGAAAATTTGCTCCAGTCAATCTAGATTTAGAAAAGTCGACTTCTGTTAAAATTGCTTTGCTTAGATTTGCTCGAGCTAAATTTGCTTCGACAAAACTAGAATGACTAAGATCTGCGCGAGTTAAGTCAGCTTTGGTTAGATTAGAACCATCTAATTTAATGCCTTGGAAACTAACTCCCATCAGAGGTGCTTTGCAAAGCTCAATTCCTTGAAAGTCTTTTTCTTGTTGAGTATAACTTTCGAGCATTTTATAAATCTTTGCCAGCGCTGTGGTATTTAAGTCTCTAGCATTTAAAATATGAGCAGCAAAGCAATCTACTGTTATTTGTTTGAGATATCGTTGTTCGACTGCCAAGCGATGAAAACGTACCTTATTTTGTTTAAGTTTTTGCAATCTCAAAATAGCATTTATCTGTTTTGTATCTAGCAATCCAGCTTCTTGGAAATAAGATGCCAAAGGCTTTTTTTCCTCTTGACGTAACTTTGACCATCGTTCCGCAAAAAAGTCTACTGTTTGTTGCTTTATCCAACCATGTAAAACTAGTATTTCGCCAATTTTTAAATCGTTATATTTCTGCTCTTGAAGAGCAATTTCAATTTGGCTAATGGATATTATTCCTGCTTCAATTAAAATTTGTCCTAGTGGCTTTTTGCTAGATTGCCTATCTTTCATGATTATTTTTTTTCAGAGATTAAAGCAATAAAGTGAATATGCACGATTATATTTTACTTGCAGTATTTGATTGTTTTTGATGTCTTATTGTGGGACTGAGATGAATTATCAAGTCATAACTTTATAACTGTAGCCAATCTTTTTTTTAAGTCAATGTAAATCCAAACTATTAAGTGTGTATAGTTATAAATAGACTTGTAAAGTTTGATTAAGACAAAGTAAATAAGAGAAGAGAATGAGTAACTTAAGAGCATCGATACAGCCGATCGCAGACTGGTTTAATAGTCTTGGGACACCTGAACCTATAATTCATTGGGGACATCCATTAATGATGGCTATTGTGGCTTTTGTGATGGGTGGTGCTGCTGCTTTGGCGGGATGGAAAGGTAGATTAGCCACCACCAATACTGAGGTAGCAATTAAAAATAAAGCAGATCATCGCAAAATTGCGCCGTTGATGTATGTCTTTTTGTTGTTTGGATATACTGGCGGAGTCTTATCTCTAGTGATGCAAGGACAACCTATTCTAGAAAGTCGTCATTTTATTACAGGTACGATCGTAATTTCTTTGTTAACTATTAATGCGTTGCTTGCTGCTACTGGATTTATTGGCAATAAAGAAACCGCTAGAACAATTCATGCTTATGTGGGTAGTGCTGCATTAATTATTCTGGTGGTTCATGCTGCGTTTGGCTTAAAGTTAGGTTTGTCTATTTAAATTGAGCTTTTAAGTATTAGAAAAAAGTAAATTGTTATGTTAAAAGACGGCTAAATATAGTCGTCTTTTCTGTTAGCTATAAATTATTGGTTAAATTAAAATTAGTTTATTGTTAATCAAACAACAAACTAGTTTTTTATAATATTACTTGCCAAATTTTCATATTTAAAGGCGATCGCTTGTCTAAAACCAACTATTAAACTACTTGTAATATGTAACACCGCGATACTTAAACTTTTGGGGTGAACTTTCGGCGATCGCTTTTTGTTCTTTCTCTAAAGTCATTTTCCAACACGAATCTAAGATTTTTACTTCACTAGATTTCCAGCAGTTTTCTAAATATATTGTTAGGTATTTACACCAAAAAACCTGAGGATTTCTGACAAAGCTAGAATCTTTAGAGAATAGTTGTTTGAGATATAGATAGAGAGGAAATTTATAACTTATGGTAGATTTATAAAACTTTTTACTATCAATAAGTCTACTAATTCTATTCTTATGTTTTTGCACAATTTTCAAAGCTGTCGAATTATTGCTGCTGTATTTTATGCCTCGATAAACTAGCTTCATCTAACCTCACCTCTTGATAATTAGTTTGGAGATACGTTCCTTCAGGAGCTGCTGCTTTTCCCTACTTCCGTCTCTCAGTTATGCTTCTGTGAGAGATGAACGATTAAATATTTATACTTCTTATTCTAAACAATATAAAACCTAATCTGCTATCAGCAGAAATACGTATTTATGTTTTACAACTATTAATAGATGTTGATTTCCTAACAAACAAATTATTTATAATAGTTAATTAAAAATTGTTAGCGATCGCTCAATAAAGGCGGTAAAACATTAGTATTACAATCAAATCAAACCTACAGTTAAAATTACCTAAACAAACTATTGAATGCTGATAAAAAAACTTTGTCTAACTATTTTAGGAACTTCAGTAAGTACATATATAGCTGTATGTCTATTATTGTTATGGGGGCAAAGAAGATTAGTATTTATTCCCGATAGTCAAATAAAATCGACTCCAGAAAAATATAAACTAGACTATCAAGATGTTTGGATCGATATTAAACAAGAAAAAATACATGGTTGGTGGATTCAGGCTGAAAACGAATCTGCACCAGCTATTCTGTATTTTCATGGCAATGCAAGTAACAATGGAGATGTTGTTGATAATGCAGCTATTTTTCATCAGATAGGATTATCCGTGCTGCTGATTGATTATCGGGGTTATGGCAAAAGTATTTCAAGTTTTCCCAGTGAAACCAAAGTCTATGAAGATGCAACCGCAGCCTGGAAATATCTAACTGAGACAAGGCAAATAAAGCCCGATAATATATTTGTCTATGGTCACTCTTTAGGTGGCGCGATCGCAATTGAGTTAGCCAGCAAGCAACCAGACATGGCTGGCTTAATCACAGAAGGAACTTTCACCTCCATCAAAGAGATAGGAGGCTATAACCCTTTGTTCAAACTTCTTCCTTTGAATTTAATCGTCACCCAACGTTTTGATTCGATTAATAAAATTTCATCTCTACAAGTGCCTTTACTAATGTTTCATGGTACTGATGATCGGGTAATTCCCCCTGAAATGGCAAAACAGTTGTTTGAAATCGCACCACAGCCCAAAAAACTAATATTTATACCCCAAGCAAGACACGATAACCTACACAAAACTGTTAATCCAGAATACATTTTTAACTTAAAGCAGTTTATTTTAATAAACAGTCAGAAATGAAAAATTATTTTAAGCAGGTACAGGAATAGTTTTTAAAACCTCTTCCACAACTCCCGCAGCAGTTTGACCAGAAAAACGAGCCTGGGGTTGCATTACTAAGCGATGAGCAATTACTGACACGGCTAATTCTTGAATATGTTCGGGGGTGACAAACTCATAACCATCAAATAAAGCCAAAGCTTGAGCCACCTTCATCAATGCTAAAGAGCTTCTGGGACTTCCTCCCAACTGTACTCCTTCTGCTGAACGAGTACCATGAACCAAGTCTACTAAATAACGTTTCATGGTGTCGCTTACTCTAACTTGCTCTACCTGCTTTTTGAGCAATACTGCTTCAGCCAGAGAAACACAGGGTTTAATTCGATTCAAAGGATTACTTTGCAATCGATCTGTCAGAATTTCCACCTCGTCTTCAACAGAGACATAACCCAAACTATATTGAAGCGCAAAACGATCCATTTGAGCTTCAGGGAGAGGATACGTACCATGTGAGCCAACAGGGTTCTGGGTAGCAATGACAAAAAATAAATCCTGTAGCTTTTTAATTTGACCATCTACGCTAACTTGAGACTCCGCCATTGCTTCTAATAATGCTGACTGGGTGCGGGGAGAGGCTCGGTTAATCTCATCCACTAAGACAATATTGGCAAAAATTGGACCTTCATGGAAGTGAAAAGAGGTATCGCTTTGATCGAAAATAGAAATCCCGATAATGTCTGAAGGTAACAGATCTGGGGTAAATTGAATGCGCTTAAACTTGGCATCAATAGAGGAAGCCAGTGCTTTGGCTAAAGTAGTTTTTCCTGTACCTGGATAATCCTCTAACAAGATATGACCCCCGCTAGCAAAAGCAGCCAGCAGGTTTCTGATAGCCTTTGACTGCCCTTTCATCACCTGCTGAATGTTCTGAAAGATTTTGTGATAGATTCCTTGACCAATACCACCAGCTACCGAATTAGTCTGATTGACCATAGCTTACTCTTTAAAATTTATTAGGCTTCCTGTTCAATTTAGATTGCCCACACAGCCGAGTAAAACTATAGCTGCAAAATTATTTAAAGTATTTGCTGCATAAAAAAATAGGCTAATCGTAAACAATGATAGTTAAGTTACGGCTCTAATATGACAAATTCTACATTATCTATTCTTGTTTCAATTGTGGCTCTTCTCCCTTTAGCTGCTTTAGCTGCTTTGGCTCAAAACATACAGACTGGAATCCAAAACCCTGGTCAAGCTAATTATCAAGATCAACTCAATCATAATGATTACCGCATTCCCATTACTTCTAAAGATTGAAATTATTAGTATTTGGTGAGCAATCAATAGAAACAAATTTTGTATTTGGAATAAACTTTGTATTGGCTACCAAAAAAGGCTATAAGGTACAAAGGTTCATTCCATAAAATATTAAATTGCGATCGCATTTAACAACAGACTCTAAATCGGGATATTGTTGTTGCAAGTATTGAGACAAAACTTCCCCATCGCCTCCTGTAAAGATTATTTGACTATCGGGATACTGTTTTTGCCAATCAATCACATAGCTATAGATACCTGCAATAGTAGTGTAAATAATACCACTGGCGATCGCTTTTTCGGTATCTGATGCCCAACGCGGAGGTAAAGAGGTAGGAAGTTCTACTTTAGGTAAGGCTGCGGTTTTTTGATTTAGGTTAAGGAATTGCGATCGCAATCCTGGTAATATTGCCCCACCAATTAATTCTTGTTGTTTGTTTACTCCTGTAACAGTTAAAGCTGTTCCCCCATCAATTACTAAGGAAGGATAGCCATATTTTTCTCCTCCTCCCCATAATGCTAAAGCTCGATCTATTCCTAATGTAGAATAGATATTTTTTAATCTTATATCTTTGAGATTTATAATATTCAAATTTGTATAGTTGTCCCAAAGTTTTGTCTGTTGCGGAACAACTGAAGCTAGAAATATCGAAATACTGGCTAAATTTTGCTCAATTAATTTATTAGATAGTATTTCATGAGGTATACAATTATTACTAATTCTTTTGGATAGGTGGGACGTATTCCATGTTTTAATTAAGCAATTGTTTTTAAACCATGCCCAATGCAGTCTAGAATTACCAATGGCTAGCATTAATTTGTTATCTATTAATTCTCGACCATTCATAGGACAGCATAAAATGTTTTTCTAAAGAATACAGTTGTTACTTATTAGCTGTTAATTGTCTTTGGACTTCATATAGTAATAAAGAAGTAGCTACAGCAACATTTAAAGACTCTACTTCATTCATCAAGGGAATTTTTACCTGCTCGTCAGCTAGAGCAATCAATTCATCAGATAACCCCGCACCTTCATTACCCAACAGAATTAAACTAGGACGAGTAAAATCAACATCCCAATAGTTTTTCTCTGTCTTAGAAGCTGTAGCAATAACCTGTACGCCATTTTGCTGATGTTGTGCCACTATTTCAGCAAGATTTTGTTGGGTAGCAATAGGTATGCGAAACCATTCTCCAACCGAGGCGCGTAACACTTTAGGGTTATGGATATCTACACTATCACTACCCAACCATAAACTATCGACACCCGTTGCCACTGCACTGCGGATAATTGTGCCTAAATTGCCAGGATCTTGCAATCGTTCTAAAGCAATGCCCAACTTGGTTTGGGATATGACAGGCTCTTGTTGAGTACGCCGAGGTGCGATCGCTACAACACCATCAGGATTAACGGTAGTTGCGATCGCGCTTAATACTTCTGGACTAACAAGCTGTAGTTTAAAACCTTTGTTCGCAATTTTTGAGCATAATGACGGATGGTTTTCGCTCCAGCGATCTGTGTAAAAAATAATATCTAACTTATAATCGACTTGACAAGCTGTCTCAATCAAATTTGTTCCTTCTAATAGCAACAAATTTTGTTTCTGCCTTTCCTTGGCACGATGCAGCTTTCGAGCCTGTTTAACAAGAGTATTTTGAATGCTAGTTAAAATTATATTTTCCACAAGCTATTGACGAATAGCATTACTCAAAGTAATACTTTGGTTGCTAATAGTCTATGCGAAAATCGGGACTTGAATCCGAACGTTTTAAGCAAGCACGCTTAATCTGAATCCAGCGCGTCTACTAATTCCCACCGTTTCGCATAAAATTTTATATCCACAGACTCTTATTATGATTGACTTTTGAACTTAATGTCAAACTTACCGCAATCTTTAACCATTGCCTTTTTAAGAATCTGTTTTACTACCCTGTAGACGCTCAAATTAAATTACTATTTTTATTATCCAGAGGAAAAAGCCATTAATTCTATCTTCAACCTAAACCCAACCAAAACCATCACAAACGATCCTCAAGCTGTATTAGAAATTTGGGGTAAAACTCCTCTCAAGGGAGAAGTCAAAATAAGTGGTGCGAAAAACTCAGCTTTGGTGCTGATGGCAGGTTCGATACTTTGTCCTGGTAAAATAATTCTTAACAATGTTCCTAACTTAGTCGATATTAAGCGTATGGGACAGATTCTTACTTCTTTGGGAGTCAAACTAAAACGATTTGAAAGCACCTTAGAAATAGATGCTAAAGATATTAACCCTACAGAAGCACCTTATGACGTAGTGTCTCAGTTAAGAGCTAGCTTCTTTGTAATTGGTCCTCTTTTGACTAGATTAGGAACAGCCAGAGTACCTCTTCCTGGGGGATGTGCCATCGGCGCACGCCCTGTAGATCTCCATGTACGAGGTTTACAGACAATGGGAGCTAATGTATCCATTGAAGATGGTGTGGTTCACGCCAACCTAGTTGGTAGTGCGCGTCGCTTACAAGGAGCAAATATATATCTAGATTATCCTAGCGTTGGCGCAACGGAAACTATTCTGATGGCAGCAACCTTGGCAGAAGGTATTACTACTATCGGAAATGCTGCTCAAGAGCCTGAAATCGTCGATTTGGCTGATTTCTGTAATGCGATGGGTGCTAAAGTTAGGGGTGCTGGAACAAACACCATTACTATTGAAGGTGTTCCTCAACTAAACTCGGTAGAATACAACGTAATTCCCGATCGCATTGAAGCAGGAACATTTTTGGTTGCAGGGGCAATTACCCATTCAGAAATTACCCTCTCTTCGGTAATTCCCGAACATCTTGCTCCAGTGATCGCCAAGCTTAAAGAAATAGGCTGTCAGATCATTGTAGAAGAAGGAGAAGGCAAAATATTTGGTGGCAACATCAAGGCGAAAAAACTCAGAATTGTCCCTGGCGAACTTCGCGCTACGGATATTGAAACTCTTCCCTACCCTGGCTTTCCTACAGATATGCAGGCTCAATTTACTGCTCTGTTGAGTATCAGCAAAGGCAATAGCGTCATTAGCGAAACAGTATTTGAAAACCGTTTACGTCACGTGGCTGAATTGCAACGCATGGGAACAAATATCAGAGTAAAGGGACATCATGCGATCGTCCAGGGAGTACCTTTTATTTCGGGTGCGCCCGTGATGGCAACTGATTTGAGAGCGTCTGCTGCTTTAGTATTAGCAGGTTTAGCAGCGGAAGGCAAAACGACTGTACGGGGTTTACACCACCTAGATCGCGGTTATGAGGATTTGGAGAACAAACTACGAGGTTTGGGCGCAAGATTAGAAAGGGTTGTTCCTAATGGAAATGATTAGACTCCTAAATATTGTTGATTAATTAAAGCGATTGCTTTTTTATCATTCTTTTTGAAGATAAGGCGATCGCTTTTTTCTATTAACTTATAATCACTCAGAAAGAGTAAAATATTAATTCTTACTTATTTTAGACAGTCTGCTGCCCAAAAAATTACGGTCAAAACGTTTGATTAAACCTTTAAAATCTCGTTCATGATATCTCGTAATAATTTGAGCTATACCATCTACCAAATCTTGACGACCAATCTGGGACAAAGGTTCGATCAACTCGCGATAGCAGCTTTCATCGTAGGCATCGCTGATGTAGCAGTTGTTGACTAAAAGTTTTTTAGAAATATCTTTCTCTTTAAAAGTTGGAATTTGTTCGAGTAATCCCAATGAGAGAAATGCAGCCATCGTTTTGACGCACTTGCCACACTCCCCACAGTTGTAGTTTCCTTCGCTGTAACTAGATTTTTCATTACAGACTCTCAGATGTTTTAAGGCTACATCCCATTCTCCCACTAACTTGGTTTTATCTAGTCTGGATAAGGCTGCATTTTCATGGCGAATTTGTAAGCTATTGCTGCTATATAAGGGGTCGAGTAGAGGATGTGAACCCCAAGGTTCTAAATTAGCATAGTCATAGGTGGAGGCAATTGAAGCAACGCTAAACCGAGGAGTAAAGGCATGGGCGATCGCAGCTAAAAATGAACCCATGTATTCCAATCGCCAAAAAGAGTAGTCTGGATCTAAATCTCTAAAATGAGCGTAGGCATTGGTAGACACCTGAATGAGTTGAATTTCTGCGTCTTTTGCCATTACGCTCACAGCTTCAACAACGTTCTGGAAACTAGGATCGTTTGCGTTTTCTCCTTCTAAAATTCCATAGACTAAAATACCATCTTTTATATAGCGAGGATGATCTTGAGGGAAATTAAGATGATTATCTCGCACCATAGCCAAAGCATCTATACCACCTGAGAAGAATCCTGCTGCACGATTTTGCTTGTCGGGAAATAAAACTTCCGTTTCAATGGGCGCTTCAATTTCGATTGTTTTACGGTTGCCCCCGTGCCAATCAATTAGGCACTTCATCGCATTAATCAAACCATCTTTTACTTCAGGAGAAATAGAAGCATCAAGGGCAATTCTTTTTTCTCCGTAGCGCATAGCAGGAAGAGCGCAAGCCAGCAAAAAGGAATTGGGATTAAGAAATAGATCTTTTTCAAACTCAGTAGTGGTTTCAAAATAAATATCTTGGTCAGGGCGATCGCGGTTTTCCCAAATTAAATTAGCAGTTATTCTTACTCGATCTACTTCAACTTCTTTTCTTAAATTTTCGATTTTCACTAATTTGTTTTTTTTGACAGGGTGAGAGATTTGCTTTAACTTTTGAGTTTACTTTAAAAGCTTGTTTTTATTATATTTGAGCCATGATTTAAATAGTAAAATTCTCATGATGTTTGCATTAACTATATTTAGATACGTTTCTTTGCTGCACTCCATCACCCCAGATTAGATAAGTTATACCTGCGATCGCTTTCTCGACCGTTTTATAGTTACTCAAATAAACAATATCAGGCTATAACAGTGGTGTTTATAAAGTTTATTACTAATCAATAGGATTAGTAATTCCACCATGAATACTAACGTAGAAAGTTATCGAGCAAAAAATGCTGCACTGTTAGCCAGAAAAGACCGCGAAAACATTCTCAAACATGGTGTTAGTATCTTAGAACAATATCGTAGTGGTTGGAGCGTAGTTGAAATAGCAACCTTAACTAGCGAAATGGATAATACTTCTATTAGAATTTCTGCAATTAGAAGCTTTATCTATCAGGTAAATTCAATTATAAGCTTAATTAAATCTCATGTTGAAGGATTGTCAGCTAAAGAAATTGCTCTACAACTGAATATAGAACTTAGCATTGTGCTTGATGAACTAAACTGGTTTCAACAAAGCCAAATTGTTATTCAAAAAGGGGAAGTTTGGATACACAAAAAGTACGAATAAATTTTATAAGACAGGATCTTGAGAAAAATTAAGGCGTATTTGTTCTAATTTAATAATTTCTTTTTTAGCAGTTTGAATTTCTTCTAGATAGTATTTCATTAATTCTAGATCTGTAGCAGGATTGAGATTTTGCAACTGTTGATTACAGTAAATTTGTCGTTCTTGATAATTTACCTGTTCTAAAGATGCGATCGCTTCTGCCACTCGAATATCAGCACGAAAGACATCTTCCTGAGTTTTTTCATCCAGGTTAAACAGTTTGGTTACGATTTTTATATCTTGAGGAAAATCCGAACTACGATTGTGTAATTCCCTTAAAAGAGGATTAGCATCTCCTGGTGATGGTTGATTTAATTCATCTTCGATCGCAATTATTTGTTGCCATAAGAAACGATGGGGAGTCAAAGTAAATAACAAATCTTTGTCTTCCAAAGAATCAACAATTTTGTCTCGGTATCTGTGGTAGTGAATATAAATACGTAATAATAATGCCTCTGCTTGCTCTAATAGTTCGCTTTCAGGAGTACTAGCAATGGTAAACTTAGGCGCAGAAAGATTAGCACTACGTTGCCTTTTTTGATTAGAGTTGCCTTGATATCTAGTCCGAACAGACTTTGTTTGAGACTTGAGGGTAGCTAAATTTTGTAATAATAGTCTGGCATCTCCTTGAGACAACAATTCAGCACAGTGAGTTAAATAGTGGTTACGTTGGTTAGCATCCTGTAGCTTGTTGAGTAGCTTAATCATTCCTGCTGCTGCTTGTTGAAACTCATCCGCAGCTTTAAGATCTTTATCGGCAAGTAAACGCTTAATAAGCCAGTCTAGCCATAAAGGAGCATTTTCTAACGCCTGGAAGTACATTATTGCTCCATCCTCTCGGCTCTTTACAAATTCGTCTGCATCCTTACCATCGGGCAGATTAAGAATCCGTAACTGCACCACTCCACCATAAACCAAATCTTCCACTTCTGCGATCGCTCTTTCTGTGGCTTTTTTTCCTGCATTATCCGCATCAAAATTTAGCACTACTTTTTTGGCAGGAGTAAAGCGCAATAGCTGTTTGAGCTGATCTTGAGTAAAGGCTGTACCAAGGGAAGCCACTGCATTATCAATACCCGCTTCGTGGAGTGCGATCGCATCAAAGTAACCTTCTACTACTACCGCGCAGTCTGCTCTACTAATACTAGTACGCGCCTTGTCTAAAGCAAACAAAGTCTTGCTTTTATTAAATAAAGGAGTTTCAGGAGAATTAAGATATTTTGGCTGATCTTCATCTCTTAGGCTGCGACTACCAAAACCAATTACTTTCCCTTTAAGATCCATAATGGGAATAATCAGGCGATCGCGAAATACGTCATAATAACCACTACTATTCTTTCTCGGTTTAATTAATCCTGCTTGTTCGACAAAATTAACGGGATAGCGTTTTGTCTCGACTAAATATCGATAGAGGGTTTCCCATCCCGCAGGTGCATAACCAAGCTGAAAGTTAGAGATAGTTGTCTCTTCCAGGTTTCTTTGTTTTCTTAAATAAGTAAGAGCAAGTTCTCCCTGAGACTGATGGAGAGCGTGTTGATAAAAACTAGCCGTAACTTCTAAAATTCGATGTAGTTCTTCTCTAATTGAAAGCTGTCGCTGAATTTCTTTTCTTTGCTCTGGCTCAACGGTTTTTACTTCAACCTGATAGCGACGCGCCAGATCTAAAACTACTTCTGCAAAAGACTGTTTGCCAATCTCCATCAAAAATGTGTAGCTGTTTCCCCCTTCTTGACAACCAAAACAATAATATTGTTGCTTTTCTTGATTGACGCTAAAGCTAGGACTTTTTTCGTTGTGAAAAGGACACAAGCCTTTAAATTCCCTACCTCGTTTTTGCAAGACAACATAGTCGGAAATGATTTCTACAATATCAACTCGCTGTCTTACTTCTTCAATTGTATCTGGATGTAAACGGGGAACTTTCACTTTGATTTAGGCGATTTCTGTTGACGAAAAGCTACTTCTTGTATCTTAGCTGTTAGCTGTTAGCTTTCTAATTTATCAAGGTTCAATCACGTTACCCATAAAGAGGATTGTTTCGGTGATGTCGTCACGAATAGCAAAGAAAAAAGGACGATTGACATTCATGTTAAATGGCGTATCTTGAGGCATAGCTGAGGTAATGCGAATGCCAATGGAGGTTACTGCTGCTGCTTCTGTACCCTCTTCATTTACTTCAATAAATGTTTTGTGTTTGACTGTGTCTATTGCAACGGGAGTATCACTAATTGCCGAAAAATCTGCTTGAGAAGAATCGAAGATTTGCTTCATTCCCAATGCAGATAAAGACTTAATTAAGTCTGTTTCATACTCCAGCTTAAAACGAGGAATAGTAATATTGCCCTTTTGCGATCGCATATGACTCAGCCACTCTTGCCAACGATCTGAATTTAGCTGCTGGTTAAACTCTTCTAAACTACTTGTTTTACTGGGTAGAAAAATATACATTCCCAATTCTTCTTTCTCACCATAAGGCAATCTTACCGCCTGAAAGCAGTCGCTCTGGTAATAGCGATATTTCCCTGTTTGATTCATCATCGACTGAGGTTGGGAGGAATTAGGATCGGTATAAAAGGGTTGTTCTGTAGTTGTATCTGGATCGAATTTATTCGCCCAAATTCCCTTAAAGTAAATAGCGTTAATTAAGTACAGCGCATCTTCGCTTGAAACCGAATCTACAATTTCAGGAATCTTATTAGCAGTGTTTTTAGATACCCACTTGTTGATAATATCTTTGCTTCTAAAATCGGCAAAATCCAAATTGGTAACTTTTGCCTGATAAAACTCTTCTGCACTATTGATAAACTGATCTTTGAGAGTAATATTCTGATTTATCCAAAGAGAATTTGCGATCGCCAGTTTTACATTCGGATCGGCAGTTTTGAGAGTTTCAATTAACTCTTGGTAACTTCTATTAATGGCTGAGGGGTCTTGTTTTTCTAGTTCCAATACCTTGGTCATTTCCTCTTTCGTCGCCCCGCTAGTGCCATTCCTAGCCATCGCCAAAGCGAACGTAATACTGCTGGGAGAAATAACTAAATTATCTTCTGGTTGCTGACTATAAATTTGGTCAAATAAATTAAAGCCAAAACGGTTGCTTGCACTAGCTAGCTGACTCATTTGTGTTTCGGTGGTTTCTGTAATTTTCTGGTTGGCTACATCAGAGGATTTATGGTTGGGTTGGGCTGGTTCAATTAAACCAACCTCTTGCCCTGATACCATACCCATCAAAATTAGAAGTAAGCTGACACAAAGAGTCCCCAAAACAATATTACGGTTCATTCCACAGAAAATATACAGTGCAGACCATCATAGCTGAAGACAAAATCAACTAACTTTATGTTCCCAAAGCACCTTATTATTTAGTCGATAGATTGTAGACATCGATTCTAGGGCGTGTTAGAAAAATTTCATTAACCTGGATTTTATTCAAACCTGTGTTATCTATGTCTAAGGTTAAAAGATTAAAGCTGTAATAATTTAAACTGTTTGAAAACTAATTTTAGCCAAAACGTTACTGGAGGTAATAAAAAAGCGTGAATTTTCTAGAAATAATTGAAAAAGGTGGTATTTCGATGTATCCCTTGCTATTGCTTTCAATATTGTCTATCTCCACCATCTTAGAACGGCTCTGGTTTTGGTCAAGAGTAGTTTTCAAAGAGAAAAAAATATTTAATCGCATTATGGAGGCTGCGGAAAGAAATTGGGATTTGGTAGGAAAAATTGCTCAAGAACATATCAATCATCCCTTGGGAAACTTTGTTTATTCTCCTTTTAGACTATCCAATCCCGATCCCGATATGTTTCATCTGGCATTAGAATCGGCAGCAGAAGAACAATTAGCGAGGATGCGGAAGGGAGATAAAATATTAGAAGCAATTATCGCTCTTTCTCCATTATTGGGCTTGTTTGGTACGGTATGGGGTCTAATTCAAGCATTGAGTTCGATTAAAATTAGTGATTTGGGAACAGCAGATTCATCTGGAGTAACTTTAGGTATTGGTGAGTCGCTGATTTCTACCGCAGTAGGATTGTTAGTGGCAATTATCAGCTTAAGTTTTTATCGTCTATTCCAAGCTTTCTGGTCAAATCAAATTAGAATTTTGCGCCGTACAGGAAGCCGTTTAGAAGTTATGTATCGCGATCGCTGGATGCAATCGGATTTAGGTGAATTCGATGAACCTGAAGGAATTATTCCAGCCGAGGATGAATATTCGTTTATCAACATCAAGCCACCAAATAATCAGTAGAGACAAGGTACGCCTTGTCTATCAAATGACAAGAAGAGAAAAGGTTTATACCTTTTCTGTACAGTAATCAGTAGTTAATAATTGTGACTCGTAAAAGAAAGTATAGACCCAAACCAATACAGTCAATGAAGCTTTGGCAAGACGATAGCCAAGATAGTGGGGCTAATATTGAAATTTTGCCTCTAATTGACGTTATTTTCTGCATTTTGACCTTCTTTATTCTAGCAGCGGTTAATTTCTCCCGTCAGCAGGCGATTAGCTTGGATTTACCCCAGGCAAAAACTGGTACACCCCAGTTACAAAACATTCTAATTGTCACCATCGACGATCTAGGACAACTATATGTAGATCGAGATCCTGTAACTCGTAGCGATTTATCCTGGGAAATCAAGAAATACAATCAGGCTAATCCCGATGGCTTAATGACGCTATATGCAGCCAAAAACTCAACCTATAGAGAAGTTGTCGAAGTATTGGATATCCTTAGAGAAGTGGGAGGCAATCGCGTTGCTTTGGCGACACTTCCTGAAGGATCTCAAGCACCCACTACCCCACCTACTCCTGGAGTTAATCCAGCACTTCCTGGGCTTCCTAGCAGTATCGATCCTTTTAGCAACCCCCCCAATCCTCCCGAGCAGTAATGAGTCAGGATAGCTAGGGTAATGATTTAGAGACAAAGTGTGCCTTTTCTTTGTACAGTAATTAGTAATTAGTAATTAGTAATTAGTCATGGATTTTAGTGCTACACTCCCTACTTTTGTTGTTACCTTGCGCGAGGGATTTGAAGCTGCTTTAGTTGTGGGTATAGTAATGGCTTGTCTTAAGAAAGCAAAGCAAACAGAACTATATCGATGGGTATATTTGGGTATATTTGGCGGTATTATCGCTAGTGTGGCGGTGGGCTTTTTGTTGACAGGGGTAATTAGTGGCGTTGATGCGGTTGGCGGAATCTACGCACCTGTAATTAAAGAACTGTTAGAGGGTATATTTGGTTTAGTTGCGATCGCTATGCTTAGTTGGATGTTACTTTGGATGACTAAACAGGCGAAGTCTCTCAAGGGAGAGGTGGAAGGTGCAATTACCTCGGCGTTGGATAATGACAATGCAGGAAAAGCCGTATTTGTGCTGATTTTTATTGCAGTGGTGCGAGAAGGTTTTGAGACTGTTTTATTTATTTTGGCGAAGTTTCAGCAGGATTGGACTCTCCCCGCTATAGGTGCAGTTGCAGGTTTGATTCTTGCTAGCGTGATGGGAGTCGCTCTGTTTTCTTTAGGAGTTAGGATTAATATTCGCCTCTTCTTTCAGGTAATGGGAATATTTTTACTTCTAATTGTTGGCGGTTTGGTTATGGGTGCATTGAAGCACTTTGATGCTGCTTTGGTGATGTTGAATCAACTGACTCTCAATCAGCTATGTTTGTTTAATAATGGCTCTTGTATTCTTGGTAGTCAGGTATGGGATGGATCGAATTTATTACCCGACAAGCAATTTCCTGGTATTGTCCTCAAAGCTTTGTTTGGCTATCGGCAAACTTTGTATTTAGGTCAAATTATTGCTTATTTTTCTTTCTTAATTGCGATCGGCACTGCTTATTTTCAAAGTCTAGGTATCAAATTATCAATTAACAATAAGCAGTCAACAATCAATAATTAATTGGTTTTAACAAATTAGCTATTAACCTTCCTTGCCTTAAATTCTAGTAGATTAACCTGTTTTTGCAGATCTTTATTTTCAGTTTTTAAGACAGAAATCTTCCTCTGCGCTCTGTAAAAATGTCCTTTATATGCCCCCAAGCTTCTATTACTAGTCCCTAGCTGTTGACGACGTTTTTGCTCTTGCTCTAGTTGACGCTGTAGCTTTTTATAGGCTACCTGTAGCTCCTGCAAACCACCTTTACACTGAGACTTAAGCTTTTTCAATTCGCGATCGCGCTTTTCTAAAATTTTATTTAAACTATCAATTTTAATTAACATCTGGCGATCGAAGTTATTAGTTTTAACATTATTAATTAATGCTTGATAGCTATTGTGCATCCACTCATGTTGAGCCTTAAAAGCTCTTCTGGTGGCTTCGTATTTAATCGTATTTAAAACCGCTTCTTTGTAAATACCTTTATGCTGATTTTTAATTTCAATTAATAGTCTGTCGTAATTTGTAGCGTTATGACGCAGACTATCACAATTAGCCTCAATATATTTTACGCGATCGCCTGAACTTGAATTAATAATATAGGCTTCTGCACCTTCTCCACGGGGAGGATGACAAACAATGCGATCTTTCCACCCCTGAATAACTTCCTGTAGTGTCAATTGTTGGGTATTAATATTCATCTGCATTTTGCTTAATATATAGACGAGTAAAATATAAAAAATAGATATTCAATTCAAGAAGTCGATTGCGACGCGCCCTTCGACTTCAATTTCGTCAGTTTTAGCAAGCAAACCTAAAAACCGCCACTGTAAAATCATTTGTTACTTGATGATTTAAACTCTTAGCATTTTAGTCTGATTATAAAGATCGACATTTTCTTTTCTAAGGAATTTGTTTTCTGCTTGTAAAAGATTGATTTTCTTCTGGGCTTTCTTAAAGATATTTTGACAGCTTTGTAGACTCTTGCTATTGTTATCAACTCTTTGTTTTTCAGCGCGATCTTGAATAAATTGGGTAATCAACCATTTATATTTCAGCTTCAATTCATTCATGCCATTGTTTAGTTCTGATTTAAGATTGCCAATCTCGCGATCGCTTTCCTGTAGCTGTTGGTTTAATCTAGCTATTTCATTATTTTTATGCTTGATTTCAGCTTCTTTTTGTTTAAGTATTCTTTCTAGCTTTATCGCTTTTAGTTGCTCTCGACATTCACTTTTTATATTAGCTACTTCCTGTTTTTGTTCATTAATTATTTGCTTTAATTGCTCGATCTCAGCTGACTGTTGCTCGACATTTAATTGCTTTTGCTCAATTAATATTTTATAGCTATTTTGAATCCATTCGTGTTGTTTCTTAAAAGACCTTCTGGTGGTTTCATATTTAATTGTGTTTAAAATTGCCTCTTTCAAGTGACCATCATATTTTTGCTTAATTTTAATTAAAAGAGAATCATAATTAGTCGCCGAATGACGCAATTCATCGCAATTGGCATGAATATAGTTAATTAAACTACCGCATTTTGTATTTACTAAATAAGCACTATATCCTTCTCCTTTAGGGGAAAGACAGATAATTTGATCTTTCCAAATTTGAATAATTGATTGTAAACTATCTTTTGGTCTGACTGGTTTAGTTAATAAAGTCATAATATTTAGTTTCTTATAATTTATGTTTATATTATTTAATACGCTCAATCTATAGGACTGTATCTAAGTAACTCACCTAGATCGTGTTGAGCTAAATATTGTTCTAACCAAGCTCTTTTTAATAAATCCAAGGTAGGAGGCTGGGTCGATCGAGTATATTCCCACTGCGCCCCTTTCCACCAGCTAATATAATTAGACAGGTCATCATAGGCTTCTTCTACCGCCGTTTCTCCCGTTAGCTGATAATATTTCTCTTCTTTAATAGAAATAATAAAGGCTTCTACATCTTGTTTGAATTTTTCAAATTCTTGAGAGTTTTTAGTCAAATTATCTATAAAATAAACACACTTTGACCAAGACATTTTGGTTCTAAAATCATACTGCTTGTCTTTAAATATAGGAAAAGCTAATTTCAATTCCAAAAGATTCTCAACCTTACCTAAATCATAGGCTTTAGCTTTAATAACTTTTAAAAGAAATTTTTCAGGACAGCTATATATTTCTAGAGGCGAAATAAGCGATAAATCTTCTCCTTTCTCGATCGAAACTAACCGTTCTAACTCAGTTTGGGATAGTCCCAAATTCAAACAACGTTGATACTCTGTTTCTAAAATTAACTGCTCAGAATTTAATTTAACCTGTATTAATCCTGCGACTTTATATGATTTTAATCTCCGTTGCAGGTCGATATATTTCATTAGTTTTATCTTATTGATTTAATAAGCCTATATCTGGTATAACTTCTACTCTTGACTTTACTCAAGGGTATTTATATCTAAATTAGTGCTTTTATAAATTGCATCGCCATAGTTTAACTGTCTTATCCTCGCTACTGCTAGCTAAAATTTTATGGTTATGTGCAACTGCTAAACTGAGGACTTTAGAAGAGTGCGCCTCAATACTGTTGATTAATTCCCCTGTAGATAGTTTCCAGAGTTTAATAGTTCCATCCCAACTACTACTAATCAAAGTCTTACCATCACTGCTAAAGACTACTTTCGATACCCTTTCCAAATGTCCTATGAGGGTATAAATTTTTTGACCAGTAGTAATATCCCAAAGTTCGATCTCACTATTCAAACCCCCTGTCCCCAGCAAATTACCATCAGGACTAAATGCTAAAGATAGTACTCCAGAGTTATTATTAATCAAACGTATTACCTGACCTTTAATGTTTCTGATTTGTAAGGGTGACTCTAAAGTACCGCTACAAAACAATTGACCATCAGGACTAACCACAAGACAAGTCACCGCAGCAGGAGAAGAGATGTTCTGGATTTCTGTAGCGCGACTCATATTCCAGATTTTTATCGAGTTGTCGCCACCACAGCTAATCAGAGTTTGGTCGTCCCTAGTCAAAGCCAATGCAACAACTTTACTTAGGTGTCCCCCAAAGGTACGGATAATTTTTCTCTCTTCTAAATCCCAAAATCTAATAGTTTTATCCTGACTACCACTAATCAAAGTTCGACCACTATAGCTAATAGCGAGACAAGTCACTCGATCCGTGTGACCCTTAAGGCTGGCGATTCTTTTGACCGTATCTATTTGCCAAAGATCGATTTCCTTCTTGTTTGCAGTGGCAATTTGTCCATAATAATCAACCGCCAAATGTTTAATAGGCTGTTCAAAATCAGCGATAGTTTGCCAAAATTCTAAAGTATCACTACCAATCTTGTTGCTAGCTGTATAATTTTGCCTGCCGTAAGACTTAGATACTCTACTTTTTAGCTTGATTTGCTCGGCTTTTTTAAATTCCGCATTTGCACGTAGGTCATAACCTAGCTTGGATAAAATGAAACCCCGACATTGGTAAGCCTGTAGATAATTCGGGTTTAGCTTAATAGCTTGAGCAAAACTATTTAAAGCAGCATCATAATCTTTAGATTCAAGATAGTCTATTCCTTGCTGATAATAAAACTCTGGAGTGTTCTGAGTTTTGACAACTTTTGTGGAAGATTTTTGAGATGGAGAGTAGCTAGTAGTTTTTTGCTTGACCACATTACCACCATTTTTCTCCTGATAGTCTTTAATCACTGCATAGGCTTGGTTGATCTTTTTTATTTTTACTTCTGCTTTGGCTTTTAAAATAGGATCGTTAATGTAGCGATCTGGATGCCAAATTTTAGCCAGTTTACGATAGGCTTGCTTGGCTAATTCTGGGGAAGCAGTAGAAGAAATTTCAAGGATGGCATAAGATTGGGCTACATCATTCATATTCTGTAAGATTATTAGCTATAGTTTCCCTTATTACTAGAGCATAATCCCAATTTTTCAACCAAGCTACCGATCGTTGTCATCCAAACAATAGCTTTACTGCATTCAATTAAATATTACTTTCTACTTATGTTTTAAGATTATCTTATTTGTTTCTGAAATAACTATAGCGATCGCTTTATAGTCAAAAAATAATCAACAAAAAACACTGAAATGCCATACAGCACAATACAGTGTTTTTATAGATATTCTAAAGTTTTACATATTTACCGTTGGGCTTCTGGGTTATTCGCAACTATTACAACAGATCCGATGCTGGCTCAACATAAAAAGCAATACCATCCCCACCGCCTTCTGGCTGATAATTAGGAGATGATACATAGAAATCTCTTTCCCCTGCGTCGGGGGTATAGAAGTGAGCATCCAAACCCGCATTGTAGAAGCGATATAAAGGTACTGTCCCCTCAATCTGAGTATCATAACCATAGTAAGGAGTACCTTCTAGAGTATAGTTACTGAGATTGTCTTCGACGAAAGCTCGCTCATTTTCATCCGCAGTGTAAAGATGTATACCTGTCTGACTATTAAAGAAACGATACACAGGACTAGTTCCCGTTAAAGGATCTGCATTAGGCGCGCCAACAAAAGACACTCCTTGTAGCTGGTATTGGGGTAAAGTATCTAACACCGTATCTCTCTCTACTTCGGAAGTAGTGTAAAACTGAGTCTGAGTGTCAGTTCTGAAAAAACGATAGACAGGTATTCCTGTTGTATAACTACCAATAGTAGACTCAACATCATCAGGAGAACCCGAGCCAAAGTAAGTTGCGGTGCTATATGTTAATGATTCTCCTGGCTCAAGAGAAAAAGTATTGCTCAAGCCAAGAGTTACGTCATAAGGCTCTCCATCAATAAATAGATCTTCATCTTCTCCATCGCCTTGAACTGTAGTAATTAAAGGTAAATCTTGCTCGATCGCCGATCTTAAACCACTGAACTGGCTAATTTCGTAATTTGAGTCGAGTACTTCTGCACTACTAGTGTCGGTAATTCCCACAAATGTAGTTGAGAGCGTCCCACTATCACCACTATCTGTCTCAAAAAGAATTGTGTCTTCATCTTCAAAATATGCTCCTCCACTATCTAAAATACTGCCGTCAAAACTTAAGTCGCCATCCAAGTAGCGAATAAGATCGAATTCAACTGTTGCAGCGGTGGTATTGGTGACGGTATAGGTTTGAATCAGATCGCTTCCTATTCTTTGCTCGCCAGTTGTAAAGTCTGTTACCTCCTGTTCGAGAACAAAATCAAGACCAGAAACACTAAATGTACTATTGGCTTCAGTTGCGGTAGAGTCAGTCAAAGAAAAAGCTCCTACGTTGCTTTCAGTTAGAGCAATTCTGGTAGGGTCATCATCATTGTTTATGCCAAGGTAGAGATATGATTGAAAGACTGTTCCAGATTCTTCTGTTGCTCCCAATGGATCGTAAAAGGCATCTGATGTTTCCAATCCACCAGCAGCCGAACCAAATGCACCTAGAGCATCTACGCCAACGGTTAAACCGCCATCTCCTGGGGAAGTATTTAAAGTAACCATATGTGTTTTTCTATTTTTAAGTTTACAGTCTACTCAGATGTTACAAAAACACTTGTAAAATCTGGGTAATTTCACTTAGAATGATTTTTCTTAAATTTCTTTCACATCAAAATTACAAACTACACAAATAAACTATTAGCGAGTAGATAAGTAAAATAATTTCTTATGGGCAAGTAATTTTTGTTAGATGATAGATGTTGAATGACTAATAACCACCTCCTCGCACAAGAATCAACAAAATGACTACTCCCCTCACTTGGCAACAATTGACAGATTTAACTGATTTTGAAATAGATCCTATCAACGGTGATACTAATGCTCAAGCTACCCTACGTTTGTTCGGCAAAACAGAATCAGATGTACGAATAACACTATTTAGAGATAATCATGCTTGGTGTCCTTATTGTCAAAAAATTTGGCTGTGGCTCGAAGAAAAGCAAATTCCCTATCGCATCCAAAAGGTGACGATGTTTTGCTATGGCAAAAAAGAAGATTGGTACAAGCGGAAAGTGCCATCGGGAATGCTCCCCGCAGTGGAATTGGATGGAAGAATTATCACTGAAAGTGACGATATTTTAATTGCCTTAGAACAGGAGTTCGGCGTTTTATATCGAGGAATGCAAGATCCCCAAGTATTGCCATTGAGACAACTAGAAAGACTATTATTTAGAGCTTGGTGTAGTTGGCTTTGTCAGCGAGCGATTTTTCCTGGACAAGAAAAAAATAACCGCAAGCAGTTTATAGAAACCGTTGCTTTAGTTGAGGAAGCTTTAGCTAGTACAAGGAGTGCGTATTTCCTCGAAGAATTTAGCACCGCTGATGTTATCTTTACTCCCTATGTAGAGAGAATGAATGCCAGCCTGTATTACTATAAAGGCTATTCTATGCGGGAAGACAATCCTCGTTTTGCTGCTTGGTTTGAGGCAATGGAAACCAGATCTACCTATCGTGGTACGCAAAGCGATTTTCATACCCACGTCCACGATTTACCTCCGCAAATGGGAGGGTGTTATTCTAATGGCGAATCCTCAAGCTTTAGCCAATCAGGAAAGAGTCGATCGCGGTGCTTGGTTTGGACTACCCGATGTTGGTTATCCCGAACCTGAAACTTCTCGTGCTGAAGCTTTGCAGCGAGTAATCAAACATAAAGATAATATTGTCAAAGCAAATCCTGCTGAAGCTCAATTGATTGATGAGGCTTTGCGCTGTGCCTTGACCAAGATGATGACGGATGAAACCTGCATACCACCATCAGGATCGGATGTGGCACTGCGTTATTTGAGAGATCGGATTAATGTCCCTAGAGATATGTCGATCTATGCTGCCAAAAGACTGCGTACTGCTTTGGAAGAAACTGCGGCACTAAAAGGCGATCGCCAATCTGAACCCATCCCTGTCAGACATCGTTACGACCAGAATCCAGTGAATTTTTTAAGAAAATGATAGTTTTTCATTGACTAAATTTAGCTGATATAACTTGAGAAATTTGTTGTCGATAAACAATTGCTAAAGCATTAATCGTTAAACAAGTAGTACCCAATCCGAACAAGATAAACGTCACAGGGGTAATCACGCCGATAATAAACCAAGTGGAAACATGAAGAAATAGGGCGATCGCAAAAACCGAAGCAATTCCCATTGACCAACTTGTTTTCTGTAATGGTTGATTCGTAATTACTAAAGTCAAGGTAGTAATAGTAGTAATTAGATTAGCTGGTACGAGAAAGGAGCAAATTGCGACACAATTATTGCAGGAGAATTCAATTATTGGCTGGAGATTGAGCATAAATTTGGCTATAAAATGTATTTATACCTATAGTTTGAATTTTAAGCTGAGAATTAGCTAAGGGGGAGAAGTAAACGGGAAATGATATATGACTTAACTGTTTGATTCTGTTTCTGCTTCTGATTCCAAGATTTCTTGTGCTGTGATACCATCACCCTGAAATCCAAAATACCAGAGTGAGGCTGCTGCTTCAGCACGAGTTACAGGTTTTTTTGCTTGAAAAAGGGTAGTAAAACCAAAAATGCGTCTGACATTAGAGCGATCGCCGTTTTGATAATCTGCGTATAAAGCTCTGATCGCCGAAGAATCTATATTAGCAGCATCTTGAAAGCCCCAACTTTCTTCAATCGCCTCAATCGATGCTTTGGGTAAAGCCTGGCGAGTATCTAAGGGAACTTTCCAGGTTACTAATTCTTCTCTGGTTAAAGGAGCGTCGGGTCTAAATAATAATTTAGTACTGTCTTGGGTTAAACGAGAAGGTACTAACCCTGCTTCGGCTAAACCCTGAATTGCGCCAAAGTCTGGATTATCTTTTTTTATGTCCTCAAAGGCTGGCTGATCGGGATCGTTTACCACATATATTTTATTGCCTGGATCGCCTTCATGATAAAGGTTATTAGCAGCAATCAACCAACGAGCGTATTCTCCTCTAGTAATAATGGCATTGGGAGCAAATTTGCTCCCTTCAACATTGCCTTCTTGAGTGTAGGGAGTCAGAATACCCAACGCAGCAACGGTTTTTAGGGGTTGGCTCAAGGGTTCGGCAACATTGTCTAAATCTGCAAAATCAGAACTAGAAGGAGGAAGATAATCGCTCTTTTCTAAGGTTTTGGTGGAGAGATTATTGTGTTTTTTTCGTACCACATCAGGGAATAATTCGACCTCTTTGTTGGTATTTTCTAACTGATTTTGCGGGGAATTAGAATTTGAATCTAGCTTTGTTTTAGTATTTTCTGTTTCAGAGTTTGATAAGGCTACATCTTGTTGCAAGGGTTCGTAAATAGCCGTTAGCTTTGTGCCATTGTTCCCTGTTTCTTTATTTTGCGATCGCAATAAATTTAGATGTACTTTTTGATTATCCTTTACGGCGATCGCTCTAGCCATTTCTCCTTGAGAATCAAAGGCAAAGGGTTTGATAATTTCCCAATTATTAGCGGTTAATTCTGCTTGATAATAATCGGCGATCGCTTTACTATTATCTGAGCTAGTCCAGGTAAGCATCCCTGATTCTTCGTCTTTCCTCTTAGCTTCTTTTAAATTAACTTTGGGATAGATGGGAAAGGATGCAGGAAAGTTTGCGGGTAGACTTGTTTCAGTTATTTCTGGCTTTAGTTTAGGTTTGATGGCATCGTCTTCTGGTAAAGATTCTTTGTCAGAAGAATTGTTTGATAGGATATTGTTCTCTTCAACGACTCCATTGTCTGCTTGAGATTTATTAGCTTCAGGAGTATTAGTTACTGCATTTTTTGAATCTTCAGGTCGATCGCTTACAGTTTCAGAATTGCTCTCTATTAAGTTTGGATCTGCCCGCACCATACTCTCTAGAGCCGAGGTATTTCCGCAGCTAGCTAATAAAGTTAATAAACCAGTAAATAAAATACCTTTAACCACTTTAGGTTCATTTTGCTTTAATAACATAGCCACTTGCAGAAATTTATACCGAATCTATATTTTAGGTCACAAGCAGATTATTTTTCCAAGCGGACTACATACCACTGTAAATATTTGTCTGCACCAACATCCAATTCAAAATAATTGTCTAGCAAATGCTGTGCCTGTAATTCTGAACTATCAAACTGTTCTAACTCCCTGGGAACAACCACCTCTTCCAACAACAATAGATCGACTAGCTTTTGGCGTAAATCCTTGGCTGTCATGAACTGTTCTTCGCAATCTGATTCGAGGACAACATATCCATCCTCTTGATACATAATTGAACTTGGCATTATGACGTTGGTAATTTTATTAATATTTTACAGTTTCAACTACTAACTACTAACTACTAATAACTGACTTCCTCTAACTTGGTACACTGAAATTAATAATAATAAAGATGTTATAAAATCATGTCTGGGATAAATAAAGCTAAGGATGTTCAGGTGTTTCCTGTTGCTGCTAATACTCGCGTATTGCGATCGCGTACTTGGGATAGGCTCAAGTTTGAAATTGAATATGCTTTGCAAAAAGGGACTACCGCTAACTCTTATTTAATTGAAGGAGACAAAACTGCTTTATTCGATCCGCCTGGGGAATCTTTCACCGATATTTTTCTTGATGCACTCAAAGAAAGAATCGATCTGCAAAATATCGACTACCTTATTTTGGGACATATCAATCCCAATCGAGCTAAGACTCTGGAAGTTTTATTAGAAATTGCCCCCAATATTACTATCGTCTGTACAAATCCTGGTGCAATATCTCTTAAGAAAATTTTGCCAGATACAGAATTAAAAATTGAAATAGTCAAGAAAGAAGAAACCCTAGATCTCGGACAAGGACATCTTTTAGAATTTATACCTACGCCAAATCCCCGCTACCCCGATCATCTCTGCACTTACGATCCTAAAACCGCAGTACTTTATACCGATAAACTGTTTGGTTGTCATGTGTGTGGAGATCGCGTTTTTGATGAAGGTTGGACGATTGACATTGAAGATCGTCGCTATTATTTTGACTGTCTGATGGCACCCCATGCTCGCCAAATTATCAGTAGTTTAGACAAACTTGCCGATAAACCTGCTCGTGTCTATGGTACAGCCCACGGATCTTTAGTTAGATATAGCTTAATTGAATTAACTGCCGACTATCGCACCTGGGCAAAACAGCAAAGCGATCGCGATATGAATGTCGCCTTAATTTATGCTTCTGCTTATGGTAACACCGCTACCATTGCTCAGGCGATCGCCAGAGGCATTACTAAAGCAGGAGTGGCAGTAGAATCAATCAACGCCGAATCAGCTAAACCAGAAGAAATTGAAAATGCGATCGCCAAATCTTCGGGGTTTATTATGGGTTCGCCTACTCTGGGAGGACACGCTCCAACCCAGATACAGGCAGCTTTGGGAATAGTTTTAGCAAATGCAGCCAAAACTCAACTATCAGGGGTGTTTGGTTCATTTGGCTGGAGTGGAGAAGCCGTAGACTTGCTAGAAAACAAGTTTCGCAATGCTGGTTATAAAATGGGTTTTGAACCAATTAGGGTTAAGTTTACTCCTACCGATGCGGTACTAAAAACTTGTGAAGAAGCAGGAACAGATTTTGCTCAAGAATTGAAGAAAGCCCAACGCAAAAGCAAGAAAGTTAGACAAGCACAGGGAATTACTTCGGATGTAGATCGTACCGATCAAGCGGTAGGCAGACTAGTTGGTTCAATGTGTATTGTAACTACCAAAAAAGAAGAAGTATCAGGGGCGATGTTAGCTTCCTGGGTGTCTCAAGCAACCTTTAATCCTCCTGGTTTAACTGTGGCTGTGGCAAAAGAAAGAGCGATCGAATCTTTATTGTATAAAGGCAACAGTTTTGTGTTGAATGTCTTGCCCGAAGGTAATCATATTGGCTTAATGAAACACTTCTTGAAACCTTTCGCCCCAGGGGAAGATCGTTTTGAGGGGGTAGCAACTGAAGAAGCAGAAAATGGCTGTCCGATCTTGAGCGATTCTTTAGCTTACGTAGAATGTCAGGTAGCTAATCGCATGGAATGTGGCGATCACTGGCTATTATACGCGGTTGCCGAACAGGGTAAGGTATTTGAATCCGACGCTGTCACCGCCGTTCATCATCGTAAATCAGGAACGCACTATTAATATCAATGATGAACAAAGAAGAAAACTAATTCCTTGTTCCTTGTTCCTTATCCCTCGTTCCTTATTCCTCATCCCTCTAAAGTTTACTGTTGCGATCGCTATATTATTTTCTTACTCTTGTTTTAGAGGTTCAAGTATATCTTTAGGAATAACCCCATGAACGCCTTTCACTATGTCTACCACCTGGGAAACTTCATAGTCAATCGCAGCACTGCCAAACAGTAAGGCATCTTGTTTGGTTAAGCCATATTCTTCATTGATAATCCGTAAAGATTCACGGACGGCTTTTTTCATCGCCTCGTCCAAATCTTTATCTAGTCCAATTGCTAGCCAAGCGTCCTCGGTTTCTCCCATTGGAGATTCTAACTGTTTGTTTTTGTGGACGATTAATTCAAAAGTCGGAGTCAAAGAACATTCAATGGCTGTCAAAGCAACCTCTCCGTTTCCTTGGGCGCAATGAGGATCTCCAGTGTAAAATAATGCTCCTGGGACTTGTACTGGTAGATATAGGCTTGAACCCGCTGCCAAATGTTTGATATCGATATTACCACCATAGTTGCCAGGAGGAACTGAGTTTACGGCTTCGTCGGGATCGGCTGGTGCTACTCCCATGATGCCCATAAAAGGCTTGAGAGGAAGATCGATCTCTGGTTTATCATTGGCTGGACGAAAGATTCCAATATCTTTATCTGCATCAATCGGAATAACTTTGGTATATATATCTGCATTGTCAACAGGATATTCTTCAGGTAAAGATCCCTTACCATGACGATTGGAAATTACTCCATAGGGAACGCGATAGTCTATGCTTACGGTTCTAATTTCTAGAACATCTCCTGGTTCGGCACCTTCAACATAAATTGGACCAGTGATTACGTGAGGTCCTTCTCCTGTTTTTTCAATTTCTTTTTTTACCGCTAGCTGATCGCTCAAGATATCTGCTTCGTCAATTCCTGCGCTGGTAAAAAACTCTACTGTGTCCCCCTGATCTGGCAATATACCTTCGTGAGATATAGTTTCAATGGTAACAATGTCTCCAGATTTGACCTGTAAAATAGGCTCATCATCTGAGATAAACAATGCTCCCCAGATTACATTATTTGGTGTCGATTCAACTAAATATTCTTCAGCCTCAGATTGAGATTTTGCGGGAGATACACCGATTATAGAAGTTAATCCAGCTATTAATGCTATCAGTAAGTAATATCGTGAAATAAAAGATAATTTTGCGCTTTTCATCTAAATCTTTGCTTTTTTGAAATTAAAACTTAAGGTAAGTTTGGGGTAAAAGCATATAAAAGTTTGTTATCTAGATTACAGAATATCGGTTGAGATTTTGATGTTGGCGACCTTTTTATTATCAATAAAAATTGGAGCAGTCAGGACACTTCTCATAACTTGGCTTGCTAGATAGATAAATAATAGAAACAAGAATTACTCAAACGCATATACCAAAGGGTATTAAAGGCACATTACTGCGATCGCGCGATCGAGATCATCATCTTGACTAACATGAAGTCACTGTGAAGAGAGTGTAAAGCTTTTATAAAGGTAACAAGTTAAACGAAAACAAAAACAAGTTACCAAGTTACTCCAAAATGGCTAATCAAACAAACATCAAAACCAACTCCGTTATCTCCCAAGACTGGAACGGAGGATACAAAGTAGAACTAAATCTCACCGCACAAAGCCAGTCCGACAATTGGACACTAGACTTTGAACTACCCTACCAAATTAGTGAAGTATACGGAGTAGACCTAACAAACAACGGCAACGGAAGCTACACCATTTCTGGACAAAACGAGCAAGCAAACCTGGTAGAAGGAAATTCAATCGAATCCGTCTTCATCATTCAAGACAACGGAGGAGAAGCACTCGCACCACAATTCATCCTTAACAACTCAGAAGTATCAGAACCAATTGTCCAACCAATAATCGAAGACAATAACTCCGATAGCAGCAATGACGATCCTATCGATTTAAACATTCCTGACAACAGCGGAAAAAACGTCGGACAACAAGGAAAATTCGCTTATGGTGAAGCCCTACAGAAAAACTTCCTCTTCCTCGAAGCCAACCGTTCAGGAGACTTAGGACCCTCTAACCGTATCCAATGGCGAAGTGACTCCACCACCAAAGATGGTAGCACTGTCGGACGCGACCTAGAAGGCGGTTACTTCGATGCAGGAGACCACGTCAAATTCGGTCAACCAATGGCAGCTAGCGTTAATATGCTGGCATGGGGTGGAGTAGAATACACCGACGCTTACAAACAAGCAGGACAGTTCGACGAACTACTCGAATCAGTCAAATGGGGAACAGACTACTTCCTCAAAGCCCACGAAACCAGTGGCGGAAAAACATCAAAACTATGGGTACAGGTAGGAGAAGGTGGTACGGCTAATGACCACGGTTACTGGGGTTCTCCTGAGTCCGTTGAAGCTAACACTACTCGTAGAGCTTTTGCCATTGATGCCAACAACCCAGGTTCTGACGTAGCAGCGAGTACCTCTAGTGCCTTAGCAGCAGCATCGATGTTATTCCGTGGAGTAGACAATGCCTATGCTGATGAACTACTAAAGAATGCCAAGCAGCTTTATGATTTTGCCGAAACTCATCAAGGTAAGTATTCCGACTCCGTAACT
Organism: uncultured cyanobacterium; assembly: GCA_963799375.1. Classification (GTDB taxonomy): domain Bacteria; phylum Cyanobacteriota; class Cyanobacteriia; order Cyanobacteriales; family Xenococcaceae; genus Waterburya. The sequence goes on from CAWCWY010000034.1 coordinate 240,561, forward strand.
CAAGCAAGTCCTTTCTATACATCTTGGAGTGGTTATGGTGATGAGTTAGCCTCGGGTGCAGCCTGGTTAGCCAAAGCCACAGGAGAACAGTCATACCTAACCAAAGCCGAAAATCACTTCAAGACTAAAGTAGGTGGACTAGGAGATTGGTCATGGGCGGTAGATGACCATAGTTATGGTGCTGCGGTAATCTTAGCTCAAGAAAGTGACGATTCTTTCTTTAAAGGTCAAGTAGAAGGCTGGTTAGACAAGTGGATTAATGGTAATAGCAATATCAAATACACCAGTGGTGGTTTTGCTCACCGTGCAGCTTGGGGTTCTGTGCCTGTAACTAGTTCTGCTGCTTATCTAGCTCAACTTTATAACGATACGGTAAAATCTGATAGTCGCTATAGTGATTTTGCTAATAATCAAGTGGACTATATCTTGGGTGATAATCCAGCTAACCTGAGCTACATGGTTGGGTTTGGTGAGAATTATCCCGAACGTCCTCACCATAGAGGTTCTTCGCCTAATTTATCTGGAGATGCGACTACACCTCAAGAGAATATTTTGTATGGTGCGGTTGTGGGTGGTCCTGGTTCGGCTGATGATTTCTCCCATAATGACCGCCGTGATGATTGGGTGACTAATGAAGTAGGAACTAGCTACAATGCGCCTTTTGCTTCTGCTTTGATTCAGCAGTATGACGGTCTTGGTGGTAATCCTCTAAGTGAAAGCGAGTTGGACGCGTTGACCTGGTATTGATGCTGATGGGGTGGGCTTCTAAGGAATAAAGATCGAGAAAATAAGAGTAATACCGATTGATGTTGCTCTTATCTGTCTTAAATACTCTTTTTTACTGCAATATGGTTTTAGAGAGGATATAATTAGGTATTGTTTGACCGCGGAAGGCGGTCACAGGCAAGCACCGCCTTCAAGGCGGTGAACCTGTGACGTTTAACTTATGTAACTTAATTTACCAGCATCAAAGTCATAGATGCTGGTTTTTTTTGAGAAAATTTTACTGTTCTCGCAGAGATGTAACGTCAACTACTTAACATAGTGCGCTCCTAATGCTGCGATCGCTTCGGCTAAAATGCTAATCAATCGATACAGTGCTACCGCAGCAATTTCGGCGGGAAATAAAGAGTCATCCAAAAGGCTATAGGCTGTTACCTCAAATACTCCTAGACCTCCTGGTGCGCCAGGTACAATCAAACCCAACAGCCAGGCAAAACTAAAGGCACTAATTAGCTGAGGTATTTGTTGTCCAGAGATAGGCTGTAGTGCCAAGAAGGTAAATAAAAAACCGCATCCCCGTAAAATTACAAATCCTATTTCTCCTAAAAAGGGCATCAGGGGATAATTATCTAATACGATAGATTGGGCTGCGATCGCGTCAGCCTTATTTTTACTCCTGCTAAGACGGTGCATCAAAGGGTTGAGAATGCGAGGATGTATGCCTATCGATATGGCTATTAAGCTTAATAGTTGCAATAAAACAACTGTCGGATTAAAATCTGTTTCTAGCCAACCAAATCCACTACCAATTAAACCAATGAGTAGTGCTGCTGATGCCATCAACAATGGTTCTAACAATACGCTGAGGGTTGCTGCTCCTTTTGAACCACCTGCACGGGATACAGCAGAGATTCTGCCATAGTAGTGCCAGATATTGCCAGGAGAATATTTAGCGATGTTTGTGACTAGATAAACCTTAATACCTTCTTTTACACCCAAAGACTGTTTGAATAGTTTCAAAATCCACGTCCAGACTAAACCAGACCAAACATGGGCGCAAATTGTTATGCTCAAGGCGATCGCTAACATTAGCCAACCCTGGCTATCAATTTTAATTGCGGCTACTTCTCCAAAACGATCTTTAACCGTCTTGACCAAGAAAAATACAACTCCTCCCCAGATAAACCAGCGTAGATAGGGTTTGATCTGAGCCAGAAATTGTTTCATTGGTTGTACAGCAAGAGTTTTAACTTTAAAGAGCTATATTAACCTGAAAATTTGCCTGATAAAAATCAAACTAAAGATGGATAAGTATAACTACTAATAGGCATTATTCTGTTAATAATTATTTAAGCATTCATCAGTGGTCGCAGATATGTCATATCGATTTAATAAGATCGAGGATAATAAATGGGGAATTTATTTGGGAAACGATCTCCTGGCGACTGTGAAGAGTTATGAATTATGGAAATCAATTAGACAGTTACTGAATAACAAGTTTTCTGACGCAAATCAATTGGACAGTGAGACTATTCCTATCAAATCCATTAATAAATAAGTTAGGAATAATTATATTTATTAATAAAAATCGCCAAAGGTAGTATTTCAAGCAAAATATGAAATACTACCTTTTTTGCTTAATAGCGATCGCGGGTATTGCCGCTAAATTACTTAGACTTTATAGTTACTATCCAACCAGCATTGAGGTAAGCTCTCACCAGAAGGAAATACTAAACTTTTCTTCTCAAAAGGTTCTGGAGGTTGTTCATTTTGTCCTGCTTGCATTTGTCCTGTTACTTTGTCTTTGAAAGGATCTATTAATTCATCAATTTCATTAATTTCAATCAAATCTTCGTCGTTTTTGTTTTTTAAAAGCATTAATGCGCTCCTTTCTCTTATAAACTCTTTTTCTATCGGGTTAACTTCAATTTTAAATACAAATTAGTTAACCTTGCTTTAAAGTATTACTAACTAACCCCTCATTTCATCTGACAAAGGGTTTATATTTGAAGTCTACAGCCTCAATTAATAAAGACTAATGAACTACCCCACATTAAATCTTTTTCAAGATTGCTCTCGCCAAACCACCATCGCCGTCTTTAAGTTTAATCGGCAAACAGATAAGCTCGTAGTCTCCTGGTTCTATCTCAGACAAGTCTAAACCTTCGATCGCCCAAATACCAGAGCCTAATAAGGCATGATGTACATCGATAACGTTTCCTTCATAACCCCCTACAGATAGATAATCTACCCCTACGGTACGGACTTTTTTTTCTGCTAAATATTTAGCTGCATCTGTAGAAATATGAACAAAATCTTCCACAAACGTATCAGATTTTAGAGCGTGGTCGCTGTTTTGGGTTTTAAATAAAATTCGCTCCCCTGCTTGTATATTATGGGGTTCTATTTCTTCTATTTTGATTTGCTTGGGATCTTTTATTTCAATTACCCTCGCTCTACCAATAGTTGCATCTAAAGGCATTTGATCGATACCTAATCCACCCTTAATAAAGTGGTTAATGCCATCTACGTGAGTCCCTGTATGAGTACCGATAGTCATCTTGGAAACATTGCAGACATCCCCATGTGCCAAGCACTGACTAGGTTCAACTTCAACAGCAGGATTATCAGGCCAGTAAGGCATTCCTGGGTGTATAGTTAAAGAAATATCGATCCAGTTTGATTCAGTCATGATTGTTCGGATTAACAATTACCTAAAGTTTTATATAGCTGGGTTTGCCTGCTTCTTTAAATAACCTAATGTAGAGAAAGAGCTTCAATCCAAAGAATTATTAGTACTTAACAAAATATATGTTTGATTGGGCTTTAGGATTAAGTGCTTCAGAATTAAGCATCTGGCAAATGGGGTTGAGAGCAGCGGTAATCTACCTATCGGCATTGGTAATGGTCAGGATTGTAGGAGAACGTCGTTTTATTGGCAAATTTGCTGCTTTTGACGTAGTTTTGACGATTATTTTTGGTTCTACCCTTAGTCGTGCCATCAACGGAAGTTCGGCATTTTTTGCAACTATCTTTGCAGGGTTTGTTTTAATAATGATGCACTGGGTTGTTTCAGCGATCGCCTTTTACTTTACGGAATGGGAAGCTAACCTCAAAGGAAAACCAAGAGCTTTGATTAGAAATGGTCAACTGTGCCATAAGACTATGAGAGCCTGTCATATTACTCAAGGGGATTTAGCCTCTGTCCTACGGCTGAAATGTCAAATAGAAAGACTTGAGTTGGTAGAACAAGCCTATTTAGAAAGAAACGGCGACATTAGTTTTGGCTTAAAAGCAAATAAATAATAGCTACTTTCGATCGAGCAAAGATTTCACGGGTAAAGAAAATAGCAAAAGTACGGAGATAACTTCTAAACGCCCAATCCACATTAAACAAATGAGGGTAAGCTTACCCAGCCAAGGCAAATCTGGATGAGTGATGCCCGTAGAAATGCCAACTCCGCTTGTGGCAGAAGCAGCCTCAAAAATAACGTCAATTAAATCGTAGGTTGGCAGCTTAAGATATTGCAGGATAAAAATACCAATAATTACTACGCTCAACCATAAGATAGCTAACACCGAAGCAGCTTCTACACGACGATTAGCTTCTGATTCTTTAATAATTTTTCCATCAAGTTCGTAACGCATCATTTCGTGGGGTAATAGTGCTATACGCCGAAAACGCCAGACAATAGCTTTGAAAATAATTACAAAACGACTTAACTTAATACCTCCTGCGGTCGAACCTGCTGCACCGCCGATTAGCATTACCAAGGTCATTAGTAATTTTGCGCCTCCATCCCAAGATCCAACTGAAACAGTACTAAAACCACAGGTACTTAAAGCAGAAGTCCATTGAAAGAGAATATCAATTACAGGGACGTTTCTGAATGCCAAACGGTTGAAAATCCAGAGAACAAACGATCCTCCCAAGAGTAAAATCCACAATGCCTGGTGCTGATTATCTGACCAAAAAGCGGATAGTTTACGATGACGTAAAAACTGGTAGTGAGTTGAAAAGCTAATTGCACCCAAGACCATGACTACAATAGCTGCTAATTTGACCTCCACGCCATAATTACCAATACTATTTTCGGTAACGCTAAATCCTCCTGTGGCAATGCCCGTCATACCGTGATTGAGAGCTTCCCACCAACTCATCCCCACAATGCGAAACAAAAAGATGCTGCCGATGGTATAAACCAGATAAATCCACCAAATACGTTTTACTGTCAGGCTAAGAGTAAGACCGATTTTTTGACTTCTACCTTCGGCATTGTATAGCTGATTGGGTAGAGTGGAAGGTTCGAGTAGGGATATTACTAGAACAATTATACCGACACCACCAATCCACTCCATGAGCGATCGCCACCACTGGAGGATATGGGGTAATTCGCTGTAGTTATAAGCCATGGATAGTCCCGTACTGGTAAAACCAGAAAAAGCTTCGAAAATAGCATTCCAAGGATTTTGAAACTCTAAGATAGTTGTCGATAGATCGGGTGCGAGATCGGGCGCGTTAGCCGTCATCAAGATCGGAATTGCGCCAAATAAAGGTAGCAACAGCCAACCCAGCGCAGCGGTCATCATTGCATAGGGAATACGACTACTGCTTTTAGATTTAGTTAGGCGATATAATATTTGACCCGTAGCTAATGATGCGATCGCACAGGTGAGTAAAGGTATCAAAGCATAATTTTCTTGCGCCAGCAAACATACGGGAATAGAAATTACAGCCATGATTGCAGGAACGTGCAGAAAAAGACCTACGTCTCGTAAAACGGTTTTCATTAATTATTTATCTGCGTTATTGCTTCTAATCGATAAAACTAAATAGTTTTTGTGCCACTAACTTTTCAGGATCGCTCAACACCTGCACTCCTAATTTTTCGAACATGGCTTGATGTTCGGCTACCTGTAATAAAGTAATTAAATGTTCGACCTGATGTTGCTTACCTAATACCATTGCCATTAGATTCACCGAATCATCTTTGGTAGTGGCAATAATAGCATCGGCGTGTTTGATATCTGCCTCTTCTAAGATATTTGCTTGAGCTATATCTGCATGAAAAACCTGTATATCAAACTCCTGCATAATTGCTCTAGCGCGTTCTGCTTTTTTTTCAATTACTGCTACTTTGTGTCCCTGTTCGGTGATTATAGAAACCAACTGCTTAGTGACAGCTCCCCACCCACGATAATTAGATACATTTTAATCTCGATAAAATTTGCTATCGCTCTACCATATCCGCAAAAAAGCTGTACTTATAGCATAATTGCTTTTCCTATTTCAAAACATTCAAATATAAATCGATTAGTGCTTAACCTCAGTAATTTAGCTCAAGATTAAGTCTTCCACGATCGAGTCATCGTCGAGGTTTTTCGCTCTGCTAGTGGTTAGACTAGAAGCTGCTGCATTCCATGACCAGCCATCATTTTCTACCAAAGCTAAAAGCAATCTGCGTCTCTTGTTAATTTGCGTAAAAGCTTTAATATAGCTCCCATCATCTACGGTGGGAATCCCCTTATTGCGAAGTAATTTCAAAGGTATTAAAGATGGTTCTCGTTTGCTTGGTTTAATATAGTCCGATCTCAGAGTGGTCAAAAAAGCAGCACAGGAACGACGTATGGGAATTAAGGAGCTTGTATCTGGTCGATTTTCTAAGGGGATAGCATACTGTAGCAAGCTTGTTGCTTCATCTAAGGCAGCAATGCTTAAAGGTAAACAGCGCGATCGCAACGGTGTATGAAAGTAGTGTAGTACTGGATAGGTTAAATGTTTTTCCCCTAAACTAACAATCGACGGCGTAAGATTAATTAAATGTTGGTCTAAGTTGCCAAAATCCTTTCCATTCCAGGCTTTAGTGAGAATTTCATCTGCTGTACCTCCCAAACACGAAATATGAACAGCCAAGATCCGTTTTTCGGTTGCTGCCGAAACCACGGGAAACAAATAAGCGATCGATAAAGTAACCAAAAAAAAACCGTTAGCTGCTGCCAAACCTGTTAATAAGTGCCAGAACGTACTACTCGGCTGGTAGTCTCCCCTACCCAAGGTAGTTATGGTGTATGCCACAAAGTAAATCCGCCCCCAGATACTTGCAGGCTCTTGATTAGAACTATTAACGATCGCATTGCTAAAAGAGCAAAATATTAAAGACCATGCCGTCCAGGTACATAAGTACCAAATAAGAACCATTCCCAGTATTAACAAGAGTCCTGCACCTGCCAACAAACGATGATTAGTGTTGTGACGATGTATTTTGGTGGCACTATGCCAAATCCAAGCAGAAATACGATTGGTTAAAAAACCACCACCCCTTACAGTAAGTGTTGTCACCAAAACATCAGCTGAAACAGTGGCTAAAAGGGCAAAACCAACAATAAATAAAAAAACAGACATATACTCCTCACAAAGATTTTTGGGTTTTGTCCAATCTCGACCTAAATTTAGCTATCGGGAAACTCCCTTACCACAGCACTAGCAGCCATAATTATTTTTCCTGAAGATACTTCTAGTTTGTCAAGCTGTAATGACATCTCGTCCAGTTCAAAGTTGCGTAGATCTAATACTTCCTTGGTGCTATCTAATAAAGCCTTGGCAAAGTCTGCGTCTTCTGGGTTTTGATATTCGACATTGGCGATCGCAATTTTATTTCCATCAGCATCTAATTCTGGTTTGGCAGATAAAGCGATCTGCTTGGCTTGTTTAGACTCAACTATGTCTATGTCAGCCTTTAAATTAATTTTCTCGTCTCCTGGTAGAGCAAACTTTACGTTACGGACATTGACCGTAACAGTCTCTCCATCAATATGCACCTGCTGATTTTCGAGCCTATTTTCAATATATTCTGAATTGAAGGCTCGTTGAATATCTGCTTCTAACAAAACTATTTTTGCTTCTGCATTAGTATTGCGAGTCAGTTCAATATTACCCAATGCTGCTTTCATTGAATCGATCGCAATCTCATCAGTCTGAAGGATTAATCTTTCTGCCCTCAAGTCTTTTTCCATGACCATGCCCTTACCGTCTACGGTAACAGACTCTAGTTCGCCACTCATCATATCTAGAGGATTAGCCCTAACATCTACATTGACATTTTCAGCTTCATCTAACTGACTTTCTATACCAATTTCTGCTGCTTTGCTAATTGCCTGTTCGCCAAGATCGGGTTTATTCATTTTACTTTTTTATAATTAATTGATTTGTTGTATGTAACTAAAGATAGAGTACAAAGTATTACAGTACGTTAATAGTCACTATAAAATCGTCGCTCCCAGGGATAAAGTCGCTTTGTCCCTAGCTCTAAGCCAGAAAGGGGTATATATGCAGCAAAACAATGCCTTTTAAAAATCTAGCCACAAGTTATAAGCTTGATTGAAATAGGTTTTAGGCTATGAAATGCGGTCGTCCCCAAGCCCTTGAATACATTCAAGGGAACATATGTTCGGAAGGGGTCTTAAACCTTTCTATCCGTGAGCTTTTTTGATGAATCGGGAAAATGTCCTAACGTCGGTACGCATTGCTATAAGTCAAGATCTAATTCTGGCGATCCTTTGTCCTCTAACTTCAATTTTTTAGCTATTGACTTTTTCTGGTTCTGCGTAGAGGGGATAACGCAAAATAGCCATCATCGATTGTTTTTCTGGCACTCGATCTGGTTCGATTTGATAGACTTTACCGCCCTGTGTATAGGTATTTACCGCAGCTAGGTCGAATAAGTCCACACTTTCATTTGTTACCTCAGAATGAATTTCGACCAGGTTGCGATCGCGATCAAAACTACCCCATTGTCTGACATTATCGACTATAAACAAAGTATCAATCTGTCCATTCATCGCAGCGGAAATAATTTCTTCTAATTTGTAGGTAGTTTCTTGAGTATTAGAAAGACGACCATATTCATCAATCGCTGCTTGTTTTTCTGTGGTTGAGTTGTTACTAATAATTTCCCAAGCTTGTTTGTGTAAATCTTCTGGAGATACATTTTCAGGATTACCAATAACACCAGTAGAGATTAGATTAGAGTATGAATTTGTCTCTTGGTAAATAGGCAGTAAATATTCTACCCCAGCCAAAATTAGAGGCGTATTTTCTTGGTCGAAAGCTGATTGTAAACCCTCGTCTATCTGTTGAAAAAAACGTTTTATTTCATCCTTATTATCTGTAGTGCCAACTCCTTGACCGTGATAAATGGGACTACCGCCACTACCACCACTATGATATTGAGTTTGCTTTTCTGGATCGTCGTATTTTAGAGCTTCTGCCAAACTAGGAGGTACAGAATGCGGTAGATCCAATTCTTTAATATTAGAGCGATCGCCTAAAAACAATTGAACTTTATTTTGAGATAGTGCGAGTAAATAAAACTGGCGATCACTACTGGCAAATTTAACTAAAGGCTGTAAATAAAAGCGATCGCTAACCACACTTAATTCTTCAAAACTATAAGGCAGGCGATAATATTTTAATTCCTTAGAATTAATAAGGAATGCTAAACCACAATCTTGGTTTTGCCAAAAATCATAATTATCAAGATAAGATTTGGCGGTAGCCAAAGAATCAGTGATGTCTGAATTTGACCATTTTTGGGCTATTTCTTTTTCTGCTGCGCTTAAAAGATTTTTAAATCTAATCGGATTTTCTCTTGTTTGAGAACCAGCTTTCTCCGCTGGCATATAAATAGAAATACAGGGAGAATTATCTTGCGTTGCTAATTCTTGTATTTCGGATAAGGATAGTTGAGTCATAAATAAGTTCGAGTAACATAGTTATATGTGCTACTTATAATTGCACCAAATAATAGCGATTGATATATCCTTCTAAAGATAGTCATTAAACCTTAAACAAGCCAAATATTAAGCTTTTCCTTGCGGTTAGATATTTTAAACCCGAACAATAAATAATATACAGTTATTGCTCTCCACTCAAAACTATTTTCGATACTCTTGTACAAGTCTAGAGAGAATCCTCGTGAGTCGCGATAAATATCCGAACCACCTTTAGATTTGGCTATGGTAGAAAAACGCGCAAATAATTCTGTCTGCTTGCCAACTTCCGAAAACAGTTGGGATTTAGTATATTTGGTAATATCTTCGGTAACGGTAAAAGTTCCATAAACACCAGAACCGATCGCTTATTGCCTATACATATAGATCCTAGAGAGATTGCCAGACTAAAAACGTCTGACTATAGACAGATAGAGACTTTTTAAGTAACAAGTAATTAGTAATTAGTGACAAATGTTAAAGATATCAGACCAAGTTACGATACCTAGTAGTGAGATTGAAATAAGTGCAGTTCGTTCGACTGGTGCAGGGGGACAAAATGTTAACAAGGTAGCTAGTGCTATACATTTACGTTTTGATATTAATGCCTCTTCTCTGCCCTATTTTTACAAACATAAACTGTTGCGATTAAAAGATTCTAGAATTTCACAAGACGGCGTGATTATTATTAAAGCCCAACAGTCTCGTAGCCAATTACAAAATAGAGAAGATGCTCTCAAACGCCTCCAAAAATTAATTAAAAGCGCACTTATTGTTAAGAAAAAAAGAATAAAAACTAAAGCAAGCAAAAGTGCGAAGAGAAGAAGATTAGATAATAAAACCAAGCGCGGTCAATTGAAGGCTTCTAGAAGGAGAGTTGAACATGATTAACTATTTGACAAAACGTACAGCAATTTATCAGAAATAAAATTGTCAATTGATGAAAAAAAAAGACAATTGGAAAAAATCTAAAGCGAACAGATTTAAAATCAATTTTAGAAATGGACGTTTTGACATTGGAAGGGCAGATGCTTGGTATAAATATTGGCGTGAACCTTATTATCTTTTGTTAACTCTTCCTTGGTGGGGATTTTTAAGCTTGGCTGTGTTCTTTTATGTCTTGGTAAATGCACTTTTTGCCCTTGGCTTTTTAATGGGAGGAAACTGTATTGAAAATGCCACTCCTGGCTCTTTTTCTGATGCGTTTTTCTTTAGTGTACAAACTTTGACTTCTATTGGTTATGGATTGATGTATCCTACTACAACCTACGCCGATACTTTAGTGACAATAGAAGCCTTGGTAGGTATTATTGGCATAGCCTTAATTACCAGTTTGGCATTTACTCGGTTTGCTCAACCCACCGCTAAGGTAATCTTCAGCCAAATTGCAACTATATCAGAACACAATAGCACTCCCACATTGATGATTAGAGCCGCTAATCAAAGGCATAATCAAATATTAGAAGCGCAAGTTCGACTATACCTATTGCGAGATGAAGTTAGCGCAGAAGGCGAATATATGCGTCGTTTTTATCTGCTCAATTTAATGCGAGAGAGTACTCCTAGATTTACCCTCAGCTGGACAATAATGCACCCTATTGATGAAAATAGCCCTCTTTGGCACGCCACACCAGAATCCTTAGCTAAAACTAGAGCAATGATTTTGGTTTCTCTAAGCGGTATTGATGAAACCGTTAGTCAATCTCTTCACGCCCCATATTCCTATATCGATAGTGACATTTTATGGTCACATCGCTTTGCTGATATTATTCATCAAACTCCAGAAGGGCATCAATACATAGACTATGCCTATTTCCATCAGGCAATTCCTGTAAATCAGTAATCAAACATGAGTATTGATAGCCGATCTATGATTCTTGTTTTTTGGTTTCAAATGAATCAATTGAAATGCGATCGCGATCGCACTATTGTCTATAAAGTGGAGTTTATTATTAGTTATATAAATAAGTTTATCAATAACACCAGCAAATTCAATTTATAAAACTGCTGGTATATAAAGCACAGTTTCAATTTTAATTATAGTTTTAAATAAGGGATGTCTTTTACAAGGCATCCCTCTTGTTTTTTGGTTTTAAATTAAACTTTACCCATTCCCCCTTAACCTTATGCGAAGCGAGAAAGGACATTCGTGTGTCCGCATCTTCCTTTAGGATTTCCCTGCCCTAACAGATTGATTAGTGCGTAACGTCAGTTAATAATAAGATTGCAGCTAAACCGTATTTTTCGATGCTTAAGGTTATGGGTGCAATAAAGGCAAAAGGAGATGCTAGACATACGGGAACTTTTCCCCCTGTAACTAACTGAAAACACAATGTTCCCAATCCAGAGGTAAACAAAGCCACGTTAGGATTTAACCCCGATAAAATTGGTACTAATACCAATGCCTCAAAGGCGATATGCCCTAAAGGATATATGCGAAGCGATCGCATCTTGAATGGTTTTGGTCATAATCAATTCATTTAAGTCTTAATTTGGCAATTATTTTTAATTTGTTCTAGAAAAACATTTTATCGCTTCAAAAACCGCGCAAGGCGGAACTACTTATGATTGTTTCAGCGATCAAACTTCCTATAGCAGTGTTTAGAGTATAATTATTTCTACTTTAAGCTCAATTACATAAGAATAAGCAAGGGCGAACAATTATCCGCCCTAAATAGATATTTAATTTTTGCTCTTGTTACGATAAAGAACATTGACGATTAATCCAGCAACTACCTTGAAAAAACTAGGTTTCTTCTCAGTAGATTTCCTTATAGGAGTAGGTTCTGGTTTTGCTTCGACTACAGGAGTTTCTACCGCTACAGGAGTAGGTTCTGGTTCGATCGCTTTTTCTGTTAGATCTCTACTTTCTGGAGATGACAAAGCATGACATTTATTGAGAAATTCCTCTAATTTTTGGCGATCGTCTACAGAAGTTTGACGCGCACTCGCAGCACATTGTGCGATATCATCTTTTCCTATATAAGCAAGCCATTTCTCTAAATCTTCTCTAACTAAATAATTAACTCCATCATCAGGAAACTGTTGACAAAGTTCCAGTAAGTCTTCTGCACTGTGAGCTAGTTGACCATTAGGAAACTGAAAAGGGTTAGTCATAATTTTTATTCTATCTAAATTAAGCAAAGTTCAACTTAATTTTGCCACAACTATCTTGACATAAACCTTTACAAAGTTGGTATTTTGTGCATTTTGAGCATAAATATTCTTATTTAGGCAGATTAACTGTCGCAGTACGTTAATCGGTTAGGACATAAGAATTAACTGTTCGTAAGTAATAAGCAATAAGTAATGAGTGCTACTTACGGCGCAGCATCTACCAAGCATTGAGCATTCAGAAGATTTAATTGTGGTGTCTGGAAAACTGTACAGCGATCGCTTTTGCTTTGAATAAACAATTGACTATTTTCTGGCAAACTATTAATAGCCTGATTGGTTTCTGGTTGAAACTGATTTAACCAAGGATTATTCTTCAGGTATTTGGTAGTAAAAGCATTTTTATCTATTAGCCATAAACTAACCTGATATTTTTCGATAAACTGATTAATTTCTGTTGGACTAGAGCTATATTGAGCCTTAATTAAGTCTTTAGCTCGTTGACGCATTTGCTGATAGTAATCCCAGTGATAAGGAATACTATATTCTTCGGCAATTAAAACCGATCGCTTTGCCAAACTGGGAATAAAATCTGCTTCTGAACTCAGGCTAGCAATGAGAATATCTTTTGGTTGCTGCTGTAGAAACTGATATAGTTCTGGTGCTTCTCCTGTTACGTAACCCAGGCGATAAGGATAAGATTGCACTGCATAGGTAGGATAAAGCAATACGCTCAAGGTGATAATAATTATCAGAGGACGTAGTTTCTTTTTGTATTGGCTAATTTTATCGATGACTATTGCCAAGGTAATACCATCAACTAAAGCTATAACTATTCGACTAGTGTGTTGAGTATATCGACTGGGTAAGTGTAGTTTAAATAGTAATAGGTGAGATAAAAAAAATAAGATTAGAGAGGCAATTAATATCTGTCCAATAATTTTTATCTGAGGATTGATTTGTTTTGCTAAAGAAAATTCTTTGGGATATCTAATTATTATTGGTAATAATAAACCAAAAGAACATAGTAAAACATATTGCCATTCTCTAGGAAAATAACCGCTTCTTTGTCCTACTAGCCAAAATGACCAAAAATTATCTAAAAAAAACTCGTTTCTTCCTCCCAAACGAAACTCAGGTAGCTGTTGGGCTAACTCTAAACTTATAACCTCGTGAGAATCTGCGGTTTGTAATTTATAGATGGCAATAACCGCGATCGCAACAATTAATCCGACAATATAAAAATATCTTTTTTGCTTTTGAGTAATTAAATTAATACCAAGAATAGCTGATGATATTAATAATACCTGGGGATAAAATAAACCCTGTAGAGCGATGAACAAACAGCACATTAATATGTTTTGGCGTAATAGAAAGTAAATAAACCCCAAAAACAAAACATAAAAAAAAGCTCTTGGCGTACCAGAAACTAAATCATCAAGCATCCACAGATTTTGATTTAGTAAAAGACTAGCTATAAAACCAGCAAAAGGAATGGGAAATATTTCAATAGTAATTAAAAAAGTAAATATGCTCGTAGCAACTCCCAGAAAAACAGGAAGCAACTTATTAAATAAAAATGGCTTTACTCCGATACTATTGCCTAACCAATAGATAAACTTATAGCCCTGTGGAACAACAGAGCTAAAGTAATCTGCAATAAGATCATTACTAAATAGGGCAGGGTCATTCAACCTTTGCAGCCAAAAAACGTGCTGTCTAGCATCATCTTGCACTGTATAGGGCGAATCAAAAGCCAGTCCAAATCCAGAAAAGCTAAATAATATTGCCACAAAAATAGTAGTAGCTAACCAAAAGTAGTATTTTTTATTATCCAATCAATTAGTAACCAGTAATTATTATTGGCTCAAAGCCTTGAGGAACTTCGATAAATTACCCAATAAATTTGGCTTTTTCTTAGATTGAGAATTATCTTTGCTTTCTGCTTCTGAGTTGGTTAATTGCATCATCAAACGGTCTAAATCTTCTCCCATTGGCTTAGAAGAAAGTTCTGTAGCTAATTCATAATTTTCCTCTTTCTCCTCATTTTCAAGCCATATTTGCCAAGGAGAAGGATGACACCGCAGAATCGCACCGTCTTCAAGGGGACGAAGATAATAACTAGAATAAATGTTGTTAATAAAACGATCTCGCAACTGTCGTGCTGCTAAACCAATACCAACTACCGCCACGTCTTCCAATTGAGGAATGAGAAAAACCACAGGGCGATCGCCTGCTATCTGGGTCAATTTTTCCGCTCGTTCTACCTCCACAGAAGAAGGACAAGCAACCAGGAAAATTTCATCTTCTGGGGAAACCTGAGTTTCGATAGGAGTAAAGCGACTACCCATGTCTGTCACTTGAAATGGTTGTTCCCCCCAGTTACGTCTTGCCAAGGCGCACGCACCCGTATCAGGGAACATAACTTTGACCTTTGAACCATCGCTCACCAGGAAATTAGCAAATTCTAGGGCTAAAGCCTCGGATTTTAAAGCAATTTCAGGAATGACTAATTCTACTTGAATCAGCCTATAGCCATCAGCGATCGCAGCTTTGGTAGCTTCTTTTGCCTGTTCGACTGCTGCATCAAGGGTGGAGGGGAAGGTATTCATCAACAATTAGGAGTGGGTATTTATATTTATTGTAGCGATCGATGTTTAACCCAATTGCTAAGTGTTTTTACAATTTGCCTGAGATTATTTTTCTTTGGTTATATTAGGAGTCGTTGTTTTTCATCAAGCCGATCGATACTATAATTTATAATTTGTTTTGGCTAATTAAATGATCTTAGCTGTTAACTTCCTTTTCATTTTCGGGAATACTGACGTTAATGGAGGCTAATTTCAATTTGTTAGCTCCTGAGATTTGAGATTGCTTTTAGTTGATTTTTATTAGGCTATGACATGAATTGATTTTTATGTCTAATAGAAATTATGCTAAAGCAGTCCGAAACCATACAGTTAGGGAAATTAAGCCATCAATGTTACAGCAAAAACCTGACCCATTTATCACCGCGAATAAAAGTCAAGAATATCATCGAGCTTTATGGGATCATTCTCCTACTGCTCAAGCTGTATATCAGTTTGATGGAACAATATTAGATGCAAACCAGGCTTTTGCTCAACTGATTGAGCGGAATCTTGTTGAAACATTGGGGCTAAATATCTGGACAATTATCTCGCCAGAATTTCACAGTCTGCAAAATATAGAAGAAGCTAGTTTGAAAGAAGCAGGAAAATTCACTACAGACAAGTTTTTTATAGATCCTGCTGGCAAATCTATTTCTGTAAAAACTTCTGGAGTCAGATTTGAACTGGAAGAAAATAGTCTAATTTTATTAAGTGCGGAAAAAACGAATTATTCAGATAATAATGAGGCTCAAAAGTTACAGTCGGTATTAGATGAATTGCCTATCGGTATTTTTTGGAAGGATAAAGATTCTAGATTTTTAGGCTGTAATAAATTGGTTGCTGAAGTTGGAGGCTTGGATTCAACATCAGAAATTATCGGCAAAAGTGACTATGATATGCCTTGGAAAAAAGAAGAGTCTGACTGGTTTGTAGAATGCGATCGCCGTGTAATAGAATCAGAAAAATCTGAATATAATATTATCGAGCCACAAAAACAGGCAGATGGTAGTGAAAAATGGCTTAAAACCAATAAAATTCTTTTACGTGACTCAGAAAATAAAATCATTGGTCTTGTAGGAACTTTTGAAGATATTACGGAAAAAGTAGAGCTAGAAAAACAGTTGAAAGATCAAACTCAAAATTTAGAGAGTTTGGTAGCAAAACGAACCCAAGAGTTAATCACAAGTAAGGCTCGTTTTGAGAAACTAGTTACTAACGTACCAGGCGCGATTTATCAGTTTAAGCTCGATGCTGCTGGTAATTTTTCCTTTCCTTATATTAGCTCTGATTGTGAAGAAATACTGGAATATACTTCCGATCGAGTAATGCAAAATTCTGAGTTAGTCATATCTTGCATACACCAAGAAGATATATCTAACTTCGAACAAGTGGTATGTAAGTCTGCACAAACTTTGCAACCAAAACACTGGGAAGGAAGAATTGTTACTCCTTCAGGCAAAACTAAGTGGATTCAAACTGCATCAAAACCTGAAAAACAGGCAGATGGATCGATTGTGTGGGATGGACTAATGACCGATATTAGCGATCGCAAAAAAGCCGATCAAGAATTAATAAAGTCTCAACAATTGCTACGAATGATATTCGATACTTTGCCTCAAAGAGTATTTTGGAAAGATACTAATTTCAATTATTTGGGATGCAATCAAAAATTTGCTGAAGATGCAGGCTTTAATTCAACCGAAGAGGTGATTGGTAAGAGTGATTTTGAACTAAACTGGCAAAAATCTGCTCACCTTTATCGTGCTGATGATGAAGTTATTTTAGCTGGTGGCGCACCCAAACTAAACTATGAAGAATCACAGATTAGAGATGATGGAACAGTCATTACTGTGAGAACTAGTAAATTACCTTTAAAAGATAAAAATGGTCGCATCATCGGCTTGTTTGGTTCTTATGAAGATATTAGCAACTTGAGCAAACAAAAACAAAAAACCGAAAATGCTCAAGACTTTTTAGAAAAGGCAATAAATAGTATTAGTAATCCTATTTTTATTAAGGATACAAATCATAATTGGGTATTGCTCAATGATGCCTATTGCGAATTTTTAGGATACTCAAAAGAAGAAATGTTAGGTAAGTCTGAACCAGACTTTTATCCCCAAGAACAGGCTGATATTTATTGGACAAAGGATGAATTGGTAATGTTATCTGGCGGTCAAGAAGTTGACGAAGAACCTTTTACAGATAGAGAAGGTAACGAAAAAATAATTATTACTAAAAAATCTTGTTTTGAAGATCTTAACGGTAATACTTATTTGTTAGGTATGATTGTTGATATTTATGATGTTTAGTTGTTAGTTATTAGTTATGTTAGTTGGTAGAGACGTTTAATTGAACGTTCGCAAAGTGGTTAGTTGCGATCGCTTAAATCTATTTTGGCTATTTCTTGAGCAGCACTTTGTAATTGAAAAATGTTAGTAGCCTGTTTTAAAAAGTAGATTGGTAAGGAAATAATAATTAGTAGTTGCCAGATATTTAAATCAAAATTATTGATGGTAAAACCTAAGCCAACGAGATAAAAATTGAGATATAGAAATATATAAAATAATTCATTGCCTAAAATCAAAACATCCATAAAAGTTTTATTGCCATAGTAAAGCTTCATCAGTCCGTTACTCGACCATTCAGCTGAATCTTTGTGACTAGCTTTACCTAACATTCCTGTGGCGTAAATTAGATAGTAGTGGCTGCTAATATCAAGAGCGATCGCGCCGATAAAAAATAATAAATACTTTGGATATAGCTGTGCCAGAATTAAGCATAATCCCGCCGTAGCCGAACGATCTGCCACCATGTCTAAAGCTGCACCAAAGTTACTGCTTTGGTCAAAAGCACGCGCAGCACGTCCATCAAATTCATCTAAAATAAAGGCGATCGCGTAAAAACTAATGCACAGTTGCCAACTACCCAAACTATGGCTAATAAAGCTAATTAAATAAAATAGAAATCTGAAATACCCAATAAGGTTGGGAATAAATAAAAATACTTTGTTAATCGCCATATTTAATGATGGTAAATTAGTTACACAGCTTCCTTTAATTTATCAATCTTTTTAGTGCAGGGATTGATGGCTGACTGATGTTATGCCAAGTTGGGCAAATAAAGAGCCTAGAAATCTAGACTCTTTGGTTGAGAATTAAAATTATCAAAGATCGATTTCAAAACTCACTTAAATATGATTTTGATAGTTAAAAGTCAGCAAACTCAGAACCGAAAACTTGAGTCCAGTATGTGTCTTGGTCATTGTAAGAATCATTATCATCTGGTACGTTTGCATAGCCTACACCCAGATGAGTAAAGTTTGGATTGAGAATATTGGCTCGATGCCCAGGACTATTCATCCAGCCCCAATCTTCGTGATACATTACCTCTTCTGGAGTTGTTTGTCCTGCTGCAACATTTTCACCAATATTGTTCCAGTCATAACCAGTGCTGCTAACGCGATCGCCTAAACTAGCCTCACCATTTAACTGATGAGACATAAGATCTGCTTGTGCCATTTCGTCTGTATGTAAGTTAGCTGCTGCGTCTAGCTGCTCATCTATCAATAGAGGATCTAATCCTGCATTTGTACGTTCGTTGTTTACTAGTTCGAGTATCTCTTGGTCGAATTGATTAGAAGACATTAAATAATTTTTTACTTTCTTCAAGGCTCAAACTATCACATTAAATGTATTTAATACCAGGTTTTTCTTTAATCAAAATGAAAGATGCTCAACCTCGAATTTTGTCTAAATGCTTTCTTCGATCCACCCTTTAATTGTTTCTACAACCGATTCAATTGGTATATCTTGAGACTCTTTAGTAGCACGTTTGACAACCTCGACTTTACCTTCAGAAAGCGATCGCCCTGTAACTACTCGATAGGGAATACCCACCAACTCACTATCTTTAAATTTAGCTCCTGCTCTTTCTTTGCGATCGTCTAATAATACCTCTACTCCTGCTTGTTTAAACTCTTCATAGAGCTTTTCTCCCGCAGCCATTTTCTCTGCATCGGAGATGTTAGGCACAATTACAATCACATGATAGGGTGCGATCGCTACGGGCCAAATGATGCCATCTTTATCATAGGATTGTTCTACTGCTGCCTGAGCCAGACGGGATACCCCAATACCATAGCAACCCATCCATAAAGGTTCTGTTTTTCCTGCCTCATTGGTGAAGTTTGCACCCATCGCTTCGGAATATTTCGTCCCCAATTGGAAAATATGCCCAGCTTCGATACCCCTGGCACTGACTAGAGTTTGACTCGGATCGTGGATAGAGCGATCGCCTGCTTTGGCTTCTTGAATATCTACCTTAAGTTCGGGTAAGGTAAAGTTATCGCCCCAGTTTGCACCGACGACGTGATAGCCGACTTCATTTGCCCCTGTGACAAAGTTTTTGGCATCAACTACAGTGAGATCGACTAAGCGCAAGAATTTTTTAGCTACGTTTTTGCTTGGGCTTATATAGTCGTCATCAAGATCGGGGGCAATATATCCTAGAGGAAGAGATTTTGTTGCCCATTTCTTTTGTGCCGTCTCATCAGGTACGGTTAAGGAGATAATTGTTTTAGCTTTATATTGGGGTGCAAGTTTAGTAAGCTCGTTAGTAAGCTTAACTTCGTTTACATCGCGATCGCCACGAATATTAATCAAAACTAAGACTGTCATGCCGTTGTCGTAGATGACTTCATACAAAACATTTTTGACAATTACGGTGGGAGAACATTTTACCGTCTCAGCTAGTTTAGCGATCGTTGCTGTATCTGGGGTAGCTAGTTTTTCATAGCTACTAAAAGGAGACTCTTCTAGATCAGGAGGAAGAGATACAGCTTTTTCCGTATTGGCTGCATAGTTACCATCTTCCGTATATAAAATCTCATCTTCTCCCGCTTCTGCCAGGATCATGAACTCTTGCGATCCAGAGCCACCAATCGCCCCCGAATCTGCGTCTACAGGGCGAAATTCTAAGCCACAGCGGGTCATAATATTACGATATGCTCGATCCATCGCTGCATAAGTTTCTTTTAAACTCTCTTCATCGGTATGGAAAGAATAGGCATCCTTCATAATAAATTCCCTACCCCGCATCAAGCCAAAACGGGGACGAATCTCGTCGCGGAATTTGGTTTGGATCTGATACAAATTTAAAGGTAGTTGACGATAAGAGCGAATTGTCTCGCGGGCAATTGTGGTGATAATCTCTTCGTGGGTTGGTCCTAAACCTAATTCGCGATCGCCTCTATCTGTAAGGGAAAACATAATCCCTTCAGCTTTAGTATAGGTATCCCAACGCCCCGATTCCTGCCACAGTTGAGCGGGCTGTAGTTGAGGTAGCAAGCATTCTTGCGCCCCTGTAGCATCCATTTCTTCTCGTACAATGTTAGACACCTTTTGCAACACTCGCCACATCAAAGGCATATAGGCATAGATTCCGCTACCAATACGACGAATATAGCCAGCGCGAAGCAACAGTTGATGACTAGGTATTTCTGCCTCTGCTGGAGTTTCTCGCAGTGTTACAAATAGCATCTGGTTGAGTCGCATTATTATTTCCTTATCTTTGCTTGCAGAATTTTTATTTTATCAGTACCGAGAACAAGTAAAGCAAAACTATTCTAGCTATCCTTACTGCTAATTGATTTACGGCTTAGGCGATCGCCTTTGCGACACACTGAGTCATAATCACAATAGCGACAGGCTTTTCGTATCTACATCAGGGGCAACGGGATAGTGTCCTTGTTGGAGGTGGGATTTAACTCGTTGGGCAAATTCGGCTAATTCTGCGGGATCTTTTTTCGGGCGACTGATGGTTTTTTGTTTGGTAATGGAATAGTAAGCTGCGGTGTCGATAGTTTCGTTTGGATGTATCCCAGCAATAGCATCTTGATATACTGCTAGTTGAATATCAATATTGGCTTTTCCTGTTGCGTCTTTGACTCCTGCGGGTGTCACTCCACTAGTTTTGTAATCGATTACGGCTAATCCATTAGGAGTGCGATCGATTCTGTCTACTTGTCCCTGTATCTGCAAGCCATTCCATTGGGTATTGAACTTTAGTTTCGGTGGCGATAACTTCTCTTTCTGGTGGCAGAAATTCGGCGTTAGATAAGTTAAGTGCTAGCAAGTCTAAATGTTCTTGGCGTTGTGCATCCCATCCTGGCAATTGGGTTAGATTTAATTCTTTTTCTGCGGTTGCAAAGGCTTTATTTAATTGTGCGCGATTAAACTTAGCTAAGTCAGCAGCGGTTTTAATATCTTCCAAAGATAATTCCAGACAGCGGTGATACAAGTTACCCCGAAACGCAGCACTAAGATCTGATTCGGCTTCGGTTAATTCTTTTAACTTTAATAACCGCGCACTAAACCATTTAAACGGACATTGACCCAGTTGAGTCAGTTGAGAAGCACTAAATATTTTCTTCTGAGGATCGATCTCAATCCCAATTACCCCATCATATTCATTAGGCGCGATCGCACTTTCTCGCTGTGCTTCTACCTGCCATGCTTTAGTTATTTTGGGAAGCTGTAAGAATAAATTTGTTTTTTCGTCTAATAAACTTGGTTGACGCAGATATGCTTGACGGGCTAATTCCACACTAGGTAAAGGTAGAGTGTTTAATTGCGTAGCTTCAAGTCCCAAACGAGTTAAATAAGGACTAGGTAAGATAGGCTGGCGATCTATTAATTCAGGATAGGAGAAAGTAATTTGTCGTGTGGGAATACCTAATAAGCAATGAAAATAAAAGGTTGCCCTTTGAGCAATATCTACTGCTGTCTCAATTTCTAAACCTTGTTTAACTAACTGTTTGCGACTGTAAAAATCTAAAATAGCATCATCGGCGATCGCTTTTGGGAAAATTCCCTCTCCACTACCCAATACAAATACATAGGGATAACTCGTACCTAATAAAGCAGTGGGATTATGTAATGCAATACCACCTATTCCTGGTTGAGCGGGAACGGTTAATAAAGCCAATATTTCATTGATTTCTTTAACAAAACCCTGCTTACTAACTATTTGTCCTTCAGGCTTGCTCAATTCCCCTAAAGCTTCTTGAATGCGGTAGTATGCCACAATTTCCCTCGCCCATTCCTTGCCTTTTTCCAAGACATCCCAATCGATTAAAATATCCTGCAAACGCTGTAGCCAAACATCGCGACTATAACTATTCTGCTCAAAGTTTAATAGACTAAGATCGATTCCCAACTCTTGCCAAGCTGATAAACCTTGGGGATGAGTTTGTCTGGCGGTTGACCAAATTTCAGGAGACATATACTTAGCTAAAGGATGAGACAGCAACTTAGCCGTCGCTTCAAAAGGAAAGTTATCTCGAATTACTTCTAGCAGCAACTTCAGCCACGCACCCATGCGAGTTTCTTCTAGAGGAATTTCGTAACCTATCTGTATGGGCAAACTATATTCCCAACCAACATCAATTAACGTCTCGCCATATAGTTGTTCGTCATTACTTACTAAAACAATATCCTTGGCTTCAACTCCCTGAGTTAGTAAAACCTTTACCTGGGTTAATACTCCCCGCACTTCCTTTTCTAGATTGGGAAAGACATTTAAACTAATCTCTTCTGGTAAATTACCTGTTTGTTGAAAACACTCCTGCAATTGTCTATTAATATTGCCATTGCCAGCAAGGGCGTAACAGCCGTTCGCCCCTAAGTTTCCTCATCTCCCATCCTTGCGACTCTAACCACTTCACCACTTGATTCTGCGGATACAAATCGTTGGTAGGCAATACCAAAATACTGTCTTGTCCTGCGATCGCATTTATTAACGCCAACTCATCTTTTGTGGGGGCAAAATAACCATAGAATAAATATGACTTTTGGTAAGTAAGATCGGTACTTCCCTGCCAATATAACTCCGCAGCATCGATGCGGTTTCTCTGTCTTAACTGATTCTGATAGGCGATCGCTAAATTACCCAACTGCTGTATTCTAGAGTCAGGATTTTGCTGCAATATTTTTAAATCGATACCGCTACGGAATAGATCTTTAATAGTAGGTAAAAAGGCTTTAGCTGTTCCTTCAATATCTTTTGTTGCAATAACTTTTTTGACTGCATTTTGTAATAAACGCCGACTGAATAAAGTGGTTGCAATTCCTATCCCCCGACGACGCACAATATTCTGAGTCAAAGTCTCCAAACTATAGTGAGAAATTTTGACTTGAGAATCAGTAACCTGACGAATATAATTAGCAATTACACTACTAGGAGTAATCACTTGAATATTAGGCTTTATCAGTGCAGGATTTAATTCATAAACAATATATCTAGCCACAAGTAATAAGTAATAAGTAATTAATTGTATATTTTACTGTTTGTAAAAAAAAGATTTTAAATAGCTAATAGCTAATAGCTATTAACAGTAATATTGAGAGACTTATACATTAAATAAATAACGTCTTATGCTTGTTTAATTGATAAACCAATTCGTTTTAACTTCTCATTTACTTCTAATACTCTAACTTTAACTACTTCTCCCACTTTGACCACTTCATTCGGATCGGAGACAAAGCGATCGCATAATTGAGATATATGCACTAAACCATCTTGATGCACCCCTACATCTACAAACGCACCAAAGTTAACTACGTTGGTCACTACGCCTTCTAAAACCATTCCTTCAGTTAAGTCGCTGATTTCAGCAATACCTTCTTTGAAAGTGGCATATTGAAATTGTTCTCTCGGATCTCTGCCTGGCTTTTCCAATTCTGCGATCGCATCTTGTAAAGTAGGGATACCAATCTCTTCTGTGACAAATTCTTTTAAATCGATGTTTTTTAGACTACCCTCCTACAGTAGTAATTTTATCTAAAGGTACTTTAAGACTTTTGGCTATTTGTTTAATTACGGGATAACTTTCTGGGTGAACAGCAGTATTATCCAAAGGATTTTCGCCATTACGAATACGCAAAAACCCTGCTGCCTGTTCGTAAGTTTTCTTACCTAACTTAGCAACTTTTAGTAGTTCTTTTCTATTTTTAAATGCACCCTTATCATTACGATAAGCCACAATATTATTGGCAATCGTAGCAGAAATTCCCGATACAAATGTAAGTAATTCTTTAGAAGCCATGTTCAGATCTACTCCCACATAGTTAACACAGCTTTCTACACTTTCTTCTAACTTTTGCTTGAGTAGTTTTTGATTAACGTCGTGCTGATATTGCCCCACACCAATAGATTTAGGATCTATTTTTACTAATTCAGCCAAAGGATCTTGCAATCTTCTACCAATACTAATTGCACCCCGTACCGTAATATCAAGATCGGGAAATTCTTCTCTTGCTACATCACTGGCAGAATAGATCGATGCGCCCGATTCATTAACCATAACTTTTATTGGTTTGCGAGACAGCGCGTTGCGGAGGTTCCCTCCGTTGTAGCGACTGTCGAGGGTGGGCTCGATCTGCTTCAAAACTTCGCCGATAAATTGATCTGTTTCCCTAGAAGCCGTACCGTTACCGATCGCAATTAATTGAATGTTATATTGACTAATAAAATCCTTGACTATTTGTTCGGCTTGCTTTCTTTTACCCTCTCCCGAATGAGGAAAGATCGCCTGATATTTTAAATACTTCCCTGTATCCGACAGCACCGCTACTTTACATCCAGTACGAAAACCAGGATCGACGGCTAGAGTCGGTTTCATTCCCGCAGGAGAAGCTAATAAGAGGTTGCGTAAATTAGCCTCAAAAGTTTGAATAGACTCAATGTCTGCATAGTCTTTGCGATCGCTTCTAACTTCCCTAATCAAAGAAGGTTTCAAGCAGACGATTAAAAGCATCCTTGAGCATTGCCTCGATAAAACTCCTTCAATTCCCTGGCTTTTGTATTGATAAGCTTTTGCTCTAAATAAGCCATTACTTCCGACTCTTCAAAAGCAATATCCACGGTTATAATACCTTCGCTTTCCCCACGATATAAAGCCAAAATATTATGAGGAGGAATCTTACTCACCCCATAACTATAGTTGCGATACATTTCATATTTAGTACTCCCTTCCGCGTGTTCTTTTTTTATCTGAGATACAAATACACCCTTTTTAAAGAAGTACTCTCGTAAATAAGCCCTAATTTCCGCATTATCTGCCACCTGCTCGGCAATAATATCCGCTGCACCAGCTAAAGCCCGTTCTGCTGTTTCTACTCCCCGCTCGGCATCAACATACTTATCTGCTTCGGCAATCAAAGCAATATTTGACACCTGGGGTTTATTATGCGACTCGATCCAAATAGCTAAAGGCTCTAAACCTTTCTCTTTAGCAATAGTCGCCTTAGTGCGTCGTTTGGGTTTATAAGGAAGATATAAATCCTCTAATTCCGTTTTATTAAAACAATTAACTATCTTTGCCTGAAGCTTATCTGTTAACTTCCCCTGCACTTCAATCTCTTCTAATATCTTCTCCTTACGCTTCCCTAATTCATCGAGATAAGTGTAGCGTTCAAATATATCTCGCAGCTGCACTTCATCTAATGAGCCTGTTTGCTCTTTCCTGTAACGGGCGATGAAAGGCACTGTACCCCCTTCTTGCCAAAGAGCTAAGGCATTATTGACATTACGTAGGGATAAAGATAATTCTTGAGCAATTAAGTTAGGGATATTAGTCATTTAAGCAACAGGCGACTAGCAATAATACTAAAGCTAACAGCTAAGAGTCAGTCAATACGAGCTTTTTCAAAAATTAACAAAAAAGAGATAGCCAAATTGGAGAAAACAAAAAACGAAAATTAAATATCAGACAAATCAAGGCATTAGCCGAAAGCTTTTAAGTCTCTTTAGCAACATTTATCGATTAGAGTTAGCGAGCACTTATTGTTGGGGGTGCGATCGCATTATTAATACCGTTTTTTACCGTACAACGTATAAAGAGATTAAATATAACTTTCAACATAACTGAATCTAAATCCTTTGCCAGACTAGATACTTATTTTTAGAAACGCGATCGCTATACACACCATCACTTAAACCAAAACTCAATAATCGAACTATCCTCTTCAAATTTGGCTGCATGAACTTGATGGGGTTCTAAATGATACCAGTCACCAAGATTAAAATGTTTTTCTTCTCCATCTACGATTAAAATTAACTTTCCCTGGGTCACTACACCATGATTATCGGTGCCGTGTTTATGAGCTTCTATCTCTGTATTTTTAGGATAGCTGGCAAAATAAATATCTACATCCTCTGTAACTAGTTTATTAGCATCAAATCTACCCTTAAAAATTGGTAGAGAACGAATTTTTTTAGGGAAATGTAATTGATTCATTAATATTTCCGACAAGCTGCAAAAGATTTATTATTGACTAAATTTAACGCTATGTGCAACTTTTGAGTTGAAAATAAATAATAGATTTAGAAAATATCAAATTTTATTTGCTACAAATAGAACGAACACAGTCTAAATCATTTGGTTTCATGAAAAAAATCGAAAGCTATATAGATGCAGCCCGTAATTTCAATTCAAATTTAGAAGGTAATTCAAGTTTGAAAGTAGTAGAAAAGCCGAAAATCAATGACAATAGCGATCGCGGATTTGTTGAATATGCTTTCAGCGATGGGGTGATAGTTCGCCATAGCTGGAACGGTCACATCTATTTTGGTCATAAAGATTATGACCACAGTGTCGAAGTAGTCAATAATGCAGGATACGAGTTTGAAAACAAAGTTTTATCCTACAATATGCAAAATTCAAAGGAACTATAAAATGTATTTTCATTAGATGTACTAGCATTGCCAATACATCTAATGCTAATAAAGGCATCAAACATTTAAGAGTTTAAACAATATATTAAAATCGAGCTAAATCAAAAAATTAACCTGTAGTTTGTTCTACTGTTCATACAATAAACTTCTGAAGTTTATTGTTGTCTCCTCAACTTATACTGTAGTTGTTTTAGACCACAAAGACTGCACATCTTCAGGCAACATATTAACTACGTCGTCGATTTCACCTGCTGTTACCCATTGAGAAAGAGTTGCAAACACACCTCTAGTTAAGGTTTCAATTCCTGTAGGATAATCTCCCTCTGGTAAATTATTACGCACTTTATCAAGAAAGGCACTTGTAGAACGTTCCTTTGTAGGAGTGGCTGCTGGTTTCCATCCCTGATAGTAAAATCCTGCGAGAAGTACGGGAAGCTGCGCACCTAGCTGGGCAGCCTCTTCAAGAGGAATGCGATCGCGCAAAGCGTGCAACACTGCTTTAACACCAATAAAGGCGATGTGTTTGTCCTCAACTTCTGTTGCTTGAGCCACATCATTGATAAATTGATGAGTTTTTTCTAGAGTGCGATCGAATGCTTTTAATCCGTTCTCAGACATAGTTATAAATTGTGTGGCTAGTTTTTCCCAATTATTATGGCTAATGTATTAGCATTTAACTTCCTACTATTTATAGATTTTCGGATGTTTGCTAGGAAGCAGAATCGACTTTATTTATTTAGTACAACTTCAAGTCTATCTTCAGGAATAAGCTGTCCCCTCTTTGTGATAAAACCTCCATATAAAAAGCGATCGCTTTCTCTATATTTACCAAAGCTTCCTCACAGGTTTTTTCCTGAAGATGGATAAGAAGCAAATGCCTAACTCGAATAAACGAGTAATGCTGAAAAAGAGATGGAGTAATGCCCAGGATATGCAGACGTACTTCGCAAATGTGTACTGATTGAAAAGTTGTAAGTAAACAGTTTAAATGACTAATTCTAATTCTAATCATTGAATATAGAGGTATGGGAGAATATCGATTGGCATAAAGTCGAACGATACGTCTTCAAGCTGCAAAAACAAATTTTCAAAGCTTCGCGTCAAGGCAATATAAAGAAAGTTCGCCAACTTCAGAAAACATTACTGAGGTCGTGGTCAAATAGGCTTCTAGCCGTGCGTAGAATATCTCAAGATAATCGCGGGAAGAAGACAGCAGGGGTAGATGGAGTTAAATCTCTTACACCCATTGCCAGAATTAAACTCGCAAAACAACTCAGAATTAAAGGAAAAAGTAAAGCTACTCTTAGAGTGTGGATACCTAAACCTGGAAAGGATGAGAAAAGACCTCTTGGGATTCCAACGGAAAAAGTAGTTCTAGATGGTAAAAAAGTCATAGAAGAATGGTTATCAAAAATAGGTTTAGAACTGAAACCATCTAAAACCAGAATTACGCACACACTTCTTTCTCGCTAAAGAAAGTGAGGACGGAAAAGCTGGATTTGACTTTCTGGGATTCCATATTAGGACATTCGCAGTTGGATACCACGCAAGTGTAAGATTACAGTACTGGATTATAGACCAGGAATCAGAACCATCATCGTCCCAACTAAAGAAGCCTACAAGAAACATCAGGAAAAGCTTAGAACGACAATCAAAAATAAAAAGATTGAAGGACAAGCTGAATTAATAGGAAAACTCAATCCTATTATCAGGGGTTGGATGAACTATTACAAAACTTCTGACATAAGTACAGTAGGTGGACACTCAAAATCAGGATAATGATCTTTATCATAAACTGAGAAGTTGGGGCAGGAGAAGATGTAAAGCGAACTGGAAAAGAGCGCATAGAAAGTATTGGAATTATGTAGCCATTAAAGGTAAGAATAAAAAGGTCAAACGTTTCTCATGCCGAGAATTGAATGGACTATATCTTACCAGCCACACCGATACCTCATGCAGTACTAAATACGTAAAAGTCAAAGGTAATGCAAGTCCCTACGATGGCAACCTTAGTTACTGGGCAACCAGAATGGGTAGACATCCAGAAATGGATAACTTAAAAGCAAGTTTGCTAAAGAAACAAAAAGGGATTTGCACTCTTTGCGGATTACATTTCCGCAATGGGGATATACAAGAAACCGACCATATTATAGCCAAAAAGCTAGATGGGAAGAATGTGTACTCAAATTACCAATTACTTCACGGACATTGCCACGATGAAAAAACTGCGAAAGACATTAAATTAATCAATGCAGCTAAGAAGCCTGTAAAAGACAAATAGCAGTACCTTTGAGTAGCCGTGTAAAAGGAAACTTTTACGCACGGTTTCGGATGAGAGGGGACAGGTGGTAACACCTTCCTCGACTCTTCTATGATGCTAATACAAACAGGTAAAATAGGCACTTCTACTATAAAGTAATTATCTTCATCAGGATCTAGAAGTACTTGACGTTATTGAGGTTCGATTTTGGTAGCAATAGTTTGAAGTTCGCTTTTCTGAAAATAATTATAATAAATGCGATCAATTGAAGATATACAAGCATAATTACTCTTACTGCAATATTTATAAAAAGCTTCAGGATTTGCATCTGATAACTTTTACGGCATGATGGCATTTTATATTTGACGATAACATCAAATGTTCAATTATCGGCTTTTAAGCATCTACTTTGAAAACCGTAGTTTTTCTTCTTCAGATTCAAGATGTTTTTTGACCCACAAGCGATCGCTAATTGAAAGAGGGTCGGTATTAATTTGATGCTGGAAGTCAGCTATGGCATCAATCAAATCTTGCTCTCGGTCGTAGCAAATATGATAAGTTAAATCTTCTCTCAACCATTGCCACAGATGCTCTACAGGCATAAAATCTGGACTATAACCAGGCAGTGGTTCAAGATTAATGTCTAGACAGGATGCTGCACATTTGACTAATTTTGCTCGGTGATAAGGTGCGCCATCCCAAACAACAGTCATCGGAGAACGGGAAATACTCGTAACTTTTAAGCACGATTGAACGCTGTTCGGCTTCCAAGGGAAATATAGTAATAAACACCTGGTTATAGATAAACCCATATACTGGGAAAACCGTAGTTTTTCTCTTCAGATTCAAGATGTTTATGAACAAGCTACCGAAACCAACCTACTTAAATTTCTAAAAGAACCCAAGCAACTTGTTATTCCTATCTATCAACGGGCTTATAGCTGGACTTTAAAACAATGCCAGCAACTATGGAATGATATCGTTAAAGTAGCTCAAGAGCCAACAATTTCAGGTCATTTTCTTGGTTCGGTTGTTTATATCGAGAATGGATTATATCAAGTAACTTCTCTACCCATGCTATTAGTTATTGATGGATTATACTTAGGAATCAGTAAGCTATTTATTGTTGATATTAGCTTAGATCGCGAACGTGATAATCCCACTTATCTTGAAAGTTTAAACTCTACAGGACTTGAACTGTCACAAGCCGATCTAGTTCGCAATTATGTTTTGATGGACTTAGAACCCAAAAAGCAGACTAATATTTACAATGATTATTGGTATCCAATGGAGCAAAGCTTTGGACAGTCTGGCTATACTGAGCAGTTTGACAAGTTCATGCGCTACTATCTGACAATCAAATCGAAAGTTGGTACTATTCCTAATATTAGAGATGTATATAATAGTTTTAAGAGTTATGTTCAGAAACATTCTGATTTATCTATAGAGGAGATTATAAAAGATATAGATAGATATTCTAAGTATTTTGTGAATATTGCTTTTGAAAAAGAAAGTAATAAAGACCTTAGAAAAATAATTGCCAACATTAATTATTTAAAAGTTGATGTTGCTTATCCTTTCTTTTTAGAAATATACGATGATTATATTAATAATTTGCTTGACCAAAAAGATACACTCGAAATTTTTAAATTGGTAGAAAGCTATGTTTTTCGTAGGGCAATTTGTGGAATACCTACAAATTCAATGAATAAAACTTTTGCTGCCTTAAGTAGAAATATTGACAAGGACGATTATCTGGAAAGTATTAAAAAAGCATTTGCCAAAATGATTTCTTATAAAAGATTTCCTGATAATGCAGAGTTTTGCAGAGAAATAATAGCTAAAGATATTTATAATTTTAGAAATTGCAAATACTTACTAGGTAAATTAGAAAACCATACTCGGACTAAAGAATTGGTAGATGTAGAAAACTATAGTATTGAACACATTATCCCGCAAAATCTTAACCTATCTTTAAAATGGCAGCAAGACTTAGGAGAAAATTGGCAAGAAACACAAGCAAAGTATTTGCATACTATTGGTAATCTTACTTTAACAGGTCATAATGCTAAATTGAGCGATCGCTCTTTTAAAGAAAAACAAAACATGAAAGATGGTTTTGCTGATAGTCCCTTATATTTAAATAGAACACTGGCTAAATTAGATACCTGGAATGAGGTAGAAATTAATAATCGAGCGAAAATACTAGCAGATATAGCAGTAGAAGTTTGGTCTTTTCCATCAGTTGACTTTAGTAATGATTTTTCCGCTCGAGATGTATCTGTTCAAATTATTGAACATGAATATGATAAACATCTTCAAGGAAAGGTTTCAGAATTATTTAACATTGTTCGTCAAAAAATTATTAGTTTGGATACTTCAGTAAAAGAGGAATTTTTAAAATATTATATTGCCTACAAAACTTCTACTAATTTCGTTGATATTTATCCTCAAAAAAATCGCCTAAGAATTATATTAAATATGAATTTAAATGAGATAAACGATTCTAAAAGCCTTTGTAAAGATATTTCAGGATGGAGAATGAATGGAGATATAGAAGTTGGTTTTTCGTCTTTCTCTCAATTAGAAGATATTATGTTTTTGATTCGCCAATCTTTTGAGAAATACAATAAATAAATACAGCCAATTCCAAATTAATTGTTAATTAGACAGTAACTCCTTTTAATTCATCTTCAGTAGATTCATACAATTCTCTCAACTTCTCTAACTTCTTCTCATCGGCATTCCATAAACCTTGTTGGTGTGTCTCAAGCGATTGTAAGAAAAAAGACTAACTTTCATTTAGATTTTTATAAGCTTTTTGTTTACTTTGCTTATTATTTATAGTTTTTTCGCACTCCATAGCAATTTTACGCGCTATTTCTGATTGTTCTCTTATTTGCACTTCAAAATCCTTTGCCATTTCTATGTGTTAGCAGCAGACCAAGGGCTTGCGCGTATGTAAGGTTATGATAACCACAAGAAGCGCGATCGCCGTTAAGAAGAGGTATTAGATCTCAGTTTCGTGGCAAGGGGATGGTTAATAGCTGATAGCTACCTTAACAAGTTAATTTTCTTAACCCGAACTCACGTTATTATTACATACATATTTTTGGATTTATGTCTACATTTCTCTGAGAAAAACTAATATAATAGCTTAAATAAATATAAAAACTGTATAATTAAGAACTTAGTCAAAAAAGTTCTTTACCTGAACTTGCATATCTCTATTCAGTTGCCACTTATTTAACGAAAACTGAAACAGTGAATACGATAGCTTTGAAAATATTATTGATCGAAGACAATCTAACAGATGTAAATCAAATCAACAAGATGCTCAGTGAACATTGTCATCTTTCCGATATCACGCACGTCAAAAGGATTGTAGATGCTATACATAGTTTGAATCAGGATAACTTTGATGTTATCTTACTTAACCTTTCTCTTCCTGATAGCCAAGGAATAGATAGCCTAGAAATGTTGCAGCAGAAAGCTCCACAGCTACCCGTTATCATTTTAACAACGACTTACAATACTAACCTAGCGGTCAAATCTCTTCGTAGAGGAGCGCAAGACTATCTAATTAAAAGCGAGCTTAAAGGAGAAATATTAGTTCGCTCAATTCAATATGCTATCGAACGTCAGCGTATTGAATTTAACGAACGCCAACAAGCATTAATGAAAAAGATGGTGGATAATATTCGCCAATCCATTGACTTAGAAACAATTTTAAAAACTACTGTTCGAGAAATACAACGGTTTCTTAGTGCAGAACAAGTATTGATTTATCGTTGTGAATCCCATCGACGAGAAAATGTCTTTGTAGTATCTTCTTCCCTAGATAGCGAAGCAGCACAAACAGCCGTGGCACAGTTTGTTGCTGCTGTAGATTTGCCTTATTCAAACTCAGTTAAGTCTAAAGAAGTCTGCGTTACAGCAGTGGAAGACAGAGATAATTTACCAGAGTCACCAACTTCAAGTATCAAGTCAGCTAAATCCTATTTAAGTTTACCGATTCATGTTGGCAAGCCAAAAGATTATGTCTATGAAAATTTAACCCATCCCATAGTTCAACAAGAAGAAATTGCCAAGCCATCAGCAGAATTATGGGGAATGCTGATTGCTTACAATACTAAAACCATTAAAAAATGGCAAGATTGGGAAATTAACTTTCTACAGAAATTAACTACCCAAGTAACTATTGCTATCCAACAGTCTCAAATATGTGGTCGATTACATACAGCTAATCAAAAGCTACAGCGACTAGCAATTCTGGATGGATTAACTGGCATTGCGAACCGACGCTATTTTGATTTAGTTTTAAATAACGAATGGAAAAGATCGAATAGGGAGCAACAACCCCTATCTTTGATTCTTTGTGATATAGACCATTTCAAAGCATACAATGATGCTTTTGGTCATCAGCAAGGCGATCTCTGTCTACAGCAAGTAGCTCAACTATTACAAAAATATACGAGAAGATCGACAGATTTGGTTGCTCGTTATGGAGGAGAAGAGTTTGCCATAATTCTGCCCAACACGGATGCTATTGGTGCTTGGTTCATTGCTAATAATATTCAGCAAAAGTTAGCCCAGCGAAAGCTACCTCACGTGCAGTCTAAGTCTAGCGTTAGTAAATACGTAACCTGTAGTATGGGCATTTCTACTATAGTTCCCAATCCTCAAGAGTCGATTGCCAATCTGATTAAAAGTGCCGATAAATTACTGTATAAAGCCAAAAATTTGGGACGTAATCGAATTGCAGTCAACTACCAAGAAAGTTATCAAAAATTAAATGCCTAATCGCTAGCATTGACCGCGGAAGGCGGTCAAGCGCAAGCCCCGCCTTTGCAAGGCGGGGAACGCTTGACTTTGAGTGATGAATAACGCACTCTTAGATATGATCTGAAGTTATTAAACCTATAGCTTTTAGCCTGGAATTTTATAAAATACAGATCGTTATAGTAGACACAATTTTAATAAAACGACAATAATGGACATTTGGTTTAGACCTTTGGTATGGATGGACTATCGCTTAGGAGTATTGCTAGCGGTGATTGTTCCCTTCGTGTTATTGATTTGGGCTTTATTTGCCAAACAAGAAGCGATGCAAAAACTACTAATCATTTACTGGCGAGTCGCTAGTTTGTTGATGATTACGGTTTATTTATTAATTCCTGATTGGAAAGTTGGATTTATTAGCGGTTTTGCAGCTAGAGTTTTGATCGCTATTTCTTTATGGTTTTGGGTAGATTTGAACGAAGAAATTAGAGACATACCTCAGAATCTATTTAAATTAGTCTTTACTTCTTGGCGTTGGGCGATGACTGGCTATTGCGTGTTGGGTGCGATCGCAAAATCTATTTTTATTCCCTGTGGCTTATCTACTAGCAAAGTCGCAACGGACTTTTGTGCAGTTTGGCTAGAAGCACCTGAAGCCTATCGTAGTTTCTTTCACAACAAGCCTGGAAATGAAGGCGTGTTGGGCTTCATGGGAGCAGTTGGCTTGGTTATTTATATTATTTACCTGGCTTACTTTGTTTTGATTCGCCTTGGAAAACAAGGGCGATCTGCACTAGAGCAATAATTGATAATCAAAAATGCCCGAATCTATTGGTTTTCGTCTCGAACAATATACCCTCAAGCGCAGACAAGAAGTATTAATTGTCAATCTAGAAACTGCTGCTGGTGAACCCGATAGCGTGATGATTTTTGCTGGGTTTTCTAGCTCTTTGATGAGAGCCACCGATTTCGATCCTGATGTTCCTGTGATAGCTGCTGACTCTACCATAATATCTATCGATCGCCTTGTTAGTCCTTACGATCCGAGTAATCCTCAGTATATTCAATCTGGATTAACTACAGGCGCAATGGAAAGCATTTTGCAAGAATTGGATCTCTAGAGTTTCGTTTGAATATATTTGCTCAAAAAACGCATTTTTTCCCAAAATTTCGATTTATCGCTTAACTTATTGGATGGATGTACTGAGGATTGCTGTAAATATCCTATTTGATAGTACAATTCGTTCAACATTATGAAAAAAATAATAGAACAAATTCACTATTGAGATCCAATTATTTTAAAGTTAGGAGCATATTGGTGTGAGTAATTTAGCGAAGACTTTTGATGCAAGCAAGTTACCTAAAACTCCCCTATTTGGTACAGATGGAATTCGTGGTAGAGCAGGAGATATTCTAGATGCCCCTTTCACCCTGGAGTTGGGTTACTGGGCAGGAAAGGTTTTAGAAGAGACTGCTAACCGTAAAGGTGCAATTATTATTGGACAAGATTCTCGTAATTCCAGCGATATGTTGTCAAGTGCGATCGCAGCGGGATTAACTTCTGCTGGGGTAGAAGTATGGAATTTGGGCTTATGTCCTACTCCCTGCGTAGCTTCTATCGCCCATGATAGCCAAGCGATCGGCGGTATTATGATTTCTGCCAGTCACAATCCACCTCCAGATAATGGCATCAAGTTCTTTGGTAAAGAAGGTACTAAATTAGCCGATTCTTTAGCGCAAAAGATAGAATATCATCTCAGAAATAGTCAAAGGCAAAGCGAGACAAGCCATAGTTGGGGCAAACGCTATCATCGTCCAGAATTGGTTAGTCAGTATACTCAAATGCTGAAAACCGCATTACCTCAAAACATAAGTTTTCACCGAATGCGAATTGTCTTAGATCTCGCTTGGGGTGCATCAGTGAAGGTAGCTCCCAAGATTTTTGAGGAATTAGGAGCAGAAGTAATTAGTCTCCACCAATCAGCAGACGGCGATCGCATTAACGTTAATTGTGGTTCGACTCACTTAGAATCCCTCAAACAAGCAGTTAGAGAACATCAGGCGGATTTAGGATTTGCCTTTGATGGCGATGCAGATCGAGTGATGGCGATCGATAGCAAAGGGAGAGTAATTGACGGCGATTACATTCTCTATCTTTGGGGCGATCTCTTAAAACAAGAACAGCAGCTACCCGACGATTTGATCGTGGCAACGGTAATGGCAAACTTAGGTTTTGAACGAGCCTGGAAAGCCCAAGGTGGTAAGATGCAGCGGACAAAAGTAGGCGATCGCCATGTTCAAGCAGCTATGTGGAACACTGGGGCAATGCTGGGTGGAGAACAATCGGGACATATTCTCTGTCACCATCATGGAGTATCAGGAGACGGTATTCAAACCGCTTTACACCTAACTTCTTTGGTGTGTCAGTCAGGAAATACCTTAACTGAACTTGTAGATAATAGTTTCCACACCTATCCTCAAATTCTCAAGAATATAAGGGTAGAAAACCGCGAACGTCGTAGCAAATGGCAAGAATGCGAACCCGTACAAAATGCGATCGCTCAAGCCGAAACTGCAATGGGCGATCGAGGACGTATTTTAGTTCGTGCTTCGGGTACAGAGCCTTTAATTCGGGTGATGGTAGAAGCAGAAGACCAAGAATTGACTAGCTATTGGACGGATGAATTAGTTCGTATAGTGGAAACAAATTTAGCAGTTTAAATAATGAACAATTAACAGCTAATCAAACGAAAAAGAGGGGCTAACCATTAACCTTTAATGCGATTGCAATTGTTAACTCCTCTTTTAATGAAAGATTAAAGCTTGCAGGTTTATAATAATGCGTGCTTTTAGAACACTTATTACTTATTACTTACGAGCAATTAATTTTTCTATTTCAAATGATCTATTTACTACGAAATAATATTGAATCTTTTAATAACAAAAAAGGTCTAACAATTGTTAGACCTCTTTTTATATAAAAGCTTATAGCCTATAGCTGACAGCTAATCGAAAGCGATTTAGCGAGTAGCTTCTACTAAAACCTGTTCCTGTACCGAAGAAACTTTAGTTTTACCATCTTCATCGACATCAACTAGAGCATTATCGCCGTCATTGATGTGACCAGTCAAAATAGCTTCGGCTAAACTATCTTCTAGAAGACGCATAATTGCACGACGCAAAGGTCTTGCACCATAGCTAGGGTCGAAACCTTCATCAATCACTTTATCTTCAAAAGCGGTAGTTACTCCCAAGAGTAATTTCGCGCTGCTCTTTGTAAAGTATTAGATACTTCTTTAAGCAAGATAGTCGCAATTTCTCTAACTTCAGGTTTGGTTAACTGACGGAAGACAATAATTTCATCCAGACGGTTGATAAATTCAGGACGGAAATAGTTTTTCAATTCCTGATTAACTAACTCTTTGATACGGTTATATTGTGCTTCTTCTTTGTCGCCAGAGAACTCAAAACCTAGACCACTTCCACCTTTTTCGATTACTTTTGAACCGATGTTGGAGGTCATGATAATGACAGTATTTTTAAAGCTCACTGTGCGTCCTTGAGCATCAGTCAAACGACCATCATCAAGCATTTGCAACATGATATTGAAGACATCGGGGTGAGCCTTTTCAATCTCATCAAACAAGACAATGCTGTAGGGTTGACGACGTACTGCTTCGGTTAGCTGTCCACCTTCGTCATAGCCGACAAATCCTGGAGGAGAACCGATAAGCTTAGATACGGTATGGGATTCCATGTATTCAGACATATCCACTCTGATAATGGCTTCGTCTGAACCAAACATTTCAGCAGCTAAGGCTTTGGCTAGTTCAGTTTTACCAACTCCAGTAGGACCAGAGAAGAACATACTAGCGATAGGGCGGTCACGATCGCCTAATCCCGAACGAGAACGACGTAAAGCTCTAGAAACTGCTTTTACCGCTTCATCTTGACCAATCACGCGCTCGTGAAGATTATCTTCAAGATACATCAAGGCTTCTGATTGGCTTTCTGTCATCTTAGTGACAGGTACACCAGTCCAAGCTGCTACAATACGAGCGATCGCTTCATCATCAACTACAGGAGTCAGGGCTTCTGGGTTAATAGTAGCAACGTCAGTTTCGTTTTCTTCTTTGCTATTCAAACAATG
This sequence comes from uncultured cyanobacterium, assembly GCA_963799375.1. Lineage (GTDB taxonomy): Bacteria > Cyanobacteriota > Cyanobacteriia > Cyanobacteriales > Xenococcaceae > Waterburya. Next base: position 278,725 of record CAWCWY010000034.1, read on the forward strand.
ATTTAGGTGAGTACGAGAACCCGCTTCATCAATTAAATCAATTGCTTTGTCAGGTAGAAATCTATCGGTAATATATCTTTCAGAGAACGTTACCGCAGTTTCAATTGCTTCGTCGGTGTATTTGACCTTGTGAAAGTCTTCATAAGTCTTGCGTAGCCCTTGAAGAATCTCAATTGCATCTTCAACCGAAGGTTCGCCTACCATTACCTTTTGGAAACGGCGTTCTAAGGCTGCATCACGTTCAATATATTGACGATACTCATCTAGAGTGGTGCTACCAAGACATTGCAGTTCCCCTCTAGCCAAGGCTGGCTTGAGCATATTGGCAGCATCCATCGCACCGCCCATTGCACCAGCACCAACAATAGTATGTATTTCGTCAATCACGAGAATAATATTACCCGCAGCGCGGACTTCTTCGACAATTGACTTAAGGCGTTCTTCAAATTCCCCTCTGAACTTAGTCCCTGCAAGGAGTGAACCCATATCAAGACTGATTACTTCTTTATCAGCCAAAAGAGAAGAAACTTCGTTGTTTACAATCCGTTGAGCCAATCCTTCGGCGATCGCAGTTTTACCTACTCCAGGTTCGCCAACTAAAATCGGGTTATTTTTGGTTCTTCTACCCAATATTTGAACTGCTCGTTCGATTTCAGGAAATCTCCCCACTACAGGGTCTAACTTACCTTCTCTAGCTAGTTCTGTAAGATTAATACTAAATTTTGCTAATTTAGTAGTTTTTTCTCTGCCACCACCAAACCCAAAGGGATTCTCTTTAGTCGCTGCTGCCGTGACGACTTCAGCTTCCCCTAATTTCTTGATTAAGTCAGTTCTCAACTGTCTTAGGTCAATGTTTTGTTCGGTCAACAACCGTGCTGCCATGTTATCAGCTTGTTTTACAATGGCTAGCAGAATATGTTCTGGACTAATAAAATTACTCTTTAGCTGACGAGCTTCATTGAAAGCCTGTTCTAAAATTCTTTTTGCTTTGGGGGTAAAAGGTATATTGGCAGGAATAAACCCAGAACCTTTGCCTACAGTTTCTAAGGCTATGTCTCTAGTTTTATCTAGCTCAACACCAAAAGTACCTAATAAATCAGCCGCTGCTGATGTCCCCTCCCCGATTATCCCCAATAAAATGTGTTCTGTGCCTACGAGATTGTGTCCCGTATTTCTAGCTTCTTCTTGAGCTAGGACAACGTTCTTAATTGCTTTTTCATTGAAGTATTCAAACATTGTTTAAAAAACTCCTCATATTGTTAATATTTCTTTATCTTGTATATTCAATTTATCGTCTTTAGCCTAATTAATGCAGTGGTAAAACCCGTAATATTAATTAGTATTCTGAAGAAACTTCTTGTAATATATATAGCTATTTTAAACTACATTCTATGATTGACGAAGGCTACATTAAATATCAGTGTCATTGGAACAAGACAAAGGCGATCGCTACATCAGAGATTATTGAATTGAATCAATGGCGTAATCAGCTTTACAATCTTGGTTTAATTGGAGAATACGATAATGGTATTGGTTTTGGTAATGTTAGTGTTCGTATTCCTCAATCTCAAGATCTCATTATTTCAGGCACACAAACAGGGGGAATTGCCGAACTGACAGCCGAACATTACACCAAAGTTACTGACTTTGATTGGCATAAAAACTATGTCGTTTGCGAAGGATTAATTAAAGCTTCTTCTGAAACATTAACTCATGGTGCGATTTATGTAGCCCAGCCTGATATTAATGCGGTGATTCACGTTCATAACCTAAATCTGTGGCGCAAGCTGTTAAATAGAGTCCCGACAACTAATCCTAACTGTGCCTATGGAACTCCAGAAATGGCAGAAGAAATTATTCGTCTATGTCAACAGCCTGAAACTGAAAAACAAAAGATCGTCATCATGAGTGGACACGAAGAAGGAATACTAGTTTTTGGTCACAGTTTGGATGAAGCGGGAACAGTTTTACTAGGGCATTTTTCAGGCAATATTTAAAAACTGCTTTATTTTAATTATCAAGATCGCCTTAAAAATTGCGGCAACAGTATTTTCTCTATCTTCTAGCGGAAGTAATCGTCCAGGCGATCGCATTAAAGTAAAAACAGTTGTTAAGTAGTATTAAAACTAATCAAAAATCTTATGAGCGATACCACCATCAAAAAAGTCGATTCTGCCAATTCTCCCACAGGCGAAATGGGTCAAAAGTATTTAGTTGCAGGAAAAAGTGTCGCGATGCGCCTTTGGCAAGATGAACAGCCAGGAGAACCAAAACCCAAAGAAACCAGGGAATATGAAACTGTAGGCTACGTAATTGCAGGAAAAGCAGAACTACATTTGGAAGAAGAGGTAATTAAATTAGAGTCAGGAGATTCTTGGTTAGTGCCTCAAGGTGCAAGTCATACCTACAAGATAGTTGAATCCTTTACAGCAGTCGAAGCGACTAGTCCTCCAGCCAGAGTTGATGGCAGAGACGAATCGTAGCATCGTAGCTATTTTGGAATAAAAATCTACCTTAGAGACGTACCATGGTACGTCTCTAAGACTTTAAAGAAAACAATATGTTGAAAAAGACAAAAAGTGTTCCACGCCAACAAAGTCTTAATTTTTCAGTTGATCGCTATCCAATGAACGAAGCAAATTAATGGGTAATGGTTGCTGGCTGAGGATTTTTAGATACGATTCAGTTAAATAAGGTTTAAATTCTGGTTGTTCGGCTAAATAAGTTTTAAAGAAAGCCACACTAAGAACTTTGAGATATGAGCTAGACAAGGCAAAATTAGATTCAAGCATCTGAGGTAATTCAATCTCTGAATTCTCTCCAATAAATGAAAAATGAGTACTATTTTGAATTAAGACTAAATATTTATTGTTTCTTGGCAACCAAGTAAATGGCTTTAACTGCCCTTCCAAAGCAGGTGCAAATAAATCGACATTTCCTGTAATCATCATCAGCGGTGAGTCTAGCTGATTTATTCCCTGTTGGCTCAAGATGGGACTAGTTACAGGATTGATCGCGATCGCTGCTACTATTCTTTCATCTTGTAAATTGGGATCGGGAATAGAAGTTTTTGCTCCCAAACATTGCCAAAGTAGTGCAGGATTAAAGTTAATTGCATCGGAATTTTCTTGCTTGCGACATTCTTGCTGAAGGTGAGGCCAGTCTGTTTTTGCTCCAGCGATCGCCATTGCTGTGTATCCCCCTAAGGATTGCCCCATAACCCCCACTCTTTGTAAATCTATGCCTTGCCAAGAGCGATCGCTCTTCGCTCTACCCTCGATTTCATCTAATAACTGAGTAATAACTTTAGGTTGCTCTACCCATTCATTCTCAGCAGGTGGCGTATCCAATCCATTCAAAACTGCCTTGAGTCGTCGAGCATTAGTAGCAGGGAAGTTAACCGCAGCTACTCCAAAACCATAGGAAGCAAGATGCTCTGCTATGTAGGTGAAGTTTTGCCAATTGGTATTCAATCCTGGTGCAATTACAATCAACGGTGCGGGTTTTTTAGTAGATCTAGGTAAGTAAACTACTCCGTCAATTGGGCGTTGCGAAGCGGTATCCTGCAAAGACTTATCGCTGCTTGTTATGGTCAAATATTTTTTACGCCATCTTCTTCCACCAAAGTCTGAAAGATCGGCTAAATCACCCACATCGATGGTATCTCTTTCTATCTGAACTTCAGCCTCTTTTGCTAATGCTTGAAAAACTTTCTCGGTTTCTGCCAAGAGTTTAGTCGCTTCATTCACCCCTTCGGCAATTCTAGAGGTATTTAATCGAAGAGTCTTTGTACTATAGAGACGAAGAACATTGAGTATAGTCAATCCGCCTGGTTCAGCAGCAGCAAGAATTAAAGAGGCTCTTAAAGCAGGCTGGCTGACTTTGGCAGGAGAATTAATAATTAAGCCGATTTCTTTGGTTACTTGTTTACCAATAGGTAAATTAAGAAAAATGCTGGCAGTGACCTGATTAATCTCAAAGCTACGATTGAGTAAATCCCTTAATCTAGCTAAATCTTGCTGGCTAAAGCGGTCGGCGTAATAAGCCAAGCTAGGAGTTATTTTACCTTCTTTAGCAAAGGTTTCTAAATCGGCAATAGAAATATAAAACTCACCAAACACTCCATAAGTAAAAGAAATGCGATCGGCACTTATCGCAGGTGCGATTAATGAGGTGGATAAAAAGCTACAGCTAAATAAAGCTACTAAACAAGCTCGTGATGCTTTCTTGGGTCGTATAGATATACTAGGAAAAAATTTACTCAAAATAACAGTTAAGTTTACGGTTATTTTGCCATTATGAACCCATTTGTTTGAATATCGCTTTGTAAGGCTTTAGTTTTATAAGGCGATCGCCCTACGGCTGTCGATCGTTTATTTGCCAACAGTTCATCAACAAGCAAAAAATTGAAAGATCGTAACCCTAATTTATCAATGCCTTATATTTTGTTATTTATTATTCTGCAACTTAGCTAAATATTTGGAACTTTGCAAAACACTGGTAGCCTCATCAATTATTTCGACAATTGTTGGGATAAAAGAGACATCGCTATAAGGATTTCCTAAAACATAATTAAAAGGATCGCAGTCTCTAATTATTAATCCTCTGGCTCTAGGATTTTTAGGCATTAGCTTGAGACAGCAGGTTTCTTCAGCTATACGACGAACATTTTGAGTATTTAGCTTAATTTGAGAGCGAAGTTCGTCAACATCAGATGAATAACGCTGACCATCCAACCAATTGCAAATATCTTCTTTAAACGAAGAAAGCGCTTGGATTTTCTCTAAATTAATTTCTTGTGGCGTTTTATTATCCATTGCTAATCTTAATTATCTGTAATATTTATCGCTAATATCTATTGCCAACAATTTTAATTAATCCTATGTACGATAATTTTGTAACCCGTTCATCTTAAGCTCAAATTAACCGCTATAAAAAGAATATTTTATAAAACGTAATTATCAATTATTGGTTAGTTTGGCAAAAGGCTTAGATGTTACAGCAATGAAATGTTTTTGTCATGGCTATGACATAGTATTGGTCTTGAATACGGATAGACTTTTGTAAAAAAATAAGTAATTTTAAAAAGCTCTCAGCCAATTGAAGTAGGATTTTTACCTACTTAAAGAAGAGTCTTCATCTGTTTGGGATATAAAAGATGGCTTTAGCTTATGGGGACTAACAAAGTGAGTGAAATATTATCTGGTTTTCAACTCGTAATAATATCGGTATGAAATTAGCAAGCGATTACGCGATCGCGTATCCTTTAGATCGCCTTAATACCCTGTCTTTCCTGAGAAAACTAGATTTTCCCGTACCTCAAAATCGGGAGGTTTATTTTTTGAAAGATTTAGAGAATGCTATTCATCAAGTAGGTAGCTACCCCGTTGTAATCAGACCTCTAAATGCTTCATCGGGAAAAGGAATTACCCTTAATATTGATAACTTAAAAAACGCTCACACCGCTTGTAAATTGGCTTTGACAGAATCTAAATCTGGAGGGATTTTAGTAGAAAAATATTTTGCTGGCTATAATTATCGAATTCTAGTAGTCAACGGTCGAGTACTCCGTGCTATTAAAATAATGCCTAATAATATTAATAGTGCAAACGATCTTTCAAAAGAGTCTCTTGTAAAAATTAATAATAATTTGCTCGAGAACAAAAGTCAGATAAATATACAAACATTAGAATCTGCTTATAGCAATTTTGAAACAGACAAGCCTATTTATATAGATCCAGGCAGGTTGATAACAGATAGTGTTGCTTTTGATTTTAGTATTGAAATTCACTTTGAAAATATTTATCTAGCACAAACGGTGGCTGGACTGATTCGCCTGAATGTATTAGAAATTGAGATGATTTGTCACAATCTCAGTCTGCCAGTGAACTGTAATGAAGGGGTAATCATTAATGTCAATAGCTACTTTAATATTAATCAATACTTTCTCTAAAAAAACAGGCGATCGCATTAGAGATAATTATCACTTTTTAAGCTGTATGTTTAATTCCGCCCAGCTAATTAATAAATGTTTTTCTCAACTAAGATTATTATAATAATCGATTATTGTTTGACGATAGAATAGGGGCATCCCAGTGTCGTAATATTGCCCCTGAACGAGATAGGCAATTGCGGAGCTAGCCGAAGACATCTGATCGCCTCGTTTTCTTAGTTTGTCTAGGCAAGTTGTTAGCTGAAACTCCCCTTTTAGACGTTCATTGTTATTTATTTCTTCTTCTAGTAAATCAAAAATTTCTGATTCTAAGATATACATACCAAAGATACCCAAAAATTCGTCTTTTGACATTCCTGATACGGCTAAGTGTTCTCTTGCATATTCAAGAGTTGGTTTCTCATATATTCGATCTATTTCCAAAATAGATTTTTCTATCTGCCATTTACCACTAACGCAACCAGCTTTATGAATAACGTCGCCCTTCATTACAGTTATACCAATCACACTAGTATTGGATTTTTGATAAGTATCTACCATTTGTTTGGCGCAGGAAATATCTGTTCTAGATGTATAAATATGATCTCCCAATAGTAGTAAAAATGGTTCATTATTTACCCAGCTTTTAGCGCAAAAAACCGCATGACCAAAACCTTCTTGTTCGGTTTGAGTCAAAATAGTAATGCGATCGCCTATACTTTGAAGATATTGAGTATATATTTGGTTCTCGGCGGATAATTTTTGCTCCAGTTCGGGTTTGGGAGGCGATTTCAATAGATCGTAAAATAAATCGCGATCGCTTTGTTGTACAATAATGCCAATTTCTTCTATTCCTGCACTGACTGCTTCTTCTACAATAGTTAGGATGATTGGTTTAGCTCGTCCATCTTTATCGACGATAGGAAATAGCTCTTTTTTTAAGGCTTTGGTGGCGGGATACATTCTCGTACCAAAACCTGCTGCGGGAATTATGGCTTTTTTTACTTTTTGCTTAGACATCTAGGACTAGAGATGAGAATGCCTTAAATCATATAGCATCTAGCAAAGTCTTTAAAGCCAGCCTCTCAAACGATAAACAAATGTGCCAATATATTCTTTGATAATCTGGGTGGTGCGATCGAGACTTTCTGGATTAGGAAAGAGACTAATAATTCTAGACTGGGTGCTAACTTCACTTTCAACTAAATTGCGATCGCTTACTAAGAAATCTGTGGGTGCAGGAATCGCATTAATGCCCTGTTTTTTAAAGATTGCCAAGGATCTAGGCATATGAGCAGCAGAAGTAACTAAGATAATCTTTTTAATATTTCTACGGTCTAAAATCTCTTTAGTATAAACAGCATTTTCATAGGTAGTAAGCGATCGCGATTCTAACAGCAAAGCTTCGCGAGGAACACCCATGATTTCCATTAAAGTAGCCATATCTTCAGCTTCGGATGAATCTCCTCCATACCAGTCAATTCTGCCCCCTGTGAGCAAAATATAGGGTGCTGCGCCATCTTTATAGAGCTTTACCCCATATAAAAGGCGATCGCCTCGCTCGCTTAGATCGGGTATGATCCTCGGAGGTTCATTAATTCTAGTTGCTCCACCTAAGACAACGATTGCCCCTGCTTTTGGCATATTTTCTGTAGGTAAATATTGTCTTTCCAAGGAGGTAACTAAACTATTACTAAATTTGACATTACTGGCAGTCATTAAAATGATAAATGCCAGTAACACAGGAATAAAAGTCCACCGAGATCGTTTATAGCAAAACCACAAAGCAACTAGCAATAAGATGCAAGACAACCCTAAAGGATAAATAAATAGGGGTAATAGTTTGGATAAAAATAAGAAGCTCATTTTAAATCCTATTTAGACATAAAGGTTTTAGGTTAAGTAAGTCAGTAGTTATCTTAAAGTACAAATCAATTTTCAAGTCACGATCAATGTCGATTAAAATTCTGTTGGGGTAAAAATAAACTGACTATTGATATCGTTTTGAAATTCTGCCGAGTTAGTGTTTTCTAAAACAGCGAAAGTGCTTGCAGGTTGCGCTCCTGCACCATCACCATCAAACTGAATTTCTATATTATTCGCATCTAAAGAAGTAACTACCACATAGCCATCGGCAATCGGATCGCTACCACTGTAGCCAGAAAGACTTAGAGGTTCGGAAATATCAAGGCGATCGCTTCCTACCTCAAAATCTACAATGCGATCGCTTTGAATTCCTATATCTAAATTAGTCAAAGAGTTATAGAAAAAGACATCATCACCAGTCCCTCCAGTAAGAGTATCACCTCCCTGGCTGCCAACAATTATGTCATTACCATTTCCTCCAATAATTTGATCTGCTGCCAAAGAGCCAACTACAACGTCGGGGTTATCTGTACCCTGAATGATTTCCTGATTGGAATTCTCCGCAATATTGATATCCAAGATTCCATCACGAGCCAAAGATATAGATTGAGCGGGATTACCAAAAGAATCAGTAAAACTAATCACGTTGTTTTGCCCTCGATCCAAGGCTATATATTGTGCCAGGCGATCGCCATTAACTTGTAATCCGTCATGACCTAAATGCCAAAAATCAGTTGACCACTGATTATAATTTTGGTCATAGCTTTCACCATATATTTGCCCCTCTTCATAAACCATGTTGAGGTCAGAATAATCTGCTGCTAACTGCACATCGTCTCTTTCTGTGGCGATTTCTGATTGTGTTTCGCGAATTACAGCCAGTCCCTCATTCATGGCAGCAATTTCTTGAGCATCTAACCCTGCATTAGCTGCTGCTTCTTGCTGTATGCGACCAGTAGGTACAAGATAGAATGTAATGTTGCTGTAGCCTAAATTGTTTCTGAGATAGTCAAAAACGGCTAAGGTAGATTGCTTATATGCCTCTTTTGTAGCAGGATCGCCAGCATAAATATCTCCTACATCGGATTCTCCTTGAGACCAAACAATGGCTATTTCATCTGCTGGTTGCGCTCCATTATCACTAAACCATTGTTGTAATCCTTGTTCTGCTTGAAGTAAAGCTCCCCCTGGTTGATTTTGCTCTGGATACCACCAAACATAATTATCATCCAAGTAATAACCATTACCATTGACTTTACTTCCCCCAATAGCAAAATTGGTTTCGCTAGTGTCACTCGTTACAATGTTTCTGCCTGTAAGATCGGTCAATTCTCGATCTAATGCGATCGCGCCTGAAGTTTCGTATGAATCATAAATGAAGCTCATGTGTTGACCGTTAGATTGACCCAAAAAAGGTACAAACAAAGTGCTTTGAGATTCTGCTTCTAGGTATTCTGTCAATTGCGTGGCGATAATTGAGGAGCTAGAAGTAGTTGTTTCTAAAACGCCAACATCATTATCTTCTGTCTCAATATTTGCGATATTATTTGATGTTTGCTGATAGTTAGAAAACAGGCTTTGCATTGGTTACGACTTTTATAGGGTTCACTGTTTACCCTACAGGAATAAAGTAAAAAAAAGCTAGATAAATGTATATAAATTTTGTTTAGTCTAAAAAGTCGTTTGCCGAGATTGAGTATAGAGATTAGGGATTGTGATATGAACAAAAAAGATATTAAACAGAAATTAAAAAATAAACATAAAACTGCGAGCTTTAAGGTGTAAATGGTTTACTCGAGCAGCTATTTAATTTAATTAGCCGAAATATTCGGGTTCATTGCCTGGTTTCCATTTAATATTGCAACCAATACTAGGCTTCTGGGTAAATTCAACAGCTTGTCCTTGTAATACCAAGTCGATCGCTTTTCTCAAGTCTTGACCTGTCACGGGAATGTCTGTACTAGGACGACTATCATCTAGTTGACCGCGATAGGCTAATTTTTGATTCCCATCAAACAAAAAAAAGTCAGGGGTGCAGGCAGCAGTGTAAGCTTTACTCACTTCTTGAGTTTCGTCATAGCAGATCGGAAAGTTGAAGTTTAATTCTTCTGCCATTTCTTTTAGTTTTTCAGGGGAATCATTGGGATAGTTAGCTACATCATTAGCACTGATTGCGACTATACCTAAAGGCTGCTGATTATAGTCTTGACCTATTTTGCTCAGTTCATTTTGGACGTGCTTTACAAACGGGCAATGTTGACAGATAAACATTACCAACAATGCTTTGCTACTACTAAAAGTATCTAAAGAAATAGTTTTCCCAGATGTCACATCGGGCAATTGAAATTCAGGTGCAGCAGTTCCCAACGCCAGCATTGTAGAAGCAGTTTTGACCATAATTAAAATTTCGTTGTTTTTTCGTGTTTATTTTAGATTAATTCTAGTAGAGGAAAAGCATATCTTTCCTTTACAGTTGTTGATTATTAATCTTTCCAAATAAGATTTTCTTTAAACACGCACAATAGTAGATTGAGCGCACTCTATGATAGTTCCGATTTATGACCAACGGCTAGTTGATTAAACTAAAAGCAAATCTTAAGAAAACATAAAACTTTAACGTTTATTTAATAAGTTAGTTACATTAAATAACATAAATACCGCTAGCTACTACACATATAAAAAGCTGGCATATAAATCTTGCACCCAAAGCTTTTATAAATTGGGTGCATCTTTTTTTTGCTTTTTTCAAAATTACGATTGAACAAAAAAGGCGATCGCCTTACAAGAAAAGCGTTGAGAAAGGTGTCCTAAAGGAAGATGCACCCTTGACAAGCAGCGATCGCCTTAATCAAAAAACAAACTGCAAATTAGACAGAAGTTAGGGTTTTAGATGCTTCTGCACCTGCTTCTGGTCGATCTGCTTCTGAAGGTGGTACTACTTGCCAGAATTGAGGTAGATAGTTATCCCAGTCGGCTAAGATAGCTTTTCCTTTGGCACTACCTGTTTTAGCAACGTGCTGTTGAATCATCTCTTTAAGTTGGTTTGCTCCTGCATCCGACTCGACTCGTTTGATTTTGACAATTTCAGGATTAACTTTAGACGCGAAGGTATTATTCTCATCGAGGAAGTAACCCAAACCGCCTGTCATACCAGCACCGACGTTACGACCAACTTCACCCAAAACTACTACCAAGCCACCTGTCATGTATTCACAGCAGTGATCGCCAGCCCCTTCAATGACGGCTTTGCCCATCGAGTTACGTACGGCAAATCTTTCACCAGCCCGTCCGTTAGCATAAAGTACGCCACCAGTTGCACCATATAAACAGGTATTACCGATAATTACGTTATTAGCTGCGTCGTAGGTAGATTTTGTACTGGGGGCAATTATAATTTCGCCACCGTGCATTCCTTTACCCACATAGTCATTAGCTTCTCCAGAAATAATCATCTTCATTCCAGGTAGATTAAACGCGCCAAAGCTTTGACCTGCTGCCCCTTTAAAAATTAAGGTAATGTCTCCTTCAAAGCCACTGTTGCCGTATTCTGAAGCGATCGCACCAGATATTCTGCCACCGACACTACGGTCTGTGTTGATAATGCCGATATCTTTAGCGACTTGACCTTGATTGGCGATCGCGCCAGCAATATTGGGGTCAGCTAGTATTTCGTCATCTAAGACGCTGCCGTTAGTATGAACATCATCGTGTTGCAACCAACTACGATCTTCTTTGACATTGGGTAAGTCGATTAAGCAGGTTAGATCCAAACCATTGGTTTTAGCAATATGAACATCGGAATTCTGGACTAACAAGTCTCCACGTCCGATGATTTCGTTTAAACTGCGATAGCCCAACTTAGCTAATAGCTGTCTCACCTCTTCCGCGACAAAGAAGAAGAAATTAACTACATTTTCAGGGATACCTTTAAATCTGTCTCTTAAATGCTGTTGTTGAGTTGCTACCCCGACAGGACAGGTGTTCATGTGACAGACACGAGCCATAATACAGCCTTCGGCAATCATTGCGATCGAACCAAAGCCATATTCTTCTGCACCCATTAGTGCAGCCATAATTACGTCCCAACCTGTTTTCAAACCACCATCAGCACGGAGTAAAACGCGATCGCGCAACTGATTTTGCAACAATACTCGATGTACTTCGGTAAGTCCTAATTCCCAAGGAGTACCCGCGTGTTTGATCGAGCTTAAAGGTGATGCACCAGTACCACCATCGTGACCAGAGATTTGGATTACGTCGGAATTAGCTTTAGCTACCCCTGCTGCAATTGTCCCGATGCCGATTTCTGCTACTAGTTTGACCGATACTTTGGCTGCGGGATTAATTTGATGGAGGTCAAAAATTAACTGTGCTAAATCTTCAATGGAATAGATATCGTGGTGGGGAGGAGGAGAGATTAAGGTCACTCCTGGTTTTGAACGACGCAGGGAAGCAATATAAGGACTAACTTTCTTCCCTGGTAGTTGTCCTCCTTCTCCTGGTTTTGCGCCCTGTGCCAGTTTGATCTCAATTTGTTTAGCACTCATCAGATACTCTGGAGTTACGCCAAAGCGTCCTGATGCCACTTGTTTAATTGCCGAACTTGCAGTATCGCCGTTTTGTAAACCGTTGAGATGGGGCAGAGTAGGAGACTTGCCATTTTCTACATCATCCAAAACTTTAAAGCGAACCATATCTTCGCCACCTTCTCCAGAGTTAGACTTACCGCCAATACGGTTCATCGCTACTGCTAGGGTTTCATGTGCCTCTCTAGATAAAGATCCTAAAGACATCCCTCCAGTACAAAAGCGGGTAAAGATGCTTTCGACTGATTCCACTTCATCAATAGAAATCGATTCGCGATCGCTTTTGAAGTCTAATAAATCCCGTAAAGCGGTTGCAGGTCGCCCATGTAGCTGTTTCTTATATAGCTCGTAATGGTCATATTCCTTACTTTCTACTGCTTTGTGTAAGGCTTTAGACATTTCAGGAGAATTCATATGATATTCTCCGCCTTTTTTATATTTAACAAAGCCGTAGTTTTCCAGTTTCTTACCGTGGATTTCGGGGAAAGCTTTGTGATGGAAAGCAATAACTTCTTGCGCCAATTCAGCTATAGTTAAACCGCCCAAACGAGAAGTCGTACCAGCAAAAGCTAAATCAACTAAATCAACTCCTAGTCCTAATGCTTCAAAGATTTGCGCTCCATGATAGGAAGATAGTAAAGAGATTCCCATCTTAGAAAGAATCTTCAGTAAACCTGCTTCGATAGACTTACGATAGTTCCTTTGAGCCTGATCCAAATTAATGGTTTCAATGCGCTCATTTGCCATTAATTTCTGCGTCTTGGGATCGTTCCACCATTGGCGAACACTTTCTAAAGTTAGATAGGGACAGATAGCAGAAGCACCATAACCAATCAGACAAGCATAGTGATGGGTACTCCAACATTGAGCAGTGTCTACTATCAAAGAAGTCCGCAACCGCAATCCTTGGCGAATCAAGTGATGATGGACTGCACCCACAGCCAATAAAGGAGGAATATAACTATATTCTGTACCAATATCTTCAGAGCGATCGCTCAAGACAATGATTTCTACTCCTGCTTTTACTGCTTCAGTGGCAGCCTGACAAATTTTATTTACCGCGTCTCTTAAGCCATTGGGACCTGTCTCAATCTTATAAAGCGTTGATAATTTCTCAGTTTTAAAATCAGAAGATTCGATCGCGCCTAATTCTTCATCATTAACAATTGGCGACTCTAACTTAAGCATTCTGGCATCTTCAGGCTTGAGATTGAGAAGATTACCTTTTGCCCCAAGCTGCATCGACAAGGACATGACCAGGCTTTCCCGCAGTGGATCGATCGCGGGATTTGTCACCTGAGCAAATCTTTGTTTGAAGTAGTCATATAACAATCTAGGCTTATTGGAAAGTACTGCTAAAGGAATATCATCCCCCATACAGAAAGTAGGCTCTTTACCATTAATTGCCATCGATTGAATAATCAATTCTAAATCTTCGGCAGTATAACCAAATGCAGTTTGCTGCTGTAGCAACTGCTCAGTACTTAAAAGGTTTTTTGTGCCAAATTCATGAGATTCAATAGTCTGACGATGTTTCTCAACCCATTTCCCATAGGGATTAGCTTGAGCCACCCGCTGTTTCACGTCCCAGTTGCGGAGTACTTCTTTAGTTTTTAGATCCACCACTATAGTTTGACCAGGACCTAATCTACCTTTTTCTACAACTTCTTCATCGGGTATATCCACAACTCCTGTTTCCGAACCTACTACTACATAGCCATCTTTAGTTATGGTATAGCGAGCAGGGCGCAAACCATTGCGATCTAAAGTCGCACCAACGGTTTTTCCATCACTAAATACTAATAGCGCAGGACCATCCCAGGGTTCTTGTTGACCGCTATGATATTCATAAAAATCGACTATTTCAGGATGTTTTTCTAACGAAGGTTGGTTTTTATAGGCTTCTGGAACGAGTATCATCGCTGCTTCAGAGATGCTGCGACCAGTCCGCACCAGCAATTCCATGGCACTGTCTAAGTTATAGGAATCACTATTGTCGTTGTTAACAATCGGAGTTAACTTCTTAATCTCTTCGTGTGTCCATCCAGGCAAAGTCGTCTCGCTAAAGCCTGAAACTAATTCTTTTTCCCGATTAGACATCCAGTTGATGTTACCTAAAAGAGTATTGATTTCGCCGTTGTGACCCAAAATTCGCATTGGTTGAGCAAAGGGCCATTTTGGCATGGTGTTGGTACTAAAGCGACGATGATAAACCGCAAAAGTACTCTCGTAATCTGGATTGATTAAATCTTGATAAAATTCGCCTAAAATGACCGAACGAACCATTCCTTTGTAGACAATAGTACGGCAGGAGAAAGAGCAGATGTAAAAGTTATCTGATAGTTTTTTCCCAACTCTAGACCTAGCAATGTAAAGTTTGCGGTCTAATTCATCCCCTGTTAAACCCTCAGAAGAAGTAACTACGATCTGTTCGATGTGAGGCTGGTTGTCTCTAGCTTGCTGTCCTAAAACTTCTGGCTTAACTGGTACTTCTCGCCAACCAAGTACGGTCAAATTTTCTGCTTTAACTGTTTCTTCAATAAATTGTTTTAATTCAGCAATGCCCTCTGCATCCTGGGGTAAAAACACCATTCCCACTCCCCAACCTTCTACTTCTGGCTGAGAAATGTTATTTTCGGCAAACCAGTTGGCAAAGATTTTCTGCGGTAGTGCAGTCATAATCCCTGCACCGTCTCCAGAATCGCGATCGGCGCTACATCCACCGCGATGTTCCATACAACCTAAAGCCTTAAGAGCCTGGGTAACAATTTTATTGCTCTCTCTTCCATCCTGATAAGCAATAAATCCCACACCACAAGCATCTCTCTCTTCTACCAACCAACGCTGACCGCCAAAAGGCTTTTTCTCAGACTTTATGGGGGAATGCGATCGCTTTGCTTTTTTATTTATTATTTTTTTTGATTTCATTTCTTGCTTGCTCATACAGATGTAGTAGGTTGCTTTAGGTTATGGCTTAACTGTTTATTGCTATCCCAAGTTTGTTTTAAAGTGAAAAATATAAAAATCGATTAAGTGTTTAATGCGTGGTGCAAATTTAGATTTTTAAAAGGCTGTTGACGGTAACACTTTGCTTCACAGCCGTACTGACTCACATTTGTGCTACCAGTGTCCAGATAAAAAACAGAACAGTTAGACTATCCATAAGCAGTTAGAGTAGGGATATTCTAGCAATCAAATGACCAGTAATTCTTCTCTGGTAGAAATGTTTTTTGCGTAAACTAAATACCAAAAGACTTCAAAAATGATTTTTATCCTTCACTTCAAATACTGAATTTAGGTGCTGAGTTTTCAAATGCAGAACTTATAACGCTCTAAATGTTTACCAGTTGCTAGTTGATATTCATTGCCCCCAATCAAAAAACTATCAGTCGAAAATGATGCTTTATTTTTGAGTGTGAGTCATCTGAAAAATTTGTCTATAACACTTTATTGTAGCTGAATCGACTGTTACAAAAAGGTTAATTGACTACAGTTCTATCGATTTATTCAAAATTGGGTTGACTTACATTTCAAACTCGATTTGTCGATGTTGACCCCATCGTTGAATTATGAAGTTTGAATCAAGCTTTAATGGCTTTTTTTCCCTGTTTCGGTCTAAGTTTGTGAAGATTTGGTGTGCAAGTGACAAGATGCTAGAAATATACACGAGTAGTATGTTTAAGTTTTAAACAATTGTTTGTTATCTTTTGGATAAGTTGGTAGGGTTTCCTCCATCATAATTAAAGTCAAGCTGTCGCCATAACCTGAATAAAGTTCATATACTGTTTGCCAATAAATAATTTGTCACTATGTCTCAATCTACAAAAACTAAGTTCAACACAAAAGCTGGATCGCAAACGGAATCATTATCTCCAACAAACCCTGGGATTAATGCCATGAAACCTACCTACACAACAGCAGCAGCCACAGAAATTCGTCCCTGGGGTTCGTTTACCACTTTAGAAGAAGGACGCGGATATAAAATTAAACGTATAGAAGTAAATCCTGGTCATCGTCTCAGTTTGCAGATGCACCATCATAGAAGCGAACATTGGATTGTGGTTTCTGGTACAGCAAAAGTTACCTGTGGCGAAAAGGAAATGATTCTGGGTAGCAACCAATCTACTTATGTACCTCAATGCACTTCTCACCGACTAGAAAATCCTGGAGTAATTAAATTAGTTTTAATTGAAGTACAAAACGGGCAATATTTGGGTGAAGATGACATCATCCGCTTTAGCGATGATTATGCTCGTAAATAAACAGACACAGATAATTATCTCAATGCTTTTGAACTAGCCCTTTTGCTGTAGCATAGTTTAACGTAAGTAAAACAATAAGTTTTATATGTTACAGATAAGTTCTTCAGCAGCACAAGAAATTAAGCGTATACAGCACAATAAAATAAAGCCAGAGATTCCTCTAAAGCTAAGTATTAGTATCGGAGGATGTTCTGGCTTATTTTATGAATTAAAGTTGGAAAACACAGCCAATTCAGATAGCGATCGCCTAGTTAAGATTGATGGTATTAATATAGTCGTTGACCCTGATTCTTGGGATTACGTAGAAGATTTGAAGATAGATTATGCAGAGGATCTTATGGGTGGCGGATTTCGATTTCATAATCCCCAAGCCAAAGATGTATGTGGTTGTGGAATTTCTTTTGCGATCGCTGATTCTTAAGCCACAAATATCAAATATCTAATACATTTTATACCATCTTAGTCTGTATTTTTTTTTACCAGACATTGACATATAATGAAGTATTGACATAAAATCAGAATTTGTCTGCTATTTCTGTTAGCCACTTTCTAAACTAATAGAGGAAGAGGATTTAAAACCACACCAGCCAATACTTATGCCTACTATTCAGCAACTCATTCGTAGCGAAAGATCCAAATCGCAGAAGAAAACTAAGTCTCCTGCCCTCAAAGAATGCCCTCAACGTCGTGGAGTTTGTACTAGGGTATATACTACGACTCCCAAAAAACCAAACTCCGCACTCAGAAAAGTTGCCAGGGTTCGTTTAACTTCAGGCTTTGAAGTAACTGCTTACATACCAGGAATTGGACACAACCTACAGGAGCATTCGGTTGTGCTTATTCGTGGAGGCAGAGTCAAAGATTTACCAGGGGTTAGATACCATATAGTTCGTGGTACTTTGGATACGACTGGCGTCAAAGATAGAGCGCAAAGTCGTTCTAAATACGGTACGAAGAAGCCTAAATCCAAGTAAATATTGAAGCTTGTGTCGTATTTTTATCAATAGTAAAGTTTACGGCTGAACTATATTCTTATTCTGAAGAGTTGCTATTGCAGATGAGAATAATTCTTTTGATAAAAACCTACTGTCAAGTCTTTTCCATTAACTAACGATAAATTTCAATTTGTCTTAACCGATTCGTGTTAGTTCAATTAAAGTAATAAAATTGAATACGCTTCGGCAAAAAATTCATATTCTCTAAAGTTAAGTAGTAATCAAATGTCTCGTCGTTCAACCAAGAAAAAACGTCCCGTTCCACCAGATCCAGTCTATAACAGTCGTTTACTCAGCATGACAATCAGAAGAATCATGCGCAGTGGAAAACAATCTTTGGCTGCTCGCATAATTTATGATGCCATGACCATTATTGGCGAAAGAACAGGAAATGAGCCAATTGAAGTATTTGAGCAAGCAATTAAAAATCTCACCCCTCTAGTGGAGGTAAAAGCACGCCGAGTAGGTGGAGCAACCTATCAAGTTCCGATGGAAGTCAGACAGGGTAGAGGAACAACTCTAGCTTTACGCTGGTTAATCCAGTTCGCTCGTTCTAGAGGCGGTCGTACTATGTCAGGAAAATTGGCTAGTGAAATTATGGACGCTGCTAATGAAACTGGCGGTGCGATGAAGAAGAGAGAGGAAACTCATCGTATGGCAGAAGCAAACAAAGCGTTTGCTCACTACCGTTACTAAAACTAACTAAAATTGCTCCAGATATAGCCATAAATTAAGACTTTGTTAATCAAAACTTAGCAGGGAGATTAACTCGATCTTTTTTATGAATGGAGCAGTTTGTATGTTTCTATAGTTTTATACTTACTATAGAAGACCGTTTTTGGAATCAAATACTTTATAAAGTTAAAAAAATTAAATAAAAGTATAGAATTATAAACGGTGTTAACAAAAGTAAACATTTAGCAATTTCATCCTGCAAGATGCAAGGAGGTATTTGTGGCACGTACCATCCCGCTTGAGCGAGTACGAAATATCGGTATCGCTGCTCATATAGACGCGGGCAAAACAACAACAACCGAGCGCATTCTTTTTTATACTGGCATCGCTTACAAAATGGGCGAAGTCCATGATGGCGCGGCTACTATGGACTGGATGCAACAGGAGCAAGAAAGGGGAATTACCATCACTGCTGCTGCTATTACCACTAGTTGGAAAGATCACAAAGTCAATATCATCGATACTCCAGGTCACGTAGATTTCACCATTGAGGTGGAACGTTCTATGCGTGTTCTTGACGGCGTAATTGCAGTGTTTTGTTCTGTAGGTGGTGTCCAACCTCAGTCTGAGACTGTTTGGAGACAAGCAAATAGGTACAACGTACCTAGGGTGGCATTTGTCAATAAAATGGATCGTACAGGAGCAAACTTCTTTAAAGTCCATGAGCAAATCAAAGAACGTCTTCAAGCAAACGCAGTACCAATTCAAATTCCTATTGGCAATGAAGGAGAATTTGAAGGCATTGTAGATCTTGTCAGGATGAAAGCAATCATCTATAAAGACGATCTGGGAAAAGATATAGAAGAAACAGATATTCCTAAAGAACTTCTTGCTAAGGCTCAAGAATATCGATCAAAGCTAATTGAATCGGTTGCTGAGACTGACGAGGCACTCCTGGAAAAATTTTTAATGGAAGAGGAGTTTAGCGAAGCAGAAATTAAAGCTGCTATTCGCAAAGGCACAATTGATGGTTCAATTATGCCCATGCTATGTGGTTCGGCTTTTAAAAACAAAGGAGTCCAAGTTTTATTAGATGCTGTAGTTGATTACTTACCTGCCCCTACAGAAGTTCCTGCGATTACAGGAGAATTACCTGACGGAGGGGAAGCCGTTCGACATTCAAGTGATGAAGAACCTTTCTCGGCATTGGCGTTTAAAATTGCCACTGATAAGTTTGGTCGTTTAACCTTTGTTCGAGTCTATTCTGGAGTTTTGGCAAAAGGTAGTTATGTGTATAATTCCACCAAGCAAAAGAAAGAGCGAATTTCTCGTCTAGTAGTCTTGAAGTCTAACGATCGCATTGAGGTAGATGAACTAAGAGCAGGAGATCTGGGGGCAATAGTTGGACTCAAGGTAGCTTCAACAGGAGACACCTTGTGCGATGACAAAAATCCGATTATTTTGGAATCTTTATACGTTCCAGAGCCAGTAATCTCTGTGGCGGTTGAACCTCAAACGAAAAGTGATGTTGAAAAGCTTTCCAAAGCTCTACAAGCTCTCTCGGATGAAGACCCAACCTTTAAAGTCAGTACTAATCCAGAGACTAATCAAACCGTAATTGCAGGTATGGGAGAACTCCACCTGGAGATATTGGTAGATAGAATGCTCAGGGAGTTTAACGTAGAGGCTACCGTAGGAAAACCCCAAGTGGCTTACCGCGAAACAATCCGCAAAGGAAGTAAAGCAGAAGGTAAGTACATCAAGCAAAGTGGTGGAAAAGGACAGTACGGTCATGCCGTACTAGAAGTAGAACCAGCGACCGCAGGTTCTGGGTTTGAGTTTGTTTCTAAAATTGTTGGTGGTACTATTCCCAAAGAATATATCCCAGCCATCGAACAAGGAGTGAAACAAACCTGTGAATCTGGTATCTTGTCAGGATATCCTTTGATAGATATCAAGGTTACTTTAGTTGATGGTTCATACCACGATGTAGACTCAAACGAAATGGCTTTCAAAGTTGCTGGTTCTATGGCAGTTAGAGAGGCAGTTAAACTAGCCTCTCCTGTTGTTTTAGAACCTATGATGAAGGTTGAAGTCGAAGTCCCTGAAGATTTCTTAGGAGATGTGATTGGAGACTTAAACTCTCGTCGAGGCAGCATTGAAGGAATGAACTCCGATACTGGCATAGCAAAAATAGATGCTCAAGTTCCTTTGGCAAAAATGTTTGGCTATGCTACTGATATCCGTTCTAAGACCCAAGGACGCGGTATCTTCTCTATGGAGTTCAGTGAATATAGCGATGTTCCTCGCAATGAAGCAGAGGCAATTATCGCTAAAAACAAAGGGATCACACTAATTTAAATAAAGGAATTAATTTATTAATGGCACGCGCAAAGTTTGAACGGAACAAAGAACACGCTAACATCGGTACTGTAGGTCATGTAGACCATGGTAAAACTACTTTAACCGCAGCAATCACCTTAGCTTTGGCTGCTATGGGTGGTGCTAAAGCCAGAAACTACGAAGATATTGATGCTGCTCCTGAAGAGAAAGCACGTGGTATCACTATCAACACTGCTCACGTAGAGTACGAAACTGAAAAACGTCACTACGCCCACGTAGACTGTCCTGGACACGCTGATTATGTTAAAAACATGATTACTGGTGCTGCTCAAATGGACGGCGGTATTCTGGTGGTATCGGCTGCTGATGGCCCTATGCCTCAGACTCGCGAACATATCCTCTTGGCTAAACAAGTTGGTGTTCCTAGTCTAGTAGTCTTTATGAATAAAGAAGACCAAGTAGATGACGAAGAGCTACTTGAGTTGGTTGAATTGGAAATTCGCGAACTATTGAGTGAGTACGATTTTCCTGGTGACGATATTCCTATCGTTTCTGGTTCTGCATTAAAAGCAGTAGAAGCTCTAGCAGCTAACCCCGCTATTAAAAAAGGCGAGGATCCTTGGGTTGATAAAATTCATGCTCTTATGGAACAAGTTGATACTTATATTCCTACTCCCGAACGTGAAATCGACAAGCCTTTCTTGATGGCTGTAGAAGACGTTTTCTCCATTACAGGTCGTGGTACTGTTGCTACTGGTCGTATTGAACGTGGTATCGTTAAAGTTGGCGAAACCATTGCTATCATCGGCATCAGAGATACCCGCACCGCTGCTGTTACTGGTGTAGAAATGTTCCAAAAAACGTTGGATCAGGGTATGGCAGGAGATAACGTTGGTGTACTTCTTCGTGGTATCGCTAAGGAAGATATTGAACGTGGTATGGTTTTGGCTAAACCTGGTTCAATCACTCCTCACACTGAATTTGAGGGTGAAGTATATGTCCTAACTAAAGAAGAAGGCGGTCGTCATACTCCTTTCTTCAAAAACTACCGTCCTCAATTCTACGTTCGTACAACTGATGTAACTGGTACTATCACTGACTACACTGCTGATGATGGTAGTGCAGTAGAAATGGTAATGCCTGGCGATCGCATTAAAATGAATGTAGAACTAATTAACGCGATCGCAATTGAGCAAGGAATGCGTTTTGCAATTCGTGAGGGTGGTCGTACTATTGGTGCTGGTGTAGTCTCTAAGATTATTAAGTAGTCCTTGGGACAACAATAAAGCGAACACTCTAAAATACTCGGAAGTAGACTTTGTTAGTTGACTAGTTTGACTAGGATTGTCTCCTTCCGTGATTATTGTGAGACAATATTTAAGCATTGGTGGTAAATATCATCTGCTTTCAACTCAAATTCAGTTAACTATCCGTACCTCGACAACAAAACAACATGGCAACGATTCAGCAACAGAAAATACGCATTCGTCTCAAAGCCTTCGATCAACGCTTACTCGACACTTCTTGTGAAAAGATCGTAGATACAGCCAACAGAACTAACGCTTCTGCTGTTGGACCTATTCCCTTACCTACAAAAAGAAGAATTTATTGTGTTTTGCGATCGCCTCACGTCGATAAAGACTCTCGCGAACATTTTGAAACTCGTACTCACCGCCGTATTATTGATATTTATAAGCCTTCTTCTAAAACCATTGACGCTTTGATGAAGTTGGATTTACCTGCTGGTGTTGATATTGAAGTCAAGCTTTAAATATTTAGAGCATATAATTATTTCTTTTTGACCCTTGAGATTTTTTCTGGAGGGTTTTTAAGTACTTAGGATATGTACGCCTTTAAAAAAAATCCGTTAAAGTAAATAAGTGAGCAATAATACCAAACATAGCTAAAAAAAAGTTTAGATGGCATCTTCTTCAATCGCAGTTAGAGAACTACCCTTATTTCCCCTTCCTGAAGTAGTTTTATTTCCTAGCCGTCCGTTACCACTCCATATTTTTGAGTATCGCTATAGAATCATGATGAATACGATTCTGGAAAACGATCGCCGTTTTGGGGTACTTTCAATCGATCCTACCACAGGAGAAATTGCGGAATACGGATGCTGTGCGGAAATTTTGCACTTTCAACGACTCCCCGATGACCGCATGAAAATGCTTACCTTTGGCAAGCAAAGATTTCGTGTCTTAGAATATGTCCGCGAAAAACCCTATCGTGTTGGCTTGGTGGAATGGATTGAAGATAAGCCTGCTACAGAAGATTTAAATCCCATCGCCACAGAAGTAGAAGAGTTATTGCGCGATGTAGTTCATCTTTCAGCTAAGTTGACTAGTCAGAAAATTGAACTTCCTGATGATTTGCCTAGTTCTCCTACCGAGTTATCTTTTTGGGTGGCTAGCAATCTCTATGGCGTAGCGTCTGAACAGCAAACTTTGTTAGAAATGCAGGATACCTTAGAACGTTTACAGCGAGAACAAGAAATTCTTGGCTCTACTCGCAATCATTTAGCAGCACGTACTGCTCTCAAAGATGCGCTGGATGATTAATCGACAGTAACAAAACTATCAGTGTCTATTTATTGATGTCTAATTTACTATAGTTACCAAATATTTTTAAAACTTCGGTGCAGCTAGATAGTTCGGTTAAAGCTTCTTCGATATTAGGATCTTGAGAATTGCCTTCCAAATCAATAAAAAACACATACTCTCCTAAAGAACGCTTGCTGGGGCG
This sequence comes from uncultured cyanobacterium, assembly GCA_963799375.1. Taxonomy (GTDB): domain Bacteria; phylum Cyanobacteriota; class Cyanobacteriia; order Cyanobacteriales; family Xenococcaceae; genus Waterburya. The sequence continues at coordinate 302,129 of CAWCWY010000034.1, forward strand.
AGATTCAATTTTACTCAGATTGATATTTCTACGAGCAAAAATTTCTAGTGCCTTAACTAAAGCTCCTGGGGCGTTTTGAGGTAGACTAAAACCGAGAGAAAGATGGCTACCCAAATTGCTTTCATCGCTGCTAATAATCCAAAAACGGGTACAGTTGTCGGGACTATCCTTAATATCTGGTTTTAATAATGGCACTTGATAAATTTCTGCTGCTCTAGGAGCGGAAACTGCCGCTGCGGTCAAATCATCTGCGAGTAGTTTAATTCCTTCAGTAGTAGATTTGGTGGGAATAAGCTGCGCTTGGGGTAAAAAACTCTCTAACCATTTTTGACATTGAGCTAAGGCTTGAGGATGGGAATATACTGCTTCAATACCTTCCAATGATGTTGCATAGGATAATAATCCATGAGATATAGGAATAGTCAGTTCTTGATGCACCTGCAAGTTATCCATGTGCCACAGAGCATCTAAAACAACGGTTACACTTCCTTCAATCGAATTTTCAATTGGAACTACAGCCTGAGCAATCGCACCCTTAGCAACCGATTGTAAAGCCAGAGCAATGCTTGGATAGGGACACAAAGTAGAATCTTGCTGTTGATTATCCTTTAACCAGCTTGAATATGCGAGGGCAGCAGTTTCCGAGTTAGTTCCTGTAGGACCTAGATAAGCAAGAGAGAGGTTCATAGAATTGTATATTTGAGATAAAAAGTTAAAGTTAGAGTATTAATTTTTTACATATCTATTATTTAGTCACGAAATGTAACCTAAAATTAATAAATGATAAACAAACTTCAGTAGCTTTACTTATGTACGTTAGTTTCAAGGCATCAGAATCAGTTCAGATACCCGTAGTTAATGAAGAAACGCCAATACAGCATTATTTACGTCAACCAAAAAGGCTAGTTCATGCGATCGCTGATTCGCAACTAATGAAACAAGTATCTGATGATTTGTATGAACTGAAAATGCGACCAATTAACTTCATGGAGATATATCACTTTCAACCGATTGTCTTGCTTAAAGTATGGTCTGGTTCTAAAGGAAGTGTATATTTGCAGTCGGTGGATTGTCAAATTGAAGGAATCGAGTATATAAATAAACGTTTTTCTCTTAAGCTCAAAGGTATTTTATACGCTCAAGAAGCCAATGGACAAACGACTCTTGAAGGTCAATCGGATTTGGAAGTAGGAGTAGAATTACCCACTGCTTTAATGTTTACGCCCAGAGCATTTTTAGAACGCGCTGGCAATAAACTTCTCAAAAGTATTCTAAACAGAATCAAGCACAGATTAACTACTCAGCTAATTCAGGATTATCATACCTGGGCATCCCAAGAAACTCAATCCCAGTCTGAATTGCAGTCTAAATTATCTCCAGATTTAGGGTACTAAACTTTTTTAAAATCAACGCAAATGAAAGCCTTGATCGAAAAACAACAAATGAGAAAGGCTCTAGCTGATTGGGTTAACCTAACCGACAATCAATCGAATCAGCTAGCAGAGATTTTTGATAGCCGAATTGTTGAGACTCGACAAGATGTTTTATTACCTCATACGCCCATTCACGAAATATATTTTGTTTGTGATGGTTTATTACGTTTCTACTATTTGAGCGATGAGGGTGTTGAATCAAACAAAGCTTTTGTGGCTGAAAATACTTTTGCAGGTGCGCTAGCAGCTTTAGCTCTTGACTTACCAGTCCTTTATGGAATTCAAGCCCTTGAACCCACAACCTATCTAGCAGCGAAGTTACAAGATTTTGTCGATTTATACGAACTAGATCCAGTCTTTGAAAAACTTGGTCGCAAATTTGCCGAGTGGCTTTTAATCCGAAAAGAATTACGGACACGGAGTTTATTGCAGCAACAGGCTAAACAAAGATATATTTCTTTTGCCCAAAACTACCCTCAATTTATTGACCGAGTACCCCAATATCATATTGCTTCTTACTTAGGAATTACTGAAGTTTCTTTGTCTAGGATTAAAAGAGAGCTTATACAAAAGTCTATTATTTAGCTAACAAAACTCCTTTCTTATCAATTGATAAGGCATTAATGGGATTGAAAAAGATAAATTGCACTTATTCCACTTCAAATTAAGTAAGCAATCTAAGCAATCATGAAAATCGGTTTTATAGGTATGGGTATTATGGGTAGTCGCATGGCTGCCAATTTGCAACAAGCAGGACACGAACTCGTTATTTTTAACCGCACTGGTGGTAAAGCCGATCGATTAATTGCAAAGGGGGCAATAAAAGTTTCTACTCCAATAAAAGTGGGACAGCAAGCTAGGATCGTTTTTACTATGTTGCCTCATCCCGACGCAGTTGAAGAAGTGGCATTGGGAAAGAACGGATTTTTAAACGCTTTACCAGCCAACAGCTTATGGATTGATTGCAGTACCGTTAATCCTACTTTTGCTCGCAAGATGGCAAAAGTTGCAGGAGAAGATCGGGTTAAATATCTTGATGCTCCCGTTGCAGGTTCTAAAAATCAAGCAGAACAAAAAGAACTAGTGTTTTTCGTAGGGGCAGATAAAACCGATTTAACTAGCTGCGAAAGTTTATTGCAGTGTATGGGAAAACGAATCGTTCATGTTGGTGAACCAGGAATGGGCAATTCTCTAAAGCTAGTCTTTAATTTATTACTGGGGATATCAATGGCTGGCTTTGCCGAAGCAATGGTGTTGGGAGAATCTTTGGGAATTGCACAATCAATGCTTCTTAATGCTTTAATTGGTAGCCCTGTTGTTCCTCCTTTTCTGGTAAGCAAAAAAGAAAAATTAGAGCGATCGCACTACCACCCCGAATTTCCTCTACGATGGATGCAAAAAGACCTACACATGACGGCGATCGCAAGTTATGAAACTCAAGTCCCTTTACCCCTGACTAATGTAACTAAAGAGATTTATCAGCAGGCAATTCAGCAAGGGTTTGGAGAACAGGATTTCAGTGCTATTTATGATTTTTGGCAATTATCCTTTAAGCATCAGGCAAATTCTGGCACGATTTAAAAGAGCGACGGTGTTCGGGAGAGATACCGTATTTTTGAATAGCAAGACGATGATGGGCAGTAGGATATCCTTTATTTGATGCTAGATCGTATTCGGGATATTTTGCTGCCAAGCTAATTATTAGTTCGTCTCGCCATACTTTAGCCAGTATACTTGCAGCAGCGATCGCAGGCGATCGGGCATCTCCTCTAATTACAGTTTTCTGGGCTAGAGATAAATTAGGGATAGGAAACTTGCCATCTATCAAACATATATCTGGAGTGACTTTTAAGTCTAATACGCTTCTCTTCATGGCTAATAAAGAAGCTTGTAAAATATTGAGTCGATCTATTTCTGCCACGGTAGCAAACCCAATACAGCAATCTGTTGCGATCTCTTTAATCAACGGTACAAGTTCTTGACGTTTTTTCGCCGATAGTTTTTTACTATCTTTAACCCCGATCGCAATTAATCGGGGAATATTAGATAAAGGTAAAACTACTGTTGCTGCTACTACAGAGCCAAATAAAGACCCCCTGCCAACTTCATCTACTCCTGCAACTAAAGTATCTGCGCTCGTAAATTCTGCTAGCAAAGAATCATCAAAATCAACCTTTTGCTTCACTGTCTGTCATTAATTAAACTTCCACTTCTTCAGCAGAAGAACGACGGCGACGGCGACGACGAACTTTAGTAGTTGATTCTTCCGCTTCTGGTTCTGGTTCTGGCTCTACTGATTCTGGTATTGCTTCAGTTTCTAACTCCGTATCAACAGATTCTTCGTCTAACTCTACATCAGTAGATTCTTCAACGATAGGCTCTATTTTTGTCTCACTTTTGGCTTTTCTGCCTCTAGTTTTGGGTTTCTTGTCTGCTTCGGTAAGCGTTTCTTCTGCTGAATCTGTTTTTTCTTCTAGTTCTGGCAGTTCTTCTCCAGGTTTTTTTACATATACTAATACCGACTTGGGATCGGTCAGCTCTTTTTCGGCGTATATCAAAGGGGAAACCCCCATCAAAGCATAAATCTCTTGTTCGAGTTCACCCATTTCTACCGTGACTTTTTCTAAAGTCGTTTCATCTCTACGAGGCGATCGCCCTGAGCTGCGAGATTTTCGTTCCTCATTATTATTTTCTCGTTCGAGATTTTCGTTTTCTGCCTCAATCAATTCATCTTTAATTAAGAGATCGTTGCGACGGCTACGACGACGACGGCGATTGCCGTTGTTACCATTTGCCTGTTCTTGATAGTTAGGATGGTTAGTTAAATCGAGGGATTTACTGACGACCTCATCTGCTGATTCGGTATTGGTATCGTTGTTTGCCAATTCAATCCGCTCAGACCTAGCCATTGGAGGAGGTATTACTACAGGGCGAATGCTATTAACAGGTTCACGAATTGCCGCAGGTGGAATAATTGGCACTGATTCTAATGCCTCTGCCTCGTCTTTTCCTGGAAGATGGGCAATTTGCCCTAAACCACCACAGGTATGACAGGTTTGACCAAATAGTTCATAGACATTTTTTCCCTGACGTTTGCGGGTAAGCTCGACTAGTCCTAATTCAGACAACTGAGCAATTTGAGGACGGGCTTTATCTCCCTTGAGGGCTTTATTGAAATGTTCTAAAAGCTTGATTTTGTCTCGATGGGAATCCATATCAATGAAGTCTACAACAATCACTCCACCAATATTACGCAGTCTTAGCTGACGAGCGATTTCCGTTGCTGCTTCTGTATTTGTCCACAGTACAGTTTCTCTAGCGGTAGCAGAACGAGTAAATGAACCAGAGTTAACATCAATCACCGTTAACGCTTCAGTTGGCTCGATAATAATATATCCGCCAGAAGGCAGTTCTACTCTTGGTTTTAAAGCTTCTCTGATGGCAGCATTGACCCGATAGTAGTCTAATATTGATTGTTGCTCTTTATGGGCATCAATAAACACACCCTGGGGGGAACGACCGCTACTCCAATTGGCTAACTGCTGTTTGATCCTTTTGACCCCCGCCCCAGAATCTACCACGATGGTATTTACTTCAGCCGAGAAGGTGTCTCTTAATACGCGCTGGATAAAGTCATCATCACGATTAAGCAAAGCGGGAGGTTTGGCATAATTTGCCTGATACTGAATTGATTCCCACTGTTTTTGCAGAAATTCCAAATCTTCCATGATGGCTTCTTCTGCTTTGCCATCCGCCTCTGTTCTGATTAGCAAACCCATTCCTGGTGGCTTAATCAAAATTGCTAAGGCTCTTAAACGGCTACGCTCATTCTCATCTTTGATGCGACGGGATAGTTTAACTCCTTTGCCATAAGGCATCAGAACGAGATAGCGTCCTGGAAGGGTAATATTTCCCGTTAGTCTTGGTCCTTTATTTCCTGTGGGTTCTTTCATTACCTGAACCAAGGCTTTTTGTTGGGGAACTAACAGTTCAGTAATTGCTGCTGCCGATCGCTTGAGACGCAACGGACCTAAATCTGTAACGTGGATAAACCCGTTGCGTTCGCTATCTCCAATATTAACAAAGGCAGCATCAATACCAGGGATTATATTTTCTACTGTCCCTAGATAAATGTCACTTACCTGTTGATGACCTGTGGCAACAATTAATTCTTGTATTTGTTCTTCCCAGAATACAGCAGCTATGTGATGTTGTTCTGCGATAATAATCTGTTTGGGCATTAATTTTCCTCAAAATTCTAATGGCTAATTACCAATTACCATGTTTAAAGACGATACAAACCATTGATTGAAAGACGATTTTTTGTTGGATTTTTTAGTTTTTCTCAAAGCAAAAAAATTACAAAATAGAAGTAAATTTCACATATTTATAGCTTTATAGCGTTTAGATATTGTTTGCTAATATCTATTTGAGTAGTCTTGTACTATCCACCGAAAGATGAGTAAATCATTTACTTCTTTGTGGTAAAAGCAGCTTGCTAATAGGCTTCTAAAACCAAAGTATAGTTTGCAAGAAGGATGAATGGTCGAAAAGTGATAATAAATAGCTGATGCTAGAACTTTGTTAAGGTTTTTCAAGACTTAACGGACTAAAACAGTCTTTAGCCGACTAGAGAAATTCTATATGCTTTTAGTAGCATTGTGCTGCGCTACCTCCAGTTGAATTCATATTCTTCTGGGGATACTAAGCGACCATGAAGCTGCTGAAACGTAACTTAATCAAATTTTAACCGTCCAGGGCGTTCCCTTGCAAGCCTTGCAGTCAGAAACGAGTTTTCCAATAGCTCATAAAGCCGTGGAGTCGCCCCTCTTTGTTTAAGAAGAGGCACTAGCGACCTGAATATAACCTCGAAGCTCCATTTTTGACAAGGAAATCAAAAAGACTAATCGCCAAGACAGCTGAAAACAGACAATCTTGATACTATTTTATTAAGTTTTAAATTATTCCTTGCTCTATTATATCTGCGATCCGCTTCGCTGCACCAGATTTACCTCTGACAGCGACCAAACTATCTTGCATAGATTTAAGTTTAGCAGGATGAGTCAAATAGTCGATCGCTAAATTAGCAATATCTTCAGGTTGTAGTCTGCCCACCAATTCGGGAACAATTTCTGAACCTGCCCAAATATTGGGCCAAGCAAACAAACGTCCCTGTTTTAAAACGAACCAGTTAATTAGTTTGGCGAGCATTGTGCCTACTCCTGGGAGATTGGCTAAAATTCCTGGCAAGCCATCCCACGATCGCATTGCATCTAGTTGTTGGGTAGGTAATAAAACAATCATTGGTATAGCCAAAGAAGCTAATTCAGCAGTGTTTGCCCCTACGGTAGTTAAACAGAGTTTACACTCTACTAAGTCTTGATAGGCAGGAAACTGAGTAATCAACCTGATTTTTGTGCCGTTGGAGGTGACGAGATAGTCTGTTGCTTCTGAAGTAATCAATTTACCTTCAACATTACCCAAAACTGAAATTAAAGAATTATCCTTTAGGTTTGCATATTTACCCAAAGTAGCTAAATCAAGGGTAGGTGCGACGGGAATAATAAACTGTACTTCAGGTAGCTGTTGGTGAATTTTTTCAGCGATCGCCATACATAAAGGTACTCCCTGACATAGCTTTGCAGGTTTTGAACCAACCAGTAAACCAATGGTAGGAATATCTAACTCTTTAGTCGGTCGATCTTTTACTTCCGTTGCCACATCCGCCATCAGATCTCCTACCACCGAAAACTTATGGTGATAGGACTTTGGTACTCGATCGATAACTTTGGGACTCATCGCTGCAAAGCGATCGATAAAACGATACCAGCGGGCATCCCATTCCGCATAAATCAAACTTGAGTAACCTAACCTTTTACTAATAGCAACGGTATAAAACTGATCGCCCCCCAAAAAAACAACTATCCCTTTTTGATGCCATTGCCAATTATCTTTAGTTTTACCCCAAAGTAAAAAATCGAAAAAACCTGATGGAGGTAATACCCGATCCACTTCGGGATAGCTAAGGGCGATCTCGGCTTCTTTGCCCGTACTATGGGGACAAGGAGACAGCAAGACTGAAATACGTACTTTATTATGGCGATCGCTTTCCAGCTGACGCAAACATTTCACCACAGGGCGCACCCAAGTAGCCACCTCCCCAGGACCATTAGATAAAATAACAATATCGACTTCATTCAACATCGGTTAAGGCTGTTAGTAGTCAGCAGTCAGTTGTTAGTAGCTAGTAGTTAGTTGTCAAAATCTTTCCTCATCCTTTATCCCTTATCCCTCACGCATTGCTCACCTCATAAATAAAATTAAGCGTTGCCCAGTTATCTACATCCAAAGCATAAACATCGCTGTTAGCAATTAGATCGGGAGATACCGCACTTGCAGTGTGTAAATCTTCCATCAAAGATTTAATTACGGCGATGGGATTAGTTACGTTTAGTACTTGCTGCTGATCCAACTTAAAATTTTCTTGGGCTGCTAAAGCTTTGAGAGTTTTTTCAAAAGGTTGAACCGAAAAAACCGCATATAAGGTATTAATCCCAATAGAATCAGAAACCTTCCATTTCCAAGAGCTTTCTGCTTGAGGGATGGCTAATTCACTTCCTTGGGCGATCGCAATATTTGTTAGTTGAGCTTCTACTTCTGTCGGTTGAGATTTGGCTGGAGTATAAAGAGCAAAAATATTGCTGTCGGCATCAATACCTAGCAAAACCACATACAACTCGCGATCGCCTGTATTATTCAGAGATAATTGTATATCTGAACCTTTAACTAAGATCGGTACGTTGTTTATAATATTTGACGCAGGATTCCTGCTTGAAAAAGTAGTTTTTTTAGCTGAGGGTTGTTTGCTTACAGATAAAAATGTTGCTTTATTTAAAACAGAAGTTTTATTTTCTACTCCTGAAACCATTGATACCTCTGCCTTCAATCTAGAGGAAAATTCGTTGTTAGTTAGTTCTAACCACTTGGCTGCTAATAGATTATTAAAATGAGGTTTAAGGCGATCGACCGCAATTTTAACAGCCTCATCTTTTGTTCCTGAAGTCTTGCCAATTAATATTCCTCCTGCGGTATATAAACCATAGCTAAAAGTTTGATTCTCACTATCCTCTGAGGCAGAATTATCGTGATGAACTTTACCTAAAAGACAGTCTGCGTTTTGCTCCCCCAATACCACTGTAGAATCAACCACCTTAATATTGGAGATCGCGCTAGTGGCATCAACTCGTTCAATTCTTTCAAGCTCGGCATCTAGCCCCAAAGTCAATCCTATATTTCGTTTAAATACGCGGAGAGATTCTTGAACAAAGTCTCCTTCGCGAGCAGAATTGGCTATGGTATTGTCTAAAAGTTGTGCTGTGCAGCGTAAACCATTTCTGGATTTAATTTGTAGTTGAGCATTATCTTGGCTATTAGCAGATAGTAAGCGTAAGCAAGAGTTTACCCCATAGGAATCGAGAATGTTGGCAGGTAAACCCAATAATTTAACTTCAAGATTATTTTTATTTGCCTTGCTAACTATTCCCGCAGCGTTAGGAACATCACTATTAGCCAAATAATAAGCGATCGCTGATTTATCAGGACTGTTTAAAGTAGGCTGTTGTTGTCTACCCATCACTTGTTCTACACTGGCAGCGGTTTGGGCTAAAGCGACTTGAACTTTGCTGCTGGGGGTAATTTGCCAAAGATGCTGTGTTAGGGCGTGGGTAAACAATCCTGTACTAAAATTATCCCATTGTCGTTCTACGGCTACTTGATTTTTACCTGATGCTGAAAAAACAACTCCAGGCAAAGATAGTAGTCTTTTACTCGGTTTAAGTCCCTTGCTAGCCAAATCTGCTTTTAGCTGTTCTAAAAATCGTAATTCTTCAGAGCTAGGATTTTCCGCCACTTCCGTGGCAGAACGAATCTTGAAATTACTATGCTTGGCGCGGGGACTAAGATTAAAACTAGTGTCCAATACAAAAGTACACTTAGCAGTAGACAAAGACTGAGCTAATACTAATAGTGTGTCCTGTAAAATACTATTCCCGATCGAATTTTTGTTCGATGGTAGCTCCCCATCTACAGGAACTAAACTATTAACTAGTTTATATTCCACCGCATCCAAATTTTCAGCGGTGGAAATTTCAGAAACTAGAGGCATTTTGACCTGACCGCCATAACCGCTAAAGTGGAACACCACGACATCATCAGCTTTTGCCTGTTCCCCTAAATGCTCGACAAATGCTGTTTCAATATTCTCTCTGGTTGCCTGGCGATCGCTTAACGTAATAATGTCTTGCGGATTAAAGCCAAATCGGTGGATTAATAGTTCTCGTTGTAATTCAACATCAGTCAAACAACCATCCAGATGTTCTTGGTGTGGATAACGGTTGATACCCACCAGTAAAGCCAGTTTACGGCTGGTAGACTGAGCTAAAGTTTGTTGATAATTTTGAATCAGACTGGCTAGTCGGTTATTATTTTTGCCTAAAGAATCAAGCCCTATTTCGGCTGCTCCCCAGGTGAATAAAGCCAATCCAGCTTGCTGTAGAAAAGTTCGGCGGTTAAGTCCCATATCAGCTACTAGCGTTTGGATATTAGCGTCTTGATAAAGCTATCGGCACGGGCTAAACCGCACCTTTACTATTATTTTATTGAGTATAACGGCTGAAGTCCTAGTTTCTTATTCTTATCAGCCTATCAGCAATAGTTAATGAATATTGTTTTAAGCCAAAAAGGTTACAGAAATAAGGCTGTTAACAAAACCTCAAATCTGTAACCAATTATGCGTTTACTTCTAGTCACAGGTTCACCGCCTTCCGCGGTAAATTAGCTTTTACTAGTCAGCTTTCATTGCTCTGGCTAATTCCTCAGCAACTTTAGGACGAGAGAATTGTGGAGGAGGAGTCTTACCTTCCCTCAACATTGCTCTAACCTTTGTTCCTGATAGGTGGATACGCTCTTCTTTATTAGCAGGACTAGTTTTAGCTGTAGCCATTTGCTCTGTACGGGTACAGTAGAAAGCGTGTTCAAATTTGAGAGGAGTGATACCCATCTCTTCAGGTGTGAATTCTCCAAAGATTTCTTGAGCATCGTAAGTACCATAGTAGTCACCTACTCCAGCGTGGTCACGACCAACAATAAAGTGAGTACAGCCATAGTTTTTGCGAATCAAAGCGTGGAAAATAGCTTCTCTAGGACCTGCATAACGCATTGCCGAGGGATTGATTGCCAAAATTACTCTGTCTTGAGGGAAATAGTTTTCCATCATGATTTCATAACAACGCATTCGCACATCTGCGGGAATATCATCGCTTTTAGTAGCGCCAACCAAAGGATGAAGAAATAGACCATCAACGATTTCTAGAGCGCATTTGATGATATATTCGTGTGCGCGGTGAATAGGGTTACGAGTTTGGAAACCAACTACAGTTTTCCAGCCTCTTTCTTGGAATAGTTCTCTTGATGCTGCGGGATCGATTTGGTATTTAGGGAATTGAGGATGATCTTCTCTTTCTAATAACCATACTGGTCCAGCTAGATTAACTTCTCCCTGTTCGTAAACTACTTTTACACCAGGATGAGCTTCTTCGACCGTGCGATAGACATTGATTGCTTCGTGCTTCTTATCGTAGGTATATTTTTCGGTTAGCTGCAAAACTCCAATGAATTTACCATCGGGATTATCCAAACGAATCAGACTACCTTCTTTTAAAGGTTCAGCCACCTCTTTTGTAACGGAAAGAGTTACAGGCACAGACCAAGGCAAACCGCTCGCCAAACGCATTTTTTCGACTACTCCGATGTAATCTTTTTGACCCATGAAGCCATTAATGGGACTAAAACCACCGATCGCAATCATGACTAGATCGGAAGTTGCTCTTTTGTCTAATTTAACTTTTGGTAAAGAATCAGCTTTTGCTAAAAAATCTTTTTTTTCTTCAGCAGTTGCTAGGCGGTTAATCAGCTCGCCACCATGAGGGGGAATCAAATCTGTACTCATAACTTTTTATTGATTTAGTTTTTACGCTTCCTTTGTGGCAACAATGTTAACAAACAGTTAAAAGAATTAACCTATCGGACACCATTAAAAATCAACTTTGGCTGATTAATTTTTGTTATGGTTTTAACATTACTTAATTATTCTCATGTTAAGTAAATCATATTTTTGTACATTATGAAACGTTTGATTTCGATTCAGTTTTGGTTAGCTATTGCCTTGTCTTTACTACTTTCTTGGGGAGTGACATCAGATGCTTGGGCGATGGGAGGAAAACAACCACCAATTAACGAACCTGCACCTGAATTTGTACTTCCTACTAATACAGGAAGTGGAGAGATATCCCTCAAGGATTATTTGGGTCAATGGGTGGTACTTTATTTTTACCCCAAAGATTTTACTTCTGGTTGTACTATTGAAGCTCGACGTTTTCAGCAAGACATAGCAAAATATGAAACTAGAAATGCCCAAATTCTAGGCGTAAGTGTTGATGATGTAGATTCTCATGCTGAGTTTTGCGATTCTGAGGGTCTTAAGTTTCCTTTATTGGCAGATACGAATGGTAAGGTCAGTAAAGCCTATGGATCTTGGTTAGGTGCAATGTCATTGAGACACACATATTTGATCGATCCTCAAGGTATTTTAAAAGAAACTTTTTTGGGAGTAAGACCAAGCATTCACAGCCAAGAAGTGTTAGCTCGTTTAGATGAGTTAGAACAGGAACAATCTAGCTGATAAAATGTCTATTATTAATTGAGAGTCGTGTACTTGGTTTGTGGACAATTGAAAAGGTAATTAGACTTTCATGGAGTCAATAGTTGGTAAAATACTGTGCGATCGCTATCGTGTTATCAGACAGTTAAGTAAAAACAGCCTTAGCAGCATTTTTATTGCTGAAGATTTAGCACACCCAAACAAGCTGCAATGTCAGATTGAAAGACTACAGCCTCACTATGATAGTGAAGTTTTGGGAACTCGCTCCTGGCAGAAAATTCTGCAAGAATTTGTGATTCAAGGGAATATTATCAAAAATATTTCCCAACATCCACAGATTCCCCAACTATTGGCTTTTTTTGAATGCGATCGCGAATTTTTTTTAGTTAGAGAATTTATTGATGGTGATAGTTTAGAGGATAGGTTAGCTGAATCTTTTATCAGTGAAGCCGAAGCCATGAGCTGGCTACAGGAAATTTTAGGAGTATTGGATTTTGTTCATCAAGCGGATATTATTCATTTAAATATTCAGCCTTCTAGCTTGATTCAACATCGCAACGGACAGAAGTTTTTAACTAATTTTTCTAGTGTTGAGAACGCTATTTCTTCTCAAGATCTATTTCAAACTATCGGCAATGATAATTTTCATCCTGTCGAACAACAAGAAGGAAAACCTAACTTTAGTACAGATATTTATGCTCTGGGTAAAACAATTGTTTACGCTTTAACTGGTAAAATTGCCAATCGTATCGAGGCTGAATCATCACAGTCATTTTCTGAATCAGATCGAGCCGACGATCGAGATATACCTCTAGCTAATATAAAACCTAAATTAGCAGACATACTCAATAAAATGGTAAGCGATCGCTCTGCGAAACGCTATCAATCTGCCATAGAAGTGTTAGAGGAGTTGGATTTTAATCAACAGGTAGTTACGTTGCCACCTCCTGTATTTACTAATTTTAATCATCCTTTAAATAATTCAAATTCGCCTAAAAAGTCACCAAAGCCTCGACCAAACGAAGAGAGATCGGAATCTAAAAAAAGAATTCTTTGGTTGTTGTTAACTTTACCTTTTATTGTCGCTTCAATAATTATCTTAATTGGCATTAATCGTAATATTTATAAAGATTTTACGACTTATAAAAACAACAATTATCAATTTGAAATCAAATATCCTGAAACTTGGTCGCAAAGAGATGTAGATGACCCAATTACAGGAGAAATAGTTGTTTTTTCTTCAAGTTTAGAAACTGCTGCCGATTCCTTTTTAGAAAAAGTATATATTGCTATAGAATACCTGCCTTCTGAACCTATTACCCTAGAAGAATATACCCAAGCAGTTTTTAAACGTATAAGACAGGCAAAAGGAAGTGATATTGAAATTTATCAAGACCGTAAAACTAGGGTATCTAATTATCCCGCCCGCAGGGTAGTATATTCTCGCCAAGAAGATGGCTTACAGCTAAGACAGATGGAAACTTTTACAATTAAAGGCGATCGGGTTTATATTGCTATTTATACTGCGGAAAGGGCTAAGTTTTCTAAGTTCTTAGATACAGCCAATAAGATGATCGATTCTTGGGAAATAGAATAATTATTTCTTAGTAGCTAAATAATATTAGAGATTTCTTGAGCAATTTTTGTGGCACCATCTTTCGATAACTTTTCGGTTTTTCGTGGTGGTATTAAATCCTGATGTAAAAAGTCCCAATTCCCTTTAAAAAATTCCTCAGGAGAAATAATTTGGTGGAAAGAATAGTCTCGAACACCATCGAGCAATACTTCTGCTTCAGCAAAGCCTCGGCGAGTTAAAGTAACAATAGGCAAATCACAGCATAAAGCTTCAGAAAATGTACTATATCCAGGTTTAGACAATACCCTGCTACAAATAGGCATAAAATCCAAAGGACGTAGATTATCGTCGGCAACCTTAACTAAATTGGACAAATCTGGTGCATTGCGATCAAATGTAATAAATTGCCAGTCAGGAAAATGCTCGACATTATGATATGGAGTGGCTTGTAAACCCAAACCGCCAAAAGTTAACAAGATCGTTTTTTCCTTGGGTGCGCTCAAGCTGAATCTGGTTTTCAATCCTTCTGGGCGAGGTGTAGATCCTGTTAAACCAGTCTCGGTAATATTAGGAAATGCACTCATCGGCTCGCATAAAGGGAGACGAAACAGGCGATCGCTTTGACCGTAATAATTCTCTAGCCAGCTTACTATCTCAGCAAAATCATCCCCCCAGTCACGATAAATAAAGTCCCAGCCAAAATTACTCATCATCCAGCAGGGAATATCAGCAGCGCGGGCAATAGGAGCAGCTAAGGCAGGAATATCAGCTAAAATCATTTTGACGTTATTGTGGCGAATATATTCTGCTTCTTCGGCAATAATTGCATCTTCTTCTTTAATAATGCTTTGCATCTTGCTTAAAGTTGATTCTTTGTCCATAGTCAAACTATCGCTTTGAACCACCCCGACATCAAAAACGCGCTGACGATAAACAAAATTCCCTCTGACATAAGACTGAAGTAGCCATTTTGGGGCAACTGTGACAAAAATTAAAGTAATATCAGGACGTAACTGGCGTAATTTTTCTGCTACCGTTGCTGCGCGTACTGCATGACCAAAACCATGACTAGTTACTGCTATATAAATAGCTGGATGAGACATAGATCTTAAATCAAATCAAATTTACTACCAGGATACACGGGATTATTATCTACACAAAAAAATAAGGCGGTACTTTTACCACCTCATCATGTTTTAGATAACAACCTAAAACATTTATCTACTTGTTGTACATAACACTTTCAATAAAAAATAGCTTTCAGAAAGCTTAGACATAATCAACATCAACAACAAAGCATATTCATGAGTTAAACATCCTCAAAAACCAGCTTTTTTTGTGGGTTTAAAATTAATTAGCTGCCATTTTCTTGCGTAAGCGAGAAACGCCCCACATTCCACCTAAAATCAGAATGCCTGTGTTAGGCGCAACGCCAAAAGGAACAGGTGTTGCAGCACTAGCATTTGCTACCAATGCAGATTCAGTACCAGCAAAACTTTGGCTACCTACTCTTAATCTATTGGCAGTGGGAGATATTTGCCAAAGAGTGCCTATATCCGATCCACCAATCTCATTTCTGATTTGGAAATTATTTGTGAAAGCCAAAGTGCTACTGTTTACCGTACCACCATTGAATCCGAAGATATCAGAATTATCTGTTCCAAAACTACCGCCGTCTCCATATAGAGTAACGGAATCGCTAGTAGCACTATCACTAATGTTAATTTCCCAATCTTGGATATCTGCTTGAGATAAAATACCCGAAGAAACTGCGGTATCATTAACGCTAAAAGTACCATCTGCACTTATAGTGCCTGCTTCATAGCCTGAAAAAGAGAAATCTAATGCTTGAGCTTGGTTTGCTGTTGCTGCAAATGTCAAAGTGGTTGTGATGCCAATCAGTGTAACTTTTAAAGTCTGATTCATTTTTTTTGCAAGATAAAGTTTGCCCCTATAATCTAATGCCAGGGTTTTTAAAATGACTTCCGTATTTCTGCTGTGTTTTGTGTGCGTTTTTTTGTAGTCATATTGTAGTATAAAAGTAGTTTGTTTATGTACGATGCTCAAGCTCAAGAACAAAAAGAAAGTAATGTATCAAGTTACAAGTAGTTGTCATAATCCGTGGCACTACGCAATGCTACCCCGCTTACGGGCTTCCTTATAAGATGTGCCGACGTTACGCAATCCAGCCTTAATCAACTGTTGTTCCAAAAGAGCAAAGAAACGAACGCGATCGCCTCCTCGAACTACAGCCTGATTGTGTGCTTCGGCTAAAGCTACGGGATATCCATAACCTTTGTGTACCTGCGCCAAAACAATACTTAAAGACTGTTCGAATAAAGCACTATCTTCCACTACCCACTGAGGCACTTCTACACGGGCTATTTCTGCACCTACATTGACGTAACAGAAGTATATCCTCTGAGCTTCTTCATAGAGGTCTAGAATTCTTAAATTACTGCGATACATAGGGCTTCTTTGCCCAGGCTGTAGTTGTCCAGCCCAAAATGTTGAGTCGCGCAAGGAATCGATTGTTTGACAGGGATATTTATCCGTCAAATCTCCACAGTTAACCACACAGTTAGGATGATCGTGGGTGCAGGTCTCAAATCTGAGAAAATTTAATCCTTCGGTACTACGGGAAGCACTTACGTAACCCATCATGGGAATTTTGGTTTTTCTCAGTTTTTCACAAGAAGCTAGTATAGGGGGTAATATTTTGTCCCGCGCTTCATTAGGTAAACTATCCAAAAACCAGTAAATTAAAGAACCATCAACTAAAGCCAAGTTGGGAACATCATAATGTTGTCCTGGAGGCAATACCCAGTTACAAGCCATGTCTGCTAGTGTTTCTGCTTCAGATACAGTACGGCGATGTCCCATCCATTCTTCTAAACGAATACCCCACTGCTTAGAAACATATAGATCTTCTTTTTTATAAAATACTTCTGGCACGCTATCTAATAATGGGTGCAAACTCTGCCCGTAATGCAGCATTATTTGACCGATATTGATTAAATAACAGTATGCAATCTCGTGATGGGAGGGAGACAATTGCGAACCGTCTGTGGCAAACACACTATGGCTATAAGGGGCTGGTTGAATATCAAAACACCGATCCAGTGGTTCAATGGGAGTAGCTGCTGCAAAAAGAGCGCGATCGCGAAAATCCTCTTGAATTTGAATTAGTTTTGCTTGTTTGATAGCTGCTTGCTGCTGTAATTGTTGAGCCAGTTCAAATCTTTGACCAGAAGCGATCGCTTCTCGCTGCATATGTTGACTCATGCCAGGAATTTGTCCCGCTATTTTGGCTAAATCTAGCATCGTTGATTAACCATAAACTTGTTTAATATTAAATATCATACATTTGACGACCAGAACACAATTTGTCATCGGCGCGATCGGCTAAACTATAACTGACACTATAATTGATTTTTCTGATTAGACTTAATACAGAGAAATACATACCTTGCTAATCGTGGCGCACTTGTAGAGGAAAGAAATACTGAATGTCCAATTTAGAACGCAGAAGAACACAGCTAAATCAAGTCAGTAGGCAATCATCAAGCTATAGCGAGCATCCTTTCAAAGACAGCGCGCTAGGGCTAGTTTCTACCACAAGTTTTCCTGCAATTGTTGGTACAGCAGACATGATGCTCAAATCAGCAGAAGTCACGATGGTGGGTTACGAAAAAATTGGTAGTGGACACTGTACTGCGATAGTTAGGGGAAACATTGCTGATGTCCGATTAGCAGTCGAAGAAGGTGCGAAAACTGCCGATAAATTTGGTCAGCTGGTCTCTAAGCTAGTAATTGCCCGCCCGATGCCCAATTTAGAAGCTATCTTTCCTATTGGTAGTCATCTAATGGAGTTAACTCAAAAAAGAAGGGGTTACAGTCGTCTTAGTAATCGTTCTATTGGTTTATTGGAAACTAGAGGTTTTCCTGCAATGGTAGGTGGTGCTGATGCGATGTTAAAATCTGCCGACGTACAGCTAGCTTCCTACGAAAAAATTGGAGATGGTTTATGTACTGCCATTATTAGAGGTTCGATCGCCAATGTAGCCATAGCTATCGATGCAGGGATGCAGGAAGCTGAGCGTATCGGTGAACTACACGCAGTAATGGTAATTCCTCGATTGCTTGAAGATTTGGAACATACCCTACCTGTGGCTAGCTATTGGATGGAAGAAGAACAAGATCCTTTACCTGTCTTGTTGCCTAAAGAAGTTAAACAGAAGGAGAAAGAGTTAATCGAATTGCCCCAAGCCGAGCCAAAACCTATGCAAATTCCTCTTAGAAGACAAATGGAAATTGAAGAACTATAAACAATGAACAACTATAGAAAATTGTTCATTGTTTATTGTTCATCGATTGCCCCACAATTACATTTAACTGTTCGCCAATTAGCATTACTAAAGAACTTAAATAAAGCCACAACATTAAGATGATTGCTGTTCCTACAGCACCATATATTTTACTGTAGATGCCAATATGGGAAACATAAAAGCGGAAAATCAAAGATACAATTGCCCAAGAAATAGCTGCTAAAATAGCCCCAGGAAAAGTCGGTATATTTTTAGTTCGAGCGCTCGATCCATAGCGATAAATTAAGCTAAAAGCGATCGCGATAATACCCAAAGCGATTGGAAACCCCAAAACTCGCCATAAGTCAATCGGCATTCTACTAAAAGTTAGTTCTAAATTCGAGTTGACTATTAACTTTTCCATCATCAAAAGATAAACAAGTACGAGCTGTATTGCTACCACCGCAAAAATAACAACAACTGTCGTGGCAATCGATTTAAATTTTCGATCTTTTTTACGTTTATAACCTGTTTGAAACTGATATATCATTCCTAAACTTGTAGTTGCGATCGCAATAATTACGATTATGCTGAATGTTTTCCAAGTAGATAACAACAAAGAATTCCAGCTTTGCTGAAGGGCAACCTCTAACAAGAAATCTCCCACCCACAGCAAAAAACAGGCAATAATCAAGAATATTAGGGTCAAAACCGTTAAAGAAACAGCAATTACTTTTGTTTGCAAGTATGAGCGTCTATCTTCTCGAATTATTTGGTGAATTTGATCCAAAGCATTCATCGCTGCGCTTAATACTCCAGAAATAATCCAAATAGCAGCAATAGAACTGAGAGAAAACCAGCTTTTTCCTTCGGCTGATTTGATATTTTCAATAAAATCCAACAGTAGTTTCCAAATCTGGATCGGCACAATACCTGCAAAATGAACTGCAAGACTGACGAAAGTAGATTCTACAGATTTTTCAAATAAACTGACTGCGGTGAGAACTGCAATAATAGCAGGAAATAAACCTAGCATGGCATGAAAAGCCATTTCTGCTGCTAAACCCGTGAGTCGCTTCTGGATGACGCAGGCAATAGTTTTCTGCACCGTCACCCAGTTGAGATAGCGCACGAATTCAATCCAGCCAAACATTTGAATTTTTTGTTGTCTAATTGCTATTTTTCTACTGCTTTTATAACCTGTATCTAATCAGATGGAAAGTAGCTAATAGTTACGAACTTGAAGGCTATATCCTAATGAATAATAAATTATTCAAATTACTTTCTCCGTAAGTCTTCTATACGCAATCGTCTTTCCTTTTTCTCGTCAGAATTCTGACGTTGCTGACGATAATCACTGTTGTTCGAACCAAAATTTCTCACAGGAATTATCGCCCACTGAAAATTGGCAGAATCACACTTATCGCCTTGAACTACGTTATCTCCATTAGTTTGCCCAGAATTTAAGACATTCAAACACTGTCCACTATGTTTGGCTTCGATGTAGTTTAGTCCCCCTCTTGCGGGAATAATTGACCACTGAAAATTAGTAGAATCACACTTATCGCCTTGAACTACGTTATCTCCATTAGTTTGTCCAGAATTTAAGACATTCAAACACTGTCCACTGTGTCTTGCTCGAATATAATGGTATCCCCCTCTTGCGGGAATAATTGACCACTGAAAATTAGTAGAATCACACTTATCGCCTTGAACTACGTTATCT
This sequence comes from uncultured cyanobacterium, assembly GCA_963799375.1. Classification (GTDB taxonomy): domain Bacteria; phylum Cyanobacteriota; class Cyanobacteriia; order Cyanobacteriales; family Xenococcaceae; genus Waterburya. The sequence goes on from CAWCWY010000034.1 coordinate 321,888, forward strand.
CCATTAGTTTGTCCAGAATTTAAGACATTCAAACACTGTCCACTGTGTCTTGCCTGGATATAGTAATAGTCGGTTTGAGCTGATGCCGATTGATTATTCGTACCTAAAGTTGTGACCGCAGCGATAATAGAAACAGCCACGCCTGAACCTAGCTTCGCGATCGCTTTATTTGTTTTATTCATACTATTTCGGTCTATAGTTTTACATCTTTAAGACTGAAACATAGATGTAAAAGTTTCGGTATATACTGACTACTTAAATCTAATTTGATTTAGAAGAAGAGGTGCGATCTACTGGTGGGACAGGGTCATATCCCCCTGGATGAAAAGGATGACAGCGCAGAATACGAGTTGCTGCTAGCCAACCACCTTTAATCGTTCCATAATTTGCGATCGCTTCGACGGCATATTGGGAACAGGTAGGTTGAAAACGACAGCTAGGAGGAAACAGAGGCGAAATAAAGCGACGATATCCTTTAATTAACAACAGTATTAAAGTTTTCATCATTTAGCTATTCAACAATTGATAAATGAACATTGATAAATGATAATTGATAAATGCTTTTACTTCTTCTGGACAACCCAATGTTTAACTTCGTTTATCCTTTGGGTGCTGTATTCATTTACTTAGGAATACTTGTAGCGATCGCTGATATTCTAAGCCGCTTACTGCCTAACGATCCCGAATTAACTCGTAAAATAGTTCATATTGGTAGCGGAAACGTAATTCTTTTAGCTTGGTGGCTCGACATTTCATCTCAGGTAATTGTTAGTGCAGCCATCATCGCAGCAGCGATCGCAATTTTATCTTACATAATCCCCATTTTACCCAGCATCGAAAGTGTTGGTCGTAAAAGCTTTGGCACGTTGTTTTATGCCATCAGTATGGGTGTCTTAACCGCTTGCTTTTGGCAAAATAGCCCTCAATATGCAGTTATTGGCATTTTAATTATGGCTTGGGGAGATGGTATGGCAGCTATTATTGGTCAGCGTTTTGGTCAACATCCCTATCACATTGGACGGATTACTAAAAGCTGGGAAGGTTCATTAGCGATGGCTGCCTTTAGCTTTGGGGTGTCTGAGTTAGTTTTACTGTCCGTAGAGGGTAATAGCTGGCAAATATTCGCCGTTTCTTTGGCAGTAGCACTAATTGCCACAGTTTTAGAAGCTTTTTCCAAATTTGGTATAGATAACTTGAGCGTTCCCTTAAGCAGTGGATTTATCTGCTATTTTTTCATTCAGGCTTTATGATGAAGTTAAAAGTTACATAATCATACACAAGCAAATTTAGCAATTTATATTCTTTTAAGCAATGACTAATTCCGCTTCTAAACCAATTCCTCAAACCGATACTGCTGAAAAGACTGCCCCAGAAAACCAAACTGTAGACCCAAAACCCAAAGATAGCTATGTTAAATTAGCGATGCGGAACATGGTTCGCAAAGGAAGACAGTCTCTTTGGCATTTTTTCTTGACCACGGCAGGTCTAGTAGGTGTTTTGATTGGTCTGGCTTATTTAACTAAACCATAAGTGAATTTATAGATGGATTTAACTGCTACGCAATATCGTGATGTTGTTATATACGTAGAAAATATTTATGAGGGAGATCTTGATTCAGTTAGCCTAACTAAAACTAATGAGATACCTTGGAGAGAATGGCTGCAAGTTTGGATGCAATCTTTAAATTTGGAAAATAACTTAGACCAAGATTGTGAAATTAGCTTAAGACTTACTAGCGATCGCCAAATGCAAGATCTCAACTGTCAGTATCGCTTAATCGATAAACCAACTGATGTTTTAGCTTTTGCTGCAACAGAGTCAGAGATTATAATTCCACTGGAAATAGACGAACCACTATATCTGGGGGATATCATCATTTCTTTAGATACGGCTAGTAGACAAGCACGAACACAAAACCATTCTTTGGTTACTGAGTTAGCTTGGTTAAGCAGTCATGGATTATTGCATCTATTAGGTTGGGATCATCCTGATGAGGTGAGCCTAAACCAAATGCTACAGCGACAGTCTCAATTAATTCAATTATTAAAAACTTAAGAACTACTCAAACAATTCTCTATCTCAGTACTGTTGTATGTAAACATACTATTTTTATAATATTGGGTTATCATTGCAATAAATATAAGTACATATACGGATATTTATTTCTTTGAACACAGTAAAAATAAATCAAAAAAAGAATTCGCCATTGTCTATATTAGATAAAAATATGAAATCTTCTACTATTGTCTCTACAGCGACAGAGTCTCATCCTACTAATAAAAAAATTATTCGCAATTTAGCTTGGCAAGTAGCACCCAACTTATTTTTAAGCTTTAAATATGCTTGGGCTGGAGTCCGCTATGCTTTTGTGACTCAAAGAAATTTCCGTATTCATACGTTTATCGGTGTTGTTGCTGTCAGTCTTGGTTTACTGTTAGAAATCAGGGCAATGGAATTGGCAGTGATTGTCATGACCTGCGCGATAGTGATGGTATTAGAACTGATTAACACTGCGATCGAATCAGTGGTAGATTTGACAGTCAAGCAAACTTACCACGAGCTAGCTAAAATAGCTAAGGACTGTGCTGCTGGTGCAGTCTTGATTAGTGCGATCGCAGCAGTAGTAGTAGCAGCCTGTATTTTGCTTCCCCCTTTGTTGCAACGCATTATACCAATGTTGTAATGGAGATCCGACTTGATCATCGTCATAGATAACTACGATAGTTTCACCTATAATTTGGTGCAGTATTTAGGAGAATTAGGGCAGGAATTGCCCGTAGCATCAGATATTCGCGTCTACCGCAATGATGCTATTGATATTGACACTATAAACAAACTCAAACCTGATGGTATTTTGATTTCTCCTGGTCCTGGTCGTCCAGAGGATGCAGGAATATCTCTACAGCTAATCGAAAAATTAGGTTCGCAAATTCCAATTCTGGGGGTTTGTTTGGGTCATCAAAGCATTGGTCAGGTTTTTGGAGGCAAGGTGGTTTCCGCTCCCGTTTTGATGCACGGTAAGACTTCTCCAATTCATCATCAAAATATTGGAGTTTTCGCAGGGATAGAGTCTCCTTTTGCTGCCACTAGATATCACAGTTTAGTCATCGATCGCGCTTCCATTCCCGACACTTTGGAAATAACTGCTTGGGTAGAAGATGGGACAATTATGGGAGTCCGCCATCGAGACTATCCTCATGTTCAAGGAGTGCAGTTTCACCCAGAAAGCATTTTGACGGATAATGGAAAATTATTATTACGCAATTTTTTGCATTCTTTAAGTAGCAAGTAACTTTATGAAACGGCGACAATTGATCCGTTATGGTGGGGCAAGTTTGGCAACGGCGATCGCCACTAGTCTAATTCCCCGCCAATATTCTTTTGCTCAGGATACTGAGTCCGTAACGATCCAGTATCTCGGACATACCTGTTTTTTATTTACGGGTAGTGGTTTAACAGTTTTGGTCAATCCTTACCAATCTGTTGGTTGTACCGCAGGCTATACCCTGCCTGATTTGCAGCCTGATGTGGTGTTGGTGAGTAGCTTTTTGCTTGATGAGGGGGCAATCGACCGAGTTTCAGGAAATCCCGAGGTATTTACCGAAAAGGGGAGTCACAAAATCAAGGGAGTCAATTTTAAAGGATTTTCTTTACCACACGATCGCGAAGGTGGCAGAAGATTTGGTACAAATGTTGCTTGGCGATGGACTCAAGGAGGAATTGACCTAGTCCATTTAGGTGGTGCTGCTGCTCCTTTAGATACTGAAAATAAGATTCTATTGGGTGGATCGGATATACTTTTTGCTCCTGTCGGCGGTGGCATGAAAGCTTACGATCCTCAAGAAGCAAGGCAGGCGGTCAAAGTGCTTAATCCGAAAATGATTGTTCCCACCCACTATAGTACTAGTGTAAGCAGCCCAGAAAACTGCGACTTAGCTCCTGTAGATGAATTTTTAACTTTAGTTCAAGATATGGAAGTAGCTCAGGTAGGTAGCGATCGCATTGCCGTCAAAAAAACTGACTTAAACAGAGACAAAACCCTAGTTCGAGTTCTAGACTATAGCTCATGAGTTTTGCCATATTTATCGGTTTAGGCTTGGGCGCGATCGCCTGGGGATTGAAGTCCAATGAGGAGGTAGTCCAGTTGTCAGGGGCAATTGTTGGGGCAATCCTGTTGGTTTGGGGGTTGTGTCTTACCCCCCAAATGTTTCTTGTCGGTGCGGAAATATTAGCTGTGATTGCTGTATTTCGGATTTGTGTCCGTTGTTGTGAATGTGACTAATAATTACTAACTACTTAGAAGTTACCAGTCGCTTCTCTAATGATTTGACACGGAGTTTAGCAGTATTGTTTTCAGGATCGTTTTCTAATGCCTGTTTATAGGTTTCGACAGCTTTCACAATCATCTGCTTTTTCTCATAGACATTGCCTAGATTATTTAAAGCCACTACATATCCAGGATATAGTTTTAGAGCTTCTTTATATTGTCTAATAGCAATATCATATTGCTCCTGAGCAAAATAGGCATATCCCATTGCATTATGAATCAGGGCTTGATTTTCTTCGGGTAAACTTTTATCCACTTTCAAAGCTTTCTCAAGCAATTTTATGGACTGGACAAACAGTTTTTTATCTAGATAAAGACTACCCAATTCATAATATTCTTCGGCTGTACCTTTTTCCGCCTTGAGTTTATCTTGAAGACGAGAAAAAGTGCTTTCTTGTTTGCGAGTTCTGATCACCTCTCGTAAAATGTAAATCAAGGCAAGAACTAATATTGTTAATAAAGCGGAAATATATATTACTGGTAGATTCTGATTCTCGTTCATAAAGCGATCGCAGTTGAATTATTTTTTAACTTGTCATTTATGATTATTAGTAATTTTCACACATCTGCTTAAGCAAGATCCTTAACAGTTAACAAAAAGTTGAAGCCTGAAGTTTTGTAATTACCCCCGAAGCAAAAAAAAGCAATCTTCTCGCGATCGATGATTACAGAAGGATATATAAATAATGGAAGATCGGTAGCTTCAAGTTTCAATTTTTATCCTTTTGCAGAAAAATAAAACCCTTACCCTTTACCCTTTACCTTTTACCCAGTCTCAATAAATTCATGAGTGCGTAACACCAGTTGTTAATTATATTTCATAGCCATACCCAATCAGAAAAAGTAGCTGCTTGCCCACATTTTATTCCCGACTCGTCAGTCAAATTCCAGATTACTGCTTGTTTGATCGAGAATCTTTTACCCTTAGTAGTAATTCTCACTCCTTGATAATCATCAATGTACCCTTTAGTTGCTGCTTGCTTTAACATGGCAGATCTAGTGGCTCTATTTACTGGCTCTGCGCTCAAGCGAGAAGGAGTTTGAATTAATTCATCCCAACCAATTGACCATAGTTCTAAAGCTACTTGATTACCATAATTAAATATGGGATCTGCTTGAATGCCATGAGAAACAACCACAAAAGGAGCATAAAAGAGTGCTTTGGATAATTCTTCTGAGCTAGTAGGATCGATTAAATTTTTTCCTAGCAATTTTCGATAGCTATTTACTATAGTTTGACTCCAACCAATAATGTTGGGTTGTTCCCAAACATATTGACGATCGGTTTTTTCGGGATATATTTTGTTTCTAGACATTAAAACAACAGTTAGAGCAGTTAAAGCAGTTAAAGCAGTTAGAGCAGTTAGAGCAGTTATAGGCAATCGATAATTTGGTTATCTTAGTCTCAAACCCCTATTCTTTCGTTAAAGATTAAATTTTGTCCGAACCATTGTTAAAAAAATTCGCAGACAAACGTAGATAATTTACCAGCCTACCAAGCACTTTTATGTTTTTGATGATTTTATATTATGTTTAAAAAAAGTAGAGATGGCAATTAACGCAATAATATCTTTGTAATTGTTAATCTAAACAAATTATCACCTAAAGATAGCGATCGAGATCCTATAGATAATAGCTTTAATTCCAATAAGCTTGAATAGTATATTGAAATATTTAAGCATCATGAATAACTTACAATCTCAAGAATCAGCTGCATGGAATCCTTTTGCACCTACCCAAAGAGATTTTAAAAGAACAGAGAAATTAGCTAAAAAAAATACTGTTATTGCTGGGGTTCTTGCTTTCTTTTTTGTTCCAGCAGCAATGATTTATTTAAACAGAGGGATTAATCCTTTAAAGATTTTTGGTTATGCGATAGTTATTGGCATGGCACTTTCCATATCTGCTGAATCTGAAGAAAAAGCTTTTGAAATTGGTCAAGGAGTAGGAACTGTTGCCAACCTTGTCATTGTAGTTGAAAATATTAATACTATTAGTCAAGCTCGCAAACGCAATAAAGACCTTACACCAACTGAAAGATAATATTTTATATTCTTAATATATTACAAATATTTTAATGGGTTGTTAAGGCAATTTAATTATGACTTAGTTTTTATTAGTCTGATACAAAAGCGGGGATGTTAAATAAAGCATCCCCGCTTTTATAATTTTGATTAAAGTATCAATTATCAATTGATACTTATCCTGGCAATTTTTTACTCAACAGTTGATTAGTTAGTTTAGGATCTGCACGTCCACTACTTTTCTTCATTACTTGTCCAACAAAGAAACCTTTTAGCTTAGTTTTTCCGCCACGAAACTGTTCTAATTCTTGAGGATGAGCAGCAATTACTTCATCAATAATCTTTTCAAGCTCTCCTGCGTCAGAAATTTGAATTAGACCTTTTTTCTCGACTAAAGACTTCGCCGATCCACCTTTAGTTAACAGTTCAGGAAGAATATCTTTACCTATTTTTCCACTTATTGTACCTTCAGTAATCAAAGTAATTAACTCTGCTAATACTTCTGGTTTTAATTCAGTTTCGGTAATTTTGAGATTGTTACTATTAACATAAGCAGCAATATCACCCATTACCCAGTTTGCCACCTGTTTAGTATCTGCACTCCCCACGATCGCAGCTTCAAAATATTCAGCAACAGCGCGATCGTCAGTTAATACTCTAGTATCATAAGCCGACAAGCCCAATTCAGACTGATAGCGATGACGTTTGCTAAGAGGAAGCTCTGGTAATTCTGCTTTCCAGCTTTCCAATTGCTCTTTGGATACTTCAATTGGAGGTAAGTCAGGTTCGGGAAAATAACGATAATCACTACTTCCTTCCTTCATTCGCATACTTTTAGTACGCCCACTACCTTCTTCCCAAAGACGAGTTTCTTGATAGATCGGTTCGCCATTTTCAACGGCTTCAATTTGTCTTTCTATTTCGTAGTCGATCGCTTTTTGAATTGCGCTAAAGGAATTCATGTTCTTGATTTCTACTTTAGTCCCAAATTCTTTTTGACCGACAGGGCGTACCGAAATGTTAACATCGCAACGTAATGAACCTTCGTTCATTTTGCCATCACTAATGCCAAGATAAAGCATGATTCGACGTATTTCTTGGGCATATTCGGCTGCTTCTTTCCCCGTACGCAGATCGGGTTCGGAGACAATCTCCACCAAAGGTATACCTGCGCGATTAAAGTCTACCAAAGAATAAGTTGAACCATCAATGCGATCGCTTCCACCGTGAGTTAATTTTCCCGCATCTTCTTCCATATGCAGGCGAGTAACACCAATTTTTTTCCGAATCGGTTCGGTGTTTGGCTTTTCAACGATCTCAATTTCAACCCAACCATGTTCGGCGATGGGAAGATCGAATTGAGAGATTTGATAATTTTTGGGTAAGTCAGGATAGAAATATTGCTTGCGATCGAATTTGCTATAGGGTGCAATTTGACAGTTGAGAGCTAATCCTGCTTTAACTGCATATTCGAGTACTTTTTCATTTAAGACGGGAAGTACCCCAGGATACCCCAAGCAAATAGGAGAGATGTTCGTATTAGGGTTATCTCCATCGAACTTAGTTGACTCGCGACTAAATATTTTGGTTTCAGTATTTAGTTGACAATGAGTTTCCAATCCAATTATTGCTTCGTACTCTGTTTTGGCTGGTGCAGCACTAGTCATAAAACTTGAACTTAATAGAAAATGATTTTCTTATTTTATCGGTTTTATCGGCTTGACCGTAAGGTTTTGGCAATTTGGAAATTAAATATTGAAATTAGATGGCAAAAAGTGGCAAAATTGTCAAAAAGAATATTGAAGTAAATATCATATAAAATCATACCTAATTGGTAGCTTATTTTATAAAAAGTTAAGGTCTAAGAATAAAGCATTCTGAGGAAATATTCTTAATGAGATCTAAGATAAATAAACTAATATAAAATAATTAAAAAAAACTTTACAAAATTTACAGTATATAAACCCAAATTGAAGCTAAATATACTGAAAAATTTATTACTTTCGCTAAAGTTACATAATGTAAGATAATAGGCTAATTCAAGAGTCCCCAAAATCGTTTAATGTAATTACTAATGGTTCGTATCCTTATAGTTGACGATCAAAAGATAGTTCGTGAAGGCATCAAAATATTGCTGGAAAAGAGTGCTGAGATAGAGATTATAGGAGATGCTGCTGACGGAAAAGAAGGATTAAAAAAAGTAGAGCTTCTTAATCCAGATGTTGTCCTTCTAGATATAGATATGCCTGGAATCAGCGGTTTGAGTGTAGCCGAAAAAATTAGTTCTCAGTTTCCCGAAGTGAAAACAATTATACTTAGTAGTCATGAAGATGAAAAGCATGTGCAGAAAGCAACTGAATCTGGTGCCAAAGGTTATCTTCTGAAAAATGCTTCCTCTCAAGAACTTGAATGGTCAATCAAATTAGTTCATCAAGGCTATTCGGCAATTAAATCAGAGCTATTAGAGCAACAGTTTGCTCGTCATACAATACCTGAATCCGATCTACAGTTGGATGAGGATCAAAGAACAAGACAAAAACAATTCTATGACTCGACAGCAGTATTACCTGAGCGAGAGCAAGAAAACCTCGACTCGATTAAAGCTTTTATTAACCAAAAAAGGAATAAAAGAAAAACGGGTTCGTGTCGATCAAAAATTAAATAAGCCAAAGAAAAAAGTCCAGCGCAGATCTCTATTCCATAAAGTCAAGCTGTCTCAAGCAAAAAAAACAATTTCCAGTTTTGAATTTAGGCTATTAGTACTTATTATCTTTTTTTGCTTAGGATTTTTAGTATTTGTCGCTTTATCTTAATCACAGGATGATACTAGTTTTGACTATTATTCTTCTGTTTACGCCACCAGCCTCTTACTAGCTTGATTTCATCGTAACTATAATCTTGACCCAAAGCGTCTTTGATAGTCGTTAAACTATTGTCTCCCAAGCTTTCGATCGCTTTGATAATAGCCTGTTGTTTGTCTGCCTTAACTAATTTATTTAAAGCAATAGGCTGATTCATTTCAATTAATTCGCTCAAGTGAGTGTTGACAGTAGATATAGCCAAACTTCTCTCCCGTGCAATTTTCTCTGCATCCATACCCTGTTGATGTAGCTGTAGAGTAGCCATTTGGCTTTTTGAAGGAAGACTAACTGGTAATTTATGGAGCGCATTAAATTCTAGAATTGCCGAAATAAAACTATCACCATATTGTTGAGCCTTATATTCATTAACTCCCGATAAGCTGCCAAAATCAGCTATGGTTGTGGGGCGTACCTGAGCCATCAATTTTAGACTAGAATCAGCAAAAATCATGTAGGGAGGAAGAGAATTGCGATCGCCTATTTGCTTACGCAGCTTTCTCAATTTCTCAAATAAAAGTTCTGCTTCTGCTTTGCGAGGATTATAATCAGCAGCAGCTTTGGTTTTGTGTTTATTAACGGCAATTTTAACTGGTAACTGATTGCGAAAAACTGACCAACTGCGTTTATTAAGCTTTAAGGTAGGATAGCCATCGGTTGTTTGTCCAACTAAACCCTGATGTATTAAAGATCTGCCTAGCATTCGCCATTCATCGGCTGTTCTACCCTTACCAATGCCATAGGTAGATAATAAATGATGTCCGTACTGATGTATTTTTTGTTTTCGAGAACCAATCAAGACATCTACAATGTGGTTGAGACCAAACTTCTGTTCACAACGAGCCACACAGGAAAGGAACTTTTGGGCTTCAACAGTCCAGTCTTCAATGGGTTTAGGATTAAGACAGTTATCACAGTTGCCACAGTTTCCCTGATGTCTTTCGCCAAAATAACGCAGAATAATTGTACGGCGACAATCATTTCCCTCGGCGTAGTTCATTACCTGACGCAGCTGTTGAGAAGCAATTCTTTTTTCGTTGAGATCGGTTTTCTGCTCGATGAAAAACTCAATTTTCTTGCGATCGCCAAAGCTAAAAAATAAAATAGATTTAGAAGGTTCACCATCCCTTCCCGCCCTTCCAGACTCTTGATAAAAGTTTTCGAGGCTACCTGGTAAATCGTAGTGATAGACAAACCGCACATCGGGTTTATTAATCCCCATCCCAAAAGCAACTGTAGCCACAATTACCTGAATATCATCCCGCAAAAAACTAGTTTGATTATGAGAGCGATCGCGATCGGACAGTCCTGCATGATAGGGTAAAGCATTAATGCCATCGCATTTTAATCTGGTGGCGACATCATCTACCCGACTGCGACTGCGACAGTAGATAATACCCGCACCAGAATTCTGCCTAATCTCTCGCAATAGCTTAGGATAAATATTACGGTCTTTGGGCTGAACTTCGTAGCGAATATTAGGGCGATCGAAACTAGCGACATGAATATTAGGCGATCGCAAATTTAGCTGCCCAATGATATCTTCCCGTACTCTTTTGGTTGCTGTCGCAGTTAAGGCTTGGAGGGGAATTTCAGGGTAGCTTTGGCGCAATAACTTTAGCTTGCTATATTCAGGACGAAAATCGTGTCCCCATTCCGAGACACAATGGGCTTCATCAACAGCGATCGCTCCAATTCCGACTCTAGAGTCTATCTGCTTCAAAAACAGTCCAAATCTTTCATTTAACAAGCGTTCGGGAGCAACGTAAAGCAGCTTGACCTTATTTTCTAGAATAGCAATCTGGCGAGATCGCCTCTCTTCATATTCCAAACTGCTATTGAGGTAAACCGCATTAATACCATTGTCTTGTAGAGCATCCACCTGATCTTGCATCAAAGCAATTAAAGGGGAAACAACTATAGTAATGCCTTCTCTTAATAAGGCAGGTAGCTGGAAACAAAGAGACTTTCCGCCACCAGTGGGCATAATAGTCAGTAAATCTTTATCCTCTAAAGCTGCTTCAATAATCTTCTTTTGTCCAGCACGAAAAGAATCATGACCAAAATAATGTTTTAAAGCTTCCTCCAAGGAGGTAAAAGTTGACATAACCTAAAATGAATCTGGTAAAACAGTTAGTAATCAGGTGGGGTTAAATGTTTGGCGGGATCTTCATACTCACCATTAACCTTCATGCGAAAATCCAAATGCGCTCCTGTTGACCAACCCGAACTACCAACTTGAGCAATTTCTTGATTCTTCCAGACTTTCATTCCTTCTTTAATTACAATTGAGCTATTTTTCAAGTGACCATAAGTACCTATCGCTCCGTTACCGTGATCTATCTCAATCCAGTTACCCAATTGTCCGCCACAATATAGATTACCAAAATCGTAACAACCAGATACAACTCTCGTAACAATGCCATCTCCCACCGCTACCACAGGAGAACCTAATGGCGCGCCATAGTCAACCCCTTGATGGAATTGAAGTTGATAACTATAGGGTCTTCTACGCCAACCAAAAGGACTAGCAATTCTTTCCGTTTCTGGTGCGGGATTGGCTAATTTAGTGTTTTTGGGTTTAAAGGTGCTGTTTGCCGTAGGGAAATCAACAATTAAACTACTGCGAGACAATTTGGGAAACTTTATGGGAGTTTGAGGCAAAGCCGTTGATTGAGTTAAACTACTAGAAATATCGAGGTTATCAGTTGGGTTAGTTGATAAGAAAGTTTGACTTTTATCTAGGATATCAATTTCGTCATCAAAAGAATCTTGCCAGGGAAAAATACATCCTGGGTCAGCCGAATTTTGAACTGACTTCTGAAAAATGTTTTGCCCAAAATATAGTTTTTGTCTGGGTTGACATTTTTGGAACATCGATCCAGATAGCAAAATTCCTGCCACATCTTGCAGCCACACTTTAGAAGAAATTTTCTGGCTGTTAATATTACTTGTTTGTGAGGAGGAGTCTAAGTTGAGACTTTTATTCTCTGGTTGAGAGATAACTTCTGTATTGCTAGTTGCGATCGCTTTACCTAGAGTTATGGATATTATTGTTGTTGTTAGTAACCCTAGTAGTATGCTTCTCGTCATTTCTTGAGTAACTTCATATTGATGTGCAACAATCGATAGTACTTCTCTCCTACATGACTATCTTTAGATATATTTACATATTTTATAGTCTTTAAAAATCTTATTTTTGACAGTCAGCAGGAGATAATACAAAAGTACAATTTAAATTCAATTTGAGTTCAATTACCCATGACATTTCGTTCAAGAATTTTTTCCCGTCCCCAATTAAGTCAAGTCTGTTTGGTCTCTGCGAGTATTACTATGGCAGTCTTCTTTAATGGTTGTGGCTCACAACAGTCAGCTCAATATGAAGCAACTGCCAAAACAAGCGTAACTTGGCGAGTGCCTTACTACCAAGGCGATAAAAATAACGATAAACAACCAAGATATGAAGAGTTTGAGTCCGTTTCTTTGGTTAATGTTAATGGGCAAAAGCCAGAAGGAGCAGTACGACAAGATGACCAGGGAATTTGGTGGCCCAAAGAGCCTCCTAAACCAACTGTAGATGAAATTGAGGCAGGGAAAAAGAAAGCCTATGAAAAAATTGGTAACCCCGAAGCACTACGACAAGTTGAATATCGAGTTAAATACAATAAAGACGGAGAAAGAATCAACGTAACCACTAATCATTCTGTATATCGACAGGTAGCTAAATCTTATCCTGATATCCCTCTCAACTTTACGATGGGACTTAATAATGGATCGGTTACTAAAGCAACTCCAGTTACCAATTCAACTAATTAAAATTGTTAAGTTAGGAACAGATTATCTGGGCAATAGCTCTATTTATTTCAATCAACTATTATCCAACTGATACAATATATCAGCAATAAATCTCAGTAAATTGACTAGTATATCAAGTAGTATTTATGACCACTTCTCCTGAACCAACTACCACAGATGAAATGAAGTATGGGGAAAGAGAGATTGCAGAAGGAGAACTAGTAACCTTTCCTAATCCCCGCATTGGTAGAAAATTCAACGTTAATATTACTCTGCCCGAATTTACCTGCAAATGCCCTTTTTCTGGATATCCTGATTTTGCAACTATTTATATTACCTATTCTCCCGATCGCAAAGTAGTAGAGTTAAAAACTCTCAAGCTTTATATCAATAGTTATCGCGATCGCTATATTCCCCATGAAGAAGTGGTCAATCAAATCCTAGATGATTTTGTTGCTGCTTGCGATCCCTTAGAAGCAACTGTTAAAGGGGATTTTACCCCTAGAGGTAATGTCCACACTGTAATTGAAGTGCATCATCAACAGGGTAATTAGTTATGGCAAGAGCAATCAAAACAAATTCTAGATTGGAAAAAGCTTTGTATTGCCCACCAAGAAAGTTAACAATGATCGATGACCAGCTACAATAAAACAGTAAAGTTTTGTTAATGTAGCTGTTTCAGAGGAAAATATATGTCAAAGAGTGATATCAAACCTAGTGTAACTCCCGATTTGGAAGATCCCAAATTTGGTTTTAATTCCTATGCAGAGCGTTTGAATTCTCGTGCAGCCATGATTGGTTTTGCAGCAATTATATTGATTGAATATTTAACAGGAAAAGGCTTTCTGGCTTGGCTTGGCTTAATACAGTAAATAAAGACAGACAAAAAGAAGTAATAAGTTAAGTTATCAACTACTGTTACTCTATAGAATTTAGCAAAGGTGCAGAAGAAAATAAGTATGCGCCTTATTTTCATGACTATTTCAAAGAATTTAAATTAATGATCGAATCCTTTGTTTCCCATAGCCTCGAATCTAATGATGTGCTGATATCTCCTAATGAGTCATATCTTTCTCCGAAGCAAGACTCCCCTCCTCTTCAATTGGGAGTAATGGCTTCAGGTAGTGGGACTAATTTTGAAGCGGTGGCAAAAGCGATCGCAAATGGTCAACTCAATGCAGAAATTAAAGTTGTAATTTACAATAATCCCCAAGCGAAAGTCAAACAACGTGCCGAAAAATATAATATACCTACCGTATTAATCGATCATCGTCAATATAAGCAGCGAGAAGACCTAGATCGACAAATTGTTGAGGTTTTGAGATCTTATGGCGTAGATTGGATAATTATGGCGGGATGGATGCGAATCATTACCCAAGTATTATTAGATGGATATTCCAACCGCGTTATTAACATTCATCCAAGTTTGTTACCCAGTTTCAAAGGTATTCGAGCAATCGAACAGGCATTAGCAGCAAAGGTAAAGATTACAGGCTGCACCGTCCATTTAGTCAGTTTAGAAGTTGATAGCGGTGCGATTATCATGCAGGCAGCCGTACCTATTTTACCTGACGATAATTTGGAAACCCTACACCAGCGGATTCAAATACAAGAACACAATATCTTGCCGAAGGCGATCGCTTTGGCTACCAAAAAAGAGAAATAAGCAAGAAGAATTGATTAATCGCGATCGGTATCCAAATTTCTTTGAGAATAACCAGTAACAGACTTGGGTATATTAATTGCAGGTTGATCCACTGCTACGGCTAACATCACTGAGTTAGAAATGTTGTTAGGGGAATTTACCTTAGCCATCTTCATCGACAAGGGAGAAAACCCAGGAATCATACCTGAGACGGTAGCAATAACCGAAGCAGCGATCGCACTACCACCCCAAACTAACCTACGTCGCCGACGACGATGGCGATCTATTGAGTGAAAAACTCCTGCAGTAATTTCTGCTGTAGATTTTTTACTCGTTGGTGCGACAAAATTCTGTATTTGACTCTGTAAAGCCAATAATTGAGTATAAAGCTGTTTAAATTCTGGATCGCAGTCGAGCCAAGTTTGCACCTGTTCTTTTTCTGCTGGAGTCAATTCTCCATCAATATAAGCACTCAACAATTCAAATGAATCTGGTGTTGAATTTTCCTCTGCTAAATATTGGTCTTCTGCCGATGAATCATGGGTCGAACCATCGAATTTAGATGTCATTGTGCCATTACCATTAACTTTAAAAAATAAATTGTTGAAAAACCAAGACCTCTTTTACCAATTTACTCGTCATCAATGTAATTTTGCAACACAGATTGCAGCTTTAATCTTGCTCTGGCAATTCTTGATTTTACCGTACCCAAAGAAACTCCCGTCATTTCCGCAATTTCTTCATAGGGCAATCCTTCTATCTCCCGCAGCACTATAGTTGTGCGAAAAGTTTCAGGTAACTCTGCGATCGCAGTTTGCAGATGCTCATAAAATTCTCGTGTAGCCAAGTCGTCATTAGGACTAGGAGCATCGTCGGGTAATTCCCAACTCATTTCCCCATCTTCTACATACCGTGGTGCATCAAGGGATAAAGGCGGGCTAATACGTTTACGTTTACGTAATTCATCGTAAAAAAGGTTGGTGGCAATACGACTGAGCCAACCACGAAACTTAGCAGGATCTTGGAGGCGATGAATATTGCGATAGACTCTAATCCATACTTCCTGAGCAAGATCGGCTCTTTCCTGCCAATCTGGTGCTAAATGATAAAAGAGTCGATTTAAATGAGACTGATATCTTCGTAGCAATTCGGCAAAAGCAACTTTATCAGGCTGGCTACCTGCTTGACAACATACAATAAGATCGTAATTAGAGAGTTTTTCAGGAGACACTACGCTTTTGGTTTCGTTCGCCTCGGCTCTTGACCAAGAGATAGGAAGAGATAGACTCATTAACTTAATTAACCTAAATTATAGGAGGAATGCAGTATACCTTTTTAAGACTCAAAACAAAACTCAAAAGTTCCTCAATGGCTGTATCCCCTATAAACTCTTAATCTTTATTATTTATTACTTCTCATAATTAGGAGCATAATCCTTGAGAAGACTACTCAGTTGTCCCGCCATATTGGAATCACCTTTAGTGATAGCTTGTCTTTCGGGGTAAAACTCAGGTCGATCTAGATAACGAGATATTGCTTCGGTTACTTGTTGTTGAATTAAAGTTTGTAGTTCTTCTCTAGCTCTTTGACGTTGATAATTCGCACCTTCTTCTGTAGTGGCATAAAGGGGTGGTAAGCGATTAAGAGCATAAGCAGCGATATCTCCCACATCAAGAGAATTATCACTAGTTTGTTCGATCTCAGCCACGCGAGCGATCGCTTCGCTCAAAACCAATTCTTCCATGACATTAATAAACTGCTTACGAGGTACAGCAACAACTTCTCCCGTCAACAATGCACCCATGAGCTTATCTAAAGCCATGTACTCTTCTACCGAAAGCTCCGCAGCCGTATCACAAATTCTTCCTACCTCAGACTCCATACTGGGAGTCAAATAGCCATCTTGTAAAGCTTGTTCGACAATCGAATTAATTCCCATAGATCAGATAACAATAAAAAATTATGTTTTAATCAGACTTCCCGAACCATCTTAATCGCTATTGTCTAGAATCGAAAAGATATCAATCTAAAAATTACACTTTCGAGTCTCTTATCTATTCGATCGCACCAAATCTCCAAGGGACAGGATCTACCGCTACTTGATTAACATATAGACCCCAATGCAAGTGAGGTCCAGTAGAAGCTCCTGTCGAGCCTATAGTACCGATGCGTTGACCCGCTTTAACCATTGTTCCTTCCGCTACATTAATATCCTGTAAGTGCATAAAGACACTAAGTACTCCTTGCCCGTGGTCGATGCCAACGATATTGCCATGAACATGGAAACCTTCACTTTCTCTACCTACTAAGCGAATTTTTCCTGCTGCGGGAGCAACGACAACAGAGCCATAGCCACCAGCATAGTCTACTCCCTTGTGATAGTAGTCATTGGCAAATACATTGTTGTAATAACGACGGATGCCAAATCCCGAAGAAACTCGTGAAGCATTGGGGCGAACAAAAGTACCCTGCCAAAATTTTTGAGGGGTTACTAACTCTTTAAATTCCCTGACGCGATTTAATTCTAATTGGGTTGCTGGGCGAGAAGCTTTACCACTGAGCCATATCCGCTGGACTGGAAAGGCTTTATTTTTTAGCCACACTCCAATGTTGCTGGTACGGTTATCTCCTTTTACCTGGAGAGTCATTTTGCCTGCAATGTTTAAAGGAGAAGTTGGAATAAATGCCCGATATTTACCGTTACTGGGAAAAACAGGATAATTGATTTTGCCTACGGTGACGTTAGGAGCGACACTGGGATCGTCAGTCTCGACAATGACCGAAATAGTATCTCCTTGTTCGGGAGTTTGAGGAGAAATATCCACCTTCAACGCTTTAGCAGGAGTTATCAAAGCTAATAAAATAGCTGTAGTAATTCCTGTTAAGGTTGGCATTCTATAGCGACAAGCCTGTCCTAGAGGATACTGCTGTGCATATGTTTTAATATAACGGCATGACTTTGTTACGCTCATATTGCTGAAGATGATTTTACCATTCAATAATTAGTTTCGAGTGTATTCTAGCTTTTCTAAAATTGCAGTAATTGTTGCAATATGTAGCAGTTATGGTGGCAAGTTTTTTGTAGGATGTTTATGTATAGGGATTTTTTTAGTCTTCCTTAATTTGCCAGATAACAATATATTTATCTAGTAAGGGGGATCGATGGAGGCTATAACAATTGCTCAGACTTTACCTTTGATTGTAAAGAGGGGTACTTTAACCCATAAAAGACATGGATCACAAAAACAACTTTAATAGATGAGCATTTCTAATTCTGTGGTGGAACGACTGCTAGAAACTTGCACGGGGTGGCGACCACAAATGTATTTCAAATCCTCTTTGACGGCGTTATCTCACGCTATGGAAGACTTAGTACTCAACGATTCTGATACGCCCCTAGTTATTGCTAGTTTTCAACGAGAGCGTTTTTATCGTCAGGAAGCTCATCGCTACAAGCGAATTTCTTATAAATCAAACCAAGTATATGTCTTGGCTGCCCCTGAAACCGATTTTAATAATAGCTCGATAGACTATGAACGAGTCGCTTTTGAACCAAGTGATGCTTTAGCTCAAGAATGGCATCTGGTAATTGTTGGAGAACACTATGCCAGCTGCCTAATTTGCCGTGAGAAAAAAAATCCGCCCCCCAAAGGACAGCCTAAAACCACAATTGATTCCAACCGTCGTTTTGAAGGAATTTGGACATTTGATCGCCAGGTAACGATCGCAGCAGCCAAAATAATGCTAGATCGCATTGCTATATATCGACCAGAATTAGAGCCTAAGTTGAGCCAAGCTCATCAAATGTATCTGTCTCCAACACAAACTTTAAATCCTGGCATCTCGATTGATTCTCCTTTGACCAATCCCGATCCTTTTGTCCAGCGATTAGTTACTTATCTTCAAGCTGGTCAATATAAATTATTAAAAGCTAATAAATCTTTAGCTGCCAAGCAACAAAAAGAACAGTTGCTCAATTCTGTCATGGATGCCGTAAGAAGATCTCTTAATATTAAGCAAATTTTACAGGTAGCTGTACAAAAACTAGGAGAAGGAATTGGGGTTTGTCGCTGCATTATCTATCGCTGTCGCGAAAACGATACCACTGCTACGGTAGACCGAGAATTTACTAGTCCTGGGATTAAGTCAGTGAGGGGGCAGCAGTGGCAATTGGAAAATAATCCCTTATTTGAAGAAGCGATCGCAACAAGAGAAACAATTAGTATCGATAATGTTTCAGAAGACGAGCGAACTAATCAGCTAGCCCAAGAAAAAGGTACAGGAGAATTTTTTCAAAACCTGATTAAAAATTACTCTGTTTCTTCTTGGTTACTAGTGCCAATTTTTTATCACGGTAGATTATTGGGAGTCATAGAGTTACACCATTGCGAAGCCGAGCCTATAGCTTGGAAAAAAGACGATGTGGCTTTGGTAGATGCGATCGCAACTCAGGTAGGGGTAGCCCTAATTCAAGCCGAAGCCTATGCAGATCTAGAAGACCTCAATGAACAGCTAGAAGCGTTAGACCGCACTCGTTCTAATCTAGTGGCAATTGTCGGTCACGAATTACGAACTCCTTTATCTACGATTCAAGTCTGTTTAGAAAGTTTGGCTAGTGAGCCTGATATGCCGCCAGAATTAAGCGAGGTTATGCTCGATACCGCCCTTGGGGATGCAGAAAGAATGCGTAATTTAGTCCAAGATTTTCTGACTCTATCTCGTTTGGAAGGGGGAGTGGTGGAATGGAATTTGGAAACCCTTTCCATCAATGAATGTATCGATTTAGCAATCAGTAATGCCAAGGCTCGTAATCAAGAATCTAGTTTTCCTGATATCCAAAACCTCACTAGTTCTAATGACTTACCCCTGATTCAAGTTGATGGAGAGTGGCTAGTGGAAGTATTAGCCAAACTCTTAGACAACGCCTGCAAATTCACTCAATCTGATGGAGAAATTGCGATCGCCGTAAAGACCAATGGAGAAAATATTCTTGAAGTGACTGTTTCTGATACAGGAAGAGGCATTGAAACTGGTAGCTTAGAAACTGTCTTTGACCGCTTTTATCAAGAAGAGGGAGCATTAAGACGTAGTGCAGGGGGTACTGGTTTAGGACTGGCAATTTGCCGACAGATAGTCAAAAATTGGGGAGGAGAAATTTGGGCAGAATCACCAGGGAAAGATCGAGGTAGTGTCTTTCATTTCACTATTCCCATCAAGGCAGTCAACTACAAATCCCAACAGTCCAAACCAGCAAACAATAAACTTGCCAGTAAATACAGAAGAAATAACAAAAAGTAAAGTTAGTCCTGTTGCTAAAAACTGTTACAGTTTTTGACATACTCATCTCCTTGTCATGAACTGAATGATACGATGCCGTAAATACCTTTAATTGAGGATTTTTATTAACATGGCAGAAGAAATTAAGCTTTCTGGTCAAACCCCAAAATTTGGTGGTAGTACAGGTGGCTTGTTAACTAAAGCAGCAGTAGAAGAAAAATACGCTATTACTTGGACAAGTAGTAAAGAGCAAGTATTTGAAATGCCTACTGGTGGCGCAGCTATTATGAATGAAGGTGAAAACCTACTTTATCTGGCTCGCAAAGAACAGTGTTTGGCTTTGGGCGCACAGCTACGAACCCAATTTAAGCCCAGAATCCAAGACTACAAAGTCTATCGTATATTTCCTAGTGGCGAAATCCAATATCTGCATCCCGCAGATGGCGTATTCCCTGAAAAGGTTAATGAGGGTCGTGAATACAACGGCACAAAAGACCGTAGAATCGGTCAAAATCCTCAACCAGCTACGATTAAATTCTCTGGCAAAGCTCCTTACGAAGTTTAACAACAACCAGATAAAATTAGGAAGGACGAAGAATAGATTATATTTCTAGGCTTCATCCTTCTTTTTTTATT
Source organism: uncultured cyanobacterium (assembly GCA_963799375.1). GTDB lineage: Bacteria > Cyanobacteriota > Cyanobacteriia > Cyanobacteriales > Xenococcaceae > Waterburya. The sequence goes on from CAWCWY010000034.1 coordinate 342,450, forward strand.
GGTTTTTATTTCCTTCTTCCTCATCCCTCATCCCTCAGTCTCACCTCATCCCTCATCCCTCATCCCTTCAAACATGATTTCCCCCAATTTCGACCAATTTAGTGAACTGGCGCAAAAAGGTAATTTTGTTCCCGTATATCAAGAGCTAGTTGCGGATTTAGAAACCCCTGTATCGGCTTGGTATAAAGTTTGTGCGGGTCAACCCTATAATTTTCTTTTAGAGTCGGTAGAAGGAGAAGAAAAACTGGGTCGCTACAGTTTCTTGGGCTGCGATCCTATGTGGGTGTTAGAAGCAAGAGGAGCAAAGACCACTCAAACCGATCGAGATGGAACAATCACAGAATATGAGGGAAATCCCTTTGATATTTGTAATGAATGTTTGGCAACTATTAAACCCATAAAGCTGCCTGAATTACCCCCTGGTATCGGTGGTTTGTTTGGCGTTTGGGGATATGAATTGATCCGTTGGATTGAACCAAGAGTTCCTGTTAATGAGCCTAAAGCAGACGATCTTCCTGACGGTGTCTGGATGCAGGTCGATAATTTAATTATTTTCGACCAGGTCAAAAGAAAGATTTGGGCGATTTCTTATGCCGATCTTCGCGACCCTGAAATTACTTTAGAACAAGCATATCAAAAAGCAAGCGATCGCGTTAGTAAATTAATGCTCAAGCTTCAGTTACCCCTACCCATTGAAGCAAAAGCGTTGGAATGGAAATCGTCAAATAATTCAATCGATGATTCTGGACTAGTTTATTGCAGTAATACCGATAAGGAGCTTTATTGTGACAACGTAGATAAAGCCAAAGACTATATACGTGCGGGAGATATTTTTCAGGTAGTCCTATCTCAAAAATTGTCTACTGTCTATAAAGGTCATCCTTTCAACCTCTATCGCTCTTTGCGCTTGATTAACCCTTCTCCCTATATGAGTTACTATCAGTTTGGTGACTGGGAACTAATAGGCTCATCTCCAGAAGTGATGGTTAAAGCCGACACCAGAAGCGATGGCAAAATAGAAGCCACCCTCAGACCCATTGCAGGAACTCGTCCTAGAGGGAAGACCGACGTAGAAGATGATGCTTATGCTGAAGATTTGCTCGCAGATCCCAAGGAAGTGGCCGAACACATTATGCTAGTAGATTTGGGACGAAACGATCTTGGTCGTGTCTGTGTCAAAGGTAGCGTTACCGTAGACGAATTGATGGTAATCGAACGCTATTCTCATGTAATGCACATTGTTAGTAACGTCATTGGCGAATTAGAACCCGATAAAACAGCCTGGGACTTACTCAAAGCTTGTTTTCCTGCGGGGACAGTAAGCGGTGCGCCAAAAATTCGAGCAATGGAAATTGTTAACGAACTTGAACCAGAAAGGCGAGGTCCTTATTCTGGAGTCTATGGCTACTATGATTTTGAAGGTCAGCTTAATAGTGCCATTACGATTAGGACAATGATTGTTCGACCTTATAAAGAAAATCAATGTATGGTTTCTGTTCAAGCAGGTGCAGGACTTGTGGCTGATTCCGTACCCGAAACCGAATATCAAGAAACCCTAAATAAAGCTAAAGGTCTATTAGAAGCTATTAGAAGCCTTAGCTAAAGGATGAGGAACGAGGAACAAGGAACAAGGATGTGAATATTGGACTTCTTCTCCTAAACAAAAACGTTTAGCTTGTTGAACTTAGGTCAAACTAATACTTTAGTACTTTTTTTAGATTGATACTCTACGGTATTTTAAATTTCCTCGTTCCTTAATCCTCGTTCCTCAATCCTTAATTTGTTCATACTAATTTTGTGATTTTGTTATGTCTTTTGGGAAGACTAAGGCTGAAATTAATCGTTCAAGTTAAACTTGACATCAGCTAAAAATTCATAACATTAAATATTAATTAACACATCTTAAATTGAGCGATTTACAAACAGCAAATATTCAATTTAGAGAGTTGTAAAAATTCAGTTGTATTCAGCTATCTAGAGCGAAGCATATTAATTATTATTATTATGGGCTGCGTATATTTACTCAAAGCTAGATCCAATTAAGTTTAATCGTTAAGATGTATTAGCTGATATTTTTTCAGAAGAACAATCAGTATATTTTTAATTGCACTAATAATAATTAGATAAACAAGGTCGATGACTGAATTAACTCAAGATTTATCCTTGGCACAAGCTCTGTCCTTAATTGATAGTTATGCTTTTGATTTAGGCGGTGATAATGTCGAACAACTAGTAGAATCCTGGCTTGATACTCATCATGCTAGCTGGATTAGATTAGCAACCATTGAAGCTTTGTACCTCGGACGATACAAAGGCATATCTATTGGACATATCCTGAGGGTTTGGTTGCGAATTGGAACTCCTAATACTCATTTTACTTATGAGTTTGAAAGATTAATTTGTCGCAAATTACCCAAACATTTGAGCGATCTATCCAACATAACTGCCGTTGAATCAGAATGTGATTCTGATTATCCTGAAGCTCAAGGAGTAACTACAGTCGAATCTAATTCTAAAGCTGTCAATCATCATGAAACACTAAACTTGGAAAAGGCTCTTCAACAGCCAAAACAATCTAACAACAACATCCCGATAATTTCCGCACTAGCATTTCCTTATCAAACTGACTGGTCAGAATTTACGGTGGGACATACCATGATTCATCAGTTTATTCCCTTACCCGACGTATCTTCTTTCTTTAACAAACTCAAAACATTTGGCGAAGAAAAGTTAGAACCTTAGCAATCTATATTACAATATGTAAAGAGAAAACTGCTTTTCGGGAACTAGAAATTTAATGCGCGTAGCAATTGTTGGTGCAGGATTAGCTGGCATGGCGACAGCCATTGACTTAGTTGATGCGGGTGCTGAGGTAGAAATATTTGAGTCTCGTCCTTTTGTGGGGGGGAAAGTTGGTAGCTGGATAGATAAAGATGGCAACCATTTGGAAATGGGTTTGCACGTATTTTTCGGCTGCTACTATAATCTGTTCGCCTTGATGGAAAAAGTCGGCGCAATAGACAATCTTCGTTTAAAAGATCATACTCATACTTTTATTAATGAAGGTGGCAGAATTGGTGAGCTAGATTTTCGTTTCCTTACTGGCGCACCATTTAACGGTTTAAAAGCTTTCTTTACTACCTCACAGCTTTCAACGGTAGATAAAGCAGCCAATTCTTTAGCTTTGGGCACGAGTCCTATTGTAAGAGCTTTGCTCGACCCTGAAGGGGCAATGAGAACCATTCGCGACCTAGATTCGATTAGCTTTGCTGACTGGTTTCGCAGTCACGGTGGCAATAATGGCAGCCTGAGAAAAATGTGGGATCCTATTGCCTATGCTTTAGGCTTCATTGATACGGAGAACATTTCTGCTCGCTGTATGCTAACCATTTTTCAGTTTTTCGCCACTAAAACTGAAGCCTCAGTATTACGGATGTTAGAAGGTTCGCCCAGTGAATATCTAAGTAAACCTATTGTTAATTACTTAGAAGCACGAGGTGTAAAGATACATACCCGTCGCCGTGTTAGAGAAGTTTTATATCAAGATTCGGTCGATAAGACTAGAGTTACAGGAATTGTCGTAGCTAATGGGGAAGGCGAAGAAACCATTACTGCTGATGCCTATGTCTGTGCTTGTGATGTACCAGGAATTAAAAAAGTTATTCCTCAAGCATGGCGTAAATGGTCGGAATTCGACAATATTTATAAATTAGATGCCGTACCCGTAGCTACAGTGCAGTTACGCTTTGATGGCTGGGTAACAGAATTAAATGATGCCGATAAGCGAGAACAGCTAGAGAAAGCGGTGGGTATTGATAATTTGCTTTATACTCCCGATGCAGATTTCTCCTGTTTTGCAGATTTAGCTTTAACTAGTCCAGGGGACTATTATAAAGAGGGTCAAGGCTCTTTATTGCAGTTAGTTTTAACTCCAGGCGATCCTTTCATTAAAGGAAAGAATGAAGACATTGCTAACCATGTTTTAGAACAGGTACGCGAACTATTTCCTTCTGCTAGAGATTTGAACATGACCTGGTATAGTGTGGTTAAACTGGCTGAATCGCTTTATCGCGAAGCCCCAGGAATGGATCTATTCCGTCCAGCGCAAAAAACCCCCGTCGCTAACTTTTTCTTAGCGGGTAGCTATACTCAACAGGATTATATTGACAGTATGGAAGGTGCTACTCTATCTGGTAAGCAAGCAGCAAAAGCTGTGTTGGAAAATGCCGAACAGTTGAAAGCTGTAGCGGTATAATATTTTCTTTTAGAGAAGCAAAGACAATGACAGACTGGCTAGAGCATACCGTACAAATAGAAGTTCCTGTACCCATCGAATTTGTGTGGAGTCTCTGGTCAGATCTAGAACAAATGACCCTCTGGATGAAGTGGATTGAGTCGGTCAAAATCTTGGAAGATAATCCTGAACTATCTCGCTGGAAACTAGCTAGCGGTGGTTTTAACTTTACTTGGCTATCTCGTATAGTGCAGGTTGTCCCCAATCAAATTATTGAATGGCAGTCTGTAGACGGTTTACCCAATAAAGGAGCTATTCGTTTTTACGATCGCAAGGAACAAAGTATTGTTAAAATGACCTTTGCCTATGGCGTACCTGGGATTATTGGTAAGCTATTAGACAGTGCGATCGGCGAAATTGTTGAATCTACCGTGATGGCAGACTTGGAAAGGTTCAAGGAATACGCTATTAAAGCCTATGCTGAGAGGCGATCGGTAAATCTTTTTTGTTCGTCCTTTATCCTTTAGTTAATAATTCCTGTTGATTGCGGACTATATTTTCCGTCATTTCTGCCAATTCACTCAGTTCAATTTCTAACTTAGTAGCCTTTTTCTCATAACTAAGCTTGCGTGCGATCGCAGCACGAGCTAAATCTTCTCGATCTTTTTTCAAAGCTTCCTTGGCTACCTTATCCCAGGCAGACACTTCACTAAGAGCTTGTTGGTAGTCTGGCTGAATTTGCTCCCAAACTGACTTAATATCCCTTAAGGACTCTGCTAACAATTGCTGTGCGCTGCTATTATCTTTTCCTGTTAAAGCCTGTTTAATCGGCTCGTAGAGCTTAGAGGTGTCCAATTTGTGAATCAATGGTATAAAGTCTTTAACCTGTTGGCTTTCGTTGACTCCTGTTTTGCACCAGCCAGCAAAATGCTCGCAGTTGTTAAACAGTAAATTATATTTATGCTCTCCCAAACGGCTTTCAGCTCTTTCGACTACCGCATCAGGGATGTAGCCAAAACCACCGCCATATTCGGCAACGTAAATAGGATTACCCCTAGCGAAAGTCTCTAAAGAAGTCCGCTCAATAGTTTCACTGGGTTTGCGGTAATGAATTACCGTACCATCACCGCAATCAATACCGTGATGTTGATATAGTCCGTCTAACTGCCATAAATTTCGATATACGTAAATGCGATCGCCTTTTGCCATTGAAGATTTAATTAACCTATTTTATTTGAGGATTGATTCCCAGCCCTAATTCTCTTTTTAGTAGATTAATCGACTTTTCGCCAATATAGCTATCCGTACTAATAACTTCGGGAATTCTAATTAGATCTTCTCGCATAGCTACAATTTCAGCTTTAACTAAATCGTAGCTGGTATATCCCGTAATAACAGTGTGGGCAGCGCGAAGTACGGCTCTGAGGCGATCGCGATCGCTTACTGAAGAAGTTAATACGAGTAGATCTTCTCCCCGTTGACTATTAACAATACTAGATGCCACGCTTAAAGTACCTTCACTGAGACTCACAATACCCAAACAAGCCTGGGAAGGCAAACCTTTGATAATTTCTAGCTCTTTATTGTAGTCATACATATCAATCGGAATTACTCGAAAAGAGTTTGGCGGAACAATTGCCAATACTTCCGTAATAAAATAGCGGTTTGTCACCAAAGTCCCAAAATTAATCTCTTCGAGCAATTTGGGTAACTTTTCTAGTTCGACTAATTCTACTTCGATCCCAAATGATTTGGTCAACTCCTGCTGCATAATTTCCCCTGCACCAATATCTCGTAAGGGTACAGTAATGATTATGCGATCGCTACAGCTAATACGCCAGTCTATTTCTTCGATGAAAAGTTCTTTAACCTGTTCTAGAGTACAGCCTAATTCCAATACCCGATCGACACTTTCTTTGATGGCATTTACTGAAGCGATCACAGGAGAATCAGACTTGACAATAGTTTCTCGTTCGTGAATTTTGACATAAATTCCCGAACCCGCCACCGATTCTACTAAACCGCTTTCCTCTAACTGTTGGTAAACCTTACTAATAGTGTTGCGGTGCAAACCTGTAATCATCGCTAACTGTCGCGTACTAGGGAGACGATGAGCAGGAGGATATTGCCCTGATGCGATCGCAAATTGAATTTGAGCAAACAGTTGCTTGGAAGCGGGAATGTCACTGTCAGACTGGATTTGAAAGTTCAACATAAAGCGATCGACAGGCAAAGGAGTTTTTATGTGCGCCATTGTAGACGCAAAATTTGCTTTTTTTGCTAAATAATTAATAATTTATCATTGCGATCGGCTTTTGAAATATTTTCTTAACAGTTATCTACTACTTTAGTAGCAACTTTAGTGAGCCTAGAAGCCAGTTAGTACACTTCATCATGGCTTCCAATATCGACAAAAATGGCATTCTCTTCATCTACAAAATAAAACAAAACTCTCAAATCATAATCAACGCTAAAGCTCCATAATTCTTCGAGTTTGCCCGATAATTTATGAGTCTTGAGAGATCTTTCAAAGGGATCGGCTGTAAATCTGCTTAATTTTTTCCAAAATTTAGCTTCTAGTACTGAGTTGCCTTTGATTCTTTTCTTAAAAGCTCTTTTAAATGAAGAACTAAAACTAACTTTCATTATCGGTCGAGCATCTGTTTTAGCTCATCGATATCAGATGAAAACTTTAGCTCGTCTTTTTCATATTCTTCTTGTGTAGATTGAAAATTTTGATATATTTTTTCTCGCTTCTCCTCACGTAGATATTGATTCAATAGTGTTTGTATTTCTTGTTTCTCTTCTGTTGACAGTTCTTTGATCGCTTCAACTACATCACTAAAGCTCATATTTTGTTTAAATTATTTATTTATACTATAGTTTGGAACTGCAAAATCCTCGTGAATTAACGAGAACGAGTAATACGCCAGCTCAAAAGAATTACGGGAATTATTCCTACTAACACAATAGCTAAAGCAGGTGCAGCAGCTTCAGCAAGCCGTTCATCCGAAGCATATTGATAGACTCGAATACCCAAAGTATCAAAATTAAACGGACGAATGACTAAGGTTGCGGGTAGTTCTTTCATCACATCAACAAAAACTAACATTGCCGAGGTCAATAACCCTCCAGCCATTAAAGGGGTATGAACTTTCCAAAGAGTGCTAGTTGAGCCATATCCTAAACTACGGGAAGCATCATCAAGATTGGGAGAAATTTTGCTCAGGCTAGATTCTACCGAACCAAAAGCTACTGCTAAAAAGCGTACCAAATAAGCAAAAATCAAAGATGCAATTGTTCCTGAAAGTAGTAAACCCGTGGAGATATTAAATGTAGCCTGCATCCAGCGATCGATAATATTATCCAATCCCGCTACTGGAATCAATACCCCAACGGCAATTACCGAACCAGGAATAGCATAACCCATCGCAGCAGTTCTCACTGCGGTTTTCATTAGCCAGTTGGATTCCAATCTTTGTCCATAAGCCATAAACAAAGATATAGTCATGGCTGCGATCGCCGTAATTCCCGCTAAAATAAAACTATGTTGGGCTAAATCTGCAAAATCACCATCAGAAATTGAATCTAGGTTATTTAAGGTTAGCTGTAATAAATATCCCGCAGGAATCAAAAAGCCCAAAGTTACGGGAATTAAACAAGCAACTAAAGCTAAAATACCGCGCCAAGACTTTAATTCAAAAGGTGTTAATTTTTTGATGGAACTCGATCGCTCGTAATATTGTGCTGCGCTACGCGATCGCCTTTCCAATAGAATTAATACTAAAATAAATATCATCAAGCAAGCTGCCAATTGTGCTGCTGCTGCTCTTTCCCCCAATCCTAGCCAGGTGCGATAAATGCCTGTAGTAAAGGTGTTTATACCAAAATACTCTACCGTACCCAAATCGTTCAGGGTTTCCATTAATGCCAAAGCTAAACCCGCTACAATTGATGGTCTAGCCAAGGGTAAAGCGATGGTGAAAAAACTACGCCAAGGATTACATCCTAACGAACGACTAGCTTCGATGGTACATACTGACTGTTCTAAAAATGCTACTCGCGCTAACAGATAAACATAAGGGTACAAAACTAGTAATAACATTACCGCTGCACCCGACAGGGAACGAATATTGGGAAACCAATATTCTTGGATACTCGTCCAACCAAAGATACTCCGCAATGTTGACTGTACGGGTCCAAAGTAATCTAGCATATTGGTATAGGCATAAGCTAATAAATATGCAGGTGCAGCCAACGGTAATAACAGTCCCCACTCTAGCCAACGACTACCCCGAAAACGACACATCGTTACTAGCCAAGCCGTACCTACCCCAATTACACACACTCCAATTCCTACTAAGAGCATCAGTAACAAAGAGTTAATAATATAGTCTTTTAAGACAGTAGTAGCCAAATGCTGCAAAATTGCGCCTGAATTGGTAAAAATACTGCTAAAAACGAATAAAATAGGTGTAGCAATAATCAAAGCGATCGCAATTACTAAAAGCGTCCAACCATTAAGCGCAAAGCGTTTAATTATTTGATTAGGGGATGAAATTAAATTTGCCATTTATTGGTCATTAGTGGTTAGTCGTTAGTGGTAAATTAATAACTGAATATGTACAGACAAAATATGCCTTGTCTCTAATTGATATGCCTAATATTACTGTTGATTTACCCCAAGATTCTTACAAAATTGCGATCGCTCCTGATAGCCTCAGTCAACTAGGTAGCCAGATGCAGCAGTTGAATCTGGGCAAAAAAGTTTTAGTCATCTCTAACCCTGAGATTTTTGGTCATTATGGCGACACTTGCGTTAAATCTTTAGAGGCTGCTGGTTTTGAAACCTATACCCATTTAATACCCGCAGGAGAAGAACACAAACATCTTCAATCTATTCAAAAAGTATATGATACTGCGTTAACCCATCGTTTAGAACGTTCATCTACATTTGTAGCTTTGGGTGGTGGGGTAATTGGCGACATGACTGGCTTTTCTGCTGCAACTTGGTTAAGAGGGGTAAATTTTGTTCAAGTACCGACTTCTTTATTAGCCATTGTCGATGCTTCGGTAGGTGGTAAAACAGGAGTTAATCACCCCCAGGGTAAAAATCTCATTGGTGCATTTTATCAACCAAAACTAGTTGCGATCGATTCTAATTTATTAAAAACCCTCCCTCCTAGAGAATTTCGCGCGGGAATGTCAGAAGTAATTAAATATGGCGTAATTTGGGACGAGGATTTATTTACTAAACTCGAACACCATCAGCATTTAGATACCTTAGAAAATGTCGGCGACGAGTTGCTAGAAACCATTGTTACTCGCTCTTGTCAGGCAAAGGCAGAGGTAGTCGGACAAGATGAAAAAGAAGCTGGAATAAGGGCAATTCTTAACTATGGACATACAATAGGTCATGCAGTAGAAAGTCTGACTAACTACAAGCAGTTTGTTCATGGTGAAGCGGTAGCTATTGGTATGGTTGCAGCAGGTAAAATTGCGGTTGAAATGGGTTTATGGACAAAAGAAGAAGCGAAACGTCAGGATGCTTTAATTGCCAAGACAGGTTTACCCACAGATGTCCCTGCTGAAGTAATTATAGAAGATATTTTAACCACAATCCAAAGTGATAAAAAAGTTAAGGCTGGAAAAGTACGTTTTATCTTACCAACTGCGATCGGCAAAGTTATAATCACCGACAAAGTAACACCAGAAATAATTAATTCAGCATTAAGTTAGTTCATCTACAACTATTGTTTTATCCCTCATCCCTCATCCTTTATCCCTTATCCGAAGGTGTATCCTTTAGGGCCATCCTCTCATCCCTCATCCCTTATCCGAAGGTGTATCCTTTAGGGCATCCTTCATCCTTTAAAAATGGCACTAAAACCCTGTAAAGTTTGCGGTACTCTGAATGCAAAGGGAGTCGATACTTGTCTTAGTTGCGGTCACGATCCTGAAGGAAATAAAAGACCAGTTATTTTCCGTTATGTGGCGATCGCCTTAGTAATTTGTTTTGCTTTACCTTTTTTATCGGGGATAGTTAACTGGGTTTTGTTTCAATTAAAACCAGAATCACCAACCCAAACTCAGCCTACAGTTTCCGCGATCGAGTAAATCTTGTTTCTGCTTAAAGTATGGCTTTAGAAAATTTTCCCACTGACTTAAACGGAGAATATGTAGAACATACTCATCTGCTTTCAAGCAATCGCGCAGGATGGGATAAACTCAGTTTAATCCATGAATTAGAGCCAGCAGGAGAAATGCCAGAAGTTTTTCTTCCCGCTCATTCTTTAGTAATTTGCTTGGGAGATTTTCAAGGCAGTCTTTTGCTTGATGGACAGTGGCATGACGAACAGTATAGTAAAGGAGATATTGCTTTTATTGCTGCGGGAGAGGTTTTTCCTAGAGTAAAAGTAGATCGCGAAGTACCTTTATTGGAATTATTTTTGTCTCCTGATATTTTGGTTGGTGGGATAGGAGAAATAATTTCGCCTAAAGTAAAGTTGGAATCCCATTTTCGCTTACGCGATCCTCTAATTCAACAGATGGGATTGGCATTGAAAACTGAATTGGAAATAGCGGGAAAGGATAGCAAGCTATATGCAGACTCGATGGCGACAGCATTAGGCGCACACCTGCTACAAAGATATGGACTAAAAGATTCTGTAGTTAAAGAATATCGAGGAGGATTAACACCCTATCAGCTGAGAATTGTCATTGAATATATTCAGAATCATTTAGACTGCGATCTTACTTTAAATACTCTAGCTAGCCTGATTGAAATTAGTCCCCACTATTTTGCTAGTTTATTCAAACAGTCCACGGGGTTGTCGCCCCACAAATACATTACTCAACGTCGTTTAGAAAAAGCCAAAACCCTATTACGTCAAAGAAATTTGGCGATCTCTTTTATCTGCCAAGAAGTTGGATTTAAAAATCAAAGTCATTTCACCAGAGTCTTTCGCCAACATTTTAAAATCACACCAAAAGCATATCAAGATCTATGTTAGAAACGAGCCTTGAAAAGTATTTAAATTAATCGGAAGAATAGAACAATTTTTGGAAGAATAGGCAAGACGGCTTTACTAGAAATACCTAAACTGATTGTCATAGTTGTTCAAAATTGAGGTTATAGCTATGCAATTTATTTATCTCGTCTTATGTATACTTGGTTTTGTTTTACCTTATTCCCAACTAATACCGTTTTTTGCTGAGAATGGCTTGAATTTATCTTTATTTTGGTCACAATTATTTGCCAATCGTATTTCCTCTGACTTTGCTTTTGATTTGCTTATTTCTTCTGTAGTGTTTTGGATTTTTGTATATAGAGAAGGAAGAAGATTGAGTTTAAAATCTCTTTGGGTTTATATACTACTCAATTTAATTATTGGTTTATCTTTTGCCCTACCTTTATTTCTATGGGTAAGATCGAATCATTTAGGAACAAAATTATTAGAAAAAACAGCATAACGTATCAGCAAAGCTGTATTCGTAACAGCAAGTTTATTCCTAAAAAAAACTGATTATCTAACATCAGGGCGAACACCTCTCCAACCTTTCCTGAAAGGAGAGACTATACAGATTCCCCCTGTAGGGGGAAGTAAAGGGGGTCGCCCCTACAAAATAATCGGTTGTGTTCAAAATTTAAAATGATATAACTACTTAATGCAACGCTGTGAAAATGCTTTCCCTACAGAAATGGCAGATTGTTAAAGGCTCAACTACGATTATTGCAATAGTTTTTTGCTTAATATTGCTGGTTAATGGTATTGACGAAGCGAGCTTTCGTATTGCAATTAGATTTACTGCTCGTTCTTCTTGTGTTTTGTTTTTATTGGCTTTTATTGCTTCATCCTTACGTAAATTAAAATTAACTCCTCTAAGCAGTTGGTTAATAACTAATCGTCGTTATTTAGGCTTGTCGATGGCAATATCTCATGGCTTTCATGCCATAGCGATCGCTGGCGTTGCAATACTAACTACAGAAAACATGGTACGAAATAATCACGGTGCTAATCTGGGCTATTTGTTTATTATTTTGATGACTATTACTTCTTTTCCACGTCCTGCTGCTATTTTAGGAAGACGTGGCTGGCGCATTCTACATACGGTGGGAATGTATTATCTCTGGCTATCTTTTACAGTCGCTTTCAGTGAAAGATTGAATGAGTCCTGGTTAATTTATTTTCCCTTTGTTTTGGCATTAGCTCTAGTTTTAATTTTACGTTTTGTGCCACATAAGCGGGCAAGTCGAGTTAATTAAAAGATCATTTTGATAGAGGAATAGATAATTAATCACTATTTGTTTTATATTAGTTAATTAAGATGTTTCTCAACAATCTCAATTAATTCTTTCTTGGTAAAAGGCTTTGTCAAATAATCGCTTGCTCCAACTATTCTGGCTCTAGCTTTATCAATTAAGCCGTTGTTTCCCGTTACCATAATGATAGGAGTGCGATCGCACTTTCCGCTTTTCTTTAATAGTTTGCATAGTTCATATCCATTTATCCTCGGCATATTAATATCTAGCAGAATCAAATCTGGATTAATCGTAAAAATTTTTGCTCCAGCCTGGGTAGGATCGTCGATAATTATGACTTTAAACGTTTCTCCTTCAAGAAAACGTTTGATTTCTTTTAAGATAGTAGGACTATCATCAATACATACTATTTTATAAATTTTGGCGATTGAAGATGATTGGTGACTACTATTTTCTAAATGAGGAATAGTGGGGAGTTGATGAAAAGCTGGCTTGGCATTACGTAAATATATTATCTTTTCATCAATGTATGGGGATAATATCTGTGCTACATCCAGCTCATCTTTTTTTAGCAATAATGACAATTGAAGAACACTAACACGACCATTTACTATCTTAGATAGTTGTTTGAGGGCTGGAGAATCTAGCAAACCAAAAAGTGGAAGCTCTTTTTTTTCCCAGTCAGAAACAAAATAAGGACGTTGATGAACAGAAAGCAATTTTTCACTGCAACTTTGCCATTGTTTAAGTCTGCTTTGTTCTAAACTCAGACAGTCAGATAGATTAAGAAGCGGAAAGTTTCCTACAGTTGCTTCAATCCACTGAGGAATGAAATATCCTTTATGCCAGTTGGAAATACATTTATCAATCCAAATACAATGCTGTAATGCTTCTTTGGTAATGCGTTGAATTAGTTTTGTGGCTTGAGATAGAGTGAGGTGTTTTTCGATTATCAGCCAAGAAATAGCTTGGCTATAAATATCCGAAGCAGCTTTTCTATCTTCTAGAGAGGATGACAGACTAAGATCTGATGCTGACCACTGTTTTAGGGCTACTACACTCTTTTCAAATCCAAGATAATGGAGATGATATTCAAGTTGTTCCAATAGCTGTACAGAACAATCAATATATTTTAAATTTCCTTTTTGTAAGTAGATTTTCCAATAAATATTTCTATTATTTAATTCTAGACAACCAGAACTTTTAGAGTTTAATAACTGAGATAGTAACTCTTGAGGATTAAACTGTTTGTTAGTTGCCATACAAATTCCAATATCTACTTGTTAGCTGATATTGGACAAAAATCATGATGTTTGAACAAAAATCAGGCTTTTAAAAATATACAGCGACTATTCTAACAGTTTATTGATATGGATTAAATAAAATGCTTAACCATCAAAAAACAGTGAAAACAGGTAGAGAGTTACTAATTCCTAATGACCAGGATAGTCCGCCTTTTCTATCAGCGGATAGGTTTGTTTTAATCTAGATAACAATTAATTATAATTTTGGTTCAGACTTCTGTTTCTAACTCTTCTGGAGCATCAGATAACTTTAATCCTACTTGTCTAACAAGAATACATTATTGTCGTGTGATGAATTTTGGTGATTAATTCTAAATACGTCAATCAACTAATTTTTTTACGTTTTTTTTCGGCTCGTTTTTCTAACACTGCAGCAGTAATTAAAAAGATAACGGTTAAAGGAAGAACACCATAAAGCATGACTGAACTATAGATAGATAGACTTGGGTGCTTGATGGCTTTTAAAACTAAATAGCCGTTATATGCCAAGTAATAAAATAAAAATAGCGATCCTTCCAGGCGATCGATACGCTTGCCAGAATAAAAAATAGGCAGACAAGCGAAAGCTACTGCGATCGCAACCAACATATCAAAATTGAGTAGTGTTTGACTTACATTGATACCACCTGGGGATAACGCTCCTGCCACACCCAACACCGCTAGAATATTAAAAATATTACTGCCCAAAACATTGCCTACGGCGATATCCCTCTCTCCTCGAAAGCTTGCCACAACAGAAGTAGCCAATTCTGGTAGAGACGTACCAAAAGCCACAATAGTTAAACCGATCAACAATTCGCTGACACCAAAATCAGTAGCGATTTCGACAGCGGATTTAACCAGGAAGCGCGATCCAAGAATCAATAAAATCGAACCGCCAATAACGAAGATAATATTCTTAATCCATAGCTGGGTAGTAACCTCTCCCGAAAAACCATACTCTTCGGCAAATTCGTCTTGTTCGGCAGCTTGTTTGCTACTTTGATAAATCAGGGACAAGGTATAAAGTGCGCCACCAATAAATAGAATTATTCCATCAACCCTACTTATTTGACCATCCCAAGCAAACATCAACAATAGTAGGGATACGCCAATCATAATTGGCACATCAGAGCGAATTATTTGCTTGGTTACAACTAAAGGTGCAACTACTGAAGACATACCCAAAACCAGCAGAATATTACAGATATTACTACCGACAACGTTACCTACAGCAATGTCACCCTGATTAGAAAAGGTAGACATAATACTGACAGACATTTCTGGCGCACTTGTGCCATAAGCCACAATAGTTAATCCAATGATCAAGGGGGATATTTTTAGAATTGCAGCGATCTTAGATGCACCCTTAACCAGAAATTCTGCACCAACCACCAATAATACTAATCCTAGTACTAAGGTTAAAAACGTTATCAGATTCATAAAAGAGAAAAATAAAAGTCGATCCTACTTATTGATTAGGTTAAGTTAATTCTGTTTAGACGTAACTAATTACTCATAACTTGTAATATCTACTTTAGTGAGAGAAGAGTTAACAGGCAATCTTGCAACAAGTCTATTTATTAATGGTTCGCCGCGATCGCTATTTTGTATTATTCCAAATATGTTTATTAAGATTCTGCGACTGAATAAATTCCTTTTTATAGTCTGTTTTATGATCTTTAGAAACTAGTCCCCCTTAGCAAACTAATGACCACAACTTCCTCTCCCCAAGCCTCAGAAATAAGAGATATATTTGATCGCATTGCCCCTGTCTACGATGAATTAAACGATCGCCTGAGTTTTGGACAGCATCGCATTTGGAAGAAAATGGCGGTTAAATGGAGTGAAGCTAAAGAAGGAAACAATGCTTTAGATGTTTGCTGTGGCAGTGGCGATCTAGCCTTGTTGTTAGCCAAACAGGTAGGCGATACAGGAAAGGTGACAGGATTAGATTTTGCTTGCGAACAACTGGCGATCGCAAAATTTCGGCAGATGGCAAGATGTCCCACCGTACCAATGGAATGGCTAGAAGGGGATGCGTTAGCTTTACCATTTGAAAATAACCAATTTGACTGCGCCACTATGGGTTATGGATTACGTAATGTAACAAATATTCCCCTCTGTATGAAGGAGTTATATCGTGTTCTCAAACCCAAAGCAAAAGTAGCAATACTAGACTTCCATCGCCCCAGTGCAGGTTATATGCAAGCTTTTCAGCAATGGTATTTGGCAAATATTGTTGTCCCTACCGCAGAAGATATGGGGATGAAGGAAGAATACGCCTATATTAATCCTAGTGTAGAAAGATTTCCTACGGGGAAAGAACAGGTTAAACTGGCACAAGCAGCAGGATTCGATCGAGCTACTCACTATCCTTTGATGGGTGGAATGATGGGAATATTAGTGTTAACTAAATAAAATAGAGTATAGAATTAATTTTCTGCTGTCTAATTTTTATTGTCGATTCAACATACTGCTTTGGCACTAACGAATCTCTGGATATATTTTGTTCCCCCCGTAGCGGGAAGCATCATTGGCTATTTCACCAACGACATAGCTATCAAAATGCTCTTTCGCCCCTACAAGCCTATCTATATTGGTAAACGCAAATTACCTTTCACACCAGGCTTAATTCCCAGTAATCAAGAACGTTTGGCTCAAAAGGTATCAGATACGATTATGGGTTCGTTGCTTACTCCTGGAGAGCTACAAAAGTTGGCTCAAAGGCTTTTGGCAATTGAACGGATTGAAAGCGCAATTTCTTGGCTAATAAAGTTGGCTCTAGATCAGGTGAAGTCGGATCGCGAACAAAAAACAGCAAAAATTCTGGGAGGCATCTTACGGGATTTATTTAGTCAATCTTTACCCAGATTATTAAAAGTATTAGCCAGGAAAGAAGATTTTTTAGAAGCTCAAATAAATCAGATATTTGACCAAATCCTATTAAACTTCAAGCTAAAAGATGCTCAAGGTAAGAAATTTGCCGACTGGCTTTTAGGTGCGGTAATTCCTCCCGATACATTACGGAGAGCAATTATTGACTTTTTGAGCGATCGCAATATTCAAATTATTGATGAAGGTTTCCGCGAGAAAACTAGCGGTACTTATTGGGTGGTGGCAAATCTATTTGGTTTACGCAATAGTTTAATTAGGCTGCGCTCTTTTTGTATTGATGAGCCAGAAATTACTAACGCTAGACTACAGGAATTAACCTACTCGTTGCAAATTCGCGATCGCATCAAAAACTGGCTGACTAATCTTTCTCTACAAAATTTACCCGTTTCTACCGTCAGACAGCTACGTAAAACTGTTCGTGAAGCAGTACGTAATTATATTAAAGAAGAGGGTGGGGACGTAATTGCCCGTTTGGGAGACTCTGTGGAGTGGGAAAATTTGGCAAATTTAATTTTGAAACGTTTACAGTCTTCGCCCACAATTAATGATTCCTTAGAGGTAGTCAGCCAAGAATTAGCTTTAGTTTTGGATCGCTATTTAGAAAGAGATTTAGAAAAATTAGTAGCCCAAGCCATTCCTATTTTGTCTATCGATCAGGTGATTATAGATCGAGTTACTGCTACTTCTCCTGAAGAATTAGAGAATGCTGTCCAGGGTATAGTTAAAAATGAACTTCAGGCGATCGTAAATCTAGGTGGAATATTGGGTTTTGTTGTTGGTTTATTGCAGGTAGTTATTTTATTTTTTAATTAATTTTGTCAAAGATTGAATAGTGTAAAAAGAACTGGAAAGTATTTACTGAATATAGGCGAATGTATCGGTAGTGAAATATGGAATTTATACCTCGGTATAAATTCCATATCAAAAATATTCTGGAATTACTAATCTTTATCTCCACAAGTGAGAAGTAATTTTATGTTTAAACAAATTTCTAAATTTGCAGGTATTGGCTTTGCAAGCACTTTAGCATTGTCAATCACAACGAGCAATGCCCACGCGTTCGATTTCACTTTTTCTTTTGATAATGTAGAGGGTAATACTCCTGGTACAGTTGAAGGGATTATAACAGGACTAAACGAAGGAACGGGCGCAGCCGATTCAGTGATAATTACTAGCTTTCCTGCGGGATTGGGAGGAACGCTTGATAACGGCAATGATGCAACACTATGGTCAACTCAAATTACCAATAGCTTTACTGTAACAAGTGGTTCGATTACGGCAGCAGACTTTTTTGCAGGAGCATCTGGAGTCGTGTTATAGATTTCAAACAAAACATACTCATCTGCTATAACTGTTTCTGCGGGAGCTGCTTCGGCTTCTCCATTGGAATTTAAATTACCAGTATCTACATCTTCAGCCCACAAGAGAGAGCCTTCGTTAACTGTTCCTAAATGAGGAAATAGACGTCCGTAGTTATCCAGTCCTTCAAAAATTGCTAAGCTATGTTCTCCTGGAGCTGTTGTATTACCTACACTAGATGACCAGGTACCATCGGCATTTTCAGTCCAGACAGGAATCGTATCGTCTGAATCGGGTCGCAAATCTATCTGCCATTGGGGATTAACGGGGTCTGAAACGCTTGGTGGAACGTCCATAACGTTAAACTGCATAATTTGCCCCGTTGTTTGAAGATCGTCAAAAATGGGGCCTTCCCCCCCTTCAAGATTTTCCATGGTTATGGTTTCGCCTTCCAAACCAGAAAAGTCCACAATAACGTCATACCTCTCACCAGGGGCTATTCTTAGGGTTTCCACGGCAACTGCTGGACCATCAAGTAGTCCACCATCTGACCCAATGACTTGAAAATCTAATTCCTCAGGGAGATTCAGTTCATAAAAGCGAGAATCAGAGCCATTGAGTAGTCGGAAACGGTAGGTACGAGGTTCTACATCTAGCTTAGGCCAAGCCAACCCGTTCACGATCATGATATCTCCCCCATACTCTGCTACAACAGTAGGGCTTGAGGGTAAACCAGGGAATGGATTGACATTGCCAAAACCATCAATACCAGGAGGATCGGGAACTGTTTCTTCCCCAGGTCCAGCCAAGGGATCGCCAGGAATGGCTGGATAGTATAGATCGCCATTGCTATCGAAGGTCTTATCCTGGATGACGATGGGAAACTCGTATTGGGTCAAGGAGTCTATGTTTCCATCACCCGTGTAGTCTACATCAGAATAATTTCCAGGCAAGTCGAGTAAATTTTCATCTTCAGGTGTGCTTGGATTGTCAGGGATGCCAGTATGGCGATCATCTCGAATGATATAGAAACCAGCTAACCCAGCATATACATTCAAACGAGTAATACCAAGAGCATGATCGTGATACCAGGATGTTAATGAATCTTGCTTGTTGCGATAATTATAGGTTTCTGAAGCCAGAAAGGCATCTGTTGCAAAAGGATTACCATCTGAACTAGCGACTGTGAGACCACCATGAACATGAGGCTGAGTAGCAATGCCATTCTTAATACTTTCAAATGCGCCATGTGGAGTCGGATCTACATCTAGGAGATGGTTGTCTGGAAGGTTGTTATTCCAGTTGACAGAAATTGGAACATCCTCTTCGGTTACGATTGTGGGTCCCAAGTAGTTGAGTTTTAAATCATTCCATAGGGGGGCAGAATCACTGTGGTATCCCCAAGCATGTACCTTGCCAAAACCCAAGCCAAAGTCATGATGTCCTTGGCTCATAGTGATATCGTAAGTACCGCCTGTTCTGGCATCGATAAAAAGCCCTGGGGTAAGTAGATTTGGTAAGGGGTTTGAAAACTTATTAACTGCCGTAGCATCAAGCAGTGTTGTAGCCATAATAAATCTCGACTGAATAGGTTTGCAATTAACTAAACGTACATCGAGCTTTACGCTTAACTAGCCCTATTTCAGTAATATCATAGGTATCTATTTTTTGTAATTTATTATAAGAATATTCATAAGATCTTTATAAGTATTTATCTAAAATGTAAACACTAGGTTTTCTATGAATAAAATAGTTGAAATTCGTCATATTTTAGCCAATGATAATTAGTTCAAATACAGGGCTATTTCAATGTTAACTGCGTCCAATCACCTCATTGAAACCTGTAGTTATTGAAATAAACTTTGTTTTCACTCCTCAATCAAACTTTAAAAGTAGAAAAATGAAAACCTCAGGCTTAGAGCATGGAGTTGAGAAGATAAAAAAGCTTAATATAATATGGAAATTAAAATCTGAATTCATATCAGGATATTGAAATATGAATCGACTGATTTAGTAGCTTTTCTGCAACAAAAGACCTGTTTGGGTAATTTATCAACAGAAATCCTTAATGCGATCGCATCTGCACTATCTGAACAAACTATTGCAGCAGACCAAACTATTATTACAGAAGATGATCGACCAGATGGCTTATATATTATTCAATCGGGAAAGTTATCTAGCAGCAGTAAATTGCAGTCTAGCCAAAGCAGTTTACTATCTGGAACGGTACTAAATTTATACGCTTTATTGCTAGATCGACAGACTCAATATACAGTTAAAACTATTACTGAAACAAAACTATGGTTTGTTGATAGTTCAGAAGTCAAAGAATTGCTCGAACAATATCCAGAAATAAGCCAATCTTTTGCTCAAGAATTAACAACAGAAGTAAAAGAATTATCAGACAAGCTGGAATTTGAACAAGAAAGGCAGGTAATATTAAGACCCTATTTAGTTAGCAAAGCCAGGCGAGGAGTTATTGGCAAAAGTCGCTATGCCACTAGATTGCGATCGCAAATAAAACAGGCATCAGAAACTAGAGAATCAGTCTTATTGTTTGGCGAACCAGGGTTAGAAAAGGATAATTTAGCTGCATTAATTCATTTTGGCTCGGCATATCGTCGGCAACCAATTATTCAAGTAGACTGTGGCAAATTACAGACAAGTGGCGCAGAATTATTTGGCAGGAGTGGCGGTAAACCAGGATTGATTGCCAGCTTAGAAAAAGGTACTTTGATTTTCAATAATATTCATTTACTGCCATCCGAATTAATAGATGCGATCGCAACTTTAATTAAAACTAATCAATATACTTCTATTATTCGTCCTGATGGAGAATTACCCAAACCGCAAACATCACAAGCCAGAATTATTGCAATCTCAGAGCAGACTATTCCTGCGATCGATAGCGTAATTAAAAACTTAATTAAAGTTCCTCCTCTAAGAGTTAGAAGAGCAGATATAGATGAACAGATTAATTATTATTTAAATTTAATTGGGCGCAACAAATGCCTGAAGAAAACTAAAATTACCCCCGAAGCAATTAGAGATTTACAATCCTATGATTTTCCCAATAACCTAAGAGAATTAGAAAGTATTGTCGAACGGGCTTTAACTCAATTGCAGGGCTGTGATGATATTACCGAAGAAGTTGTTTGGCAAGGTCAAAGTAAAAAGAAACAATACCGTTTAAATCTCCTCAATAAATATCCGAAACTGCGCTATTTTTTGAGGAGCGATTGGTTTCCTGACAAGATCAACTATGGATTTACCTTTACATTTTTTGCCTTCATAGTTTTAGTTTTATTTATTGCTCCCCAAAACCGCGAATCTAACTTTGCTCTCAATCTATTTTGGGCTTGGTGGTGGCCCGCAATTCTAATTTCTTTTCCTTTTGTTGGTCGATTATGGTGTGCGGTATGTCCCTTTATGATTTATGGCGAAATTACCCAAAAGCTATCTTTAATCTTATTTCCTCGACAGCTAAAAAAATGGCCGAGGAATGCTGCTGAGGAATGGGGAGGGTGGTTTCTATTTGGTTTATTCGCTTTGATACTTCTCTGGGAAGAATTATGGGATCTGGAAAATACGGCTTATCTTTCTGCTTGGTTGCTGTTGCTAATTACCGCTGGGGCAATGATTTGTTCGGCTATTTTTGAACGCCGTTTTTGGTGTCGCTATCTATGTCCTATTGGTGGAATGAATGGCTTATTTGCTAAACTTTCTATGACAGAATTACGAGCGCAACAGGGTACTTGTTCGGCAGAATGTACTACCTATCAATGTTATAAGGGTGGGGTAGCCAAAGGAGAAGGACAAGAAACCAATGGTTGTCCTCTTTATTCCCATCCCGCACAGCTAACAGAAAATCGGGACTGTGTGTTGTGCATGACTTGTTTAAAAGCCTGTCCCCATCGCTCGGTAGAATTTAATTTGCGTCCCCCTGGAATTGAATTATGGACGACTCACACACCCCGTAGTTATGAGGTAGCTTTATTATTTCTTTTACTAAACGTAGTTTTTCTCCACCGCCTACCAGAAATATCCACCAAGCTAGGTTTAGACTTACACTTAGACCAATTTAGCAATCATGCTTTAGTTTCTATTGTTGTTCTCACCATACCAATAGTAATACCCTTCTTTGGACAAAGTGCGGTCGCCTTGCTCGGTAAAATAAATTATAAATACAAACCCCGCAAGTTTATTGAATTAGCCTATGGCTATTTACCTTTGGTACTAGCTGGTAACTTAGCTCACTATCTCCGTATGGGTTTGGGAGAAGGCGGTAAAATATTGCCCGTTACAATGGCTACTTTTGGCTTTGACGGTGCAAGTCTGCCGATCTTGATTGCTCATCCAGCGGTAATTGCTTTTTTGCAGGGTGCTACTTTAATAGTAGGTATCTTATTATCGATCCTCTTAACCCAAAAAATAGCCCGCCAACCATTTAAATATCTCGTCCCCCAACATCTAGCTATCATCACCGTAGCTGTAGGAATGTGGCAAGTTATAGTCGGGTTTTAATTAATTGCAAATTTAAAAAACAATGCCTCAACGTCCGATATATCTCGATGCTCATGCTACTACACCAATGGATAAAAGGGTGTTAAAAGTTATGTTGCCCTACTTTACCGAGCATTTTGGCAATCCCTCCACTAATACTCATGTATATGGATGGGAAGCTAGTGCAGCAGTTAAAAATGCCAGGGAAGCGATCGCAAATATCATTAATGCTAGTCCCGAAGAAATTGTCTTTACCAGTGGCGCAACCGAAGCTAATAACCTAGCCATAAAAGGAGTTGCAGAGGCTTATTTCGATCGAGGGAAACATATTATTACCGTCGCTACCGAACATCGAGCAGTTTTAGATCCCTGTCAATATCTAGAAACTCTTGGATTTGAAGTTACTTATCTCCCTGTAAAATCTGATGGACTATTAGATTTAGATAAGTTAACCGCAGCTATTCGCGAAGATACTATTTTGGTTTCTGTCATGGCTGCCAATAATGAAATTGGAGTGCTGCAACCTTTGGGGGAAATAGGAGAAATTTGTCATAGTAAAGAAGTATTATTTCATACTGATGCTGCTCAAGCGATCGCAAAAATACCTTTAGATGTGGCAGCAATGAACATCGATCTCATGTCCTTGACGGCACACAAAATCTATGGTCCAAAGGGTATTGGTGCATTATATGTCCGCCGTCGCGATCCTAGAGTTAAGATCGCTTCTCAACTCCAAGGAGGAGGACAAGAAAGAGGAAGGCGATCTGGTACTTTATACACCCCCCAGATAGTTGGTTTTGCTGAAGCTTTAAAACTTGGTGTAGCGGAAATGGCAGC
The DNA here is from genome assembly GCA_963799375.1 of uncultured cyanobacterium. Classification (GTDB taxonomy): domain Bacteria; phylum Cyanobacteriota; class Cyanobacteriia; order Cyanobacteriales; family Xenococcaceae; genus Waterburya. Next base: position 365,767 of record CAWCWY010000034.1, read on the forward strand.
CGAATCAGAGCGTTTATTTAAGCTTAAACAGCAGCTTTGGTCGATGTTTGAATCTTTGGATGGAGTTTACCTAAATGGCAATTTAACGACTAGTCTGGCTGGTAATCTCAATATTAGTCTTACTGGAGTTGATGGCTCGGCATTACTATTAGCCTTGCAGTCTATAGTAGCTTTATCATCGGGATCTGCTTGCTCATCCACTTCTACCGCACCCTCTCATGTTTTAACCGCTTTAGGTAGAGATAAAAAACTTGCCCATGCTTCTTTGCGCTTTGGTATTGGTAGATTTAATACCCCAGAAGAAATCGAAATAGTGGGTAAAAATGCGATCGCAGTTATTAAGTCTTTGCGTAAAGCAAACTTATAATGGAAACTCGACATTTTTGCTAAAATGTACAAAATAGTCATTCAATTAAAAATGGACAGTTATACCCTCACTCAAACTCGTAATCAGCACGGTGAAGTATTTGACAAGGCTGCAAGAGAGCCAGTATTAATAACCAAACAAAAACGTCCTAGTCATGTGATTTTGGCAGCAGAAACCTATCAGCAGCTTATTACCAAGTTGGAAGAATTAGAGGAGCTTAATTTAGGGAAAGCTGCACAAACGGCTCTGAGCCAATCCTCAATGGTAGGGGAAAAAGAATTTACTTTTGCTTTGGAGCAGTTGGCGAATGCCGAAGCTTGATGGTTTAAAAACTGTTCTAGATTTTTTGAAAGGATTACAACCTAAAGTGTCTGCTCAAATTGCCAAGAAAGTTTTGGCTCTTAATATCAATCCTTTGCCCAATGATAGTAAACAGTTAAAAGGCTATTCTAATTTATATAGAGTAGACAGTGGAGAATATCGAATAGTCTATAGATTCCAACCAAAAGAAGATTTGGTTGAAATTATCTTAGTTGGTAAACGTAATGATGATGATGTGTACAAAAAGTTAAATCGTTTAGAAGATTGACCGCCTTCCGCGGTCAAATATTAAAAATAGCTGGAAAACAGTTTTCCACATGAAACTCTCTCAGATTAAGTCATTTGTGGCAGTAGCAAGATACGGTAAGTTTAGCCAAGCAGCCATAGAATTAGACCTAACTCAGCCTACGGTAAGTCATGCGATCGCAACATTAGAAAATGATTTGGGGGTGCAACTGCTGTTTAGGAGTAAAAAGGGTGTAACTCTTACCCCCGCAGGAGAAAGTATTTTAGCTCACTGCGATCGCCTGTTGCAGTCAATGGAAGATATTCAACAGGCAGCTAACCGTTTTAAAAGCTTGGATGTGGGCAAAGTAAATGTATCGGCATTCCGTGGTGCAGCAGCGCAATTGTTACCTAAAATCAGAGCCGACTTTAGAACTAAATATCCCCAGATTGAGATTAAAATTACCGAGGAAAAAGATTGTCCTCAAGTAGAGCAAATGGTTTACGAAGGTAAGGCAGATATTGGCTTTACTATTCTCCCTACTATTAAAGATCTTGATACCATAGAGGTGCTGCGGGACAACTACATTCTACTGTTACCGCCTAATATGAATTTGCCTCAAAAGCCAGGCACGCCCATTAGTTGGACACAATTGCTATCTCTGCCAATTATTTCTTATCCTAATCAAAATAGTTGCTTCAAGCAAATCCAAAATTATTTTGTGGCACAAGGACATAATTTTAAACCAGCCGAACAAGTAAGAGAAAGCGACACTATTGTTAATCTAGTAGCAGCAGGATCGGGGGCAGCTATCCTACCCCAACTATCAGTATTTCATATTCCTGAGGGGGTAACAGCCTGTCAGCTACCAAAACCACTACAGCGGGTAGTTGTGGCTGCAACTCCTAAAGATGTAGATTTATCCCATGCAGTATGGGCATTTATTGATTTTTTGAAACAGTAGAAAAAAGCCTAAGCTTTTCTCTGCTGTTTACACCTTGGTTTCTTCTAAAATCAATTTAGAACGCTTAATATCTTCAGGGATAGAAACAGGATAATCCCCTGTAAAGCAAGCCGAACAAAAATGATTGGGATTTTCTTGAGTAGCTTCCAACATACCTTCCCAAGTCAAGTAAGCCAAAGTGTCTACGCCGATTCTTTCTTCAATTTCCTTAACTGATTTTGTTGCAGCAATTAGCTGATCTTGGTTATCGGTATCAATGCCATAAAAACAAGGATGAGTCACAGGAGGAGATGAAATTCTCATGTGTACTTCCGTTGCGCCAGCATCTCGTAAGGTTTTAACGATTTTCTTGCTGGTTGTTCCCCGTACAATGGAATCATCAACAATAATAATTCTTTTACCCTGTAAAGCATCTTTGAGAGTATTTAACTTCATGCGAATACCAGCTTCCCGCATACTTTGGGTAGGCTGAATAAAAGTACGCCCTACATAGCGGTTTTTAATCAATCCTTCACCATAAGAAAGCCCAGATTCGCGGGAAAAGCCGATCGCAGCAGGGATACCAGAGTCGGGAACACCGATTACCAAGTCCGCATCTACAAAAGATTCCCTAGCCAACTGTCTTCCTAAACGTATGCGATAGCTATACAAAGTCTCGTCGTGCATGACGCTATCAGGACGAGCAAAGTAGATCATTTCAAATACGCAAAGCTTTTTCTCTACCTTTTCTGCCCAATTAATTGAAATCAATCCAGAATCAGTAATCCAAACTAATTCCCCTGGATTAACATCTCTGACATAATCTGCGCCAATAATATCCAAACCACAGGTTTCTGAAGATAAGACGTATCTTCCGTTTTCTTCTGAATCTCCACGCAAAACGCCAATTACTAAAGGACGAATTCCATTAGGATCTCGCGCACCCATTAGTCCATTAGGAGTAGCAATAGTCAAACTATATGCACCAATACATAGCTTGAAAGCGCTCTTGGCAGCTTCAATCCAATCCTTACCACTATTTACCTCATCCGCTATGGTTAAGGCGATCATTTCTGAATCAGTAGTAGTAATAAAACTCGCTTCTCTCTCGGTCAAATGCTTTCTGAGTTCTACCGCATTTACCAAGTTACCATTATGAGCTAAAGCCAATGTACCTAGTCTAGTATCCAACACAACGGGCTGGGCGTTCTCCTTTAAACTAGAACCTGTGGTGGAGTAACGAGTATGACCTACTGCAATTTCTCCAGGCAATTGTTCTAAAATATCTTCATTGAATACTTGGGAAACTAATCCCATGTCTTTGTGACAGTAGACTTGACCATTTTTTAGGGTGGCTATTCCTGCCGATTCTTGCCCGCGATGCTGGAGGGCATAAAGACCAAAGTACGCCAGCTTTGCTACCTCCCGCGACTTTTCTGGAGCATATACCCCAAAAACACCACATGCTTCTTCTGGTTTATCACTACGTTGGTTGTTCATAAGAAAATCCTCAGTATAATTGAGAGGCTGTTGTGGCATCATACTATTGGCTTGCTCCCACCTTGGGGTAATGACTATATTAAATTTGATGTTAGTACTTGTAAGATTTTAAGACTAACTCCTTACGCTCTATTCTTGCTATTGAATGCTTAACTAAATTTTTTAAGGCGATCGCATTGTTTGCCGATCGCGACTATTAGTTCTTTTTGCCAAAACTAACTTGTTAGTCTTGTCTCTATTGCCTGACTCCAGGTGGTTAACAATTCCTTTATCTTAACATTAATTAACGAAAGATTATCGTTAGTTAAAATATTTAGATTTGCGCCTGGTCTGCCAACTGTTCCTATTTTGCTCCAGCGATCGCGTAAATTATCCTGCAAATAAGCTTCCCAATCATTTACCATTTCTGGCTTAACTGATACTACAATTTGACCAGCTACTTCACCAAACAACACCTCATCCAAACGTTGGGAATCAGATACGGAAATATTAATCGTCGCTCCAAAATTATTGCCAATACATGATTCTGCAAGAGCTACCGCTAACCCACCCTCTGCCAAATCATGAGCAGAGCCGATCCATTGAGATCGAATACCATGACGACATACAGCCTGGACATCTCTTTCCAATTCAAAATTCACCATAGGAGGTTTTCCTGCTACGGTGTCATAAATTGTTGCCAAATATTCAGATGCGCCTAAGGTAGTCGGAGAATTACCCAACAGGTAAATAACATCCCCCTCCGTAGTCCAAGACTGTCCGCAGACTTTAGTAATATCAGGCACTAAACCAACCATTCCAATTACGGGAGTCGGATAAATCGGTTGGGGATTTCCTTGAGAATCCAAAGTCTCATTATACAAAGAAACATTTCCCCCAGTCACAGGAGTAGACATTTCCCGACAGGCATCAGCTACCCCTAAACAGGCATTAGCTAGCTGCCAATAGCCTACGGGCTTCTCTGGGCTGCCAAAATTGAGGTTATCCGTTACGGCGATCGGTTCAGCTCCGACACAGCTTAAGTTACGAGCTGCTTCAGCTACTGCTGCTTTTGCTCCTTCGTAGGGGTCGAGATACACATATCGTGGGTTACAGTCAGTAGTTGCTGCTACTCCTGTCGTGCAGTCTTCAGGCTTGGCATTAAGGGGACGTACCCTGATTACTGCTGCATCTGCTCCACCAGGTAATAGAATGGTGTTGTTTTGTACCTGATGGTCATATTGGCTGTATACCCATTTTTTAGAGGCAATGGTGGGGGTATCTAATAGCTGTAATAAAATTTCATTCCAAGTTTTATATGTCCCCTGTACGTCAATACCCTGATAATCACATCCAGGTAAATTATCCGCAGTCCATTTTGCTGCTTCTTTAGCATAGGCGGGAGGCTCTTTTAATAGTTCCCGTTTGTAAATTGGAGTATCATCTGCCAATGCCGTGGCGGTAACTTCTGCTGCAATATCTCCCCGATATAAAATTCTCACCACAGGCTCTTCAATTACCGAACCCGCAACTACCGCATGAAGTCCCCAACGGTGAAAAATATCGATTAATTCCTGCTCTCTACCCTTTTCGGCAACAAATAACATCCTTTCTTGGGATTCTGAAAGTAAGTATTCATACGGAGTCATCCCTGTTTCCCTGGCAGGTATCTTATCTAAATCTAACTCGATACCTACACCGCCCTTGTCTGCCATTTCGGAGGTAGAGCAGGTTAATCCCGCTGCTCCCATATCCTGTGCTGCCACAACTGCACCAGTTTTAAAAGCTTCTAAACAAGCTTCAACCAAAGACTTTTCTAAAAAAGGATCTCCTACCTGCACCGCAGGGCGATCGTCCATCGAACTATCAGTTAATTCTGAGCTAGCAAAACTAGCCCCACCCATGCCGTCTCTACCAGTGGTCGAACCAACATAAAGCACGGGGTTGCCAATACCAGATGCGCCAGACTTAACAATTTCGTCTGTTTCCATCAATCCTAACGCCATCGCATTGACTAAAGGATTGCCCGTGTAAGCCTTGTCAAAATATATTTCCCCCGCTACAGTAGGTACGCCAATGCAGTTACCATAATGGCTAATACCTTCAACTACGCCCTGAAATATGCGTTTAGTGCGGGCATCTGACAAATTGCCAAAGCGAAGGGAATTAAGAATGGCAATGGGACGTGCGCCCATAGTGAATATATCTCTTAAAATGCCGCCAACCCCTGTAGCTGCTCCCTGAAATGGCTCTACTGCCGAAGGATGATTATGAGATTCAATTTTGAAAGCAAGCTGCAAACCATTACCTAGATCTACTACCCCTGCGTTTTCTCCTGGCCCCACTAAGACTCTTTCTCCCGTCGTCGGAAACTGGCTTAAAAGAGGTCGAGAGTTTTTATAACAGCAATGTTCCGACCACATTACCCCAAACATACCCAATTCTGCTTTATTGGGATGACGACCTAACCGATTGACAATTTCCTGGTATTCCTCTGGTTTGATACCTTCGGCTGCGATTTCTTCTGTACTAAAAGGGGTATATCCGATCTCAGACATAAGTTAAGTTGACACTAATTACACAGAATTAATTGTATCTATATCTGGGTGCGCTAAAAGATGTATTTTTCTAAAATTTAAACTACAAAGATTTAATTTTCATGAGTAGTATTTGTTGTTTCTTACTTTTAAGCTCTGAAATTTGAATTTGAATTTTAGACTTAGATTAGCTTTTTTTAAAATTATTCTGACCCTATTATCCATAGAGTTATTGATTAAGCTAACTTTAAAAATTAGTAAATAGATATAATGATCTAGCTGAAATAACGTATTAGTTTCATGCCAATATTTTTTGTTAATGACACAAAACTTATTTAAAAATACACAATTTATTTAATAGTAATGCTTTTAAAATTCAAAAAACATATAACAATAGAACGTTTTTAAATGGAGGTATTCAAGTGTATATTTAGTGAGAAAATATAGCTATTTAACATTTCAATTAGGTATAGTCAAATGCCTCGATTTATAGATTTATATCAGTTGTGCCACAAGGGCATAACATCAGTTTGTGGTTGTTAATTATCCAGAGGTGTAGTTTACTCCCTTTGAGAAAAGCTATAAAATAATATAATAAATCGCGAAACAAAACTATACTTTTTGCCTATACTATTCATTTTATCTTGAATACAACGAAGCTTTTTAGTATTATATAGAGATTATAAATTATCGAAATCTTGTTTATCTATTTAACTAAGCCTAAATTGCGACTAAAATAGCTTTTTTTGGCTGTTTAAACTCATAATTGCACATTTATTTATTTTTTAGGGAACAATAAATATATGTTCTTCGGAGGGTGATATTAATCATGAAAAATAACCAGTCAATTAACCTACGGCGTAATAATACCATTACTAAATCTTATCTTCATCCTCGACCCAAGTATTATGATTTTTCTTACAAAAAACCTTTTCCTTCGCAAAAAAATATTGAACAATTACTTGAGGAAGGGTATGTAGGAGTAGATATAAAATTAGTTAACGATAATGCTTTTGCTGCTGTAGCATATAAATTTAAAAATCAAATTAAGTGGACAATTAGTAGTCAATTAGACGAGCAAGTTTGGTTGATGACTACAGATAGAGAAGCTTTAAGCAGATTATCGAATTTTATGCTGCAAAAGTTTAGCTGGTGTCCAATGGTTTACTCTATAAAGCCCCAAGAAAAATTTATTTTTACGCCGAAAAATGATACGGAAAAATCTGCTATAGAAGCAACAGTTTCAGGAGAATATGGTTGGCAAGGATCTCTATATTCTCTAGAATTATATGAATATCAAGATAATGAAGCTGGATTTATTTTTGCAACTAAACCATTAAATTCAGATCGGCAAGAATGGTTACTAGTTAAATTGGATTTTAAGGATTATACAGGTTCTTGGAGTCATCACGATGGTTCGCTAGAACAGGTTTATTACATCTGGAAAGAAAACATTCAGCTATCAGAGCCGAATTATCATCCCACGACTGACGAGATATTAGATGCAATTAAAGATTAAAAGACTATACAATCTATTTAATTAGATAAAAATAGTAATTAATATATTATTTTAAATTTCAAAGTATCATTGCTTGTCATCTTTTTTTATCACATATTTAATGTAAATCTAAAAGCTTGAAGTACCTTGATTTAATATTTAATGATACTAAATGTGAATGTAAATAAAATAAGTATTGATGCTTAAAATTAACCATCAATACTTATTACTTTCCTATGATAATACTGACTATATCGTATCAACCTGTATTACGCATACCCGCGGCAATGCCATTGATGGTCAACATTGCTCCTCGTAGTAACTCCTCTTTGCTAAAGCGGAAATGGAGTACTTGAGACTTGTCATGCTGACGCAAACGCTTAATTAAGGCTACTTGCAAAAATCCAAGAGGAACGATAGTACCGTTACGTAGCTGTACCGATCTTTGTAGCTCTGGATTACCATCTAAAAGTTTGTTTTGACCGTTAATTTTTAAAATCAACTCTTTGGTTAAATAATATTCTTGAGAAATTTGAGCAAACAGTTTTTGAAAACGTTCCAAATCTTCAGGTTGAGATAGCTCATTGACATAGTGTTCGGCTATCTGTAAGTCCACTTTTGCCAGAGTCATTTCTACTTTAGAAATGACGACTCTAAAAAAGGGCCATTTAACATAGAAATACTGTAGTAAATCCAAGTTTCTTTCAGGCTCTTGCTCTAAAAAGCCTTGAAAAGCAGAACCAACACCATACCAAGCTGGTAATAAGAAACGACTTTGCGTCCAGCTAAATACCCAAGGAATTGCTCGCAAACTGCTCATGTCTTTCTTTTTGTCCGCAGCACCTTTCCCTGGTCGCTTGGAAGGACGAGAACCTATTTGTAGTTGACTGATGACATCTACTGGAGTGACTGAGTGAAAGAAATCAACAAAATCAGGTTCTTCGTAAATTAGAGCTTTATAAACAGTACGCGATCGCGCTGACAATTCTTCCATGATTTGATTCCAAGGTTCGACTCGGTCAAATCCGCTCCCTAATAAACTAGACTGAATCACCGCTGTGGTCATAGTTTCTAGGTGATAAAGAGCTAATTCGGGTAAAGAGTATTTAGAAGCTAGTACTTCTCCCTGTTCGGTAATTTTGATTCTGCCTTTGATTGTATCCGTTGGTTGTGCCAGAATTGCCGAATACGCAGGACCACCACCACGACCAACCGAACCACCACGACCGTGAAAAATTCGCAAGGATATTCCAAAATCGGAGGCTACCTTTTGTAATGCCCGTTGAGCTTTATGAATCTCCCAGTTGCTGCTCAAGAAACCTGAGTCTTTGTTGCTATCGGAGTAGCCTAACATGACTTCTTGTAAATCACTGGGCTTGAGGGGCAAAGAATTCTTTTTAACAGCAACTTGTTCTTGGTCTGCTGCTACATACTGATACCCCCCTGCTAAGGCTGCGCGATAAAGAGGAAGCTCAAATAGCTCTTGCATTACCGCTGGAGCGCGTTTTAGATCTTCTACAGTTTCAAATAAGGGTACGATTCTAACGGTAGTCTGACATGATGCAGGGTCGTATAGTCCTGCTTCTTGGGAAAGTAACAAAACTTCCAATACATCACTGACGAAATTAGTCATGCTGATGATGTATGTTTGACAAATACCCTGTCCAAATTCTTGTTGCAACAAACGCAACATCCTAAAAGTTTCTATCGTTTCACAAGCCGTTTCCGAGAAAGGCATCTCCGCAGGAATTAAAGGTCTGCGGGTTTTCAATTCTTGAATCAGCCAGGCCGTCTTTTCTTCTTCTGATAGGTCATCATAAGGCTTGGGCAAAACTTGCAAATAAGCCGTAATTTCGGCGATCGCATCGCTGTGACGGGAAGAATCTTGACGGAAATCTAGCTCTACTAGGGTAAAGCCATATACTTCTGCCTGACAAATTAAATTATCTAATTCGCGACAGTGCAAACTGGTAGCAGCCAGACTGCTTTGCATCAGCTTTAACTCGGCAATAAATTCTGCTCCAGAAGCATAAATATTATCGGTATTGATTTCTGACATTGCTTGTCTTCCCGCTACCGAAGATAAGGCATGATTTCGTTCGAGGGTATTTTCTAATCTTTGAGCGATATAAGCCAGTTTCAGCCTATAAGGCTCTTGACGATAGCGAATAGCTAGTTTTTCATAGATTCCTGGCATTTGTTGCTGATCTTGTTCCAAGGAATCGAGCAACTCCTGTCTCACGTCGCTCCAGTGTAAAGACAGACTCAATAACTCTCGTAATTGGTCTATGGACTTGAGATATTTTTCAATTACAATGCTTCTTTGGTAGCAAGCGGTTTCCCAAGTTACTTGAGGAGTCACAAACGGATTACCATCGCGATCCGAACCTACCCAAGAGCCAAAGTAGCAAAAATTGTGAGTAGGAGCAACCAAGTTGGGAAATGAAGCGTTCAAAGACTGTTTTAAACGGGCTGCCAGCTGGGGAATTACATCAAATAAGACTTCTTGGAAATAATGTAAAGAATAATCTACTTCATCTAATACTTTAGGCTTAAATTGATGAAGTTCATCAGTACGCCACCAAAGGCGAATTTCTTCTGTTAGTTGGCTTGTCGCTTCATTGGCTTCCCATGATTCTGCAAGACCTACCTCTTGCATCACTTCCTCTGCTTGATCCAACTGCTCCAAAATATGAGATATTCGACGCTGTTTTTTGCGAATCGTATGACGTACTATCTCTGTTGGATGAGCCGTAAACACCAATCTGATATCCAATTGATCCAATAATCTTTGCAGCATTAAAGGAGGCATATTGATCTCTTGTAGATAAGGAAAGAGCCAATTAAATAAACCTGCTTTATTATCGCTAGATATACTAGGTTCTACCCAGTTTTCTTCTAGTTCCTCCAGTTTGGAATCACGATTTTTGAGCTTTCCTTCTTTTGGACTAAAACCATTACTATTGGAAGTTTGAGGAGAAGGTCTAGTAGTGGTAACACGACGAGAAAGTTTTTGTTCTCTGCTTTCGTAATGCTGTTCAATTATGTTGGTTAGTTGAAAATAGAGAGCAAATGCTCTGGCTGCTTGAATAGCATCACTAAGAGTTAGCTCTTCGATTAGCTTTGGTACAGTGGATTGAGGAAATGAATCCGTTACTTGCCCCTCCGCCGAGGAAAGAGAACGCATTTTCTGAAGTAAATCCAGCATTTCTTGACCACATTCCGAACGCAGCACAGACTCCCACAAGTCTTCTACTAATTTTTGTCGATGGCGTAATAGTAAATAAGAAGCAGCAACCACACTGCTATCTTCTCGATTAGCAACCGAAGATTGAACAACCGAACTCATAAAAACCTCTGTGTGGCGTGTGTGTATCTTGTAATTCAATAAAATATGTTTATTAGAGTATATATAATTTAGTAGACTTTAAATTAATGTCTAATAAACATATTCTCAAATTATCATTAATGCTGTAGTTAAAATCAATCTACTGCCTCTAAGTAAAACTTAAGCATATAATTACCCTGGTTTTAGTGTTTTGATTGACTCTAAATCAGAATTGTTTGTTTTCAAAGTCAGGAAAGTTGAGAATAGGCAAACGTTCTGCTCTAAAAATTTCTTCGCTGGTTTTGCCCAATTCATTCATAAACTCTGTTACTAGATATATAGCTAGAAGAGTGACAATAAAAGGACTAGTAGCAAAACTTAATCCCATGAAAGATAAAAAGCAAGACGTATTGTTAGATTTCATGATTTGTTGTTAGTTTCTGTTTCTACCATTGTATGAACTTTGAGGTAGATAGAACACAGCTACACTATTTTATTTTTGTCCCTGGGGGGGTTGCAATGGTAATAGCAATCTATATATCCTTTATAGGTTTGTTAATGTTAAGGGAACACATATACGATCGTGAAACAAGCAATTATCCAAGTTGATTCTTTTACCAATCAAGCTTTCAAAGGAAATCCTGCTGCCGTATGTGTCCTTGAATCAGAGCGAGACGATCGCTGGATGCAGTCAGTGGCTACAGAAATGAATCTCTCGGAGACTGCATTTTTAATTAAGCAGGACAGTGACTACAGCTTGAGGTGGTTTACCCCCACCACTGAAGTTCCTTTGTGCGGTCATGCTACTTTAGCCAGCGCATATGTATTGTGGACAGAAGGTTATGCTTCAACAGGACAGGGGATTAATTTTCAAACTAAAAGCGGTTTGTTAACTGCCAAATATAAAGATGATTGGATCGAACTAGATTTCCCTGCCAAGCGATCGCAAGATATTCCTCCCATCACTAAACTGCAAGATGCTTTAGGGGTGAGGATTAAGACTTTTTCCTACAATTCTTTGGGCTATTTGGTTGAAGTAAGTTCTCCTCAACAACTAGAGCACCTCAAGCCAAATTTGTCTCTAATAGGGCAATTACCCGTGTCAAACGTCATTGTTACTAGTTTGGCTGAAGATAACTCACAATACGACTTCATATCTAGATTTTTCGCCCCTGGATTGGGGATAGATGAAGATCCTGTAACTGGTGCAGCTCATTGTTGTCTCGCCCCTTATTGGCGCGATCGCCTGCAAAAAGATGATTTTATGGCTTACCAAGCTTCTAGCCGTGGTGGAGAAATCAAAGTTCACTACGATGGGGGCGATCGCGTTTTACTTCAGGGTCAGGCTGTAACTGTTATGCGCGGAGAACTGCAATAATCACCGATCGCTAATTTTCTTTTAATTTGTCTTTTAGGGCTGCTAAAGAAGACCAACGATGATCTAGACTATCTTCTTCTTTTTTCGGGGCTTGAGCTGCTCCTGGGCAGTTTTCACCGCATACTTTTCTTAAGGGTAAAGCCAAGGACAACTGTTCAAATAGCCAAGCTTCTGGATCGAAGTGACCATTAGGAGGCAAAGTTTCGGAAAGGTCTTCTAAGGAAACTTCCCTTTCTGTGGGAATATCTTCAATCTTCTCTAGCTCAGATTCCAACCAAATTAGTTCTGAAGTATCTATTGCCAGACGATGATTGTATTGTTGCAAACAGCGATCGCAAGTTAAAGTTGTAATCGTTTCTGCTTGAGATGCCACCTCTAAAAAATTTCCCCCGTGACGCACGAATATTTTTCCTTTCACGGGGGTCAATGTATTTAAGTTAGAAATTGGATCGTGGACAATAATCTCTGCTCGCCGTTTTGGTGCTTTGAGCAGATGAGGAATATATATCGCTTCCATTTTTTTATCTAGTTTCGATCTTGGCGATCGCCATTAGCTTTGATGCTTAAACTTCAGATGATTGAAGTTTGACGACCAGGTTTCTATTTGGTTCTTGACCGCGACTTTCGCTTTCTAAACCTTCAATATTTTGCAGTAAAGAATGTATTTGTTTTCTTTCGGCTGAAGATAAACCAGAGATTTCTGATTCTTCTCCAGTGCTTTTGACTTGTTCCACTGCTTCTGTAGTCAAAGCAGCCAACTCTTGGTTGCGCTGTACTCTATAGCCATCTAACTCAATTACAAAAGAGTTTTGAGCTTCTGGCTCGGCATTTAAATTAAGAATAGTGTTTGCCAAATACTGAACAGCATCTATTCCTTCGCCTTTTTTGCCAATAAACTGTTGTTTTTGTTCTGGAGTGAGTTCACTACCATCTATATTCAACCAGCTAGAGTCTGAATCAGTTTCGACTGTTTCAAACCCTTGTGTATTAACATTAGCGGTTAGATTCATTAAAGCTAAAAGCCGATCTAACCACTCTTTTCCCGAACTTAGTTGACTATCCACAATGGTTTTTGGTTACTAACCTGAAGTTTTTTCTTTCTTTTTGGAACGTTTACGCTCAAAGGGTAGAGCTTCTCTTGTAGCTACGGATTCTGCTTTTTCTTGTTCATCTAGAATTTTTTGGATATTGTCTGGTAAAGGTTCGCGCATCAAGAACCAGGTTTGACCAGTTTGGAAGAAGTTAGCCACCACAATGTACATTAATACACCAGCAGGCAAGGGGAAGAATAAAAACATCCCACTAAATAGCAAGGGAGTAATCTTGTTGATTGCTTGTTGCTGATCTCCTCCAGCAGGGGCATTTTGTGCGCCACTCATTTGTTGGTTGACGTAGATACCCACACCGAACATCAATACCATTGCTAAGATATCAAAGTTGATATTACCGTTTTCGTCGGTAACACCTACTCTACCTAGTTTTTCGATAAACAAAAATCCAGTATTAGCTGCAATTCCAGGAACGGTTACTTGAATAGTAGCGTCTCCAGGTTCTAAGGCTGTGATTGTGCCATCATCATTAATTCTGACTCTTTCTGAGCCTTTAGTAACTTCTAATGTTGGCTCAATATTGCTGTCGGGGTATTCTTTGAGTAAAGTATTTAGAGATTTTCCATCAGGAGTTTGGAATTCTACCTTTGCGCTTTCTCCTACCGCTATTTTGCTTCCACTAGGCAAGATTGCAGCCAATTTTTCATGAATACCGTCTTCAATATAAATATTTTTGGGCTTAGTGGCGAAAGGTTGAGGCGCAATCCTTTCTATCTGCTCTTGAGGCAAAATTTGGACATTGACATCGTAAGGAGTATTAGTAAACGGCGATCCTCTCAGTGTGGCAAAAAGGGCAAATAAAATCGGCATTTGTAATAACAATGGCAAACAACCAGCCAAAGGATTACCAAACTCCTGCATTACTTTCGCCTGTTCTTCTCGTTGCTTTTCGGGGTCATTTTTATATTTTTGCTTTATCTGTTCTTGTTTCTCCTTCATTAGAGGTTGGACAATTTTCATCTTACGCATATTGCGAATTTGTCCCGCACTCAAGGGAACAACCGCAAGACGAATCACAATTGTCAGAGCAATAATTGCAAAACCATAGCTCGGCACAAGTCCATAGAAAAAATCTAGGATTGGGAGCATGATGTTGTTAGAAAGAAAGCCGATACCAAAATCCATTTTTTAATCTGTCCAGCCTTTAAGGGATAACTTCTATTTATTTTTAGTCCAGTTTAGCCGATCGCCTTTGGGGGAAAACCGATCTAAACTGTATTGTGGGTTAATTGGAATTAATGATTAATTTACTCGAATCTTTTCTAGGGGTCTGCCTGTTTTTTCTGCTGCTCTTTCAGAGATGTAATCATAGATATCCCTAAATTGGGGTACTGCACGCATTTCTAAACGGCTTTTGTCTCTTAGGGTAATAACTAAATCTCCCCATAGACCAACTCCTCTAGGAACTTTAACAATTTTGACTACTTCAGAATAAATAATATCTGTACGCTGTCTGCCTTGCCAACCGCCAGTTACAGAGATTCGTCGGTTTGTAATACGATACCTCAGCCACAAAGCTCTGACGATCGCGCCAACCGTTAAAGGGATACAGATGACTGTAAAGGCTAATAATATATTAAAAATTAAATCCCCTACATGAGGACCACCTTCGTAATAAACCTCTTCTTTAATACCCATTGATTATTTTTGCTTTTTTTAATAACTCTTCTAATTCTCGCAAAAAATGTTCATATTTGCATTCAATTGCTTTGGGTTTGATTACAATCACTACTTTCCAACCAGGAGCGATCGCTTTTAAATTGCTTCTGACGATCCCCTTTATCTGTCTTTTGATTCGATTACGAATCACTGCTTTTTTGCTGACTTTTTTGCTGATCGAGATGCCAAACATCGTAGGATGGGTAGAAACCGCACTCTGTTCTATTTGAAGTGCAATTAAAGTCAAATGAGGACTGTAACGACGGATGCCCCCTTCGTATACAGCCCTGTAATCTTTTCTGTTTCTGAGCCGATGAGCTTTTGGCAAACCCACTCTCTTCTAGACAGAAATACGATGACGACCTTTTTTACGGCGGGAGGTAATTACTCTTCTACCATTGGTTGTACGCATACGAACGCGAAAACCAGACTTTCTTTTTTGTTTGCGGTTAGTTCCGCCCAAAGTACGTTGAGTCACTGTATGTATCCTTTATAAATTTAAGCTAAATTACTTGACAAAAAGCCACAATCTCTAATCCTACAGTTAAAAGCTGCCATAGGCAAGCACTGTCTTGACAAGGAAGTTAATCTATGGATACCTTATGGATTGATGCTTAAGACCCATGCGCCAACTCGTTCGGGAACAGGGGCGTTAAGAGCGGGAACAACTTGAGCATAGAAATAATATGTTCCAACTTCGGGGTTTCTGGTGTTGGATAAGACAATTTCCACTTTTTTAGCTTCTTTTAGAGGTTCTGCCAAATCTATCTGAATAAATCTATTTTCTTCATCCCACACTACATTTTTAAGGGCTAAAGACTTTTTCTTGTCTCCATTTGGTCGAACTTCGATCTTGTCAGTGTCAAACTTACCGTCGAAATAGTCAGGGTAAGAAATTACAAATTGAGTAGCACCATTTTCTAATTTGTTTTTAGGAATTCGGAGACGATAGCGATCGCGCTGATCGGCTATACCGCCAAAATCTAAATAGTAACTGAGAATATCTACATCTTTGTTGCCAAACAAAACCAGTCCTGGAGTTCCTTGGGCTACGGCAATAGTATGAACACCTCCAAGGGTAAAAGTAGCAAGGGCAACGCTGGTTAACAAAGGCTTGAGAAATGATTTATTAATAAACATAAGGTATTAGAAATGAAGAATTAATTATTATGATTTGCAAGCGCGATCGCCTTTACTAGCTATTTTAAAGGAAGGTATGATTCGCTTTTAAGTAAACTTTAGTTAAATTATCAGATCTTTAGACGCAATGGTCGCCAGAAAGTGCCACTTCTTTAAATGTCAAAAAGCGACACCAAGGCAAAATTTAAGCAAGTTTACAGCTAGAACTTGAACCCTAGCTGACCGTTAACCCCTCTGACAGAATGATATCCCCCTCCAATCATCAAAAACTTACCCGCACTAACATGAATGCCACCAGAGTAAGCAATAGTTGTGTCTCCTGTATAATATCCAATTCCAATGTAGGGAGAAACTACGGGTAAAGGAACAAAAGTAAGAAAATCTGCTCCTGTTGCCCCTTCTTTTCCCGTACCTACTTCTAAAGCTATTCCTGCAAATCTAAAACCTGCACCATAGCTTACCAAATCATCTATTGAGCCAACTGTTGCCCAAACTTCAGGTAAAATTTGACTGGAGGCGGGGGCAGCCCACATTGTTGAGACGCAAGCAGTGGCAATGCTAGTAATGATTGCTGGCTTGGACAGGTTACGAAAACGATTCAGCATATTTTATACACTCCAACACTAAATAATTAATAGATAACTAATCTAGGATAATTCATTCAAACAATGAACATTCGCATTGGCAATGGCTACGATATTCATCAATTAGTAACGGATAGACCACTGATTTTGGGCGGAATAGAAATTCCTCACTCTTTGGGACTATTAGGGCACAGCGATGCCGACGTTCTGATTCATGCAATTATGGATGCTCTATTAGGAGCGTTGGGAATGGGAGATATTGGACACTATTTTCCTCCTAGCGACCCAAAATGGAAAGGGGCAAATAGCAAAATATTGATGGAACAGGTGGGGGAAATAGTCAAGTCTCAAGGTTGGCAGATTGGTAACATAGATTCAACCGTAGTAGCAGAAGAACCCAAGCTCAAGCCTCATCTTAAATCAATGCGAAATGCGATCGCTCAAACCTTAAAGATTGAGCTTGACCAAATAAGCATTAAAGCTACCACAAATGAGAAGTTGGGTCCTGTGGGTAGAGAAGAGGGAATCTGTGCCTATGCAGTGGTTTTACTGACAAAAGATTAATTAATTTTGCAACTAGCAAAAAACTACAGGTGGTGTGTCATTCTAGCCAATGTAAGTTAAGTTAGGATAGCAAAAATCTAGATTAAGTCTATAAACCAAGCCCAATTACTAAGCAAAGTTTTATTTTATTGTCATTAAAAAAAGATTAATTGTAACTGTCTTTGTATATCGACGTAATTTTCGTCTATCTCAACCAATATGAGTGTAGTTTTAGAAGTAGATAATCAAGTGTACACAGCAGAGGATCTAGTCCCTCTGTTGACCCAATATCAAATGCTACCCAAGCTAGCCCAAGAAATTTTGATTGATAAAGTGATTGCTGGGGTTGAATGTACAGAAGAAGAAAATACAGCAACCTACAGCCAATTTTGTCAACAAAACAAACTGGAATCAGAAGAAGAAGTTGAAGAGTGGCTAGACAAACAAGCCATGAACCGCGAGCAATTACAAAACCTAATTACCAAAAGGTTGAGGATTGATAAATATAAAGAAGAGACTTGGGGCGATCAAGTTGATGCTCACTTTATTAAACGCAAATCTCAATTAGATCGGGTAGTTTACTCTTTAATTCGAGTAGAAAAACCAGAGTTAGCTCAAGAACTTTATTTTCGGATTAAAGACGATGAAAACACCTTTAGTGCTTTAGCAATGGAGTATTCCCAGGGAACAGAGGCGCAAACAGGTGGTCTAATCGGTCCAGTGGAAATTAATGCTCCTCACCCGAAAATTGCCCAGGTGTTGACAACTTGCCAACCAGGTCAGCTAATTCCGCCGACTCGCGTAGGAGAATGGATTGTCATTGTTAGATTGGAAAACTACCTTTCGGCAAAGCTTGATGAACCAATGCGACAAAGAATGTTGGATGAACTGTTCCGCGAATGGCTCAATAAAACAACCAAGCAAAAAGTGTCTTTCTTAAATAGTCCAGTTACCAGTTAGCTCTACTCTGCCTTATGACTAATACCAATACTACCAAAATTGTCGAACAATTTCTTTCTCTTGTTCCACAATTCAACCAGCTTGCCCCTGAAGCGATCGCCGAAATTGCCCCAAAGCTAAAACCATTGCGGTTTGGAGTGGGAAAAGTAATGATCATGCGGGAAAAAATGCAGGGTCAGGTAGCAATTATCTCAGAAGGGGAAGTTAGACTACTGGGATACGATCCCCGTACTAAAATGCCTACTACTCTAGATAAGCTCAAGCCTGGACAAATTATTGGCTGGGTGAATCTTGCCAGGGGAGTACCTTGCGAAACGGCAATGGCAAGTACAGAAGTGGTCTGTCTGGCTCTTGATAATCAAGATTTTTTATCTTTGATTGAGCAACATCCCCAACTAGCAGCCCAATACAAACTGAAGCCAGCAAAAGTTGAAATCTTTGATTTATTAGGGATTCAATTAGAAGAAAAAGCCCAGGGAGATTGGGAGCTAGCGGATTTAGCCAATCAGATGACTGAACACGCCCAGGCTTATTACTTACCTCCTGGAGAACATCAGTTAACTTCAGAAGTTGCCAGACCATTAACAGACCGTAGTTTGGTTTGGTTAGTTAGTGGTGGTGGCGCAATTGATGAGTTCCCTGTGGGTAGTCGTCTAGAATTGACCAACGACCGTCAAACGATTACCGTAAAAGGCGATCGCCCTACCCGTTTGATTTCTATTCCCAAAGCCTATTGGTTTGAGGGAACGGAAGAAAACACGATTATCGATGACCCCTTGTCTGACCTGGATGCGACAGGAATCATCGGTTTAGATTTAGATGGAACTGATTTTGACGACAGTGAAGGGCTGGGTGAAGGATATACTTTTCATGGGGACGAAGAAGAAGTTCCGTCTGATAAAAAGAATTATCCTTATTTTTCGGGTAAAAATACCTTAGATTCTGGCGTTGCTTGCTTCCAGATGTTGAGTAAGTATTTTGGAATGCCTTTCCGTAAGGAGGTAATCAAGCGCGTTCTCAAAGAGCAGCTAGAAAGGACTCCCACTTTGTCTTTACCCTTGTGTGGTGCAGTTTCGGAATTGATGGGGCTAAGTCCTCAATTGATTAATATTCCTGCTCAGGCAATTACTCGTCTTGAAGGTCCTTGTTTGGTAACGTGGCAAGATGGTTTGGCTCTCATTTACGAACTTACAGAAACCGAATTAGTGATTGCTGTCCCCGAACTTGGGGTGCGTCGCTATAAGCCTGAAGATTTTATTGAAACTTGGGGCGAAGGCGGAGAAGTACTATTACTCAAGAAAACTAAAGATACTCCCCAGGAAAGATTTGGTTTAAATTGGTTCTTACCTGCCCTACAAAAATATAAGCGGGTTCTGATTGAAGTATTTATTGCTTCGTTTTTTGTTCAGCTATTCCAGCTAGCTAACCCGTTGATGATTCAGGTGATTATCGATAAGGTAATCAGTCAAAATAGTCCTAGTACTTTGGGGTATTTGGTCTTCTTCCTAATTGTGATCAACATTTTTGAGGCGTTGTTGACCACTCTGCGGACTTATTTGTTTGTAGATACCACCAACAGAATCGATTTATCTTTGGGTTCGGAGATTATCGATCACCTGTTGAGGTTGCCCTTACGCTATTTTGAACGACGACCAGTGGGAGAAATTTCCACCCGTGTTAACGAGCTAGAAAAGATCCGACAGTTTTTGACTGGTACAGCCTTAACGGTAGTTTTAGACTGTATCTTCTCGGTAATCTATGTAGTAGTAATGTTCGCCTATAGCCCACTGTTGACAGCAGTGACTTTGGCAATTATTCCTATATTTATTGCCTTGACGTTAATTTTCTCCCCCACAATTCGCAAGCAGCTTAGAGTTAAAGCCGAGCGCAACGCAGAAACTCAGTCTTACTTAGTAGAAGTCTTGACAGGTATTCAAACAGTCAAAGCGCAAAACATTGAATTGCGATCGCGTTGGAAGTGGCAAGAGCGTTATGCTCGCTACGTTTCTACTGGCTTTAAAACGGTAATTACTTCTACTTTAGCTAAGTCTGCCAGTGACTTCCTTAACAAGCTCTCTAGAGTAATTCTGATTGGGATGGGTGCATATTTAGTTCTTGATGGTAAGCTAACCCTCGGTCAATTGATTGCCTTTAGAATTATTGCTGGTTATGTAACTTCTCCTATTATGCGTTTGGCTACTCTATGGCAAAACTTCCAAGAAACGGCTCTATCTCTCGAACGTTTAGCCGATATTGTAGATAACCCAGAAGAGGGAGAGGCTGACCGTAATAATATTCCTATGCCAGCGATTCACGGTAAGGTTAAATACGATAATCTTTCCTTCCGTTTCAAAAATACTGGTCCACTTCAGTTAAAAAATGTCACCACCGAGTTTGAGGCTGGTACATTTGTGGCAATTGTGGGGGAAAGTGGCGCAGGTAAAAGTACCATGACGAAACTTTTATCTCGACTCTACGAACCAGAAGGGGGAAGAATTCTAGTTGATGGTTATGATATTAACCGCGTAGAGCTATATTCTTTGCGTCGTCAAATTGGGGTAGTACCTCAAGAAACCTTGTTGTTTGAAGGCACAATCTTAGACAATATTGCTTTGACCAACCCCGATGCAACCACCGAAGAGATCATTGCTGCTGCTCAAATTGCTGCTGCCCATGACTTTATTATGACTCTGCCCAATGGTTACAACACCAGAGTAGGGGAAAGGGGTTCATCACTTTCTGGGGGACAAAGACAGCGTATAGCGATCGCTCGTACTATTTTGCAAGCTCCTGCGATGATGGTTTTGGATGAAGCAACTAGTGCTTTGGATTTTGCCACCGAGCAAGAGGTGTCCCGTAACCTGAAAGAAGCTCTTAAAGGTCGCACCGTATTCTTTATTACCCACCGATTGGGTACGATTAAGAACGCTGACACCATCGTGATGATGGATGCAGGTTCAATTGTGGAAAGAGGAACACACGAAGAGTTGATGGCGTTGAAAGGTCGTTATTGTTACCTTTATCAACAGCAAGAATCTTCTGTGTAAGAAGTTAAGACAAATTAGATTTATTCTTTACCAGCGATTAAGCTTAATCGCTGGTTTTTTATTTTTAATACGTAGAGAAAATTCTTTAATTTCCCAGTATCGACGTTGCACCCCGTAGGGATGATTTAAAGCGGAACAGAATCAAAATGAAGATAGTGAAGTAATAGGTTTGCGTCTTACTATTACTTCAAAACGATTGAAGAAAAAAAGATTAATCTTCAGTCAATACTTCTTCATAATCATAATCAGAGGCAGATAGTACAAAAACTATAGTAGTAGTAAGTTCGGCTGTCCAGGACATCAAACGCTCGTAGTCTGCCTGAAAATTTTCCTTGGGTTCGGGTAATCCTAGAAAAATTAAATCTGCTTGTCCTGAAGTTTCGCGGAGAATTTGCGAAAAAGATCGTTCTCCAGCGATAATTACCTTTACCTGAACTCCCAAACGTAGTTCTTCAATTGCGCTATTAACATTATCTCTAGCTGGTTGAACCCCTGCTTCATCAGCTACTACCAGCTTAAGATTGATTTGAGCGTTAGACCAGTCGGCGTTGGTACTAAGTAAATAAGCTAGCAGCAACATTAAACCTCCGTTGTCGTTTAAGCCACCCCACCAGACATCCACCTGTCGCCGAAAACCAAAACTATGCTCGCCATTTTCTTGCAAGATTAAAACATTACGCTGACTGTCATGAATTTTGGTGATTAATTGGCAATAAGATTCTCGATGTTTGGGTTTAGAACTAGCACCAAGAAGAAAAGTATTGGGGATTAATGGACCAATGCCGTAAGTTTCTAATAGTTGGGACGCACCGTCAAACAAATTTGCCGCAGTGACCAGACGTACCAATGTCTGCACCCCTTTTTTCTCTATATATTCGCGAATCGTTCCTTCCATTTTAGTTTGCTGCTGGACAGTACGAGAGCCAACAGGTAGCACGCTGGACACTGTGATTAAACCTCGGTTTTGCGTTAGAACATCTGCTAATTCAATTAAGCCCCAGCGTTTTGTTGGTGCGCCAGATAAAACCAAGATATTTGGTCGCCAGTTTTTCGGATCTGCTTCGGGATCTACCTGTAAAATTCCCGTTCTGATCAGAGTCATCCATATTCCCCGTCGGGCATCACCCCAAGCAGTCTGTAGCTGTCTGCGCTGTAGCCAAAAGTAGATAACCAGTACAATCAAAGCAGCTACTATAGTTGCTATAGGATTGATTAAAAACATGACTGCTAAACAGCCGACTGCGCCTAATACTGATAAACTCCAATGAACGCGAAATGCAGGACGAAAAGAAGGACTTTGCAAAAAACCTTCAATTCCCGCAGCCACATTTAATACTAAGTAAGTTGTCAGGAAAAACATACTTAGTACGGGAGCAATAAGATCGAGTTGATTGATGCAAACAGCAGCAATGACAACTCCCAAAGTAAAAATCGTACCTAAGCGTGGATCATCATCTTTTCCGCTACCTCTGCCCATCCAGCCCAACCAACTGGGCAACACTCGATCCCTTGCTAAAGCTTGGGCAACACGAGGCGCACCTAGAAGACTACCGATTGCACTACTTAGGGTCGCGCCCCAAACTCCTAATAAGATAGCAGGACTCCAAACCGCAATTTGCTGCATGATCAAAGGGTTTTCAATTAAGCTTGAGGCATCGGCACGGCTTGCCAGTAAAATCGGTAACGCCATGTAAACTACGTATCCCACACCTACGGCAGCTAAAGTACCTGTGGGAATCGAGCGAATCGGATCTTTCAAGTCTCCAGATAAGTTTACCCCTGCCATGATGCCAGTTACCGCAGGAAAGAATACAGCAAACACAGTCCAAAAGGATTCTCCGTTATTGCTGCCCCACATTTCAATTTCAGTTGCTTCTAAAGGCTTACCAAAGATCAGAGAGACTAATGATAAGGCGATCGCCACCATGATAAAATACTGGGCTTTAATCGCTAGTTCGGCTGAGGTAAGAGCTAAAATAGCTACGGCTATAGTGGTAATTAAAGCCACATAAAGCTGATTGAGATTGCCAAATGAACTAACCACGCTTTCGGCAAAACCAATGGTATAAAGTGCCACCGATAAAGCTTGAGCAAAATAAAGGGGAATGCCTACCGCCCCACCTGTTTCAATTCCCAAAGAGCGACTAATCATATAGTATGCTCCACCAACGCGAACTACTCGGTCAGTAGCGATCGCACAAATAGATAAAGCAGTCAGCAGAGTAATAACGGTAGCAAGAGTAACGATGATTAGCGTTCCCAACAAGCCCACGTTGCCAACTACCCAACCTAGACGCAAATACATAATTACGCCAAGAATAGTCAAAATTGAAGGAGTAAAGACACCTCCAAAAGTTCCTAATCCCGAACTACTAGCAGGAATAGTCTGATCGGCTGTCTGTTCGGAAGAGGTTTTCATTACGATTATTTGATTGACTACTTATATTTAACTTTTAACTCAATTAACCTGATCTGAAGCATAAAAAAAATAAAATCCAAAACTATTTTTTAATTGTTTGTAGTGTTCAATAAATTAATTTCTCTGGGTAATTGACAACAAAATCTTTCCAGGTGTTAGGTTTGCGTCCTACTATTGCTTCAAAGTTATCGAAGATAGCATCAGCTTCGGAAATTTTATCTGCCACGTTCAACTCAAGCTGAGTATAAACGCAATTCATATAGGCATTGGGGTAAATACCTTCTACTCCTTCTTGTAGAGCATTGCTTAAAAACTCTTTCGGAGGACGAGCTTCCGTCTTAAATGGTTGTCCTACAACTTCTGTGAGTATTTGAGCTACTTTATCCATTGTTTTGGCATCATAACCAAGAGGTATGGTCTGACCCGCATATTTGTCTGGATGCAATAAAGTTTGCACCACTACCGCAGCCAAGTCATAACAATCAATCCAACTCCAGCGAGCATTGCCAATATAGTTTGTAATTACCCCATCATTCAGCCAGCCAAAAGCAAATTAATGATGACAATCAGAATAAAAATTGCTATCCAAGTAACGATCGCCATTTTATAGCGAGGTGGAATCATCGGACGAAATGCAACGGCTTATTAACAGCAAACCAGGTTTCTAACCCCGTCATTATTTCCAGATTTGGCGGTTTATCTTCTAGGCGATTTAAAATCTTAAACCAATGAGCAGCTTCAGGCGATCAACATTGCCTAAAAAAGCTGGTTTCATCAATACAATAAATGCTATATTTTCATTTTACAAGACAGTTTTTTGTTGATAATCGAGAGATTATCTGTGATTTAAAATGATCGAAAAAATACCTTTAAGTAAAATTATTCACCCTGAAGAAATAAGCTGGTTTAAAATTATTTTTCTCTGGCGATCTTCAGTCATTCCTGCAATTATTCCTAGAGTTATTTTTTGCGGATTATTTGGCTTATTAATTTCTCTTATTCACTATTATTATACAGATGTCGGTTTACCAATTCTCAGTAGTGTCGTTCCCAGTATTGTCTTAGGTTTATTGTTGGTTTTTAGAACCAATACTGCTTACGAACGTTTTTGGGAAGGTCGCAAACTGTGGGGTAGCTTAGTCAATTCAATTCGTAATCTTGCTCGTATGATTTGGATTTCTGTGAGCGAGAGTAGTCCAAAAGATCTAGAAGAAAAAATTCAAATATTACACCTTTTAGTAGTTTTTGCTATTGCAACAAAATTACATTTGAGAGGGCAGCCGATTAATAGTGAAATTATAGATTTGATTCCAGAATATTGGTATGAAAGACTACGTGAAGTTCATAATCCACCTTTACAAGTAGCGTTGTTAATTGGGGAATATCTTCAACAAGAATTCGAGCGCAATTGTATCAACAGCTATCAGTTAACAGCGATGTTAAAATTATTGGATGCAATGGTTGATGTTTTGGGTGGATGCGAAAGAATTTTAAAAACTCCTATACCAGTGGCATATTCAATTCATCTCAAACAATTGTTATTAATTTATTGTTTAACATTACCATTTCAATTAGTAACTGAATTAGCTTGGTGGACAGCACCGATAGTAAGTGTAATTAGTTTTACAGTTTTTGGTATAGAGCAAATTGGGATTGAAATCGAAAATCCTTTTGGACTTGATGCTAATGATTTACCATTGGAAAGTATTTGTCAAACTATCCAAATTAACATTGAAGAATTAATTAATTTTATTCCTCGCCGTAGAGACAACAAAATTTTATAATCAGAAAATTGCGATATTTAAAGATCAAATATCCAAGTTTGATTTGTTTGATGGAAGATTGATTTGAGAATTTGATTTTATTTAAAAGGTTAAGCAATCGCGATCAAAATCTAAAATGTATCCAACTGGTCTAGCAATGGGTTAACAACTTCCTGAGTTTCTTTACTACTAACTACTGGCTCAATCTCAAGTGACTCCCGAACCACGCCACTTTAAAATCCATTCTTGAAGTAAGCGCAAATCGTCACATTCCATTAGCTGAAAACATCTACTAAAATTAGGTTCTACCCAGCTATCAATATATTGAAGACCTTCGGGGAACATTCTGCCTTCATCACGAACACGCTGATAAATTGGCAGCATATTATTGTCTTGAAAACGCTCAATAATCATGAACAACATTTGGTAGTCCTTCTTTATAGATCGGCATGGTTTTGTTTTAGGATACTCAAATTTGGAAAATCCTAACGAAGATGTTAGTGTCTAATTCAACAAATCAATTTCTTCCTCAGTAAGAGTAATTGAACTGGCAGCCATGTTTTCTTCCAGGTGGGTAATAGTTGTCGTACCAGGGATTAAAATAATATTGGGCGCATGTGCAGTAACCACGCCAAAGCTATTTGATTAGGTTTCGCTCCTTTCTTAGTAGCAATGTGGGCGATCACTCCCTCTGCTTTAGCTAATGGTGAGCCTTGTTTCAAGGGATGTGCGCCTAAAGAACCATGAGGAATAAAGGCTATATTGTTGGCGGTACAGTAGTCTAGAGACGTTTTCAAAAGTGCGATCGCTGATGCTATATTTATTTTGCACTGATACAATTGGCACTATCTGACGTGCTTGTTCTATTTGTTCTACGGTTACGTTAGATAATCCAAGGTGGTTAATTTTTCCTTCGTCTTTTAATTCTTTTAATGCACCGATGGACGCGGTAAAGGGAACTTTGGGATCGGGACGATGTAGCTGATATAAATCGATTTGTTCCAGCTTTAGCCGTTGCAAACTGCCTTCTACACCACTCCGTAGGAATTCTGGTGAAGCATCTGCGAGAATGCTATCGGGAGCAGATTTATTTATACCGCCTTTGGTAGCAATAATTAGATCTTGTCTATATGGATGCAAAGCCGAAGCAATGATTTCCTCATTGAAACCTGCACCATAAGCTTCTGCGGTATCGATAAAGTTGACTCCCAGCTCGACAGCACGGCGTAAAAGCTGTTTTCCTCCCTCCCAGTTGGGATATGCCCCGAAATTTCCTGGTTGTCCTGAAAGACGCATTGCGCCATAACCAAGGCGGTTGACTATCAAATCTCCGCCAATAGTATATGTTTGAGATATTGCTCTTGTATTGTTCACAATTTTGTCGTTATTTAAGTCTTATAATTTGCAATTAGTTTAGAAATCTGTTTGTGGTGCTGTCTGGTCCGATCTTGCTAATTGTTTTCTATTATTGTGTTGGAAGATAAGCGATCGCTTTTAAATTAGCAATATTTACCGAGTGGAGTTCATTGCACCAGAAAACTCGATTACATTACCGTTGTTATCTTTAACGAAACCTACTCTGACACCAATATTGGGATAATCAGCAGCTTCTACAAATGTCGGTACGCCTTTTTGATTTAGTTCAGATATTGCATCATCAACGCTATCAACCCGAAAGCAAAAATGTCCGATGCCAGTTGTTCGTAATGCTTCTCCAAAGTCATTAAAAACTGGCATTCCCGATCGCGGTTGAGTAGTTCCCACTACCTCAATGCGAAAACCATGAACGTCGAGATAAGCTAACTGTAGATCGGGTAATTCATCTACAGTCCATTCTTTTTCAATCGTTGCGTTGAGTTTATCTTGATACCATTCAAGAGTTTCTTGATAGTTAGGAACACTAATCATTACGTGATCAATTCGCATTGAGTTAAGTCCTGCTTTGGTTTCTGCCTTTTGTTGAGATTGCATTGTATTCATTGCTATCTTATTTAACGGTACGTTGCGTAATTTTTGAAACTAAAAAAAGCTAATCAATAACCTGGATTTTTTAAATGTAATCCTTATCTTGTATTAGATAGTCATTTAACCCAACTCAGATTAAAATTATTATTAACGTTACGCCACGTAAATAATATAGCGAAGACTAAATAAATATGTCAACCTCTAAAGCAAAAAAAGCCACAACCATTGCAAAATCAGGACGTGGGCGACCGCGATCGCCTGAAACTAGAGCCAAAATTCTCAAAGCAGCCTATGAAATGCTTAACGAAGTTGGATTTATGGATTTGACCATAGAAGGAGTCGCAGCAAGAGCAGAAGTAGGCAAACCAACTATCTATAGGCGTTGGAAGACGAAGGCAGCATTAGCAATGGACGCTTTTTTAGAAGCCGTAAATCCAGAACTGGCGTTTCCCGATACTGGTAAAGCTAAAAAAGATTTTAGAGAGCAAATGCAAAAAATAGTAAAGCTAATGAATAGTCCTAGAGGAGAAGTTTTAGCTAGCGTTATTGGTTGTGGACAGGCAGATGAAGAATTGATCGCAGCCTTTAGGGAAAATTGGCTTACCCCTAGAAGAGAAGATGCTAAACGGATATTTCAACGGGGAGTTGAAAGAGGAGAATTAAGAGAAGGAATAGATGCCGAAATTGCGATCGATGCTTTATACAGTCCGCTTTTTTATCGTTTATTGCTTAAACATCAACCTTTGACTAAGAATTTTGTCAATGAGCTAGTCGATTTAGTGATGGAAGGTATTATCAAAACATAGCTAGCTGGAATTATCTCTAGTTTTCACTCTACATATAAGACTCAAAGTAATTTCAGCACAAGGACTTAATTTCTATCAAATGTGCTGAAATTACTTTATCCTATCGCACGGAGGTTTCCTGAAATTTATCGGCGGATAATTCATTTCCCTTGACCGATGCAATTAATTCCACGTCAAATTCTTCTTCAAAGACTTCTTTCTTGTAACTGAGATTCCATAATTCCAAAGAACAGCGATCGCCAACTTCCACTGGATGTAGCTGAAAATGAAGAGTACGATCTTTAGAATCATAATCACATTCTACAAGAGCGATCGCGCCTTTGTTTCTGCGCTCTAAAGCTACTGCCAGTCTGAGGATGGCACTCAACTGTCTGACCATTAACTGATAATCTTTATGGGGTAAGGCATTATAAGGTTCGTGTTTCTTTTTTGGTCTACTCTTGCGATGGTATCGGGCAATATTGGCGATTAATTCTAATTCCAATTCGGTGAAACCAAGTAGCTCTGCGTTGCGGATTAAATAATAGGAATGTTTGTGATGGGATGAATGGCTAATATAGACTCCGCTATTGTGTAAAATAGCTGCTGACCATAGTAGTTCTTTTTCTGCTGCACCCCAATCGTGTAGATCTCCCTGCAAGCTGATCGAATATGTCCAAGGCAAATTCAGCGACTCTTCTGCCATAATCCAAATCTACATGATATTTTTGAGCAATTTTTAAGACGTTGCGGTTTTTAACTTCGTTTTGATAGCGCAAACGACTACCAATCAACCCACGAGTTAACATCCAATCAACAATCATTCCCTCTCGCAATGCTCGCTCGCAAATCATAATTGAATCTAGCTTGAGCATAGTCATCGCTTCTAACAAAATTACCGCCCCAGGGACGATAATTTCGGCTCGTTTTTCAGAAATTCCAGAAACATCAAGTCTTTCTTTGTAGCTCATTTTAGCGAGCTTTTTGACGATCTTTTCAATGTCCTTTCTGCTGACTTCATAGCCGTTTAAAGGATCGGGGACTTCCCCTAATTCTTCTTTAGCGTGAATAGCTGCGATGGTTTCGATTGTTCCCGATGTACCAACAATACGAGGAACTTCGTTTAGCTGAAGATTACGCCAAATCTCATCGACAGGACGTTCTAACATCCCTTTTACGTAGGCTCGTAGTACTTTTAATTCGCTATCGCTAATAGGATCTGTGGTGACAAATTCTTTGGATAAGCGGACTGCGCCAACTTTGGTACTACTTAAGAAACGAGGCTCGTGAATGTCTGCCAAAATTAATTCAGTTGAGCCACCTCCAATGTCAATAATGATGTGAGGAAGATCTTGAAAATCCATCCCCGATAATACGCCCAGATAAATTCGACGGGCTTCTTCTTGACCAGAAATTAGATTGACTACAATTCCTAATTCTGCTTCAATCTGACGCAAAAATGCTTCGCCGTTGGGGGCTTCTCTAGTGGCACTTGTAGCTACGGCAATAATTTGTTCTGCACCAAGGCTATTAGCTAAATCTCGGCAACGTCTGAGGGTATTGAGAGAGCGTTTAATCGCTTCTAGAGTCAATTTTCCTGTGGCGGGATCGCGATCGCCTAAACGAACGGTATCTTTCTCTTTGGCAATTACCGTAAAAGCTGGCAAGCTGGGGTCGATTTTGACAATTACCATGTGAATGGAGTTAGTGCCGATATCGATCGCTGCAATAATCTGTTTGTTCATGGCAACTGCCTTTGTTTGACTCTCTTGAGGAGCAGATTTACATATAAGATTAATTATGAAAAGCAGTATCAAAGAATAACTTTTCTAGATTAAGCTGTTCAGATATTTTTATAATCCCACGAATTCTCTTAAAGCGAGAGATTACTCATTCAGTTTTTAAATATTTGTAAACTTAAAGATACAACTTTCAAGATAAGTTACGCAATTTTAACATGACCCAATATCAAGCTCCAAAGAGTGAACCCACCTGGCAGAAAGTAATTCGACTCTTGCGCTGGGATAAACCCGCAGGAAGATTGATTCTTATGATACCTGCACTCTGGGCAGTTTTTTTGGCTGCCAAGGGAACACCGCCCATTCCTCTAGTTGGGGTAATTATATTAGGTACTTTAGCTACTAGTGCAGCAGGTTGCGTGGTCAATGACTTATGGGACAAGGATATTGACCCCCAAGTAGCCCGCACTAAAACTCGCCCTTTGGCATCTCGCGCCCTATCGGTAAAAGTAGGCATGGCAGTTTTTGCGATCGCTTTAATCTGTGCTGCAATTTTGGCTTTTTATCTTAATCAACTTAGCTTTATTCTTTGCGTTATTGCTGTTCCTTTTATTGTTTTATATCCTCTAGCCAAGCGTGTTTTTCCCTTACCTCAGTTGGTTTTATCTTTGGCTTGGGGTTTTGCGGTGTTGATTAGTTGGACAGCAGTTACAGCCTCGATTGAACCTGCCACCTGGCTACTTTGGGGTGCAACGGTAGCTTGGACAATGGGTTTTGATACGGGTTATGCCCTTAGCGATCGCGAGGACGATCTTAAAGTAGGAATTAATTCTAGTGCGATCTTTTTTGGCAAATATGCCCCAGAAGCGATCGCTATTTTCTATGGCATTACTGTCGGTTTGATGGCTTATCTAGGGTTTAAACTAGCTTTAGGTTCGGCTTTTTGGTTTACCTTGGTGTTAGCTACTGCTGGCTGGACATGGCAATATTTAAAGTTGCGTCAGCCTAATATTCCTCGCTCTGTATATGGCAAGGTTTTAGGTCAAAATGTTTGGCTTGGCTTTATTTTATTAGCAGGAATGATCCTGGGTTATTTAGTGTAGTTGAAAGTGGAATTTCATAACTTTAAGCTGTCTAAACTATCTCTTAATTAGGAACTGTTAAATGTCTCGTTGGAATAACTTCTACATCCAAATAAATTTCTTTACCAATTAACTGAGCAAGATTGTTTTTAACCTCCTCAATTTGGGCTAGAGAAATTGAATCAAGAGGTGCTGCTACTTCTATGTCCACCCGCAAATAACCTTTTCTTGGCGTTACTTCAATCCCTCCAATATCAGTATTAGAAAAAGCCTCTGTCTCATAAAGAATAAAATCTTCAATTTGAAGACGCACATTCTTTTTGATAATCAGTTCCCTCATTGAAAGGGTTAAGGGAATACCCAATAAAAACATGACGGCAGTGGACATTGCTAGCCCTTTTTTGGCTCGTTCGAGATTACCATAAGACTGAAAAAGAAATACTAAACTGCCAAAAAATATAATACAGATTAGGTTAGTTAAAAATAATAATAATGCACCAAAAGCAATACTACCCTCTCCCTGTGCCAAACCAATACCTACCACGCTAAGGGGAGGAACTAAAGCTACGGCGATCGCCACCCCAGGCATTGCGGTTGAAATACTACGACGAGTATTGGCAAAAGCACCCGCAGCACCCGCAGCCATAGCAATACCAAAATCAATCAGAGTTGGCTTAACGCGAGACATTATCTCTGTATCTACAGTATCCAAACCAATAATCGAAGTCACCAGCCAAGAAACGACGATAGTTAAGATAATTCCTTTGAATACCGTAAAACCAGAACGGCGCAACAGTTTACGATTTCCCATTGCAGTAGAATAAGCCATTCCTACAATTGGTCCCATTAAAGGTGCAACAATCATTGCGCCAATAATTACCGCAGCACTATTAGACAGTAATCCTAAAGTAGCAATAATGGTTGACAAACCCAACATAAAGTGAAAACTAAATGAGGGTACAGATAAACGCCAAATGCTCCGACTAAGACTAGCGATCGGAGTAGGTTTTTCTTTCAACCAATGCCAATTACCATTATCTTGTTCCCACAGCTTCTTTAGATGAAGCCGACGATTTACTTGACGTACAAAATATCTTAAACGAACCAAATATCGAGGATTGTAGGTAAGTATAACTGTCATAATAGTTATTTATGAAGCGATTATTCTAGATAAATAAAGAAAGGCTTAGAATAAAAGTCGAGCCAAATCATATCAATTATTAGCTAAATTGCTAGCATTTAAATCATTCTTAAGATATACACACTTGCTTTTTTGTATAAGTACTATTTCGGATTAATCAGTAATTACAATTACTTCAATCAATATTTTTATAGTGTTTTTGTATTAGCAAGATTAGATTACTTACTGCTTCTATTTAAAGCGAGTCTGGTTTGTCTTTAAAATGATTAGAGTAAGGCTGTGCTTAAATAAATAAGTAATTACTCAAATGACTATTACCACTAGATCGCCCCGAAAATATCAGCTTCCTCCTGGTTCAAAAGCCCCTGCCATGATAGGCATGATGCAAGCCTTACTCGATCAATTTGGCACATTAGAGAAATATCAACGGAAGTATGGAGAGATATTTTATGGTAAAAAATCCTCTCTGATGCCTCCTTATGTAATTTTTAGCAATCCTCAAGCGATCGAAAAGGTTTTTACAGCCGATCCTAGTTTATTTGAAATTGGTCGCCAGTCTACTGCGCCTGTAAGAGTTTTGTTGGGGGATAAATCTTTAGTGTTGCTAGACGGCATCGAACATAAGCAACATCGTAAGTTACTCATGCCACCCTTTCATGGAGAAAGGATGAAAAGCTACGGGCAAACTATGGTTGATGTAACCCAAGAAGTAATTAGTCAATGGCAAGTCGGGCAAACTATTGCCATTCGCGACTACACTCAAGAGATTTCCCTAAAAATTATTTTACGGACTATCTTTGGTTTGGAGGAGGGACAAAGATACGATCGCCTGAAAGCAATATTAGTTGATTGGTTAGATACTTTCAATTCTCCATTGCGTTCTTTTTTCTTGTTTTTCCCTGCATTACAAAAAGACTTGGGTGTATTGACTCCTTGGGGTAAGTTTCTCCAGCAAAAACAGCAAATTAAAGAAATTTTGCAGTCAGAATGCGATCGCCGTAGAAATAATCCCGATCTAATGGGGGAAGACATCTTGAGTTTGTTACTAACAGCAAAATATGAAGATGGTCAACCCATGAGCGATGAGTCAATTCGCGATGAACTGCTAACTATGTTGTTTGCAGGACATGAAACTACTGCAAGTTCTTTGGCTTGGTCGTTTTATTGGCTGCATCGTCTGCCTGAAGTCGGTCAAAAATGTCAGACAGAATTAAATTCTTTGGGGGTCAATGCCGAATTTACAGATATGGTAAAACTTCCTTATTTAAGTGCGATAGTGTCAGAAACTTTAAGACTAAATCCCGTGGTGGTTTTTGTCAGTCGTCAATTAACCCAACCTTTTGAATTAATGGGATACCAGCTTGAAGCGGGAACATCTTTATTTCCTTCTATTTATCTGACTCATCAGCGAGAAGATATATATCCCGAACCAAAAGAATTCAAACCAGAAAGATTTATCGATAGACAATTTTCGACCTATGAATACTTACCTTTTGGTGGAGGAAATCGTCGCTGTTTAGGTTACGCTTTTGCTTTATTTGAAATGAAGTTAGTTTTAGCAACTATTATGTCTCAAGTAAAACTAGAATTGCTTAATGATAAACCGATAAAATCGGGTCGTCGTGGCTTTACTTTTACTCCCGCAGGCGGAGTTAAAATGAAAATATTGAGCAACAGTTTAAGTTAAGGCAATTTAAAGAACTAATGATTGTTCATCTCTGAACAGCTTTTTATTAAGCTTATAATTTAACCGACTTGCGAGAATGCTTTATGCTGAGAGGAATTTTTATTTCTTGATGCTTTAATTTGTTTACTTGTTTGGTATCTATAAGTTCTAAACTTTCTAATAAGGCATTTTTAATCACAGGTGATTGAGGTTGGGATAGCATTAAATGAAAATACTCAATCGATTGAGAATAATAATCGGACGACAAACTGTTACTAATTAATAAGCGAGTCAGTTGTCTGATTGCCACCAAGCGTTTTAAAGGTTCGTGATGACTCAAATCTTCTAATAAACTATCTAGTTTTGTTTCCGCTGTGTTGTCTTTTTTCTGCCATAAAGACCAAAGTAAAACTGATAACGTACTAAGACTAGCAAAACCTTGCACAATCGAACCCGTTGCTAACCATTGGTTTTCCGCATCAGCCCATACAGAAGCAGCAAGATAAGTACAAAATGAAGCTGTTGCACCACTACCAACCGCCAGGATTAATTGGCGATTTGACCCAGTTAAAAAACTCTGCCATTTTTTGCAATAGCTTTGCCAATAGGGATTTTGTAACAGATAGCAGAGGGACATTAAACCTATACCGACAGAAGTGGCAAGGAATAATTTCCAGTTTAAATACCACAATAAAGCTACTATTACCATGCAGCATAACCAGCCACCCATCTTACGTAGCTGCTTATCCTTGATGAGTAAACTCAAGACTCTCTGGGAGTTGGAAAATGCTTTGGACACGGAGATTCACCAATCATACTCGATACAATATACTATTAATCTTTCATTGTTGGTGGTTTTAATAAATTAAGTATTGCAACATAAACCTCACCCAGATTGAAACCCTTCGTATTTAAAGTACTTGTTCAAGGGATTGGGGATTAGGGATTAGAAAAAGCTATGTGTGTGTATTTGCGATCGCTAGCTAATTTATTAAAGATTTACAAAATCGCTACTGCTCAAGTTCTCTACGTTAATATCATTCAATTGAAATAAGCTTTCACTTCCTAAACTTATGGTATTGCCGACAAATGTCAGATCCTCAAACTCTAAACCATTTGCTAAACCTAATTTATCAACTTCCAAATCAAAATCGGTAATAGTATCCTTAACTTGACCTGGTTGTGCCACAAAAATGTCCGAACCAGAACCACTAGTTCTTCGGGAGAAGAGTTTTCAACACCAGGTATGATGTCAGTAAATAGGCTCGTACCTTCTGATGTACCATCGGTTGACCATAACTCCGTACCGTGAATTTCATCCGTGGCACTAAAATACAGTCTACCGTTGAATTCGGTAAGCTCTCCAGAACTATAACCGTTTGCAACTAGGCTTGTACCTTCTGACGTACCATCAGTTGACCACAGAGCTGCATTACTGTTATAAGATTCGTCATACCCATTGAAATATAGCTTGCCATCAAATTCAATAAAATTACCATTGACACCAATAACATCTGTTGTAATTAAGCATGTGTCTCCTGTTGTACCATCGATTGACCATAATCCCTGATTATTTCCACTGTTGTCAGTAGCGAATAAATAAAGCTGGTCATCAAATTCGACCATGCTATTAGAATAAATACCGAGATCGAGAAGGTCATCACGATCGCTTTAATGTGTCCATTATGCTTATTGGCTTGTTACAGAAATGTTTTATTTTCGTAAATTTGAGATGTTTTTTAGGTAAAGTTATTTTCTAATTTACACATTAGTAATGTCGATAAATTCAACTTTCTTCAATTCGTATTGACTAGAATTGACAAGATATAATTTGCTAGACTAAAAAATCGTTACTCAGTTCTTTAGTACTATTTCTGGGATAAAAATTATGAGTCTCAATGTTGTCAATTTAGTTGGTCGTGCTGGTGCTGCGCCAGAAATAATTCACTTTCAATCAGGATCGGTTTTGTGTAAATTACCTTTAGCTGTTAATCGTCGCAGTCGCAATAGCGAGCAGCCAGACTGGTTTAATTTGGAGATATGGGGTAAAACGGCAGAAATAGCGGGAAATTACGTCCAGAAAGGTAAGTTGATTGGGATTCAAGGATCTTTGAAAATCGAAACCTGGACGGACAAAAATTCTGGTGGGCAAAGATCTCGTCCGACGATTAAAGTCGATCGCCTGGAATTATTAGGATCGAAAAGAGATAACGATCCTGGTGCAGTGAGTGGATACCCAGAATAATTAAGGATAAAGGATGAAAGATGAAGGATGAAGGAGTATTTAACAAAGATAGTCTGTATGTCCTTAGTTTGTTTATTGTTGCGATCGCTCTTTATACTTCTGGATTACAAGATCCTGCTTTAAGAGATTGGGATGAGGGGATTGTGGCGGGGGTTGCTCGCGATATTTGGCGGGGGGTGAGGGAGAATAATTGGCTTTATCCTACGATCAATAATGGTCAACCTTATTGGAATAAACCCCCTTTAATACATTGGCTAATTGCCTTTTCCTATAGCTTGTTTGGGGTTAGTGAATGGAGTACGAGGCTATTTCCTGCTTTGCTTTCTGCTTCCTCTGTCCCTTTACTTTATAAAATCGGTAGGGAGTTGTTTAAATCTCAGATAGCTGCTGTTTTTTCTGCTCTTGTCTATTTGACTTTTTTACCGATCGCTCGTCACGGTAAGGTGGCAATGCTGGATGGGGCGATTAACTGCTGGTTTTGTTTTGCTGTCTGGTGTTTATTGCGGGGACGCAAAGATCGAAGGTGGTTATTGGGTACTGGTTTGGGTATTGGTTTAATTTGCCTGACCAAAGGGATCATGATGGGGGTATTGTTAGGGGGAATTATAACTATATTTCTCCTCTGGGATAGCCCTAAATTGCTCTTGAGTCCCTATCTTGGGGGAAGTTTGATTCTAGGGGTGATTCCTCCGATCGCCTGGTATCTGCTGCAATATTTGCACTATGGGGCGGAGTTTTTGGGGACTAGTTTGGGAGAACAAACTTTTAACCGTATTTGGCAACCAGTTAGCAATGTTTCTAGTCCTCCTTGGTATTACCTATTAGAAATTGCTAAGTATGGTTTACCCTGGCTGATATTTTTACCACGGGGGATTGGGTTAGCAATTAAGCATTGTCATCTTAGTTGGGCGAAACTTACTCTTGTTTGGTGCGGTGTTTATCTGTTGACAACATCTTTAATGGTGACTAAATTACCTTGGTATATTATGCCGATCTACCCTGGGCTATCTTTGTTAATTGGGGCTAGTTTAGCGATCGCTTGGGAAAAAGGAATATATCTTCGTAGTTGGCAAATTGCTTTAACCGTAGTTACTCTAGCTTGCTGGATTGGCAGCATTTATTTCGGTAGCGGTCAAACAGAAAGAGGTTTAGCGATAATTATTGGACTGCTAGCGATTGGCTTTACTGTTGCGATGATTTTGCTTTGGTTTTCTTCTCGTTACTTTATCCCTGCAACTATAGTTAGTTTTTATTTAGCATTGCTATTGCTATTTAATTCTAATTATTGGCTGTGGGAATTAAACGAAGCCTTTCCCGTTCGAGATATTGCTGCAACTATTAGACAACAGACTCTTCCTCAACAAAATATATATACTGCTTATCCTTATAGACGACCTTCCTTGGAATTTTATAGCGAACGTCTGATTGTTCCCGTTGCAGATAACGAGTTAAAACAACTGTGGCAAAGTACCGAATCTGTTTATTTATTGGTAAATCAAGACGCAATAGAGCGATTGAATTTAAACCAGTATGTCAGGTTGGGCAATAAAGAAGATGACGAGCTGTGGCAACTGATTACTCAAGAAAACTAATAAACTCTGTCTTATATTTACCCGCTGATTGTATTAAATTTTACTTCTTTAAATTTTTCTAAAAGATACAATTTTCACTATGAAAAATATCAACATTGAATCGAACATAATACGAACCGTTTGGTCTTCAGTGGAAGTAATCAATAAAAACACCCTACTTCAGCTAAACGATGCAGATTTGACCTATCAGATTATGCGACAGGTAGAGCGTGTTTCCACTTTAACCTCAGAAGATCGCCAGTCATTAGCTGACTATATCAAAGCCAAAGTCTTGTTGATTAGGGATGTTGCTGACTCTCAAGTTTAATCAACTATTTTAGTCGATCGCAAAAAGAAGTCATAAGTTAAATAAAGATGTCACAATATGAATAGTTAAGGTCGATCGTTGTGACCTAGAGTCCGATTTATAGAACAGCTTGTGAATTCAATCGCTTCCATTTCTGAGTTAAACATAGAAGAACTATTTCCATTTGAACTAGACGATTTTCAGCAAAAGGCGATCGCAGCCTTGGCAGCAGGAAAATCTGTTGTAATCTGCGCCCCTACTGGTTCGGGAAAAACTTTAATTGGTGAATATGCTATTTATCGAGCTTTAGCTCATGGCAAAAGAGTTTTTTACACCACCCCTTTAAAAGCTTTATCAAATCAAAAGTTTAGAGACTTTCAGGAACAATTTGGCGAGGGAAATACCAAAAGAATTGGGCTGTTGACGGGAGACACAATTATCAACCCTAATGCAGACGTAGTTATCATGACTACAGAAATATTTCGCAATATGCTTTACGAGACTCCCATCGGTCAATTGGGTACTTCTTTAGAAGATGTGGAAGCCGTAGTACTGGATGAGTGTCACTATATTAGTAATCGCTATCGCGGTACAGTCTGGGAAGAATCGATTATTTATTGTCCGCCACAAATACAGTTGGTCGCTCTTTCCGCTACGATTGGTAATCCTCAAGAACTAACCGACTGGATCACTAAAGTCCGTAATTCCAATTCCAATAGGGAGCATTCTTATGAATGTGAGTTAATCAATTCTGATTTTCGTCCCGTACCTCTACGATACTATTTTTGCGATCGCCGTGGAATTCATCGGCTGTTAAATCAGGAAGAAACAGGCATTAGTCCCAAGCTAAAAGCATCTGCACCCCGCAAAGGTCAAAAAGCCAAACGACTCAAGATAAAAGACTGTCCCAAAATCTATCAAATAGTGCAGCAGCTACAGGCAAAAGATATGCTACCTGCTATTTATATTATCTTTAGCCGTCGCGGTTGCGATAAAGCAGTTGATACTATTGATGCTTTGCGTTTGGTCACTCAAGAAGAAGGGCAGCAAATTGAAAATATTCTGCTAAATTTCTTTTTAAATAACAATACAGATCTTCAAACATCACTATTGGAGCATTTCACCAATGCTAATCCAACATTAACCGACTTATTGCGAGATTATTTAGCAGCTAATGAGAATGGGGAAGAGAACTTAGCTAACTATCTCAATCAAGATCCCAATCAAAAATATCTTTTGTGGCAATTTCTTTGTGAAAGCTCTCAAATAGCTAAAATAGAACAGATTGAACCCCTGATGCGGGGTATTGCTTCCCATCATGCAGGACTATTACCAGCCTGGAAAGAGTTAGTTGAAAGACTCTTTGAAATGGGGCTAGTCAAAGTAGTTTTTGCTACGGCTACCCTTGCAGCGGGAATAAATATGCCCGCCCGCACCACGGTGATGTCTGCTTTATCGAAACGCACCGATGGGGGACACAGTATGTTGAGTCCATCAGAGTTTTTGCAGATATCAGGTAGGGCTGGTAGAAGAGGTAAAGACAAGGTTGGTCATGTAGTAACCATCCAAACTCCCTTTGAAGGGGCGAAAGAAGCTGCATTCTTAGCCACTTCTACCGCTGAACCTTTACGGAGTTGGTTTACTCCTTCCTATGGCATGGTATTGAACTTACTGCAAAAATATAGCCTGCCAGAAGTTAAAGAATTACTCGAACGAAGCTTTGCCGAATACCTATCCCAGAAAAGACTTGCTCCCGAACAAACGGCGATCGCAGAAATTACCACAGAATTAGCCAAACTAGACGTAGCACTGGCTGCAATTTCTCCTGGACAACTGGCTAGTTACCAAAAGTTACGGGAAAGAGTGACAGAAGAACAAAGATTGCTAGATATTTTGCAACAGCAGGCAGAAGCTACCCGCAAGAACAATATTAAGCCCTTAGTTCCTCAAATAGAACCAGGTAGAATTGTTGGTTTAAAGGGG
This sequence comes from uncultured cyanobacterium, assembly GCA_963799375.1. GTDB lineage: Bacteria > Cyanobacteriota > Cyanobacteriia > Cyanobacteriales > Xenococcaceae > Waterburya. Next base: position 405,552 of record CAWCWY010000034.1, read on the forward strand.
AAACATATTAGAGTTAATGCGCCTTTGGCAGCGGTATTAATCGAAAAGATTCCAGGTTCGGGAAAAGCCCCGAATTTACTTTGTTTAGGCGCGGATAACTATTGGTATATTGCAGCTAATGCTGATATTACAGAAATCAATGAAGGAACTTTTAGCAAACAAGAAATAGCCGACATTGCCATTCCGTCTTTAGATAATCTCAAGCTAGGTAAATGGCAACAAGGAGATGAAGCAACAGCCATTGCCATTAAACAGATTAGCAACTATTTGATTCCTGCCATTCCCCCAGAGGAAGTGACCGAACAGCAGCAAAGATTGGATGCTATCCATAAGAAAATTGATGAACATCCCGTACAGAAGGTAGATAACCCCAACCGCTTGTTAAAGAAACATAATAAGCGTCTGCAACTACGAGAAAAACTACACAAGACTCAAATTAAGTACCAAAAACAAAAGTCCAACCAGTCTTATTACTGGTCAGAATTCCTGAATCTTATTAATGTCCTACAAGAATTTGAAGCTTTAGAAGGATATGACCCGACGTTTTTGGGACAGGCAGCAGCCACTATCCGAGGGGATAACGAACTATGGCTAGCTTTAATCTTTGTCTCAGGAGAGCTAGAATATCTCGAACCCCATCATTTAGCAGCGACAGTCTGTGCCTTAATTACCGAAACTCCCCGTGCTGATGTTTGGTGTGACTTTCCCCCGCCAAAAGAAGTACTAGAGGTTTTAGGGGTTAAAAAATACGACTCAAACGCCGAAAAGAGCGATGACTCTTTTTCAATTAAGGAAATTAGAACTCGCTTGTTTCAGGTTCAACGCCGTCATGATGTGGGGTTGCCAGTGTGGCGGGAATACCAGCTAGTCGGTTTGTGCGAACAGTGGGCATTGGGCATGGATTGGAACGATCTTTGCGAAAGTGTTAGTTTAGCAGAAGGAGACATAGTTAGGACATTACGTCGTACTGTTGATGTTTTATCTCAAATTCCCCAAATTCCTAATATTTCTTCTACCCTATCTAACAACGCCAGAGATGCTGGTGCAATGATGAAGCGGTTTCCAATTTAATCTCTGACGTTACGCAATATAAGGAAAAATAAGTAGTTCTAATGAGCAATAGAGAAAAAAAATCTATTTTTTTCTTATTGACTGTGTATTATTGCTCATTGACAGAAAAAATAATACTAGCAGTTTTAATTATTGAATCATCTTAATTGAATTTTCTTTATCCACCGTAATACAGATCAAGTTCGGTTACAAATGATAATTATTTACATTTGTAACCGAACCTGTCGCTGTCTAAAGAAATTACAGTCAATTGAAATTAAATCGCTGTTTTCCAGAAATATACGCTCGCTCTTTTCGGTTTTCTTGATTCTAATGCTTAATCTATATTAGACATTTCTCTGTTGTTCCATATTTTTACATTGCAATCGCAATATAGCTAGATCGGATCACAAATAAGAATAATATCATTTGCGATCCGACCTGTAGGTTTTATGGGTGATTGCGATAAACGGAAATAAAAAGCGATCGCGTTCTCTTACGATCTTCATTATTGTCGAACGTCTACACAGTTTAAAATATCAATTGCGATCGCAATATAGTTAGGTCGGAGCGCAATTGATAATATTGCTATCAAAGTTACTTAATTGGCAAGGTGAAATAGAATGTTGCTCCTTGTCCCAATTCTGATTCCACCCAAATTTTACTGCCATGACGTTCGATAATTTTGTGACAAATGGCTAATCCCGTACCTGTACCTGGATATTCCTGTCTAGTGTGGAGACGTTGAAAAATTTGAAAAATGCGATCGCTATGTTTGGGATTGATGCCAATACCATTGTCCTGTATCCAAAATAAATATTGTCCTAATTCTAGGGTTGCTCCAATTTCAATTTTGGGAGATTCTTTTGCTCGATATTTAATTGCATTGGCAATAAGATTTTGCCATAGTTGAATCAACATCGTTTTGTCTCCCACAACTTCTGGCAAAGCTTCTCGAACAATCTCAACATTAGTTTCTCGCAAAGTAAGATACAGGTTGGACAAGGCTATATCTAATGTTTCTTCCGTATTGACTAATTCAAGAATTTTTCCATTGTTACCCACTCTTGAGTATTCTAATAAATCATCGATCAATTCTTTCATGCGAATTGCCCCATCCATAGCAAAACCAATAATTCGATCTGCTTCAGCATCTAAATGATCGGAATATCTTTGTCCCAATAGCTGAGTAAAGCTAGTTACCATCCGTAGTGGTTCGCGAAGATCGTGGGAGACAATGTAGGCAAATTGTTCCAATTCCTGGTTAGAGCTAGTTAATTCTCGATTTAGCTTGAGCAATTGCTGATTTACTACTTCTAATTCTTTAGTGCGATCGCTTACTTTTATTTCTAAATCGGCTTTTGATTCTACTAAAGCTTGATTTGTCTGTTGAAGCTGTTCAAACAAAACTGCCTGTTGAATAGCGATCGCAACTTGAGTAGCCAATGTTTGCAAAAAATTAATTTCTATAGTTTGCCACTCTCTAGTCTTAGAGCATTCATGGGCAATCAGCAATCCCCAAAGTTCAGTATTAGAGGCTGAGTTATCTAAGTTATCTACATTATCTTTGTTCAATAAAATAGGAATAATTAAGTTTGCCCTAACTTGATATTGCTCTAAAAAATTTACGTGACAAGGAGTCAAATCATCCTGATAAATATCTGAGACACTTGTAACTCTGCCGTTGCGGTAAGGTTCGATCCAACCTTGTTGGAAACAAGGATCGGCAATCACTTTGCCGATAATTGACCACTGGGAATCTTTAACCGATTCCACCATCACAACTCCACTCCAATCTTCTCGAAAACGGTAAATAAAAATCCGATCTGAATTTAACCATTGGCGAACTTCGGCAACAGTTGTCTGGAGAATTTGTTCTAAATGCAAAGACTGACGAATACGCAGAGCTATCTTGGCAAGAATTTCTGAGAATTCCATTATTTCAGTCCAGTACTTGATACTTATTCATATTAAGCAATATTAGTTATTAAAGCTTAAAACATTGCAATTTGGACATATTAAATTACTGATGTTACGCACGCTTTTAATCTGTTGTCCTAAAGGATACCGCTACGCATAAGGTTGGTTAATCCTAAAGGATACCGCTTTGCATAAGGTTAAGGGCGACGGGGCGTTTAAAAGTCGGATGCACGCTCCGACTACAGCCCCTTCGGAAGGCGCCCGCAGGCAAGCACCCGAATGCAAAAGGCGTGAACCTGCGGGGGAAGGGGTAAAGGGTTAATCCATCTTTTCTCTATTGCTCATTAGAACTACTTATTTTTCGTTATATTGCGTAACGTCAGTTAAATTATATTTTTAGGAATTTGCGGCGTTGGTAAATCGAAGTATTGTTTTCGAAAGCTGTTGTATTTTGGTTTCTCTAAAAAGCCTGTAGCTTATGACTTATAGCTACAAACACAAAAGACTTGCCCGCACGTAGTGTTTTGTGCGTCATATGTTAGATTGCTAACGCCAAATTTGCCAGTTTGTCTTTATTTTTTCTTGGGTAGGGTGAAATAAAAAGTTGCACCCTTTCCTAATGATGATTCCACCCAAATTTTGCCACCATGTCGTTCCACAATTTTGTAGCAAATAGCTAAACCAATGCCCGTACCTGGATATTCTTGTCTACCATGAAGACGCTGAAAAATTTGAAAAATGCGCTCTTTGTATTGAGGATCGATACCAATGCCATTATCTTTAATTGAAAATAGCCACTGTTCTGTTTGAGCTAGTGCATCAATCTCAATGACAGGGAGTTCTTGTTGATATTTGATTCCATTGGCGATTAGATTTTGAAATAATTGAACTAGTTGCGTTTCGTCTCCCACAACTGTAGGTAGAGGATTGGCGATGATTTGAGCGTTGGTTTCTTGGATCTCAAGCTGTAGGTTAGATAAAGTCTGTCTTAATACCTTTTCACAGTTGACCGATCTAAAAATTTTTGCCTGGCTGCCTAAACGAGAATAAGCCAGTAAGTCTTGAATTAGGCTTTCCATACGCCCTGCACCATCAATGACGAAATTAATAATTTCTTCGCCATCAGCATCCAATTTATCTGAATATTTCTGAAACAATAGCTGAGAAAAACTCGTTACCATCCGTAAAGGTTCTCGCACATCGTGGGATGCGATGTAGGCAAACTGTTCTAGCTCTGATTAGAACGCATTAACTCTTGATTCAATGATTTTAACTGGTGATTTTGAGTCTGAAGCTGCTGTTGCAAATGGCGAATTTGCAGTTGATTTTGGACGCGGACTAAAATTTCTTCCGTCTCAAAGGGTTTGGTAATAAAGTCCACTCCCCCAACCGCAAAGGCTTTAACTTTATCAACCACATCATCTAAGGCACTAGAAAAACAACGGGAATAGATTCTGTTTGGGGGTTGGCTTTTAACTGCTGGCATACTTCATAGCCATCCATATCGGGCATTCTAATATCTAGCAGCACTAAATCTGGCGGTTCGGCAATCGCTCCCATTAGTGCCATCGAACCATTAATTGCTTTACGCACTTCATACCCTTGTTGAGTCAGGGTAGATTCTAAAACTTGGAGGTTTTCTAGTTTGTCATCGACAATTAGAATATTTTTAGGTTCTAGATATTTTGCTGCATCATTCATTTTCTACGTTTGGTTGGGAAAGTTGAACAATTGTATCAAAGCGAATTTTATTAACTAAATCTTCTAAAGATGTTTGCAGATAAGCCTTATCTTCAGGAATTTGCTGGATGAGCTGTTTTATTTCTTTATTATTCAGCCTGGTTGCTGCTTGATGTAGCTTCTTAATCCATTCATCAGGCATAAATGCTATAGTTTGAGGGGTTAATACCTCTGCTGATGAAGCTGTATCTAAGATTGATGGGGCAATAGTATGCCATTCTTCATAGATGTATTCAACATCTAAATATTGAGCCATTGTGTCAAATATATCGCTTCTTGAAAAGGTTTACGTACAAAGCCATCGCAACCTGCTGTCAGCAAAGTCCCCTTTTGTTCTGCAAAAACGCTAGCAGTTAATGCCACAATAACCGTGTTCTGACCATTAGGACTGGCTTTGATAATTCGTGTCGCTTCATCTCCGTTCATAATTGGCATCCGCATATCCATCCAAATCAGGTGAGGTTGCCACTCTTGCCACAGGGTGATCGCCTTTACTCCATTTTCTGCCGATCGCACTGCAAATCCAATAGGTTGAAGAAGCTGAGTTAATAATTGACGATTGCTTTCTACATCTTCAACAACTAAAATCCGATACTGAGGTCGATCCGATGCTAGTCCAATTACTCTTCGGTAGGGAGTAACAATTGTGGATTCACTATCTTCAATGGAATTTAGGGGAATGGCAAACGTAAAATTTGTTTTGCCTTTCAAAAGACTGCTAACCCTAAGTTCTCCACCCATTAGCTTGATAAAATGATAACTAATAGCTAGCCCCAATCCAGTCCCTTCTTGAGAACTGTATCCTGTTTGAGTTTGGGAAAAAGCATCAAACAAACCAGCCATTTCTTCTGGTGCAATTCCTTCTCCCGTGTCTTCTATTTCAAAGCGTAGGGTAGGAGGAATTAGCTCTGCTGTATTTACCTTTACCCTCAAAGTTATCCCGCCTACTTTAGTGAATTTTATGGCATTGCCTAGAAGGTTAATTAAAACTTGGCGTAATTTTTTCTCGTCGGCTTTGATATGTTGAGGAACTTTATCCCCCCGTTCAAATTCAAGGCTCAAACCCTTGGATTTCGCTCTCAGACTAAACATTGCTTCTAAATCGTCCAGTAGATAATCCAAGTTAAAACCATTTTCATGAGTAATTTTTCCCGCTTCAATTTTGGACATATCCAAAATGTCATTAATCAATTCTAATAAATGCTTCCCGCTACGATTGATAATGCCCAAGTTTTCTTGCTGAGAAGAATCAAAGGCTATATTTCTAGACATCAGTTGACTAAATCCCAGAATGGCATTGAGGGGAGTACGCAGTTCGTGACTCATATTAGCTAAAAACATACTTTTAGAACGGTTAGCAGCCTCCGCAGCCTGTTCTGCTTTTTGACGCTCCAAAATTTCTCTTTCTAAGCTGGTGCTGTCTTGCCTGTAGCCTTTTAGTACGTTGTTTAACCCTACGTCACCAAGCCGTTCAGCTTTCACGAGGTCGCCGCGCGCGTCGAGGCGGTTTTGCGCCGGAGCGAACCCAAAGGCGTACTCCGAGGTGGCGACGTCGTGCTCGACCCCGGCGTGCACCGCGTCGACGTGCGAGGCCGGCAGATCGAGGTGACGCCCGCCGAGTTCGCCCTGCTGCACGCGCTCATGGCCGCGTCGGGCCGCGTGCTCTCGCGCTTCGACCTGCTCGAAGTGCTGGGCCGCGAGTACGAAGGGTCCGAGCGGACGGTCGACTCGCACGTGCGCAACCTGCGCGTCAAGGTCGAGGCCGATGCCAAAGACCCGGCCCACATCGTGACCGTGTTTGGGACCGGCTACCGGTTCGCTCCGCACGTCGGAGGCGCGTCGTGACGGGCTCGCTGAGGCGGAGGTGGACGCTGGTGCTGATCGGCGTGTGCGTGCTCCAGGCCGTCCTCGTCGCCGTCGCCGTCCGCGTCTCGACCGACCGCGCGTTCGAGCGGTTCGTGATCGAGGAGGCGCTGTCGGCCTTTGTGCGCGAGGTCGAGGACGTTGCGGCCGTGTCGGGCGTCGTGACGGCTGAAAGCATGGAAAGCGTTCAGGCCGACGCTGACCGACCGCCACGACCGGGCGGCCCTCCCGATGCACGCAGGCGACCCACGTCTCCGGTCCGGCTGGCGCGGCGGATCTCGTTTGGGCTGGCCGACGCCCAGGGCCGCGTCGTACGCGCGTTCGACGGATACGCCGTCGGGGACGAACTCTCGGCAAGCCGGTTGGAAGCGGGCCGCGCGGTCGTCGTCGGCGAGCGGCAGGTGGCGACGGCGTTCGTTCCCGAAGGAGCCTCGGACGCGCTGGACGGAATGCCCGCGACCAGTCCCGAGGCCCGATTCATCGCCTCGTCGACGGCCGCTCTGGCGGTCGCGCTGGCACTGGCGCTGACGGTCGCGCTGGGCGTCGGCGTGTGGCTGGCCGGGCGGACCGTCGATCCGTTGCAGCGGCTCACCGAAGCGGCGCGCGCCATCGCGGACGGCGAGTTAGGGCAGACGGTCGACGTGACGAGCAGTGACGAGGTGGGCGCGCTGGCGCTGGCGTTCAACACGATGAGCGCCCGCCTCGCCGAGTCGACGGTCTTGCGGCAGCAGATGACCGCCGACGTGTCGCACGACCTCCGCACGCCGGTGACGGCCGTGCTGGGCACGCTCGAGCTGATCGAGAGCGGCGCGCTCGCGCCCACACCCGAGCGCATCCGCACGGCACGCGTCCAGGCCGAGCGGCTGGCCCGGCTGATCGAGTCGTTCCACACCCTCGCCCTCGCCGACGCGGGCGAGCTGCCGATGCGCCCGACCCGGCTTGGCGCTCACGATGCGCTGCGCCAGTCGGCGGCCGCGTTCGAGGCGCGCGCGGGTGCGGCCAGTGTCCGGCTCTCCGTCGAACCGGGCGACGCGCCCGATGTCCGGGCCGACTCCGACCGGCTGGCCCAGGTGCTCGACAATGTGGTCTCCAACGCGCTCCGGCACACGCCGCTGGGCGGGCAGGTCACGCTTTCGGCGCAGCCCGCGACCGGGAGGTGTCGCTATCGCGGTCGCGGACACCGGCGAGGGCATCGCACCCGACGTGCTGCCTCACGTGTTCGAGCGGTCCGTGCGGGCCGACGGCGCGCGGACGGGAGGAAGCGCCGGACTGGGCCTGAGCATCGCGCGGGCGCTCGTCGAGGCGATGGGCGGCGAGATCTCGGCGTCGAGCGTGGTCGGCGAGGGGACGACGGTCGTCGTCACGCTGCCGGTTTGGGGCGGGGCGGGCGAGTACACATCGGATGTGAAATAGGACGAAGCGGCTGCACAGGTCCTGGATATCTCGGTCCTAGACTGAGGCTGTCCCACCCTACCCGCGCCCCGATGCACACCCTACCCCGCCTGCTCTTCGCCCTCGTGCTCGTACTCCCGGCGTGCGATTCGGGCGATGTCGCCACGACGCCGACGGCGATTCGGTCTTCGACCCCGCCCTCCTGACGGCTTCCAACATCGCCAGCGCGGCCACGCTCGTCGACTGTATCCTGACCGACGGCACGCAGGCGCAGTGCTACCAGGTCTCGTTCGGTGCCAACCCGGTCGAGGACGGCCCCTACTGCCCCGAAACGATCAGCGAGGTCGGCGGCGTCGGCTTCTACGACGGCGCGACGAACCCCGGCTTCCAGGCGCTCAAAGCCGATCTGTGGAATGCGATGGAGGCCGACGGCTACGACATCGTGGATGCGGACGGAAACGTGAGCGTCGCCGACCCGGGCGCAGGCGGCGGCGTCTCTCCCGCCTGCCTGCAGGCCACGCCCGACGACGACCTGACGCTGACCTACCTGATCCCGGCCGTTCCGTCGCTGTTGGGCACGCCCGACACTATCGATGAGGTCGCGTTCATCGGCTTCTCGCTCGATGGCGTGCCCATCGCAGGCGATCCGCCGTCGGTCGTGGGCCGGGGAGCGGGCGATCCGAGGGCCGGCAACATCCCCGCTATCGGCGGATGCGGCGGCCACATCGACCCGCGCGGCTACCTCCACTGGCACCTGGGACCCGAGGAGGCCAACAGCGTGCTTGACGCCAACGGCATCTCTGACGTGCGCTGCACGACCGTTGCGCAGAGCACGAGAGCGCTGATCGGATTTGCCAAAGACGGCTACCCGATCTACGCCTCGCAAGACGCAGGCGGACTGCCGGGTAACCTCGACGACTGCGGCGGCCACGTCTCGGCGACAGCCGACTACGCGGACGGCGTCTACCACTACCACGTCTCGGCGACCGACGCGCCCAACGTGCCGTCGTGCGTCGTCGGCGCTTCGGCTCAGCAAGCCTTCCGGTTCTAATGATGCTAATAACACGCCTCCTCTTCTTCGCGCTCGCGCTCTGTGCCAGCCAGGCCGAGGCGCACGACCCACGCTCGGCGTCCGTCGACGTCCGGATCTCCGGCTCGCTCGTGACGGTCCACCTCGCGGCGACGCAGGCCGGTCTTCACGCCGCCCTCGAAGCGGCGGCAGGCCAGCCGGTCGACGCGTCGGCCCCAGGCTACCCGGCTCTCGTCGCCGCTCACCTGCGCCGGACGCTCCGGCTCTGGGCTGGCGGCCAGCCGCTGACCATCGGCGAGGTGGGCGTCCGGCTGGGCAGCCATCAGTCCGACGCGCGGTTTGCCGTCGAACTGCCGCCGGGAGCCGACTCGCTCACCCTCACAGTCGACTCGTTCGACGGCGTCCGCGGTCACCAGACGCTCACTCGCGTCCACCGAGCGGGCGGGACGACGCGCGCCCTCCTGTCCGACATCATGGGCCGGAGCCTGACGTTTGCCGCCTCGACGCCTGCTGTATTCGCTGCCGAATCGGTCGCTATAGCAACCGCGCATTCGCAGCCCGACCGGTTCGTGTGGTCGCTCGCTCCCATTGTACTCGTCGCCCTCGTGCTTCTGCTGCTGATGCGGCTCTGGGAAGTCACACCTCGGCGCTCTTCGCTCTAATCCACCTTCCAACCCCCTACTCATGAACACGCCCTTTGCCTCTCGCATCCGCCTCGTCGGAACGCTCGCCATCACTCTGTTTCTGCTGATCGTCGGCTGCTCCTCGTCGCGCGACGCCGCGCCCGCCAGCGACCGCGTGGTGCGCCAACTCGCCGCCATCGACCAGGCCGTAGACCTGACCGACGAGCAGTCGGCCCGCATTCGCGACCTCTTGACAGCCGCCGAAGCCGACCGGCCAGCCCAGCCGCAGCGAGGTCAGCAGGGGCAGCGAAGCGCGCGGGGTGACGATCCACGCGCCGAGCAGCAGTCCCGGCAGGCCGAGACAGACCGGCTCATCGAAGCCGTCCTCACGCCTGACCAGGTCGAGCGTTACCGCACCTGGCGAGCCGCCCAGCCCCAGCGGGGCCGAGGCGAGCGCCCGCGCGGTGGTGGCCCGCGAACCGGTAACTGACCACCCCTCCCCTTCCCCAGCCGCTGGCCTGAACCCTTACGGCTGGCTTCCTCTCGAATCTCTACGACCATGCGTCCGACTCTGCGCCTCCCCCTCAGCGCTACCTTGCTAGGCCTCGCGCTCCTGCTCGCGCCCGTCGCGGCTGCCCAGTCGACGTTCGACGTGACCGGAGCCGTCTTCGACGCCGCCGACGGCCAGCCGCTACCGGGAGCAACCGTCGTCTTCGTCCGCGCGGCGCCCGACAGCGCGCAGACCGGAGCGGCGGCGCTGTCCGACGGGACGTTTCGGGTGGCGCTTGCGCCGGGCATCTACCGGATGCGCGTCTCGTTCGTCGGTTACCTCGCACTCGAGCGCGACGTGACGGTCGCCGGGCCGCTCGCGCTGGGGCCGCTCAGGCTGACGCTCGACGCCTCCATTGTGGGTGAGATCGAGGTCGCCGCCACGCGGCGGCGCGTCGAGGTGCGGGGCGATACGACGGCGTTCAACGCCGACGCCTTCCCCGTCAACCCGGACGCCAGCGCCCAGGACCTGCTGGCCAAGCTGCCCGGCGTGACGATCGAAAACGGGACGGTCACGGCCCAGGGCGAGACGGTCCAGCGCGTGCTCGTCGACGGCCGCGAGTTCTTCGGATCGGACGTGCAGGGCGCGCTCAGTACGCTTCCGGCCGATATCGTTCAGGAGGTGCAGATTTTCGACCGGGCCAGCGAGGCGTCGCGCTTCTCGGGATTCGACGACGGGGACGCCGAGAAGACAGTCAACATCGTCACGCGCTCGGGCATGCAGAACGGCCAGTTCGGGCGCGCCTATGCGGGCGGCGGAGCCGGAGGCGAGTACCTCGCGGGCGGCAACCTGAGCGCTCTGGACGGCGACCGCCGAATCACGGTCGTCGCGCTGTCGAACAACGTGGACCGGCAGAACTTCGCCACCGAGGATCTGCTCGGCGTCGTCAGTTCGACATCGGGACGCGGTGGCCGGGGAGGCCGCGCAGGTGGAGGCCCGCCCACAGGCGGCGAAGGCGGCGGCGGATCGCGGCGCGGCGGCGGGTCGGCGGACGTGAGCGCGCTGCTCGTGGCCGACCAGGAAGGCGTCAACACGACCAATGCCGTCGGCGTCAACTACTCGGACCGGCTGATGGGCGGAGCGCTCAGCCTGACGGGCAGCTACGTCTTCAACGAGACCGACAACGACCTCGACGCGTCGCTGACGCGCGCCTACACGTCGGACGGCATCGCCGGGCAGCGCTACGCCGAAACCGACGCCTCGAACGGGACCAACACCAACCACCAGCTGTCGATGCGCGCCCAACTCGACGTGACGGGCCGCACCCAGCTCGTCGTCGAGCCGCGCCTGACCGTTCAGCGCAACGTGACAGCGGGCACGCTCGCCGGTCTGACGGCGCTGCCCGGCGGCGACCTGCTCGGGCAGAGCCTGACGAGCGACGCGGTCGACGCCCGCGCTCTGTCGGCCCAGACCCAGGTGCTGCTGCGGCACCGCTTCGAGACGGCGGGCCGGACGCTCACGGTCGGCATCGACGGCAGCGTGGACGACCAGTCGGGTGAGACGCGGCAGACGTACGTGCTCGACTCGTTTTCGGACGCCATCACCCCAGACGCGGCCGATCAGCTGTTCGACGTCGACGCGCTGACCCGCTCGCTCGGGGCCATGGTTCGCTACACCGAGCCGGTGGGCGCGCAGGGGCAGATGCAGCTGAGCTACCGTCCCCAGCTCTCGTGGAGTTCGTCGGACCAGCGCGCGTTCGAGGCCGACGCTGCGGGCGCGCTCACCGTCGCCGACGCCGCGTATACGAGCCTGTTCACGCAGCAGTCGAACGTGCAGCGAGGCGGCGTCTCGTACCGCTACGGCGGCCAGGGCCGAGAGGCGCTGTCGGCTCAGGTCGGCCTCGACGTGCAGCACGAGCGCCTGGCCGGCGATCAGGTGTCGGCCTCGCCGTTCGAAGTCGACCGGACGTTCTGGTCGATCCTGCCCTCGGCCCGCGTGCGGCTTCCATTGGCCGGCGGGCAGCGCCTCGACCTGGACTACCGCGCCCGGACGCAGACGCCCTCGGCGACGCAGCTCCAAGGCGTCGTCGACAACTCCAACCCGCTGCTGCTCACGTCGGGCAACCCCGACCTCGTCCCCGCGACGACGCACACGCTGCGCGCCCGCTACAACCGCACCGATGCGGACGGCGGATCGGTCGTGAGCGCGTTCGTGAGCGGATCGTACGGCCAGGATGCCATCGGCACCTCCACGACGACGGCGCTGACGAGCACGACGCTGGCATCGGGCGTCGTACTGCCGTCGGGCGCACAGCTCATACTGCCCGTCAACGCCAGCGGCGCGTGGGACGCCCGGGCCGTAGTCTCGTACGGACGGCCCGTCCCGCTGCTGGGCAGCAACGCCAACGTCTCGATTGGGACCAGTTTCGCCCGGTCGCCGGGCCTGGTCAACGGAGCGAGCAGCGTGTCGGATCAGACGAGCATCGACGGCCGCCTGTTCGTGGGCAGCGCCGTCAGCCCGCGCGTCGACGTGTCGCTCGAGTACGGCGCGCGCTACACCGCCGCCACTAACTCGGCCGCCTCGTCGCTGGACGACACCTACGTCCGCCACCTGGCCGGAGTCAAAGCGACATGGCTACCGTGGCAGGGCTTGGTCGTTGGTACCGACGTGCAGGCGCTCTACTATGCAGGCCTCGACGCGTCCGTCGACCCGGCCCAGGTACTCGTGGGTGCCCGAGTGGGATACAAGTTTCTGCGCAACGACCTGGCCGAAGTCAGCCTGAGCGTGTCGGACCTGTTCGACCAGCAGCGCAGCGTCGAGCGGACCGTAGCCGAGTCGTACATCGAAGATGCGCAATCGGTCGCGCTGGGTCGCTACGTGATGCTCAACCTGACCTACAAGCTGCGCAACTTCGGCTGATGCCGACCGCAGCGGCGCGCGCTTCCGCATAGCCCAGCGTGGACATCTCGCGCGCCTCTCCGGGCCACAGCAGGCGGCTCGTCTCGCTCGCAATCTCCCCGAACGGTAACACGTCGACCAGCCGCGCCGCGTCAGACGGTGCCGCACCTGTGCTGATCGTTCGAACCCATAGTCGCGCTCGAACCGCTCCATCAACGCCTCGTAGGCAGCCCAGTCGCGAACGGCCACGGCGACGTTCTACGTCCCGGGTCGCGCGCACCAGCCCAACGCCGTACACGTGGTGCAACAGCAGATCGCGTGCAGCCGCGCCGACGAGCAGGCAATCTCGGCCCGGTCCATGACGTCTCCGGATCAATCCGAGGGCCGGTCCTAGCTCGCCCACCTGGGCCGGGTCGACGCGGAACGTCTCGATCATGACGCATCTCCATGTGCAATCAGGTCGCCGATTCGTGCAGCTGCTTTGGCGTTGTGCGGATCGTCGCTCGCTCGCAGGTCTCCCAGCGCGAGTACCCTACTCGCTCGCGTCCAGAACGGGGTGTCCAGCGTGCGCTCGGCCTCGTCGGCCCACGGGGGGCGGAGAATTTCCAGAACACCAGCTTCGAACGCGCACGGTACAACGCGGAGCCGCTGCATCACGTCTGGCTTCGGCGCGCGCGTGTACAGCGTCAGCCGGGCGGGGCGGAGATCCGTCAGCAGCGCCGCCACCGGTTCGCCTCCCCACACCTCTCCTGGTTCGAGCCGCACGTCTCTCCACCCGAGCACCGCATCCGGCGCGCCCAGAGATCGGAACCAGCCGAGCGACAGTTTGGGACGCAGCACGTCGGCATACCCCGTCGCCCAGCGGTCCAGTAGATCGCCCGTCCGCTCGATGCGCCGCTCGCCGCGCCCACCGCCGCCCAGGGCAACCACGTGACCGGTATGCTGCAAGTTGCGCATGGTGTACTGCACCGTGCCATTGGACACCCCGGCGAGTCCGGCCAGCCGGCGGTAGGGGGCGGATGTCAGAGCAGGGTCGCTCAACATTAGCAGTACGACGCGCAGCCCCTCGCCCGAAAAGGCGCGGACCGACTTGGGCGCGGGCTTGGCCTTTCGCCCCGATACGTGGATCAGCAGGGGTGGCGCCTCGATGTGCGCGTTGCCTGCCGCGTCGAGATACCCGACTTCCAGTCTCGCGAAGTACGTCCGCAGCACCGGCCCCGACGTGCTGTGCCGTGACGACCAGCCGACCGCTACTGGCGCTTCCAATGCGATGCGATGGGCAGCGTCCGCCGTCAATGTCTTACGCGCCACCACGTCGAAGGCGCGCCGCGAGGGATCGCTCGACACGTCCAGCCGCCCCACTTCGCCGCGCGCATCAGTAGGAGGCGTGACCCCGAACAGGTCTGCCGTCCACACCTCGTTCAGCGCGCGGACAGCCGAGCGAGCAACATCCCATTTATCCACGTTTTGTACATTATATTGATTTGTACAATCATAACGTACACGACTGTTCCGATGTACGCGTCACTAGATGAGGTGCCACCCACGCGCTATAGCGTTCCCGAGGCAGATTGACGTAGATTGATCGCCATGCCCGCTCCTCTCTGCTCGACCTGCGCCGCCGCATCTTAGAGGCGAGCCGCACCCTGTCCGCCTCCAAAACAGCCGCACGCTTCGATGCCGGTATCCGCACCGTGCAGCGCCTGCGCGCGCTCAGCAAAGCCACCGGATCCGTTGCGCCCAAAACGCCGCTCGCCAAAGGACCTGCACCCCTTCTGGGGCCGAGCGAGCGAGCGCTGTTCGAGCGCCTGCTTCGCGAGGACATCTCGATGACGCAGGCCGAGATGGCCCGGCGCTTCACCGAAGAGACGCAGCGCCCCGTCGGACAGTCCACCGTCGGCGCTGCGCTCGCTCGGTGGGAGCTCACGCGAAAAAAAGAGCAGCAACGCTGCGCAGCGCGACCGGGCCGACATAGCGGCCGAGCGGGCGGCCTTCGCTGCCGAGATGACCACGCTCGACGCCTCGAAGCTCGTCTTTGTCGACGAGTCGGGCATTCGGCAAGGCGAGCGGGTAAGCTATGGCTGAGCTATGGCTATGCGTTCAAGGGCGAGCGCTGCTACGAGACGGCTCCGTTTCGCACCGGAAGACGCCGCAACCTGCTCGGCTGGATGCGGCAGGGGCGCGGGCAGGTGGCTTCGTGGACGGGCCAGAACGTGACAGGGGACTTGTTCGAGCGCTGGGTGCGGGTCGTGCTGGTGCCGAATCTGCGCAAGGGCGACGTGGTGATTTGGGACAATGCGCGCGTGCATACGCCAGACGCGGTGGCGCTAGTCGAAGCGGCAGGTGCGCGCGTGCTGGCCTTGCCGCGGTACAGCCCCGAGTTCAATCCGATCGAGATGATGTGGTCGAAGGTGAGCATCTGGTGCGGCGGGCACACGCCGACACGAAGCAGGCGCTGGAAGATGCGGTGGCGTGGGCGGTGCGAGAGGTAACGGAAGAGGACAGCAGAGGCTGGATAGAACACAGTGGCTATGTCTTTCCACCTGCGTCAACCTAGCTCAGAACCGCTATAGTACGTCCTCTGAGCCGACCAGGCTCCCTTTTCAAAACTTGATCACGGACTTCCATGAGTACGCGCTCAAAGGCCGTGGGGAGCTGATCTACTTCTACGGCCAGCCTCGTTCTTATTTCCTCTACAACTTCTTGGTACATGTCCTGAATCTCTCGATTCGCTGGGTTGCCAAGGAATCTTTTGATGTCGTTGAAATAGGGAAGATGTTGACCTCGAATGATAGCCATGTATTTGGGACCAATACTGTTGATTTTGTCCTTTATATCGAGATCAATGAGGGTGAAGTCGTAAGAACTACCCTCTCCTTCAGGTTCGTCAACGATAGTAGAGTGAATTGACTCAACGACATCGCGAAGATCATCCCATGTGTACTGGATAATCTCGGCGACATCGCCTCCAAGGCTTGGGTTTTGAAGGCGAGATTTGAACACCTCCTGAGCTTTGCGATCTATGGTCCCGTTTCCGCACATTGTGTGGCAAGTCGGACACAGGGCAATCATATGCAGGGCATCATGGTGTCCAATTCGATGAAACTCGACGATATGATGAAACTCAATCGGCCCTTGGTTCCGACATCGGCCACACGCGTAACCGGCCTCGATGAGCAAAAGTCGTCTAACTGGCGTCGGAATGTATCTGCCAGGCTTTTCCTCTTCAAACCGGGCGAAAAACCGGTCAAGCTGATCATCGTCAACTTCATAGTTACCCGCAGAACCGTGAGCTTCCAGGCGCAGTTTTTCTTTTGAAACGGGGAGTTCAAACCCGACTTCGATTGCTACCCGAACATCGTCGCGCGTGAGGCGATTGCCAAAGGTTTGCTGAACTAGGTTGATGACCTCGTTAATGTCCACGAGTAGATTCGGAGAGTGTATGACCTGTCCCGGGTTTAGCGGACAGTCGGTTTCAGGTCAAGGAGCAAGACTGAGGGCTTGCTGCGCGTGATGTCGCTGTTTGGTCCTCGGCGGTGACCAGTCAGCGCCGAGTGGCGCCGCTTGTTGTTGTAGAAGGCGAGGTAGTCGAAGAGTACGCCGCGCGCCTCGGCGTGCGTGGCGAAGCGCTCGCCGCGCACGCATTCGGTTTTGAGCGAGCCGAAAAGACTCTCCGTTGGAGCGTTGTCGTGACAGTTGCCGCGCCTGCTCATCGAGCAAAACGACCTCGTTCTTTCGCAGCAAAGAGCGGTAGTCCGACGACGGTGCAACTGCGATCCCTGGTCGAAGTGATGTACCAAGCCGGT
>CAWCWY010000035.1:0-81830 GCA_963799375.1 uncultured cyanobacterium
CTTAAGGCTACAGGATTTTTCATTGTTAGAAGCTCAATCTAACGAGCGTGCGTTGATTACTTTATTAGAAGAGAAAGGTATTGAGGTAATCAAACATCGTCAAGATCGCGAAGGAGACGAATTACTCGATTCAATTGCTGATTATTTAGGCAAGCGTTATTCCATTTTAGAAAAACTCCATAGCAAAATCAAAGCCAGCAAGAAATCAAAAGCTGCACTCAATATTGTAACAAGCTATATCGAGCTACTTTACTATCTCACTACTATTACGATAAGCGCAACAAACTTATTCGTGGAACAGTGCAACTTCGTGGCGATATCATTCAGTTTCTAAATGGAGGTTGGTTTGAAAGAGCTACTCTCAGCCAAGTTAAAGAAAAATGTGCCGAATGCGAAAATGTGGAGTTTCTGGTAAATCCTCACCTCAAATTTACTAATAGTGATCGCTTTGAATTGGATATCCTTTTTCTGGTAGATAATCAGCTATTTCGGATTGAGTGTAAAACAGGCGATCTGATATAACGATTGTCTGCCTAAGTATTGTCAACATCGAGAAAAGCTAGGAGTAACAAAAGAAAATGCCTTTTTAGTTGGATTGGGATTATCCGATCTAGATGCTGAAAGGTGGACTAAACTCTGGACAATTACAGTAGTTAATCCATATGGATTGCTAGAAAAAATCTAAGGAAGATATCAGCAACATGGCAAAGGAAGTAAGTACTATATTTACTTCCTTTTTTTCTATGAAATACCTTTATTTATCTAGCTTTGAGAAAATTTGCTTTGTCGTTCGCATGAGGCAACTAAAGATCGAACATCATTGTCGCTAATCTAATTCTTATCAGGCGTGAAGCCAGTTTAGAGAAGAGGAATTGAGTCATGAGAAATAACAGCGATCGGAAACCTAACTTTTTAACTAAATTTTTCTGGTTTTGTTGGGAGCAAACACCAAAGTACTCGAACAAGTTGAGTCCGAACATGGCAAGTATATCAATCAAGGTTTTGCTATATTCATCATTGGAATTGTAGGAGCTGGTACTGGTGGATATGCTATATCGACAATTGTTACCAGTCGTCTGGCTATTTACCTTGGAGGAGCTTTGTGGGGGCTAGTTCTTAGTAGTATCGATTGCTCGATGATTTCTGGTTTCAAGAAAAACCAATCCTTCTTTTAAAGAAAGGGTTGGTGGAGCAGTTTCTCTAATAGTTAAATTAGGGATTTCAACTTTAATCAGTTTCACTGTTGCCAAACCTTTGGAGCTAACGGGACTTAAACAAAAATCATGCCCAAACAAAGCCTAAACTGGCTTTATAAGCTGTGAATACGTCGCAATTTTGATTGAGCCATTCTACAAAACGATAAGACATAGCGGTACGAAATGCCTCTAATGCTTCAGGAAATGTGTTTAAAGGTTTGTTTGCCCAACGCCTTCGGCACCTTCTTAGTTAACTTATGCCAAAGAATAAAGGTGTAAGCACAGAATACCCAGGGTAAACGCATCTTATTTTAGTTGACAAAACATTAATTGAATGTCTTGTATTTTTTAATATTTAAATAATAAATAATACTAAATAATAACTGTAATTAAGTTAATTATTGACCATAATATACAAAATAATTTATGTAATTATTATAAACAATTACTCAATTAATTGAAAATAAATTACTCAATTTTATTGTTGAATTAATAGTAAAAGTAATTTTAAATATTATCAGATTTAAAGCCAGGCGCATTGAGAATTTTTAATAAGTATTCATTATCCATTGCTGCTCGATAACGTTTCATTTTATTACTAGCTTTAGTCGTTTTTTCTTGATTTAATAAATTCAAAGCTAACTTTCGTAAAAGGGCAAAATTTTCAGGAGCATTATCTTTTCTAATTCTACTTTTATCTTCTGAAAAGGTTACGTCTAAACTCCAATGAAGAGTATTTTCAATCCCCCAATGACTACGAATCCCCTGAGACAAAACTTGAGCATTACTAATAAGTGAAGATCTATAAAATTTAACCTCCGTCGTGGTTTTATTCCATAATTGTCTTTCACTTATAACCATAATTACTGTTTTCAATCCTTGCCATTTATTTTGATTATGAAGAGCTGGTAATAATGAGATTGGAACTGAATAAATTTGACGTTTTTCAATTCGATGATGCCCTGCTTCTACTTGAGAATAATAACGTAGATTCAATTCCCGTAAAATTATTATTTTTGGCTTCTTTAAACCAATCTTTTACTTGTTTATGAAGCTTATGAATGATTCCCTTTTAATGCCAAGATATAATCAGCTTTTTTCTTGATAATTAGCTGAGTAATCTTTTTTTGAGTCCCCATTGCATCAATAGTAATAATATTACCAGCAAGCTCGATAGTTTCTAATAAAGCAGGAATAGCCGTAATTTCGTTATTTTACTATCGACTTTCTTTTGTCCTAAAACTAATTTGTTATTATTAGCCCACGCACTAACAATATGTAAAGCTTTTTGAGAACTATTACTATTATAAGATTGTTTCAGAGTTTTTCCATCAATTGCAATAACTTCTGCTCCCAATTTTTGAACAACTAAATTAATCCAACTAGAAAAACTTGCAGCAAATTCCTCGGGATTTAATCGCTGAAAAACTCGACTTATAGTATCGTGAGAAGGAATTCCATTTGGCAATTCTAGAAATGTTCTTAACCATTGTTCTTTTGCATTGCCATAAGTTTCGATTGCAGTCCAACCGTCTGCTCCACTTATTACTGCTAAAATAGAAATGGCATTGATATCTATTAATAAATGGTATGAGCGTTCTATCTATTCTTGGGTCTTTCAAATCTTGAAAATGATTCAGAAAACTGTTTTTTAGAAAGATAATATTATCATCAGTATTCTCTACTTCTTTTTGATTTTCTATGGAAGTAGGAGTTAAAGCGATCGCCATTAATTTATAAAAATAATTACTATAATTACTGGGAATTTTATAATAACCCCTAACCATAGCATATTTCTGGAAAATTTAGATGCGTTTACCCTGTCATACAAATGAGTTGTTACTACGACATTTCCGTTGTCGGTTTTCCCTATTTCTCCAATATATTGGCGACCTACCCCTGCGGTGAAATTACCACTCTTTCTATGTCCAGAATCGTCAACAATCAAACTAAACCTTCTACTTATTCTAGTTTGGTTGCATTTGTTCATCACCTCTAAACGACGTTCGTTTATTTGTTGGGCTGACCAAGTTGCCTCGGTTAAAAAATGGTGTAATTTATGATAGCTTACGCCAACTGAGTCCGAAGCCATTTGATAGATATTTTTCCGCTCACTTTCTCCCATAAATCCTCCTAAATAGTGTCTAAATTCTCTTTTTTGTGATTTATTTCTCAGTAGATTATCAAATTTTTGACACCATCTATCGAAACACGGAGGCATTGCTTCGGGAGTAGTTTCTTTCATCTCTGGTGATTGCCAATGTTGGCAACGTAAAAAGCCTATACAATAATAACTATAGCTTATTTTGACTTTACAAATTGTTTAAGTCCCGCTAAAGATATTTGAATCTTCTATTGAGGCTCAAATAGCTAAAAATGTTGAAGAGGAGATTGGTACATATAGCCAACCAATAGATACTAAGTATCAAAAAGAAATTCAAAAACTAGAGGGCGAGAAGGAACAGCACCGTCAAGGGTTAACCGAATTTCAGCAGCAATTAGAACAGAGTGAAGAGAGTCATCAGCAAGAGTTGCTTGAGGGTGGTTTTGGAAGAAGTAAAGGTTATGGAAGTGTTGCCCAACAATTGGAACAGTCGGTTGATAAGGCACAACAACAATACGATCGCGAGGAAAAAACTATAAGACCTTTAATTGAAAAGAAAGAAGCGGAGATTGCCAGTTTAAAAGCTGAAAGAAATGAAAAAATAGCAAGAATAGAGCGAGAAGTTAAGGAAGAACAAACAGGTACGGATTTTGCAGCTCGCCTGCGTGTATTGCATCAGATTCAGGAAGAAGAAGCGAAAGTTTTCTGGGTTTTTGGAGTTTACGGGGCGACTGGCTGGGTTATTTCTCATCTTCATTTTGATTGATACTTATCCAGTTATCAATAAAATTTTCTCTCCAATCGATAACTATGAAAAGCTTTTAGAAAAAAACCAGCAGGAAGAAAATACTAATACAGAATTAGTTTTAGAAAAAGTATACGAACTACAAACAGAAGAATTTGAGCGCAATGCTGAACTAAGCAGAGAAGCGGAAGCAGCGAGAGCTAGTAACGAAAGAGAATTAATGCCCGACCGATTGGCTAGAGAAAAACAAATCCAGCAAAAAAAAAAGAAGTAGAAAATGCGTTAATTTCTCAAGGAATTGCAGATTCTCAAAGCTTTTTGCAGTCTTATCTAGCCAAGTCTAAAGTAATTGGTTTGGAAAATCTAGAGGATGCCGATGATTTAGCTCAACTACGAAAGGTAAAGAAGGACTTCGATTGAACCTATCGAAATGTTTTATCTAATTTTCCTTCTCGTCTGGAAGAAAGACTAAAAACCAATATTTTCCCTAAAAACACAACTAATCGAAGCTATTCGCGATTTCGCGCTAAATCGAATCGTCATCCTTCAGATCCATATGCGCCTCAAGAGCAAGAAGAATCTGACCCTGCTAAAAAATCGTCAAAAGCCAGTTTAGTAAGTAAAGCTCTTGGGTTAATTTTAGCTCCAGTAGCTTTATCGGTAGCAGCAGAAACAGTTGTTGTTGCGCGGATAAAAATAGACCCTATACCCTATCCTCAAGAATCTAGCTTCCATTTAGTCTATACAGAAGATGGTCGAGAACTAAGAGTATCCAAAGTCACTGGAAAACTTCTTCTAGCGAACTGGAGTTAACAGATTTCTCTACTGTTTTACAGCAAGCCCTGATTGCTTCTGAGGATAGACGTTTTTACCAACATAATGGCTTCGATTTTAGGGGAACTGCTAGAGCCTTATTGCGAACTGTTTCGGGCAACCAACAGGGAGGAAGCACTATTACTCAACAAGTGGCTAAGAAGCTATTTATCGAGCAACAACAAAGTGATTTACATTCTCTGAGAAAAAAATTACAGCAAATTATCTTAGCAGGCAGATTAGAGCGTAACTACGACAAGGACGAAATACTTCAAACCTATCTCAATCGGATTTATTTAGGTCATCAAAGAGGAGGAGCTTTAATCGGCTTTGAGGAAGCAGCACAGTTTTATTTTGGCAAGTCTGCACGATATTAATATTTCCGAATCAGCAACCTTGGTGGGGATGCTACCCAGCCCTAATACTGCTAACCCGATTAATAATTTAAAACTTGCTCGGAGAATGCGAAATATTCGTATAGAACAAATGCTAAATTTAGCCATAATTACTCAAGAGGAAGCAAAACAGGCATTAGACTCTGAAATAGAAATAAAAACCCAGTCTCGTAGCTATCCTGAGACACTTGCTCCCTACGCTTACGATCACGCGATCTCAGAATTAGCTACTATTGTCGGCGAGAATCCCGCTAAGTCGGGACAATTTATAATTGAAACAACTTTAAATAATGACTATCAACTGGCAGCCGAGCAGACTTTAAAAACAGAACTACAAATAAAAGGCGTAGAAAAGGATTATAACGAAGGAGCTTTAGTAACTATTGATAATCAAACAGGAGCTATTTTAGCTTTGGTAGGGGGAACAGGAGCAAACGTATCCGTTAATTTTGCTTCTGACGTTAAACTATCTCTTGCTTCTACTTTTAAACTAATTCCTTATACTGTGGCGATCGCTGAAGGATTTTCTCCTAGCGATCTGATTTCTTGTGCTGCTTGGCGAGGGCAAGACGGCTATACAATTCCTACCTGTCATCAAGGCGATCTCAATCTAACTTTGACAGAAAGCTTGGCCTGGTTCTAACGGATTTTGTGGTCAATCATTTTGAAGGGTTTGGCGACCGTTCATCGAGCTAGCAATCAGCAGATTATGAAGCCAATTATCATGGTAGCGAAAGCCATTGAGATCGGTAAACGGCGATATCCGTGCAGAGCATTCTGAACGAGTTCTAGCACCGTAAGGATGGAAATTCCAGAGCAGTGCCATAGAACGCAGATCTGGTTCTAACGGATTTTGTGGGTAGTATAAATACTCAGTACAATTGGACTTAAATGACAGAGTAAATCTAATTGAGGTAAAGTCAACAAGCACTCAATTGATTTTTAGCCTAAATTCAAGTATGGCAGTTTCTATCAGAGGCGATAAAAGTATTTGTTTACCTGTTAGCAGTGAAGAGCAATATCGACAACTAATCGCTGATAATCCCAATTTTAGAGCCTATCTGCTGCAAGTTTATACCAAGTATCCTGAAATTTTTCCCACAGGAATGGACGAAGGTTTCTCCTTCCATGATTGGGTGGTTTCCAGTAAACAGGAACTATCCATGCGTCGCATTAAGTTAAAAACTAACCAAGAAGTCTATCAATTGCGTCCTGATTTTATAATGCCCTATATGGTAGGAAAAACAGAAGAAATAGACAAGCCGATGTATTTAAGGCAGTTTGGAGTCCCATTTGAAGCTCTAGCTTATGTTTTTGGTCGCAATCCCATGTATTGGTATCGTATTTATCTGTCTTTAGGTCGAGCCTCTATCGTGGGAACCACAATCAAAGATCGTCAAAAACTGCCTCAACATCTGGTAGCAGATGAAAAACATACCTGGTTAGCGGGTTCGCGAGTTTATCTTCCTACTACCGTAGCTCAAGGCTGTTTCTTGGGAGTTGGCTTCACCTCTTCAGCCAGTGCTGAAGCTTTAACCGCAGGCTATGAAGAATTTCAAACTGAAGCCCGTCTTCTCGATCCCAATTATGCCCCAGTGACTGTCAATACTGATGCTTGGAACGGAACTCAACAAGCTTGGTTGGCACTGTTTCCCACTGTCACACTAGTGTTGTGTTTTCTTCATGCTGTGCTGAAAGTTCAAAAAGGGAGTCCTACAAGAACGCAATTTAAGAAAAAAGCTGAAAACTAAACTCTGGAAAGCTTACAAAGCGAATACTGCTGCTGGATTCCTGAAAGGATTGCGATTGGCTTTAATCTGGACTAAAAAACACATCAGGAGGAAACAAACTCTCAATAAAATGCGAAAATTATGTGGTCGTGCTGCTCAATTCAAAGTCGCTTACCAATTTCCCCAAGCCCACCGCACCAGTAATATGGTAGATCGTTTGATGAATCACCAAGACCGCTTACTCTACACTATGCAATACTTTCAGTGGTGGCTCAGAAATCGGCAAGACTCTATCTGCGTTCTATGGCACTGCTCTGGAATTTCCATCCTTACGGTGCTAGGAACGTCGTTCAGAATGCTCTGCACGGATATCGCCGTTTACCGATCTCAATGGCTTTCGCTACCATGATAATTGGCTTCATAATCTGCTGATTGCTAGCTCGATGAACGGTCGCCAAACCCTTCAAAATGATTGACCACAAAATCCGTTAGAACCAGATCTTGGACAATAGCTGAGGAAAAATACGCTGACATAATACTGCCAGATAACTCTGCCATCCGACTAAAATCTCACTCCTGTTTTTATATAGTCCTGAGACCAAAGTTTGAGCAACTTTTTCAGCAGTCATTGGCATCACCCAACGAAACAATTTAAGATTGCGTGCCATCTCCGTATCAGTTAGCGTCGGCAGTAGAGCAATAACTTCGATATTATGTTCAGCTAGCTCACTCCTGAGGGCTTGAGTAAAACCGACAATGGCAAATTTAGTTGCCGAATAAGTAGACATAGTGGGAGCTGCCACCTTACCCATTAGGCTAGAAACATTGACAATTGTTCCTTCTTTTTGACTTGCCATGCGTTTCGCCAATAGGCGCGTGATGTTCATCATTCCCACTAAATTGAGAGAAATCTCTTCTTCAAATTTATGAGCTTGGGTATCTAAGAATGTTGACTGGTGTGCCACTCCCGCACAGTTAACGAGTAAATGAATCGGTTTATGGGTACTCCAAGCCTGAGCAACCGCACCCTCGACAGTCCCTTCAACGCGGGGAACCCGCGCAACGGGCTGTCTCGCAATATTAATTGAAGATGACTGCGTTAGATCTAAGGATAGGGTAGTAACTTTAACTCCTGAAGTGGCAATTTCTGTAGCCACTTCAGCTAGTTTTTGACGATTTCTAGCTACTAAGATTAAATGTTTGATTCCTTGTTTAGCTAATTCAATTGAGATTGCTTTACCAATCCCACGGGAAGCACCTGTAACTAAAGCTGTTTTTCCTTTTATATCCATAGTTTAAACCTCACTCTTTACTCTCTACAACATCAATAAATATCTGGAATATTTTGCTAGAGATAGAATTACAAATTGATTTGATGCTTTCAATCAGAAAATAGTGAGAAAAAACTTGACCTTCACTATTGTTTTTCATTAGCATAATAAGCCCACGTACCTATACTTACCGCTGCTAGATAACCTATTGTTATAACAGCTACTAAAAAGATTGAAGTTGGAGATAAAGTCATAATTAAATTCCTTGATTTGATTTCGATTACACCCTAACAAAAATGTCAAGCAATGTTACTAAAAATTAACGATCCCCAGTTATTGTTACATAGCTTAATGGAATACTCAGACTAAATTCAGATCTATTACAGATAGTCAATAGCATTAAAAGCATAACCAGTAATAGTTCAAGCCTTTTTATTAGTCAGAAAGTCTGGAAGTATTTATGAAAAAATTAGCCGCTCTAAAATTAATCATGAGAAGAAAATCTAGATTTTGTATATTTAAATCTGGATCAATTTAATTCAGATTGAATCTACAACAATTAGATTTGTATCAATTAACACTTATATTTATAAAGAATATAAATTGTAAAATAGGTGTTTTTTGAGCGTTAATAAAATGTATAGTCAAATACATAGTATGACTATTTAACTTGCCCCGATTTTTTGGGGATAAAGTCAGAAAAATATTTAGCTTGTGTAGCAAATTGTTGAGAATACAAAATGGAAACTCTGAAAAGCACAATTTTCAATAAATTTGATTTAAAAAAGATAATTAAGTAAATGACACAATATATCTTAGAGATTCCTAGAGTAGACTCTTCTTTACCTTGGCATCGAGTTAAAGTCTTTAATAGCAGATCCGATGCAGTTAAATATTCTGACGATAAATTAGGAACTGATAATGGCTGGTACTGTATGTTGAGTTACGACGGCAAGAATTATATCGCTGACACAATTCACCCTAATTTATCTCCTCCCAATAATCCTCATTTAAAGATCAAGACGTTTCTCCAGAGATCGGACTGCATTGATTTTATTCAAGCTCACTATAATTCTGATAGCGAGGGCATCGTTTATTTGATATCTGAAGTTTAGTAGTATCTCTTCAACAGCAAGACTGAATCATTTTATATTACTTATTTAAATACCTATAAACGCTAGCTTTAGATGTCAAGACTCGTAAGATTGTGGGAATATATAAGGCGCGATCGCAACGAAAAAGCAGCCAGAAAATTATAGAATTCTTGGCCTTCAGTATATCCGCCAGTGTGCGGTTGCTTATACTGATTTTTGAGCAGCGACCCCGCGTTATACTAAAGCACTCGCTACGCATCGTCCGAAGGTTTATCCTTTAGGGCGACATAAGGCGCACCCTCGACAATAACCTTATCCGAAGGTGTATCCTTTAGGGCAACGGGGGGAACCCCCGCAACGGTTTTGTCTCGCAAGAGAATGCTCGCCAAGACACTTTATCGTTTTCCAAATCGCTAGAAAATCATATCGGTGCTATTTGGTATTTAATTCATTACTACAATGCTTCATTACATCTTTAGCACTACCAATTTATCTTGTAGAGTATTGAGTTTACTAACTACATCTATAAGATGGGATTTTGACTGAATAGAAAAACTGATTCTATTTTAGAAAATCGATGTAGCCGATATTTATTTTTGTGCAATTAGTGTCGCAAACTTGGCTTGGTATGGATTACCCTGTTTATCCATTCGCTGAAACGCTCCCAACTCCTCGTTATATTGGCAAATTTTCCACAGATGATAATAGTTCTTGAGTTCATTTTCCGCGAAGGAAAAAGGAAACTCAATCGGACAGGGATGATCGTTTGTGGAGACAGGGGCAACAATCAAATTATATCCCCCAGGTAAGGTATGCTCTTGCATATTTTGAATCACAGAGCTAACAGATCCAGGTTGTAAAAACTGAAAAACTACTGTGGAAATAATCAGAGCGTAATAATTTTCGATCGATGCAGTCTGGATATCGTACATCTTGGCATGAATACCAAAACATTCTTCTTCGGCATCAATAATTTCTAAAAGTTTACTAATAGCTGCTTCAGATTTATCGAGAGCTGTGACTGAAAAACCCTTGGTTTGAAGCAATATGCTGTTACGTCCTCGACCGCTTCCCAAATCTAACGCATCCCCCGACTGAATATATTTCAAAACTTCAATTACCTCTGAATGGGGAGCAGAAAGATGATATTTCTTTTGATAGTAATGTTCGGGGAGACAATAAAATTCCAGAAAACAGCGCAGATTATTGACTAAAGGCTCAACTTTATGCCAGGCTTGAGGCTCAACTAAAGGTGGTGGATTTTCGGTCGAGCAGAATCTGAGTCGATTGTATATCACCATTTTCATCTAAAGCATAATACTTCAACTCTCCTTCTAAGATTGTCAATTTTGCCCAAGTTCCCTGCTTGGTATTATGTTGTTCCTGAAAGGACTGTGGCAAGGTGTCTTTTGTCCAAACAGGTAATGTTTGGTATCTAAATAACTTACTATCCATCATCTCTTTTTTGAGTCTTGAGCAACTTTGTTCCTTAATTACCTTAACAAGTAACAGGTAGGCGTTAGACTAAGCAAGGTTGTCACCAATCCTAATTAGTCTAACGCCCAGTGAAGGAAACAAATACTAGTAAACCTGTTGAGTCTGAATGAAAGGCGATCGCCTAAATAATTAAAATACGAATTCTCACTGAAATTTAAACTTCAATGTCACTTGGCATTCTTCCTAACACTATAAAGTTAATCAATACAATCGGTAAAACCTGAAGAATTATTTATTCAAACCAGCTTATTCTGCGGTACAACTAAGATCCTTCTATAAAAGACATGGCAAGACATGAGTACTGGCACAGTTAAATTTTTCAACTCAGAAAAAGGCTTTGGTTTCATCGTTCAAGATGATGGTAACAAAGACCTATTTATACACTGTTCTGAAATTCAGGACTACAAAGAAGACAGCATAGGAGAAGGTCAGAAGGTAAAATATGAAGTAGGAGAAGGTCGTAAAGGGCCTTGTGCTGTAGATGTTACCTTAGCTGATTAATCTAAAGCTGATAAATAATCCCTAACCAACTTTCTATTTTGAGGTTGGCGTAATTTTATCAAAGATTGGGATTGAATTTGTCTAGCTCTCTCGCGGGATACTCCCAACTCACGACCAATTTCAGCTAGGGAAGAAGGTTCTCCTCCATTCAAACCAAACCGCATCATTATTACCTCTCTTTGACGATCGCTTAGTTGCCAAAGGAGATCCTGTAGATCTCTTTTCAAAGACTCTCGCATTAAGGTTTCTTCAGGAGTATCTCCATCTGTTTCTAGCAAATCTCCTAGTTCTGTATCTTGATCCTTGCCTATTTTCATTTCTAGAGATACCGAACGAGGGACACTCGCCAATATTTCTCGAACTTGCTCCTCTGTCATCTCAAGCTCTTGAGCGATATCTTTTATCTTTGGAGTACGTCCTTTTTCTTGATAAATCTTCCGTTGGGCATTTTTTATCTTGTTCAGCTTTTCTGTAACGTGAACAGGTAAGCGGATTGTTCTACTTTGAGTTGCGATCGCTCTAGTTACCCCCTGACGAATCCACCAGTAGGCATAGGTGCTAAAACGGTATCCTTTTTTCGGTTCAAACTTATCTACAGAACGATCTAAGCCGATCGTACCCTCTTGAATCAAGTCGAGTAATTCTAAGCCACGATTTTGGTATTTCTTGGCTACAGAAACAACCAGACGTAAATTCGCCCTAATCATATGATCCTTTGCCCGAATACCATCAAATTCGATTCGCTCTAACTCTTTAACATCACAGCCAATAATCTCAGCCCAGGCTGTCTTACCTTGATTCAGTTTTTCTTTGAGGACACCACTTTCTAGACTTAATTCTCTTGCCCACCTTGTAAGGGATGGTTTGTGACTAATCCTAACTTTCAGGCGATCGCGAACTTCTATTAGCTGACAAAATTCTTGTAGAGTTGTATTGCCAGCTTCGGCTGCTTGATTACGAGCTTCTACAGTTTGAATATATTTTTGAACTTTTTGAGATTCAGAAACCTCTTCTTCTTTTTCTAATAAAGGGACTCGACCAATTTCTTGCAGATATAACTGAATCGAATCTGTGGTATTGCTTGATTTCTTTCTAGAAGAATTAGTGATGGTTGACTTAGATAAGTCAACCATCACTAATTCTTGGGAAGAGCGATCAATGTTTCCAATAGACCTATAACTAACAACCATAGAAAACTGAGCAGTTAATATATTTTATTTCCTTGATAATAAGATATTTGACAAAATAATGCCCGTTAAAGTCAATTTCAGATAAAATTAGGTAAAAATCAGCTTTAGTCCAGCGCGAATTAAATCAATTTTACTTTGAGATAAATTACCAATTTTCTCTTTTAGCAATAGATCGCTTTTATTTACAGTTAGCATCTGTGAAATATTAACTACGCTAGCTTTGGGTAAATTTGCTTCGCCAGCTTCTAAGGCTACATTGCCTGGGGCATTAGCTAGTCTCAAGTTACTGGTCAAAATACAAATTATTGTAGTTTTGATCTTGGAACGATTAAACGTATCACTTTGTACGATTACACAAGGTCTTCTAAATCCTGGTTCTGATTGTTTGGGTTCGGATAAATTTATCCAGTAAACTTCTCCTTGTTTGACCTTATTTACCATTTTTCATCTTCTACAATATTACTTGCTAAATATTCTTTGGTTAGATTCCCAAACTCTTCTGCTTCTTCGTTATCAGCGTAGGTTTCGTTTAAGGCTACTAATATCTCTTGTTGCTGAATATCATCAAAATATTTCTTGAGAGCGATTTCCACAATCCCACTGCGGCTTTTTCCTGTTTTTTGCGCTTGTTTATCAGTTAGCTCTAATAAGTCAGAGTCTATACTTATAGCTGTCTTAGCTTTATTCATACTTATATTTATACAATGAGTATGATTAATAGTATAACAAATATGAACTAATTTTGAGCTACTAAAAGTCTCTTTCAATCCGTGTTTCCTTAGCTTAATTGGATTATCTATCTTAGTCGGTAGTGTTGTAAAGTTGTTGTTTTAAGATATAATGAGAGTGAACAAAGGCTGAGAATAAATAATTAAATGACAGTTTGGATTGCAGTAAAATGTCCTGGTTGCCACTCCACAGATGTAACCAGAAATGGAAAAACTCCTCAAGAAAAACAACGCTATATTTGTCGAAATAAAGAGTGTCCTCGTTGCACTTTTATACAGGATTATACCAACAATGGCTATAAGCCAGAAGTAAAGCAACAAATTGTTGATATGTCAGTGAATGGCAGTGGAGTTCGAGATACAGCTAGAGTTCTAAAAGTAAGCACCTCGACGGTAATCAAAGAAATTAAAAAAAACAAAAATCACTGAAGAATGTTAATCAAAAAGCTTTAGCTAAAAAGAAGTCATCAGAGATAACAGTAGAAATTGTTCCAATAATCTTTGAAGGTGTTGAGGAAGAAGCCAAATCTGAATCTTACACTCAAGAATTTAAAGTTGAGGTAGATGAAATGCAGAGTTTTGTCGGTCAGAAATCAAACCAACGTTGGTTATGGCATGGCATCGATCACTACACGGGAGAAGTATTAGCTTATGTTTTAGGTTCGAGAACTGATGAGATGTTTCTCAAGCTGAAACAGCTTCTTGAACCATTTGGAATTACCAAATTTTATACAGATGGATTAAAAACTTATGAGCGTCATATTCCGCCAGAAATAAGACAAATCAGCAGGTTTAAAATGCAGAAGATAGAGCGAAAACACTTGACGTTAAGAACTAGAATTAAACGATTAGCTAGAAAAACTATTTGTTTTTCCAAGTCATCAGAAATGCATGATATTGTGATTGGCTTATTTATCAATAGATACGAATTTTCTATAAATATTTAGTAATTTACTGGTACTTCAACAACTTTACAACACTACCAGCAATGATGGTAAGAGCGTTTTACATATTGACTTAAATATTGAAAAGGGGAAAGAGGAGCGAAATATTTCTCCTATTTAGGGGATGCCTGTTGTTGACAGATTGCTGGAACGGAAATTAACTAATGGAGAAGCTTAAAAACCGAGCAATCCTAAAGGATACCGCTTCGCATAAAGTTAATCCAGTTCGGCAAACTCGGGTTCTCCAGATTCGTCTTCAGGTAACTCTTCTCCAGATTCTTTGACCCAGTTTATAATGGTTGTATTGTGAATTCCAGTGACTCTTTCAATCGCCCGAAATCCCATGCCATTTAAATACATAGTTAAACAAAATTGTTTGATTTGAGGATGATAGCCTCTGGTAGAATAAGAATCACGAAAAATACGACCGCAGTCTTTACATTCCCATCTTTGTTTTCCATTTGCATGACCATCTTTTCGGGTATTATCAGATTGGCAATGGGGACATTTCATATTCATCAAAAGAGTTTTCTGTACTCTTTCTTTTTAACAAATCCACTCTTTATTCAGCAACGCCATAATTTTGTCTTAAATACTTTCTCTTATTCTTTTGCAAGTTTAACTTTAGTTCCTATTTGAATTTGTTCGGTAGGGTGAAGAATTACTTTTTCTCTTACCTGTAATCCATCTTCAATTACCGCCTCAAAATTACTCCGTTGACTAACTTTTATCTGGCGTTTGCGAGCTTTGTTGTTTTCCACCACAAAAGTACACCAGTTATTAGATAAGACTCGATTATTGCCAGGTTTACAGCGGAATAAAGCACTCAGGGGAATTACCAAAACATCATCTTTTGACCAAACTACGGTTTTTGTTTCTACTCGATAGCGATCGCCTAACGGTATTTCAAGATCGACAAAATCGGCAACTACATTAACTCTCTGTTCTTCTACTCCTAATGCCGAAACTTTAGTAAAAGCCGAGGGTTCGATGTAACGCACCTTTGCCTGAATAGTTGATTCTCCACCCCAGTGTTCGAGCAGCATGGTTGCACCAGGCTTGACTTTTACCGCATCGGAAGAGAGTAAATCGACCACAATTTCTAAATCTTGAGGATTTCCTAATTCTAAGAGCTGAGTCCCCGCTTCAACATATTTGGCACTTTCGAGATTGACTCTAAATACATAGCCATTAATGGGCGATGTGATATTAGCGCGATTAGCATCATCGGTTAGCTTGGCTAGTTCTGCCTCGACGCTAGCTATCCGCGCATCGTAAACATCTATTAAATAATCTGGATCTTGTTGTTCTGCACGGAGAATCGCCAGAGCTTCTTGAGCAGTGATAACTTCTGCTGCTGCACTATCTACTATTCTTTCCTCAGCTTCTAAGGCTCTAGTTTTGGTAATAGCTTCTAATTCTGCTCGTTCTTTTGATTGGCGAGAAATCACCCCATCAGCGTGTAACTGTCGATTGCGATCGCGATCGCGATTTGCCTGGTCTAAGTCTGCTCTAGCTCGCTCTACTTTTGCCTCTGCCTCTCTTTGCTTTGCCACTACGGCTCTGATTCTTGCTTCACCTTGGGCGATCGCTTCTTGTTTAGGACGTTGGGTTTCTACGCCTTTCTTTTCCGCTTGCCACTGACGTAATCTGGCTTGAGCTTCACGAACATCTGATTCTAAAGATAAAGGATCGATTTGAGCAATGATATCCCCCTCAGTAACGCGATCGCCTTCATCTAACTTAATCCTAGCCAATCTTCCCGCTACAGGTGCAGAAACTAGATAGCGTTTACGGATACGAGTTTCTCCTTCTTCATCCACAGTAACCTGCACATTATCTCGTCTAACTTCTGCTACATCCACAGCAATTGGCGAGGGACGAAACGCTAAAATAAGTATTGCCAGGATACCCAAACCCCCTAAAATGTAGGGCGATTGTCGCCACAAATTTTTCCTTCGCTGCTTACTTTTTGCTTTAGGTATTGATTGCTTGGCTTCTTCCTCTTGAGTTAGTCGAACTGGCTGGGATGGTTTCTCGATCATTGCTCATGCATAATGGCAGTTTTGTCTTTATTTTCACAGTAGATAATAACTATGAGGAAAATGCGATCGTGTTCTCCAATCAATTAGATTAAAAAAGTATTTCTTGAATTGGCAAATAAATTATCCTTCAGCTTTTACCAGGGTTAGTTCGTTTGCCAGCACATGCGGGAGCAATACAACCCCATCCCAATTAGATTGGGAATGAATATAGCAAAGATGCGATCGTCTAAATTTAGCCTTAGCTGCTAACCCTAGAAACACTAGAAACAATTTTACTTTCCTTACCCCATACCAAACTGAACCGACACGACAGCAGTAATATCTTTTTCCAGGGAAGAAGTATCGTAAATACCATAATCGCTAACATCTGTTGAATTGCGGGAGGTAATTTGAAACACTCCTGTCTTGGCACTTCTGACTGCACCGACTTTATTCCCCGTGCTTTTGGCGATCGCTTCAGCTCTAGCTTTGGCATCTTTGGATGCTTCTGCGGTCATTTCAATTCGTAGTTGACTAAGCTTGGTATAGAGATATTGAGGAGGTTGAGAAACGAGGTTAATCCCTTCTTCGATTAATTCATTTGCTTGCTGCGATAGTTCCGTGTATTTTTTTACTTCATGGGAGCGAATTTCTATGTTTTGACTCAGACGATAACCTAATATTCGACCCGTGCTTCTCCCATTGGCAGCAATTTCTGGTACATCAACAGTCTGAATCGCACTTAAGGTAACTGCATCATCAGGTACTCCTTGTTCTTGTAAATAGACTTGTACTTTTCTAGTTTGATTTTTTAAATTTTGATATGCAGCTTGGGCAGTTGGTTCTTGGCTAGATACGGAAAAACGTAAAATTATATAGTCCGACTGAATTGGTCTTTTTGCCGAGCCAGTTACAACCAAAACATCATTAGCTTGCTTAAATTCACGAATTGATTTAGAGAAAATGAAAGAACTTACAACCAAAGAAAGAGATAGAGCAGTTAATCCTGCAAATATCTGTGGAAAATGCTCTTGTATCGAAGATGTTCTCATTAGCTGTATCTTCACCAAACTTAAGTTAAACTACATGACGATTACGCTATGAACTAAGTTCCATATTTTGGGTATGCGATCGCTATCTGCAATTACAACAAGGATCGATCGAACATATTATCTAGAGGAGAAATATCTTTGATACCCAGTGATTATAACTATTTTATTGAAGTACTTCGGTCGGGTAGCGTTGACGAGTTAGAAGAGTTGGCAAGTCTGGAGGAAGACTTTCCACAAGGCAAGGATAGACTAGTAATGAGACGCTGGATTACTAACGCAATTGATTGTGGCAGCAAAGAAGCGATCGAGTGGATTCTAGAAAAAAAGGTTGAAGTGATTTTTTGTGATGATGAAGGATATACCGTTCTTCATTCAGCCATAGAGCGCGAACAAGATGACAAATATGAAACAATTGAGTTGTTACTAAAATTCGGAGCGGATGTGAACCTGAAAGGTATTAATAATTGGACACCCGCACATATGGCAGCAGCTAGAAACGATGTAATGGCTCTAAAAATACTCGTTAAATACGGAGCCGATCTTAATATCCGCACAGATATTGATGATTATGCAACACCATTAGAGGAGGCTCGTATATTGAACAGTTTAAAATTCAATTGTAGCGATGCGATCCTATTTCTTGAGAATATCATTACAAATCATTAATCCACATCAGGCGTTATTAATTAATCCTCTTGCTTTTCTCAAATGACAAGATAATTACTCCCTGGTTTTCAACACCGCAATCAGATCCAGATGATTGATTTGACGACGAATAATTAAACCCGAACCAAAAGCAGCCAGCATTACTACTACGAAGGTAAAAGCATAGGTAGAGTTGTTAATCACTAACGGCAGACGATAAAGTTCGGAATTGTATGCTGAGGACATCAAGGCTGACAAACCATAGCCAATAATATAACCGATAGGAATCGCTAGCAAAATCAAAATTGCCTGTTCTCCTAATAAAATAAAAGCTACTTCGGCTTTAGTAAAGCCAATAATTCTTAGGCTGGCTAATTCTCTGCCTCGCTCAGATAAGGCAATACGAGCAGAATTGTAAACTACGCTAAAGGTAATAATGCAGGCAAAGGCGACTAGGAAAGAAGTCATGATCTTAAGATTTTCGGCACTGATTTCTTCAAAGCTATTTAAGCTTGCCTGCCGAGTAGATATACCTGTAATAGCTGGAATACGCTTTAGCTCTTGATAAAGCCGATTAGCGAGGTGGTCGTCTACAGAAAGATATGCACCCGAAATAGTTTGTCCTTCGCGCATTAGACGATTAAGAGCATGAATATCAATATAAGCCTGCACTCCCAAAAGTTCATCTACCAATCCTGTTACCGTAACCTGTCGCACGGGGCGATTTGCTTCTAATACTTCAGCGGTTAGAGTATCTCCAGGCTGAACGTGTAAAATTTCTGCTAATTTTGTGGTCAACACTACGCCATCACTAGGCAGATAAACCAAGTCAGAATTTTTGTTCATCAAGCGACGAAACTCTCCTTGAGGATTAATGCCAGTTAAAGCCGTTCGATGGGTGCGATGCTCAAAACGTAAACGAGCGGGAACAATACGAAATGGTTCGGAATTAATTACTCCAGGTAAGTTAGCCACTTCATAACGAGTTCGGGCAGGGCGAGGCTCATTAAACACAATGGTCATGTCTTCTCGCTGTACCTGACGAAATTGAAAATCCATCAGATAGTTAACGGAATCTTTCATATAATTGCCCGTAACTAAGATCGCTACTGCTAGGGAAACACCAAGAACAGACAAACCAGCCTGCATCGGCTTTCTTTCTAAATTCCGTAGGATAATCCTTCCCACAGGAGAAAAGAAACGCTGCAAGCCCAATCTTTCAATAATTGTTGGTTTGAATTGCACAGGAGGTTCGGGACGCATTCCTTCGGCGGGAGGTAAGGAAACCGCTTTATTTACTGCCAAGAAAGAAGCGATCGCAGCAGCAGCATAACTAACGATAATGGCAGTCGCTAATACTCTAGGACTAAAATCGAAACGTAGCAGGGGGAAT
Source organism: uncultured cyanobacterium (assembly GCA_963799375.1). Lineage (GTDB taxonomy): Bacteria > Cyanobacteriota > Cyanobacteriia > Cyanobacteriales > Xenococcaceae > Waterburya. The sequence continues at coordinate 19,323 of CAWCWY010000035.1, forward strand.
TTGTAAAACTGGGTGTAAATTTCCGTCAGTCCTCTACCCAACCACAAACCCGCTAGAATCCCCAGAAATGAACCGCCTGTAACGATAATTAGAACGAATTTAAGATAGTGCAGCCCAATAGTCAGATTATCGTAACCAAAGGCTTTTAAGACAGCTATCTGTTCCCTTTGCGTCCCTACTAACCGCGATAAAACTACGTGCAGCAAAAATGCAGCAATCCCTAAGAAAATTGACGGCAACATCGTTGCCATAATTTCTAAACCTTTAATCTCATCCGAGAGAATCTGATGGGAAAACTGATCGTCTCTACCATAAGCCCCTAAACCACCGTAACGCGCCAACAGTCGATCTAGTTGGGTAACTACTTCAATTTCTTTTGCCCCAGGACTCAAAGAAAGACTAACGTTATTAAATGCCCCATCAAGGTCATAGGCTTTACCCAAAGCATCTCGACCCATCCAAATAATACCAAAGCGTTTATTATCGGGATATAGTTCTCCTGCCCCACGCACTTCATAGACATATTCGGGAGATAGGGCAATTCCTACAATCTGTAACTGTTCCCACCGTCCATTAATAATTGCTCCTAGGCTATCCCCCAACTGCAATGTGTTGGCTTGGGCAAAGGCTTCACTGACTAATACTTCATTGCCCCTTCCTGGTTCGATATATCTTCCCTTACGGATAAAAACCTCATTAAGCATCGACACTTGTTGTTCGGGAGTGGAAATAAGTCTTGCTGTACCTGGTTCGGGCAAGTCTGGAACATCGAGGGTAACGTCTACCACTATGCGCGTCTGAGTTTGAGCGACTCCTGGGATATTTGCAATCTGGGTTTTCAAAGCTTCTGGGGCGCGTTTGAGGGAAACAAATACCTGGGCAAAATGATATTCATTGTAGTAAGTATTCTGAGTTAGAGTCAGGGATGTATAGACACTCCTCGCCATCACAAAACTAGCAATACCACAGGCGACTACAAGGGCGATCGCAATTACCTGCCCCCGTGCGTGCCATAAGTCTCTAAATAATTTACGATCGAGGGAATTCATATAACTACCAACTTTACAGTCCTTTATATTCCGTCTTAGTTACCCGCGTTAGAATTATAGAAATATCAGGTTTTAATAACCAGGGAGGCATTATGTTTCTCAAATCTAAATCTCATGGTGAGTTAGTAGAACTTCTAGAGGTACAAAACCTTTACGATCCGTTTAAACAAGAAATTTTGGGTAGATTCCATGCTGGGGAAGAATTACAAGATCCAGAAATGTTTCAGAAAATAGAACTTATCTTTCCTTCTGGTGAAGCTTTACCCCAATGTTGGCTAGATCCAGACTATAGGCATATTATGCACAAGCAAACTCAAGTAACTGCAACCTAAACTCCGAACTTATTACCATTCGAGATCTTCTGGTGAAATTTTAGTTTCATTCTCTTGGATGCCAACTATCTCACCACTACGCATGGTAATAACTCGATCTGCCATAGCAGCAATCCCTGCATTATGGGTAATTACGACAATAGTTGTGCCTAATTCACGATTAACACGCTCTAATACTTGCAATACTAATTTGCCTGTCTGAAAATCTAATGCTCCTGTAGGTTCATCACACAGTAATACTTGGGGGCGTTTGGCGATCGCACGGGCGATCGCTACTCTTTGCTGTTCTCCTCCCGATAGTTGAGCAGGAAAATGATCCAGGCGATTGTCTAAACCGACTAGGGCTAGAGCTTCTCTAGGACGCATGGGATGGGAGGCTATTTCGGTGACGAGTGCCACGTTTTCTCTGGCAGTTAGACTAGGAATTAAATTATAGAACTGAAATACAAAGCCAACGCATTCCCGTCGAAAACTGGTTAGAGTGCGATCTCCAGCTTGAGTTAGGTTACGATTTCCAAACATTACTTGTCCTGTAGTGGGTACATCCAAACCACCCAGGATATTAAGTAGAGTAGATTTTCCACTACCAGAAGCACCCAGCAAAACAACCAGTTCGCCTAATTGCAAATCAAGACTGACATTATTCAGTGCCAGAACGGAGATTTCCCCCATTTCATAAACTTTGCTAATATTTCGCACTCGAAAGATGGGTCGCTGTTTATTCAAGTGGGAAAAATTGTTATGTTGTCCTTGGTTTTGTCCTTGATTCAAACTTGCCACAAATTTAATCGAATAAATATTTGGTTCAATGTCATAAGGCAAAATCGCTAACGATGCCGACAATTGCCAAACTCATAGCGATCGCTTCTTTCGCATCTAATCCTAGAACATAGACCAGAATTGGTACTGCCAGAATAGAGCCACCACCGCCGATCAGCCCTAAACTTAGACCGATTAGTAATGCCAAAAGATGTCCAGTAATCCAAATCATTTTTTAATGACGCTCAATGAGATCGCTTACTTGTTGAGTTATGGTCAAAAGTCAATTAGATGCTGAAATCACTGTCACTAGAATCGTTAAACTGTAAACGAGCTGCCCCCAAATATATTCCTTGAGATTTTTCTCCCGCAGGAAAATTAGCCAGATGTGAAGCGCATGAAATGTGAGAGTAGGATGCACCTAATAGCAAATGCCTAACCTGAATTTAACAGGTAATGCCAGACATGGATAGGTGTAATGCCTGGGATATGCTGTCGCAACGCCGTATAGCCCTTAGTCTAAGTAGGGAAATAAGTATCTCTTTGTAAGCCTAAAACGCAGGCTTTGAGTTTAGCGCGGGATCACAAGGAGAGAAAACAAATTACCGAACAGCCAGGGGGAGCGCATTGCGATGAAAGTCGCATGATGCGTTTTGAATGGGAGGATTGGGAAGCGATTCCCAGTTCGACCCCTAACCGCGATTTCTTTAGTTCGATTTCTCGCTGTACCCACTGCTGCAATTGTTTTATCGAGTTGATAGGATAGTCAATGTCATCTCCTCCCTGACATTTAGCTGGTAGGAAGAATCAAAATATACAAACTGAACTTTTTTCTTCCTACCTAGTAAAAACAGAAAGCTACTTGTATCAAACAAAAGAGAAAGCCGAATCGCTCAGAACAAGATCGGGAGAAACATCTTGCAAGGTAGCAATCACTTCTTCTCTAGCTGAAGTACCAGGATCGTAGAGCAAGTCTGCATCAATTGTCCCAGATGTAGAAGTAAAGAAATCCAAGATATAAAGATCGGCAGAACCTTTTAGTTGAATAGTATCACGACTAGCATCAAAATCAGTAATAAATGCCAAGTCAGATTCACCCACTATTAGAGGATCGCCGTCATCGTAGAAAACGTTGGATTCATCTCCCAGAATAAACGTATTATGACCTTCTCCACCAGTCAAAATATCGACTTCGCCAGTCCCAAATCCTGATAGTTCATCTCCTGGGTTAGAAGTATCAACTCCAACCAGCCTGTCATTGCCAGCATCTCCAGCTAGAGAATCACTCCCAAATCCCCCTTCTAGAGTATCATCACCATCGCCTCCTTCTAGGGTATCATCCTCAGTTCCGCCAAAGATTGAATCTGTTCCTGCATCACCAAAAAGTAAATCTTCATCTGCACCTCCTGTAATAGTATCATTGCCATTACCACCGTTGACGGTATCATCTCCTAATTCACCCAGCAGACGATCTTTACCATTTCCACCATCAAGGCGATCGTTGCCGTTACCACCCAGGATAGAATCAGATCCGCGATCGCCAGTAACCGAGTCTCTACCATCCCCAGCGGAAACTAAATCGTTACCATTGCCTCCAGAAATAGTATCATTGCCAGCTAGTCCTTCAATAACATCATTACCGCCTAAACCTTCGATAAAGTCACGGCTTTCAGTACCTGTAAGAACATCATCACCTTCCGTTCCTACAATTGGAACTAAAGGCTCGATCGCCTGAAGAAATTGATCCTGAGCTTCTTCTGGGTTTTCGCCGTATGCCTGTAAGTAATCGAAACTTTCTGTTTCACCCGCACTCAAATCGAGTTCAATACCAACATGAGTTCCTGAGTCTGCTAGTTCTCCTTCGCCATCAAAGGGAGAGGCAAAGAACTCATTCAAAGTAAAGCCGTCGCCAATACTAAAAGGCGAACCAGAAGCAACGGTGACATCGGAATTTAGCGAACCCAAAAGAAAAGTCAGATTGTCTAATTCAGAGGCTTGACCGCAGCAATTCTCATTTTGAAATAAGTAGGGAGTAAATTTTCAATAAAAACAGAAAAAAGGGAAGTAGTTAGCGTAATGTTACCGCTAACTACTCTCCCTTCGTGCAAAGAGAAGCTGCTCACAGGTAAGATTTAAGAATTGAAAAAATGAGATAAATTTAAAAGACAAAATGACCAAAAAGTCTAAAACCTTAGAAATTCATGAATTAATCCAATTTCTGGCTCAGGAATTATCTAATTTGCCAGATAAAAGAAAACCAGGAAACAATACTAAATATAAAATCAAAGATGCAGTAATGGGAGCATTTTCTATATTTTTAACCCAATCTCCTTCTTTTCTAGAACATCAACGAAGAAGTGAAAAATCTAAAAGGTCAAGACAATGCATTAAGTTTATTTAAGATTAATAAAATACCCTGCGATAATCAAATCAGAAATTTATTAGATCCACTGACTGCTCAAACAGTTTATCCAGTTTTTCAACAAATTTACCAATGGTTGAAGAAACAAGAAGTTATTAAAAAGTTTCTTTATCTAGATGGAGAAATATTATTAGCTTTGGATGGCACAGAATATTTTTCATCTAAGAAGATTAATTGCCCTCATTGTAATTGTCGTCATCACCGAAATGGAACAACTACTTATTTTCATGCTTGTGTCATTCCTGTTGTGGTTTCACCCCTGAGAAAACAGGTAATTAGTCTAGAGCCTGAATTTATTAAAAAACAAGATGGAACTAAAAAGCAAGACTGCGAAAATGCGGCGGTAAAGAGATGGTTAAATAAAAATCCTCAACCAAAATATGATAACCCTGTAACCCTCTTGGGAGATGACTTATACTCTCGCCAACCCATCTGTGAGTTAGCCCTAGAAAAAGGTTATAACTTTATTTTTGTCTGTCTTAATAGTTCCCATAAAACTTTATATGAATGGTTAGAATTTTTATCGAGAAATGGAGAAGTTAAAACTCTAGAAAAGAAAAAATGGTCGGGAAGAAAAAATCTAATTTATCGTTATCGTTATACAAATAGAATCCCCTTAAGAGATGGAGATGATTCAATTATGGTTAACTGGTGCTCCCTCACTATTATTAATGAAAAGACAGGAAAAGTAGAGTATCAAAATAGTTGGATTACTAATCATCAAATTAATGATAATAATGTTGTGAAAATTGTCAAAGCTGGTCGAAGTAGATGGAAAATAGAGAATGAAAATAATAATATTCTCAAAAATCATGGTTATAACTTAGACCATAATTTTGGTCACGGTCAAGATAATTTATGTGAGTTGTTGTTGTCTTTAAACTTACTAGCTTTTTTATTTCATACGGTTTTAGATTTAGTTAATCCTACTTATCAAAAAGTTCGAGATTTGTTAGTAACTCGTACCAGCTTATTTAATGATATTCGTACCTTGTTAAAATATTTTTGGTTTGAAAGTTGGCAAGATTTTTTTCAGTTTATTCTCACAGAAAATGTGACTGTTAAAAAAGCCAATTCTAGTTAATTTTGAAAAATAAGATAAGGAGGTGTGCCAATTTTTTTATGAGGAAAAATCTATATCTTAGTCAAATTTTAGCTTTTTTTTGAGTTGAGATTAATTTTTGATGGCAATTTTTGGGTCAACAATCTATTTTAAGCTAATTGACTTGCATGATCTATCAGTAAAGATAATAATTTTTATTTTTGTTCTCTAGTTGTAACAGAGAACTTTATTGTCTTTTCTTTTCAAAATGAGAATTGCTGGCCAGAGCCAATCCTAAATTTGATGGTTGAAGGGGTTCATTTCTTTGCCATTCTCCTACTGAGGAGACTTTCTTGGTACTACCATTTTCTGACTCTATGACTAGTTGTACTGTTACTTTCATCCTATTACGATCGTTTGGTTGAGACAATCTTTCCAAGCTTCATCACCCGTAGCGTACTGACTCAGCAATTTATTTATTTTGTCGCAGTCTGTCTTATCGTTAATTGTCGCCCAGTAATGAAGTTCTTTTAATTCTTCTCTATGATTGATAATTTCTTCTATTCCGCCTTCTAATATTATTTCTCCCATCCTCACTGCTAATTCAAATCGACTGTGTTGTTGGCGTAGAGAAATAAATCCGATCACACCACCGCAATTTTCAGGAGGACAATTTCCTTTACCTGCGGTGCATACTGGTAATACTCGATCGCTTTCTTCGGGTAAGATAGCTTCTACTCTAATTTGATGCTTCCAACTACAATTGAAGTCGTATTCGTAGCTAAATTTTTCTCTTTCTCTGAAACCAAATTTGGATAGTTTGATTTCACGAGCATTACCCATAAGTCCACCCGTGCCTGGGTAATTGATGCCATAATGTACGCCATGAATCAGGAATTTATGTAGATGTTCCTCTTTCCAGCCCATAACAATCTGGATGATGTAGTGCAGATCGGCAATGGTAAGGTCGCTACTCACTTTTATTCGTCGCCAAATCATCGGACTGATGCCGACTAACACTATTTTTAGCTGATATGTGACGGGCGGGATTGACTCTGGCATGAGTTCATTTTAAGCGATTTCCCCCGCTTTTTTTCGCTTTCCTTATCAATGGAGTAATGGTCAGGTTGAAGGGCAAGTCAATCGGCTCAAGATGCTCAAACGTCAAATGTACGGTCGTGCTAGTCACGAACTACTTAAGAAACGGTTTTTATGTTCAATTTAGCGATCGCCTTTTTCTTGGATCACCAAAAGAGTGCAAGACCCTTATTCGAGAACCGCTATATTCGCTATTAAACATATGTAATTCTGTTTTGTCAAAGATTGGTCACACATTAAATCCTTATCATTCAAATATATTAACATTGCGACGTTAGTTATTAGTCGTATTAATAGCAATATCAATAAGTATAGTGTTCCCTTCGTTTTCCAAAAATTATACATATGCTCCGTAGTAAACTTATTCATTTTTAATAATCAGAATATAAGACTTAAACAAAAATTATTATTAAATGCCAATTACCTTGACAGAGAAACGACAATGACAGTTAATTTATCCCCTTGTAGTCAGAACAAGATTAGCGATTTTAAGTAGTCTTTTTATGAAAACTATCAGCCTTGATTTCTCAGATGACAGCATGATAGACTGGGCGCTCGATGGCAACAACAGTCGTCGAATCAGCAAAAAAAGAATCCTGATTACTAAAATCTACTGACATCACAAAACTCTCTCGTCCTTGGTTCGACCGTTTGAAGGATATTGCTATTTATGCTGTTTGAATGGATAAAGTCGAGCTTAGTTAAAGCTATAAAAGATATTTCACTCCACTTTGCTACAATATATACAATTAATTTTGCACAGGCACTTAATTCTTTGTTGTGAAGACTGACAGAAGTGAGGCTGAGGTTATTCAGGAAACCATTGCATCATCAATTTATAAGGACCGTTTTTATCATAAATTTTAAATCCACATCGCTGATAAAGAAAAATAGCTTGATTATTAGACAAAACTTGTAAAGTTAAGGGTTTCTGCATTTTGATAGCTTGTAGCTGACAATACTGAATTAACTTAGTTCCAATTCCCTTTTTCTGAATCTCAGGAATAATAGCAATCCAAGTTAGATGTAATTGATCCCCCCAGTCTAAAAGTGTTATGACTCCAACAGGCTTATCGTTAACAATAACGATTTGTCCACTAAGTGACTCTTCTGCATAGCTACGCTGTGTCTTTTCTTCCCATCCGTATGAACTGACAATCATCTCTTTCATTGTTTCCACGCGCAGCGCCCAAACAAAATTCCAGTCTTGCTTCTCAACTTTTCTTAGATAAAATTTCATCTCTTTTTACATAATCTAATTAATACGGCTCTACCAGAATTGCCGTGGTAGACGCTAGATGTGGTGGATAGTCAAGTCAGACAAAATCGTTCATAGCCATGAATATCGAGGGTGAGTCTTTGAAAAAGATGGTCGACATCAAAAATGCCATAACAACGTCGCTTGAGCACTTTAACTCGGTTGTTAAATCCTTCGACAAAGCTACTGGTTAATCGCTCAAAAAAATAGTTGCCGATCTCGTCAAGCCAGGTTTCAATCGTTTTCAAGAAGCTTTCAAACTGGGATATTTGACTTTGGCAGACTCTTTTACACCATGCACGAATCGCACATTTGGCTCCCTTCGGGTCATATAAGCGATCAAATATCTGGGTTAATTCCTCTCTTAAAATATATGCTTCTTTTGTTTCCGGCGAATAGACAAACAGACGTTGAAGCAATTCCCATTCTTGATCGTTCAGCTGCTCCCGAGATTTGCGAAAAGGCCACATTGCACCTTTAATTTGTGCATACTCTTTCTCTGGTAACTTCTTTTTCAACAACTTCAACTCCTGTCCCCGCACTTTATCAGCACAACGACGATAAGCTTTGGCCACATGGAAGCGATCAATAATAATGTGAGCTCGTGGTAGTTGCTCTCGTGCCGCATTGACAAATCCTACGTACATATCTGTACAAACTCGCTTGATAGTCTTGCGAAGACTGAATGGTATAGAAGTTAAGAATTTGACCACAGTTTCTTTTTTTTATCCGCCAGTACTGCTAGAATTTCTACTCCTTTATCTTTGTCCATTACTGGTGTGGTCACTATCGTCACATAATCTCTATGTCCTTTTTTCAGTGCAATCTCATCAAGTCCGAGGATTTCAATCTGGGAGAATTTTGTCCAATCTACCTTAGTTTCTACCTCACGCTCTAGTATTCCTGTCACTTTTGCTTCACTTATATCTAGCTTTCTGGCTACATCTACCACTGTTGAGTTAACTAAGCACTTGAGCAACCATTGTTCATCTCTGTTTCGTATTCGGACTCCTCACTTCTTGCCAACTCAGTCTTTGGGTTGTGGTTGGTCTCCCTTCGCAACTCCGACATTGATATCTTTTTGGTCTCAATTCTATGTAGACTGGTTGTTCGAATATTGGCAAGTGTCTTAATCTGATGGCTTGGTCATTACCATGGAAGTGATTAATTTCCCGGCCACATTTACGACAGTTTGTACTCTTAAGAGTACTCTCTACACAAATTAGCCATTCCCCCTCCTCTGTCTTTTTCGCCTCTAAGACACGAACATCAGGCAAATCTAACAGAACTTGAATCGAGTTATCCATCTTTTCCACCACGGTTGATTTGAATATCTCTAATCATCCCAAACTATTACTCTCTTTGACTAATACACTATCTGTAGTGTCTACCACGGCAATTCTGGTAGAGCCGAGATGTTTTAGGTCAAATCAGGTTTATTCATTCTCTTTTTGGGATTGCTGTCTAAAATTTAGAATAATCAAGGGTTTATTTTGACTTTTTACTTTTATCCTCACTTTTTGCAACACTACCCTTTATTGCATCGCATTATCGAAATTATAATTACACGAACAAAATTGTTGAAGTCCAGATAACAAAATAAGAAGATAGTCGAATCCCCTGGATTTTATTTGGTAATATCTGACTAAGAGAAATCAGGGCATTTATGAAAATTCTTCATGGCACTTGGATACCCGATGAAACAGAGAATTTAATTCAGTCTGGAGGCTTTTTTTTCTGGGTAGAAACTACAGAAAAAAAGAAACCCAAAAACTCGACCATTCATCCCGATCAACTCTCAAGCAAAGATTTAGAAGCTTTTTTAGGACAAGATTTAGGCATTAAAAATCTACAATCGGATGCTATCGTCCCTAAATACTTTTTACTACCGACGGTAAAAGAAAAACCTTTACCTTCAATTGAACTATCTCGTTACCTAGAAACAGAACTGCCAGAGAAATTTACTTGGCGGTATTGGGAGATTGATTGTTATCAAACTACAGCAACAGTAAAAGTCAGTGGTTATAGTTACGATCTAGTTAATAATGTTATCAGGCTATTAAACGATATTTACTTTATAGCCATTAACAGTAAGGATGAAATTCAATTTGGAGCAGACTTATTATTTTGGTATTACTATACTCAAAGTTTTAAACAAATCATTCTAGGCGATCGCTATATTCCCGCTCTTAAATATTATCAACCGAAAAAGACTAAAGGTCGAAAAAGACATTCAGACTTAGAAATTTACCCAGGCTGGGAGATAATATCGCAACAGTATGAAGATGAGCTGCAAAATTATCGAGAATCGATGCCGAAGATTAGTGTAGCTGGTTTTGCATCTCTGCCTAAAACCAATCATTTCTATGATGAAGAAACCCTATTACGCCATTTCTCAGAATGTTTGCTGGCAGATATTGTGACCCATACTCCTATAACTGCTAAATTTAGCAAGCAACTATCAGGAACGATTTTAGAAAAATGTGTAGACTCTAGCCTCATATCTCATCCTGGGACTAATGATTTAGCTCTTGAAGAATATCAGCAATGGCAAGCCTGGCGATATCAAATAACTCAAACTCAAGAAAATATTTCTTTTTATCTTTATTTTCAATTACAAACACCCCATAAAGCAGAAGAACCTTGGCAATTACAGTTTCAGGTAGCACCCAAAAATGATCCTTCTTTAAAAATATCGCTTCAAGATTATTGGCGATTAACTAAGAAAGAAAAAACCGTTTTTTATCAACAATTTGGACCAGAATTTGAAGCTAATTTATTGCTCAATCTTGGTTATGCAGCCCGTATTTATCCTCTCCTGTGGACTGGTTTAGAAACTAATGAACCGAAGGTTGTGGTTCTTGACCTGGATGAAGCTTTTGATTTTCTCAAAGAGACGGCTTGGGTGCTGGAAAATGCTGGATATAAAGTTGTCGTTCCTGCTTGGTGGACTCCTAAAGGTCGAAAAAGAGCTAAGTTAAGGCTTAAAGTATCTGGCAGTAGCCAAGCTGCTTCTAAATCAGAAACTAAAAGTTATTTTGGTCTCGATACACTAGTTCAGTATCAATATCAATTATCCATTGGGGAGCATTCCGTCACCCAAGAAGAATGGCAACAATTAGTTAACGCCAAACTCCCCCTCGTCAAGTTTCGAGGGGAATGGGTAGAACTGGATTTGGCGAAAATGCAACAGATGTTGGAGTTCTGGCAACAACAGGGACAAGAAAAACAACAAATGTCCCTGCTGGAATTGCTACAAAGAGAAGCAGAAGCTGGAGAGGAATTAGAATTTGAGCGAGACGATACTTTAGCAGAAATGTTGCTCAAGCTCAACGATAAAAGCCAACTAGAATTAGTCACTGATTTGCCCAATTTTCAAGGTGAGTTACGAGAATATCAACAACGGGGTGTTTCCTGGCTTAATTATTTAGATAACTTAGGACTTAATGGCTGTCTCGCCGATGATATGGGTTTAGGTAAAACGATTGAAGTGATTGCTCGGTTGATTCAGGAAAAAAACGAGCTTGATTCAGTATCATCTACTTTATTAATCGTACCCACTTCCGTAATTGGTAATTGGCAAAAAGAAATTACTAAATTTGCGCCCCATTTTCAGAGCATAATTCATCATGGTAGTGACAGAAGTAAGAATGTGTCGGAATTTAAAAAAGCGATCGCTTGCCATGATGTGATTATTACTTCTTATACTTTAGTTCGCAAAGATGCCAAACTATTTGATAGTGTTGATTGGCAAAGAATTGTGCTTGATGAAGCCCAAAACATTAAAAATCCTCAAGCAGCTCAAACTAAAGCAATTCTAAAACTGAAAGCTCCCCATCGTTTAGCTTTAACTGGTACTCCTGTAGAAAATCGTCTGTTAGATTTGTGGTCGATTTTTAACTTTCTCAACCCTGGTTATCTGGGAAAACAAGCTCAATTTCGCAAGGCTTTTGAAATTCCGATTCAAAAAAATAGCGATCGCACGAAAGCCCTTACCCTGAAAAAATTAGTCGAACCATTTATCCTACGTCGAGTTAAAACTGATAAAAGTATCATTAAAGACTTGCCCGATAAAGTCGAACAAAAGGTTTATTGCAACCTAACTCCAGAACAAGCTTCCCTTTACGAAGCAGTAGTAAAGGATGTAGCCCAACAAATAGAAGAGAAATCAGGAATAGAGCGCAAAGGCTTAATCTTATCTACACTGATGAAGCTCAAGCAAATCTGCAATCATCCCCGACAATTTCTACAGGATGAAAGCGAATTTACCCCCAACCGTTCTCATAAACTATCTCGTCTTCAAGAAATGATTGAAGAAATACAAGCCGAACAAGAAAGTTTACTGCTATTCACTCAATTCCGCGAAATCGGCGATGCACTCCAACAGTATTTCCGTCACCATAATCATTATCAAACTTACTATATTCATGGTGGCACGAGTCGTAAAAAACGAGATCGGATGATTGCCGAATTTCAAGAACCAGATACCCCTCCTGCAATCTTTATCCTTTCTCTTAAAGCTGGTGGGGTGGGAATTACCCTAACTAAAGCTAATCACGTTTTTCACTTCGATCGCTGGTGGAATCCTGCGGTGGAAGATCAAGCAAGCGATCGCGCTTTTCGCCTGGGACAGAAGAAAAATGTCTTTGTTCACAAATTTGTCACTTTAGGTTCTTTAGAAGAAAAGATCGATGTGATGATTGAAGATAAAAAACGCTTATCCGATTCCGTAGTTGGTTCGGATGAATCTTGGTTAACTGAGTTAGACAACGATAAATTTCGAGAATTAATTGCTTTGAATCGCAGTGCAGTTTTAGATTAATTTAGAGGAAAATATTATGGGTGAATTTAGTCGGACTTGGTGGGGACAAAAATTTATTAGTGCGATTGAATCTTTTACCGATGCTGCCAGATTAGGGAGAGGTCGTTCCTATGCCAGAGGAGGGAAAATTCTTGAATTTGCCGTTAATAAAGGTGAAATTGAAGCCACAATTAGAGGTTCGGTCAATCCTTACTTTGGGGTCTATACTGAACCCCGCTATCATACTGTAGTTAAGATTAAACCCATTCTCCCAAAAGATTGGTCAAAGATTATTCAAAATATGGCAAAAAATGCCAGTTTTGTCTCAAAATTACTGTTAAACGAAGTTCCAGAAAATATTGAATCTAGTTTTAGATCTGTTAATAAAAATTTACTTCCCCGAAGTGAGAGTGATTTTAAAACCTCTTGTTCTTGTCCAGACTACTCCAATCCTTGTAAACATATTGCTGGTCTATGTTATCGTTTTGCTTCCGAGCTAGATGAAGACCCATTTTTGATTTTTGAATTGCGAGGCTTAACTCAAGAAAAATTGCATCAAGAGTTAGCCAAAACTCCTCTGGGTCAGGCTTTAATTGCTGGTCTAAAGACAAAGGAATTAAATCCTATTCCTATTTCATCCTATTACACTAGACCGCAAAAAAATCAATCCAATTCAGCGACTTCTCTCAAAGAATTTTGGCAGGGTAAAACCATAACTCCTCCTCTCTCTGAAACTAGAGAAACTGATATTTCGGGTATTTTAATCAAGAAAGCGGGAGATTTTCCTGAATTTTGGCATCGAGATCTTTCTTTTATTGCCACTATGGAGGAACTCTATCAAAGAGTTAAAACTAAAAATCGTGATATTTTTTAAGGCTGTGTCGCAAATAAGGAAATAACACCTTTAGGTTAGAGCTAAATCACTCGCCTATTTTTTGAGTAGGAGTGGATTGTATTGCATTGTTCCGAAGAAGGTTAAGTTTCCTGCTCACCAAGTTTTAGATGATGGCTCTTATTTGAGTTGGATTAATCCCGACCGTACCCTCGCCAGTCGCTTTATCCGAAGGTGTATCCTTTAGGACAACGGGTCATAGACCCGCAACGCGCTGGCTCGCAAATTCCAGAAAAAAGGGTCAACTAAAATTCAAGTTCGAGTTATTGAGTACGTTATTGAAACTGATGGAGAATTCAAGACTTACCGTTTGATTACCAGTTTGATGGATTTGGCTTTGTTTCCTGCTTTATTGTTGGCAGAGCAATATCGCGACTCGATGGGAAATCGAAAATACCATTGATGAGCTTAAAACTCATCTTTTGGGGCGAAAAACTCCGATTCGCTCCCTCAAACCTCGTGAAGTGGTACAAGAAATTTATGGTTGGCTGTTGGGTCACTATGCTATTCGTTCTTTAATGTTTCAAGCTTCTCAACAAGCTAAAATCTCTCCTTTACGTTTGGGTTTTACTGGAACTTTGAAAGTTCTTCGTCGCGCCATTGGCGATTTTCAAGACCTAAAAGATGAGCAATTACCCTTTTTTTTTACGGTTAATTCAGGATATTCTTGCTGAACAAATTCCCCCCAGACAAAATAGAACTGAGCATAATTTGACTTTCAGTCTCACTGAGCGGCTCGATTGCAATAACTTTAGCGACTATCTGGGTATCATTTTCTAGATCGACTACCCAATATTGCCCGCAAACTGGAGAACTGCCTTTTACTTGTTGCCATCTGAGAAACTCTCCATCTAAAAAATAGTCAAAGATGTGAAAATGTTGATTTGTTTGTTTAATAAGCACGATTCTAACCTCCCGACTGTACTAGTCCGATTGAACTATTTACTGATGATTGTTCGGTCTTGAGACTGCCATTTACTTAGCTGGCTGAGATTCTGCGCTAACAAACTACGCACTTGTTCATCGGTCGTAGGTGAAAAGTCATCATACCAGAGACTAATTGAATCAAGCCACCGAGGAATGAGCAGACAGACAACTTCCTCTACTTCTTGGTCTACTTCTTGGTCTAGTTCATGGCAGACATCTATAGGTGCTATAGGAACTGCAACTACGATCCGCTTTGGCTGCTGTTGGGCGATCGCAGATAAAGCAGCCTTAAGAGTCAAACCTGTAGCAATGCCATCATCAACTACGATAATTGTGCGGTCGCGCAAATCTGGAGCGGGACGAGAACCGCGATAAACACGATCTCGTCGTTCTAATTCTTGTTGTTCTTTCTCGGTAATGTGGGCGATCGCTGTTTGGGCAATTCCTAACGAGCGCACTAAGCCTTCATTCAAAACTTGAATGCCCCCTGTAGCAATTGCTCCCACCGCCAACTCTTGATGCCCTGGTACGCCTAATTTCCGTACAACGCAAATATCTAAAGGAGCGTGGAGAGCTTCGGCGATTTCAAAAGCTACTGGTACGCCACCACGAGGTAAAGCCAAAATCGAGACATCAGGGCGATCGGCGTAAGTTGGTTTGAGTTTCTGTGCTAACAAGCGACCTGCTTGAATGCGGTCGTGAAATTGTTTAATCATGATTTTCACCTCTAGCAAGATTGGTCGTCCAAAGCAACTACTTTCTGGCAGCTAGTACTAATATTCTTGCTGATAATTTACGGCTATATCTCAACTCAATCTATCTAGCCAATTTGAGGAGCGAGATAGCGACCAAACCATTGACCAGCCAGCTTCGCTACTTCCTCTAATGCTCCTGGTTCTTCAAACAAATGGGTTGCATCGGAAATAATTACCGTTTCTTTGTCTGCCGATAAACGATCGAAAGCTTGGCGATTAATCTCCTCGACAGGAATATTCTTCTCGCCCACAATCAACAGCGTTGGGGCTTTGTTGTAACCACTTGGTGATGTTAACTAATCTTTCTGCCAGCAAGCCAATGTTAAATCGAAACTGTTTGGTATGTCGGTCGATTTATTCTTCTCCTGTAGTCAAGAGATCGATAAGTAATGTAGCCAACCTCGATTCTTGCAGCAGTTGAGCTACATGACGGTTACGGGAACTAAAACGGCTACTGCCGCTACCATGAGCAAATAGTATACCACTCCTTTAGCTCGGTCGGGTACGACTAAACTACCTTCAAGCTTGAGTAAGTTTATTTCAAGCGAAATTTCTCTTTCTCGATAATGAGATCGCATGGCGTTGGTCATGATTTTCTCCTATTCAAACTTGCTGAATGTGAAATTTATTCATTCTTTGATTGCCCTGTTCTAATACTTTTTGCCGATAATTTTCTAGTTCTTCCACAGTAGAATATAGCTGTCGTTGTAACCGATAAAGCTTATTAATTCGGCTTTTCAAACCATTGAGATCGGTTTTGACAAAACCAGTCTGATGCTTTTCGATCTCTCCTTTAGGACCAAAGAGACGAAATTCTTTTTCCCAATTGACTAATTGGTGTTCCCAATAATCGATTAGTCTTGAAAATTCTTGATTTTTATCCATGACCACAATCTCCTCAAAGTTTTTATGTATCAATAAATCTAGAAGCGTTCTTATTTTTGCCCTTCAATGTTTAACTTTGGGACGTTTAGGTACTGGGGGAGGTTCTGGCAACATTTCGGGGTGAGTTACAGTAGTTTTGGCTGATTCAGCTTTAACGTCGTTTAATTTAACTGCACCTTTGCGATAGGGAATACCCCGATATTTCAATTCGACGCTGGGTTTATCTACTTGAGTAATTTGTGGAATTCTTTGTATCCAGGGAACACCTCGATATTTACCGCCTACTTTGCCTTCGACAGTGGTAACTTCAGTAGGATTCGATTTATAAGCGACTCCACGATATTTAAGTTTCATAATTCACCTCCATTGTGAGGCGGCATAGTAGCTAAAACTGTGTGGTTTCAGCTAAATAGATGGTGGTTTTCCACCTTTGATTAAATTATAGAAAAAGAAGTTGAGAAATTTGTGAGGGTTGGTTATTAGTTAGTAATTAGTAGGTTGCTACTGTCAAGCGAACTGGTTAAATTTGACCCGAACTGTCAGGAGAGAAAACTTGCTCTCTCTCAATTCTTTGGATTTCTAAAATAAGCTCTTCTAAGCTGTCGATATGAATACCAATCTCACTGCTAGCTTTTTGCAGTTCTTTTTGGAATGCTTTAATATTGTTGCCGTAGCCACATTGCTGTGAGGCAATAGTCAAACCCGATCTGGCATTAGCTTGAGCGCAATCAACTAGCTCAATTCCGTGAAGTGGTTGAGGTGATGTCATAATTTGTTTTTAGTAATAACTACAGTGCGGTTCGATTTAAGTCTCGGACAATCAACTAACAGCAGCAATGGTAGTCGGGATCGGAGGCTGTATTCGATCTCCAGAGCGATCGCGATAAAACTGAGCTAGTTGTTGTTCGTATTGACCTAGATCGCGTTTAATTTCGTCAAAAATAGAGACGGTTATGGGATCGGTAAGTTGTTGGCATAGATGGTATGTATCGACTACTCCTGTTTGAATATCGCCTAAAGCACGACGCAGAATTGATAGTTCATCGCTCGACTGCAACCAGCTATGTAAAGCCCCATAGACTTCACTACCAACTGCTTGCCAAGTGACTCGTTCGTCAAAGGCATCGTTGAGACGATTTTCTAACAATTCAACGTGGTTTTGTTTGGTAGCGTTGATTTCTTGAAGAATATTTTGTAGTCGTTCGTCTCTAGCTCGATAGCTATACTGTTTGAAAGCTTCTAGGGTATAGCGTTCGCCCATAATTGCCGTATTTAGAGCATCGACAATTTCTTTTTTGCTAGAACCACCCCAGTCTTCAGCTATCTTCCACCAGTCGAAACTATAAACCTGATGTTTTGCGGGGGTTTCTTCTGGGATTTCCAAACCGAGATATCTGATAAAGCTGTTAGTCATAATTGCAATATCGCTCGGTCGTCTGGCGGTAATTAAATTGCCATCGGCTATTACTGGTCCGCCGATGTAGTCGGCTCCTGCATTTTCAATATCTTTACGCAGCGACTCTAAACCCGTAACTCTTTTACCTTTTAATCTGTCTGTTTCGATTAAAACCTGAATGCCATAACCAACTACGGCGATCGCCATATCTCGATCCATCGCCTCGGCAATTAAGCTAACGGCAAAAGGATTAGCTCGAATATGCCCTACAGAAACGATAAACCCGTCAAAATCATCCGCCCGAACTTCAGTTGCCGTATCGTCTGGCTTACATGATACCTTGCCCCGTTTGCCGTGATATTCTTCGTTCATCCGCGAACCAATTACGCTAATCTTTGCTCCTGCTTTTTGGAGAGCTTGGTAGGGAACTTGAAACAAAAAATCCTCAAACTGATTTTCAATCAAAATTGCGACTCGTGGGGAACTGTCTCGATTTGTAGATGCCATTTTATTTACCTGGTGAACTCTACTGAAATTTTCGAGTAACTCAGAGTACATACACACTGCTCTGATTTTAGATCTGTGTTATTTAGATTAGGCAAAAACCTTGAGGAAGTTGTGAAGAATGAGTACTTGGGGACTTGGAGTTAATATTACTTCACCAGCCGAGAATCTGGGTTATGTCGCTTTCTAAAGTGAGGAGATCGAAGGGTTCTTACAAAGGTAGCGAGACTCCTTTCTCAATCGTCTATTTTTAGCAGCTTATTGAATATTTCCTCACAAGTTCTTCAAAATACTTATCTATAAATTAGATGGTTGAATATGCTCATTTCTACAAATCAAGCTCGATGTTCCAAAGATTCAAGCAGATAGGAGACTAGATATGAAAGTATCCGATATTATGACTAGGGAAGTTTTGGTGATTCATAGTTCGGCTACCGTAGCTGAAGCGATCGCCTTGATGCAAAATAAAAAATTACGTTCTCTAATTATCGAACCCAGTGATGATGAGGATGTCTGTGGCATTGTCACGGAAACCGATATTGTCTATGCAACCACAGCCCAAGACAAAGACCCAGAACAGGTCAAGATTAAGCAGATAATGACGAAGCCCTGTATTGTCGTCGATCCCGATCTCAGTATTCCAGATCTAGCTCGGCTTTTTGTCGAAACTGGGATTCAAAAAGCCCCTGTAGTTAAAGATAAGCTACTCGGTATT
This sequence comes from uncultured cyanobacterium, assembly GCA_963799375.1. GTDB lineage: Bacteria > Cyanobacteriota > Cyanobacteriia > Cyanobacteriales > Xenococcaceae > Waterburya. The sequence goes on from CAWCWY010000035.1 coordinate 38,158, forward strand.
ATTTCCATAACCGATATCGTCATGAAAATGAAAGTGGCACAGCTATCGCCCACCGATATTTTGTCCCAAAGAATTGATGAAGCTATTTTACATAGCCGAGTCTACAGCGACCCAGAAGCAGAAATAGACCATGAATCACAGATTGCCTGGGACGTAGTCGAAGAACTTAAATCCGAGCAGCTTGAAGAACGAAATATGAAGATCTAGCTAATCGTCTTTACTTACTAGAAAATGTAGCGTTGCTGGATCGAGGTGGGATTTTATCCTTTTAGTAACTAAACAAATCGACTACTAACCATATGCGTAGCGAGAAAGGTGTCTATCACGGATACCGCGACCCATTTACCCACCGCATCTTCCTTTAGGACTAACCGCTAACTGCTAACTACAAGCAGATTGCTCTAAAACCACGATAGGAGGTAGAACTATGTCTTCTACTCCAGAAAAATTCAAACTACTAAATCGGTTTAGCGTAAATAGTTTCTCTACAGTTGTAGATAAAATGGGAGTAGAACTCAAGGCAGAGATTGATGAAAAAAGAAACTCTCACCATATTTCCGAATGAGCAAGCATTGGAAGCAATTTGCCAGTGGAGTAACTGTTTAAAAAATCTGCAACAACGCTTGGGCAAATACTACAGACGTTTAGAAGCAAGAAAGGTAGCGTTTGATTATATACAAGCTTTACTTTGTCCAGTAGAACGAAAGAATGGTTGGCAAATGTCAGAACAAGTGGGATATGACAATCCCTATCGTTTTCAACATCTTTTGGGAAGAGCCGTGTGGGATGAAGAAGAGTTGTGTGCTGAGGTAAGAGCATATACAGTAGAACATTTAGATGATGGAGCAGGAATCCTCGCAAAGACGCGAAACTGGCTTTCTCAAAAAAGGAGATGAATCGCTGCTGTGTAGCAAAGCAGTATTATGGTCTAACAGGTCAAATAGAAAATTGTCAGGTAGGTGTTTTTCTAGCTTATATAAGTTCAAGAGGACAGAGCCTGATAGATCGTCGGCTCTATTTACCCAAATCTTGGAGTAGTTCACCAGAGAAACGCAAAAAAGCGGTGCGACCCCGCGCATTTTTAATGCGCTAGGGAACGCGCACCAAGACAGCAAAAATCTCTTCCAAAGTGAAGTTTGCTACCAAAACAGGATTAGCAATGGCGAATGTTGCAGTCGGCTTTTAAAGCAGGAATTCGTCCCGCTTGGTTTGTAGCGGATGAAGTTTATAGTCGAGATGCGTCATTTTGGAGATGGTTAGAACAAACCCTCAAACAACCCTATGTTTTGATAGTGAACAAGAGGCAACCGACTCAGATTGATTTTCAAGTACGTTATACCGAAGAGCTATTAGGAACTGTCAAACCAGAAGATTGGCAACAGTTAAGCTGTGGAGCAGGAACTAAAGGTGAAAGATCTAGTGAATGGGCTCGTGTTCGACTCAGTTGTATTCAACCAGAGGGATATAGTCGTTGGTTTCTTTTTCGTCGAGAGACATCTACTGATAATAAAACAAATTTCATCAGTTATTATCAAGCTTTTGCCCCAAGCGATACTTCTCTGAAGACTTTAGTTTGGGTTACTGGACAACGTTGGCGAATCGAAGAATGCTTTCAATTTGCCAAGAGTCATTTAGGATTGGCAGATGCGCGAAGTTCGTTCTTGGACTGGTTGGCATCGGCATACAGCTTTAGTTTTAGCAGCAGGAGCTTTCTTGTCTGTTTTGCGCTTTCAGGTCGAAGGACTCCCAAAAATACCTAATAATCCCTTTTTTTTCGATGAACAGAAAAGCTGGAAGTCTGGATGCGTTCAAAGTCGGGCGTGGACTCTCATCCGCCTTAGTTTAGCTGAATTAAAACGATATCTTTGGAAATTGCTATTTCCTCGTTCTTGGTCAATTGAATTCATCTTGCACTGGTCTTTTTGGCGTAGAAAGCATCAAGCTTCTGCTCGCTTTTTTCACTATCGCAAACATGGTCAAATTTCCTGATTTTTATCTACAACTGTAGAGCACGTAGAGGTGGAATTTCCTTGGGAATTATGTTTTCTGTGGCGATCGCTAATTGGCTTCTAGCTAAGCTTCGCTGGCTTATTCATCCTGACAAAACCGATGATCCAGATATTAGTATCACCGATACAGCCACTAAAAAACAATATAAAAACAATTTTCGGGCGATCGAAGCAAGATTATTGTTCTATTTTCAGATTTTGCTTTGGGTGGCAGGAGTTATCGGTTGTTCTAATTTATTCCCTTATACTCGACCTTTACAGGTATGGCTGCTTTCTGGATTGAAGATACCCTTAAAAGTTGGACTGATTATTTTGGGAACGTACTTAACCATCCGCTTAAGTCATGCCTTAATAGATCGCTTTGTCTCCTCAATAAAAGTAAATCCTCTGCTGTCGCCAGTAGCTTCTGAAAGATCTCAACTACGAATTGCCACTGTTTCTAGCACCGTTCAATGGGTTATGATTATCGCTTGGATAATTATTGGCTTGTTTGTTGGCTTAATTGTCTTTGGGGTTGATTTTGCCCCGCTAATTGCAGGAGCAGGACTTTTAGGAGTAGCAGTATCTTTAGCCTCGCAAAATTTGCTCAAGGATACTATTAACGGTTTTTTGATTGTCTTGGAAGATCAATATGGCATCGGCGATTTTATCGATACGGGAACTTGGTCTGGGTTGGTAGAAGGACTTAATTTAAGAATTACTCAACTTCGCAACCCCGAAGGTAAATTGATTACGATTCCCAACAGCCAGATCGGGGCAGTCGCTAACTTAACTAAAAGCTGGTCGCGGGTCGATCTTAACGTTCCTATTGACTATGAAACCGATACTTTAACTGCCGATGTTTAATTACCGAATACCACATTTGAAATTATTATTGTATTGAGATCGATTTAAATGCCATAATTTTTGCAGATTGGAGCGCGGTGGCAAAATTTGGAGGCTGTCGATAGTTCATTAATTGGCTTGACCATTCCCTTTCAATATCTTTTCAATCGAAATTTGCCAATATACTCCATTTTATTCTGATGGTTTTTTTTAGATTGCCCAATTAAAATCCCCAGGGTAATTTTCAAGATAATGATGACTAATTTCAAGCGCATCTTACTCATCATTATTACTTTAATTGGTTTAAGGATTACATACCTTTTTGCCAAATAACGGCTGAATCAATCTACTATTGTCACAATTTCCTCAAAATGTTTCTCTATAAATTAAGACATAGACAACCGAATTACGAATTGGCTTACTTAATTCCCAAGAGAATAATTATGTTAAACAAAATTTTAGTGGCAATAGATATCACTGACACCGACAAAACCATCTTCAATACGGCTTTATCTCTAGCAAAAACGACTGGAGCTAAGTTGATGCTCTTAAATATTATTGCCCCCGATAAAAACAACTATCCCAATCCCTTTATTTATTCTGGTTATGAATACGGTCTGATGGATGAATCTCTGGTAACGATTTATCAGCAGCAGTGGGACAAATTTAAGCAACAAGGATTAGATACATTGCGATCGCTAGCAGAAGAAGCTGCTACGGCAGGGGTTGATGCTAAATTTATCCAAGACTTTGGCAATCCTGGACTTACTATTTGCGAGCAGGCTCAATTATGGTCGGCAGATACGATTTTGATCGGTAGTAGAGGTCTAAGCGGTGTTAAGGAAATGTTTTTGGGTAGCGTCAGCAACTATGTGACTCACCATGCCCCTTGCTCGGTTTTAATCGTGCGTGAAACTAATAATTTGAGTTCTAAGTTGTCTCAAGAAGAGGCAACAAATTTAACTTCTTCTACTTCTTGAAACGAGAAATACTATTGTATTTTCCTATGTATTTTGACTTTTGATTAGATACAGGAAATCTCTCTATAATCAATCTTTTCATCCTCACAATATCATCAGATTGTTATTTTATTTTGATATTTGCATCCAATTCGATGTAAATATTTATCATCACTTCAAAGTGAGGTCATTTTTATGAATAGCAAACCAATCACCTATGGTGCAATCGGCTTTGTTTCAGGGATAGTTCTAGCTATTCTCATTGGTTTTATCGGTATGTCTGGGATGATGTGGTTTGGCAGAGGCAGAATGATGGACGGTTGGTTTGGCGGAAGAAACAACAACTGTAATTATCCGCAACTTCCCCAAAATTAAGATTCTCCTTGGTAAAAACGTAAAAGATTTGTGTTCTCCAAAAAATCTATGACCAAATCAAATAGCGACTAAATAATGAAAGTATGGAATCATTTGACTCAAATACTCTGACTGGCTTATCAGAGGCAGAAGCAGCCGAAAGATTAAAACGGGAAGGTTACAATGAACTCGCGAGCAGTAAACGACGCAATTTCGTAGCGATCGCGCTTGAAGTTTTGAGCGAACCAATTTTCCTGTTACTGGTGGCTTGTGGCATTATTTATTGGTTGCTAGGGGATCTACAAGAAGCACTGATTCTACTGGGTTTCATCTTCTTTATCATGGGGATTACCCTCTATCAAGACCGCAAAACCGAAACCGCTTTAGATGCCTTGCGAGATCTTTCTAGTCCTAGAGCCTCAGTGATTCGAGATGGAGTCAAGCAACGTATTGCGGGGCGAGAAGTAGTACGAGGGGATCTGTCAATCTTAGCCGAAGGCGATCGCGTTCCTGCCGATGCCGTCCTATTATCTGCTACCAACCTAACTGCTGACGAATCTTTATTAACAGGAGAATCAATTCCCGTCAGAAAAGTCGCCAGAGATAGACAGACTCCCATGGGTCATCCTGGGGGTGATGATTTGCCGTTTGTGTATTCGGGAACATTAATCGTTCGGGGACAAGGTATTGCTGAGGTAAAAGCTACAGGCAGTCAGACCGAACTCGGTAAAATTGGTAAAGCTCTACAAACCGTTGTCACAGAGGATACTCCCCTACAGCAAGAAACGAGAAAACTGGTCGGTAAATTAATCTGGATTGCGATCGCCATTTGTGTAGCGGTAGTGGTCATTTATGGCTTAACTAGAGGCAATTGGCTGCCAGGATTTTTGGCGGGACTTGCTCTGGCAATGGCAATTTTGCCCAATGAATTTCCCGTCGTTTTGACTATTTTCTTATCGTTAGGTGCTTGGCGTATCTCTAAAGATCGAGTTTTGACGCGCCGAATGCCTGCCGTAGAAACTTTAGGTTCGGCAACTATCCTCTGTGTCGATAAGACGGGAACGCTGACTTTAAATCAAATGTCTGTCCGACAGATGGTTGCCTTTAATGACTCGATTTTTCAGCCTTATGCCTACGATCTGACCCTCCACGAACGAGAACCTTTACCAGAAGCTGTCCATCAATTAGTGGAATTCAGCATCTTAGCAAGCCAAAAAGACCCCTTCGATCCGATGGAGAAAGCTTTTAAACAACTGGGAGACTATTATCTTGCCCATACCGAACATTTGCACAGCGACTGGACGTTAGTTCACGAATATCCTCTTTCTCCCGACCTCTTGGCTATGTCCAGGGCTTGGCGATCGCCAGACACCACAAATTATATTATTGCTGCCAAGGGCGCACCCGAAGCGATCGCCGATCTCTGCCATTTTACTCCAACTCAATTTGAAGCACTATCCCACCAGATTCACACCCTCGCTGATGAAGGGCTAAGGGTTTTAGGAGTTGCTAGGGGCAAGGGATTGCATCCCGATGTCATACTGCAAAGTCCTTTACCAAAACAACAGCATGACTTTCAATTTGAATATATGGGTTTAATTGCCTTAGCCGATCCCGTGCGTCCTACCGTCGCTAAATCGATTCGAGAGTGTTATACGGCGGGTATTCGCGTGATGATGATTACGGGAGACTATCCAGGAACAGCCCAAAAAATCGCTTGGGAAATTGGGCTAAAATCTCCCACAGCAGTCATTACGGGACAAGAACTCAATCAAATGGGTAATGGCGAGTTAATGGGACGCATTCAGACGGTAAATATTTTTGCCCGAGTAGTCCCCGAACAAAAACTCCGTCTCGTTAATGCCTTAAAGAAAAATGGGGAAATTGTCGCGATGACGGGAGATGGAGTAAATGACGCACCTGCTCTCAAAGCTGCCCAAATTGGCATAGCAATGGGCGGACGGGGAACCGATGTTGCCCGCGAATCTGCCGATTTGGTGCTACTGGATGATGATTTTGCTTCTATTGTCCAAGCTGTCAAACTGGGACGGCGCATCTACGATAATCTTAAAAAGGCGATGGCTTACACTCTTGCCATCCATGTGCCGATTGCAGGAATGTCTTTTATTCCCGTATTGTTCAAATGGCCTCTGGTATTATTGCCGATTCACATTGCTTTTCTACATTTAATTATCGATCCTGCTTGTTCGATTGTCTTTGAAGCCGAACCTGCTGAAGCTGAAGTGATGAAGCGTCCACCCCGCAATCCCAAAGTCCCTCTCTTTAGCCGTCAAATGCTAAGGTTAAGTGTTTTGCAAGGAGTCGGCGTATTAGTTATTTTACTAGCGGTTTTTGCGATCGCTTTTTATCGGGGTCAAGGAGAATTTGACGCTCGTGCCTTGGCATTTACTACCCTAATCGTGGCTAATTTAAGTTTAATCCTAACCAATCGTTCTTGGTCGCGGACAATTTTAGCTACGGTACAAACTCCCAATCCAGCTTTGTGGTGGGTCATCACGGGAGCAATCGTCTTTATGGGCTTAATACTTTATGTTCCAGCCTTACGCCACCTGTTCCGCTTCTCCATCCTTCATCCTGTCGATTTAGTTATCTGTCTGGTAGGTGGAGTTGCTAGCGTTCTCTGGTTTGAGTGGCTCAAAAGCGTCCGAAAAAGAGCGTTGCGTTGAGAAGAGCGATTGATTTAAGCTGAAGTAGCCGTAGGTAAAAGAGATGTTCCTTGAATATGCTTGAGTTATAAGATTTGGCTCAACAAAGGAAATAAGCCCAGGAAACTAAACAGTAATAACAGAACTCGTTGCGGGTTTTATCTCCTGGGTGAATTTGTCTGGAAGCCTTTGTTTAGATAGAATCTCATTGACCTAAGTTAAAGTGGCGCAAGTCATTTTAATTGCAGGAACGATAGAAACAAGAATGCCTCAGCCCCAATCCTGGAAGTGGATTCCAACTCATTTAAGCATCGAGCAGTTCGAGGAATTTGTCTTACCTCATCTCTATCTTGGAAGTCGTGGTCCTCAGCCAAAACTCTCTTTACACGTTATTTTTAACTACATTTTGAAGCTTTTGTATCTTGGATGCCAGGGTCAAGAATTGCCTATTGCCACTGACCAAGACGGACACCCAGAGATTCACTACACAAGAATCTATCGGGCATTTCGACGTTTTGAAATTCATGGGTGTGAGGAAAGTATTGCCACAAGTGACAAATATCGCTTTATTGGTCGGACTCAATCTAAAAAAGACTATCGTCAGCCTAGATGGTGTCTACGATTGCAGAGCTAACCGCAAAGCCATTTTCAATCGAGGCATGATTCCGAATATTAATGAAAATCGGAGAGGTCGAAAAACTTCCAAGCGAGGTAGAAAAAGGTTTTTCGTCACTTCTATATTTCAAGAACGGTTTTCTACCATCGAGCGAGTATTTGCCTGGGAGGATAAATTCAAACGTTTGCTGCTCCGTTTTGAACGAATTAGTGAGCTGCATTATGCTTTGAAAAGTCTGGCTTACACCATGATCAATCTTCGGCACTTCTGTCAGAGTTGATTTTTTGTTGATGTATGCAGTTTGGGTTTTTGTTTCTAAAGACCTCGATTTATCCTGCCTTGAAAACGAAAATATAGATAAAATCCCAAAGAATAAAGTCAAAATCCAGTTTTAGCTTTCTCTTATCCTCGATTTAATTTCGCTTGTTCAATATTTTGTCTTTATTCTCCATAAAACCCGCAATCAGTTCTTACTTAACTTCGGTACTTGAACCAGAAATGCTACCTCCCTACGTGGTCATTGATTTATATCACAAACGTTGGCGCATCGAAGATGCTTTTAATATTGTCAAAAGGCTTTTGGGATTGAGTTATCTTTGGACAGGATCAATTAATGGTATTAAGTTACAGATTTGGGCAACTTGGCTAAAGTAAGTAAATTAATGAGAATTCGTTCTAACTGTTGCTTATGGTCAAAACCAGATGGTTATTCAGGAATCGGAAGACCAAAGAAACATGGTGAAAAATTCAAGGTCAATGATTCGACTACATGGTGGTCAGCAAATGAAATAGTAGAGGTAGACGACCCAAAGCTAGGAAAATTAAGAATCAGTAAGTGGGATGAACTACATTTCCGTTCTAGTTCATCTCATAACATGAGTCTAATTCGAGTACAAAGACTCGATTCTAAAAGTTTAATTAAAAAGCGTCGTCCTTTGTGGCTAGTTTGGGTTGGAGAACAATTTTTAGAGTTAAAAGATATCTGGAAGCAGTATGCTCGACGCTTTGGAGTTGACCACTGGTATCGTTTTGCCAAACAAAGACTTCATTGGACTTTACCTAATTTCAGTACGGCAGAACAATCAGAAAGATAGAGTAATCTAATGCCTCTGATGAGTTGGCAACTTTGGCTAGCGAAAGATTTAGTTAAAGAGCATCATCTTCCTTGGCAGTCTTCTCAAAAACATTTAACGCCTGGAAGAGTTGCACAATCAATTCTTTCACTTTTAATCGAGATTGGCACACCTGCTAGTTCGCCCAAAACCCGAGGAAAGTCTTCTGGGTGGAAAACTGGTCAGAAAAGAAGTAAAAAAAAGACTTATCCTATAGCTAAAAAAAGCTATTCTCGCCCCAAAAAATCAAAAAAAGAGACAGCTTAATTATATTTTGGCCTAATTATTTTTAATTTCAGCTATTTTTAACTTGCTGAACTGTTTTCTGATGATTTTTTTAGTCTAAACCACAGTTATCATCCCAAACTATTTATCCTCTTGACCACCACACTATCTGTAGTGCTTACCACGGCAATTCTGGTAGAGCCTTTTTTTATCTGCCTATCTATCTCTTCTACCAATCCGATTTGGTCAACAATTCCCGCTACTATGCCTAAATGATCTAAGTTTTTGACTTGGATATCCACTAAAAGGTTAATTTAACTCTTCGTCTTAATACCCTACATCTATTTCTCAATCTGCGAAATGTCCGCTGCAACACTACCGCTCTATCAGGCTCGAGGAAAAACCCGCGATCGCATGGTAAAGGCGTTTCTCAAACGGATTAAGATAATTTATAATAATGCCAAAACAAAGTTAGAGTATCTGAGAGAAAAACATCTCAATCAAACCCAGACTATATTGGAATTATTTGGTGAAATTATAGTTTTCTCTCAGGAATTTGGCATCACAAACTACATTGCTCTATCAAACGCCGAGCATTTGAAAGTTCATCAGATGTATTAACTTCTAATAAAGTTTCTTCGATTAAACAAACTCGAATGGCAAATCCATGTTCGATAACTCGCAGTTGCTCTAACCCTTCAGATAATTCGATTGGTGTTGGTTCTAGTTGAGTATAGGTATTTAAGAAATCTCGACGAAAAGCATAAAGTCCTAGATGATGAAAGACAGGAACATCAACCGTATTGCGAAAGTAAGGTATAGAAGCACGAGAAAAATAAATAGCGCGGTTGTGTCGATCGCATAGTACTTTAACTATATTAGGATCTTTATAGCCTGTGTCCATATCCAAAGGACAGGCAACAGTAGTCATCATGGGAGACTCTCCTTTAAGATAGGGGCTAATAAGTTGAGAGAGTATTTTTGGGGTAACAAAGGGTTGATCTCCTTGCACGTTGGCAACGGCTGTCATTTCGGGATAGCGTTCTGCTACTTCTGCTACACGATCGCTACCAGTAGTATGATTAGAACTAGTCATTTCTACCTCTCCACCAAATTGCCGTACACAGTCGGCAACGGTTTGGTTGTCGGTGGCCACAACCACTTTGCTAAAATCAGCGCAATTTTTGGCAGCCTCATATACCCATTGAACCATAGGGCGATCGCCAATCAAAGCTAAAACTTTACCAGGAAAACGCTGTGAGTCATATCTAGCGGGAATTACGGCTAAAATTTTCATCATTACAAACCACTCCCAACAAGATCGTGAAGGCGAATCAAACCCAAACAGCATCCCTCGGCATCGACAATCGGTAATACGTCAATTTGAGAAGGTCGCTCCTCCATTATTTTTAGGGCATCGTAAGCTAAAATATCAGGGGTTACAACTATCGGGCTTTTAGTCATGAGTTTTTTAGCTTTTAAGGTTTCTAGCTGTGATAGTTGAATTTTTTCCATCCAGCGACGCAAATCGCCATCGGTAATCAGACCAAGCAGATTTCCTAGTTCGTCTACTATATTTACCGCCCCCAAACCGCCACAGCTAATACCACTAACGATTTCAATCCAGGTGGCTTCTGGATCGAGAGTCGGATTGCGATCGCCACAATACATCAAATCTCCTACCTTAATGGTTAAACGCTTACCTAAACGTCCGGCAGGATGATTATAGGCAAAGGATTCGGCGGTAATTCCTCGCATCTGCATTAAGGTCATGGCTAGAGCATCCCCAATCGCTAGGGCAACCGTCGTACTAGTGGTAGGTGCTAGATTCAAGGGACAGGCTTCTCGATCTACGGTAGCATCGAGAAAAACATCTGCCCTGCGAGCCAAAGTAGAGTCAACGTTGCCAACAATAGCAATAATCGGTACTTGTCGATGTTTGAGGGCAGAAGTTAAGCTAACTAGTTCTTCTGTTTCGCCACTGTTACTAAGAAATATCGCCACATCAGCAGTGGTTACAATGCCCAAATCTCCGTGCAGTGCATCGCAAGGATGTAGGGAAACAGCCAGAGTACCGATACTATTTAAGGTAGCAGCAATTTTTTGGGCAATAATTCCTGACTTGCCAACTCCAGCCAGCACTACTTTTCCCTGACATTTTGCTAGCAAGGTTAACGCTTGTTCTACTTTTTTCAACTCTATTTGTTGGGCGACTCGATTGATTGCTTCGGCTTCTGTCCTCAGTAAACTGGTAAACTGATGAACTTGGATTGGGTTTGGTGATATATACATTATGTTTTACTCTTTATGAAGATAAAATATTCTTAACTTCTTGATAGCGTTACTGGGGATCATGCTAATTTTGGTTGGCGAAGCTTTCGTACTGACTTTTTGGCAACGCCGATATATTTTTTGATATAGTCTAGTTTTAGTAGTGAAGGGGAGTTGCCCTTCATAATGTCTCGTCTTACATAAGCGCGATCCAAACTTAAGTCAATGTTTTTTTGAGTTACATATCCTGTGGAGATTGCCTCATTTAAATAGTTAAACCAAAGTTTGCCATAAGGATGATGGGGATGTTTCCAAGGTTGGGTATGGAGGTTTGTGTAGTGAATCAGCTTGGTATCTCGATCAACATAATCTAATACATTCCAGTCAGGATTAAGTTTGCCGATTTTATAGGGATGGTGGGCTAAAAATGATGGACTCATGCAGGCAAAATCTTTATAGCTGTATAAGCCTCGAGCAATTTCTTGGTAGTAGATTTCTAAATCGAAGTGACATTTTTCGCAGTCGATTAGCATAACGCTCAAAGCCCAAAGATCTGATTCTACGTGGCTATAGGCATCTTTTTTAGCCAAAAAATCACCGTCCTCAATGGGAGTATCAAATAGTTCGCCAATATCACTCAAGCAGATAGTGTCTGAGTCGATGTAAATAGCTTTGCCTTGATAGTTGCATAGCTGAGGAATTAAATATCGATAAAGGCTAAACTCGGTAATGTTATGATATTTAAGCTTTAAAGGTAGCGGTGCTAAAAACGGTTCTCCATCGTTTAATTCAACGGCATTATGAGTACCATTAAAAACATAGATATCTAATTCTCTATTGGTATGTTTGCGTAGAGAATAAATTGCCACTTTCCTTTCTAAGAGGCTGGCTTCTCCAGAACCGATAAATACCCGTACACGCTCTCGATCGTTCACTGGCTACTCCTGTTTTTTGATATCTTAGTAACAGCGATCGCCATTTTTGACGACCTAATTTTGCCAACTATAGTTCTTAGTTGCGTAAGCCCGACAGGGTTCTTTTTAGGAATTTTTTGGGTAAGGATAAGGGGCTATTAGCCTGCGGAAACTCAAAAATAACGTTAAATAATCGGCGGTATTCGCCTTGTGGACAGGCTAGAGGCTTGACACCGTGCCAAGCATTCGGCGTATTTTTAAAAAGAAAACTATGATTATTGGTAAACTGAATCGGGATGACCGTAGTAAAGTCGCTAAAATCTGGATTCATAACATCTTTGAGCTTATTTCCCAGTATTAAAGTCGAACCATCCCAGGCAGTCTCCCAGTCTTCGCTAGTATTAAAATAAAAAATATGAGTGCCAGCTTTTTGTTCGGCATCTTTATGAGGAGAAACCTCAGAATTAGTAACTCCCATGTGCCAAGCATAGCGAATTTGGAAATTTGCAACTTTAAATAGAGACTTAATAAAGTTTTGATAAATTTGACTAGTTTCTAACTCATGCACAAACATCTGCCAGCTTGCGGGCAAGTGCTTATAGTTAATAATTCCTTTGTCCCGACGCTTTATCTGATGATATACAGATGTTTCGTAAGCAAGATAATAGCGATCGTGAGGTCTTTGACCATAGACTCGTTCTAGTCCTTCATGTTTTTCAAATAGCTCTAATGAGGGAAAATCTTGTAATAGCTGTTCAAAACCTTCTAAGGTTAAAAAACTATCAAAATTATACCAGGGAAAGGGCTGATTTGAAATAAAAGATTGTTTGTCAAATGATTTAAGCAGATCGTAATTAATAAAGCTATCAATCATGATTAAAATTTATTTTTAGAATTTACATGAATTACTAAATATATCTAATTAAGCAAGCAGTTTTTGAAATAAAGAAGACCATTGAGACACCACCCGATTGCGATTATACTTAGAGAGAATATATTCTTTGCCTTGCTTGATATGCTGTTGACGAAGCATTGGATTAAATGCATATTTACGTAGATTAATTTCCCAGTCAGAAAACAAAATAAACTTATCAAATTCTTCATAGCTAGGAATTTGATCGGCAATCGCTGCTACTCCCAAAAGGAGAGATAAAACAAGACGATTGTTGGTTTTATACTTAGTATGAGAATTTAAATTAATTGGAATAATACAGATATCATGATTACTAAATATATAGGGAAAGGTCAGCAATTTCCATTTATGATATGTTACAGGAAACTGAACGCTAGAAAAATACTTTTCAAAGCTAGACTTCGAGTTGCTAATTACCGTTAACTCTATCGATATTTCTCGATTAATTTTTTCTAAGGTAGGTAGGATTCTAGCTAAATCGATCATTCCATAAGGAGGATTTTCTGTGCCAGCATTTCCATACCACACTATATTTAAAGAGCTATTGGATCTGTTCGTAAGAATATTTTTCAGTTTTAAGTAGCCTTGAAATATTAAATTGATTTGAGGTATTTCAATCGCATCATCAATCACTATAGGAATTTTATCTGTCTTAGAATAAACTAACTTCTTTAATTCTGGTGTGGACACAGAAATTACGTCTACAAGGTCGAGCATTTTTTGTAGTCTCTCGCTTCTTTGGGCAAGAGCAGTTCGATCTTCAAGGCGGTAAAAGAAATGATTATCACACAAATCAAATATGGTTATTACACCCTTGCTTTTGAGCATTTTTGCTAGTTCAAAGCTTTCTTTATCATATAGCTTTTGGAAGACAACTATTTTATACTCGTCTATATTTTTAGATTGGAATATTTCGCATGACCATCCTTCTTGCTTTAAATATTTACATGGCAGCAGAGCGCGATATCTAAAGCTAGCTGATTTGATTCCTCCCTGGGATTTCCAAGCAATCTTATCTTTTTTCATGGTCTATAAGTTCGATTGTAAGTGAATCATATAACTTTAAAAGATAGGGCCACTTTTTAGCCTTTTGTTAATAGCTTTTTTAATTTATTTATATAGTAATTGTAGTATATTTTTTTTCTGGTTTTAGGAGAAACATCTACCTTGTTTTCAATTAGTTTTGGTCGATCTAGCTCTTGGCAAAGACGTACAAAATCTTCTTCAGGATTGGCTAAATTTACAAAAGGATTTAGGCTTACAAGATTAACTTCCCGCGCTCTCAGTTCAGCCCGTACTTCGACTAAAGCCTCATAGTATTGTCGATATCGCTGATTGGGGTCAACTCCTTTCCAGCGAACGTGCTGATTGTGAGCATGATGATTAGCTAATAGCGAACAATTGTCACAGCCAATCAAGATAATATTTTTGGCTCCCATATTAGCCGCTAAACATACTCCTGCATTAGAGATAGAACCCCAAAAGTACAAATAATTTTTAGAGGGTTTTCTGACCCATTCGAGTACTCTACCGCGATCGCATGGTAAATTAGGAGCTTGAGTATTAGAGTGATCGGGATGAAGATGGTCGAAAAAGTAGAAGTTATCTTTAGCATACTCGATTAGCTCGGGAGATTTTACTCCTTTTAAACCAATTTCCGCTTCTTTTTTCAGATATCCTGAAATCCAGGTTATTTCAGGGTGTGGCTGCTCGTCTGGCATAAATTCAGGAATATTTAGATCGGGATGATTAGTAATGGAATACTGCATGGGAGCAACTTTCCATGCCATGTTCAAGCCGATGACTATCTTACCTTCAAGAAAAGATAGAGGAAAAACCCGTAAGCTAGTTCCAGTACCAACGACATAGATATCACTACCTGGGTACTTGTTATAAAGCTCAGAGACAAATTTCATAATTCATCATCAATACAAATAAATATTGATATAAGTTGATTCAAGCTGTTTGTTGGCTCATTTTCAGGAATATTGCAGTATTTGCAAAGTATCTCTCCGTATATGATTATTTTCCATCTCTATAACTAGCGATTCTTCTGTGAAGATACCTTCAGCTACGCATTCTCGTAATAACGAGAAAAAAAGCTTTTCCTGATTGGAGTCTGGGTGTTTCCTATATATATGAGTAGGATAATATTCTGTACCCTGAATAAAGGCTTTGGTTCTTCTAATCCAAGGTACGGGTATCAATCCCCATTTTTTGGGAACGCCTGATTGGCGATTTGGACGGTTAAAGTCAATTGGCAATCCAGTTTTCCATGGTTGAGTTTCTCGTCTTGTATTGTGTAGTAGTTTGGTTTGCTCATTGAGAGTATCTAAATGATTCCATTCTTCCTCCAAAAGTCCAACGCTATTTTCTGCTTCCATCCACAAACGAGTCCAGGGTTGATAGTCTCGCTCAAAGTCGAACATCTCGGCAATTTGCTTTTCCCACTGCCAGTGAGTTAACTTATTACAGTCAAGCAACATTACGCTAGTGCCATAGTAAGGTTCTCGACTATCATCTTCTGGACATATTTTGCGACAAAAAATTGCTTTACCTTCCATATCGCGAGTCAACAGTTCGTAGATATCAGTTAAGGCAAAAATATCTGGATCGATGACAATCGCTCTTCCTTGATAATTCATTAATTGGGGAGGAAGAAAACGCAGGGGAGTAAAGGACTGAAGATCCCAATTGTGCCAAATTACTTGTTTGCCACCACGTAGGTGGGGTTGACCCTCACGCTCGTACAGAAAAGAATAGTCCTCTAAATGCAGAATTTTGACATCAAATTTATCGCGATTGGGCGACATTTTTTTGATAGCATATTCTGCTACTTTTGCCCCCACATACTGTTGGGCATTGGTGTGAATAAAAACGGTTGGTTTCATCGTTCAATGTTCAATATCTAATCAAATTGCGCTTAAATTTTGGGAGTTCCTACTGATATATAAAAATTTTCATCGTAGACTTTGCTATCTTTTCTGGGTATTGGCAGTAAAATTTCTTTCTGCACAGATAGATAAGATGAGACTAAATCTCGTATTTCTTCTAGGATAAATTCCTTGACATGGTAGCGAGAAACTAGTTCGGGAGTGATAAATAGAGGAGTTCCAATCAGAACTAAACCTGTAGGCTTGACTATATCAATTGCAGCCTGAAGTAATTCCTCTGGCTGGGGCAGATGTTCGATGACATCCATAGAATAAACCAAGTCGAATTTTTCTCGAACGCCAAGATTTTTCAGATCTATTTTGCTAATTGGAGCTTGCATAAACCCACAGTTTGTAGTTTTTTCTTGAGCAGCTTTTGATTTTGCCAAGCAAATTGCCTCATAGTCGGCATCGACACCCAAAACGTGTTGACATTGACTAGCCAGAAAAGCAGCGTAAGCTCCATCTCCACAGCCGATATCGAGGCAACTGTGTTCCTTTGATAAATAAGAGCTAACTATTTCGACTTTTGCTCGGTAATATTTGTCGTTGGCTAATTCATCCCAATGGTAAGCTCCTTTTTTGGCATATTTATCAAACCCAATAAAGTTATTATCGTTGGTCTGCTTGATTTTCCTGATTATTTTCCTGATTTTTGGCTGAATTATGTCGAGCATAGTTATTGGTTTCCTAAAAAATACCGATCGTCTCTTTAATTATTTACTGATGTTACGCACTCATTAATCTGCAAAAGCTGGTTGAGGATAAAGAGTTAAAGGATTAATTAATTTGTTTTCATATCCTACTTGATGCTATTATTTTTTGTTGTTATGCGTAAGGTCAGTCATTTAAATAGAATCTGTCTGACTAAATCAACAGTTGCTTTCAACATTTTGACTGGGTTGTATTGATGAGTCGAGTAATTTTGCAAACACTTGGTATACTTTGGCTTTTGCTTCACAGAGGCGGTGTTTGAAATATTCAGCCTCCCAGCTTTCAGCTAGATCTAAGACATCGTTGGCTTGTGACCATTCCTTGAGTTCTAATACTGGATCTAATTTTGCCATGTTGAGAAAACCAGCTTGCTTGGGTCGATTAGTAGGACCAATTATGAATGGCTTACCAAAAGAGAAAGCCGTGATATTACCATGCATACTAGTGCCAAAAAAAGCATTACCCGCAGCAATTACCGAAATTATCTCAAAGATTGATTTTACAGGAATATATTTGAACGCTCCTGACGATAAATTGTTTAAATGGCGTAAATAGTCATGGTCTTGGTGGCAATATCCAATAGGCATTAGAACTATTTCTGCTTCGCGCCTTTGACTGTAAAGCTTAAGCTGTTCGATGATTTTAGCAGTAGCGATACTGTCCATAGGATAGCTTTGGAAAACTAATGTTCGACGCTTGAGATCGACCCCATAACGTCTGAGAATTTCATGTCCTTTTTTACTCTCTATTTTGGGATCGAAAAAGTCGCTAAGAGCAACGATTAAATCTGGTGCAGTATGGATATCTTTTGTTACACCGCAGTCAAGCAACCTGCTCTGCACAGTTCGATCTCGAACGTAAATAAATTTGGCTTTGTCAAATGCCGTCTTTGCCTGTTCTTTGGCTGATGTAGGAAAACTGCTTGTTCCTCCACACGAGCAGTAAACAACTGAGGCTGTCTTTGATAAGTCATCAGGATCGATGATGTAAGGTCCTACTGAAGGGTAGTTCATGTATTTCGATTGAAAAAACTGGTTAAAATAACTTCTATCATCCTTTTTACCAATTTTTGCGAATAACCATTGTTTAAAATCAAAAAAGCGAGGTAGAGGTGTTTTTCGCTTTCTAAACAGCTGTAGATAGCCCTGCTCTTTATTCTGTCTGACTTTTAATAATGCACCACCTCCAATAACTAATACTCTTGGGCGATCGCAACTTTGGTTAAACAAACTTTTGATAGGATGAACATAATAGCCTGCTTTTAAGGGAGCATCCCCTTCTAAAAAAGAAAATTGACGGACTTCTTCCTTTACCTGCATTTTGCGAAGCATTTTCTCAAATACTACTGGGTAGAGGAGGTCGCCATAGTTTTCAGGGCAATCTACAAAGTGAGCAATCATTAGTGTATATATTAGCTAAATGTTTTGGCTGAATTTATCTAAATCGGTCGATATTTTCCATCTATAGCTTTACCTCTGCTAAGTTCGTAAGTCGTGCTTAAACACTCATTGTTTCGACAACTACTTCTTGGTAACTACCTGACTTGATTACATGACCTTTATCCATCAAGTAAACTCGATCGCAATGCTCTACTGTAGAAAGACGATGAGCAATAATAATCAAGGTTTTAGTGCCAGCTAAAGATTTGATTGCTTCACTAACTAGCTTTTCTGTTTCATTGTCTAGTGCCGAAGTAGCCTCATCAAGAACCAGAATTTCTCTTTCATGATATAGGGCACGGGCAATCCCAATACGCTGTCTTTGCCCTCCAGATAACCGCACTCCTCGTTCTCCTACCTCAGTTTGAATTCCCTGGGGTAGTTGAGTAATTAATTCTTCTAGTTGAGCCGCTTGGAGAGCTTTGTTGATTTTGGCTGGGTCGATCGCTGAATCGGGTACGCCAAAAGCAATATTTCTTTCGACCGTATCATCAATGAGAAAGATTGACTGGGGAATGTAACCAATCATATTCTGCCATGAACGAAGATTGTTGTATACAGATTTACCATCTACTAAAATATCTCCCTGGTTTGGCTCTAAAAGTCCTAAAATAATATCAACTAGCGTTGTTTTACCCGACCCAGATTTACCAATTAGAGCGATTGACTGCCCTTTTTTAATCTTTAAAGAAACATTCTCGACTGCCAACTGAGAACTATTGTGATAGCTATAGGTAATGCGATCTAGCTCGATACTTTCTGAAAAAGCTAATGCCTTAGCTCGATCTTTGCTAGAACTGACCGAGCTACTTATTGAAGACTTAGCTTGGGGTTTAGCTAGCTTGTTGACTCTTTGGGAATCTATCTCCTTAAGATCTAAGATAAAGCATATTTACGGCATAGTTGGAGTTTCTTAGTTGGTTGATTGAGGCAAATAACTGACTGGCTGCTGGAATCAAACGCATGGAAGCTAAAGCAAAAACTCCCATAATTCCAGTTATTTCTTGCATATCTTGCTTTAGAAAAATTATAGACAGAGATATGAACAGCATAATGAAAACAATTAAAGCAGTCTCAATCAGAATGCGAGGCAGCATCTGAGAGGTACTGAATAAACTGTCCGCTCTGGCAAATTGTTGAGCTTTATGCGCCATCTGTTCTTGAAAGTAAGATTCACAACCGATAACTCGCGTCTCTTTTAATCCTCCCAAGCCATGATTGAGAATGCGAACCATCTCTTGCTTGGATTCAGATTTGATTTTGCCCCATTTTTTAAACTTATTCCCTAGCAAATTAAACAAGATAAATATAGGAAGTAGAATCGTCATAATCATCGCCAGCAGCAATAGATTGGTTCTGGCAAGCAGAAAAAACAGGCACAATAAAACCAGAAGATTAACAGCTGTTTTTAAAAGTGGCAGTATGCAAGATGCAGTAAAGGTAATAGTTTCGATTAAAATATTCTTAATCAGGCTAGCAGTGTTGCGATTGAGATGAAAAGTATATGGAACTGTCAAATAAGCACCTAGTAATTTATTAATCAGGGACTGGTTCAGTTCGGCAGAATATTGATATATCTTGGCCCAGGATAAGAAATATAGCAGTGACTTAAGGCAAAATATTGCTGCAATTGCCATACCCAAAATAGGCACTACCTGAATAGCATCCTGTAGTTCTAGCTGTTGATAAATCCAGCTGAGATAGGGAATTTTATCGATAGATTCTGGATTGCCAGCTATGTTTAGAAAAGGTCCGATTAATCCAATTCCTAAAGCTTCTAAGACAGAAGTCAAGCTGAATATAAATAAAAGTAATACAAGCCCTTTTCTCTTTCCTTCTAGGACATACAATACTTTGGAGAAGTATGTAAGCATATTGGTGATTTTTTAAATAAATGTTTTTTCGCACTTAATAATGTTCTACATAGCTTTTAGTGTAAGATTCATTTTTAAGATTGACCCCATTAGCCACAATTCCAAATACGTGCTGTTCGGTATTTGCCAACAGCTTTTTCACAGCGATCGCACTATCATAATCAGCTACTCCAGGACGGACTACTAATAAAAGACCATCAGCTACACTGCCAATAATTGTCGTATCTGCTACACCAATTAGGGGCGGAGTATCTAAGATAATGCAGTCGTATATATTTGATAGAGATTTGGTTAGGGTTTTCATCCGTTTTAATCGAAGTAGCGGTAGGGGATTATCTAGTACAACCCCAGCAGTTAGCACATCAAAATTGGGCATTAATCGCTGCACTGCTTCTTGGCATTTGTTTTCATTTAGCAAAACATTACTGAGACCGATTGAGTTTGACAGCCCCAAAATACTATGTTGAGTTGGGCGGCGCAGGTCTGCATCAATTAACAAAACTCTTCTGCCTAACTGCGCCATGGATTTAGCTAAATTAGCCGCTACTTCAGATTTACCTTCTTGAGGAACTGAACTAGTAACGGCGATCGCTTTACGATCCCAATCTGTAGTAAAAAATTTAAGATTAGCCTGTAGCATATTATATGCCTCGCTATATCTTAAAGCAGCCAAATTTGGCTCTCGGAATAGAAAGAGAAGAGTTGTTATGTCTCGACCTCGACATCTGACAGAACTTAATTCCTGCATTTTCGTAGAACCAATCGTTTCGCCTAAATTACCGTTATCAGGAATCACTCCCTGCAAGGGATAGCCAAAGATTTCTTCTGCTTCTTTACTATTTTTGATCGAGCGATCTTGGAAGTCTAGTAAAAAGGCGAATGCCGTACCCAATAAAGCACCCATGGCACTACCCATCAGAGTGATTAGCTTTTTTTTCGCCGAACTAGTTGGCTGTTCTGGTACAACAGCATCAGCGATAATACGAACATTACCCACATTTTGGTTTTCAGCAACCTGAGTATCCTGTAGCTGTCCTAAAAGAGTTTGATAAGTAGATTGTGTTGCCTCTACTCGACGCTCTAATTCTCTTTGTTGTTCTTCTAATAAAGGCAGATTTTCCAAGTTCTGTTGGCGAGCCTGTAAATTGCTTTCAAGTTCTGCTAATTTGCTGACTAAACCAGAACGTTCGACTCCCAGATTGGCATATTCAGCAATCACTTTTTGCTCGGATTGACCATCACTAATGCTTAAAAGTTTGCTTTTCAAAGAACCCAATTGTTTACCGCCCTGAATTTGCTCGATTTGATTTTCTAAAAGAGTCTCAAGTTCTACTTCTCGTTCGGCAAGGCTTTTGACTTGCGGCGCATTGTCAGAAAAGCGATCGCGCTGTTGAACTAAATCTATTCTTACTTGTTGAAGTTCTGAAACCAAACGCGGTACAGCCGATTGACTTAAAGAACTAATAGCTACGGCTTCTTCCCAATCAATATTTAATTGGCTGCGTAGTTGTTCAAATCGACCGTTGACATCTTTTAAGTTGGCTTTAACTGCATCAATTTCATTTTCTAAAGATTTTGTAGCATTAATATTGTTGGTAGCTTCTTGAGATAGATTAGTAATTTTATTTTTAGTTTTAAATCGACGTAGATCTTCTTCTGCCTTGGCAAGAGTTGATTCTACTTTGGGTAATTGCGCCTTAATAAACTCTCTAGCCGAAGCTGGGGCAGCCCTATTGCTCAAGGTATCTTCTTCTACATAAAGGTCTATAACTTTATTGACAATTAATGCTGCTCGTTCTGGATCGGAATCCTGGTAAAAAACTTGCAAAACATCTGTTCCGACAATGGGTTTGACTTCCAAATTACCTGCTATTTCTTGGTACTTAATCAATTCGCCCTGATCGTTTTTTAAATTGAGTTGCTCGATCGCTTTTTCTAAAATCGGTCTGGACATCAAAATTTCGGCTTCAGTTACTACAGGGTTGCTGTCTTTACCGATAACTTCAATCTTTCCTCCTTCTTCTTCTAAGCCGACTAGCTGAGAAGATTTGTCTGTCCTGATTAAAAGCTGAGCTTCTGCCTGATAAGAAGGTTGTCTTGACAGTGCTGACAGAACAAAGATACCCGTCACTCCGACAAAAATCGCCGTTGCTGGCAACCAACGACGCTTCAAAACAAGCCAATATTTTTGAAAATCAATGTGTTCTTCATGGGTACTAGGAACTATGGTAGGAATCATGATTTTACTGGGTTTGAACGACTAAAAATAAATAGTTCAGTAAGCACCTTTGCTGTCAAGCACTGTTTGAACTGTTCTAAGCAATATCTGTAGATCTAAAATCAAAGACCAATTTTGAATGTAAATAAAGTCTAAGTTAAAGACCTCTTTTGAATCAGTGTTAGAACGACCGCTTACCTGCCATAAGCCAGTAATTCCTGGTAACACTTCATGACGTAGAAGGTGGGATGAAGATAATCTTGCGACATCGCGGAGTGGTAAGGGACGAGGACCGACCAAGCTCATTTCACCTCGCAAAACGTTAATTAATTGGGGTAGTTCGTCTAGGCTATAACGACGAAGAAATTTACCTATTCTAGTAATGCGGGGATCGTCTTTGATTTTAAATAAAATTCCTCCCTTTATTTCGTTTTTAATTTCTAAGGTTTTTTGTAATTCATTAGCGTTTTCAATCATCGTGCGGAATTTCCAGACTTGAAAATGTTGCCCTCGAAGACCGACGCGATCTTGTTTATAAAAAATGCAGCCTGGAGAATCCAACTTTACTGCTATGGCAATAATCAGCATCGGTAAAGCCAACGTTACTAATAGTAAACCTGAAACGCTGAGGTCAAAAATGCGTTTGCACCAAAAATCAATTCCTACAATAGCAGATGAGTCAAAGCGAACGGTCGGCATTTCTCCCAACATTGCCATTTGCGACCGCTGTCTAGGCAGCTTTAAATCGACGACTAAAACTCTCCAATTGATTCCTGCCGACTTTAATTCCCAAGATAAAGAGATCGGGTTTTCTACTTTTACCCAAGAACAGAGAAATATTTCATCAAATTGATAGCCTTCGGTTTGGTTCAATATCTTGGTCCACTCTTGGCGATTTTGGCAAATAGACAGGTCGGCAATACTTTGAATCTTATAGGCTTTAGTAAGTTCTATAAGTTGTTTGGCTTTGATGGTGTCTTCTTTAGTTCCCAGCAGCAGAACTCTGCGTCCCAAAAAATTAAATCTACTTTTGATTTTAACTGCAGCTAAATACCACAAGATTTTTTCGCTACATACTAATGCTACGGTCAGTCCCCAGCCTAGCATAAAAGTCAGACGAGATATTGATAATTCTATTCCTGACAAGAAAATTACCAATAAAACGGTAATTTGTCCCAAACAGATAGCCTTTAGTACATTACTGTAGCGACTGCTTTCGTTATCTTCATAGATTCCCGAAGCGACCATAATACTGAAGTTTATCGGTACGATTAACCATAAAATATTGAGTTCTTTTAGCAGGGATTCAATTACTAGATAGCTATCGACCGTACCAAATTTTTGAGCTATTGTCCAAGCCAAAGCGATCGCTATTATGTCCAATAGGGCAATAGAAATAGTCTGTAGCCAAGACCAAGCTTTTCGGGTATTAATTGCTATTGCTTTTGAGTTGCGAATATCTTTCATCGTTTCCGAAACGTTGTTTGGAGTAAACAGCATAGAAAAGGTATGTTATTTAATTTATACACAAAAAGAGATTTAAAAATCTTCCCAGGCTTTCTATCTCGGTACTTCTCTAATTTTCTACTTTTATGCAGTATGCTCTGCAACTATAGTCAGTAGTTGATTTTACCAGCAAAATATTTTTGAACCGAGTTTTTCAGAAAACTCTACATTACTATTCCCGATGTGTGAAGTTGAAATAAAGAAATGTTACATCGCCAACTTTTAACATTAAATGAATACCATACAATAATTATGGAGGCTAAAAAAAACTTATCAACTATCAAATTCAATTCAGTAAGAACCTAGGAAGGTCTTGGAATTTGATAAAACCACAACGTTATAGGTATAAAACTATGGATAATAGTAGGGTGCGTAAATGGTAAACAAAATTGTAGATTCGCAACGGCTATCGATTATCAACAGTTTCAACCTAGAGCTGGATCGTATAGCAATATTTGTGCAAAAAACCTCAGAAATTGACGACTTGCGCGAGTTGAATTTTCACCATTTTGAATTTGTCATACGTAATTACGAACAGGGTACAGTCTCTCATATTTTCTTTTTTAAAAATGTTAACCTCGAACTAATTAGAGTCGAAAACCTTGAGTTAGCTACTCAATATGCAGCCATAACTAATATCGATATTATTTCTCGTACTAGATGGCAACAAAATCAAGCTGTTCCCTTTGGCTTTGTTTTTCGCTATACAGCTAGTTCCAAACATCAATCGAGACGACGCGGTTCTCAACTTAATCAACCGCTCGATAGTAGGCAGACCTCTTCACAAATTAATTTTTCGCTAAAAAATATTAATAAATTAGAAGAGCCGACTTGCTGCATTGTTCCTAATTCCCTTACCTGTGAATATTTACTCGGTAGCACATCTATGGTTAAGGAAAAATTATTATCTTATTACGTACAAACAAATACTATCGAGAATGTAGAAATTACTCTCAATACTTCAGCATCTTTAAGTAACACTTTTTCTTTGATTATTCAGCTAAATCTGGTCAAAATTGGGCGAGGTAACTTTCCTAAGTTAGAATTACAGCTCGGCGGTCACAATGGCGGTCACAATGTAGGACAATATGCCTCACTCACTTCGATTCCGCTAATATTCAGGTATTAAACTGTCACAGGCAAACATCCCGAGTCAAACTTACCGAGCGTAAATTTAAGTAATATTACTGGGGTGACTAAGCCATTACTCTTATTTTAAACAGTTAAATTCAGTATTTTCTCCCTATCATTTTGCCAGAAAAAGATTTAAATTGTGATTGACTACAGCCAATAATTTTATTCAAATGCTTTTCTGTTTGCTTTGTTTACCGATAAAAGCTCTCAGAATAGAACATACGAGGCAAATTTCCAGAATTTTATTTCCTTAAAAGTGTAAAATAAATCACAGAATAAAAATATCAATTCATAACATAAATCTGGGAAAAATCATCATCAGAAAAACAATGAAAAACAGGGGAAAGGACGCTCAAATCTTAAATAATTTTGATTATAATTCTTTAGAAACTAAACAACGTTCCATTATCGAGCGACGAACCGAAGAAATTAAGGAACGCTTGAAGCGTTCTGCTCAAGATATTTGGGAAATAGGACAAAAGATATTTGAAGTGCGTTCTCAGCTAGGATATGGTAGCTTCGACAGTTGGTTAAAAGCAGAATTTGGTTGGAGTAGACGTACGGCTTATAATTTTATTAAAGTTTATGAGGCCTTTCCCGAACGTGCAACTGTTGCACAAGTCAGCATAGCTGCATCTGCTCTCTATCAATTATCTTCTCCATCCACACCAAAAAAAATTAGAGATGAATTAATTGAACGAGCCAAACAGGGAGAAAAAATAACTCGGCAGGATATTCGTTCGGCTTTAGAGTCGAAAAAATCATCTTCATCTGATAGTATTCCAGTAGCAAACTCAGCCAATAACTCAAAGCAGCAAATTGTTTCAGTTATCTACAAGCCTACTGGTGTTAGCGAATCATCACTTCAGCTCGAACCAATTCAGAAGCAAGAGATTATCGAGGATTTGCTATTAGAATCTAAAGTCCAATCTAAAGGATGGTACAGTCTCGGACACAAGCACTTTCTTTTTTATGGCGATACTGCTTCTAAACAATTTTATCAAGTCATACCACAAGTTTCCCTGACAATAGCTATTACCTCTAATGATTGGGATCACGATTGGTTAATTGATAAATCTGATAATTTAGTGGTGCTGAAGGAGTCGTTTCTCTCACAAGAGTCAATTTCTAGCTTTATTTCTTTGCTTTCTCAACCAGGAGATATAGTGCTTTTTCCTTGGTTGCCAGATAGACACATAATCAAAATTACTCATAAGCTTGAGAGAATAGTCATAGCTGGAGACTCTAATCTGGATAATTGTCAAAAAGCGATCGCTCAAGCTCAGCTTTCAGTTGAAGCAGTTTCAGAGTTTAAGAAGCTATAAAGCTAAATTAGTCTAGCGAATAGTCAGCAATTTATAGAAGAGTAGCAACTTTTCTCCCTAACTAGTTTAAATTTTTACTGAGGGATTTGCTGCTTACTACTGTTGTTTCACTATTGTCTAACAGGCACAAAAGATGTTGGATCGCTTTTTTGAGGTTCATCTGCTTCTAATATCTCCCGATAAAGAGCAAAAGCCTTGTGGGCAGAGCTTGACCAATTAAATTTTTCTTTAACAACTTGATTGGCAGCGTGACCCATCTCGACCAATTTCGACCGATTTTGAGTCATTTGCTCAAATGCTTCTTTGATAGCCTGGGGATTTCTTGGCTCTACTAAAACGCCACAGCTTCGATCCACCTGATAGGGAATTCCTCCTACTTTGGTAGAAAGAATTGGTAAACCACAAGCCATTGCTTCTAGAATCACCAGGGGCAATGTGTCTGACTGGGTTGGATAAACAAATAGATCGGCATAATGAAACAGAGAAACCACGTCTTCGTCTGAAATCCAGTCGGTAAAGATGATTTTTTGCTTTGGGCTTAAATTGGAAGAAAATCTATTATAGTCAATATCATCTCTTTTTTGACCGCAAACAATCAAAATAAACGGCTTTTCAATTTGGTTAAATGCTTCTAAAAGAATCTCGACTCCTTTGTTTTTGGTGTGATTGCCCAAAAATATTCCCACCGGTATTTCTTCGTCAGATAATTTTGGTAAATCTAATCGCTTTGCAATTAAATCAATTTGTTTTAAATCCCTAGTCGCAAAAAAATCTTGGCTGACACCATTAGTGACAATTTCTATTCTTTTTTCCTCAATACCAAGTTTATCTAACAAAGGATATTCAAAGGGAGATAGAGCAAATATTTTATCTGCATATTCAACAATGTAATCAAGAGGCTTTTCAATCAAAAACTTCCAAGCTAACTTTTCATGAATATGCTTAAGTGAGTAGGCATTTCCGCTGGAGGTCACTTCAAAAAAACCATGAGTCGAGATAACGTAAGGAATTCCTTTTTTGACGCAAGTTTGGGCGACACGCTTGGTTTCCAAAGCGGGAATAACATTGTGCAAATGAACTAGGTCGTAACTGCCATTTTCGATTAAAGTAGGAATATCGGCTCTATAAAACAAAGTACGAAACTTGTTCGGCAAGAAATCTTTGGTAAAAGACAAAATATTAGATGACTTCCTGGCTAACAATCTAGCTTTGCCAAAATTGCTAGTTACTTCCTGTAATGAAAGGATTGCAATGTCTATATCGCAATAGTTAGCTAATGAGGCACTTAAATGTTTGGCAGCATTAGCAGCACCGCTAGCACTTAGATGGGGAGGAATAATCACCGCAGCTAAAACTTTCATAAGTATTAATAAATAGGCTAATGTTTGTGAGTACTTGCGATTAGACCAACAAAACAAAACAGCGAGTCAAACCTTGCAGATTAACTGGCATATAATTCAGACTTGAGGGGAGCAACAGTCAATAAAGAATATTTCTTAACTAAATGAATAGGAAGATCTGGCTCATGAATCATTGATTTGATCGTATCGTTAATATTAAATTTTGGTTTCCAGCCAAACAAAGCTTCAATTTGGGAAATATCAGCAAAAAGATAGGGTCGATCTACTTTACGAAGACGTTTGGCATCTTGTTCGATCTCAAATTCTATTCCGCTAATAGTTCTGATTCTATCTAGTAATTCAACCACCGAATATTGTTTCATTGTCCCCAAATTAACGGTGGCGACAGATTTTGGCGGTATATTGCCACGAGATGCCACTGCCCAAAAACCTCTGGCGGCATCGCGAACGTCAAGATAGTCACGTTTGGGAGATAAATTACCTAGTTTTATAGTGCGCTTGGATGACTGCAATTGGGCAAAAATTTCTGGTAAGAGATGGGGATTAGTTTCCCCAGGACCAACTACATTAAATAACCGCACGATAACGGCAGCAAAGCCTCTCCTTTTAGAGAAATACTTGACATAGTGTTCTCCTTGAAGCTTGGTAAAACCATAAACATCCATAGGTTCAGCGGGGGAACTGGCTTCTTTGTGGGGTGTGTCTTGAGGACTATAGACTGCTCCGCTACTGGCAAAGACAAATCTACAGTCGATTGGACATAGGGACAATAGATTAACCGTTCCTTCGATATTGGTTGATAAGGTTAAATTAAGCTGCGTCTCACATTCAGGAATATAGTGAATTGCTGCCAGATGAATAATAACTTCTGGCTGAAAATCTTGGATAACTCCCTCTAGCTTTTGGCGATCGCGAATATCGATGTTTTCTAGCTGAAAATGCTCTAATTCCTGTGGTTTAAATCGAGATAAACCATATCTGTGATTGTCAACGACGCAAACTGAATGGTCTTCCATGAGGAGTCTAGTCAAAGTACGTCCTACATATCCTCTGCCACCCGTAATTAAAATTTTCATATACTTCCCTCTTTTAAGTAGATAAACCGCTGCAAGTTTGATGTATTTGCTTTTTGCTATCTTAATTAAGCAAATTTGGGATTAAACAACGATGTGAATCAATAAACGATGTTCATCCAAGCCTAAATAGCCTTATGCTCAACTAGACTTAATCTGCCACTGCTTAAAGTAGTAACCTTTATAACCTTTCAAAAAATAACGTTTTCCTCTAGCCAGTATTTCTAGTAAATTCCTGACGATTGATTGAACATGCGGCGGAATTTTCTGTAAGAAAACATCGTGGCGTAATAAAGCCCTGGTTTTCTCCTCCCTCTGTTCTTGATAGGCGATCGTCGATTTGTTTTCTTGATGCCATCTAAAGTCCGCTAAATAAGAATCAATGTGAACAAAATGATATTTCTGACGAGCGAGGCGTAGAAAAAATTCATAGTCCATCGAATATTTGAGTGAAGTGTCTAAAAAATTTTCCTCTTCAAATATCTTGCGCTTAAAAAACGTGGATGTACTTGGTATATACAAAACGTGCAAATATTTAAGGATAAACCAATCGAAGTCTAGTTCTTTTCTAAATTGAATAACTTGACCCTGCTCGTTTACCCAACGATAGTCCCCATAAGCAACATTACTTTCAGGAGAACTAGCAAAAGTTTTTACGGTTTTCTCAAAGCATTCGGGTAAATATAAATCGTCAGCATTGAGCCAACCAATTATGTCCCCTGTTGCCAATCGAAACCCCTGATTGAGTGCATCACTTTGACCTTTATCTGGCTTGGACTTCCAAACTAGATGGGGATACTTTTGCAGAATTTCAACTGTTCCGTCTGTAGAACAATTATCTAGAATAATATGCTCAAAATTATCCCAATTTTGACGAAGCACACTTTGAATAGCTGATTCAATAAATTTCCCCTGATTATAAGAAGGGGTGACAATTGAAATTTTTGGATATGTCTTATTCATTGTAGTATTAAGAAGCCTAAATATTCTCAGGCTTTACCTGAGAGCGTTAACAAATACTATAAATCTTCGGACTTTGGCAGAATCCTTATTACGCTTCTGATAAGCCATGTGTATCTGCGCCAGAATATTTGTGGTAGTAAAAAATCAATACGACTTGAAGTTACAGCTCAGTATATACTCAAATACTTTATTTTTTCAACAGTATACAAAACTAAACAGGCTATCTAGATTGTTTTGCTTTAAAGACAGAGCCAAGCGATTATCTTTTTAGTATCATTCGTAACAAAATTTTTAATAATTAAGTTTAATACTTAGAATGTATAAGCCAAGTCTTACGGCAAACAACATACCAAACATTAAGTAAGTTAGTTTAAAAGCAGATTTTCTACAAATTACTAAATTAAAAACTAAATTCTCTGGCTAATATTCTCAATTTTGAGTTTATTTAGTTTATTTAAGGTAATATCAAGTCTGGATAAATAATTAAAGTCCAAGACTAAAATCTAATTAGAAGCAGTAGACAGGCAATCGCTCAAGCTGATCAAGGCTATTTTAAACAAATACAATCTTTTGTTGAAGCAACGGGCGTTGCTGATTATAACCAGTAGCTAAATTTGGCTTTTGATTATATTCTTAAAAGCCAATTTGCTTACTTGGAAGCAATGCAACTACCCTCAGTTTACAAATTAATTATTTATTAACTAAGACCTCGCAACAGTACAAAAAAACTTAATAATCAAGTTAATCGAGAATCGATCGTCAATTTATTACCCTCTACCCTTTAGCCTTTAACCTAATAGCACGAGTCAATTACCGATTAGGTGCAAGATCTCAGTATTAACTATCTATCAAAATTTATTTATTATGAAATTCCCCCAACAAATTAAATCCGTAGGCAAAGAGTTAATCTATAACAGCTCGTTATTAAGAGAAATATATTTAAATAAAAAATTTGCTGACGAGGTAGCGCTGTTTAATGGTCACCAGACAGATAGTTGCCATCCAAGTATTTTATTTTTTACTATGCATAAATGTGCTTCTGTATATGTAGAAGACATTCTAAAAAAGGTGTCGAAAAGGACAAGTATTACGCCAATCGATCTAGACAATTATCTATTAACGAGCGAATATCCATCACTCAAGACAATCCTAGATGGAGACAATGCTATCTTGCAAGCTAATCTGAAGAATTCATTCAAACCAACGGGCTATCTGTATGCTGCTTTAAGATACCCGAAAGTCCTGGAACAGATAGATGATTTACACCAATATCGCGTATTACTAATGTTACGAGATCCCAGAGATGTTTTAACTTCTGCCTATTATTCCTTTGGATATACTCATACGCTGCCGATTGCCAAAGCCGAAAGAAAAAGATTTTTAGCCTGGCGAAGTAAAATTGCCAGCCAGACTTTAGATGAATTTGTCTTATCACTTAAGGATGATTGGCTCAAAATGTATACTTATTATTGTCAGAACTTGATTGCAAAACCCAACGTGCTGGTACTCAAATTTGAAGATATGATTAATAATTTTGATAGCTGGTTGTCTAGTATTATTGATTTTACCAACTTGGAAACAGATCGAGAACAGCTAGAAGAGCTAGTTCATGCAGCCAAACGAAAACAGGTCAAACCAACAGATCATCAAAAAGCTTTAAAACCTGAGACTATTGAGATTTTAAATACAGATTTCCACAAAATTCTCAAAACACTTAGCTATGTGTAGAAAACTAAGATGTGAAGCTAAAATATGATGGCAAATCGGTTTTTAATGTCGATCGCAGTAGCATTGTTATCCATAGCATTGTTCAGCCAAAATACTCTCAAAGATTTAGCTGCACCCGATCTTAAAATCGGCAGTGTAGGTATTTATCAGACTTTTTTTCCTCCAAAAGGTAAGAGTCAACAAAATTATCGGAACTTATATAGGCGGGAGTTAAGTGCTGCAACTGTCCTATGTTATCCTGGAAAAATTTGGACTGGCTTGAAACAATACGACTTTTCTCAATTTAATACTACGGTTAATTGGTTTGAAGAAATAGGTCTGATGCAAATAGCTCATTTATTAGTCGGGTCAAATCACTACTATCCAGAATGGTTTATAGATAACTCCTACACCGAGCAGCAATTAGAAGAGCTGATGGAAGACTACATCAGGGCAATTATGCAGAGCAATGACAACCGCAACAAAATTGATGTATGGAATGTGGTTAATGAAACTATCTGGTATGAGGGGGCTGGGGAGAGGTATTACACCTGGAATATTTGGAATCAATTGGGTTGGGAAGAGGACAAATCTGGCTTAGTCGGAGCAGCAAAAAAACGCGACACCCATCCTATATATATTCGTAGAGCCTTAGAAATTGCTAGAAAATATACCGATAATAAGCTAGAACTACGGGATAATGGAATTGAATTTCCCAATGAGCATGAGTATCATGCTTTTTATCAGCTAGTCAAGCATTTGCTCAATCAAGACGTACCTCTAGATGCCGTTGGTTTTCAGACACATCTAAATGTCGATCAGACCTACGATTGGGAGGGGTTAAAAAATAATATCAAACGGTATAAAGATTTAGGATTAGAAGTATACATAACTGAATTAAATGTTGCCAATGATGGTACTAAACAAGGTAGAAAAAAACAAAGACAGTACTATTATGATGTGGCCAAAGCTGCAAAAGAAGGTGGTGCTGACGTTATCAACCTTTGGGGTCTAAATGATGGACAAATGGGCGAACAAACAGAAGACGAATTTGCACAGATGTTTGAAGGTCCTATGATGAAGCCTAAGCCTGCATACTATGGTTTTCAAGCAGCTTTGAAAGATTCAAGGTAGAAAAAAAACAAAAAACCGAGCATAAATTATCAATGATAAACGATCAATAAAATGACATTACCCAATTTTTTGGTAATCGGTGCAGCCAAGTCGGGGACATTTTCCCTATTTAATTATTTGAGACAGCACCCGCAAATATATATGAGTCCAGTCAAAGAACCAAAATATTTTACATTTAGTGAAGGAGAAAAACTATCTTTGAATGGTCCCGGAGATTTAGCCGCTAATCGACGGGTTACTACGGACTTTGAATCATACTGTCAACTTTTTGCAGGGGTAAATCAGGAAATAGCAATCGGCGAATGCTCTCCATCATATCTATACTCTCCCCAAACCCCCGAACGGGTCAAAGGTATTTTACCTGATGTAAAAATTATTGCTATTCTGCGTGATCCTGTTGAAAGAGCCTATTCAAACTTTTTACATTTGTTTACTTCTGGTCGCGAACCTTTAAATAGTTTTGAACAAGCTCTAGAAGTAGAACCAGAGAGGATTAAAAATAATTGGGAGTACTTTTGGTATTACAAAGACCAGGGATTTTACTATGCAAAACTTAAGCATTACTTTGAGATTTTTGATCCCAACCAAATTAAAGTTTATCTTTATGAAGATTATCGATCCGATGCCATGAAGCTGTTGCAAGATGTTTTTAAGTTTTTAGATGTAAATAGTGACTTTGTTCCCTGATGTTACCAGGAAATATCATGTAGCTGAAGTGCCAAAATCGATCGCAGTTCATAATCTGATTGCCAGACCTAACCCAGTCAGACTGTTATCAAAAACTTTACTACCTCCTCAATGGCAGAAAAAAATTGGTCGAAGGCTAAAAAAACTAAATCAAACTAACGTCAAGCCAGAGATCGAGCCGTTACTCAAGCAAAGACTAATGCTGGAATATCGAGAGGACATTATTAAACTTCAAGATCTAATTCAGCAAGATCTGGGTAATTGGTTAAATAACTGACATTTCTAATAAGTTGACATGATTATTTATATTGCTTCCTATCCGCGTTCGGGAAACTCCCTAACGCAGCGGACGATCATCACCTACTTTGAACGACCAATCACTGCTATAAATCCCAAAAGTACAAAAGCTGAGTTTTTTGCCAATGGGGGAGCTAGCTTTATTAAAAATTGGCATTATAACGTTCAACCGACCCCTAATAACCACAGAGTCTGGCAAAAATTGTGGAATAAATTGAACGACCGAATTTTCAAAATATACGATATAAATAAGTGGATCGCACTGTATGACTTAAACGTGCCACCATACAGCGAAAAATGTCGCTACTTATTGCCTGGATGTAAAAATGTATTAACGCCTAAAAATCGTCAGTTGTTAGCAGCAGATCCGCAACTCTCATATCTTTATCAAAACTCACGAACTCCCTTTTGATCAATATTTTGCAGGTGAATATGTCATACAGCCTATTCGTCATCCTGGTGCGGTCTTCTGGTCTTACTTCAATTTGCTGACGGCAGAACAGGAAGGATACTAAAACTAGTTTAGAAAAAGTTATTAGAGGTAAGCTAAAATCTGGCTCATGGAGTAATTACCATCACAGTTGGAATCAGGCCATTCCACTTTTGAATGATAGATTCATCCGTATTCACTTTGAAGATCTACTCTTATATCCTCTCAAAACCTGTGACCGAATATCAGACACGATTGGATTAAAATACAACCCAGCTAATCAAAGACCTTCTTTTGAAAAGTTACATCAAAAACAGCCCCATCATTTCCGTGATGGTAAAGTTACAGGATGGGAAGAATATTATACCGACGACCAGATACAGCTGCTCAAAAAGCTACATGGTTCAACCATGCAAGAGCTTGGCTACAAAACATTAGAACCACTTAAAGTTGCTCATAGGTAGGTAATTTATGTACCAGACTAAAATCACAGACACTCTCTCAATTGGCGATCGCCAGCCTTTAACCTTGATTGGTGGTCCTTGCGTCATCGAATCAGAAGAGTTTACCCTCAAAATGGCAGAAGAAATTTACAAGATATGCGATCGCCTGAAGATATCGTTTATTTTTAAATCCTCTTTTGATAAAGCCAACCGCACTTCCATCAGTTCCTTTCGCGGATATCCAATGGATCGGGGACTAGAAGATCCTGCAAAAAGTCAAAGATAAAATAGGCGTGCCTGTTTTAACTGATATTCACGAAAGCCATCAGGCTGCTACCGTAGCCGAAGTGGCAGACGTACTGCAAATTCCTGCTTTCTTATGTCGCCAAACCGATTTACTATTAGCTGCTGCTGCAACTGGCAAAGCCATAAACGTTAAAAAGGGACAGTTTCTTGCTCCTTGGGATATGAAAAACGTAGTTACTAAACTAGAATCAGGCGGGGCAAACAATATTTTACTTACCGAGCGAGGCACTTCCTTTGGTTACAACGCTTTGAGTAGTAGATTTTCGTTCCCTACCCCAGATGCGGGAACTAGGCTATCCTGTGGTTTTTGATGCTACCCATAGTGTTCAGATGCCAGGGGGCAAAGGGGATAAAACAGGAGGACAGCGAGAGTTCGTCCCCTATTTAGCTAAGGCAGCAGCAGCAGTTGGTATCGATGCCCTGTTTATGGAAGTCCACGAAAATCCCGATCTTGCTCCTAGCGATGGTCCTAATATGATGTTTTTAGCCGACCTAGAAAAAACGCTGTGGGAAATACTAAATATTCATAATTTGCAGTCTGCAAAATCGACTATTCCTGTAGGCGTATGATGAATAAAAAAAGAATTATCACTTGTCAAGGTAGCATTCAGTTGGTAACTGCCTTGTCGGTCATCGACTATCGAGAGCAAGAACAGTTGCCAGGCGATCGCTATGAAGACTATCTTGTCATCTACGATTTAAATTCTCCCACGGGACAAATCGATAATTTTGTCGCTTTGATCAAAGAAATGGCGCAGCTAATCTGTACCTGGAAAAAGATTATCTATCTTAGCTCCGAACAGATGAAAGCCTTGTCTAGTCAAGTTAATCCTCATCCCTCAACCTATTTTCAAACAGTATATGAATTAGTAGGAACAGATTCGGCGGATGAGATTTATTTATCTCGCAATTGGCAATTTAGCAATCAGCTGCTTACCAATGCCTACCGTTCGGCCGATAAAATTTGCTACGGTGACAGCATCGGCATCTACTTTGCGCCAGATTCTCAGGCATTTTTCTTACCCCAAAGTTTACCCAAGCAACTATTAACAAAACTCTCGGCATCCTTCAATCGTACCAAATCGATGTTGGGCTATACTGTTCTCCAGCCCGTCGACTTTGATCGCGGTTACTTTAGTCTGCCAGAGATCTTAGGGGAAAAGCCCCCCATGCCCGTTACTGTCCCCGACAAGATAAGTTTACTTAAGATATTTAAGCAGTTAAAAAGTTTATTAGATCGAGATTATATTACCCAATTGCGCCAGCAAATAGGAGATGCTCCTGTGTCAATTATTTTGACCTCAAATTTTTCCGAGGCTGGCAGAATGACTTTAGAGCAGGAAATAGAAGCATATCGAGAATTTTTGCAAAATCAAGAAAATGGTGGCGATCGCCGTGCTGTTTTAATTATTAAGCCCCATCCAAGGGACAGCAGCGCAAAGATCGAGCTGATTAGGAATAGCCTGGCAGAACTTTTTAGCCAAATCATAGTACTGATGGAAAAAAGCTTATTTTTTATTCCTTTTGAAGTTTTTTTTGCTACGGCTTTTCTCGATGACAATTTAAAATTAACCAATCAAATAAAAGTATTTACCTTTAGCTCTGCTTGCTTATCATTAAAGCTGCTGTTTGACGTACCGTCTTTTATTGGTTTTGGAAACGAAATTACCAATAAGTTTTTTGACCCAGACTATGCCCCTGGCAGAATTAAACACGAACAAGACCTAAAAATGGCACTTACAAAAATTTAGCTCAATATTTTTAAGTCATGAATCAACCCTGGCAAAAACTTTTTTGGATCGCTAGAAAGCCCCTAGTTCAACTATTTAGAAATCTTTATGTTCAATATAAAAATCCCGACGCCAATATCTCTGCCCCGATAGTTTGGGAATATGATGATATTGAAGCGATCGCAATTGGCAGTGAGACATTAATTGGGGCATTCTCGGAGATTATTGTCTTTGTCGAATCGCCATTTAGCAAGATTCCAGGTCGGTTAACTATCGCTTCTAGAGTTCTCATTGGTTCAGGGGCGAATATTCGGGCAGCAGGGGGAGAAATAACCATCGGTCAAAACTCAATGCTGGGACAGCAGGTATCCTTGGTAGCATCTAATCACTTAATTGGTTCAGCAAAACCCTATCGCGACTTATCTTGGGATGAATCTAAAGTAGGAGTTGTCATCGCCGAAAACGTTTGGCTGGGTGCAGGGGTAACTGTTTTACCTGGTTGTGCGATCGGTAAAAATTCCATAGTTGGGGCGGGGAGTGTAGTTACTAAAAGCATTCCCCATAACCAAGTGTGGGCTGGTGTGCCAGCAAAAAAGATTAGAGAAATTGAAGACTTTGAACCTTTGGCAAATTCACCATGCTATCAACAACGTTAAAAAAAGATGAACCTTAAAACCATTAAACAGACAACCACGGCGATCGAGTCCAAACTTAACTATATAAAAAGGATACAGTTTCATGCTTCTCAAATAAAAGAATTAGAGAAAAACTATAAAATTAATACAGAAATTGAATTTTCTAAGGAGCATATTAACGCCTGGAATGCCTCTATAAAAGTTAACGGTCGAGATAAAAGCATAAATTATCATTTTTACAGTAATTCAAAAACATTCTATTCAATCAGGTTTCCTCGTCAAGCAATAAACATTAATCTTGCCAGATTTCCCTCAGTAAAACTATTACAAACCCACAAGTTGTTTATCGACTTTTTAAAAGCTTATCCTAATGTAAATAGTTCTTTTCTAATGTCTTGGCACGATATTCCTAAACCCAAGAACAATAAAAATATAGTCGATCAAAAGCAAAAGTTTATCTCTTTCACCTGTCTTAAAAGCGATCCTTTAGGACTGTGTATACCAGACGATTTTTTTCTAGAAACTCAAGCTTATAGCCAATTTCGTCAGCAGGTAAAACAGCAATGGCTTCAATGGAGTGAAAGAAAACCAATCTGCTATTGGCGAGGTGCATCAAGTGGTTCAGTTCTAACTACAGAAAATTGGCAGGATAATCGTAGAATACGACTATGTAATCTGGCTAAGGAATATGGCGATCAACAGTTTATCGATGCCAAAATAACTAGGCTTACTCCTACAAAAGAGCGTGGAGTCAAACAATTGATTCGTGATGCTAATTTAGTCGATAGCTACATACCAACTATTGAATTTATTAAATATAAATATGTCATTGATATTGATGGCAATAGTAATTCTTGGCCTGGATTATTTACCAAATTACTCACGGGTAGCTGTATCCTTAAAGTCGAATCTCCTTGGAGGCAATGGTATTACGAAAGCTTAAAACCATGGATTAACTATGTACCCGTAAAAACCGACTTATCCGATCTAATTGAAAAAATAAACTGGTGTTGCAAAAATGATGATAAGGCGCGTCAAATTGGAGAAAATGCCAGAAAAATGGCTCTTTCCATGACGATGGAAACAGAAAAACCTAAAGCATATCAAGCTATTTTAGAAGCTTTAAAACAGTAGCCAATACTCAACAAGGCTTAATAAAATTATAGGAAACAATCATCAAGCTGAAATTATATTGATACAACATAAAATGGTGATGTAATTTTTTTAAAACAAAAAGCCTTTTGTCAAAATGATGAATATAGCTTTAATAAGATTGAGGCAAATTTTGTTTCTCGATTAGAACACATAACATATAAAGCAATCACTTGCAAAAAAGATTAAACGAAAAAAGCTTAGATTTAAACTGATAATACATAAAATATATCACTTGAGTAAAATGGAAAAAAGTTTTTGTTTTTGCACACTGGCTCTTAGTAAAAGATATTGCGTCATGGCTAAACTACTTGCCAATGACTTGAAACAATATGCTCCTAAAACTTTACTATTAGTTTGTACTGATTTACCAGATGAGTTTCAAGACCAGACTAATATCATGACCTTTAAACATTCACAAAAAGGTGTTTTTGTCTGTAATAATGATAAACGGTTTGTGATTCAAAAAGCTTTACCTATGTTTGATACTGTAATCTTTATAGATGCAGATACCAGGATAACTGCAAAAGTACCTAATGATATGAAGTTTTTGCCAGGAGTTACAGCTAATAAATTTTATAATATTGCTGAGGCTAAAATTAATCGAGAAAGAAAGCAAGAATTAGGAATACTGAGAAGATTAATAGACAAGCTAGACCTTCCCATCAAAGATGTTAATTGGGTTTCGCCAGACTTATTTGCAATTACAAAAGATGGAGGCAAAGAAATTGCGTTTATTCAAGAATGGGACAGAATAGCAAGATATATTCAGTTGAAAGCTATTAACTGTAGATATCTTCATAGAGAAGATGGAAATTCAATTGGATTAGCTGCTGCCAAAGTAGGATTAACAGTAAGAACCGAAGGATTACAAGGACTGTGCAAAATTAGAAAGCATGAGTTTGTTACTAGTCGAAGTAAAGAATCTGAAACTATCTTATACAAATTATATAAACTTCTTTTCTGGAAACTTAAACGTTGGGTTGGTAGTCCCTATCGTCTGATTCGAGAACTATTAATTGCCTTCAAAGACTTTAAATTTTATTTTTATTAAACAAAAGTTAATTCATTCAAGCTCTATAGTTAATGAATATCAGTAAAATTAACTGTTATAGAATTGCAAAACTTTTGCGCTTTTTGAACAAAATTTCCGATAAAAATTATTAATTGTTTGCACAACATATCAGCCACATTTCCAAGTTTAATCATAGAAAAACCAAATGAATACATCAATAACTAAATTTTCCATAGACGAGACAAATAAGATTAAGAACTATTATGAATCTCAAGGATATGTAGTAATCAAAAGACTTTTAGAAACTTCGAAGATTGACAAGTTTATCGAACAATATGAGAAAAT
The DNA here is from genome assembly GCA_963799375.1 of uncultured cyanobacterium. Classification (GTDB taxonomy): domain Bacteria; phylum Cyanobacteriota; class Cyanobacteriia; order Cyanobacteriales; family Xenococcaceae; genus Waterburya. The sequence continues at coordinate 77,443 of CAWCWY010000035.1, forward strand.
AAAGCGCAATAAGTTTTTCATTTATTACAGTCAAAGTGTTCACCAGCCTTTACGCCCCAAAATCACTTCTGAAGGCTTTATTCAAGAGTCTATGGAAAGAGTTCAAGATCTAAAGTTTTTTCCTGGTTTTTCCCAAGCCGTGTTGAATTGCTTAATAGATCGTAAAATTTCTAATGTACTAAGCATATTATCTGGCTCATCTAGCCATACATTATGGCAAAATATGTTCTTTGATAAGTCAACGGGGACTGTCGAGCATCAAGACCACTATTATTTGGATACCAATCCCCCAGGAAATTTAATTGGTGTCTGGTATGCCCTAGAAGATATTCATCCAGAGTCTGGCTGCTTTTTCGTAATTCCTGGCAGCCATAAAGGAGAGGTCATCAGCCGCCAAAATTTATCCTCAGTCCAGGAGGGAATCAAAACCCTAGCTTCCCAACATGATGAGATGCGGAAAAAAATAACAAACTTAATCCAAGAAAAAAACCACGAACCGAAAGCTTTTCCCTTAGATAAAGGTGACGTTTTACTTTGGCATCCTTATACTATTCATGGTGCTTACAATAATAGCAATCCTCAATTTAGCCGTAAATCTTTTACAGCTCACTTTTATCCCTCTCATCTAGAAAGGCTATGTGCAAAGACCCCTTTCTTGAAGCATTCGGCTAATTCAGATATTTTAATTAGAGAAAACGATCTAAGAGTTTATGCGTGGAATGTCAAACAGTATGCAATTTATTTTCTCAATAAATTAACAGGTCAACAGGCTCTTGTAGATATGCGTAGAAAAAGCTATGTGGATCTTTCTGAATAAATTTTTGTCGGCGTTGAGTATCGAATCTATTTGATATTTGCAAAGAAAATAATTAGTTTTTTATAATTAATTGCTAAAAATCACATGAACAGATCGATAACAAAATTTACTATAAACGACAAAAGTAATATCAAAGAATATTATCAAACTGAAGGATATGTAGTGCTTAAAAACCTTTTGAGCCATAATAAAATAGATAATTTTATTAAACAATATGAAAAAATAAAATGTCACAATTTTTTTATCTATTATAGCCAAAGCATACATAGACCTTTACGACCAAGAATTACTCCTGAAGGTTTTATTGAAGAGTCTATCGAAAGACCTTCTCACTTGAAATTTTTCCCTCGTTTTTCCCAAGCCGTATTAAATTGCTTAATAGATCGCGAAGTTTCTAATGTACTTAGCATATTATCTGGTTCATCTAGTCATTCATTATGGCTGAATATGTTTTTTGATAAGTCACCAGGAACTGTGGAACATCAAGACCACTATTACATGGATACTAATCCTCCAGGAAATTTGATTGGTGTCTGGTATGCCCTAGAAGATATTCATCCAGAGTCTGGTTGCTTTTTTGTAGTTCCTGGCAGCCACAAAGGAGAGGTGATCGACCGCCAAAATTCTTCTGTAAAAGAGGAGGGAATAAAAGCACTCGTTGACGATCACGAGCGGATGCGAAAAAAAATAATTAGCCTGATTCGAGAAAATAATTATGAACATCAAGCTCTTCCCTTAGATAAAGGAGATGTTTTATTTTGGCATCCTTATACTATTCATGGTGCTTACAATAGCAATAATCCTCAATTCAGTCGTAAATCTCTTACAGGTCATTTTTATCCCTCACATCTAAAAAAACTATATGCCAAGACTCCTCTATTGAAGAAATCTTCCAATCCCAATATTTTAGTTAGAGCCAATGATTTAAGAATTTATGCTTGGAATTTAAAACAATATGCAGTTTATTTCCTCAATAAATTTAGAGATCAGCAGCCTACTGTCGATATGCGTAGAGAAAGCTATAAAGATGACTTCCATGATTAGAAAACTAGTAAAGGGCTGGAGGTAAAAATTGTCACAGCAATCATTGAGAAATATAGAATTAGGAGTTACTTTTTTCTTGTGTACGTTTTACCTCGGAATTAATCTGCCTAGTCCCATTTCCACTGTGCTGATTCTACTAAACTATATACTAATTCCTTTATTGATTATTAAGCAGTGGAGAAGCTTTGTTTATGTTGCGACAAGAGACATGGTGCTGCTGATTACAGTGGGAATTACCGTTGTTTCAGTGCTATGGTCTACCAATCCTGGCGAGACTTTAGCGTCTAGTAGAGCGATCGTATTTTCCACTGCTTTTGGTATCTACTTAGCAACCCGCTATACTCCCAAAGAGCAGCTAAAGCTTTGCGCTTACTTATTTACTACATACACACTTCTTAGTTTAATTGCTGCGATACTTGTACCATCTTATGGGTTGCCTTATAGGAGTCATGATGGTGGGGGTGTTGCATTACAGGGAATTGCTGGGCATAAAAACCAGCTAGCTGCTGCTATGGCTATGACAACTATGCTTTTTTTGGATATCAGCTTTTACAGTCGTAAGTATCGTGGGACAGCAGTCTTTATAGCTAGTGTTGCCTTTGCTGCCTTAATACTTTCTAAAGGAAAGGGAAGTTTAGCAGTGTTTATCGGAATGCTCTGTCTCTTACCTCTTTATAAGATTGCCAAGATTGAGTACAGATTAAAAACTTTTTTTGGTATCTGTGCCTTTTTGATTGGTACAGCTATCACTACAATTACCTTGGTTAACATAAATTTCATAGTAGTCGATTTGTTGGGTAAGGATCTCAAATTTAGTGGACGACTTCCACTTTGGGAATATCTGATCCGCAGAGGTATGGAAAGACCAATACTAGGTTATGGTTATGGTGCATTTTGGAATAATCCTGCTGAAAGATTGGGAGTTCAGCTTAATACCTGGATTAGAGCTGTTGAGAGTAGCGGAAACTCTCATAGTGCCTATGTAGAATTATTTTTGCAGTTGGGCTTTTTAGGCATGGCACTAGTAGTATTGAGTTTCCTGTTGGTCTTAATCAGAGTAATTTTGTTGCTCGGTTTTACTAAACAAATAGAATATTTTTGGATGCTGCAAATATTATTATTTATCGCTATATCTAGTTATTCTGAAGTGTTTCTAGGGCTACTGATTTCTTATCGCTCTTTGTACTGGGTATTATATGTATCTATTGCCTGCTCGTCTGCAATTCATTTGAAGCGAATTTTTCAAACTGGTAATAAATTAATTAATCTTAACTATGAAAATATTGCATATCAGCACGAGGGATCTTGATGGGGGGGGAGCCCGTGCAGCCTACCGATTGCATAGGGGATTGCAAAATATAAATGTTTCTTCTCAGATGTTGGTTCAAAAGAAGATTAGTAGCGATCTTGCCGTGATTGCACCCCAAACTAGTTTGGAAAAGGGTCTTGCTATGTTGGGAGGTATTTTAGATACAGTTCCTCCACGGTTATATCTTCGACATACTCAAATTTCATTCTCTACTCAATGGCTACCCGATGTAATCTGTCCTACGATTGCTCGACTCGATCCAGATTTAATTAATCTACATTGGATTAAAAATAGCCATGTGCGTATTGAGACGATCGCTAAACTAGGGCGACCAATTGTCTGGACTCTGCATGATATGTGGGCTTTTACAGGAGGATGTCATTACGATGACAACTGTGGACGATATGTCGAATCTTGTGGTGCTTGTCCTCAACTAAAAAGCAATCGCTCTTTAGATTTATCTCGTTGGATTTGGCGGCGAAAATTTCACGCCTGGAAAAATATTCCCCTAACTATCGTTACTCCTAGCCAGTGGCTGGCTAAGTGTGCTGCTTCAAGTTCTCTGTTTAAAGATTTACGGGTTGAAGTAATTCCCAATGGTGTTGATATACAGCGATATAAACCAGTTGATCGTCAAATAGTGCGCTCGCTAATCGGATTACCTCAAAACAAGCATTTAGTACTGTTTGGTGCAATTAAAGCTACTAGCGATCGCCGTAAGGGATTTTATTTTCTGCAAGCAGCTTTAGAAAATTTGTGTCAGTCAGGATGGCAAAATAAGTTAGAGCTAGTTGTAATTGGTGCTTCACAACCAGAGAAGGAGATTCATCTAGGTTTTAAGACTCATTATCTAGGTAAACTAAACGATGATATTTCTTTGGCGCAGGTTTATGCTGCTGCGGATGTTTTTGTCGCACCATCAGTTCAAGATAATCTACCCAATACGGTGATAGAGGCAATCGCTTGTGGGACTCCATCTGTTGCCTTTAAGATTGGTGGAATGCCAGAGATAATTGAGCATCATGCAAACGGTTATTTAGCTCAACCATTCGAGATTGAAGATTTAGCAAAAGGAATTGTCTGGATCTTAGAAAATCAAGACAGACATCAGAAATTAGGTGATCGCGCTCGTACCAAAGCCAGACAAGAGTTTAGTCAAGAATTACAAGCACGTCGTTATGCATCTGTTTATACTGAATTACTGAGTGAGTAATGGAC
>CAWCWY010000036.1:0-418906 GCA_963799375.1 uncultured cyanobacterium
AGTTCATCAAGTTTGGATTGAGGGATAAAGTCGCTTCAGTTTTATGCGAGCATCTGGGGTGGTAAATCGCCAATTAACAGAGTGTGATTTTTGATTTCTCTCTTTTTCCCAAGCCGCAATTTCTAATTTAAGAGTATCTTGGTCAGGAAGACGACGATTCAGACACTGACGATTCACAACACTAAGCTCAATCTCTGCCATATTTAACCAACTGCCATGTTTTGGAGTATGGTGAAACTCCAATTTATCTACAATTCGTTTGGCTTCTTGTGGTTCAAAAGCTTTATATAGAGATGCTTTGACATGAGTATTCAATTGGTCTTGAATGACTCTAATTTTGTCCGCTTGGGGATAACACTCATCAACCAAATATTTCATTTGGTGAGCATAGTCAACTGCGGTTCGTTGGTCAGTAACTTCGATATGTCTCCAACCTGTCAATGGCTCGAAAAACATAAACAGATTAGCTACTCCATTACGTTCATATTGATAGTCATAACGTTCTGGTTGACCAGGTTCTGCTGGAATAGGGTCACGGGTTTCTTTGACTAACTGTTTGCAGCTTTCATCAAAGCAAATCCAAGGATTTTGTTGATCGTAAGGACTTTGATAAATATCTAAAACATTCTCCATGCAGCAGACGAATTCTGCATTTGATTTTGGTGGAATTACCCAAGATTCATTTAGCCAAGGTTTAAGTTCGTTTTTTTTAACGTTTGTCTGATAGTTTCGGTAGATACTTGTTCAACATAGTTAAGTTCTACCATTTTGTCTGCTAGCATTTGAAGCGTCCAACTGCCCTTTCCTGCTGGAGTTTCACTACAAGCGATCGCAATTAGATAAGCTTCTTTTTCTCCATCTATGATTTTCTGACGACGATTTTTTTGTTTTCTTCGATTCAAAGCTGATTCAATTCCTTCTTCAACGAATCTTTGTCTTACTCTCTCTATCGTGGCATGACCTATATTTAATGATTTGCTAATTTGACTATCTATCCATCCTCCTTCTTTTTGATTCGTATCTGCTTGAAGTAAGATTCTGGCATGATTCATCTTATATGCTGCGATTTTTCCTTTCTTGGTTATTTGTGACAAAAAATCTCTTTCTGATGGAGTGAGAGATACGATGTATTTCTTTTTGGGCATTCTTTCTTTTTTTCATCTTTTACCTTCACATTACCTCTTTTTAAATCCCTCAAAGCAAACTTGATGACAATCAGAATAAAAATTGCTATCCAAGTAACGATCGCCATTTTATAGCGAGGTGGAATCATCGGACGAAATGCAACGGCTTATTAACAGCAAACCAGGTTTCTAACCCCGTCATTATTTCCAGATTTGGCGGTTTATCTTCTAGGCGATTTAAAATCTTAAACCAATGAGCAGCTTCAGGCGATCAACATTACCGAAAAAAGTTCATTTCATCAATACTGTAAATAGTATATTTTGGTATTTATAGATATTTTTTTAAAATTGAACATTAGTTTAATATGAAAAAAAAAAGAATAATAAGAAAAAATATACACGAACAAGAAATAAGCTGGTTTAAGGTTCTTTTTCGCTGGCGATATTCAGTTATTCCTGCAATTATTCCTAGAGTTATTTTTTGCGGATTGTTTGGCTTATTAATTTCTATTATTCACTATTATTATATAGATGTCGGTTTGCCAATCCTTAGTAGTGTCGTTCCTAGCATTGTCTTGGGTTTATTGTTGGTTTTTCGGACTAATACTGCTTACGAACGCTTTTGGGAAGGTCGCATACTATGGGGAAGTTTAGTCAATGCAATTCGCAATCTCGCTCGGATGATTTGGGTTTCCGTAAGAGAAAATAATCCCCAAGATAGAGAAGAAAAAATTATTATATTACACCTTTTAGTGGTTTTTGCTATTGCAACAAAACTACACTTAAGAGGAAAGCCAATTAATAGCGAAGTTATAGATTTAATTCCAAAATATTGGTATGAAAGACTACACAAAGTTCATAATCCACCGTTACAGGTAGCGTTATTAATTGGAGAATATCTTCAAGAACAATTCGAGCGCGATTGTATCAATAGCTATCAGTTAACAGCCATGTTAAAGTTATTAGATGCAATGGTTAATGTTTTGGGTGGATGCGAAAGAATTTTAAAAACTCCCATACCAGTTGCTTATTCAATTCATCTCAAACAATTGTTATTGATTTATTGTTTAACATTACCGTTTCAATTAGTAACTGAACTAGCTTGGTGGACAGCACCGATAGTGAGTGTAATTAGTTTTACGGTTTTTGGCATCGAGCAAATTGGAATTGAAATCGAAAATCCTTTTGGACATGATGCTAATGATTTGCCATTAGAAAGTATTTGTCAAACTATCCAAATTAACATTGAAGAATTAATTAATTTTATTTCTCGCCTCAGAGACAACAAAATTTCATAATCATATAATTGCGTTTTTTAATCTTCAAATATCAAAATTTGATTTGTTTTTGAAGATATGGGTTCACAGTCAGATGCTTTGAATACTACTTCGATTTCAATTGATCCCGTTTAACAAATCAATTTCATCGGTTGTAAGAGCAATTGAACTAGCAGCCATATTATCTTCCAGGTGAGCAATGGTCGTGCACTGCCAGGAATTAAAATAATATTTGGTGCGCGATGTAGTAACCACGCTAAAGCTATCTGATTGGGTTTAACACCTTTGTTATTGGCAATGTCTGCTATTACTCCCTCTGCATTAGCCAGTGGTGCGCCTTGTTTTAAGGGATGTGCGCCTAAAGAACCATGAGGAATAAAAGCTATGTTGTTTTTGGTACAGTAATCTAAGACGTTTCGATAGTGCGATCGCTAATACTATATTTATTTTGCACTGATACAATCGGAACAATGTTACGTGCTTCTTCAATTTGTTCTACGCTGACGTTAGATAAACCAAGGTGGCGAATTTTACCCTCATCTCTCATTTCTTTTAATGCGCCGATGGACGAACCAAAGGGAACTTTAGGATCGGGACGATGTAGCTGATATAAGTCGATTTGTTCCAGCTTTAGCCGTTGCAAACTGCCTTCTACACCACTCCGTAGGAATTCTGGTGGAGGCTTGCGAGATGCTATCGGGAGCAGACTTATTTATACCGCCTTTGGTAGCAATAATTAGATCTTGTTTATATGGATGCAAAGCGGAGGTAATCAATTTCTCATTGAAACCTGCACCATAAGCTTCTGCGGTATCGATAAAGTTTACTCCCAGTTCAACTGCACGACGTAAAAGCTGCTTTCCTCCCTCCCAGTTGGGATATGCCCCGAAATTTCCTGGTTGTCCTGAAAGACGCATTGCACCGTAACCAAGGCGGTTGACTGTTATATCTCCGCCGATAGTATACGTTTGAGATATTGCTGTTGTATTGTTCATAATTTTGTCGTTATTCGATCTTTATAATTTGTAATTAGTTTAGAAATTTGTTTGCGATGCTGTCTTGTCCGATCTTGCTAATTGTTTTCTATTCTTGTATTTGAAGGTGAGCGGTTGCTTTTTAATCAGTAATATTTACCGATCAAAGTTCATCACACCAGAAAACTCAATTATGTTGCCGTTGTTATCCTTCATAAAGCCGACTCTTACGCCAACTTGGGACATCAAACGCTTCGATAAACGTTGGTACGCCTCTTTTGTTTAATTCTGAAATGGCATCATCAACGCTGTCTACTCGAAAACAGAAATGTCCTACCCCAGTTGTTCGTAATGCTTCATCAAAATTTGACATCTTTGGCATTCCCAAACGTGCTTGAGTAGTTCCTACTACCTCAATGCGAAAACCATGAACGTCGAGATAAGCTAACTGTAAATCGGGTAATTCATCGACAGTCCATTCTTTTTCGATAGTTGCATCGAATTTTTCTTGATACCATTCAAGAGTTTCTTGATAGTTGGGAACACTAATCATTATGTGGTCAATTCGCATTGAATTAAGTCCTGCTTTGGTTTCTATCTTTTGTTGAGATTGCATTGTATTCATCACTGTTTTAATTAACGTTACGTTGCGTAATTATTGAAGCTAAAAAAAGCTAATCAATAACCTGGATTTTTTAAATGTAATCCTTATCTTGGATTAAATAGCCATTTAATCCAACTCAGATTAAACTTATTATTAACGTTACGCTACGTAATTAATATAACGAAGACTAAGCAAATATGTCAACCTCTAAAGCAAAAAAATCTCAAACCGTTGCTAAGTCTGGACGCGGGCGAACCGCGATCGCCTGAAACCAGAGAGAAAATACTTAAAGCAGCCTATGAAATGCTTAACGAAGTTGGATTTATGGATTTGACCATAGAAGGAGTCGCAGCAAGAGCAGAAGTAGGCAAACCAACTATCTATAGGCGTTGGAAGACCAAGGCAGCATTAGCGATGGACGCTTTTTTAGAGGCGGTAAATCCAGAACTTGCGTTTCCCGATACTGGTACGGCTAAAGAAGATTTTAGAGAGCAAATGCAAAAAATAGTAAAGCTAATGAATAGTCCTAGAGGAGAAGTTTTAGCTAGCGTTATTGGTTGTGGACAGGCAGACGAAGAATTAATTGCAGCTTTCAGGGAAAATTGGCTTAACCCTAGAAGAGAAGATGCCAAACGAATATTTCAACGGGGAGTTGCAAGAGGAGAATTAAGAGAAGGAATAGATGCCGAAATTGCAATCGATGCTTTATACAGTCCGCTTTTTTATCGTTTATTGCTTAAACATCAACCTTTGACTAAGAAATTTGTCAGTGAGCTAGTCGATTTAGTGATGGAAGGTATTATCAAAACATAGCTGACTGGAATTATCTCTAGTTTTCACTCTACGTATAAGACTCAAAGTAATTTCAGCACAAGGACTTAATTTCTATCAAATGTGCTGAAATTACTTTATCTTATCGCACGGAGGTTTCCTGAAATTTATCGGCAGATAATTCATTTCCCTTGACCGATGCAATTAATTCCACGTCAAATTCTTCTTCAAAGACTTCTTTCTTGTAACTGAGATTCCATAATTCCAAAGAACAGCGATCGCCAACTTCCACTGGATGTAGCTGAAAATGAAGAGTACGATCTTTAGAATCATAATCACATTCTACAAGAGCGATCGCGCCTTTGTTTCTGCGCTCTAAAGCTACTGCCAGTCTGAGGATGGCACTCAGCTGTCTGACCATTAACTGATAATCTTTATGGGGTAAGGCATTATAAGGTTCGTGTTTCTTTTTTGGTCTACTCTTGCGATGGTATCGGGCAATGTTGGCGATTAATTCTAATTCCAATTCGGTGAAACCAAGCAACTCCGCGTTGCGGATTAAATAATAGGAATGTTGGTGATGGGATGAATGGCTAATATAGACTCCGCTATTGTGTAAAATAGCTGCTGACCATAGTAGTTCTTTTTCTGCTGCACCCCAATCGTGTAGATCTCCCTGCAACGAGCGAATATGTCCAAGGCAAATTCAGCAACTCTTCTGCCATAATCCAAATCTACATGATACTTTTGAGCAATTTTTAAGACGTTGCGATTTTTAACTTCGTTTTGATAGCGCAAACGACTACCAATCAACCCACGAGTTAACATCCAATCAACAATCATTCCCTCTCGCAATGCTCGCTCGCAAATCATAATTGAATCTAGCTTGAGCATAGTCATCGCTTCTAACAAAATTACCGCCCCAGGGACGATAATTTCGGCTCGTTTTTCAGAAATTCCAGAAACACTAAGTCTTTCTTTGTAGCTCATTTTAGCGAGCTTTTTGACGATTTTCTCAATGTCCTTTCTGCTGACTTCATAGCCGTTTAAAGGATCGGGGACTTCCCCTAATTCTTCTTTAGCGTGAATAGCTGCGATGGTTTCGATTGTTCCCGATGTACCAACAATACGAGGAACTTCGTTTAGCTGAAGATTACGCCAAATCTCATCGACAGGACGTTCTAACATCCCTTTTACGTAGGCTCGTAGTACTTTTAATTCGCTATCGCTAATAGGATCTGTGGTGACAAATTCTTTGGATAAGCGGACTGCGCCAACTTTGGTACTACTCAAGAAACGAGGCTCGTGAATGTCTGCCAAAATTAATTCAGTTGAGCCACCTCCAATGTCAATAATGATGTGAGGAAGATCTTGAAAATCCATCCCCGATAATACGCCCAGATAAATTCGACGGGCTTCTTCTTGACCAGAAATTAGATTGACTACAATTCCTAATTCTGCTTCAATCTGACGCAAAAATGCTTCGCCGTTGGGGGCTTCTCTAGTGGCACTTGTAGCTACGGCAATAATTTGTTCTGCACCAAGGCTGTTAGCTAAATCTCGGCAACGTCTGAGGGTATTGAGAGAGCGTTTAATCGCTTCTGGAGTCAATTTTCCTGTGGCGGGATCGCGATCGCCTAAACGAACGGTATCTTTCTCTTTGGCAATTACCGTAAAAGCTGGCAAGCTGGGGTCGATTTTGACAATTACCATGTGAATGGAGTTAGTGCCGATATCGATCGCTGCAATAATCTGTTTGTTCATGGCAACTGCCTTTGTTTGACTCTCTTGAGGAGCAGATTTACATATAAGATTAATTATGAAAAGCAGTATCAAAGAATAACTTTTCTAGATTAAGCTGTTCAGATATTTTTATAATCCCACGAATTCTCTTAAAGCGAGAGATTACTCATTCAGTTTTTAAATATTTGTAAACTTAAAGATACAACTTTCAAGATAAGTTACGCAATTTTAACATGACCCAATATCAAGCTCCAAAGAGTGAACCCACCTGGCAGAAAGTAATTCGACTCTTGCGCTGGGATAAACCCGCAGGAAGATTGATTCTTATGATACCTGCACTCTGGGCAGTTTTTTTGGCTGCCAAGGGAACACCGCCCATTCCTCTGGTTGGGGTAATTATATTAGGTACTTTAGCTACTAGTGCAGCAGGTTGCGTGGTCAATGACTTATGGGACAAGGATATTGACCCCCAAGTAGCCCGCACTAAAACCCGCCCTCTGGCATCTCGCGCCCTATCGGTAAAAGTAGGCATGGCAATTTTTGCGATCGCTTTAATCTGTGCTGCAATTTTAGCTTTTTATCTTAATCAACTTAGCTTTATTCTTTGCGTTATCGCTGTTCCCTTTATTGTTTTATATCCTCTAGCCAAGCGCGTTTTTCCCTTACCTCAGTTGGTTTTATCTTTAGCTTGGGGTTTTGCGGTGTTGATTAGTTGGACAGCAGTGACAGCCTCGATCGAACCTGCAACTTGGCTGCTTTGGGGGGCAACGGTAGCCTGGACAATGGGTTTTGATACGGGTTATGCCCTTAGCGATCGCGAGGACGATCTTAAAGTAGGAATTAATTCTAGTGCGATCTTTTTTGGCAAATATGCCCCAGAAGCGATCGCAATTTTCTATGGCATTACTGTCGGTTTGATGGCTTATCTAGGGTTTAAACTAGCTTTGGGTTCGGCTTTTTGGTTTACCTTGGTGTTAGCTACTGCTGGCTGGACATGGCAATATTTCAAGTTGCGCCAGTCTAATATTCCTCGCTCTGTATATGGCAAAGTTTTAGGACAAAATGTTTGGCTTGGCTTTATTTTGTTAGCAGGAATGATCCTGGGTTATTTAGTGTAGTTAAAAGTAGAATTTCACGATTCTAAGCTGTCTAAACTATCTCTTAATTAGGGACTGTTAAATGCCTCATTGGGATAATTTCTACATCTAAATAAATTTCTTTACCAATTAACTGAGCAAGATTGTTTTTAACCTCCTCAATTTGGGCTAGAGAAATTGAATCAAGAGGTGCTGCTACTTCTATGTCCACCCGCAAATAACCTTTTCTTGGCGTTACTTCAATCCCTCCAATATCAGTATTAGAAAAAGCTTTTGTCTCATAAAGAATAAAATCTTCAATTTGATGACTGACATTCTTTTTGATGATTAGTTCCCTCATTGAAAGGGTTAAGGGAATACCTAATAAAAACATGACGGCAGTGGACATTGCTAGCCCTTTTTTGGCTCGTTCAAGATTGCCATAAGACTGAAACAAAAATACTAAACTACCAAAAAATATAATACAGATTAGGTTAGTTAAAAATAATAATAATGCACCAAAAGCAATACTACCCTCTCCCTGTGCCAAACCAATACCTACCACGCTAAGGGGAGGAACTAAAGCTACGGCGATCGCCACCCCAGGCATTGCGGTTGAAATACTGCGACGAGTATTGGCAAAAGCACCCGCAGCACCCGCAGCCATAGCAATACCAAAATCAATCAGAGTTGGCTTAACGCGAGACATTATCTCTGTATCTACAGTATCCAAACCAATAATCGAAGTCACCAGCCAAGAAACGACGATAGTTAAGATAATTCCTTTGAATACCGTAAAACCAGAACGTCGCAACAGCTTACGATTTCCCATGGCAGTAGAATAAGCCATTCCCACAATTGGTCCCATTAAAGGTGCAACAATCATTGCGCCAATGATTACCGCAGCACTATTAGACAGTAATCCCAAAGTAGCAATAATGGTTGACAAACCCAACATAAAGTGAAAACTAAATGAGGGTACAGATAAACGCCAAATGCTCCGACTAAGACTAGCGATCGGAGTAGGTTTTTCTTTCAACCAATGCCAATTACCATTATCTTGTTCCCACAGCTTCTTTAGATGAAGCCGACGATTTACCTGACGTGCAAAATATTTAAGGCGAACCAAATACCGCGGACTATAGGTCATAATAGTTATTTATGAAGCGATTATTCAGGGTGAATAAAAAAAGGCTTAGAATAAAAGTAGAGCAAAATTAAATACATTATTCCCTAAATTGCTAGCATTTCAATCATCCTTAAGATATATGTACTTGCCTTTTTGTACAAGTACAATTTCGGCTTAATCAGTAATTACAATTACTTCAATCAATATTTTTATAGTGTTTTTGTATTAGCAAGATTAGATTACTTACTGCTTCTATTTAAAGCTAGTCTGGTTTGTCTTTAAAATGATTAGAGTAAGGCTGTGCTTAAATAAGTAATTACTCAAATGACTATTACCACTAGATCGCCCCAAAAATATCAGCTTCCTCCTGGTTCAAAAGCCCCTGCCATGATAGGCATGGTGCAAGCCTTACTCGATCAATTTGGCACATTAGAGAAATATCAACGGAAGTATGGAGAGATATTTTATGGTAAAAAATCCTCTTTGATGCCTCCTTATGTAATTTTCAGCAATCCTCAAGCGATCGAAAAGGTTTTTACAGCCGATCCTAGTTTATTTGAAATTGGTCGCCAGTCTACTGCGCCTGTAAGGGTTTTGTTGGGGGATAAATCTTTAGTGTTGCTAGACGGCATCGAACATAAGCAGCACCGTAAGTTACTCATGCCACCCTTTCATGGAGAAAGGATGAAAAGCTACGGGCAAACTATGGTTGATGTAACCCAAGAAGTAATTAGTCAATGGCAAGTCGGTCAAACTATTACCATTCGAGACTACACTCAAGATATTTCCCTCAGAATTATTTTACGGACTATCTTTGGTTTGGAGGAGGGACAAAGATACGATTGCTTGAAAGCAATATTAGTTGATTGGTTGGATACTTTCAACTCTCCATTGCGTTCTTTTTTCTTGTTTTTCCCTGCATTACAAAAAGACTTGGGTATATTGACTCCTTGGGGTAAATTTCTCCAGCAAAAACAGCAAATTAAAGAAATCTTGCAGTCAGAATGCGATCGCCGTAGAAATAATCCCGATCTAATGGGGGAAGACATCTTGAGTTTGTTACTAACAGCAAAATATGAAGATGGTCAACCCATGAGCGATGAGTCAATTCGCGATGAACTGCTAACTATGTTGTTTGCAGGACATGAAACTACTGCAAGTTCTTTGGCTTGGTCGTTTTATTGGCTGCATCGTCTGCCTGAAGTCGGTCAAAAATGTCGGACAGAATTAAATTCTTTGGGGGTCAATGCCGAATTTACAGATATGGTAAAACTTCCTTATTTAAGTGCGATAGTATCAGAAACTTTAAGACTAAATCCCGTGGTGGTTTTTGTCAGTCGTCAATTAACCCAACCTTTTGAATTAATGGGATACCAGCTTGAAGCGGGAACATCTTTATTTCCTTCTATTTATCTGACTCATCAGCGAGAAGATATCTATCCCGAACCAAAAGAATTCAAACCAGAAAGATTTATTGACAGACAATTTTCGACCTATGAATACTTACCTTTTGGTGGAGGAAATCGTCGCTGTTTAGGTTACGCTTTTGCTTTATTTGAAATGAAGTTAGTTTTAGCAACTATTATGTCTCAAGTAAAATTAGAATTGCTTAATGATAAACCGATAAAATCGGGTCGTCGTGGCTTTACTTTTACTCCTGAAGGCGGAGTTAAAATGAAAATATTGAGCAACAATTTAAGTTAAGGCAATTTAAAGATTAATGATTGTTCATCTCTGAACAGCTTTTTATTAAGCTTATAATTTAACCGACTTACGAGAATGCCTTATGCTGAGAGGAATTTTTATTTCTTGATGCTTTAATTTGTTTACTTGTTTGGTATCTATAAGTTCTAAACTTTCTAATAAGGCATTTTTAATCACAGGTGATTGAGGTTGGGATAGCATTAAATGAAAATACTCAATCGATTGAGAATAATGATCGGACGACAAACTATTACTAATTAATAAACGAGTCAGTTGTCTGATTGCCACCAAGCGTTTTAAAGGTTCGTGATGACTCAAATCTTCTAATAAATTATCTAGTTTGTTTTCTGCTGTGTTGTCCTTTTTTTGCCATAAAGACCAAAGTAAAACTGATAACGTACTAAGACTAGCAAAACCTTGCACAATCGAACCCGTTGCTAACCATTGGTTTTCCGCATCAGCCCATACAGAAGCAGCAAGATAAGTACAAAATGAAGCTGTTGCACCACTACCAACCGCCAGGATTAATTGGCGATTTGACCCAGTTAAAAAACTCTGCCATTTTTTGCAATAGCTTTGCCAATAGGGATTTTGTAACAGATAGCAGAGGGACATTAAACCTATACCGACAGAAGTGGCAAGGAATAATTTCCAGTTTAAATACCACAACAAAGCTACTACTACCATGCAGCATAACCAGCCACCCATTTTACGTAGCTGCTTATCTTTAATAAGTAAAGTTAATATTCTCTGGGAGTTGGAAAATGCTTTGGACACGGAGATTCACCAATCATACTCGATACAATATACTATTAATCTTTCATTGTTGGTGGTTTTAATAAATTAAGTATTGCAACAGTAGATCGCAGTATGTCGCTCGGTTAGGACAGAGAAGTGTTTTGCTCGTAGGGATAAGGGATAAGACTGTTAGGTTGAGTTGTTAACGGATTACTAGAAGTGGGAGTATATAATTTGCTAGACTAAAGAATTGTTATTCAGTTCTTTAGTACTATTTATGAGCCTCAACGTTGTTAATTTAGTTGGTCGTGCTGGTGCTGCACCAGAAATAATTCACTTTCAATCAGGATCGGTTTTATGTAAATTACCTTTGGCTGTTAATCGTCGTAGTCGCAATAGCGAGCAACCAGACTGGTTTAATTTGGAGATATGGGGTAAAACGGCAGAGATAGCAGGAAACTACGTCCAGAAAGGTAAATTGATTGGGATTCAAGGATCTTTGAAAATCGAAACCTGGACGGACAAAAATTCTGGTGGACAAAGATCTCGCCCCACTATTAAAGTCGATCGCCTGGAATTATTAGGATCGAAAAGAGATAACGATCCTGGTGCAGTGAGTGGATACCCAGAATAATTAAGGATAAAGGATGAGGGATGAAGGAGTGGTTGACAGTAAAAAGCAAAGATAGTTTGTATGTTATTGGTTTGTTTATTGTTGCGATCGCTCTTTATACTTCTGGATTACAAGATCCTGCTTTAAGAGATTGGGATGAGGGTATTGTGGCGGGGGTTGCTCGCGATATTTGGCGGGGGGTGAGGGAGAATAATTGGCTTTATCCTACGATCAATAATGGTCAACCTTATTGGAATAAACCCCCTTTAATACATTGGCTGATTGCCTTTTCCTATAGCTTGTTTGGGGTTAGTGAATGGAGTACGAGGCTATTTCCTGCTTTGCTTTCTGCTTCCTCTGTCCCTTTACTTTATAAAATCGGTAGGGAGTTGTTTAAATCTCAGGTAGCTGCTGTTTTTTCGGCTCTTGTCTATCTCACCTTTTTGCCTATCGCTCGTCACGGTAAGGTGGCGATGTTGGATGGGGCTATTAACTGCTGGTTTTGTTTTGCTGTTTGGTGTTTATTGCGGGGACGCAAAGATCGAAGATGGTTATTGGGTACTGGTTTGGGTATTGGTTTAATTTGCCTGACCAAAGGGATCATGATGGGGGTATTGCTAGGGGTGATTCTAGTTATATTTCTCCTCTGGGATAGCCCTAAATTGCTCTTGAGTCCCTATCTTGGGGGAAGTTTGATTCTTGGAGTGATTCCTGCGATCGCCTGGTATCTGCTGCAATATTTGCACTACGGAGCAGAATTTTTAGGGACTAGTTTGGGAGAACAAACTTTTAATCGTATTTGGCAACCAGTTAGCAACGTTTCTAGTCCTCCTTGGTACTACATATTAGAAATTGCTAAGTATGGTCTACCCTGGCTGATATTTTTACCACAGGGGATTAGGTTAGCAATCAAGCATTATCATCTTAGTTGGGCTAGACTTGCTCTTGTTTGGTGCGGAGTATATCTCCTGACAACATCTTTGATGGTGACTAAATTACCTTGGTATATTATGCCGATATATCCTGGGTTATCTTTGTTAATTGGGGCTAGTTTAGCGATCGCTTGGGAAAAAGGAATATATCTTCGTAGTTGGCAAATTGCTTTAACCGTAGTTACTTTAGCTTGCTGGATTGGCAGCATTTATCTCGGTAGCGGTCAACTAGAAAGAGGTTTAGCGATAATTATTGGACTGCTAGCGATTGGTTTTACTGTTGCGATGATTTTGCTTTGGTTTTCTTCTCGTTACTTTATCCCTGCAACTATAGTTAGTTTTTATCTAGCATTGCTATTACTGTTTAATTCTGATTACTGGCTGTGGGAGTTAAATGAAGCCTTTCCCGTTCGAGCTATTGCTACAACTATTAGACAACAGACTCTTCCTCAACAAAATATATATACGGCTTATCCTTATAGACGACCTTCTTTGGAATTTTATAGTGAACGTCTGATTGTTCCCGTTGCAGATAACGAACTAAAACGACTGTGGCAAAGTACCGAATCTGTTTATTTATTAGTAAATAAAGACGCAATAGAGCGATTGAATTTAAACCAGTATGTCAGGTTGGGCAATAAAGAAGATGACGAGCTGTGGCAACTGATTACTCAAGAAAACTAATAAACTCTGTTTTATATTTACCCGCTGATTGTATTAAATTTTACTTCTTTTAATTTTTCTAAAAGATACAATTTTCACTATGAAAAATATCAACATTGAATCGAACATAATACGAACCGTTTGGTCTTCAGTGGAAGTAATCAATAAAAACACCCTGCTTCAGCTAAACGATGCAGATTTGACCCACCAGATTATGCGACAGGTAGAGCGTGTTTCCACTTTAACCTCAGAAGATCGCCAGTCATTAGCTGACTATATCAAAGCCAAAGTCTTGTTGATTAGGGATGTTGCTGACTCTCAAGTTTAATCAACTATTTTAGTCGATCGCAAAAAGAAGTCATAAGTTAAATAAAGATGTCACAATATGAATAGTTAAGGTCGATCGTTGTGACCTAGAGTCCGATTTATAGAACAGCTTGTGAATTCAATCGCTTCCATTTCTGAGTTAAACATAGAAGAACTATTTCCGTTTGAACTAGACGATTTTCAACAAAAGGCGATCGCAGCCTTGTCAGCAGGAAAATCTGTTGTAATCTGCGCCCCTACTGGTTCGGGAAAAACTTTAATTGGTGAATATGCTATTTATCGAGCTTTAGCTCATGGCAAAAGGGTTTTTTACACCACCCCTTTAAAAGCTTTATCAAATCAAAAGTTTAGAGACTTTCAGGAACAATTTGGCGAGGGAAATACCAAAAGAATTGGGCTGCTGACGGGAGACACAATTATCAACCCTAATGCAGACGTAGTTATCATGACTACAGAAATATTTCGCAATATGCTTTATGAGACTCCCATCGGTCAATTGGGTACTTCTTTAGAAGATGTGGAAGCCGTAGTATTGGATGAATGTCACTATATTAGTAATCGCTATCGCGGTACAGTCTGGGAAGAATCGATTATTTATTGTCCGCCACAAATACAGTTGGTCGCTCTTTCCGCTACGATTGGTAATCCTCAAGAACTAACCGACTGGATCACTAAAGTCCGTAATTCCAATTCCAATAGGGAGCATTCTTATGAATGTGAGTTAATCAATTCTGATTTTCGTCCCGTACCTCTACGATACTATTTTTGCGATCGCCGTGGAATTCATCGGCTGTTAAATCAGGAAGAAACAGGCATTAGTCCCAAGCTAAAAGCATCTGCACCCCGCAAAGGTCAAAAAGCTAAACGACTCAAGATAAAAGACTGTCCCAAAATCTATCAAATAGTGCAGCAGCTACAGGCAAAAGATATGCTACCTGCTATTTATATTATCTTTAGCCGTCGCGGTTGCGATAAAGCAGTTGATACTATTGATGCTTTGCGTTTGGTCACTCAAGAAGAAGGGCAGCAAATTGAAAATATTCTGCTAAATTTCTTTTTAAATAACAATACCGATCTTCAAACATCACTATTGGAGCATTTCACCGATGCTAATCCAACATTAACCGACTTATTGCGAGATTATTTGGCAGCTAATGAGAATGGGGAAGAGAACTTAGCTAACTATCTCAATCAAGATCCCAATCAAAAATATCTTTTGTGGCAATTTCTTTGTGAAAGCTCTCAAATAGCCAGAATAGAACAGATTGAACCCCTGATGCGGGGTATTGCTTCCCATCATGCAGGACTATTACCAGCCTGGAAAGAGTTAGTTGAAAGACTCTTTGAAATGGGGCTAGTCAAAGTAGTTTTTGCTACGGCTACCCTAGCAGCGGGAATAAATATGCCCGCCCGCACCACGGTGATGTCTGCTTTATCTAAACGCACCGATGGAGGACACAGTATGTTGAGTCCATCAGAGTTTTTGCAGATATCAGGTAGGGCTGGTAGAAGAGGTAAAGACAAGGTTGGTCATGTAGTAACCATCCAAACTCCCTTTGAAGGGGCGAAAGAAGCTGCATTCTTAGCCACCTCCACCGCTGAACCTTTACGGAGTTGGTTTACTCCTTCCTATGGCATGGTATTGAACTTACTGCAAAAATATAGCCTGCCAGAAGTTAAAGAATTACTCGAACGAAGCTTTGCCGAATATCTGTCCCAGAAAAGACTTGCTCCCGAACAAACGGCGATCGCAGAAATCACCACAGAATTAGCTAAACTAGACGTAGCACTGGCTGCAATTTCTCCTGGACAACTGGCTAGTTACCAAAAGTTACGAGAAAGAGTGACAGAAGAACAAAGATTGCTAGATATTTTGCAACAGCAGGCAGAAGCTACCCGCAAGAACAATATTAAGCCCTTAGTTCCTCAAATAGAACCAGGTAGAATTGTTGGTTTAAAGGGGAAACATATTAGAGTCAATGCGCCTTTGGCAGCGGTATTAATCGAAAAGATTCCAGGTTCGGGAAAAGCCCCGAATTTACTTTGTTTAGGCGCGGATAACTATTGGTATATTGCAGCTAATGCTGATATTACAGAAATCAATGAAGGAACTTTTAGCAAACAAGAAATAGCTGACATTGCCATCCCGTCTTTAGATAATCTCAAGCTAGGTAAATGGCAACAAGGAGATGAAGCAACAGCCATTGCCATTAAACAGATTAGCAACTATTTGATTCCTGCCACTCCCCCAGAGGAAGTGACCGAACAGCAGCAAAGATTGGATGCTATCCATAAGAAAATTGATGAACATCCCGTACAGAAGGTAGATAACCCCAACCGCTTGTTAAAGAAACACAATAAGCGTCTGCAACTACGAGAAAAACTACACAAGACTCAAATTAAGTACCAAAAACAAAAGTCCAATCAGTCTTACTATTGGTCAGAATTCCTTAATCTTATTAATGTCCTACAAGAATTTGAAGCTTTAGAAGGATATGACCCGACGTTTTTGGGACAAGCAGCAGCCACTATCCGAGGGGATAACGAACTATGGCTAGCTTTAATCTTTGTCTCAGGAGAGCTAGAATATCTCGAACCCCATCACTTGGCAGCGACAGTCTGTGCCTTAATCACTGAAACTCCCCGCGCTGATGTTTGGTGTGACTTTCCCCCGCCAAAAGAAGTACTGGAGGTTTTAGGGGTTAAAAAATACGATTCAAACGCCGAAAAGAGCGATGACTCTTTTTCAATTAAGGAAATTAGAACTCGCTTGTTTCAGGTTCAACGCCGTCATGATGTGGGTTTACCAGTGTGGCGGGAATACCAGCTAGTCGGTTTGTGCGAACAGTGGGCATTGGGCATGGATTGGAACGATCTTTGCGAAAGTGTTAGTTTGGCAGAAGGAGACATAGTTAGGACGTTACGTCGTACTGTTGATGTTTTATCTCAAATTCCCCAAATTCCTAATATTTCTTCTACCCTATCCAACAACGCCAGAGATGCTGGTGCAATGATGAAGCGGTTTCCAATTTAATCTCTTTGTTTGTATTGATTTTATCTACTGCTTGCTGTTCGATCTCACTTCGTCAGAATATATTCGATTTGACGGGAATAGCTATTCTCAATTTTTCATTGCTACTCATTATTATTAAGAAAAATTAAGTAACAAAATATTAAGATTACTATTGAGAAATAAGCAACGAGTTTATAAGTGATTCAAAAGCATGATAATTTGCCCTAAAGGATACCGCTTCGAGACCAACGGGAATCCTTTAGGGCATATTGAATAACTAAACAATAAATTACAGCTATATTGGGATGCTTTTGGCAATTTTATGAAATTGTCTTTTATAAAATTCAGGCGATCTCTTTGCAGATTGAATTACAGCGATTACTTAAAATACAAAATCAATCTAACTTAACAAAATCTGTTTTTTTCTTATTGACTGTGTATTATTACTCATTGACAGAAAAAATAATACGAACAGTTTTAATTATTGAATCATCTTAATCGAATTTCATTTATCAACCGTAATACATATCAAGTTCGGTTACAAATGATAATTATTTGCATTTGTAACCGAACCTGTCGCTGTCTAAAGAAATTACAGTCAATTGAAATTAAATCGCTGTTTTCCAGAAATATACGATCGCTCTTTTCGGTTTTCTTGATTCTAATGCTTAATCTATATTAGACATTTCTGTTCCATATTTTTACATTGCAATCGCAATATAGCTAGATCGGATCACAAACAAGAATAATTATCATTTGTGATCCGACCTGTAGGTGTTATGGGTGATTGCGATAAACGGAAATAAAAAGCGATCGCGTTCTTTTACGATCTTCATTATTGTTGAACGTCTACACAGTTTAAAATATCAATTGCGATCGCAATATAGTTAGGTCGGAGCGCAATTGATAATATTGCTATCAAAGTTACTTAATTGGCAAGGTGAAATAGAATGTTGCTCCTTGTCCCAATTCTGATTCCACCCAAATTTTACTGCCATGACGTTCGATAATTTTGTGACAAATGGCTAATCCCGTACCTGTACCTGGATATTCCTGTCTAGTGTGGAGACGTTGAAAAATTTGAAAAATGCGATTGCTATGTTTGGGATCGATGCCAATACCATTGTCTTGTATCCAAAATAAATATTGTCCTAATTCTAGGGTTGCTCCAATTTCAATTTTGGGAGATTCTTTTGCTCGATATTTAATTGCATTGGCAATAAGATTTTGCCATAGTTGAATCAACATCGTTTTGTCTCCCACAACTTCTGGCAAAGCTTCTCGAACAATCTCAACATTAGTTTCTCGCAAAGTAAGATACAGGTTGGACAAGGCTATATCTAATGTTTCTTCCGTATTGACTAATTCAAGAATTTTTCCATTGTTACCCACTCTTGAGTATTCTAATAAATCATCGATCAATTCTTTCATGCGAATTGCCCCATCCATAGCAAAACCAATAATTCGATCTGCTTCAGCATCTAAATGATCGGAATATCTTTGTCCCAATAGCTGAGTAAAGCTAGTTACCATCCGTAGTGGTTCGCGAAGATCGTGGGAGACAATGTAGGCAAATTGTTCCAATTCCTGGTTAGAGCTAGTTAATTCTCGATTTAGCTTGAGCAATTGCTGATTTACTACTTCTAATTCTTTAGTGCGATCGCTTACTTTTATTTCTAAATCGGCTTTTGATTCTACTAAAGCTTGATTTGTCTGTTGAAGCTGTTCAAACAAAACTGCCTGTTGAATAGCGATCGCAACTTGAGTAGCCAATGTTTGCAAAAAATTAATTTCTATAGTTTGCCACTCTCTAGTCTTAGAGCATTCATGGGCAATCAGCAATCCCCAAAGTTCAGTATTAGAGGCTGAGTTATCTAAGTTATCTACATTATCTTTGTTCAATAAAATAGGAATAATTAAGTTTGCCCTAACTTGATATTGCTCTAAAAATTTTACGTGACAAGGAGTCAAATCATCCTGATAAATATCTGAGACACTTGTAACTCTGCCGTTGCGGTAAGGTTCGATCCAACCTTGTTGGAAACAAGGATCGGCAATCACTTTGCCGATAATTGACCACTGGGAATCTTTAACCGATTCCACCATCACAAGTCCACTCCAATCTTCTCGAAAACGATAAATAAAAATCCGATCTGAATTTAACCATTGGCGAACTTCAGCAACAGTTGTCTGGAGAATTTGTTCTAAATGTAAAGACTGACGAATACGCAGAGCTATCTTGGCAATAATTTCTGAGAATTCCATTATTTCAGTCCAGTACTTGATACTTATTCATATTAAGCAATATTAGTTATTAAAGCTTAAAACATTGCAATTTGGACATATTAAATTATATTTTCAGGAATTTGCGGCGTTGGTAAATCGAAGTATTATTTTCGAAAGCTGTTGTATTTTGGTTTCTCTAAAAAGCCTGTAGCTTATGACTTATAGCTACAAACACAAAAGACTTGCCCGCACGTAGTGTTTTGTGCGTCATATATTAGATTGCTAACGCCAAATTTGCCAGTTTGTCTTTATTTTTTCTTGGGTAGGGTGAAATAAAAAGTTGCACCTTTCCTAATGATGATTCCACCCAAATTTTGCCACCATGTCGTTCCACAATTTTGTAGCAAATAGCTAAACCAATGCCCGTACCTGGATATTCTTGTCTACCATGAAGACGCTGAAAAATTTGAAAAATGCGCTCTTTGTATTGAGGATCGATACCAATGCCATTATCTTTAATTGAAAATAGCCACTGTTCTGTTTGAGCTAGTGCATCAATCTCAATGACAGGGAGTTCTTGTTGATATTTGATTCCATTGGCAATTAGATTTTGAAATAATTGAACTAGCTGCGTTTCGTCTCCCACAACTGTAGGTAGAGGATTGGCGATGATTTGAGCGTTGGTTTCTTGGATCTCAAGCTGTAGGTTAGATAAAGTCTGTTTTAATACCTTTTCACAGTTGACCGATCTAAAAATTTTTGCCTGGCTGCCTAAACGAGAATAAGCCAGTAAGTCTTGAATTAGGCTTTCCATACGCGCTGCACCATCAATGACGAAATTAATAATCTCTTCGCCATCAGCATCCAATTTATCTGAATATTTCTGAAACAATAGCTGAGAAAAACTCGTTACCATTCGTAAAGGTTCTCGCAGATCGTGGGATGCGATGTAGGCAAACTGTTCTAGCTCTTGATTAGAACGCATTAACTCTTGATTCAAT
The DNA here is from genome assembly GCA_963799375.1 of uncultured cyanobacterium. Classification (GTDB taxonomy): domain Bacteria; phylum Cyanobacteriota; class Cyanobacteriia; order Cyanobacteriales; family Xenococcaceae; genus Waterburya. The sequence goes on from CAWCWY010000036.1 coordinate 19,916, forward strand.
GATTTTAACTGCTGATTTTGAGTCTGAAGCTGCTGTTGCAAATGGCGAATTTGCAGTTGATTTTGGACGCGGACTAAAATCTCTTCAGTCTCAAAGGGTTTGGTAATAAAGTCCACTCCCCCAACCGCAAAGGCTTTAACCTTATCAACCACATCATCTAAGGCACTAAGAAAAACAACGGGAATAGATTCTGTTTTAGGATTGGCTTTTAACTGCTGGCATACTTCATAGCCATCCATGTCGGGCATTCTAATATCTAGCAGCACTAAATCGGGCGGTTCGGCGATCGCTCCCATTAGTGCCATCGAACCATTAATTGCTTTACGCACTTCATACCCTTGTTGAGTCAGGGTAGATTCTAAAACTTGGAGGTTTTCTAGTTTGTCATCGACAATTAGAATGTTTTTGGGTTCTAGATATTTTGCTGCATCATTCATTTTCTACGTTTGGTTGGGAAAGTTGAACAATTGTATCAAAGCGAATTTTATTAACTAAATCTTCTAAAGATATTTGCAGATAAGCTTTATCTTCAGGAATTTGCTGGATGAGCTGTTTTATTTCTTTATTATTCAGCCTGGTTGCTGCTTGATGTAGCTTCTTAATCCATTCATCAGGCATAAATGCTAGAGCTTGAGGGGTTAATACCTCTGCTGATGAAGCTGTATCTAAGATTGATGGGGCAATAGTATGCCATTCTTCATAGATGTATTCAACATCTAAATATTGAGCCATTGTGTCAAAGATATCCGCTTCTTGAAAAGGTTTACGTACAAAGCCATCGCAACCTGCTGTCAGCAAAGTCCCCTTTTGTTCTGCAAAAACGCTAGCAGTTAATGCCACAATAACCGTGTTCTGACCATTAGGACTGGCTTTGATAATTCGTGTCGCTTCATCTCCGTTCATAATTGGCATCCGCATATCCATCCAAATCAGGTGAGGTTGCCACTCTTGCCACAGGGCGATCGCCTTTACTCCATTTTCTGCCGATCGCACTGCAAATCCAATAGGTTGAAGAAGCTGAGTTAATAATTGACGATTGCTTTCTACATCTTCAACAACTAAAATCCGATACTGAGGTCGATCGGATGCTAGTCCAACTACTCTTCGGTAGGGAGTAGTAATTGTAGATTCACTATCTTCAATGGAGTTTAGGGGAATGGCAAACGTAAAATTTGTTTTGCCCTCTAAAAGACTGCTAACCCTAAGTTCTCCACCCATTAGCTTGATAAAATGATAACTAATAGCTAGCCCCAATCCAGTCCCTTCTTGAGAACTGTATCCTGTTTGAGTTTGGGAAAAAGCATCAAACAAACCAGCCATTTCTTCTGGTGCAATTCCTTCTCCCGTGTCTTCTATTTCAAAGCGTAGGGTAGGAATTAGCTCTGCTGTATTATACTTTTACCCTCAAAGTTATCCCGCCTACTTTAGTGAATTTTATGGCATTGCCTAAAAGGTTAATTAAAACTTGGCGTAATTTTTTCTCGTCGGCTTTGATATGTTGAGGAACTTTATCCCCCCGTTCAAATTCAAGGCTCAAACCCTTGGATTTCGCTCTCAGACTAAACATTGCTTCTAAATCGTCCAGTAGATAATCCAAGTTAAAACCATTTTCATGAAGAGTAATTTTTCCCGCTTCAATTTTGGACATATCCAAAATGTCGTTAATCAATTCTAATAAATGCTTCCCGCTACGATTGATAATGCCCAAGTTTTCTTGCTGAGAAGAATTAAAGGCTATATTTCTAGACATCAGTTGACTAAATCCCAGAATGGCATTGAGGGGAGTACGCAGTTCGTGACTCATATTAGCTAAAAACATACTTTTAGAACGGTTAGCAGCCTCCGCAGCCTGTTCTGCTTTTTGACGCTCCAAAATTTCTCTTTCTAGCTGGTGCTGTCTTGCCTGTAGCCTTTTAGTACGTTGTTTAACCTGAGTTTCTAGAGTTTCACTCAAGACTCGATAGCGAGTTTCACTTTTCTTTAAAGACTCTTCTGTCTGCCTGCGTCGATCTAGTTCTGAGACTAATTCTTGTTTTTGCTCGTTGAGGCTGCCGATCGCATAGATCAAGGATTGAGATAAGATTGATAATTCGTTCAACCCTTTAAAAGTAGGAATTTTGACCTGTTCTTCTCCCTGACGAATGCGATCGGCAACCTTACTAAGTTTGATTATCGGTGCAGAAATACGTCTAGCATTTAACCAGCTGATACCCGCAAACAAACTACCCAACAATAATCCCGTGGCTAAAACTTTTGTTTGGAGCGATCGCACTGGGGCAAAAGCAACATCTTTACTTTGTCGGACAACAACTACCCAATTTAACCCTGGATAGCTTCTATATCCTTTTGTTTGGGCAGATGCCGTTAAATATTTTTGCTCCTCAGCTATAGTTAACTCTGACTCAAACCCTTCTGGAGCAAGTAAAACATGACCATCTTGACTCGTCACAAATATTTCTACCAGGTTTTGTTCGGCAGTAGATTCAATAAGCGATCGCCTTACATCTTTAGCCCATGTCCAACTCAGATGAGCGCACAAAACCCCCTTAAACTTATTCTGAATATCCGTAACAGGTGTAGCGACATCCACAAAGCGGATTGGTTCGCTGTCTGGATTTGATAGTAGTTTTTCTAATAACAAAGCCTCATGAACATCCCCCACATAAGGTTCAGTTTGAGCCAATTGAAACCAAGGACGTTCTTTCGCACTCTTTCCTTCTAATAGTCCCCCCGTACTGGCTACAATATTTCCCTGGGTATCTGTTAACCCAATCCAGGCATAGTCTGGATAAATGTCTTGTAGTTTCTCTAAAAGGTTGCGTCGATCGGATTGGACTCGATCTAACTGGCGAATTGATTCTAAGGTAGATAATATTTGAATGTCTTTGTAGCGTTCAAACATCCCCCGTTCTAGCTTATCTGCCATTTGGTAAGCCAGTTGTTCTAAAGATTGTTCTCTGGCGGTTTCAATTTGAATACCGCTGACATAGCCAACCAACAAACTTAACAGTAAAGATATTGCCAGAACCATTCCTGCCGTATTCCAAATTATACTAGCTCGAATACTTTTGCGAGGATTGAGCTGATTTAAGAAGAGACTGACAAGTATAGGCATTTACTAAGTAATTAGTAGTTAGTAGTTAGTAGTTAGTCCTAAAGGAAGATGCGGGGATTACCCCATAACAAATGAGAAACGCTAGGAACACAATATGTTTTTAGCATAGCTAGCTCCAAAAAACGAAGAATATCCCAGGGAAACTCGTAACCAGCCAATAACCTGCACATCTGAGAACGATCCGTAATTGGATCTAACTATTCGATTTGCGATCGCCTTTGATAACGAGAATTAAATAAAGACATAATATAAACTATCAATTATGGAGAATATGATAGTTGAAATTTAACGGGCAAAGAAATGGAGAATCTATAATCCTTGTTGTAAACTAGATTTTACTCACGATTAGGGTGGTAAAGATGGAGATTGATTATCCAGAAGATTTAAAATACCTAGATACTCACGAATATGTTCGTTTTGATGGGGAAATAGCGACGATAGGAGTTAGTGCCTTTGCGATCGATCAGTTAGGGGATGTGGTTTTTCTCGAACTTCCAGAAGTAGGTGATGCTATTGAAGTCGGAGAAAATTTCGGCACGATTGAATCAGTAAAGGCGGTAGAAGATCTCAACCCACCAGTGTCGGGTACAGTTATCGAACGCAACGAAACCGCAATGGATGCACCAGAAACTCTAGCCGAAGATCCTTATGGTGAAGGTTGGTTGATTAAAATCAGAGTTGATAATCCCGATGATGAATTGGAAGATATCCTCTCTGCTGCGGAATACCGCGCTCAAGTAGAGGGGATGGATACTGACTAATTTGAGGAACAAGGAACTGATTGGAACGAAGGACATGAGGAATAAGGCTTAATGCTTAGCGGGATCCCTGATTGGGACAAGGAGAGAACCTGACGCAACGAGTTTTGTATCGTAATGTTCATTAATAACTGTTTATTGTCATCTGTGATTGATAATTCTTGATTAACTAGATGCTTTTCCTGCTATAAAATTTGTTAACCTTTATTACAAATACATAAGCTCAGTGGTTGCGTCAATAAATAAAGAGGTGCGCCACTATTTTTTTACTTAAAAGCAATTATAAATAGAATAGTATGGTTAATTTAAACTTTGCTGTGGAGTCACAAACTTCAAACCTTCAGCCCAACGGTACTTATAAAAATTCCTCTCATACAGACAGCCTATCATTTGCCGATCGCCATATTGGGGTAAACGAGGAGCAAATACAAGAGATGTTGCAAGTTTTGGGTTTGGCTAGTTTAGATGAACTAATCGATCAAACTGTACCCCCTGCAATTCGTCTCAATCGCTTATTACAGTTACCCTCAGCACAAAGTGAGTCGGCAGCTTTAGCCAGATTAAAAGCGATCGCTTTACTAAACAAAGTTTATCGCTCTTTTATCGGTGCGGGTTACTATAACTGCATCACCCCTCCTGTAATTCTCCGCAATGTTTTAGAAAATCCTGGCTGGTATACTTCCTACACTCCCTATCAGGCAGAAATTGCTCAGGGAAGATTGGAAGCCTTGCTCAACTTTCAAACTATGGTGATTGAGTTGACAGGGTTGGAAATTGCCAACTCTTCTTTACTCGATGAAGGTACGGCAGCAGCCGAAGCGATGAGTATGAGTTATGGGTTGTGCAAAACTAAAGCCAATGCCTTTTTTGTCGATGCAGGTTGTCATCCCCAAACCATAGAAGTAATCAAAACTCGTGCTTTACCTTTGGGAATAGAAGTCATTATTGGTGATTACGCAGAATTTGACTTTTCTCAGCCTATCTTTGGTGCATTGCTACAGTATCCAACTACAGACGGCACAATAAAAGATTATAGTCAGTTTATCGATCGCGTTCACGAAGCTAAGGCATTAGCCACCGTAGCAGCAGATATTCTTAGCTTGGCTTTATTAACCCCTCCTGGGGAATTTGGGGCTGATATTGCCGTAGGAAGTACTCAAAGATTTGGCGTACCCTTGGGTTATGGTGGTCCTCATGCAGCTTTCTTTGCTACCAAACAGAAGTATCAAAGACAAGTACCAGGACGTATTGTCGGGGTTTCCAAAGATGTTCATGGTAAGCCAGCCTTACGATTAGCACTGCAAACTAGAGAACAACACATCCGTCGCGAAAAAGCCACAAGCAATATTTGTACCGCGCAGGTTCTACTCGCCGTCATTGCCTCTATGTATGGGGTGTATCACGGTGCAGCAGGAATTAAAGCGATCGCCTTACGGAGTTCATCAGCTTACCGCAGCTTTGGCAGAAGGGTTAGGGAGAGTTGGGATATAAAACCTCAACAAGTTTCTTCGACACTATTCGAGTGGAAACAGGCAATACAAGGGCAGCAGACATAATTAAAGTTGCTGCTAACAATCAGATTAATTTGCGTTGGTTGGATAACAATGCAGTTGGCATATCCCTAGATGAAACCACAGCAGTTGAAGATTTAGTGAGCCTATGGCAAATCTTTGCAGGGGATAAAGAGTTACCTTTTGATGTGGCAAAATTACTTAACAGCCAGCCATCAAACATTCCTCAGCAGCAGTTACGCACCAGTGATTATTTAACTGATGGAGTGTTTAATCGCTATCACTCAGAAACCGAATTACTCCGCTATCTCCATTCCTTAGAAACTAAGGACTTGTCCTTAACTACCTCCATGATTCCTTTGGGTTCGTGTACCATGAAGCTGAACGCTACAGCCGAAATGATCCCCGTTACCTGGGCAGAATTTGGCAATATTCATCCTTTTGCACCCCTAGAGCAAGCTCAAGGCTATCAAAAGCTGTTCAAAGAGCTAGAAGAGTGGTTAGGAGAGATTACGGGCTTTGCTGGTATCTCCTTACAGCCCAATGCAGGTTCACAAGGAGAATATGCAGGGTTACAGGTGATTCGCCAATATCACGCCTCTAGAGAAGAAACTCACCGCCATATTTGCTTGATTCCTGAATCAGCCCACGGAACAAACCCCGCCAGTGCCGTAATGTGCGGGATGAAAGTAGTTGCGGTAAAATGCGATCGCGATGGGAATATTGATGTTCAAGACTTACAAACCAAAGCAGAAAAACATCAGGATAACTTAGCAGCCTTGATGGTGACTTATCCTTCTACCCACGGCGTATTTGAAGCAGAAATTAAAAGTATTTGCGCCATCGTCCACCAATTTGGCGGTCAGGTATATATGGATGGGGCAAACATGAATGCTCAAGTCGGCTTATGTCGCCCAGGAGATTTTGGCGCGGATGTCTGTCACCTCAACCTACACAAAACATTCTGTATTCCTCATGGTGGTGGTGGTCCAGGGGTTGGTCCTATTGGAGTCATGGCTCATTTAGTGCCGTTTCTGCCTGCTACTCCCACCACACCTCAAGATGCAAACCCAATCGGGGCAATTTCTGCTGCCCCCTGGGGTAGTGCGAGTATTCTGGTTATATCTTGGATGTATATTGCCATGATGGGTACAAAAGGTTTGACCAAAGCGACGGAGGTAGCTATTCTCAATGCTAACTATATGGCAAAACGTCTCGAACCTTGTTACTCCGTATTATTCAAAGGAGAATCTGGTTTTGTAGCCCACGAATGTATCATCGATTTACGTCCGTTGAAAAAAGAAGCAAAAGTGGAAGTAGATGATGTAGCTAAAAGACTGATGGACTTTGGCTTTCATGCCCCCACCGTCTCTTGGCCCGTAATTGGGACAGTGATGATCGAGCCGACAGAAAGCGAATCAAAAGAACAGCTAGACCGCTATTGCGATGCTATGTTGGCTATCTATGACGAAGCAAAAGCGATCGCCGATGGTTCGATAGATCCTGATAATAATCCTTTGAAAAATGCACCCCATACCGCCGAATATTTGATCTGTGGCGAATGGTCCCATCCTTACAGTAGAGAACAAGCAGCCTATCCCGCGCCCTGGACAAAAGAACACAAATTCTGGACATCTGTAGGCAGAATCAATAACGCTTACGGCGATCGCAATTTGGTTTGTTCCTGCGTGGGAATGGAAGCCTATAAGGAGTAAATTAATTACTTTGGTATGTAAGATTACCTCTCATTCCAACTAAAACCATTATCCGCTAATGTACCGTCAATAAATTCCTTTAGAGTGTCAGCCATAGTTTGTTGTTCGCTAATGCGAGGATGACCAGGGGTAACTTGTTCGTGAATTAAAGAAAAAACGCGATCGTCATTATATTCAATCCGATATTCGGCGATCGCTTCGGTGATGTAGCTATCCCATTGGCGATTATGGAACATCGAAGGAAACATTCCCACAAAATAAGAATCAGGATGTTTGTCTCTCAAATTAGCAATCATTTGCTTATAGTGTTCCTTCCATTCTTCCTTGGATAAATTATCGCCAACGCTAGGAGCGTCATTTTGACCATAGGCAACAATTACCAAATCGGCAGAATAATTATTGAAGTTCCATACAGGAGCATCATCTAGCGGCTTCACCTTGTCGTAAATCGCTTGGCCACCTATATCTTTCCACAAGTCATTCCCCCGACTAAAACCGTTCACTAAAGCAAGACCTGCTTGAGATACCAAAGAAACTTCTGCATCATAATTTCTAGCTAAAATCGATCCATAGCTATAGTAAGCGTTAGAAATATCGGTCTTGTCGCTAACGCTCGGATCTGATACTCCCGTGATGGGATATTCTACAGCAATACCAGAAGTAATCGAGTCGCCATAAACTTCAATAGTGCGTTGAGAATCTGGGTTTGCCTGAAGCAGTTGTCCATCGATAGTAATGCCATGAAACTTAAACTCTCCTGTTGAATAATCATTCCGTTTATAAATAAGGGCATTGTGAACCTTATTTTCTAGTCCTTCGGCAATGTCATAAACAACAGGTTGACCACCTTCCCTACGTAGTTTAATCTTGGTGGGTTCGGGATTATCATCTAGATAGACATCTATATAATTTTCTCTACCCCAGCTATCCTCGGAAAGTTCAATTTGTAGCTTAGTACCAGTAAATTTTAATTCTATGGATGTCCCTGGATAGCCCAAAGCTGGTGCTTGGGGGTCTTGCCAGTCGATTCTACCGTCATAGTTAAAAAACTCATGATCTGCGGTAAATTTCTGGGGAGAAATAATAGGAAAATCCTCTGGAGTTTCAAGATTTGCCAAACTATTTACAGTCTGTGAATCAAGAGCTTGATTATAAATTTCTAAACTAGCAATATTTCCTGCAAAACCATTAATGTTAGTGCTGTCAACATCATTTCTATGGAATCTGGTAGAAAGATTAACTCCTCCCAAACCAATCGCCCCACGCTGCCAAACCTGGCTACCAGAGCCTCGACCTACTTCTACCCCGTCAAGATAGGCAAATAATACATCTGGTTGAACTGTGGTTGTCTGTGGTGCATCTAAAACTAATGCAACATGATGCCAAGTATTAGAGCTAACATCATCGCTAGCCAAGAACGTTTCTAACCATTGGCTTTCAATCCTATTCCAACCACCGACATATAGTTGTCCGCGATCGAGATATATATTTAGACCACGACCTCCACCACCTTCTTCGTAAATTACTTGAGGGGTATGACTGTTAATATTGTCAGCATTAAACCAGACAGAGACAGTCCGTTGACCATGAATATCAAAATTAATATCGGTGGAGCTAGCGATCGCCATAAAATCATCATCACCATCAAAACTGACTCCATTACCTAGATCTCCCCCAACAGGTTCAAAGAATGCTCCATTGTGTAAGATACCAATAGTGCTTTCCTGACTATCATGAGCTTTATTGCCAGCAACCTCATCCAGTTTTAGCTGTGCTACTAGCTGATTTGAATTAGACGGTTGCAATCCCAAGTCCGCTAAAGAGACTATTTCAGTAGCAGTTAAAGCTTGATTATAAATTCGAGCCTCATCAATTGTCCCGACCAAGCCCAAAGCACTTGTTTTCTCAACATTTCCAGAGTGTAGTCTCGTACTACCATTAAGTCCGCCAAAGGTTGCTCTTCCCCTACTTCCTGAAATCTGACCACCAGAACCTCGACCAACTTCGACTCCATCAAGATAGGCAAATAATACATCTGGTTGAATTGCTGTTGATTCTGGCTGTGCGTCTAAAACTAATGCCACATGATGCCAGTTATCAGAGCTAATATTATCGCTAGCTAAAAATGTACCAGACCACTGACTTACTTCTTGATTCCAACCACCGACATATAGTTGTCCGCGATCGAGATATACGTTTAAACCACGACCAATACCGCCTTCTTGATAAATTACTTGAGGAGTATGACTATCAATATCATCAGCATTAAACCAAACAGAAACAGTACGACTGGCAATATCTTCTTCATTAATTTCTGGCGCACTGGCGATCGTAACAAAATCATTGCCATGTAATTCCACTACACCATTAAACGGTTCATCATCTTGAGCGAAAACTGCACTTCTAGCTAATCTTCCATCATTGCCATTGCCATCAGTTGCCGAATCAGAAGCTATATTACCAGTCTCATCATTAAAATCCAGTTCTAGTATCAATTCTGCTTCAGGAATTCCTAAAGTATATTGATAGTTTTGTAGAGTCTCTGGATCTATATTTAACTCTGATTCAATTTCTCCTAAATTGATTTCTAACTGCCAATCTCCGTTCAAATCTCTATAGCCAGTTAAATTATTAGAAGCAGCAATATCTGCTGTGGTCAATTCACTCAAATTTTCAATAAACTCAATCTCTGCGCCAATTTTGCATCCCATCAATAAAATGTCTGCATTTTCATCTAGATACTGTGACCACTGTTGTAATTCTTCAGTATATTCATCTAAATTATCTAGATTCAAATCGGTAGTTCCTATTTGAAGATGCCCTTCACTACCATGAGAAATAATTTGAACACTTGATATATTTTGATACTGACTCAATGCAGCCGTAACTTGAGCTATACCATCAATTTCTCGATTTATGACTACTACTTCTGCTTTTTCTACACCAGAAATTAGCTCTAAATAGTTATTAACTTGAGAGTCAATAACTATAATATTTGAATTTAATGCTGTTTCTGAACTTGAAGAGGATACTGGCTCAAACATTTTCAATTAAGTATATTCAATTAGTAGTTTTTTCGTATTACAAAATAATATCTTTACTCTAAGAGAAATTACATTAAGTGTTGAATAAGTTTGAACTAATTTATGATGAAGCTTTTTTCAATGAGCAACGAATAGTAAGCAGAAAATAATCCTCCCAAAAATTCTTAGGAGGATTAAAGATATCCTGCTTAATTAATACATTTATTACACAGATGTAAAATCTTTTGCAGTCAAAGTATTAGTATCAAAAGATATAACTTTAGCTATGACTTGATTCTCTACCAAAATATTGTTTCCAACAAAAGATAAATCCTCAAAAGTTAGCTCGTCAGATAAACCGATTAAGTCACCTTCACTAAGATTTAAGTCAATGATTTTATCTGTGCCTGAATTTGACGAGATAACAAACAAGTCACTACCTTCATCGCCTTTGAGAATGTCATTTCCAGCACCGCCATCAAGGGTATCATTGCCAGATTTCCCATTGAGACGGTTATTACCATCATCGCCTGTCAAGTGATCTGAATATTTAGAGCCATTAATTCTCTCAAAGCCAGAGAAAATATCGCCTTCAGCATCGCCACCGCTACCAAAACCAGTAGCTAAGTTAACGCTTACCCCAGAATTAGAAGATTGATAAGAAAGGAAATCAATCCCCGCACCCCCTTCTAAAGTGTCAGCACCACTATCACCTTCAATCAGATTGTTATTATCATCCCCAACCAAGTAATCAGCAAAATCAGAACCTAATATATTCTCAATATCGATATATATATCACCTTCAGCATCGCCACCAGTACCAAGACCAGTCTCTAAATTAACGCTCACCCCAGAATCAGAAGACCCGTACAGGATAAAATCAACATCACTACCACCATTTAAAAGATCGCTACCAGCACCGCCATCTAACAAATCGCTACCAGCACCACCGTTGAGACTATCATTACCTTCATCGCCATTAAGAGAATCATTACCCTCAACACCGTAAAGAGTATCATTACCCGCACCACCGTTAAGACGGTTGTTATCGTTATCTCCTACCAGGTAATCTGAATATTTAGAGCCATTAACCCATTCAAAACCAGAGAAAATATCCCCTTCGGCATCGCCACCAGTACCATTACCAGTAATTAAATTAACGTTGACTCCTGATTTGGCAGTATTGTATGCCAGAATATCTTTGCCTGCACCACCTTCTAAAGTGTCAGCACCATCATTGCCTTCAATTAAGTTATCTTGAGCATCACCAATTAGATTATCGGCAAAATCAGAACCAAATAATCGCTCAAAACCAGAGAAAATATCCCCTTCGGCATCACCACCAGCAGCAGTCTCAGTCCCTAAGTTAACGCTCACTCCAGACTTAGAAGATCTATAGGATAGAACGTCAATACCAGCACCACCTTCTAAAGTATCAGCACCTTTGTTGCCTTCAATCAAGTTATCTTGAGCATCACCAATTAGATTATCGGCAAAATTAGAACCAAGGATTCGTTCAATATCAATAAGACTATTATTTTCGGCGTCACCTCCAGAAGAAGTACCTGTGGCTAAGTCAACGTTTACTCCAGAGGCAGAAAATAAATAAGTAACTGTATCCACATCTGCCCCACCATCAAGAGTATCCGCACCACCGTTACCTATGATGAGGTCATTTCCTGCAAAACCTAAAATAAGTTCACTTTCAATAGTGCCTTCCAAAATATCATTACCCGATGTACCCCTAATTGCTTCTGCTTCTTCTGGCTCATATACCCAGCGACCAATTTCCCCTGTTAACAAATTGGAAAAGTACAGATTGGAATCTGCTCCCATCGAAATTTGAGTTAGACCTCTTTCATTATTAAGAAAAGGCACTGCTGAGTCTACATTCCCTTGGGAGTCAAACACCAAGGCATTAACATCACCTTTGTTGAAATTGGCATAAAATAACGCTCCATTATAAAGTTCTGGATAAGCCGTACCAGCATAAAAATCACCCAAGACAACCGCGCTACCACCGTTGGCAGTATGTTTAAAAGCATAAATAGGAGGTGTTATTTCCGATGCGTCATCATAAATATATTGAAAGTTTGGATCGTCGGCAATAGCTCCTGTTCGGATATTTTCGCCATTTCCGCCTTCAAATAAAGGCCAACCAAAATTTACTCCTCGACCTGTATTGATTTCTTCCCAATTTGTCCAGCCTACATCTCCTGAGAATGGTTCGCCTGTTTCTGGATGAATTGCAAAACGCCAAGGATTACGATGACCATAGCTGTAGATCTTTGATTCAATACTGGATACATCCCCGTTGTAAAAAGGATTATCTGAAAATCCTTTTCCTGTAATCGGATCGATGCGGAACATCTTACCAAAGGGATTATCAATTCTTTGAAGCAATTCTACTTGTTCTGGTGCGGGAGTTCCACTTACTTGAGTACCATCTCCATGAGTCCAAAATAATGAGCCATCATCGCCAAAGTGAATCGCTCCAGCAGAGTGGAAGTTAAATACAGGGGGAGTTTCTAACAGAACAACTTCGCTATCGGGTAAAGCAGTAGTGTAGTTAGTACTAGGGTCAGCCTCAACACGAACTAGGCGAGTTGTGCGTCCAACTCCTTCTAAATCTCGTTCTACTCCAGGAGGATCGTAAGAATAAGCTAAATATACATAATGATTATCTGCAAACTCAGGATGGACTGCAATACCGAGTAAGCCTCGTTGACCGCCTGTATTTACCTTATCTATTATGTCGATAAATGGTTCGTTGAGAAGTTCGCCATTTTCGTAGAGTCGCACTTCACCGTGTAGCCTGGCAATAAACATTTTATCTTGGTCTGGAGTCCAATCAAAAGCAGTAGGTCCAGGAGTATATCTAATACCAACCGTATCTCCGAGTTCTAATCCAGAAACAAGCACTTCTCTTCTAAAATTGAACGTATTTTCTTGGTCTTCCTCGATAACCAAGCTAGCGGTTTTGTTTACCCCTAATTCAATTCCCTGGGGGTTTTCTAAAGTCAAGGTCAGAGCTTCATCTAATTCTAGCAATTCATCGTCTAACACAGGAATTGCAATAGTTTTGCTTGTCTCACCAGGAGCGAAAGTTAAACTGCCAGAAACACTGGAATAGTCTAATCCTGCTTTAGCATAACTATCTTTTGTACTATATTCTACAGATACAGTGTCATTACTGTCTCCTGTTCGGACTACAGTAATAATTGCTTCTCCCCCATCTTCGCTAAAAATATATTCTGCCTGGGAGTAAGCCAGAGTACTTTCTTCAGTTGTATCATTGTCTTGGATAGTTACAATTGCCGTTCTTGAAAGTCCTAAAGTTGCACCAGTGGAATTACCGATCGCAATACTAATTGTTTCGTTTGTTTCGGCTAATGTATCGTCTATTATCTCTACTATTAATTCTTTAATAATTTCTCCATCTTCAAATGTTAAAGTCCCTGAAGAAATGGCAATAAAATCTTCTCCTTCTATGGCTGTACCGTTATTAATCGAATAATCTACAGTAACTGTTCCATCGCTTCCTTCGGTGCGAATAATGGGAATAGCAATTTGAAATATATCTTCGTTAAAAATCGATGACTCTAAATCTATAGAAATTACACCAGGGTTTATCATAATTCTTCTCTTATAAAAATATTACCGTAGACATTATTTTGTAATACGATAATAAGTAATATAAGTGAATTCTCTAGTATTTAAATTTATCTTTGATAAAGAAAGGGCTATTTTTTGTGTGTTTTCTATGAATTAAGATTTGTTTTTTTCTGACCAATTAGCGTATTGCGATGCTAAAGGCGACCTTGAAAATAAAGACGGTAAAGTTTACGGCTACAGAATACTTCATCTTTAATTAATTTGATCGAACCAATACTGTCTAATTTTTAAGCAGCAATAGTAGGTATTTTTATTGGGCGATCGATAGATATCACATTTTTCTAACAATCAGCTAATTCAAGATATTGTTGGAGGGTTACTAAATGTCTTGGCAAATAACTCCGATAAATCCCCGAAGACATTGGGGCTAGTTTAAGTAGTTCTTTAAAAGTTTTTTTAAGTTGACTAAGTTATCTCAAATATGTTGTTTAAATTTGCTTTTTTAAATATTTGCCAATTCTATTGAGTTATTTTATGTTGATTCAATATTTTTATAATTATTGAAGTTACTTCTTCACTCGCTTCAATCATACCGAGATGACCGCAGTTAGGAATCTGAAAGACATTGCTATCTTCAGAAATAAAAAGATTGTGAAAGCTCGCCAAATGGTTTACGTACTTCAATTCCATCACTTTGTCTTTTTCTCCAGCAATGAAATAAACTGGTTGTTGTAACTGGGATACTAACTGAGGCAATAGATGTACTTCAGCTTCAGTGGTCGATTCTAATAATGCTCCTAGTGCAGCTTTTTCATCAGCTTGAATAAAATCAATAACTCTTTGACGACCCCATTTTAAATGCAAAGGACGTGCTACCATCATGCGAGAAAACAGTAGACTCAAAAAAGGAACATAGCGTAACCAGTCGGGACGGAACTTGACCAACTGTTTTCCTGCATTGCGAAAACGCTCAAATTCTTCTTTTAAGTATATTCCTCCTCCTGCATTGAGACAGATAACACCCTGAATGATTTCAGGACAGATATTTGCAGCCCATAATGCCACGCTACCACCCAAAGAATGTCCAACTACCCAAGCCTTTTTAATTTCTAGGCTTTGCAGCAAAACACTTAAATCTTCAGCATAATCATCAAGACCATAACCTCTGAATCTCGGCTGATTAGATTCAGGGCAGTTGCAAATGCTTGAAGAGTCTCCAAAGCCTCTAGCATCATATATTAAACATTGATATTGGGACTGCAATATTTCCACCATCGGCTGCCAATAGTGACGACTGAGAAGCCAGCCATGAACAAACACCAACACAGGAAGTTTAGGGTTGGCAACCGAAGGGCTTAACTCATAAAAGTGAGGTGTTTCCAATACGTTAATAGATGGCATTTTTTAATCGTATCATTATCTTTTATATGGTTTTTGCAACCTTACTTATTGTGTCAATTGTGACCGATGATTGACAATCTTAATCACATTTTTTAAAGGTAAAGTAAGATAATTGGGATCTTGGGGTAATCTCGATCTCCAATTTTATTTTGAATATTCCTTATTAGGTGATTTTGGGGTGACACATTCTAACAGGATTTGATTGGGAATGATTTTGGGTCTGAAAATAGACTAATATAACTAAGATATAAAAAATATCACGTTAAAATTACCAACTAATAAAGCCATAGCCACATGGTCTTTTGGAAAAAACTATTCAGCAATTCAGACGCAGCAGCAACATCAGAAACTAATAGAGATAATGGAAACGAACTATTAAATGACAGCGAAGATGAAGCTCAAAGTCAAATATTATTTAGCACCGAAAGAGAGCTAGATCTATACGAACTTGAGGAATTATGCGATCGCGTTGGTTGGGCTCGTCGTCCTCTTCGTAAAGTCAAGAAAGCTATTACCCATAGTTTTCTGGTGGTTTCTATGTGGGAAGTTAAAAATAAGAAGCGTCGCTTAATTGGCTTTGCTCGTGCCACTTCAGACCATGCTTTCAATGCAACTATTTGGGATGTTGTGGTTGACCCTACTTTTCAAGGACGAGGTTTGGGCAAAGCAATGATGAAATACACTATTACGCAGCTTCGCAGTGAAGATATTAGTAATATTACTCTTTTCGCCGATCCTCAAGTAGTCAATTTCTATCAAAGATTGGGCTTTATTCTTGACCCCGAAGGAATTAAAGGGATGTTTTGGTATCCAGACTGAGTTAAGGAATGAGGAACAAGGATAGAGGAACGAGAAGGGAGAAAACACTATTAATGTATAACTATTGGTAGTTGGGTGTCGATTGTAATCGCGTTAAGATATGTAACAAACTAGTAGATTGGTTTGCAACATGAAAACGGCTTTGGTTACTGGCGCATCTTCAGGAATTGGTGCAACATTTGCAAGGGAATTAGCAAAAAAGAATTACAATTTAGTTTTGGTAGCGCGATCGCACGATAAGCTAGAACAGCTTGCAGTTGAATTAAGTAGTCAGCATCAGATTCAAACTGAAGTAATTCTTCAAGATTTAACGGAAACATCCGCAGGACAACAGGTATTTGACTCGGTTCAAGCCAAAGGAATTATTGTCGATCTATTAATTAATAATGCGGGCTTTGGTGACTATGGCACATTTAGCGATCGCCCTTTGAGCAAACAAATGGCAATGGTTCAGCTCAATATTGCTGCGGTAGTTGAATTAACGGGGTTATTCTTGCCTTCGATGCAGCAAAGAAGAAATGGTGCGATTATTAATGTCTCTTCTATTGCAGGTTTTCAACCAATTCCCTATATGTCGGTGTATGCAGCCAGCAAAGCTTTTGTCTTAAATTTTAGCGAAGCATTGTGGGCAGAAAACAAGGACAGTGGCGTTAATATATTAGTATCATGTCCTGGTCCAACGGAATCTAAGTTTTACGATCGCGCTGATTTTCCTGAAAATGCTACAGGCTTAAATGGTATGACGATGGCGTCCGCAGAAAAAGTTGTTAAAGAAACGCTACAGGCATTAGATAAGAAACAGTCTACGGTTGTTGCAGGGGGGTTTGCCAATCAAATTATTGTCAATTTACCACGGCTTGTTCCTAGAGACTTGCTAGTTAATGTGGTTGGAAAGCAATTCAAAAATATATAACCATTTAAGGAACGAGGAACGAGGAACAAGGAACGAGGAATTTTAACTAATAGGTATTGCAATGTATTTAGTAACTGGTGCAACGGGATCTTTAGGCAGAAGAATTGTTAGACAATTGAGAGAAAACGAACAAGTTGTCAGAGCTTTTGTACGTTTGTCTTCTCGTTTTGGAGAATTGGAAGATCGTGGGGCTAATATTTTTATTGGGGATTTAAAACAAGAACGGGATATCGTTAAAGCCTGTGGTGATGTCAAATATATAATTAGTTCTCATGGTTCGGGTAGTGATGCACAAGCTCTAGACTATCGAGCCAATATAGATTTAATCGACCAGGCGATCGCAAATAACGTCGAGCATTTTGTATTTATCTCTGTCTTAGGTGTAGATCGCGGTTATGATGACTCGGCTACTTTCAAAGCTAAACGGGAAGTAGAAAAATATTTGATCGCTAGTGGCTTAAACTATACAATTCTTCGTCCTTCAGGATTTGCTAATAATCTCATTCCACTGGCAGAAAGGTTTAGAGATACAGGAATATACTTTTCTATTGGCGAACAGAAAAATCGTTCATCCATAGTTAGTACTGACGACTTAGCAAAAATTGCGATCGCATCTTGCCAAATTGACACAGCGAAAAATCAAATATTTGCTGTGGGAGGACCAGATATTCTCAAAAGGGAAGACATACCTCGCATTTTCTCTCGTTTATTCAACCGCGAACCAATTGTGATTAACCCACCTTTACAATTGTTTGATGGACTGAGAGCAGGGGTTGGTTTAATTAATCCCCAATTAAACAAATCTTTAGGAACATTGCGGACTCTTCTAGCACATGAATTTTTCTGTACTCAAGATGAGATATCGCGCTTGGAATCTACTTTTGCCATAAAAATGGAATCCCTAGAAAGCTTTTTACGTCGTTATGTCGGGCAAAGTTAAACCGCTTTGCGGTTAGCTGTAAGCCTACAGAGTAGAAGGTTTTCCCCCCACTATGTCTTATCCCATTCAAAGAAGTGGGGAAATTAGACCAGTTTAGCTTAAAGCTTTTAGTTAAATGTCCGATTGCGTACAAATTAATTTTTGAAGTTGGGATACTTCGGTATCTCACTTCAACAGTGTCGATCTGTGGATAACACTTAAATATTAATTGACTATGTTTAATAAAAACATCTAAACTGTACTTAAACAACACAAATGTTGTTTTAATAGCAAAAGAAAAATTTAGTTCTCATCCCTTGTATCACTTGAGGAGCGGGAGCCTGCAAATTAATAATCAAAAATTGTTTAATTTAACAAACAATGAGCGAAACAATTTTATCAATACGCAATCTAACAGCAAACGTTGACGGCACACCTATCTTAAAGGGTGTCAATTTGGAAATCAAAGCGGGGGAAGTCCACGCTATCATGGGGCGCAACGGCTCTGGAAAAAGCACCTTATCTAAGATTATTGCAGGACATCCTGACTATGAAGTAACAGGTGGAGAAATTATTTATCAGGGTGAAAGCATTCTTGATAAAGAACCCAATGAAAGAGCCAATAGTGGCATATTTTTAGCCTTTCAGTATCCCTTGGCCATTCCTGGGGTGAGTAACTTAGACTTTATGCGAGTTGCTTACAATGCCAAGCGCAAATATCAAGGCTTAGAAGAAATAGATACGTTTGATTTTGAAGACTTAATTGAAGAGAAGCTAGAAGTCGTTAAAATGAACCCCAGCTTTTTAGCCAGAAGTCTTAATGAAGGATTTTCGGGTGGCGAGAAGAAACGCAACGAGATTTTGCAAATGGCACTGTTAAATCCCACCTTGACTATTTTGGATGAGATTGATTCTGGTTTAGATATTGATGCCCTAAGAATTGTTTCTGACGGGGTAAATCAGTTGAAAACTCCTGATAAGGGTTACTTGGTTATTACTCACTATCAAAGACTTTTGGACTATATCGAGCCAGATTTTGTTCATGTGATGAAAGACGGTGAGATAATTACCAGTGGTGGTAAAGAACTTGCGCTTGAATTGGAAAGCCGTGGTTATGACTTTTTAGACGATAAATCTACTGCGGGGGTAGGAGTTTAATGGCGGTACAAATTCCCTTTGCAACTATCTCTAAGGTTAATCAAACCGAAGATAGTAGAAGACATTTTCTTTACAGGCTTGCTAGAGCATTGCCAGGTAAATCAAAACGAACCTGAATGGTTACAGGAAACACGACAACAGGCTAAGTCTTGGCTATCTCGCTTATCTATGCCAAATCGCAAAGATGAAGAGTGGCGTTTTATCGATTTATCCGATCTGACAGCAGGAAAGTTTGTCGCACCAGCATCAAAAAAGGCATTTTATGAAACATCCTTACAAGAAACTAAAAACAACCGTTTAGTTTTTGTTAACGGAACATATAATGCAGAACTTTCTAATGTTACGGCATTACCCACAGAAATATATGTTGGCAGCTTAGAAGATCTGCCTCAAGAGCATAAAGCCAGCGAGTACTTCGCTCATCATCATGGCTCACAGGATGTTTTTACTAGCTTAAATACCGCTGGTGGTAATTGTGTGGCAGTAATTTGGGCAAGCAAAAATGCTGTAGTAGAAATTCCTATTCACCTATTGTTTATTACTGATGGTGAGTCAGAAGCTACCTTTACTCAACCCCGTGTTTTAGTAGTAGCAGAATCAAACTCCAGCTTTTCTTTACTGGAAGAATATACAGGTTTGGGAAAATACTTTACCAATGCCGTGACAGAAATATATGTCAAAGATAACGCTAGAATAAATCACACTCGCTTACAAGAAGAGTCAGAAGCTAGCTATCACATTGGTAAAACTTCCGTATCTCAAGCCCGTGATAGTCACTATACAATTAGTGAAATTAACTTGGGTGCAAAACTATTTCGCCATAACCCAGAGATATTGCAGCAGGGAGAACAAACTGTTAGCAATCTCAATGGTTTGACTATAGCGATGGGCGATCAGACTTCTGATACTCACAGTATCATTGCTCTGACTAAACAAAGCGGTATTACAAATCAGCTGCATAAATGTATTGCAGGCGATCGCGCTCATACAATTTTTAATGGCAAGGTGTTTGTTACTAAAGAAGCTCAGTTAACTGACGCAACCCAGCTAAACCGTAATCTATTGATTTCCCCCAAAGCAAGGGTAGATACTAAGCCAGAATTACAAATAACTGCCGATAACGTTAAGTGCGCTCATGGTGCAACGGTAAGTCAGCTAGAAGCAGAGGAAATATTTTATCTTCGTAGCCGTGGTTTAGATGAAAACGATGCCAATCAACTGTTGATTGATGCTTTTGCAGCGGAAATTATCGATCGCATTGCCATTGAATCATTGAGAAGCAGAATTACTGCAACTATTAAACAAAAGGTCAGCAATTAACCAGCAAGACACATAGATAAACTAATGACTTTAATCCAATCACAAACTTTAGGCGATCGCGTTAGAAAAGACTTCCCTATCTTACATCAGAAGGTTAATGATAGTCCTCTAATCTATTTTGACAGTGCTGCTTCTTCTCAAAAACCCCAAGCAGTATTAGACGTGCTGCAACACTACTATCAAAGGGATAATGCTAACGTGCATCGTGGCGCACATACCCTTAGTGGTAGAGCAACCGATGCCTATGAAGGTGCGCGGGATAAAGTCGCTCAGTTTATCAATGCTGCTTCTCGCGATGAAATTATCTATACTCGCAATGCCAGTGAAGCAATCAACTTAGTGGCATATAGTTGGGGTTTAGCCAATCTAAAACCAGGAGATGAAATTATTCTCTCGGTGATGGAACACCACAGCAATATTGTTCCCTGGCAGATTATCGCCGAAAAAACTGGTGCGGTGCTGAAATATGTTGAGTTGACTCCTAGTGAAGAGTTTGATTTTGAACAATATAAATCCCTGTTATCAGATAAAACCAAACTAGTTTCCATCGTTCATGTATCCAATACCTTGGGCATAATTAATCCAGTCGAAGCTATTACTCAAGAAGCCCACAAATACGGCGCAAAAGTATTGATCGATGCCTGTCAGAGTGTGCCTCATATGCCCGTTGATGTGCAAGCCATTGACTGCGACTGGCTAGTGGCTTCAGGACATAAAATGTGTGCCACTACAGGTATTGGCTTCCTTTATGGAAAAAAAGACATTTTGTTAGCAATGCCTCCCTTTATGGGCGGTGGAGAAATGATTGATGAGGTATTTTTAGACCACTCTACCTATGGCGACTTACCTCACAAATTTGAAGCGGGGACACCTGCTATTGGCGAAGCGATCGCACTGGGGGCAGCAATAGACTATCTTAATAGTATCGGCATGGATAATATTCACGCCTACGAAGAAGAACTAACCGCTTATTTATTTAAGAAGCTAGAAACTATTCCTAATCTTAGAATATACGGTGCAAAACCTACCCCAGAAGGCAAAGGTAGAGCAGCACTGGCAGCATTTAATGTAGAAGGAATACACGCCAGCGATTTAGCTACCTTACTAGATCACGATGGTATTGCCATACGTTCTGGTCATCACTGTACCCAACCACTACATCGTATTTTTAATGCCTCTGGTAGTGCTAGAGCAAGCCTATATTTTTATAATACTCGTCAAGAAATAGACGCTTTTGTCAAAGCTTTAAAGAGTACTATTGATTTCTTTCAAAGCATGAACGAATAAATCTGTTTGCTTTTTATAGGTTGTCTGAAAAGTATAAATAACTACTTGCTCTTTCTGATATGGAATGGACAGAATCATATTAATCAAGACAATGGCGATCGCCTTTAATTAATAATGACTGCCAGACTTGCGATGCTGAATCGCTGTAATTCCATTATTTTGTAGTACTTCGCCTCGCTCTACTGCGGCATATATTAAAATGCGATCGCCTGATGGCATATAACTTTGAACGGTGCATTCAAGATAAGCCAAAGCCTCTTCAATTATTAAACAGTCATTGCTAGCGATTTTAGTGGTTACATTGTCAAAAGAATTACTACTTTTTTGCTCGTCAAAGTTTCTTCTGACAGTTCTACCCTCATTGAGAATATTTAGCACAAATTTATTCCCTGGGTTGTTAATCAAATCCGCATCTTGTTCCTTATTCACCGCAATCATTATCCCAGGAGGATTAAAGGTTGCTTGGGATACCCAATTTGTCAGCACACCCCTATGATGATCGTCGTGATGGGTAGTTAGGACGCAGATCGAACCCACAATCCTACCAACCGCTTGTTCGGTGCGATCTATTTGAGTTTCTGTTACCGCTTGGCGAGGAGTACGCAGTCTCTTGGTTTTTTTCAGTTTTTGAGTAAATTCTTGTCCTGCTTGAATACATTCTTTCAAAGTAGTAGCAGTAGGACTAAAACGCACCCGAATCGGTTCAAAGCCAAAGCTATAGTGAGCATCTCTGAGTTTATTTTCCAAAAGCGCGATCGCTTCTCCACTCCAGCCAAAAGAACCAAACACCCCTGCTAACTTGGTTTTCGCTGCGCTAGCTAAGACAATTCCTAATGCTGTTTGAACTTGAGTTGGGGCATGACCGCCCAATGTGGGCGAACCAATGATAAAGCCATCACAGCCTTGAATTGCTGTGGTAATTTCTTCCGTAGATGCCAGTTCACAGTTAATTGATTCTATTGCTACTCCCGACTGTACCAAGCCATGGGCAATCGCACTAGCAATGGTGGCGGTATTACCATAAGCAGAAGCGTAAAGTAAGACTACTTTAAATTCTTGAGCGAGTTGTTCTTGACACCAGGAACGATAATCATGGCTAAAGCGACTGAGACTATACTTAACCAATGAACCATGAGCAGGAGCATAGATTTTGCTGTCAAAGTCCTTAATTTTATCTAAAACAGCCTCTAACTGTTTGGTTTGGGTAGCATGAAGACAGTCAAAATAGAAACGGCGGTCTAGATTTAATTGCTTCCAGTTATTATCGAAGATAGGTTCATCGCACAAATGCGCCCCAAAAAACTTATCAGTGTAGAGAATTTGGCTTTGGGGATCGTAGGTACATAATCCATCTACCCAACGGGGAGTTGTAGCACTAATAAACTTTAGTTGGTGTCCCTGTCCTAAATCTAAAGTGTCGTTGTCTCTAACCACTTTAATTCGCGATTTCCACGCAGGAAACATTAAAGCACTTTTCAAAGCTTTGACTGCTGGTTTAGAACAAATTATTGTTGCGTGGGGTGCATATCCTGCTAGTACTTGTATAGTTGCTAATCGATTGGGATTAACGTGCTGCAAGATTATGTAATCTAATTTTCGATAATCAAGATGTGCTAAAGTCTCTAAGTAAATTTGCGTAAAAGATTGTCCTGGGGGATCGATTAAGGCTACTTTATCTGCTTGAATCAAGTAAGAATTAGAAGTCGTACCCTTTTGACGGGAATATTCAACTTCAAATTTTAATCTCTCCCAAGTACGCGATCGCAATACTTGAGTGTTTGTGCCAATTTCGGCTACTTGAACATCTCTTTTTTTGGCTGGTGTTAGGTTCGTAGTTATTTGTTTCATGGTTAGTGCTTACCTTTTACTAATTGTTGTTTATGTCGTTCGGATATTTTTTGTTCTGGATCGACACCTTCAAAGGTGGGCGGTAGCCAAACTCTGACTACTAATAAAACAGCGAGAACTAATAAAAAAGAACAGGTGGCTAATACTTGACTCCAAGGAATATCTAAAATTCCTTTAACGATGATTTCTCTTAAAACCGAAACAATAGAAACTTCTACTGCAACACCGATAGAAACTCGACGTTCTTGCAGGTAAATGATTAATAAGCGAAATAATTCGACTAAAATCAGCACAAACAGAATATCAGCCGTGACTCGTGTAAAGTTTAAAGGCGGTAGCAAAGAGACAAACATCTCTCGCAATTGAAGCGTCATGAAGCCAAATAGACCGATACAAAGGGAGATAATAATAAAGTCTTGGATAAATTCCAAAAGCTTAATCACTCCACCATTGTTTAGCCATTTGTACCAGGGAGTTGGGGACTTGTTTGAAAGTTTGTGCATAATCAAAATGGGGGTACTGGGTAGTAGGTAGTAGGTAGTAGGTAGTAAGTAAAAACTAAGAACTAAGAACTAGATTACTAAGAACTACTTAATAGTGATTGCCAACCTTGCGATGATGAACGGCTGTCAAAACATCTAGCTTGGCTACTCTACCCCCCTGCACATTGCTATAAACAATCCAGTGATCGCTACACTCTAAGCGACTGCTAACTTCGCACTCAATATAAGCCAAGGAATCTGCAATAATCGGCGAACCATTACTAGCAGGTACGGTTTTGATGCCTTCAAATCTATCTGCACCAGGGGGAAAGCGCTTGAGGAAATGTCTAATCAGATGCTGATAATTCCCTTCTTCTAGGACATTTAAGACAAAGCGATCGCCACTTTGTAAGAAAGATTCAATTGCCCGATCTTTAGCCACTGCGATCGCCAGTCCTAATGGAGTTAAACTAGCCTGCATTACCCAAGATGCAATCATTGCGCTCTTGATATCGCCTTTAGTAGCGGTAATAATATATAAGCCGTTGCTAATTCTGCCCAAGGCTTTTTGTAAACTGCTATCGATCGCCTTTATTTGCTTGACAGTGCGATCGCGAGTTAACCACTGTCCTAAATCTGTCCCCGCTTCATCGCATATCTGAGTAATAGCGCGATCAGGGGCTTTTTTAACTATAATTGGTTCAAAGGCTTCAGTTAGTCCAATTTCTTGGAACTGATTCCGCAGAGGATAGATCGGTTCATCTTCTCCACCACCAGATTCAAATAAGCCAACTGATTGTTTACCGTGGGCTGCTGCCAGGATGGTACTAAGAATAGCATGAGCTTCTGGGTCTGATTGGGACGGCATTCCCATAACTAACCCTGCTGCGTGGGAAACTAGTTCTCTTACAAATTGGGGTTCGGTATCGTTCCAGTCAACTAATTCTACTGCAACTCCTGTTTTCATAATGCCCTGGGCGATCGCTCTTGCCAGATCGTCACTATAGCCATAGTCTTCCGAGTAAAACAGCGCGACCAAAGTTTCAGTCTTAGTTTGTGCTTGACTCCATTGCTGATAGCGATTTACTAATTCAGCACGATGGTATTGTAGTAAGGGGCCATGTCCTGTGGCGATCGTTTCTAGATCTAGTTTGCCCATCCGTTTGATTGCACCTAAAACCGAACGAGCATTAGGCTTCATTAAACAATCATAGTAATATTCAAAGTCTGCCTCAATCAGTTCTAAATTCTCATCGAAGGTAGGCTCATCGCAATAGTGCATCCCAAAGGCATCACAAGTATAAAGAACTTGAGTTTTATAATCGTAAGTAAAAATCGTATCGGGCCAGTGTAAATTAGGAGCAGAGACAAATTCTAATTCATGTCCGTTTCCTAAATCCAGGCGATCGCCATTTTTGACAATTATGTGTTCAAAAGGCTGATGCACCATACTTTCCAAAAACTTAATCGCCACCTTCGCCCCAACTACCGTAACTTCGGGTGCTAACGCCAAGATATCTTTAACCAAACCA
Source organism: uncultured cyanobacterium (assembly GCA_963799375.1). GTDB lineage: Bacteria > Cyanobacteriota > Cyanobacteriia > Cyanobacteriales > Xenococcaceae > Waterburya. The sequence continues at coordinate 45,332 of CAWCWY010000036.1, forward strand.
CTATGATCGGGTTCGGTATGGCTGATAATTAAATAGTCGAGTTGCGACGGATCGATGAAACCTGTCAACAGATCGAGGTAAAGCTGGCGAAACTTAGCGTGAGTAGTATCAACAAGTGCCAGCTTTTCACCCTGAATAATAAACGAATTGTAGGTTGTGCCGTTTTGTAAGCCAAACTCAATGTCAAAGCGATCGCGATCCCAATCTAGACATCGTATGGCAGTAGTTTCTGGAGCAATTTCGACAATTTGTACAGTTAGTCTAGCCGTATTTTTGGTTTGTTTAGTATTTGTGATTGCAACCATAAGTTAAATACTCTCGATATAGTGTTTTAATTTTTGTTGATGACTTTCGTACATAGACAAAAAGCTACTATTATTTGTTTGTCATAGTTTTTTGTCTATATAAAGAGGTGCAAAAAAAGCTTCAAATGATTTCCGCGCATGATAGACACGGTTATGTAGCAAGTCGTTAAACTCAGCTAATCATTTAGGGTAGCAGTAAGAAATGCTACTAAAGACTAAGAGACTAAATACTTTTAATAAAAGAATTGCTTTTCCTCTCTTTCTTTATAGTGATGTACAAACCAGTGATTTGTAAAATATATATTATTTACAATATAGATCAGTAAAACTTATTTAAATACTCGAAATGATGCAGTTTTTATAATTCAATCGTAATTTTTGTAGGTTCAATTAAGAGGTGTTAGCGCACAGCCAACTGTGCCTACAATTTTCCACATCTTGAAAGATAAATTTTGCCAATTATTGATAAAAGTTTTTTATATTAAAACTTACATTATATTTTGCTAGCTTATAAATAGAAAAGCAATAACCAAGCAAAACAAATTAAAAATAATGACAACTTTCATTTCAAACCGTAAGCTGGAAAAAAATCCTTGGCATTTTTTCCAGCAATGGCTCGATCGCCTAGAGATCCAAGAAGAGAATACAGCACGGCGCATTGTTAAGTGGATTCCCTCTCAATGTCCCTTTGCCCGTGAAATAAAAATTTTCGGTCGAGTCATTCTTCGTATTCCTGCCTTGTGTAAGTTTAATCCTCTATACGAGCAACTGATAGGATTGCGATTTCGCGCACTGTGCTTTCTTGCCGACTCTTGTGGAGAAGACATTACACCTTACTGCTCGTAAAAAGCCCGTTCGAAACACTAAAGCTAGATTGGTTGCCTTTTTATTAGTTTTTTGTCAAATAAACAACGCTACAGGTTGAAATAGCTCCAAATTAATTCAGAGTAAAACAGGGGCTTAATGGTTAGATGTTTTTTTGATGACAACTAACCACTGATGTTATGCCCTTGAATGAAGGTACACCTGATACCATCAGCAATTAACAATCAATTTGACAATTTTGTCGATCGCTATTTAGATGGTGCGCTTTTACTGTCTGCACCTTCTTCTAATTCAACCACTTCAATTTTTTGTAAATCAACGCCGTTGTTTTCCTTTAGCTGCTTTTGTAATTCACCCAAGCGTTTAATTTGACGGATCGGTAAATTAGCAGTCAGAGAAGTCATTCGCTGATCGTTAGAAAGGGAAAATTCCATTTCTTCGCGATCGACTTCTACATATCTAGCCACTACGTCTAGAATTTCTTCACGCATTGCCGCCAACACATCTGAATTAATGCTAGCGCGATCGTGAGCAATAATCAGCTTTAGCCGACTTTTAGCGCGATCCTTACTGTTACCATTGTTTTTCCAGGGAAAAATCATTTCCAGAAACCTGTTAATCTTATTTATGATTGTCTGCATGGAAAGAGATAAACACACTTAGGAGTGTTGCTTACGAATATTTGATGTTTGCTGTATAAGTTTTTTCTGTCGATTAACCACCAAATATCTTACGCAGACGGGACAAGATATTTCTTTGATTTGCCATCAAATCTAAGAACGGTACTTTTTCTCCTTCTAAACGTTTGGCAATATTGGTATACGCCATTGCTGGGATCGATTCAAATTCTCCTAAAACCAAAGGTTCGCCTCGGTTGGTGGCTTCGATGACTTTCTCGTCATCGGGAACAACACCAATTAAGGGTACTCCTAAAAGTTCTAGAACATCTTCGACGCTCATCATCTTGTTTTCCTCAACCATGTGAGGTTTAACTCGATTGACAATGAGGCTAATTTTGTTAACCCCTTCTGCTTCTAGTAGTCCGATAACGCGGTCTGCATCCCTCACTGCTGCAACTTCAGGAGTTGTAACAATTAGTGCTTCTTGGGCTGCGGAAATAGCATTACGGAAACCCAATTCGATCCCCGCAGGACAGTCGATCAGAATGTAATCATAGCCTTTCGATAGAGCAGTGGCTATCTTTTGCATTTGCTCTGGTCGAACTGCTTCTTTATTACGATTTTGAGCAGCAGGAAGTAATACCAATCCTTTTAAACGTTTGTCTTTGACTAAAGCTTGAGCTAAACGACATTCTCCTGCCAATACGTCCATGGCAGTATAAACAACTCGTTCTTCTAGTCCTAACAACAGATCTAGATTTCTCAGTCCAAAGTCAGCGTCAATGAGAGCTACTGAACGATTTTGTTTGGCTAATGCTGCTCCTAAGTTGGATGTGGTGGTTGTTTTACCCACTCCTCCTTTGCCAGAAGTAACAACAATTATACGACTCATATTGTTTACTTACTATTTGTGTAGCTGTAGTTATTTTGCTTGATTGTGAGAAAGCTGTACCCACTTTGTCTTACCCTTTTAAGAAGTCTATGACTTTTTATAAGAATTATTAGGAGTACAGTTGACCCATGCCCGTTTCAAGGACGAAAAGACGTAATTTTTAGCAAATTCCGAGCTTTTCGCCAGTTTAATGCCATCTGTAGCCATAAATGCTAACTCTGGGAATATTTTTTCAGGTCTTACTTTAGGCGATCGCGCTACTGCATCGGCTATACGCAGCTGAGTGAATTCCATCTGTAACGCAGTAATGCGAGCCTGATGGTTTCCTTGCGCTCCTGCATGAGCAATACCCCGCAAACGACCCCAAACTAGGATGTCTCCTGCTGCGATCGCTTTACCTCCAGGATTTAAATCGCCACAAATGATAATCGTCCCTTGATGACGAATCTCTACTCCAGAGCGCACTGTACTTTGAAGGTACAGGGGTTCGGCTAAGGAAGAAGACAAGACTTCTTTAGTTGGACTAGGTATGTCAATCAGGGGATCGACAGGTTGGTTTTGTTCGACAGAGTAGCCACTGGTTGCAGCTACTACTGCTGTCTGCCTTCGACTGGTACTAATCTTTGATAAAGACAGTTGTACATCATCGAGGGTTTCGGCAATGGTCTGTAACTGCCTGGCATCCAGCAGTCGATCTTGAGCCACTAAACATACTTTTGTGCCTACTTGCCAAGATTGCTCTTTGGTTTTTAACAGATGTTTTAGTTCTTGCCAAGTCTCTGACCATGGTAATTCAGAATTTATCTCTGCTTGGGTGGGTAATGTAAGTAAAAGCTGGTTTCCGTCATTTTTGATACCAATTTGGGAATAGCTATTGACCAAGGGTGACGTATCAGGCAGATCGTCAGTTTTGTCCAAGGAGATAGTAGGCTCGAAAGTCATGCAACCGTCCCGATCCTCCGTATATCTACGTGTATCTACGTATATCTACTTTTTAGGTAGTTTTTACGCTTCACATGGTAGCGTAGATTTCTATCGATGAAATATTAGGAAAACCTTAAGCGCGACCAAGCAGCAACTAAACCATCTTGATTTCCTACGTTACCAGGAAACAAAACTACAGGTAAATTAGGAAACTGGGGATGATTTGGGTTAGTCTGAATCACCGAACATCCTGGTAATATTTGTCCTAATAGTCTTGCTGCTGTTAGTTCTAAGCCGACACTTAATACGTCGTTGGAAGTAATTCCTCCCTTGCTGATTAGAAAGCCGATCGATTTTGGCAAACCTTTGACTACATCCATTAACAACGCTGATACTTCTACGCCAAACTCTAATCGTTGCTGAATGTCAGAAAAGTTTAATTCTTGACGACTGGTATAAACTACGGGAGTTTTTCCTCGATTGAATGCTTTTTCCAGAGCAGTTAAAGTTTCGTTAAGAATTGTGTCTCTTTCTTGAGGGCGATCGCGTAAGCGGACTACATCTACTTCAATACCAACCACATCCTCCTCCTGTAGCAGTTGATTTAGCTGTTGAGTAGTTTTTTGCACATGAGAACCAATTAAAATGACCCCTGGTTTATTTGTTGGCTTATAGCTGCTCATTTTCTCGGCTGGGATAGGCTGTTGACCCAATTGTGCCAGGGAGGTCAATAGGCTAGCAGCCGAACGAAACAAAAATCTTTTTCCTTGACCTGTAGCTTTTAATACCGCTTGAGCGAAGCGATCAAAGTCAGCTTGGTTTTCTCCGTCAACTGCCACGCACTGATTATGCTCGAGTTCTAATAAGCGTTGTTCAATTTGAGCGTTGCGAATATCAGCCAGGGTTAACCGAACGACTTCGGATGCTTTAATTTTGTCATGAGTTTTTTCAGCTACATAATCGGGCAAATAACTATAGCTATAGCCAAATACCGAATCCTTGGCAAATTCTGTTTCGGCGACAGGAGTCTTGACTCCATCAATTAATAAATAGTGAGTACTATCAGTGGTAATTCTGCCTCCTTCAAAAAATGCAGGAGTCAAAAAATGAGCATCAAAACCACCCAATTCAGCACTAATTACGTCGGTTTCAATGGGATAGTGTCCCCGTAAAGTAGAGTCAGAGCGACTAACAACTAAAAAATCTTTGATATTTGCTTGGGCGATCGCTTTTTTTAGATTGTGGCAGACTTCTTGGGTAGTAGCTGCTGCTTGCTCTGGAGTCATTGCTCTGGTGTTGCTTAAGATAAACAAGATGGGTGCATCATCCTGCAATCCCTGTTTGAGGGTTTCAACATCCCAACGTAGTAATAGCAAGCAACTGTGTACAGTCTGCGAACCTGTAGGATCGTCATCGATAACAATTATTTTTGGCTGTGATTGATTCATGGCTGTTGAATAAAGTTAATATTTGTTTGTATTTTGTTTAACTAATTCTAATTTTTTGTGTGCTAGCAAAAACTGCGTTAGAATGCTGGCAAAAAAGTGAAATCATTAAAATTAATATCCGTAGGATCATTTCAATTTGCTAGTTTTCATTATTAGATTTTGCGGTCAAGTTTACTGTTTTTTTTAACCCTTATTATTGTCACTTACCAGGACGTTAAAGCCGTCTAGAGGAACTAACCCCAAATGCGAATCCCACTCGACTATTATCGAATTTTAAGCGTACCTATCAAAGCAGTTGAGCAGCAGCTAGAGCAGGCTTATAGCGATCGTCTACAGCAGCAGCCTCGTCGAGAGTTTAATCAATATGCGATCGAAGCGCGTCAGGCATTAATCCAAACAGCTTATCAAGTTTTATCCAATCCTGAAGCAAGGGCAAACTACGATGCTCAATTTTTGGTCAATATGCAGCCTGTAGAGCCTTTGGAAGTGGCGGAATCGAGTGAGGATAGTCAAGATGGTGCGATAGTTGAAGGGAATACCGCAGAAGCAGCACCACAAGATGAAATAATTCTTAACGATTTAGTTGCCGATACCGCCACTATTAACCCGACAATAGATATTCCTGCTGCTCAACTAGTTGGTGCATTGCTGATTATGCAGGAATTAGGAGAATACGAGTTAGTTTTAACCCAAGGAATTGACTATTACAACAGTCCTGAATTTAGTCAGTTTCAGCAACAAAACTCAGAGGAAGTGAATGTTGCTACTCAAGAAAACATTATCCTAGCTTTAGCTTTAGCATATATGGAGTTGGGACGAGAACAGTGGCACAGAAGAGAATATGAAGCTGCTGCTATGTCTAGTCAACTGGGTATAGATATACTCAATCAAGAGAACTTGTTTCCTCAAGTTAAACAAGAATTAGAATTAGATTTATATAAATTACGCCCCTATCGGGTTCTAGAATTAATTTCGCAAAATCAACCAAATTCTGCCCCTAGAGCTAGAGGATTTCAATTATTGCAGGAAATGCTGGTGCAGCGTGAGGGAATTGAAGGAAAGGGTGAAGATCTCTCTGGCTTGAGTTTTGACCAGTTTTTGTGTTTTATTCAGCAGCTTAGAACTTATCTAACTTCTGTCGAACAAAAGCAACTATTTGATAAAGATATTCAAAATGATTCAGCAATCGGTAGTTATTTAGCAGTATATGCTCTTTTAGGACAGGGATTTACGGGAAAACAACCAGAATTAGTATTGAGAGCGCAGCGTAAACTAGATTATTTAAGCGAAAAACAGGATGTAACCTGGGAACAAGGAGTATGTGCTTTGCTATTGGGACATACAGAAAAAGCGATTAGCAAAGTTCATAAAACCCAAGACACCAGCAAATTAAATCAAATTTTACAGCACGCTCCAGGTAGTGCAGACTTATTACCTGGAATGTGTTTTTATACTGAAAAATGGTTGCACGAGGATGTATTGGCTCAATTTGTCGATCTCATCGACACAAAATTAACCCTAAAGGAGTACTTTGCAGATCGCGAAGTTCAAGCTTATTTAGATAAACTAACTCCTTCTACAGTATTGGTGACGGCGGAAACCACTTCCGTAGCATCAACTCCATCAAAGGTAGCCAAGCAACAGTCTGATTCTAAAGAAGGCGGAATTGGCGTTTTATCTCGCTGGCGTAGCATCTTTAATGAAAAAAAATCATCCCAGACGGTTGTTTGTGCAAATCAGATTATTCAAAATACACCCATAGCAGTCAATTCAAATACAGCTACCATAGAACGTCAAGCTAATGGTGCAACTCATCAGAAAAAGACTCAGGGCAAATCGAAAACAAAATCAAAACATCGCTCCCCAGCACCTCGCAATTCTCAGGTCAAAAAATCGGTAAAATCCCAGCCAAAATCTCTTTCTTTGCCTCTTGAACCAAAAAAAAGAGCCGTTCCTGCATCGGTACTCTATAAAGCACAGGGTCGAGCAAAACAGCAAAAAATGGTAGGGAATAAGAAAGCCACTTCAGGCACTCGCTTAAAAGGTTGGCTGTTCATTTTTGGCTTGATTTTCGGCATAGGAACAATTGGTTTTATCGCTACGAAACTATTTCTCAGTCCTCGCCAACAAACTGCCGAGGCACAAATTGCGATCGCAATTTCTGATCCTGCGATTGAATTACCGACCGCCAAATCTGTTGTTGCCAAACCAAAGTTGACTTTTACCGAAAAATCTCAGCAAGTGGTAGAAAAATGGCTGTCGAGTAAGTCAGCAGCTTTTGGTAAAGAACATCAAATTCCTGAGTTAAATAATATACTAGCCGAACCACTATTAACTACCTGGCGCGATCGCGCTACGGCATACAAAGAAGGCGATTTTTATCGGGAATATCAACATCAAATCAAAATGCGCTCGGCAAAAGTCGATCCGAGTAACCCCAACAAAGCAACAGTTGAAGCTGAAGTTAAAGAAGTGGCTCAACATTATCAATCTGGACAGCTAGATAATACTCAATCCTATGATGATAATCTTTTAGTGCGCTATCAATTAGTTCGTCAGGGCGAAGAGTGGCTAATTCAAAAAGCTGAGGTATTAAAAACTCTTTAGATGGCAGTTTGAGAAATTAAAACCCCGAAATGCGATCGCTTTAAAAGCGATCTTTTTTTAAATGTATTTCATAAACCATCTCAAATTGCCAACCCTTTAGAAGCTAGCCATTCTGGGTTATAAAGACGAGATTGATATCTTGCTCCACCATCGCACAGAACCGTTACTATAGTATGACCAGGACCCATTTGCTTGGCTAGGGCGATCGCAGCACCAACGTTGATGCCCACTGAGCCACCCATAAACAAGCCTTCTTTGTTCAATAGCTGGTAGATGACACGGACGCATTCGCGATCGTCGATTTGGATAGCATCATCGATGGGTGCGCCTTCCATATTGCCTGTAATACGGCTATTACCAATACCTTCAGTGATCGAATTTCCTTCAGATTTGATTTCTCCAGTTTTAATATAGCTATACAAACCGCTTCCCATCGGATCGGCAACAACACATTTAATGTTAGGATTTTGGTCTTTGAGATACATGGAAACCCCTGCATAAGTCCCACCTGTACCAGTAGCAGCTACCCAGGCATCAACTTTACCATCGGTTTGCGCCCAAATTTCTGCGCCAGTAGTTTCATAGTGAGCGTTGCGGTTAGCAAGGTTCTCAAATTGATTTGCCCAAATAGCATTATCCATCTCTGCTGCAACTCGTCCCGATACTTTGACATAGTTTTCAGGATTTTTGTAAGGTACTGCGGGGACTAGACGAACTTCTGCACCTAATGTTTTTAGAGTATCAATCTTTTCTTGAGACTGGGTTTCGGGGATAATAATCAGGCATTTATAGCCTTTGGCATTACAAATGTGAGCCAGCCCAATACCCGTGTTTCCTGCTGTACCTTCAACTACTGTACCCCCTGGCTTTAGTAGTCCTTTTTTTTCGGCATCTTCAATAATATAGAGTGCAGCACGATCCTTAACCGAGCCACCAGGATTGAGAAATTCAGCTTTACCAAGTATTTCGCATCCTGTTTCTTCACTAAAGCTATTGAGGCGAATTAGAGGGGTATTTCCCACCGTCGCGACAAAACCATTTTTAATATCCATATCTATAAAAGCTTTCTTTACCAACTCTCTAGTCTTTAGATTACCTGAATTTAGAGACTTAAGGCTGAAGAGAATTATTGGTTGACGCTAAATAACGATCTTATCTAAATGATTGACGCTAAACAAAGAGAAATTAATAGTTTCAATAAGGCATAAAAACAGATTAATCAACATTTTTCCCTACTCCCTATACTCTGCTTAAACTTATTTCATGTCTAAGCAGAGTCGAATTATCTAGCCCATAGCCCATAGCTGCGAATGAAGTGAGGTTAAACTGAAGAAAGAAAGGTAGCAACAAAGTTCTAATATATGTCTATCCCCTTCGACGCGCAATCTGCCCAAAACCGAATCGATCGCCTGTGGTGTCTTCCTGCCAGCTTTGGTATGGAAAGGAATGCCTATCATAACTATCTCAACGAAATAGTAAGCGATCGCTATGCTCTAATTAATGGCTTACAATTATTAAGAGACGAACTACAGTTAGCTGCCCCTAGTCTTACGGATATGCACATTTGTGGGGCAGATCTTAGCCTGCCCAGCGTAGTTACGACTTTAGCCTATACTAACTGCGGCGATCGCATTCACCAAGGAGAAGTGACTAAACGTTATCGAGATGTAGTAGCCTCCCGTTTTGCCACCTTATCGGAAATTGGCGAACTCAAATTAGAAGCATTTTTCCCCGCAGGTGGTGGTACGGATAATGGGGCGACTTTAGCTCATGTCACCGTCGCTCATCAAATGGACGAACTACTCCGCAGAAGACTGTATGAAGGAAATCCAGAGTCAATGGTTTTAGTGGCAATCGACCTCAAAACTCACGTAGGACGCTTAGAAGAAGGAGATAAGCGCATCTATGGTAAAACCCGTGAATCTCCTTGGCGAGAACCCCGTCATGCTTGTGGGGCAATTGTGGGGGCATTATCTGATTATCATCCTCATAATATGATTCATCGACGTATTAGAGATGACCTGGGGGAAACTAATTTTCAATATCTATCTAACAACAAGATTCTGACCAACGATGGTATAGATATTACTATGGCTGTAGCTGCTGCAATTGTGGCTATCCGTGGTATCCGCAATACGGCAATGGCAATGACTCAAGAGATTGATGAACGAGGTGTGGCACATCTTACTGCTAGTACTACAGTCAATCGTCCTTCTAGAGATGATTTGGTGATTTATCTTGCTAGAGCAACGGTATTTAACGGCAAGGTACGCATACAAAGTTTGGGTACAAGAGCCAAATTATACGGTGGCAAGCTAGTTGAATACGCTGGAGAAAAGCGACTCCAGCTAACTTACGATAATTTAAATACGGAATGTTTGCCTGTAGAAGAAATTCCCTATAAGATCAAGCCTTCAGGTTTGGTTGCGAATAGCTAATGAAAATTTCTCTAAACATAACTTAAACAAATACTCGATGCTGTAAAGAAGGCATTTGCTGGCGCACCTGCTGTAAACGTTGGGGATTGATTTCTGCTACGGCTACTCCTGGGGCATTTCCTGCATCGGCTAAAATAACCCCCCAAGGATCGACAATCATTGCATGACCGTGAGTATAGCGACGTTCATAATGATTTCCTGTTTGAGCAGGAGCAATCACATAACAAGTATTTTCGATCGCTCTTGCCTGTAACAATACCTGCCAATGGTCTTTTCCTGTAAACGCTGTAAAAGCAGCAGGAATGAACAACACATCTGCACCCTGCTTTGATAGCTGACGATAAAGTTCGGGAAAGCGAACATCGTAGCAAATAGATAAGCCGAGCTTACCCAAATTTTCTGAATTATAAATAGTGGGAAATTCCGTTCCCGCCATAACGGTACTAGATTCTTGATAGGTATTGCCATCGGGAACATCTACATCAAAGAGATGAACTTTTTGGTAATGAGCAGCCTTTTGACCGTCAGGAGTAACTAAAAGTGCGGTATTGTAGGCTTTTGCTGGGTTGTCTGCTACTGGCACGGGAAAGCCACCACCCAAAATTGTAATTTGAAATCTCTGCGCCATTTTTTTAAGAAATTGGTCTGTCTTGTCCGCAATTTCTTTGGCTTGAGCTACTTTATCAACCTCTTTACCTAAAAAAGCAAAATTCTCTGGTAGGCTAACCAACTCTGCACCCCGACGGACGGCTAGATCGATTAGTTCTTCTGCCTCAACCAGATTTTTGGTCAGGTCAGGCTTGCTGGTCATTTGAATAGCGGCGGCGAGATATGATTTCATGAAGAAACTTGATTAATTAACTAGCTTTTTTAAAATATGACCAACAGATAAATTTTTGAAACCGTAATCATAAAGAAATTTATAAAATAAAACCGTCGGGCAATAATTCTTTAATAGTAGAGTTTTGCCACCCCTGATTTCCCCTAAAAATAACTTCAACCTCTTGTCCAAATTCCCAGATGACTTGCCGACAGGCACCGCAGGGAGAACAGGAAACTTGCTGGCTGTTGGTTACAGCGATCGCTTTGATCCTCATTGTATCTTTTTTCTCGCCTATTATGGCATTGGCGATCGCATTTCTTTCGGCGCACATACTCAATCCGTAGGAGGCATTTTCTACGTTACATCCTGAGAATATATTACCTTTAACAGTTAGTACCGCTGCACCCACTCGAAATTGCGAATAGGGTGCATAAGAACTATCTAGAGCCTTGGTAGCAGTTTCAATTAGCTGTTTTTGCTCTGATTCGGTTAAATTAGACTGATTCATCTAACAATTATTTACCTGCTATCGATGCCATATTTTGTTTTATTCCTGCCCTTCCTTTTGCTACCGCATCGGATAGAGATTGCAGCATAGCTTGGGTAGTATCCCAATTAACACAGGCATCAGTAATACTTTTGCCGTATACAAGCTCTTCTTTATTTTTGGATATGGATTGGTTTCCTTCAATCAGGTGACTTTCAATCATCACTCCCATAATATTAGAGCAACCTGCTTCTACTTGTTGAGCAACACTATCTAAGACTGCTGATTGTTTGTTATAGTCCTTGCTGCTGTTGCCATGACTACAGTCAATCATCAAATGAGAATTCATGGCTTTTTTCTTCAAAGCATCCGTTGCAGCTTTAATATCACTCGCCTCATAATTTGGTCTGGCTGCACCACCCCGCAAAACTAAATGCCCATCAGGATTACCTGTAGTCCTAACAATACTTGCCAAACCATCTTGATTAATGCCTAAAAAGTGATGGGAAATTTTAGCGGTAAGCATGGCATTAATCGCAGCGGTAAAGCTGCCATCCGTACCATTTTTATAACCTACAGGCATCGATAGTCCAGAAGCCATTTGACGATGAATTTGACTCTCTGTAGTCCTTGCACCAATAGCCGTCCAGCAAATGAGATCGGCAATATATTGTGGGGTAATGGGGTCGAGTAATTCCGTTGCTGCGGGTAAACCCATATCAGCTAAGTCTAAAAGTAAATTTCTTGCAGTCCTCAATCCTGTATTGATGTCATAGCTATTATCTAAATGAGGATCGTTGATTAGCCCTTTCCAACCTACCGTAGTTCGAGGTTTTTCAAAATAAACCCGCATCACAATTTCTAAAGTATCGGCAAATTGCGATCGCAATTTTACTAGCTTTTGTCCGTATTCTTCTGCTGCTGCCACGTCATGAATTGAACAAGGACCTACCACAACCAACATTCTCTGGTCTTTTCCTTCCAATATATTCCGAATACGGCTACGAGTCTGAGTAACTAACTGTGCGATCGATTCGGTTAAGGGAAATTCGCTTTTAATAAATGCTGGGCTTAACAAGGGTCGGGTTTCAATAACGTGCAGGTCGCTGGTAATATCCATATATTTGAGATTAATTTTTTAGAATTTTGGGTATCAAATTACATATAGTTAGACTGGAAGATGTAATGAATATAAACCCAATATCTTAGCTTTTATATTTTATAGGGTTTAATATTACTTCCGATATAGTTTACAGTTTTTTGTAGCAATAACCTTTCTTAAGTTTACGAAACTCTTTCAAAAGTTGGGTTATTGTCTGCCTTAGGAAAAATAAATGTAGTGTTTCTCATTCAAAATCAATTTGAGGCTAATATAAGCAAAACTTTATGGTTAATCACATTGTTACTGGGGTTGCGGGATTTATCGGCTCTCACCTAGCAGAGACTTTGCTAAAACAAGGGGCAGAAGTAATTGGCATCGACCAATTCAATGATTATTATAGTCCCCAACTAAAGCATAACAATGTAGTCAATCTAAAACAATATCCAGGGTTTACATTAATTAAAGCTAGTATCCAAGATTTAGACTGGCAAGAACTTTTAAAGTCAGTAGACGTGGTTTACCATCAAGCAGCCCAAGCAGGAGTAAGGGCTAGCTGGGGGGAAGATTTTCATCATTATACAGAACGAAATATCAATGCCACCCAAATTATTTTAGAAGGAGCTAAACAGGTTAAATCCCTCAAAAGAATTGTTTACGCTTCAAGTTCATCTATTTATGGCGATGCGGTAACTATGCCCACCCCCGAAACTTTGTGTCCCAAACCAGTATCTCCCTATGGCATTACCAAATTGGCAGGGGAACGTATGTGTTGGCTATACCAGAAAAACTTTGATGTACCCATTACTGCCCTACGCTACTTTACAGTATATGGTCCTCGCCAAAGACCAGATATGGCTTTTCATAAGTTTTTCCAAGCAGCAATTGATAATAAAGCAATTTCTATTTACGGAGATGGGCAACAAACTAGAGACTACACCTATGTTAGCGATGCTGTCGCTGCTAATCTGGCTGCGGGAGAAATGCCCGAAGCTATTGGGGAAGTGTTTAATATTGGTGGCGGTAGCCGAGTAACCTTGATGAAATTATTAGAGATTATGGAACAAGTTGTCGGACATCCTATCAAAAAAGATTATGTCAACAAAGCAGCGGGAGATGCCCGACATACTAGTGCGGATGTAGCAAAAGCCCAGAAGATTTTGAATTATATTCCTCAAGTTTCTCTTAAAGAAGGTTTGACACAGGAATGGCAATGGATTCAATCTTTATATTAGTAATATATGTCCCTTACTTTTTATACTCAAAGAATTACTTTAAAATTGCTTTGCTTAAAATTTCAAACATAATCAAGCATATTTTATTTGATTAAAAAAATGCATATATCTTTTTTATATATTTTTATGGCATATTAATCTTGAAATTCAACTTGTTGAAAAAGAGAAATATTATCGATGTAGAATTTGTTTTATATATCTAAATTTATTTAAACAAAATAATTGAACAATTGAATCTATGCTAGAGCTTTTAAGATAGGATTATTGGCTATTTATTGTTAGCATATTTAAAATCTTTCAATAAATTAATATGGTTTCAATTAAAAATCAGACTGTAGTAATTACTGGTGCTAGCAGTGGTATTGGTAAATCTTGTGCAAAGATGTTTGCAAAAGAGGGTGTCTCACTGATTTTAGCTGCCCGTCGTCGAGATAAACTAGAAGCAGTTGCTAGGGAAATAAAACAAGCCCACCAAAGTAAAGTCTACCTATTAGAAATGGACGTAAGCGATCGCGCTGCGGTAGCCAAGTCTTTTGCCTCTTTGCCTGAATCTTGGCGTAATATCGACATTCTGGTTAATAATGCAGGATTAAGCCGTGGTTTGGATAAGCTACAAGAAGGAGATATCCAAAACTGGGAAGAAATGATCGATACTAACCTTAAGGGTTTGTTGTATGTAACGCGATCGCTTTTACCTGGAATGGTAGAACGCGATCGGGGACATATTGTTAACATCGGTTCAATTGCTGGGCATCAAAACTATCCAGGAGGCAATGTTTACTGCGCCACCAAAGCAGCAGTGAGAGCCTTATCTGAAGGATTAAAAATGGATCTGTTTGGTACTCCCATCCGCGTAAGTTCCGTCGATCCTGGTACGGTAGAAACTGATTTTAGCAACGTGCGGTTTCGGGGTGATACCGATAAAGCCAAAAAGGTTTATCAAGGAATGAATCCTTTAACTCCTGATGATATTGCCGAAGTCGTCGTCTTTTGCGCTACTCGCCCAGCTAACGTTAATATGAGCGAGGTATTGGTGCTAGCGACCGATCAATCAAGCGCAACAATGATTAATCGGCATTGATATTTCTATCTTATTTTTACTCTTAAGAAACAAATTAACCTGCTATGACTGGGAAAAGGTAAAGGGAAAAGGGTAATTTATTTCTTACTGACATTTGTTTTTAAGCAAGTATGCAAAAACCCTCTCGGATGGCGAAAGGGTTAAATAAGAGTAAGAAAGTTACTAAACTTTGAAAAAACAAATTACTTTACTCGAATAACTTCTTAGTGTTTAGAGCTTTTACGAGAATGTAGATTGCCTATATAATCACCGTAGAACAAGCTGAATTGCCAGAACTTTCTAAGAAATAGTAGAGCTTTATTTTCTACTATTTCAATTTTATTGTCGTTAACGGTAGAGTCGATATTAGATTTTATGTAGTTCATTTTTTTCTCCTGGTTAAATGATTTTCTTTAGTACACTTAGACACAGTGGTAGCGGTTTTCTAGCCAAGCTCTAACATCTTGATCAGAACCAAAGCTATAAAACTTATTAGTTTTATAATCATGAACCTGCCAATATTGGTTGCCAAAGCGATCGCATTTCAGCTTAATATGGGGTTCGTTGCGATTAACTATTAAACTGTGTTTAATATTTTTGAGAATCTTGCTGATAAAGTTAGTTGTCACGATTGATACCTATAGCTATAAACGGATAGATTGAACAAGTTCAAACATCAAACAATCATTGTTCTTTGAAAAGTCGGGTTCAATACCAGAGTTGAATCGCTCGGGTCTTTTTGATTTTCGACTAATTCACGATTACTGATTGTTTGAGCTTCAGGCTGTAAGATAATTTTCATTTTTTACTCCTGTGTGATGAAACTCGATCTAAAGCCGATAGTAATTTTGAATCGAGAAAAACTAGGGCGTAATTTTTTTATTTACGGCGGCTATTTGCTTTGTTGAATTTAGACCAAAGCTAAGTTTCTCGACTAAGTTAATCAAATATTTTTGATTTTCGATTAATTCACGATTCCCGATTGTTTTAGCTTCAGGCTGTAAAAGAATTTTCATTTTTTGCTCCTGTTTGCTTTAAATTAAAATGCTTTTTCTTTCAATAAATTAACTATATCTACTGCATCTTTAATCAACAAAGCAAAACGCGCATGGTTGACATGAGTAAAATTCATAGTTAAATCTTGATTTTCCAGTAAGCTTTTAAAATAAGCAGAATATCTGGACAAATCCTCGCTAAAATCTGAGTAACGATTGATAAATAGCCTTATGAGTGCAATCGATCCGCATAAAATAAAAATTTCTCAACTGCGAATCTTAATTGCGGTGGCGGATTATCGAAATTTTAGCGAGGCTGCTTTAGATCTCAATATTTCCCAGTCAGCAGTAAGTCATGCGATCGCCACACTGGAGAGTGATTTAGGCGTAATTTTGTTTAATCGGGGACGCAATGGAGCAGATCTTACCGCCGTAGGCAAACAGTTAATCCCTCCCGCCAAACAGATATTAGACTTATTACAACAGATAGTTAATGAAGCCAATCGCTCTAAAGGTTTAAAGGGAGGAAGCGTCAGGCTAGTATCATTCCGCAGTGCTGCGACTCATATTTTACCTGCTTTGATTGCTCAGTTTCGTCGCCAGTTTCCTTTAATTAAGGTGAGCGTCAAAGAAGTTGACGAAGACATTGAAATAGAGAATATCCTTCGTTTGGGTAAAGCGGATATTGGTTTAATTCATGTTCCTTGTTCGGAAGATTTGACAACATGGGAAATTCAGCAGGATGAATATGTAGTGTTGTTACCCAAGAGTTTAAAATTGAGTCAAACGGAACTGACTTGGAAGCAATTAGCAGCATATCCTTTAATTATTTCTTCCATTGGCAGTTGCTCGACAAAAATTCATCAACATCTTAGGAAGTCTCCCGAACCACTCAATATTGCCTATGAAATGCGAGAAGATTCAACTATGGTTAGCATGGCAATACAGGGTTTAGGCGCAGCTATCATACCTCTACTTGCTGCTACTCCAGTTCCGACCGAACTAAAAATGTATTCTTTGCCAGTACCTCTAGAGAGAATTATTAAAGCGGCAATCGTAGAAGATGCTCTCCATACTCCAGCGGTGTTTGCCTTTATGGACACTCTTAAAAAATATAAAGCGATCTCTCGGTTTTAAAGCGAGCGATCGCAAATAGAAATTTCCTCGATTTAATTTTAGTAAAGACGCTAAAAAAAAGCGATCGCGTGGATTGCGATCGCTCAACTAGAAAATAATTAACTATTCGTTTTTGAAATGACTAGGAAGTAGTTTCAACAACAGAGGGTGTTTCTTGAGGAATATCGGCGGTTTCCTCATCGGAATTAAAGACGACACGCAACAAAGCAGGGGCAATAAAAGTCGTGGCAATCACCATCACAACAATTCCTGCTTCTAGGGAGGAAGTTAATACACCACTAGTAGAACCAACCGCCACAAACACCAATCCTACTTCTCCTCTGGGAATCATACCCACGCCAATTGCCAGCTTGTCTAAATCGGGTTGATTGAAAACAGTAAAACCTGCTAAAATCTTGCCGATAATTGCGACTAAAACTAGAAAAGCAGCAATGATTAAACCTTCTCTATTTTCTGGAGCGATCGGATTAAGCACGCTCAAGTTAGTTTTAGCACCGACGGTAATAAAGAAAATTGGCACTAGCATATCAGAAACAGGCTCTACTAAACGCTGTAGTTCTTTTCTAGTATCGGTTTCGTCTAGAACTAGTCCTGCTGCAAATGCGCCCAAAATTGCTTCGAGGTGAATCGCCGATGCTAAGTATGCCATCGCAAAGGCAAAGGTAAAAGCAGGAACGATTACGCCACCGCGAGTTTTTAAAATATCTACTATCCTAACAAAGCTTTTATTAAAGACTTTACCTAATAAAACAGACCCAACTAAAAAACTAGTGGCACTGATAATCAGATAAATCACGTTGCTAACGTCAACTTCTCCCGTTTTGGCTAAACTTGCTGCTACCGCTAAGACAATTACTCCCAAGACATCGTCAATTACCGCTGCACCTAAGATTATTTGTCCTTCCTTGGAGTTTAGCTGTCCCATTTCCGATAATACTCTAGATGTAATACCAATACTCGTTGCTGTCAGTGCAGCGCCCGCAAAAATTGCGGGAATTGCTGGCACATTAAAAATTATCATCAGTCCAGCAGTACCCGCAGCAAAAGGGGCAATTACGCCGACGATCGCTACTGTAAGAGCCTGAGTTCCTACCTCCATCAACTCTTTAAGGTTAGACTCTAAACCAATTTCAAACAGTAATACAATTACTCCGATCTCTGCCAGCAGAGAAATTACTTCTGACTGGAGATGAAAAGTAGCAGCAGCATTTTCTGGGGTTAAGTCCGAGGTCATTTGTAGAAACTGCATCACTAAAGAGTCTCCTGCTTCTATTCCTCCTTCGGGAAACACTAAAAGGTGCATTATCGAAACGCCAACAACTACACCACCAATCAATTCTCCCAAAACTGAAGGAAAGTCAAAGGCTGCGCAAAGTTCTCCACCAAGTTTGGCTGCGAAATAGATCGTAACCGCACTTAGTAATACCCCCGCCAGCACGATAGACGGATCTGCTTCGGCAATTTCGGTAGCCAGGAGTAGATTGGAATTTAGTAATTGAAATGAAACGATTAATGAATGGCTGGGAAACATAAATAACACCTGCTGGATGATAATTTTAGCAAAATTTTATTTGTTGAAACAGTTTGAGGAATAGTAGTATTTGGCTAACATAAACTGAGCTATGATATTCCCTCGCTAGGCGGTATAGTCCCATAGTCTCTTCAAGCTATTGATTAAATTGCCAGTTGCCCAATCGCACCTGTGGCTTATTAAACTCATTAATGTCAGACCGTTCTGATTGAGATATTGGTAGAGACCACAAATATAGATATGGGGAAGCTATCTCAGCAATAGGAAATTTCAGCCTGGAGCTTTTATTTCAATACATTAAAATGATTGATAAACAGAGCTTTATACAAAAAAAGTTTAGGAATACTTCAAGGTCAAGTTAATCAGCTATGTTGGGTTATTTCAGTGTATTTAATTACTTAGTGATGAAATATACGCTGACAATTAAACTGAATTTTTCAAAGCGATCGCTTGGGGTGGTAATTTCCGAAAATCAAGCTACCTATTTACTACAAACAAATATTGATGCTAAATATTTCTGCATCAGATCGAATTGAGATCGTTTATGCTGCCTACATCCATAACAGGAACTTTATACCAGAAGTCTTTAAAGGTTTCCTGACATTATGCCAATAATGTTTGCAGCAAACAAAAAGTCTGGTTCAAGTCTTATAATGTTGAGCTGTAAGGTTAAATTACATAATTATTCAGTTTATTTTAGTACGGGTTTTATTGCTGTGTCTTATCTATATCTTTGCAATAACCATACTCCCTTACGGCTTTCAATCAAGCACGGCAGACTGCACAAGCACTTGATTAATCGTAGTGGCGTTGGTTCTCCTAATAGTATTTAATTCAATTTGACTTCCATCATAAAGATAGCTTCAGTGTTTTTAGTGGAAGTGAATCACACCTTCATAGCGATTGGTACAACCCCGTCGTAAAACATCACGAGCGGGTAAGAGTTTGTGTCTACTTGCGCTGTTTGTTAACGCGCTTTCTGCTCCTGAAAACGTTTGTATGTGCGATAAGTCTGAACCATGACTTTATGCCAATCGCAGATTTCTTACGGTCATATGCGCGACGTGACAGAAAGGGGTAGTTCCCGCGCATCTAAGAGCTAGTCATGCGCGGGTAGCGTTATCCGCTCAGGGACGTTAGGCGTGAGATTCAAACAAAATTCCCAGAATTAATCATAAGTTAGGAGATTATGCAGTGTTAGATATTTCTAGCGAGCTAAAAGATTTACAAGATACAGCATTATCAGAAAGTACAGAAACACCAGATAAAACCCTGACTCAGATGGATCTCGATTCTCTGTGGCATCCGATGGTGCAGCACAAGAAATACGATCGCAACCCACCCAAACGCATGGACAAAGCCCAGGGTTGCTATATTACTGATTCAGAAGGAAAAGAATACCTGGACGGGGTATCAGGATTATGGTGCGTTAATGTGGGTTATGGGCGCAAAGAACTGGCGGATGCAGCTTACGAGCAGTTAATAGAACTGTCTTATTTTCCTTTGGTAATGAGCCATTCCCCTGGAATCAGGCTCGCAGCCAAACTAATTGAATTATTGGGCTTTGAAGGCAAGGTTCACTTTTCTAATAGTGGTTCGGAAGCCAACGAAACGGCTTTTAAAATGGCACGTCAGTATCATGCCCAAACAGGGGGAACTAGACGCTATAAAATCATATCTCGCTATCGGGCATACCACGGCAATACTATGGGTGCGCTGAGTGCCACCGCCCAGGCAGAACGTCGAGCCAAATACGATCCTCTTGTACCAGGATTTCTTCATGTTCACCCACCCTATTGTTACCGCTGTCCCTTTGGTAAAGAATATGGCTCTTGTAACATTGAGTGCGCTAGCTCGATTGAGAATACGGTAATTCATGAAGGAGCAGAAAGCGTTGCTGCGATTATCGTCGAGCCTGTTATCTCTGGGGGTGGGGTAATTGTACCTCCCGATGAATATTTACCCATGCTGCGGGATATTTGCGATCGCCACGGAATCTTATTGATTTTTGACGAGGTAGTCAGCGGTTTTGGTCGTTTGGGCAAAATGTTTGGACATCAGGTTTGGGGAGTCAAGCCAGATATGATTACCCTGGCAAAAGGTATTACCAGCGGCTATTTACCTCTCTCTGCAACCGTTACCCAGCAGCATATCTTTGATGCTTTCCTAGATGAGAGCGATCCAACTTCTCATTTTCGTCATATCAACACCTACGGCGGAAATCCCGCTTCTACCGCATTGTCTTTAAAAAATATTGAAATCATCGAAGCCGAACAGCTAGCGAACCAGGCTGACAAGATGGGCGCATATTTAAAGGCTGAACTAGATAATTTGGCAGATCATCCCCTCGTAGGAGATGTACGAGGTAAAGGGCTTTTGTTAGGAATTGAATTAGTAGCAGACAAAGAAACTAAAGAACCCCTAGCAGGAGATAAAGTAGGCGCAGTTGTTTCTACCTGTCTCGAATCAGGGGTAAGAATTGGACGTAACGGCAGTACCATTCCTGGGCTTTCTAATGTGCTGATTATTGCCCCTCCATTGATTTTGACCAAGGCAGACGCGGATTTAATTGTTGAAAAATTAAAGCAGGCTTTAGATAGCCAGATTTGAAAAGACAAGCCATGCCTTGTCTGTACGGGCGTTCCATAAAACGCCCGTAGATATCGCCTTTTATTGTCCATTTTTTAAAGAGGTTTATTATGCAAGTTGGTGTACCAAAAGAGATTAAGGACCAAGAATTTCGCGTCGGCTTATCTCCTGACAGCGTTCGAGTTTTAACAGATAAAGGACATAGCGTATCTGTAGAAACAGGGGCGGGAGTCGGTTCGGGATTTACAAATGAGGATTACAAGAAAGCGGGGGCAACTATAGTTGCTGATGCTCAAGCTGCCTGGAATCAAGAAATGGTAGTTAAGGTAAAAGAGCCGTTAACAGAAGAATATGAGTTTATTCAAGCAGGACAAATATTATTTACATATCTGCATTTAGCAGCCAACAAACCTTTAACCGAACGTCTAATTGAGTCTGGAGTCACGGCGATCGCTTATGAAACAGTAGAATTAAATCGTACTTTACCCCTACTAGCCCCAATGAGCGTTATTGCAGGTAGGCTAGCAGTACAGTTTGGCGCAAGATTTCTTGAAAGACAGCAGGGAGGTAGGGGAGTTTTACTAGGGGGAATTCCTGGAGTCGCAGCGGGTAAAGTGACTATCTTAGGTGGCGGTGTCGTTGGTACAGAAGCAGCCAAAATTGCCGTTGGTATGGGTGCAAAGGTACAAATTTTTGATATTAACGTCGAACGCTTATCTTATTTAGAGAATTTGTTTGGTTCTAGAGTAGAACTGCTTTATAGCAATGCTGCTGCGATTGAGGCTGCTGTACCTGATGCTGATTTATTGATCGGTGCGGTATTAATTCCTGGCAAAAAAGCACCCACTTTAGTCAACAAATCTCTGGTAGGAAAAATGCGCCCTGGTTCGGTTATCGTTGATGTAGCCGTGGATCAAGGAGGCTGTATTGAGACTCTGCGCCCCACTTCCCATAGCGAGCCTGTATATGTTGAAGAGGGAGTTGTTCATTATGGCGTACCTAATATGCCTGGTGCTGTACCTTGGACGGCTACTCAAGCCTTAAATAATAGTACTTTACCCTATGCAGTGAAGTTAGCAGATTTGGGTGTCAAAGCTCTACAAACCAATCCTGACTTAGCTATGGGATTAAATGTGCATAACTATCAGTTAGTGCATCCTGTAGTGAGGGAAGTATTTAAAGATTTGGTTGCACGTACTGCGGAATTTTCTTTGGCTTAACGCTTTTCTGGTTACGATAAGATGACCAATGTTTTTTATCCATTTGTTATGTATAAACGACTTCAAAAGTAGCAAAATTTCATAGAAAATGAAAAGCTTTTTTTTGATTTTTATTAATTTAAATTTTCGAATACCACATTTTTAAAATATTTGAAAACTAACTCAAGCGACTTCATTTTTAAGCAAGGCGGTCGATTGTTTGCCTTGGCTTTTGGCTGTTTGTTTTAGCTACCGTAGTTTTAGAATTTATATGATTTGAAAAATAAAAACAAGCTAGCAAATTAGATTTTTGCAACCATAAAGCGATCGCTTTATTAATTTTGAAAGCCAACAGTATATTCAATTACAGTTTTTAAAACCAAATAATTGCAAACTTAGCTCAATGCTAAAACAGACCTGATATAAAAATATTTGAAGCATTTTTTATCTATATAAAAAGTGTATAGATCGGGGTGATTTAGCAAGAAAGATCTAGAAAATAAATTGCATCAATTTTCAATTATGGAACAAGTATTATCCAAGCTAAAAACATTTTTTAAAAAGCATTTTTGGCTACCTATTTTATTAATAGTATTAATACCACGAATAGCTTTAGCTCAATCAGAGACTTCTCCAGGAGGATTTGTCGGTATATTTCAGAGTATTGTTGATGCTCTTAGTTTCATAATCTATTTCAAAATTGGAGGAGAAAACGGAATTCCCTTCATTGTGTTGTGGCTGATTGCTGGAGCAGTATTCTTTACTCTGAGGATGAAGTTTATCAATGTGCGGGCATTTAAGCACGCCATTGAAATTGTTCAGGGCAAGTATGACGATCCCAACGATGAAGGAGATGTCTCCCATTTCCAAGCCTTAGCAGCAGCCCTTTCAGGTACGGTAGGGATTGGTAATATTGCGGGGGTGGCGATCGCTATTCGCATGGGTGGTCCAGGAGCAGCTTTTTGGATGACGGTAGCGGGCTTTTTAGGAATGTCGAGCAAGTTTGCCGAATGCACCCTCGGTCAAAAATATCGCATTATCAAACCCGACGGTACGGTGGGAGGAGGACCTATGTATTATCTCTCCCGTGGTTTGGGTTCGATCGGCATGAGTAAACTTGGACAAGGATTAGCGATACTTTATGCCCTATCTTGCGCGATCGCAACCATGGGTGCAGGAAATATGTTTCAGGCAAATCAGGCTTATGCTGCGGTTTCCAACGTTCTACCCTTTTTCGATGATTTGGCTTGGTTGTTTGGGATTATTTTAGTGGCAATTGTCGGCTTGGTTATTCTAGGCGGTATCGAACGGATTGGGAACGTAGCAGGTATTTTAGTGCCAGTAATGGCGGTGATTTATACCATTGCCTGTGTTTGGGTGATGTTAGTTAAGTTTACGGATATCCCCAGCGCAATTATCACGATTATCATCACAGCCTTCAATCCTGAAGCCGTTGCAGGCGGGGCTATTGGGGCAATTATCATTGGGTTTCAGCGAGCAGTATTTTCTAACGAAGCTGGCATTGGTTCAGCAGCGATCGCCCATTCTGCTGCTCGTACCGATGAATCAGTTAGAGAAGGCATTGTCGCACTGTTAGAACCGTTTCTAGACACCATGTTCATCTGTAATATGACAGCAATTGTGATTGTGCTGACGGGGGTTTATGCCGATCCAGGTTCGGTGGATCTCGATGGGGCAAGACTTTCGGCTGCATCCTTTGAGACAATTATTGGCTGGTTTCCCTATGTTATTGCGGTAGCTGGTTTCTTGTTTGCTGTTTCGACCATGATTACCTGGAGTTATTATGGACAGTTGGCTTGGGCATATTTATTTGGTGATAAAACTGTCAATATCTACAAAATGCTTTTCTTAGGCTTTGGATTTATAGGCACGGTGATTAACCTAGATCTTGTCTTAGAATTTAGCGATGTGGTGCTGCTAGCGATGTCTTTACCCAATCTTTTGGGCTGCTTTTTGCTTTCGGGGGTAATTGCTAGAGAATTAGACAGCTATATGTCTCGCCTTAAGTCTGGAGAAATGCTAGCAGAGCTTCAAGAAGTCAGAGAACCTGTTTTAAAATAAGCTTTAAAATTAAGCGGAGGTATATATATGAGTTGGCTTACCAAAAAGTCAGTCCTTGTTCCCATTGATTTTTCCGAACTGTCTTATGAAGCGATCGCACCAGCTAAGGAATATGTCGAGGATGAATCAGCTTTAACCCTAATTCACGTTTTAACTGCCCTCCATCCAGCCGATCCCGCAGCAATGTGGAATACTTTAGATGACGAACAGAGAAAGGAAAAGGTCAAAGCTTTTCTAGGAGAGAAACTGGGAGAAATGGG
Source organism: uncultured cyanobacterium (assembly GCA_963799375.1). Classification (GTDB taxonomy): domain Bacteria; phylum Cyanobacteriota; class Cyanobacteriia; order Cyanobacteriales; family Xenococcaceae; genus Waterburya. The sequence goes on from CAWCWY010000036.1 coordinate 69,888, forward strand.
CTATAAAAACGTTCAAATTGAGGTAAGAGTAGGCGATCCTAGTACCCAAATTATTGATTTTGCCAAAGATATAGCAGCAGATTTAATTGTTCTACCTTCCCACGGCAAAAAGGGTATAAGTCGTTTTTTACTGGGTTCGGTAGCGGAGAGGGTGGTAAGATTATCTACCTGTCCAGTGCTTGTTCTTAAATAAATGGGGCTACCTGAAGAATATCTGATAGTAAGTGGCATTATATTTCTCGCAGCCTTGACTCAAAGCATAACTGGATTTGGCTTTGCGATCGTTTCTATGTCCTTTCTACCTGGAGTTGTTGGCTTGCAAACCGCCGTACCAATGGTAACTTTGGTGGGCATTGTGGCAAATATTGTTATCTGGTATTCCTATCGCCATGACTGTAATTTCAAAGCCGTAAAGCAGCTAGTAATTGCTTCTTTGGTTACTACCCCCTTTGGGGTTTTATTACTTGAATATATTCCCGAAGCGATCGCTTTGAAAGGACTAGGAATATTAATCTTTAGCTATGTTCTCTATGACTGGTTTAATCTATCCTTACCTAGTTTAAAATCCCCAGTCTGGGCTTATTTATTTGGAGGAATGTCGGGCATTCTCAATGGAGCTTATACTACTGGTGGTCCTCCTGTAATCATATATGCTAACTGTCGTCACTGGCATCCCAGAGAATTTAAGGGTAACTTGACGGCAATATTTTTCTTTAGTTCTTTGCTAGCTGCTGCGACACATGGCTTACAAGGAAATATAACTTTGACTGTTGGTCGATTTGCGGTTTATAGTTTTCCTGGTTTTGCCCTTGGACTCTGGTTAGGAATCATGCTTTCCCAAAAAATTAATTCTGTAATATTTAAGCGTGTTACCTTAGCTTTACTCCTGCTATCAGCTTTAAGATTGTTGATTTGACTTCCTTTACACATTAAATAAAAAAAACGCCCTGATTTAAAAGAGCGTTCTTGAACTTGACTGATTAGAATCTAAAAGATCTAACCGTTAATAGAAGGTGCAGTCATGGCAATAGGTGCAGCTTCACCACTAGCTAAATCTAGAGGGAAGTTGTGGGCATTACGTTCGTGCATTACTTCAAAACCAAGGTTGGCGCGGTTTAGTACGTCAGCCCAAGTGTTTACTACACGACCTTGACTATCCATAATGGACTGGTTGAAGTTGAAACCGTTAAGATTAAACGCCATAGTTGAAATACCCATAGCAGTAAACCAGATACCAATTACAGGCCATGCACCAAGGAAGAAGTGTAATGAACGAGAGTTGTTGAAGGATGCGTATTGGAAGATCAAGCGACCAAAGTAGCCGTGTGCAGCAACAATGTTATAAGTTTCTTCTTCTTGACCAAACTTGTAGCCATAATTTTGTGATTCAACTTCAGTAGTCTCGCGAACTAAGGAAGAAGTTACTAGTGAACCGTGCATGGCAGAGAACAAAGCACCGCCAAATACACCAGCTACTCCAAGCATATGGAAAGGGTGCATTAAGATGTTGTGTTCTGCTTGGAATACCAACATAAAGTTGAATGTTCCAGAGATCCCCAAAGGCATACCATCAGAAAAAGAACCTTGTCCTAATGGGTAGATTAGGAATACAGCCGTTGCAGCGGATACAGGTGCAGAGTATGCCACACAAATCCAGGGGCGCATACCTAAACGGAAGCTAAGTTCCCACTGACGACCCATCCAGCAGAAAATACCGATGAGGAAGTGAAAAATAATTAGCTGATAAGGACCGCCATTATAAAGCCACTCATCTAAAGAAGCTGCTTCCCAAATTGGGTAAAAATGCAACCCAATGGCGTTAGAGGAAGGTACAACTGCACCAGAAATAATATTATTTCCGTAGATTAGTGAACCAGCAACGGGTTCGCGAATACCATCAATATCAACAGCGGGGGCTGCGATAAAAGCAATGATGAAACAAATAGTAGCGGAGAGAAGACAGGGGATCATTAAAACGCCAAACCAACCGATATAAATACGGTTGTTAGTGTTAGTGACCCAGCGACAAAATTTCTCCCAAGAGCTGTAGTTATCGCTATTGCGAATAGTAGTTGTCATAGGTTATGTATAGCTGAATAATTTTACATTATGTCAGAGACAACAAAAATTATCTCTTGATTTAAGTATATTTACATCTCTTTTGATTGAGACGGACGTTTTTAGTAAAATTATGTTTTTTTATACTAACAAAAGTTAACCATACTATTTTATTTATTAACATTTTATCGTTAAATAAATAAAAGTAAAATACTGTGAAGTTAGTATATATTTATTTAAAGTTAATTAAAGTTTTTACTTCTTTTGCCGTCAATTCTCGCCATTGACCAGGTTCTAAATCTGTGATATTTATCTGCTGAGAATTTTCACCTATAGCTATTCTAACTAATCTTAGAGTTGGAAAACCAACCGCAGCAGTCATTCTTCTAATCTGACGATTTTTTCCTTCGGTTAGAGTTATTTCTAGCCAACAGGTAGGAACATTTTTGCGATCGCGTATGGGTGGATTGCGGGGTGGTAAGTTAGGTTCTTGAGGTAACAAACGCACCTTTGCCTTTCTGGTGCGATAGTTTTTAATCGTAATACCATTGCGGAGTTTATCTAAGGCTACTTCATCAGGTATTCTTTCTACCTGAACATAGTAAGTACGAGGATGGGCAAACTTAGGATCGGATAAACGATTTTGTAGCTGTCCGTTATCGGTTAATAATAATAATCCTTCGCTATCTAAATCTAGTCTACCTACAGGATAAACTCCAGGGACAGAAATATAATCTTTTAGTAATGGACGTTTGTTTTCACTACTATTATCTGTAAACTGACACAATACTCCGTAAGGTTTGTTGAATAGTATATATTTCACTGTTAGTAGTTAGTAGTTAGTAGTTAGTAGTCGTCAGATAATAATCTACTTATAGTATCTAAAGTATTTAGCTAAATAAAGTGATAGCAAAGTTCATTACCGAACAGATTAAAAGAGCGATATTGCTGTTTATAGCCGCATTTCTCATATTTGTATCTTTCTCCTATTTAACTACTGCACCAAACCACACATCCCAAAAATCGAATGTAATAAAAGGAGTTTGGTTGACTCATGTTGGCAATGCTTTTTTGACTTATACCAGTTTGACAGACAATGCTTTTTATCAGCTATCTCGTTTAAATTACAATCGAGTGTATGTCGATGTGTATAACAGGGGGACAACCTATTCCAGCAAGTATTCACCTCGAAATCATCTGCTATCTTTGCCCTTCACCAATCCTTTAAAGACAGCTATTAATGAAGGCAAACGCCAAGGTTTAAAAGTATATGCTTGGTACGAACATGGCATGATGACTTTTGGCAATGCAGCATTAACACAACGGCATCCTGACTGGATATTAACTACCAAAAACAACGAAAAACTAATTGATAACCATTGGTGGCTAGATCCCGAAAATCCAGAAGTGCAGCAATATTTTATCGATCTATTTACTGAGGTGGCGGTATCCTATCCCAATCTATATGGAATCCAGCTAGACGACCATTGGGGAATACCAATTCAATTTGGTGATAAGTCTGCTGCAATGACGGAATTAACCCGTAAAATAGCTGAAGCTATCAGAAATACGAATCCAAATTTAGTTATTTCTCTTTCCCCCAACCCTTTGGGATTTTCTCGTAAAAAGTATTCCCAGGATTGGTTTATTTGGATTAAAGCAGGATTAATCGATGAATTGGTCATGCAGCTTTATCGTCCTACCAGTCAAGAAGTGGCACTAGCGATCGATAACTCTATATTACCTGAAGCCAAAAAATATGTAGATATCGGAATTGGAATTTATGCTGGTAGTTTAAAAAATCAAAAGTCTTTGTCAGAGATTCAAAAGCAGATGGAGGTAGCTAAAAACTATGGTTATGGCTATGTTATTTTTCCCTGGGAGACTTCTTTAGGAATAGTTCGTTGGAACAAAAGAGAAAAGAAAGAGAATTATTTGAAAGCAACTATAAGATAACAATGGTTCAGACAAAATTCAATCTTTAACGAAAGAATAGGGGTTTGAGACTAAGATGACCAAATTATCGATTGCCTATAACTGCTCTTACCGTCCTAACTGTCCTAACTGTCCTAACTGTTGAGATAATAGTTCAGTACATAAAATACCTGCTATGGCTGTTCTAACTATTTATGCAGTTATGATGGACTAGCTTTGTGAACATAATTTATCAATAAAGTAAAAATATGATTAAATTTAGGCAAATTACCCGCAGCAAGTTCTTATTAGTATTATCCAGCTGTATTCTTACTCTATCTTTAAGCAATAAAGCTAATTCTCAAAATATTATTCTGGCTCAAAATTTCCTTAACACTGAATATGGTAGTAACTATTACTCCACCATGTTGGAGGCAGATCGTTTTTATAAACAAGGAGATCTACAAAAAGCCCAACAAATTCAACAACAGGTTAAGCCAGAGTTTTCCCAATCCGATCCTATTCCCGCAGCGGAAAATGACTTAGCCAAATTACCTGCTGAAGCAAAACAATATTGGGACACTGCAAACCAAGCGATTGAAGAAGATCCTGAAGATGAAGAAGAAGTCGATGCAAGAATTTTTGAACCTCTAGAAAGTTTGGTGAATAATTATCCTCAGTTCGTCCCAGGACATATTTTATTAGCAGATACCTACGACCTTTATGGGATGGAAGATGAAGCTTTAAGCACTATCGAACTCGCATCAGAAAACTATCCAAGTAGAGATGATATCTTAGACAAAAGAATCGAGCTATTGCTAGCTTACGACCAACCTCTAGAAGCCTCCATCGCAGCCAGGGAGTTCGCCTATAGCTATCCTGAGTCTTCCAAATCGACCGTATATAAGACTGCTGCGGATCAATATTTTCAACAGTATCAAAAACAATTAAAATCCAAAATAACTACCTCAAGTATTTTGGGCGGGATTGGTCAGGCTGCGATAGGTAACGAAAAAGAAGGATTGAGCTTGGGTCAAATGTTGCTTCAGGGTGAATCTGCTACGGGATCTGCGATCGCAAATAGTTATAAAGCCCAGGCAACTATGGTATCCGATCCTGCTCAACTTGAATATATTCGAGACATTGGCAATAAGCTCGCCAAATTAATGGGTCGAGATGAATTTGAATACGAATTCAACATCATTGAAGACCCCACTCCTAACGCCTTTGCTCTACCTGGAGGTAAAATATTTTTCCACACGGGAATGCTGCAACTGATGGATTCTGAAGCAGAATTGGCTGGAGTAATGGCTCACGAAATTGCTCACGCTGTTTTATCTCATGGTTACAAGAAACTAGGAGAATCAGCAATTTCTAACACAGGAACAAATCTCTTGTCAGGTTTGGCGGGAGAAAGAGCAGGTGCAGTAGCCAATGTTGGTGGAGTGTTGCTAGATAAAGAATTTAGTCGTGACAAAGAAAAACAGGCTGATATTTTAGGACTGAGAGTTTTAGATGCTGCTGGTTATTCTGCCGATGGTTTATATAACGTGATGGCAAAACTAGCTCAATTAGAGGGTAAGGGCAATATCGCTAAATCTTTGCTGTCTAGTCATCCTGCTTCAGAAAAGCGGATGGAATATCTCGAAGAGTTGATTCAAACTAAAGGTTACAACCGTTATGGTTACGAAGGTGTAGAAGCCTATCGTAATGTTTTTCCTCGATAGTGCTGTTCATTAGTAGGAATGAAAAATTAAATAGGATTACAGCTATATTGTCCTTCTTCGAGGACGTAATTCAACTTTGAGCTTTGGAGAATTCCAAGCTGTCTTGGTGCGCTTTCCTCATGAACCCGCCTGTGGGCGGGCTCATTTAGTTAACGTTCGAAGTTTAACCGCAAACGTCGAAGCGATCGAGCATCATCACTTTGTTCCAGGTCGCGACGAAGTCCTTGACCATACGTTCTTGACCGTCATTAGCGCCGTAGACTTCAGCCACCTGGCGAAGCTCCGCGTTCGAACCGAAGATGAGATCGCAGCGGGTCGCGGTGAACTTTGTTTCGCCCGTTTTGCGATCGCAGATGTTAAAGAGCATCTCGCGATTATCCACTGGCTTCCACTCGTAGTCCATGCTTACCAAAACACGGAAGAAGTCGTTGGTCAAAACACCAGGTCGGTCAGTGAAGATGCCGTGCTTTGAATGGTCATAATTCTGATCGAGGGCGCGAAGTCCGCCGACAAGAACTGTCCACTCGGGTGCAGTCAGCGTGAGGAGTTGCGCCCGATCGAGGAAGATCCGCTCCGCCTTCACCTTATAGCCAATCGCCTCATTGTGATAATTTCTAAAACCGTCTGAGACTGGCTTTAGCCATTCAAAGCTTTCAACATCCGTCAGCTCCTGGGTCGTATCCATCCGACCTGGAGTGAATGGGACAGTCATAGAAACCCCTGCGTCTTTGGCAGCCTTCTCAACCGCAGCGCAACCACCGAGAACAATAAGATCTGCCATCGAGATTTTCTTGTTGCCCGACTGAGCAGCATTAAAGTCAGTCTGAATCTGCTCAAGGGTCGATAGAACCTCTGCAAGCTCTTGTGGGCGATTCATTTCCCAGTCTTTTTGAGGATCTAAACCAACTCGCGCCCCATTTGCGCCACCGCGCTTATCAGAATTGCGGTAGGTTGATGCTGACGACCAAGCGGCTGACACGAGTGCCGAAACCGAAAGTCCGCTCGCCAAAATCCTATCCTTGAGAGAACTGATATCAGTATCGTTAACGACATCGTGGTCGAGTGTTGGAATCGGATCCTGCCAAAGCAGATCTTCCTCTGCAACTTCTGGACCAAGATAGCGCGTTTTTGGTCCCATATCCCGATGTATCAACTTATACCAGGCACGCGAGAATGCGTCACTGAAGCCATCGAAGTCATTTAAAAAGCCTTCACAGACTTCCTTATAGGCTGGATCGACCTTTAGGGCAATGTCCGAAGTCATCATCATTAACGAATGCTCAACGCCAGACTTGTGGGCATCTGGTGTTTTTGGCGCATCAGAATTGCTAGGCTGCCACTGAACCGAACCTGCTGGACTCTTGGTCTTTTCCCACTCGTACTTAAATAAGTTTTCTAGGTAGCTGTTGTCCCACTTAGTTGGATCTGGTGTCCACGATCCTTCAATACCGTTAGTCATCGTATATTCGGCATTACCTGTACCTTTCGGATTCTGCCACCCAAGACCCATTGCCTGAATCGGCGCACCTTCTGGTGCTGGACCAATTTTGTCTGGCGCAACCATGCCGTGACTTTTCCCAAAAGCATGACCCCCCGCAATTAGCGCGACCGTTTCCTCGTCATTCATGCCCATCCGCGCGAAAGTCTCGCGGATGTCGTACGCCGATGCTTGAGGATTGCCTTCTCCTTTTGGTCCTTCTGGATCGACATAAATCAACGCCTGGTGAGAAGCAGCAAGGGGGTTCTCAAGGTCGTAGTATTCGTCGCCTGGCTCGCCAACCCAACGGATATCACGAGTGACCATATTATCGGGATGACCAGGGTGTTCCTGTTGCTTAACTTCGTCAATCGGTTTGCCGTTCCAGAACTCAGTTCCCCAGTAGGTAGAGCGATCTGCTTCCCAAGCATCAACACGACCACCGCCAAAGCCGAAGGTCTTAAGGCCCATGATTTCGAGCGCACAGTTTCCAGTCAAAACCATCAGATCGGCCCAGCTCAGTGCTGCGCCGTATTTCTGCTTGATTGGCCAGAGCAATCGTCTTGATTTATCGGTGTTCCCGTTATCCCACCACGAGTTAATTGGGGCGAAGCGTTGCATGCCCCGAGCTGCTCCACCGCGACCGTCCGCAATTCGGTAGGTGCCTGCGGCGTGCCACGCCATGCGAACCATTTGAGGTCCATAATTGCCATAATCGGCTGGCCACCACTCTTTTGAGTCTGTTAGCAGTGCTTTGATGTCGCTCTTTAACTGCTTGAAGTCAATCTTTTCAAAGGCTTCTTTTTGGTTGAAATCTTGTAGTGGGTTAGCCTGGGGCGAATTTTGATGCAGCAGTTCGACCTGAAGTCGGTTCGGCCACCAATCGTCAGTTTGTGGCTTAGAGCCGAGCGCGCCGCCAATGCGGGTTCCACGGAAGGGACATTGTGCAGGAGTGGTGGAAGGGTTGTTATTCATTGAGTCCAATTCTGTCTACTGTCTAATAGTTTTCGTTAGTCAAGATGCATTGAGAGCAGCCATTTGCGTCTGTTTGAATGGCGAGTACCTTCATAACTAGATTTTAAGCAATTGCTAGATGTGCTAACTCTTTCTAAGGGCACATTTTTAGGGAGTATCTATCGTCTGTGGTTCGTTGTGAGAATTGACTTTTGGGAGTAATTCAAATTAAAGGCAACTTAATTCCGTAGCACATTATAGTTGTTGTCAGGGTGGTCTAATTCAAAATCGCACTTTAAGGCGATCGCATAGACTCAAGCTTATGTGACAGCAGTTTTTATTATAAAAGATATCTGTTCGACTTGGTCTTGACTATTGCATAGTTCTAGTTATTAATGACGACTTTTGCTTTGTTACGAAATCTAAGATAATATGCCCTCTTCTAGCGATCGCTTTATAGTCAAATCATACCCAAATTCACCAACGCTATCGAGTTAATCTCAAACGGTTTTCTTCTAATCTCTGACCTTGTCGCGGTATTTTTTAAAGCAACGTAAAAAACAAAATTCTTTTTCAAAAGCTGTATATTAGGAATTCAAGAACAGTCTCTATCTATACGATCGCAGATTAAATGCAATGTTTATCCTAGCCAGCACAGCCGACACAGCTATAAACCGCTTTTGGACTTTAGTATCGGGAGTGTTGTTGTTAAATCCCGAAACCTTTACCTCAATTAATAGTTTGCCTTTAGGTCTAATTGCCAGTATTTTAATAGTTTTATTGGCTGGCTTATCCCAAACCCTTGGTCAAAGCGTGATGCTATTTATTAATCGGGTACGTCCCCTTCGATTTTTGCTCTCAGTAGCGATCGCAGCAGTCATATTTGTTTTTGACTACAATTTTTGGGTTTTAAGCACCTGGACTGTGGCTAAGTGGGTATTTGGGGTCGATCTACCTTTGATCGAAGTCGTCAGAACTTTGGGATTTAGCTATACACCTTTGCTTTTAGGATTTCTGATGGTGATTCCTTATTTTGGAATGCCAATATTAATTGTATTATCTATCTGGACATTAATGGCGATCGCTACTGGCTTGGGTGCAATTTCTAATTTAGGAATTTGGCAGGCTTTTGAATGCTGTCTTGGTGGCTGGCTAGTCCTACAAGCTTCACAGCGAGTTTTCGGCAAAGCGATCGCTCGTATTACCAGCGATATAGTTGATTGGGTTGCTGGAGTTGAACTTATCACCGAACCAGACTATATCGAGCAAATGCTTTATACTGGGTTGCCCATACCACCTGAAACTAGAGATATTCCAGATTTGTTGGGAGGATCTTTAAAGGATGAGGGATGAAGGATAAGGAACAAGGAACAAGGAACAAGGAACAAGGATAATTGCTCACCAAATATAATCAATAGTTACTTTAATGTTGAAACGAGTTCTCTTAATTTTATTGGCGTTGGGTATAGTTGTATTCTTGTCTCCTGCTAATGCTTGGTGGGTGCAGTGGTATGGTTTTGTGCAGAATCAATTATTTGATTTCCTGGTTGATGGCGGGAGAATAATTGGAATTTCTCTAGTGCTGGCTGGTTTGCTCGCTCCTTTTGAAGCCTTGGGATGGTGGGCGGGATGGTATGGAAGCGATCGCGATAGAACAACTATCACTCACAGGTATACTCAATTACCACTTAAAAAAGTAACTGATACGACTGCACACTACATCGTTTATCTTGATGGTATTGGTAAAAGCTCTTTTAAATATTCCTTTCGCTCGGCAAGATTTTTAGCCAGACTAGAAGAGTCATTACCAAGCGATCGCATTTTAATTCAAAACATTATTCCCTACTCGGTAATCAATTTACCATTAACTCTCAATCGACCTTTAGCTCGCTTATGGCAGTGGATCGAGCGCACATCAAAGTTTGGAGTGTTGGTGCTACTCCGCAATATGTTTCAGGTAGCAGTATCAGTAGATAGTAGATATGGTGCGATCTACAATCGCGGTACAGCGCAAATAATTATAGACCGACTATTAAGTAGTGGTTATCAGCCAGGTAGTGGTGCTTTAATCACTTTGATTGGCTATAGCGGTGGGGGACAAATATCATTAGGTGCAGTACCTTATCTCAAGAAAGTTTTAGCTGCACCAATTGAAGTAATTTCTTTAGCGGGAGTTATCAGCGGTAATAATGAAGTCGTCCAGGTGGAACACCTATATCATTTGGTAGGGGAAAAAGATCGCGTCGCTCGTCTGACTCCTTTATTGTTTCCCCGCAGGTGGTCAATAATTACTTGGTCAAATTGGAATTTGGCAAAAAGTCGGGGAGAAATTAGCTTTATTTCCTTGGGAAAAGTCGGACATGACTCCAAAAATGGTCCTTTAGATGAGACAGCTATCTTGAGTGATGGTTGCAATCATTTAGAACAAACCGTAAAAATTATTTTACGCATACTTACCCGCGTTGATGGTTACGAGCCTTATCCCGCTGCTGTTCGAGAATATAAAGCTAAAAGCGAACAGATCGCCAGCGACTATGAAAACTATACTAAGGCTAAATTTAATCAGCCTGATTATTATCCCATTCAAGCATCCTATTCTAAAGAATATCTTCCTGTAGCCGAATGGTTGGGACGATTGATTCTCCCTAAAGTTAGGGATCGCTCTCATGTAGGGGGAGTTTATTTTGAGGTACACAATGCACCAAAGCCCTATCGAGACTTAATTGGTCGAAAGGTATTTTTGCGCTGGAGCGATCGCCCTGATATTCAAGCTTATATAAATCAAGTGAAAATTAGGATTGATTTTTCCCAACAGGCTTATAAAAGTATTAATCAAGGAATAATTCATCCAACAAGATTAAACCACTGGCGACAGGTACAGGCTTTAGAATCTTTGGCTGGTGCAAGACCAAACGATGATGTTATGGTGGCGTTAAGTTCGGTAGAAGTAGTTCAAGATAAGGACATTAGCTTATATATATCCCGCGAACCAATTTTAATTACGGGAAGATATTATGCACTGGTTACTGTTACGGAATTATTTCCCAATGATTGCGCTGTTGTGCGCCATTATAATCCTGCATCGCAACAGTTCGATGGTAAGGAAGATGTGGTGTATTTTCCCCAGGTAGTACCAGATCGTAATGGAGTGTTATCTGCTACCGCTAATAAAATTACTGAATCTCCCTCGAATAAAACGGGCTGGTATATCTATGGTGCAAAAAATAAAAAGGGGATCTTTACCGTAAGAGCGATCGCTCCTCGCGCTTTATTTCAGCTACAGCCAGCTAAAGTTATTTCTGGCTTACATAAAACTACCGAATACATCCACGATCGATACTGGCAGGGAATCAAAGATAAAAAAGGCAAAATTGATTCCATTCTACTAAATCCCCACAATCTAGAAGATACAGAACTAATTAAATCCTATCAAAGAAGGCGATCGCCTATTGGTTCTCCATACTTATGGCGGTATTGGCGGTAAAAAGCAGGAATTTGCCCCACTAGGCATCTTTTTTGGGCATTTTGCCTTTGGTTTGGCTAGAGTCATTCGCGAACCAATTACCCAGGAATTACGGTTTAAAATTGGCTATGGTCAAGTTTATACCCAAAACACCACGGGCATTATTGCAGGAAGTTTGGATTGGACTAATTTCGTAGGCGATCGCCAGTTTGGTTGGTTGGGTAGTCGTCCCATTACAGATATCATCGTTAAGCTAGATGTTTTAGATGAATACAATTTTGAAGGTGTGCGACGCTTTCCCCTCAATGCTTTAGCCTATCAATTAGATCGTATGATGGCTCGATATCGTACTGGAGATGGTACGGGTGGTACATTTGTCGGGCCAGCTAATTCCTGCGTTCAAGATTCTTGTCAGGCTCTTTATCAAGCAATTAATATGACCCTGACAGAATTTGATAACAATGCTCAAATTAAAAGCTGGATTGAAGCTAACCCCGAACATCAGCAAACAAAAAGATTACAACGATTAGCAGCTTTTAATCAAGATATTAAACAGAGACTAGTATCTTGGCAGACTCGCGCTGATTGGGTCGATCCTTACCAATCCCTCATCGGTACTCGTTTAGCAGATCGTCCTGTGACTACAATTATTAATGGTTTGACAAGCTGGCGATCGCTTTTACCTCGTTTAGCCAATGACAGTTTGGCAGAAACCTTTCTCCGTCACGGTGCAAGCTTATGGCTATTGCAAACTTACCAGGTAGGTGGCTGGGATAAAAATATCGAACCTATTGCGCCGACAAAATTATGGATTTGAGAACACTGGCTTTGCTTAAATTGATTTTTTACCCAATCGTAGAAACTGGAATATTTCCGATAATTTATTTACATCAACCTTTGATAATTTCATAGTTGAAAGGTGATCATTACTTTTCTCTAACTTTGCGTCTTTGCGTCTTTGCGCGAGATATCAAACCAACTCCAATTCTGGTAAAGCCTTGTGAATTGCACCTAACCAGTCAATCAGATCTTCCAACTGTTTTTTGGGCTTCAAGACACCCAAACCTCGCACCACTACCTTTTTCGACGCATAAACGAAACGCGATCGCAAGTGTTTTGGCAGATTCTCTGCTAATAAATTCCAAGCAGGTTCGCCCATGGGGTTTCTAAAACAATATTTTGTTGTCCTTCTGGCTTAATGCGAGAAAAGCCGATCGCTTTGGCTATTTGTTTTAATTCCATCACCTGTATAAGCTGTTGGGTAGCAGGGGGAATTGCACCATAACGATCTTCCCATTCGGCTGCAATTTGTACGAGTTCTTTTTTTGAGGTAGCAGTTGCGATCGCTCGATAAGCATCCATTTTTTGTTCTGGATCGGCGATATATTTCTGGCAGGGATAAAGGAAGTAAGCTTGAGATCTATTTGAGTATCTTCTACCTTGGGTATTTCTTGTCCTTGAATTTCATGAATCGACTTCTTGCAACATCTCCATATATAGATCGAAGCCCACATTAGTTATTTGTCCAGATTGTTCTGCACCAAGTAAGCTACCTACCCCGCGTATTTCCATATCTCGCGTCGCTAGCTGATAACCCGAACCTAGTTGACTAAATTCTTGTAAAGCGCGGAGTCGTTTGCGGGCTGTCTCTGATAAGGTATGCTTGCTGGGATATAGTAACCAGGCGTGTGCCTGAGTACCCGCTCGCCCTACTCTTCCCCGTAGCTGATAAAGCTGAGATAAGCCAAATTTTTGGGAATCTTCAACAATAATCGTGTTTACGCGAGGAATATCTAAACCAGACTCAATAATAGTCGTGCAGATGAGTAAATCCGATTCACCATTGTTAAAGGTAAGCATGGTCGATTCTAATTCCGATTCTGGCATTTGCCCGTGGGCGATCGCAATTTTAATATTGGGAATCATCTCCCGTATCTGTGCGCTAATCTCTTCAATTCCCGCTACTCTGGGGACAACATAAAACACTTGTCCTCCACGATCTAATTCATTACGGATTGCATTGCGAATTACTTCGGGGTTATGAGGAGAAAGATGGGTTTTAATAGGGCGACGGGATGGGGGAGGCGTGGTAATTAAACTCATTTCCCTGATACCAGACAGGGACATATACAAGGTACGAGGAATGGGTGTAGCGGAGAGGGTTAAGACATCTACCTGAGATTTAAAGGCTTTTATTTTTTCTTTTTGGTTTACTCCAAAACGTTGTTCTTCATCCACCACCAGCATTCCTAAATCTTTGAACTTGACATCCTTATTTAATAGCTGCTGCGTACCGACGACTATATCTAATTCTCCTGTAGCCAACCGCTGCATGATTTCTTTTTTCTCTGAAGCAGTGCGGAAACGATTTAATAAGCCGACGTTGATGGGGTAGGGTGCAAATCTTTCTTTGAGGGTGTGATAATGTTGCTGCGTCAAAATTGTCGTGGGTGCGAGAAATGCCACCTGTTTATTGGCGGTGGTAATTACTTTAAATATTGCCCTAATTGCCACTTCTGTTTTACCAAAACCCACGTCACCACACACTAAACGATCCATCGGGCGATCGCTTTCTAAATCTATTTTAATTTCTTGGGTAGCTTTGAGTTGATCTGGAGTAGGTTGATAGGGGAAAGAATCTTCAAGTTCTTGTTGCCAGGGATTATCTGGAGGATAGGCATACCCCTCTAATTTTGAGCGTTTGAGCGTAGATTTTTAATAAATCTACCGCTAGCTTTTTAATATTTTTCTTGACTTTGGTTTTGGTTTTCGACCAAGATGCAGCAGCCATTTTATTTAATTCTGGAGGACGCTTTCCTGTTTGCCTAAATCGCGTCAGCATATCCAAAGAATCGGCAGGAATTCTTAATGTCCCATCGGCATATTTTACTACCAAGTATTCACGATGAATTAAATGTTTCTAAGTTTAGAAATTTACCCAATCCATGATGTTTGTGAACTACATAATCACCAGGACGTAATTTATTTAGATCTACTTTTTTAGAAGCAGCACGACGACGCTTTGCTGAATATAGCCAGAGGTAGCTAGAGTGTGTTGTCCAAAGAATTCTTTATCAGTAACTACTACAATGCGATAGGTAGGTAAAATAAAGCCTTCCAATTCTGCTAAACCAGAATATTTTAAAGCTACTGCTGTACTTTTGAATATGAGCTTTTTCTATTGCTCGAAAATCATTATTATTAGGAATAAACTGAATCGGGACAGATCGTGTTCTTGTAATAAAGAAGCAGAACGACTAGGCTGTGCTGAAACTAACCAAGTTTGATAATTATTTAAAGTCATCCCGCTGTAAATTTCTCGCTTACCCCGAAGAATACTGGCAATCTTGGCAAACTGCTGGGGCGTTGTAGGAATAGGACGGGCTTGTAAATTGTGTACAGATAGTTTGTCTGCATCTACTACATCAATGCGGGCTTTTTCTTCAGCAATTTCTGATAGATAAATGCAGTTGAATTTCTTAATATCATTCAAGCAAGATTTAAACTCAGCGTGAATTTTGGCTAGCTTGTGATCGAAGTCAAACCATTGTGATTCAGCTAAATCCAACCAGCGATCGCTATGAGCCTGACACTGTTCTATTTCATCAATGGCAATTAAAGTATTGTCAGGTAAATAATCAATAATTGAGGCGGGTTTTTCAAAGGCAATTCCTAAAAATCTTCTCATTCCTTCGGGAGCATTTCCTTCTAGTAAAGCTTCTAATTCTTCATCAGATAAATAGCTTTCAATGCTTTTACCTTTTTCTAAAATAGTGTTAGCAATTATATTACTAAAAGAAGTCGGCGTTAATAATAACTGCTCCAATTTATCCAACGATCTTTGATTAGATGGATCGAATTCCTTCAACTGTTCCAACTCATCCCCAAACCATTCCAACCTAACGGGTAATTCTGCCGAAACAGGGAAAATATCGACAATATCGCCTCTTCTGCTCCATTGTCCTTCCATTTCTACTAGAGATACTCGCTCATAATCCAATCCTAACTAGAGATTCATCTAATTGCTTGGAGGTTAACTCCATTCCTTTGTGTAGATTTAAACAATAAGAGTGAAAGACTTCTGGAGGTGGTAAATGAGGCTGTAAAGCGATCTTTCGGTTGCCACAATTGCTTTTGGTTGAGCGTTCGGGCTGTTCGCCTTCACCAATACCTGAAAATACCTGCATCTGTCCCCAAGTTATCTCTGATTCGGGGTCAAAATTGCTGTAGGGGCTTGCTTCAGAGGTGGGATAGAAATTTACCGTCTGCCATCCCATCGCTTCTAACTGTGCTGCCCAACGCCCAGCTTCTTCTAAGGTAGGACATATTACCAATAAGTTATTATCCTTCGCCTTTGCCAAACTAGAGCTAACCATACCTTTTGGCATACGGGGAATACCATTAAGTAAAAGAGATTGACCTTTATCTAGTTTGTTTAGTAGTTCTTTAGTTAAAGCAGATTGCCCGATCGCCCGTACTACTGATGCAAAAGCCATATTTTAAGGGATGAAGAAAGAAGGATAAGGGATGAAGGAGTATGATTTACCCTTTTAAAAAGATAGCGAATAATGGGAGCGATTAGTGCAAATATATTAAAGGTTGAGTGAATGCGATCGCCTTAACATTCTTCAACTTGTTTAAAATAAAAAGAAAACATTCTATGTCAGTACATCAGCCTAAATATAGCAAAGAAGAGTTTGCCCGACGGGGTAATGAAATATACAGATCTCAAGTGCGATCGCAAGTTGAGAAGGATAATCAAGGCAAGATTGTCCTAAAGGATACCGCTTCGCATATGGCGATCAATATTGAAACAGGAGCATTTGAAATAGCTGATACACCAATTGCTGCAACAGATTTACTTTATAATCGTTATCCTGAAGCGCAACCTTGGGTGATTCGGATTGGACATAGTTTTTGGTATTTTAGAGACACTGGCACTTTGGGCGATGGTAGTGAAGTTGTCTTTGATATGTATAAGGCGAATGTTATCTGGGATGGTGAGATTAAAGTTATAGATGTTGTAGCTTCAGAAGCGGAGCCTTTAATTGGCATGAGTTTGTGTATCGGTTTTAAAGTTCAAATAGAAGCTATAAAAAGGAATGGCTACATTGAATCTCTAAACTAGTAAGATAGGCGATCGCCCTTGCAAAGTAATGTAAAAGCTATATTTAAAACGGATGAAGAAGTTAACCCTGTTAAAAAGATAGCGAAAAACGGAAAAGATTAATTCAATCAGTCGATTGTAAGTGAATAATAGGTAGTAGTAAGCAAGGGTAAATTAATGACTATCAGTGAAGATAAGCTAAATTCTTTGCCAGAACCTCCTGGCGGTGGTGGACTACCTTTTTTGGGGGAGACGATCGCTTTTTTTCCGATCCAGAGTTTAATCAAAAACGGATTGCTAAACACGGAAAAGTTTACAGGGCTAATATTTTGGGTAGTCCCACAGCGATGATGATTGGTTCAGAAGCTAATACTTTTTTGTTTAAAAACGAGAACAAATACGTAGTTTCTAGTTGGCCTAAAAGTACAAGAGTTTTATTAGGAAAAAAATCTTTATCGGTTAATAACGGTAGTTTTCATACTTCCCGCCGTAAGTTACTTTATCAAGCGTTCCAGCCTAGAGCATTGAGTAGTTATATCCCAACAATGGAAAGAATTACCGAAGAGTATCTGCAAAAGTGGTTAAAGATGGGTACTTTGACTTGGTATCCCGAACTGCGGGACTATACTTTTGATATTGCCAGTAATTTATTTGTCAGTACTGATGGTGGTTCGCAAACTCCTCTCGGGCATTATTTTGAAGATTGGTGTGCAGGTTTATTTTCTATTCCCATCTCTTTGCCCTGGACAAAATTTGGCAAAGCTGTCCAAGCCCGTAAAAAGCTGCTAAAGCATTTGGAATCAATTGTAGTCAAACGCCAACAAGCCAATGAACTAGGAACAGACGCTTTGGGATTATTAATTCAAGCAGAAGATGAAGAAGGAAATAGCCTTAGCTTAGAAGAATTAAAGGATCAGGTATTGTTATTGTTGTTTGCAGGACACGAAACCCTAACAAGTGCGATCACCTCTTTTTGCCTCCTCACGGCACAGCATCCAGAGGTATTGGATAAATTAAGGGAGGAACAGGATCGTTTAAATGTTACTGGGACTCCTACTCTAGAAGATCTCAAGCAAATGACTTATCTAGAGCAGGTAATCAAAGAAGTAATGCGGTTAATTCCTCCTGTGGGTGGTGGTTTTAGGGAAGCCATAGCAACTTTTGAATTCGGTGGTTATCGCATTCCTAAAGGCTGGAATATTCAATATCAAATTGCCCAAACCCATAAAGACGAAGAACTTTATCCCCAAAGCGATCGCTTTGACCCAGACAGATTTGACCCAGATAGATCTGCCCAAAAGCAAGCCAGCTTTGGTTATATTCCCTTTGGTGGTGGTTTGAGGGAGTGTATTGGAAAGGAGTTTGCTCGTTTAGAAATGCGCTTGTTTGCGTCCAAAATGCTACAAAATTATGAATGGGAACTTCTGCCAGACCAAAATCTAGAATTAATTACCGTTCCTAGTCCTCGCCCTCGTGATGGCTTGAAGATTAACTTTAGTCAGCGTTAATTTTTTGCTGTTTTCTTTTGATCCAAACGTGCTGCTGCTTCTAGTGCCGATTTGTTTCTAGCTCTTTGGGCATACTGCTCTAACTCCTTAATATCCATTCCACTAAGGATGCTCAAGTCTTCTAACTCTATACCTTTGATCAGCATTTCTACGCACCAAGTCTGTTGTGCTTGAGAAATTCTGGGGTTTTCTCCTTGGGGAGTAAGTAAGTCTGCGGTCAACTGTTGCCAAACAGCCTGTAGCTCGAATGCAGTTAAAGCGTCACTTGCATCATTGATAAAGATTGCTGCTCGATCGTCCTTACGGCTTTTGAGCCATTGGATCAAAGGATTTGTTGATGTCGAGCCATAGCGGAAGCCCATAATCCACTGATTTAAGGGGACTTGTCGCTCTGCACCATAGTTAATTTGCAATATGTGTTGTTCGGGTTCGACTATCGAATGCGATCGCTCTAAATGTAAGACTTCTTCTAAAGATAGCCCTGCCCCAAATAGTACGTAAACCAAGGCATATTCCTGTTTCCCTGTTTTTTTTGCTTTACGAAAAAGCGATCGCACTAAACTGACTGGTAAATCCTCAATTTGCTTGGGTTCGAGTTTAACTATGCTAGTTTCACCAACTGTTGCTTCTTCATCAGTAAAAGAACCCTTTGAGAACAGTTTGATTATGCTGTCTAAAAAATCATTCTCCTCATCCCAAAAGCTGTATCCTTCTGTGCTTGAGTTGACTACAAAGTAACCCACCAGCAAAAAGTTAAGCAGGTTGACGATTTGTTCTGGAGTTAGATCGCTAGATAAACCTTGAACAGCGATCGCTTCTTCTAAATACCCTGCTACATATCGGTTTGCTTCGCTCAATCCTTTACCTAATGCCAAGCGATTTTCCCTGGGATAGTTCCCCGCCTCTCCTACTATGGAACGAACTAAATCAGGAGCTTTTTCTAGAGTTCTGAGGCTTTCTCGGGCATATTCCTGTAAAAAATCGGCCACGTTATCCTTATCATTAGCTTGTTCTACCAGAGCGTGAACCAGCTTAGCAAATACCGCCGAATCTTCCAATACTGCCAAAAGTAAGCGATACTTGTTGCCAAAGTTACGGAACAGAGTGACTTCATTCACCTGAGCGCGTTCGGCTACCGCTTTGGTAGTAGTTTCTGTCACACCTCTTTCGGCAAATAAATCTAAAGCAGCTTCAATCAAACGGGCTTTGGTGGACTTTCGGGGGGTGGGCATTTTTTACTGACTATGACTTTAGATATATTTTATGTAAAGCAATCTTTTTGACTCCTAATTTAGTCTAAACTGAAAAATGTAAGTAACACTTGCAATTTTCCAAATAGTTCTGTTACACTGCTAAATGTAAGTAACACTTGCACAAGCTATTTTATTAAGATTACACCCATGAATTCCGTGAGCCTCTGACAGAGTATAGCCCAGTTCGCTGGCATTTAAATGAGGGTAATCAAAAAGCTAAAACGACATTTTTAGTTTGACAACCTTACAAAATATTTTAAAACAAGTAAGTATGACACAACAATTGATTGCCCCCAAGGAAAAGCCATTAGGTCAAGCCAAACCAGATAAATTAGAATTATCTTGGTTTAATATCTTCTTTTTTGCGGCATTCCACATCATTGCTTTGGTAGCAGCCCCCTTCTTTTTCTCCTGGTCAGCTTTGGGAGTAGCAATTTTCTTACACTGGTTGACTGGTAGTATTGGTATTTGTTTAGCGTACCACCGCCTTTTGACTCATAACAGTTTAGAAGTGCCTAAATGGTTAGAGCGTGCTCTAGTTACCTGTGGCGCACTGGCTTTACAGGGTGGTCCAATTTTCTGGGCAGCGGGACATACATTACATCATGCTCACACCGAAGATAACGATAAAGATCCTTACTCTGCTAAAAAGGGTTTCTGGTGGAGTCACATGGGCTGGTTGATGTATAAACAAGAAAAGTACTTTGATTACGACCACTACAAGAAATATGCACCCCGCGCCAACAAAGATCCTTACTATCGTTGGTTAGAGAAAAACTTTATTTTGGTACAAATTGCTTTAGGTTTTCTTCTACTCGCTATCGGTGGCTGGTCTTGGGTCGTCTACGGCATCTTTGTCAGAGCAGTAACACTATGGCACTGCACCTGGTTTGTAAATAGTGCAACTCACTTCTGGGGTTACAAAAACTTTGAATGTGAAGATGGTTCTCTTAACCTTTGGTGGGTTGGTATCCTAGCTTATGGTGAAGGCTGGCACAATAACCACCACTTCAATCCCCGCGTTGCTAGAGCTGGTCAACGTTGGTGGGAAATTGATGTTACCTGGTGGGCAATTCAGGTATTGCGCACTTTGGGTCTAGCCAAAAAGGTTGTCATGTAATTTTCAAAATCAACAACAATATTTAAAAGAGGCTGCCTTATAAAATAAGGCAGTTTTTTATATGTAGATTTTTTAATATTATATTCTCATTACTTATATAGGTAATCTATTATACATAGGGTTACTTTATTTACATATTTATTAATGGATGACAATATTATTAGATTTTCCGAGGAAGAATTAGTTCTTTTAGGTTCTCTCAATTTAGAAAAAACTCAAGTAAATTTTAATGAATGTATTTTTAATAAAAAGACTAGTTTTCCTTTGACACAAATTAAAGAAGCCGAAGAAATTTGCCAAAAGTTATCCCAAAATAGTCAAATCAGCTTATTAGTACAGCATCGCGATCGCGTTTCGGTTTGGGTTGAATAATTCCTCCCATTAATTTATCGTTAAATTACTCAGCAGAATCTTGTAGTGGGTCTTCTTCAATCTCCTCTTTAACACTTTCATCTATTTGCAAAATAGGATCGGATTTCTTTTCGGGTAAGAAATAAAGGCGATCGTTACCCTGTCTAAAAAATTGCTGCGATCCACCCGCATCAGGATAAAAGTATTGTTGCTGGACTGGTCTAACATAATTGGAGCGATCGCCAGATCTATCCTCGGAGTTAGGAGACATATTATTTTCTGTACCAGAGCGATCGGGTTGTGCTTGAGATATACCACAATCGAAAGTAAGAGATATAATTCCAGTAGCTAATAAAATTCTCAAGACAATAAAGTGGATATAAGATGGCATTTTATAATCTCTAAAACTGTAAGTCGCATTATTAATCATTGTAAAACCCTTCAGAACACTACGTTTAGTATAGATCTCTAAAATCATCATTTTCGTAGTACAATATAACTATATTGACTAAAAAATCAAAATTGCCTGTGCTTTTATCGTTTTGTAAAATTTCACCAGATACATAAGGCGATCGCTAGCAAATAAATACAGGAGTATATGTACTGGTTGAAAATCATTACAGAAAGCTTTAAGGCGGGCAGTAAACCTTTTGTGTTAGAATTTTTGAGTATTTTTTCATAAAATAAAAAATCCACAGCTTTAAGGCATTTTTCGGAGAGACTACATGGCTAGCACTTACGATGCAGATCAAATTCAGGTTCTAGAGGGTCTAGAAGCAGTACGCAAACGTCCAGGTATGTATATTGGTTCGACGGGACCGAAAGGACTGCACCACTTAGTATACGAGGTGGTAGATAACTCCATCGATGAGGCTCTTGCTGGTTTTTGTACCCACATAGAAGTTGACATCAATTCTGATGGTTCGATTAGCGTAACCGATGATGGACGGGGTATCCCTACAGGCATTCATTCCAAGACAGGGAAGTCAGCTTTAGAAACGGTAATGACTGTTCTTCATGCTGGGGGAAAATTTGGTGGCGACGGTAGTGGTTACAAAGTTTCTGGTGGATTGCATGGGGTGGGTGTATCGGTAGTTAACGCCCTTTCAAAATTGGTTGAGGTTACGGTTTGGCGAGACAAAAACGTTTACGTTCAACGCTATCAAAAAGGTAAGGCTCAAGGACCATTAGTTACAGAACCTAACAAGGAAGACCCTAAGCGTACAGGAACTTCAGTTCACTTTGTCCCCGACGAGACTATTTTTAGCGAGACAACAGTTTTTGAATATGAAATTCTGGCAAAAAGGCTCAAAGAGTTAGCTTATCTTAATGCGGGAATCAAAATAACTTTCACGGATCGGCGCGGAGAAGAAGCCCGTCAAGATATATTTCTCTACGAAGGTGGAATTAAAGAGTACGTCGAATATATGAACAGGGAAAAAGATGCCCTGCACCAAGATATTATTTATGTCAATAAAGAGAAAAAAGGCGTAACGGTTGAGGTAGCATTGCAATGGTGTATCGATTCCTATAGTGATAACCTATTGGGTTTTGCGAATAACATTCGGACGATTGATGGTGGTACTCACCTAGAGGGGCTAAAAACAGTTCTAACTAGAACTATGAATACCTTTGCCCGTAAGCGCAACAAGATTAAGGAGAATGAGTCTAATCTGGGCGGAGAAAACATCCGAGAAGGCTTGACTGGCGTGGTTTCTGTCAAAGTACCCGATCCTGAATTTGAAGGACAAACCAAAACCAAACTAGGTAATACAGAAGTTCGCGGTATTGTGGATTCTCTGGTAGGGGAAGTTCTCAAAGATTATCTTGAATTTAATCTCAATGTTGGCGATTCCATTATTGAAAAAGCCCTACTGTCTTTTAAGGCAGCAGAAGCAGCCCGCCATGCTAGGGAACTAGTCCAACGCAAATCTGTATTGGAATCTTCTCCTTTACCTGGAAAACTGGCTGACTGTAGTTCTCGCGATCCTGAAGAATCAGAAATTTTTCTCGTGGAGGGAGATTCTGCGGGGGGAAGCGCGAAGCAAGGAAGAGATAGAAAATTCCAGGCAATTTTGCCTCTACGAGGTAAAATCATCAATATCGAAAAGACAGATGATAGTAAAATCTACAAGAATAACGAGATTCAGTCAATGATTACTGCCCTTGGTTTGGGTATTAAAGGTGATGAATTCGATCCTTCTCAATTGCGCTATCACCGCATCGTAATTATGACTGACGCTGACGTTGATGGGGCGCACATCAGAACTTTGATCTTAACTTTCTTCTTCCGCTATCAGAGAGCTTTGGTAGATCAAGGTTATATCTATATCGCCTGTCCTCCTTTATACAAGTTAGAACGGGGACGCAACCATCAATATTGCTATAGCGATCGCGAATTGCAAGAGCGTATTAGTGAATTCCCTGCTAATGCTAACTACACCATTCAGCGTTTTAAAGGGTTAGGTGAAATGATGCCTCAACAACTTTGGGACACCACCATGAATCCCGAAACCCGTGCTATGAAGCGAGTAGAAATCGATGACGCAGCCGAAGCCGATCGCATTTTTACTGTCCTAATGGGCGATCGCGTTGCTCCTCGACGAGAATTTATCGAAGCAAATGCACCTAAGTTGAATCTAGACGATTTGGATATTTAGTTTGTGTCGGTTTAAGCATATGATTAAATATTTCACCTTATAGTTTAATATTTCACTTTATGCTTAAACCGACAATGGATTAAGGTTTAGATACGATCGCGAATCGAAAATTTCCCTTCCAAAAAAGTACGATCGCAACAGCTAAAGTATTAGTATGGGAGATCGCTATTTCTGTATTAATATTTTGTTCTTTAAACCAATCTGCTAGGCTACCTTGTAGTTGAATTAGAGGTTGACCACTAGCATGATGACGGATTTCTAAATCTAAATAGTTAAAGTTGGAAAATCCTAATTTATAGTTAGTAGCTCTAACAAATGCTTGTTTAGCACACCAGATACCAGCAGCAGAAAGACAAGGTGTAGGCTTTTGCTGGCAATAGTTTCGTTCGTAAGGTGAAAACAAACCAGATCTATTTAAAAGCGATCGCAAAGATCTTTCTTCGATGAAGTATATTTCTTGTTCTACAGATATTACTTGAGAAAATTTAGACAAACGCATTTTGGATTTAACTATCCCCTCGATAACCATAAATTCAGGCTATATTTTGGCGTAGCATCAATTCAATTTTTTGAGACTTAGCGCAATCGCTCTGAGTCAAAGTTAGTAGTTGAGCGAGGATATTTTCTCTGACTGGGAAACTTACACTAGAGCTGTTGTTAAGGCAATCTAACACTAATATATTTGCTCGTTTGTATTGGTTTAAAGATTTCCGCTGTTGAGGATTTAGCTGCCATTGATAACCCATGTTGCGATACTGTGCTGCCGTGGAATTAACCCGATTCGACCATGTTTTGCCCTGTTGATGCCACCACTGCCAAAACTGAATCGAATTTTCTTCTGGATGGGGAAGCTGTTGCCCTAACTGTCGCAATTCTTCAGCTAATTCTGATTGAATTTTTGTTGCATTAGCGATCGCTCTATTTAAAATACGTCGAAAGGTTAGTGCAGGACACTTAATTAATTCCAAATTATCTGTCAAATTGGAAATATTAAATAAACTTAAGTCTAGTGCCAGGTAGGGATTATGATGAATCGTATTGCCAAAGTTTGGATTGAGCTTTAAAACTAGATCGAAATTACTGCCAATACAACCCATAACTTGACTAAATCCCAGACCAAAATAGAATGCTCTTATTGTTGCTGAAGGGGAAGAATCGTCACTCAGCACTGAATCTGCTTTGCAATTGACCCAATCTAGAAAAACTTTGATGTCTGAAGCCTCGGTTATATATGAATTAAGCTGCTGCTGCATAATTTTAAACAGGTTGTCTGCCTGAGGGGATATTTCTGACACCAACAAAAAGATCTCCCGCCATCTTTCCTCATTCATATGTTGAACCAAATGACTCAACATTGCGGTAGAGACTAAACTATCATATTCAAAGACAAACTTTCTAGCGGTCAAATATTCTTGAAATGATAGGTGAGAAAACGAGTAAATCTTTTTAGCTTGTTCGACGATTAATCCATGTTTGGCTTCGAGAGATTTTAAGACTTTTCTAGCGTTTATCTTTGATACATTGGTATTAGCAAGATTGATTACATAGTTGGCAATATAAAATTTTAATTCTGCTTCTTTAAAATAATCCTGTTTGCGTTCGAAAGTTTTCAAGGCGATTGCACCAAGCAATTCCTTTTCTTGTTCGAGAGATAAACCATTACCCGTTTCCCTTTCAATACTACGTTCCGCGTCCCACTGCCCAAGAATAATATCTAAACCTTCTTCATAGATTTCTGAGCGACTGGAAGGAAAATCTGCTGCTTCTTTGAATTGAATACACAATAAAGTCAACAGTAGAGGATTAGTAGAAAATTCTTGAATAGATTTGCTTTGCTCTAGCTTGTTCAAAAAAATCTTACCAATGCAGGTATCTTCAGCGTCAAACCATTTAGCAACAAAATCGGCAATTTGTTCTGGCTGAAAGTCAGCTATTTCTATTTCAGTAAACTGCTCAAAATTGCAGCACTCAACCCCATGACGACAGCTTATAATATAGCGATTATTAGGAAACCATTGGGTAAACCGCTTTAGTTGCTTAGAGATAGCTTGACGAACTGATAGCTTGACTTCATCTAATCCATCAATGACAATAAAAAACTTACCTTGATTTAATAGCTTTCTGACCAGATCTATCTTAATCGGTTTACCATCCAAAGTTAGTTGGAAAGCGATATAGTCCATCAAACTCAAGGATGAATCATTAGTAATAAAGTCTCGCAGCGGCACAAAAATTGGAATACGCTGTGGTTCAATTATTCCTTCCGAACATCGTAAAGTCAAACTCTTTAAAAACATAGTTTTACCAGAACCAGGCTTGCCTAAGACGATTAATTTTTCATAGCACGTTGCTGCTGCTAAACCACAACCTTGTAGCGTTGCGTGCCGATCTATTGGTGCATCGTCATCAAGATTATATGGATTTATTTGATTAACTCTTAGTCTTCTTTGACCAGTTATTTTTTTGTAGACTTTAGTGGCAACGTAGATATCTCGAATATCCATTGGACGAGACATATCTAAGACTCGCATCATGCCACACATCGAAAGAATTCTCGATTTCACCTGCATCCGAAATTGCTCGACCTCTTCATCAATGGTTAATGCCAGATTTTCAGTAGTGAGTTCTGCTTGACGAAGGACTTCTTTTTGATTTAGTCCCTGGTCGCAATTCATATCTGTCCGCTGCTTCGTTTCTTTATCGACTACGATCGACCTTGGCAGTTCTTCGGGAAGTTCTGCCACCTCTTGCCAAGACAAGTTTAGTTCTTGACAAATTTTATGAAAATTTTCTCGACCCACGGGCTTACCTGCAAAGAAGTTCTGTACGGTAGAACGAGAAATTTCTAGCTCTACCGCAAAATCGATTTTAGTGGGAAATCTTAGTATTGCACGGCTAGCTAGTTGAACTCCACTTTCTGAGGCTTTGAGAGATCTTTTAGAAATATGTATCATTGTAATTCAACTTAAATAACTGTTTATCTCAAGCGCTCATCTCAAGCATACTGCATATACAGTTAATTCTAATCAAGTTAGTCACAAAAAATGTAGCATAGCAAACAAAAAAAGCAAATCATTTTTTCTGCTAATTAAGTTATATTTTAAACTTGTTTTTTACATAGCAAACCTAATAATCATAATCGTATTACACAGTTCAGTCTGTCCGCTTTAGAACATATGTTCATGAGGCATAAAAAATATAGATTTCAAAACAAATGATAAATATGCTCAACGCTTGCGGGCTAGCATGGCTATGTATATTATTTCTGAATTGATAAAAATTGGTTTTTTATCAATAATCATCAAAAAACTACGAAAAAACACAATCGCTTATTTTGAGATTAGCAATTTTTTTAAAAAGACGATGGATGATTGACATCAAGATTACCTAAAATATTTTAGTAATTTTAATGGGCTATAAGTAATGCAGCACAAAAAATACAGAGAATCAAATTGGGAGAGTTAAATTGAATGTGGGTCTGGTTTGCTAATAAATAGCAATTCATTGTTTTTAATAAAATAGAATATATCTCAAAAAATAGCTGCTTATAAAAATATGCTTTTTTGCCTAATCAATAAATTAAATTATTAAACTAAGACAGAAATTAAACATATTTTAAACTCATAATATTTTTAAATACGACACTACGACTATTACTTTATGCAAAAGTAACAACAATGCTTTGAATAGCTCAGTCACTTAACCATTTGTCTCTGAGTTAGCCGAGTAAACTCTATTTATTATTGAAAGTAAAATAGTAAATGAAAAAAGATGCCTATAAACAAACTATAGCTAGGTCTAGATTCAATGAAGTATTAGTTAAAATCGCGAGCTTAGGCAGGATAGTTGCAGGTTCGCTCTATTTTCCTTTGAACCAAAATATTACGCTTCAAATTTAGACAGACTCTGCAAACGTAAATAGGTTTTGAACATCTTAGAAAACAATCATGAGAAAATTGTGAGGAGAAGTAAATGAACGTAGTTCCTACAGAGCAAAATGCCACAATCTCAATCGATGCAGGCTTGGTTACTTTAATTAATGTCTTTAAAGTTGAGCCAGAACATCAGCAGCAGCTAGTAGATATGCTAATCGATGCCACAGAAGAGGTGATGGGCAGATTACCAGGCTTTATTAGTGCCAATATCCACAAAAGTTTAGACGGAGAATGGGTAACTAACTATGCCCAGTGGAAAAGTGTCGAAGACTTCCGTGCCATATTTCAAAATCCCGATGCCAGAAAACATATGCCCGCAATCGGTGCGATCGCCGATTCATCTCCCGTACTCTATGAAGTTTGCTATACAAAGCACCCTTAGAACATTGAGAATTGAACATTTAAATGACAAATGAAATGACTATTGCCAAACCAAATAAACCGCAGTCTGCACCGCCTCAAGCAAAGGGAATGCCACCACAGGTTCAGATCCTGCAAATGATGAATGCCTACCGTCTCACCCAAAATATTTCGGTGGCAGCTCAATTAGGTATTGCCGATTTATTGGCAGATAAGCCCAAAAGCGTGGTGGAACTGGCTCAAGAAACCGAAACTCATCCTCGATCGCTATATCGACTATTAAGAACTCTCGCTAGCTTTGAAATTTTCGCCGAAATAGAAGATCGACAGTTTTGCTTGACCCCTAGAGCTTCCTTGCTAAAGTCGAATGTCCCTGGTTCGCTGCGGGGTTATGCTGAAGTTATGGGTGCAGACTGGCACTGGCAGATGTGGAAAGATATTTTACACAGCGTTAAGACAGGCAGAACCAGCATTTGAAGCGATTTACGGCATGGGGTTTGAAGATTACTACGAGCAACACCCCGAAGTAGCCAAAAACTTTGATGCAGCAATGAAGGGAGCTTTAACCCTGAGCGATCGCTCTATAATAGGAGCTTACGATTTCTCTGGCTTTGACAAAGTAGTTGATATTGCTGGTGGCGGACAGGGAGATGGGGAATTAATTGCAACCATACTGCAAAAGAACCAGACTGTAACGGGAATTCATTTTGATGCTCCGACACGCCTTGAAGAAGCAAAAGTAACAGTTGAAAGTAAGTCAGTAAGCGATCGCTGTGAGCTTGTTGGCGGAGATTTCTGGGAATCAGTTCCTTCTGGGGGAGATGCCTACATAGTTAAAAATCTCATCCACGATTACGATGATGCTAGGGCGGGCAAAATTTTCGGCAATCTACGTCAGGCAATAAATGAAGATGGCAAGCTTTTAGTAGTAGAAATGATCGTTCCTCCTGGTAATGAACCATCTCTGGCAAAGATTTTGGACGTAGAAGCGATGATTATGACTCCTGGGGCGATCGAACGCACAGCCGAAGAGTATGGTCAATTGTTGGGTGAAGCAGGCTTTGAAATTAGCCGTATTATTCCCACCAAGTCACCCATGAGCATTATTGAAGCGATCGCCGCGTAGGGAATTTTGTATGGGCAAACCAATCATCACCCTTACGGAATTTATATACAAACAATAATTTTAATTGGAGCAAGATAAGGTGACAGTTACTACCAATAATCCCAAGGGACAACAAGGGAAGGGGATGCCAGATTTTCCACCACCAATCGCTATGCTGCGGTTTTTGGGTGGATTTCGGATTGCTAGAATTATTTATGTCGTTGCCGAGTTGGGTGTTGCCGATCTGTTGAGGGGTGGGGCTAAAAGCATAGCAGAATTAGCCCGAGCAACCCAGACTCATGAGCTATCTTTGTATCGGGTAATGCGATCGCTTGCTAGCGTGGGCATATTTGCCGAAGACGATGACGGTAAATTCCAATTAACGTCTCCTGCGGAGTTTTTATGTGGTGATACCCCTGGTTCTCTCCGCGATGCAATTAAATTCCTGGGACAAGACTGGCATTGGGAGACTTGGGGAGAATTGCCCTACAGTATTAAAACTGGAAAACCAGCATTTGACCATCTTTTTGGACAGGGATTGTTTGACTTTTACCTCGATCCTGAAATGGCGAAAATAGCCAGTGATTCTAAAGTCAGTATTTCTAGTCGCGCATCTAATTCTCTGCTGGCTAACTACGATTTTTCCGATACTAATACTGTAGTGGAATTAGGTATCTTTGCGGGGGCAGGAAGTACAATTATTCCCCTGCTTAAAGCCCACCCTCAGATGCAGGGAATATTATTTGATTTTGCCAGTGCGATCGCTGCTGCCAAACCAGCAATTGAACAAGCGGGGTTGAGCGATCGCTGTGAACTAGTTGCAGGAGAATGTGTCAAAACAGCCCCCAGTGGCGGTGATACTTATATTTTAATGTTTGTCATCCATAATTGGGATGACGAACAGGCGATTCAGATTCTGCAAAACTGTCGCCAGGGCATGAAAGAAACGGGCAAGCTTTTGTTAGTTGAGATGATTATGCCAGAGGGTAACGAGCCGTTTGTTGGTAAATTAATCGATTTAGAATCTCTGCTGACAACCCCTGGAGGGCGCGAACGTAAAGAAGACGAATATCGGGATTTGCTAACTAAGGCAGGTTTTGAGATTAACAGAATTATTCCTACCCAAACTGCTAACAGCATTATTGAGGCTGTACCTGTTTAAGTAATAAATAATAAATAATAAGTAATAAATAAATGGTATTACAACAGAGATCGCAGCTTAAATCCGCCGAATCAATGCCAGGAAGTTTTGGTGGTTCTAAAGGCGAGACAGAAGAACTCTTTTCGGGCGAGGAGATATTTTATCGTAAACGTTTTCAGCGTCACGGCTCAGTTTTCAAATCGCGCATATTTGGTAAAAAGTTTGCTTTTTTAGTTGGTCCAGAAGCTAATCGCCTGGTTTTAAAAGACAAAGCAGATCATTTATCAGCAGGGCAAGGTTGGGTATTTCTTAAGCCAATTTTTGGTACGGGATTGCTGCTACAGGATGGCAAACAACACAAAGCCACTCGCAAACTGATGCACCCTGCAATGCACGGACAGGCACTCGATAATTATTTTGCCACTATACAAGAAATTACTGCTGATTTTCTGCCAGAAAAAGCTGCTGAGGGAACTCTACCTGCGATCGATAGTTTTACAGAATTCTCCTTGACGGTGGCACTACGCCTTATTTTAGGTATAGAAACCCCAGAGGAGTTTGGCGAAGCACTCAAGCATTTTCTGACTATGTTAGTCGGACGTAGAGCAAGAATACATATCGATTTACCTTTTACGCTTTATGGACGTTCTCAGGGAGCGCGTCGTAAGCTTAAGGCTTTTTTGCAGCAAAAGATTGATACACGGCGTAAAAATGGCGATTTGGGCGAGTCCAAAGACTTTTTGGGGCTATTCCTGGCATCTATCACCACAGAAGGGGACTCCTTAAACGATACGGAAATTATCGACCAGCTATTAATGGTTTTGTTTGCAGGACATGAAAATCCAGCAGCGTTGATTTCCTGGCTACTATTTGAATTAGATGCCAATCCAGAATGGAAAGAACGTTTACAAGCCGAACAAGCTGAAGTTGTCGGGGATAAACCTTTAGAACTATCTCATCTAAGACAGATGACCGAACTCGGCTATGCACTCAAAGAAGTAGAAAGACTCTATCCCCCCGTTCAGAATATGTCTCGCGGAGTGCTTAAAGATATTGAGTATGATGGCTATCGTATTCCTGCTGGCTGGATGGTGGATGTCTCGCCGATGCTGACTCACCGACTGCCAGAATTATATGCCGAACCCGATCGCTTTGACCCAGATCGCTTTGCCCCTCCCCGTGAAGAAGATAAACAGCATCCCTTTGCCCTAGTAGGTTTTGGCAGTGGTCCTCATGTTTGCTTGGGTTATCAGTTTGCCCAAATGGAAATGAAGATCTTTATGTCTTTACTGCTACGTAACTATGACTGGCAAATAACTCCTGAGAAAAGCAAAATTGCACCAGTTTACGAGCCTTCTAAAGTACAAGAAGAACTGAAAGTAAATTTAACAGCTTTATGATTGCCGTGCGTTGTCCAGGTATAGCAGGGAGAACGAGTAAATGCGATCGACCGCTCGGAGTTTAATAAATATTCCCAATTATTCTGAGCCTGAAACAATGAGCAGGAAGTTTTAAAATGCAGCGTATGTTAATGAAAAACCCCGTGGCGATAGCAGCTTCCTGGATAGGTGTATACCTTCTAATTACTTTATTGCCTTTATTAGTGTTGCTGTTTTATTCTCCACCAGAAGGAAGAGGATTTTGGACTGAGTTTTCAGTTGCTTTAGGTTTTATTGGGCTGGCAATGATGGCACTCCAATTCGCTTTGACAGCCAGAATTAGTTGCGTCGAAGCTTCTTATGGAGTAGATATTATTCTCCAGTTTCACCGCTATATATCAATGGTTGCGTTTGGTTTAATTCTGATTCATCCTTTAATTTTATTCCTCATCGAACCAGAAACTTGGCAACTATTAAATATACTTGAAGCTCCCTGGCGGGCAAAATTTGCTCTGGCATCGACTACGGCAATAATTTTACTGGTAGTTATTTCAATCTGGCGCAAACCGTTAAAAATTCCCTACGAATCTTGGCGCATTTTCCACAGTATCCTAGCAATTACGGTCGTCACTTCAGGATTAGCTCATGCTATCGGAGTAGGCTACTACCTAAGTTTGTTTTGGAAAAATATTTTATGGGATGGGATCGCTCTGTTTGCCCTATGGCTGTTGATTTATGTTCGCGTTATTAAACCGTGGTTCACCCTCAAAAAACCTTATTTAGTTGAAGAAGTCATTCCGCAACGGGGCAATGTCTGGACGTTAGCATTGCGAGCGCGAGGGCATGAAGGGATGAACTTTGAGCCTGGACAATTTGCCTGGATTACCCTCGATATTTCGCCCTTCCGAATGCGCGAACATCCTTTTTCGATGTCTTCTAATGCGCTAAAATCCGAACGCTTGGAGTTTAGCATCAAGGCTTTAGGAGATTTTACCAAGCACATTAAAAATGTTAAACCAGGTACTAAAGCTTATCTTGATGGACCTTATGGGGTATTTACTACAGATCGCTATCAAGACTCAGCGGGATTTATTTTAATCGCTGGCGGGATTGGTATTACACCAATGATGAGTATGCTGGCTACTGCTGCCGAACGTCGGGATGACAGACCTTTTCTTTTGATTTATGCCAGCAAAACTTGGTCAGATGTAACTTTTCGCGAGAAATTAAATGAGCTAAAAGGTCAGATAGATTTGACTATTGTTCATGTTCTCAAAGAACCGCTAGAGAATTGGCAGGGAGAAACAGGCTACATCGATCGCGAACTCTTGGAAAAATACATTCCTCTACAGCGAGGCAGTCGCCAATATTTCATCTGTGCTGCTCCTGTGATGATGAATGCGGTTGAAATTGCCTTACATAAGCTGGAAGTACCCATTACGAACGTTCACATGGAACATTTTAAGCTAGTTTAGCTAGAAAATATGCGTTATAGCATTATGCTTCAAGTGGTGGGAATCGTTACTTTAATTCTGGTTAGTACTGCTGGCTTGTTTGCCTGGTTGCAAAACCGCGAAGTTCCCCCACCAAAATCTCAAAGCAGCAGACTATTAGAGAACCAACCATTACTTATAGGGCGTCTCAAATGAGCGACTCGCTTCCTCTCGAATCTTCAAAGCAAAGCGATCGCTCTTAATAACCTGGGAAAGATCTAGCAAAAATATTCTTAAGTCACTATTCTTAAGTCACAGATTGGAGCAATTCTTCTGTTTGAGGTTGTTCGTCCTGCTTGACTCCATTAGAGTGTGCAGCAGCCTTAGTAGTAGTCTCGGCACATTCTCTTTCCTTACCGTCGTACCACTGACGATAGCGTAGAGAAAGCAGATCTGCCTTTACGGTGCATTTCCAGTCTCCATAACCTTTTTCGTGCCATTCCTGTTGCAGCATTAGAATGGGAAAATCTTCTTCTAAAATCTTGCTGGCTTTCTTTTTGAGTCCAAAGGTAACTAAAGGATTCCAGACTAGCCAGTCGCGACACTCAAAGACAAATATTCTGGTTTTGTTTTTTGATAGGGGAACAAAGTAGTCATTTGCAATTAGCTTCCAGCCTGGTTTGGGTTCGATTAAAACCTTAACTAAACACGGTGGTTCAAAATCTAGCATCTATTTGTCAGAGCATGGGTGCAAATAAAGCAGAAGATATTAATGTGTTTTGTCTTAGTTATGTTGAATGTATTGATTCAAATGTAGCAACCTACACATTTAAAAAAAGTATTTACATTGCATAATCTAAAATTAATTACTTTATTTAAGACTTATAGAACCGTTGAAATATATGCTTGAAATTTTAATAAAGCAGCTAATATTGTAAATTTTTTGTATAGGTAGAATAAAGTAATTATGATTCACATAAAGTTTGTGTAAATCTCATTATAACTGCTTGATTAGAAATAGATAAATATGCCAATATTCAGTTGAAATCGCAACTAAGCTATATTTAGACAACTCTTAAATATATACAGCACATAATACTAAGCAATGAAAACTTAAAAAAAATGTCGTTAAAATTTAATTATTTGCCTAAAAAAAGCATCTGTTTTGGTCTATATTTCAACTAGCTTAATCGAGATTAACGCCGATCTTTATACGGCTAGATAGATATACTTCCTAATCATTTTTATTACCTCTATCTCTATTCATTATGAGTGAGCTTACTTTTACACAAATATCTAGCACTATTACACCTCCTTATGCTTCTTTTACCAATGCTGCAATCAATGAGAGAGGCGATGTCGCTTTTGAAGGATTCTTAGCTCCCGACTTGCCTCCTTTGGGCATTTTTTATGCCAATAGCTTTCAAGACAATTTTTGGAGCAGAACTATTGTTGATAATAGCGAAGCTTTCCTGACCACAGGAGCATTCCAACCTGTTTTCGATCCATCAATCAATGATTGGGGACAGGTTACTTTTATTCAAAACGAAACTAGCATTGTTCTTGATGAAAATGGCGTGCCGATTTTTGATGAGAATGGCGCACCGATAATACAGTTAGATCGAACTTCAATTCAAGTTGGCAACGGAGAACAAGAAGCATACACCTTGATTGAAAGTACCGAACCATTTAATGCTTTTGCTGGTGCTAATTCAAATAATCGCGGTACTGTTGTTTATGTTGCAGGAAATTTATTAGAGATACCAGTAGATTTCCCAGTTTCAAGCACAATCTCTACTTTAAGCGACGGGGAGATCGCCGAAATTGCCTCGACTGACGGTATGTTTAGTAGCTTTAATGTCAGCTTAGATACTATTGGAGGTGATGGACCGATAACGTCGTTAGATATCTCACCCTCTATTAACGAGAGCGATCGCGTAGCATTTAATGCGGGTTTGGATGCAGGAGGACAAGGTATTTTTGTTGGCGATAGTGAGACAATTACTGAAGTTGCCAACAGTGAAGGGGAATTCGATTTATTTAGCAATCCCGATCTCAACGACGAAGGAACAACGGCATTTTTAGCCCAGCGTGATGATGGTAGTCGCGGTATCTATATCAATGGCTATGGAGAGACGGAGTTACTAGTAGACGACAGCGGAGATTTCAACTTTTTTAATTCCGAACCTGCCCTAAACAACAATGGAGAAGTAGCATTTTATGCAGAATTGGATGATGGCAGCGCAGGTATCTATGTGGCATCAGAATTAGACAGTAATCGCATTGTTTCTGTAGGTGATGAACTTGCAGGTTCAATAGTTCAAGAATTGGTAATTGTCCAAGATGGACTCAACGATTCAGGTCAAATTGCTTTTCAAGCCCAATTTGAAGATGGTACTTCAGCCGTTTTCCGTGCCGATCCGATTTTCCAACCCAGCCATGATAACGATCGCCTGTATGGCGATATTAGTAGTAACTATATTGATGGTTATGCTGGAAACGACCTAATCGTAGGAGGTTTGGATAATGATACTTTAGCTGGCGGGACGGGAAACGATATTCTGCGAGGCGGTGAAGGATATGACATACTCACAGGTGGAGAAGGTCATGACACCTTAGTAGGTGGTGATGATGCCGACATATTTAAGCTAGAGTCAGGTCAGGGTACAGACCAAATTCTTGATTACACTGATGGAGTAGATTTATTCTCTTTGAGTAGTCATCTAGAGTTCGATCATTTAGAGATCTCACAGCATGATGGCAATACTGAAATTAGCCTATTGTCTACGGGAGATGTGCTGGCTTCTCTGTATGAAATAGATGCTCAGGCGATCGACATTTCTGATTTTGTTTAACAGATTTTGAACAAAAATAATTTTGTTTCTTCAGTAATTGGGAAAAGGCTTTGCTAACAATTGTTAGAGCCTTTTTCTTTTTTTTGGCAACTATAAACTTTTTTTAGACTTTAGTTATCCACAACCCATACTTCTAGCTGGTGATTCAAAGGTAGAATCAATCATCTGGCATCGACCGTATAGGCAAGATATGCCTTGTCTATAACTACTTTTAATCCATTTGCCCCACCATCAAAATCAATGAAGCGACACAATCCTGATTCATTTTTGATAAAAGCCACCTTATTATTAACCAGCACCCTCACTGTAATGGCGGGAGCGATCATAGCTCCTTCCTTACCAGCCATGCAGGAGCATTTTGCCGATGTTGATAACGTAGAATATTTAGTCAAACTAGACTTGACCATTCCTGCCTTATTTATTGCCCTTGGCGGTTCGATAGTCGGCATATTTATTAACCGTATTGGGCGCAAACGGCTATTAATTGTCTCAACTCTACTATATGCTTTTGCTGGTAGTGCGGGTTTTTTCCTTGATTCTCTTTGGGCAATTATATTCAGTCGCGCTTTGCTCGGACTCTCAGTAGCGGGAACGATGACGGGGGTAATGACGATTATTACCGATTACTACCAGGGTCAAAAGCGAGCTAGCTTTATGGGTACGCAAGCTGCTGCTATGGGTTTTGGGGGGATGGTATTTGCTGCTATTGGGGGTATAAGTGCCGATTTTAACTGGCGTTTTCCTTTTTTAATTTATTTGTTTTCTTTAGTAGTTTTAGTCTTGATTGCGATCGCCCTATACGAACCCGAAATTGAACCAATAAGAGGTGCCAAACACGATCTCACCCTTCCCAGACTGCCAAAAGAGTCTATGGGGATTATCTATGGTTTAGCAATGGCATATATGATTGTCTATTATTTGATTTTTGTACAGCTAGCTTTTTATCTCAAAGATATTAGTAACGCTAGTGCTGCTCAAAGCGGTATCGCGATCGCTGTATCTACTTTGGCAGGTGCAGTAGCCTCTTCGCGTTACGGTGCGATTAAAAAACGTTTTGATTTTAATAGTATTATCATTATTGCCTTTATATTAACGGCGATCGGTCAATTTATTATCGGTATAGGAAACAGCTATCAAATAGTTTTAATTGGTTTAATTGTTAGCGGGTTGGGGTTTGGTCTGAGTATGCCCAACTTTAGTAACTGGCTGGCGACTATCGTGCCTGGCTACTTGCGTGGTCGTGCTTTAGGAGGATTGACTACCTTTATTTTCTTGGGTCAATTTCTTTCTCCTATTCTCAGTCAACCCTTAATCAAAGTTGCGGGATTGAGCAACATATATATTTTAGGCAGTATTTTGCTTTTACAAATGGCAATCACCTTACTAGCAGTAAAAGTGTCTACAGCAATGGTTGCCGAGAAGATTTGAAGTCCCAGAGATGAAACTTTCAATTTTATTTGAATCACCTTTTTGGATTGCTTTACTCGAATCAGAACGAGACGGCTTATTATATGCAACCCGTCATGTGTTTGGTTCAGAACCCAGTTCCAAAAATGTCTATGAGTTTATCCTTAGCTACGAGTATAAGATTTTAATCGACCGCATGACGGTGGGTTTACCCATTGATGCTGCCAAAAAACGATGCGTCAATCCCAAACGCCTACAACGCCAAATTAGAAAAGAAAAAGAGCGATCGGGTATCACTAATCAATCGCGAGAAGTAATGCGACTTCAACAAGAAGAAAACAAAAAAGAGCGTCAGATGTCTTCTAAAGCCCAACGTAATGCCCAACGTAACTATAAACGGGAAGTGGCGAAACAGAAGAAGAAACAAAAACATCGGGGGAAGTAAAAATAAGGAATGATTGGGAATAAACACAAAATACACAAAAGTCGCGCAGTTTTGAAACCTTTTCCCGTCTCGGTTTCAGCGTTTAAATGTCATACTTAAACTTGAAATAATTTATCCCTCAAACCGACAAAGATTTATCTTTCAGTGAAGATTTTTTATTTCCCATCTTAGCTATGGACGGACTGTATCTATCAACTCGTGCCTTAGCGAAAGCAGACATTGCGAACATTCTGTCAAACGAAGCAATTTTTATAATATGTCAGAACGAACATTAAATAGAGGTCGTGTAGTAGTTTCACTAGCTGCTCTAGCTTCTTTAATTCCAGGTTTAGGCGCGCTATATTTATGGCGGCTTCAAACCAATCCTGCCAAGGTTGCTGCTGTCGCCGATGTAGCTCCCGAAGCAGCTCCAGTTGTAAGAAATGTAACTTCTTTGGGTCGTGTCGAACCAAAGGGTGAAGTTATTACGGTTAGTGGAAGTAATGGTAGTCGAATTAGTGAATTATTAGTCGATGAAGGACAACAGGTCGAAAAGGGAGAAATACTAGCGTATTTAGAAGATCATGGCGAAAAGCTGGCAGAGAAAAATTTGGCTGCCAGTCGGTTAGCCGAGGCTCGGATGCGTTATGACAGCACGACCAAATATAGCGAGGCTCAAATTGAAGAGGCGAGAACTCGCATCGAGCAGATTGAAACACCCCAATCATTTGAAGTTGACGCTCAAAAAGCTACAGTCAGACAATTAACTGCCGAGTCAAATACTGCCAAAAAAGATTATGAGCGCAATCAGTTTTTGGTGAAAGAAGGAGCAGTTTCGGATGAAGTCCTCGATGAAAAGGCAGCTAACTACTTTAGTAAAAAAGCTGAATTAGAAAATGCCCAAGCACAGTTGGCGCAGTTTACGGAAACCCGCAGCAGGGATTTGGGAAATGCTCGAGCGCAATTGAAATCTGCCGAAGCTGAATTAGCGCGGACTCAAAGTGAAGTCGAAATCGAGTCGTCGCAGAGTAATTTGGAACTGGCAGAAGCAAGTTTAGAACGGACTATAATCCGCGCTCCGCGATCGGGTAAAGTTTTAGATGTTGCAGCTTATTCTGGAGAAACTATCGATGAAAATGGCATTCTGCAGCTGGGGAATATCGAACAAATGTATGTGGTTGCAGAAATCTATGAAAGTGATATCAATAAAATTGAACTGGGTCAACAAGCGGTAATTAGCGACCCTAGTTTACCCAGAGAAATTAAAGGTACGGTAGAGCGAATCAGTTCGCAAATTAAAAAAAATGACGTTTTGGATAACGACCCAGCAGCAGATACAGATTCGAGAATAATCGAAGTAAAAATTCGCCTCAACGAAACAGATAGTTCTTTAGTCGCCGATTTGATTAATTTGCAGGTTGACGTGGAAATTATCCCGAATACAGTTTCCCTCCGCTCTTAATTCACTTTAACTTTTAAGCAGAGTTTTTATAAATGTTTGGTTTAATTCCCCCTTTGGCATGGTTGCAGTTAACAAGAGAGAAAACCCGTTTGCTTGTGGCATTAGCGGGTATTGCCTTTGCGGTAATTTTGATGTTGATGCAGTTAGGGTTTCGCGATGCTCTATTTGATAGTGCGGTGAGAATCCATCAGCGATTGAAGGGAGATATATTTTTATTAGGTTCTCAGTCTTTGTCGTTGGTTGAGTTAAAAGAATTTTCTCAAAAACGCCTATATCAATCTCTGGGTCTACCAGACGTGGAGTCCGTTGGTTCGCTTTATATCGGTTATGGTTCGTGGAAAAATCCCCAAACGAGAAAAACCCGTAGCCTGATGGTGATTGGTATTGACCCCGAAGATAATGTTTTAGATATACCTGAAGTTAAGCAAAATGCAACTTCATTAAGGGAATCTGACGTAGTTTTATTCGATCGCGCTTCTGACCAGAATTTGGCGATATAGGTGGATTGTTAAGCCAAAAGCCGAAAGTTACCGTAGAACTTGAAGATCGCCGAGTTACGGTCAAGGGCTTGTTTACTTTAGGGGCATCTTTTGGTTCTGATGGTACGGTAGTTACTAGCGATCTAAACTTTATTCGTCTGTTCGATCCACAAAGAGCAAACGGTTTGATTGACATAGGTGCGATCGCTCTTAAACCAGGTGCATCCGTGGCTAAAAATATACGAGAATTAAAGCGCAGCTTGCCCAACGATATTCAAGTCTTATCTAAAGCCGAGTTTATCGACTTCGAGAAAGGTTACTGGCGAGACAGCACCGCTATTGGCTTTATTTTTACGTTAGGAACAATAATGGGGTTTGTAGTTGGGACGGTCATTGTTTATCAAATTCTCTATGCCGATGTCACCGATCAGATGGCAGAATACGCCACCCTTAAAGCCATGGGCTACAGCAACACATTTTTATCTAAACTCGTATTCCAAGAAGCGATTTTGCTGTCAATTTTAGGATTTATTCCTGGGTTTGCTTTGTGTTTAGGTCTTTATAAAAACGCAAAAGAAGGTTCGGGGCTGCCTTTGGTAATGACCTGGGAACGAGGTTTAATGGTTTTTACCCTGACCATTTTAATGTGTGCGATCTCAGGCATAATTGCCATGCGTAAAACTCAATCTGCCGATCCTGCCGATATCTTTTAAAATTATGCAACCAAATACAGTTGTGGCAATCGATAAGCTTAATTATTTTCATGGCAAGGGCAATCTACGCAAGCAGATTCTATTTGATATTGATGCCCAGATTAACCCAGGAGAAGTGGTATTTTTGACGGGTCCTTCTGGATCGGGTAAAACCACCTTACTTACTTTGATTGGCGGACTGCGATCGCTCCAGTCTGGCAATCTGGCAGTTTTGGGACAAGAACTAAATGGGGCATCCTCAAGTAAGCTCAGAAATTTGCGACGCAATATTGGCTATATTTTTCAGGGTCATAATCTGCTCAATTCTCTAACTGCCAAACAAAACGTACAGATGGCATTAGGTCTACATTCAGATATCTCTCGCAGTGAAGGACTCGAACGAGCCGAGCAGCTTTTAACTGCCGTTGGTTTGGGCGACTTTATTGACAAGCATCCTAATAAGCTTTCCATTGGTCAACAGCAGCGAGTAGCGATCGCTCGTGCTTTGGTGGCACATCCCAAAATTGTTCTGGCTGATGAACCTACCGCCTCTTTAGATAAAAAATCGGGTTTGGAGGTGATTAAGCTCATGCAGCATTTAGCCCAAAAGCAAAGCTGTACTGTGGTGCTAGTCACCCATGACGTTCGCATTTTTGATTTTGCCGATCGCCGACTAAACCTGGAAGATGGGCGTTTAACGGCTTGCGATTAATTATTGAAACTATATTGAAAACATAAAATAATGAACATTATTCAGAGATTTTCCTGGGCTATTGGTGCGGGTATAGCTATCTTTTTCGGTAATAATAATTCGGCTAATGCACAAGAATCGCCAGTTGATAGCGATCGCAATCCGATAAAGCGTTTTAAGTCACAGCCGAAAAGACCGAGAGTTACTTTGGCAATGGGGTCTCTACCTCAGTCAATGGCGATCGACATTCAAAAACCAACCTTGTTTTTAACCGCTTCTGAGTGGGATTTTTTACCGTTACAAAACAAGCTATCTCAATTAACCCCCATATCTCCCGAAGCTCGACCAACTTCAGAGCCTAGTCTACCTTCGATATTAAGACTAGACACATTTAGTAACAGAGCCAATTCTTTAGTACTTCCGAACTTACCCGAGCAAGTAACTATTGATTTGCAGCAGCCTGTTACTTTAGAAGAATCTATTTCAGTAGCTTTAACTAATAATCGGGAGGTAGAAATATCTCGATTAAATATTAACCGTTCGTTAGAAGAACTACAGGAAGCTAAAGCAGCATTATATCCTAGCCTGAGTTCATCATTGGGCTTTGATAATCGACAAGCAGCAGGGGCAGGTGGAGATGTAGAGATAGGGGGTACAGATAGTCAATCAACTGGTGCATCAACAGAATTTTCAGATAATATTTCCGCTACAACGAATACATTTGATAGCTCCTTGTCTTTTAGCTACAATCTTTATGATGGTGGAGCTAGGGGAGCAAGTATTAGTAGTGCTGAGAAACAAGTCAGTTTAAACCAGTTAGCTTTAGAGCAGACTATGGTCGAAACAAGTTTGCAGGTGGCAACAGACTACTACAGTTTACAGGGTGCAGAAGCTCAGGTAGAAATCGAACAGGCTGCTGTAGAAGATGCAACTCAAACCCTAAAAGATGCAGAACTTCTTGAAAGAGCAGGAACTGGTACAGAATTTGAGGTTTTACAGGCAAAGGTTGAATTAGCTCAGGCAGAACAAAGATTAAACATCGAAAAGGCTAATCAAGACATTGCCCGAAGACAGTTAGCCGACACCCTGAATATAGGACAAAAAGTCGAGCTAGAAACCAAAGGCGAAATTGAACTTGCTGGTATATGGGAAAGTTCTTTGCCCGAAAGTATTATCATGGCATACGATAATCGTGCTGAATTAGAACAGTTTGCCTTAGAAAGAGAAATCAACATCAAACAGCGTCAGATTGCTCAAGCCGAAAATCGACCTCAAGTCAGTTTAGTAGCTAGCTACGATCTTAATGAAGAACTAGATGACGGTTCAGATATTGACGACGGCTATTCAATTGGTGCAAGCGTGGATTGGATATTTTTTGATGGTGGTGCAGCAAAAGCTAGAGCCAGACAGGCAGAAACAGATACTCAGATTGATGAAGCGGAATTTGCCAATCAACGAGATACAATTCGTTTTGAAGTAGAAGACGCTTATTATACTCTCAATGCCAACCAGAAAAACATCGATACTGCCACTCAAGCTGTTGGACTCTCTGAAGAAAGTCTGCGGTTAGCAAGGTTAAGATTTCAAGCTGGTGCGGGTACGC
Organism: uncultured cyanobacterium; assembly: GCA_963799375.1. Classification (GTDB taxonomy): domain Bacteria; phylum Cyanobacteriota; class Cyanobacteriia; order Cyanobacteriales; family Xenococcaceae; genus Waterburya. The sequence goes on from CAWCWY010000036.1 coordinate 112,446, forward strand.
AAACTGAAGTAATTGACGCTCAAACAGAGCTAACTACCGCCCGTGGCAATTTACTCAATGCGGTCGTTGAATACAATCAATCCTTCGCTGAATTACAGCGAGCTATTAGCGATTTAGCGAATGATGATGTAGCGAATTTGCGGTAGATAGATGGTGAAAGGAAGCGGAGGAGCTAGGGGGCAGGGGAGCAGAGGGTATATTTATTACGTATGACTTACGAATTTAACACTCGCTGTATAGTTTTAAGCTGTCGGATGAAAATTAGCCCACCTCCCATGCAGACTAAACCATTGAAAATAAAGGCGTTAGTCACGCCAATCTGACTGGCTAACCAACCAGAAAATAGATTACCAAAGGGAACTACTCCCATAAACGCCATTGAAACAAGACTCATCAATCTGCCCCTTTTGTCATCATCAACTATGGTTTGTAACACCGTATTGGTAGAAGCTAACTGCAAAATTACGCTAAAGCCGATTAGCACCATAATCGGCAGAGATAATACTAAAACGTTAGATAGAGAAAAGATAATAAAACCAGTTCCCAATAAAACAGGTGCGATCGCGATCGCTTTTTCTAAACCAAATATATTTGACCTAGAGCTGAGATAAACACTGGCAATCAAAGCCCCCAAAGCTGAAGCACCCATCAACAGTCCTAGTGTTTCCGCTCCACCTTGAAGAATATCGGCAGCAAAGATAGGCGTTAAGATTACATAGGGTAAGCCGACAAATCCTAGCAAAGATAGCAATAGCAGCATGGCACGAATTGCCGAATTATCAAAAGCATAATCAAATCCTTCTTTTAGCCTGTGAATAATTGAGGTGGTACTTTTGTCGATCTTGGTGGGAGGCACTTTCATCGCTAAAAAAGCTGCAATTACTGCTAGATAGCTGATGCCATCGAGTAGAAAGCAAACTCCCGCACCAACGCTAGCCACTAAAAAACCAGCCACAGCAGGACCAATTAACCTCGCACTACTAATCAAAGAAGAGTTAAGAGCGATCGCATTACCCAAATCTTCTGGCTGTTCGATAATTTCTTTGACAAAAGCCTGTAGCGTCGGCATATATAAAGCATTGACCGTACCCTGAAACAGTCCGAGGGCAATAATCTGCCAAACATTGATTATGTTTGTTAAAGCCAGTGCAGCTAGCATCAAAGACTGCACCATCGACAAAATTTGCGTAACTATTATAATGTGCTGACGGGAACCGCGAATCGGCAATTACTCCAGCAATGGGGGAAAGAAATAGAGAGGGGATGCGACTGGCAAATCCGACTACACCTAACAAAAAAGCCGAATCGGTTAATTGATAAACCAGCCAGCTAGTAGCCAACAGGGTACTCCAGTTACCAATCTGCGAAATTCCCTGCCCTAAAAAGTAAAGACGATAATTTCGATAATAAAAGGCACGCAAAATCGGCAGTTTTTTTTCGATTTGTATAGGCTTCAAAAGTTTTATCCAATTGGTTAATCGATCTATCGTAGGGGCGGTTCGACTCTACAGGAGCAAAAATGCAACTAATCGCTTCCATTCATTAATATCGCCGTTATTATTAATTAAAATTTGATTGAGATCGTCAAAGTCTCGGTGAATACTGTCTTTGAGTTGACTAGCCTTTTCCTCAAAAGCCTGAGCTTTTTCCACATTGGATTTGCCTCTCAGCAGATATCGCCAAAAATAGTCAAATAAGTCTACTAGCACTTGAAAAGGAAACGGTGCATTATCATAATTTAGACTTGCCAAATATGCTTCGTATTCATTATCCGTTCCCCGAATAATTAGATATTCCAAATAGTTGAGCTTGACAAAGGGACTTTTAGGAAAGTCTTGGAGTGCCTTTTGAATTAGTTTTAAAGACTCTTGCGATCGCCCTTCACTGAGTAAAAAAAGTGCATAGCGTTTAATCGCCCAGGTATAAGCTGGATTAATATCTAGAACCTTTTTATAGTAGCTAATAGCTAAATCTTTCTGGTTGTTTTTTTCTAGAAAATAGGCATAGTGTGAGAGAGTCCAAAGATCTTGGTCATATCCGCTTTTTAAGGCTTTTTGATACCATGTTTCGGCTCTTTCCATCTGGAAATTTCTTTCGAGGGTATAAGCATAATAATTTGCTCCAGAACGGTTGGGTTCTAGGGTAAAAGCCTTTTCCAAATGCCATAGAGCAAGGTTATAATTGTAGATTTTGCCGTGACACTGACCGATTCCATAATGATAGTCAGAAACTTCTTTTTGTCTGAGTAGATAGCGATACAAAGACATCGCTACTTGATAAATATCTTCTTCCCTGAGAAAATCTGCTACCTCGGTAACTGTCGTCAAAGGATAATCCTCAACATTATCCAAAACTTGCTGATATTCTTTTTCTTGTGCTAATTCTAATAGTTTGTTAGTCATTGTTGGTTGGAGCGAACGACCGTTCGCCCTTACAGTAGTTAGTCGTTAGTGCGATAGTAGTAGCAGCTATTCATAAATTGGAATCAGATTTAGATTCAGATAATTTATGATTGAGCAAGCTTATACCCTGTGTCTTGAAACAAATTATTGGTTGTTAGTTATTGGTTTATTTATGGGACTGACAAACCCAATCGCTAATTAACTAAAATTGTTTGAGTAAGGCGATTTTGATTCTGGGCATCAAAAAACTTTAGCTGTCGGTAAAGCATTGATACCTGGGGCATTTGTACGCCAGCTTGCCAAGCTTTACGCAAAGGATTGCCAAAAATTGCCTCTACTTCCAGCGATCGCCCCAGATCGTAGTCAACCTTCATGCTGGTTTGATAGTGCTTCATCGTAGCGGTTTGTTGGAGACGCTTTTGAATATAGAGATCGGGAATATAACGACCATAAGCCGAAGCTGCTGTAATTATTTCTGTCATTAACTGTTCGATAGAAGTAAGAACATCAGCATTGGCAATTAGTTCCTCGATAGCAGAATCCAAAATTACTGAAAGCCCATTAAAAGGAATATTACAAATTAACTTTTGCCAACGGGCTAAAAACAAGTCTTCATGAAGTTGAATCATGATGTTTGCACTGCTGAGATCTGCTGCTAGCTGACATAATCTAGTAGTTATCCCCGCAGCAGCATAGCCATCGGCATAATCAGCCAGGGTAATTAAACCATAGTCGAGATGGCGAATATGACCCGCTCCTACCTTATAGTTAAAGGTAAAACAAATGCCTCCTATTACACGCTCTTCACCGACAATGGTGGCGATTTCTGTCTCCATACCCCAACCATTTTGCAGCACTACTACCACACCATCATCTTTAAGAACCTGGGGGAGAATTTGAGGCAGAAGATAATTATTAGTAGTTTTTAGTGCCACAATAATTACATCGCAACGGGGCATCTGGTTTGCATCGTGGTAAGCCCGAACTGAAGGTAGAGTAAAATCTCCATCAGGAGACTCAATAATCAATCCATGCTGGCAAACGTGCTGATAATCGCTGTTTAAAAGAAAATGTACGTCAAAACCCTCTTTCTGTAAGCAAGCCCCATAAAAACCGCCGATCGCACCAGTTCCAATAATGGCGTAGCTGCGTCTAAAATCATTTATCATTGAACATTTACCATTTATCATTGAGCATCCAACGCTTATTCCCTACTCCCTACTCCCTACTTCTTACTTCTCACAGGTGTACCCAGCAAAAAGCCTTCAATCTCTCTAGCTACCTCGGTTGGTTTTTCTACCTGTAAATAGTGACCAGCACCAGAAATGTTGACCAGACTAGCATTAGGTAATTGTTTGAACAATAATTTTCCTTTACGGGGAGAAATAATTACGTCATCAGCAGCAGTGATGATTAGGGTGGGAATCTCAATCGAGGCGATCGCTTCGCTAAGATCGATTTGGTTAATACCCATAAAGTCATCGGCATCAGGACTCAAACGGGTATGCTTAAATTCATTTAATACCAACTCTTTCAATAATTCTGGCACTTCATCGGCAAAGCTTTGACGCAAAGTTGCTAAGTCCCATTCACCGCTTAAAGCTGAATTAAGAAAGTCGGGATGAAGCTTAATATTGGCAGACGTTGTCATTAACACCTGCCGTCTTATTCTTTGAGGATAATTTAGGACAAACTGAAGTCCAATTAACCCACCTAAAGATTGACCGACATAGTAAATTGGCTGTTTAATATTTAGTGCCGTCAAAAGATTGTCTAGAAATTCGGTAACTGCTTCAACTGAGTTGGGAACTGTTCCCGATGTCTCCCCGTGTCCTGGTAAATCTACCGCTATAGGATAGAGATCGTCATTCAACTGGGACAACATTGGCTGCCAATGACGGCTACTTCCTCCCGCACCATGTACCAATAATATTATCGGTAGGGTATCGGATTTAGGTATTCCTTGGGGAGCTTGATAATTGACGTTGTAATCTGCAACTTTTATGGTTGACATAACATTGAAGGGATGAAAGATAAGGAATAAAAGATGAGGAATGAAGGATGAGGAAATATTGAGTAGCAAGTAATTATCTCTCTCCCCTGCACCCTTGCTCCTCCGCTCCTGCACCCCTGCCCAACTAGGATTCCATCACGATGTTAGACAGCATGGTGTTCATTTTATTGACCGACTCAACGTATTCCTTTTCGGGGACAGATTCGCCAACAATACCCGCACCAGCATTAAGGAAAACACTGTCGCCATATTGATATGCCGAGCGAATGGCGATCGCCAAATCTGCTGTACCATCGCTGTCTACCCAACCAATACCCCCCGCATAAAGTCCTCTGGGCTTATCTTCAAGGCGATCGATCCATTCCAGAGCTAATTTTTTATTGATTCCCGACACGGTAATGCCAGGAAACAGAACTTTAAGGGCATCCCACAAGGATTTATCGGTTTTCAACTGTCCGCCAACTCTAGAAGAAAGATGCTGAACCGTGCGATATTTCTTTACTTCCATAAAGTCAAATACCTGGACTGTCTCTGGCTGACATACTTGAGATACTTCTTCTTGTGCTAGCCATACTGAAAGGGCGTGTTCTTTGACCTCTTTAGCATCGGTAAATAGTTCGTTGTGGAGCAGCGCATCTTTAGCGGGATCGGCTTCGCGGTGTCTAGTTCCTGCTAAGGGATTGGTAATTACAAACCCACTGGCGTTTACCTCCATCAAAATTTCAGGACTAAAACCAACCGAACGCACGTCGCCCAAATTAAAGCAGTAAGAACGAGCAGCGTTATTGCTAGCAGCTCCTAAAGTATAAGTACCCAGAACATCTAGATTCCCTTTGACTTCTACCGAACGAGAAATAATTGCCTTGTGTAAATCGCCTCGCTGAATTGCCGAGACTAGATCGCCAACTCTCGATTCATATTCATGATTGTCTCCTGCTTCTACAGTGGGAGGCGTGGCTTCATATTTTGGCTGCTCGGTTTCGGCTGAAATTGCTTCTAATAGTTTAGTCGGAGAATTAATGCTGCGAACATGAACACCTTTGTCAGTAATTCGTAGCTCAATTTCTGGCACAAAAAAGTAAAGCATGGGCTGCTCGATCGCTTTAGAATATGCCGAATAAAACCGAGCAATATCAAAACCTACATAGCCATAAGCCGTCCAGTTTTCTACAGGTAAATGACTTAAAACTGATTCTACCTGCTTGAGAGGATCGTTAACTGCTTGGGAATAAGTTTCCCCTAAATAACTGCTTTTAATGGTGTCAGCACCTACTGCCACATCTGCTAAAGGATTTGCTACGATGCGAACTTCATTTTCTCCTTCGTACATCATATAGTCAGTAAAAACATTCGCTGCGATCGCATTTCGTAGCAGCATCAAAGGATCGGTTTTTCCTGGAACAAAAACTTCGTGATAGGTCTGTAAATTATCAGCTAGTAAATACATGATTTTTGTTAGTTATTTAGTTGTTAGTCGTTAATCGTTATTAGTAGGGGCGAACGGCCCGCCCCTACTAATTAAACGGCTGCTATTGCAGGTTCTTTAGCAGTCCAGGCTTCGACTGCTTCTTTAATTGCCTGCATCTGAACTCTGGTATTGCGATTGAGAAAAGACTCGATTTTGGTTACTGGCCATGCACCTTCTTCTGGCTCGAATCTCTGTTCCCAGGTCATTACCGTACCGACATTTTGAGGCAGTTCCTCATAAGTCCAGAAGATTTTCATCATCTTAAAAGGAAAGGCTTGTTCGATTCGTTGTGCTTCGGCTTTTTTGCCTGGTTTGTCGATGATGCGAGTAGAAACCCAGGTACGGGAAGGGTGTTCCTCTTCAGGAAAAGTAGTAAGCTGAAATGTTACTTTGTTACCATCGCGTTCTAATACTTTAGCCTTTTTATACTCGGTAAACAGTTGAGGCCAAAGCTCAATATCGTTTGTTAAATCAAAAACGGTATCAAAGTCTTTTAAAATTACGATGGTATTGTGGGTGTAGCCTGATAATTCTGACATTATATTGTGTACTCCTATTTAATGTGTTGGCTGAAACTGAGCGGGGGTGCAGGGGTGCGGCCCTAAAGGAAGATGCGGGGAGTACCCCTTTCTCGCTTCGTGTCCTAAAGGATACCGCAAGCATAACCAAAGGGAATGCTTTAGTGCATAAGGTACAAGGAAGATAACTAACGCTATTTACTCCTCATCCTTTCAGGCGACTATCCCTACAGCCCTTACCCAGCTTGCGTCTAAATCTTTAATTTTTAAGGGGAAACAAGATACTTGAAAGCCTGTAGGTGGTAGGCTATCTAGGTTTGCTAATCGTTCGATTTGGATGTATTCCCGTTCCCTTCCGTAAAAGTGTGCTGGCCAAAGGTTACTGCGATCGCCTGTTTGCCAGAAGTCTTCGAGCATGGTGACAAAAGGGCGATCGAATCCATAGGTATCGATACCGATTACTTTAATCTCCCGATCTACCAGCCATTCAGTAGCCTCTCGGCTCATTCCTGGGGCATCGGAGAAATATTCCCGCTTACCCCAAAGCCGATCTGTCCCCGTCCACAGCAGAACGATATCTAAGGGTTTGAGTTCGTGCTGGGTTTGCTCCAAAGCAGTTTTGATATCCTCAACGGTAATAAATTCTCCCGCCTTTTTGTGAGTTAAATCTAAACGTACCCCAGGGCGATAAAACCAGTCTAGAGGTAGTTCGTCTACGCTACGGGCTGGTTTACCCTCACTGTGAACACCATAATGAATTGGTGCATCGATATGAGTACCCATGTGTGTCGGCAGCGTTACCGTATCGAGGGTGATAAAAGCGCGATCGGGAAAATCTTCTACCTGTAGGCGACGAGGATCGGATTTGGCTTGGTTACGTGCTTCTACCTTACCGCAGAACTCTTTTGCCCCCCGATGATGATCCAAGCGATCTACCTCTATTTTCATCGGTTCGGAAACCGAATTTTCAACTAAGACACTAAGATCGACTAGCTGCACTTTCGGTTTGCTCCTGTTTTTGCATATATGCCTCAATGTGGATCATCGCTTCATCAAGAGCTAAGTTAGTATCGGTAATGCCGACAATAGGTAGTGCTAAAAGAATAGCTGCAATAATTTCTTCTTTGGTCGCTCCCTCTTCCATTGCTCGTTGGACGTCGAGTTTGAATCCCTCGTAGTCCTCGATGAGCAGCAAATATACCTAAGAGAATCAACTCGTTAGTTTTCATGCCCAGGGTGGAATATTCCCGCGCTGACTTAGCAAGGTCGAAAAAGCTTTGAGCCACTTCAGGGGCTTCTTTCATCATATTTTTCATTTAACTGTCTCCTTCTTGTTCTAAAATAATGTGTCCTTCTTTAGGCGATGGTGCTAGAGGTCCAGAGGCAAACACCACCAGAATTTCTTCATCGCCAACGTTATGAATCGAGTGTGGCTGTCCTTGAGGAGTTAGTACCGCTTGACCTGATTGAAAGGGGACTTCACCATCTTCAAAGACGATTTTTCCTTGACCTCGCATCACATAGAAGCATTCTTCACTGTGAGGATGGGCGTGTTGTAAAACCTTTCCGCCAACTGGGACGGTAGCCGTACCCATAATCATTTTGGTTGAGCCAACGCTGGTAGGAGAGATCAGAACGTGGATTTCGCCACCTCGGTCTTCAATAGTTGCAACGTCCTCTGGACCCATTACTAGTTTTTTCTTGGGAATTGGTGTTGTAGTCATAATCGGTGAGGCAATTTGCCCATATACAATGGATTCTTAATTTAATTCGACTAGCTGACGGGCTTTGAGCAAGGATTTACGGTGAATCTTGCCTGTGGAAGTGCGGGGTAGCTGGTCTAAAAAGTGGATTGCTTTGGGTGCTTTGAAGTGAGGTAAATTAGCCCGAACAAATTTACGTAGATTATCTTTTAACTCCTGAGACTTTTCAACATCAGATTTGAGACTGATATATGCCACCACGTGAGTTAAATTTTGACCGTTATCAGATTCGGGAACGATCGCTGCTTCTAAAACTGCTTGGTGCTGTAGTAGAGTATCCTCAATTTCAAAGGGAGATACCCATTGACCGCTAACTTTAAATAAGTCATCCTTGCGTCCCATAAAGAAGAAATAACCATCTTCATCGCAGAGATATTTATCTCCAGTCCGCATGGTATTGCCGTAAATTACCGATCGCGTTTCATGGTGGCGATTCCAGTATTGCAGCATTAGACTACTTCCCTCTACCTGAAGATTGCCAATCTCACCATGAGGTAGGTCAAAACCGCGATCGTCAACGATGCGAACGTCATAACCCGAAACTGGTTTACCACAGCTACCAGGACGACATTCTCCCGAACGATTGGACAAGAAGATATGCAAAAACTCACTAGTGCCAATGCCCTCACAAATCTCTAAGCCAAAGCTATCTTGCCATTTACGCCAGACACTTTTAGGGAGCTGTTCGGCTGCTGAGACACAAAGTCTTATGGAACTAGCATCAAGAGGAGCGTAATTCTTGAACCGCCCAAATCCCAGAATAGATGGCAGGAATAGCAAACAACACCGTTGGCTGATAGCGTTCGATATCGGCAATGATCATCAAAAACGTTATTAGCATCAGTTAGAACCGAAGCTGCTCCAACCGCCATGGGCATATACAGGGTGTTACCCAAACCGTAGGCAAAGGGCATTTTTGCTACCGAATAGATAATATCGTCTTGATGCAGTCCCATAGTAGCTTGAGCATATTCTTCAGCGCAGACCGCCATACTGCGATGGAGGTGGACTACTCCTTTGGGTTTGCCTGTACTGCCAGAGGTGTAAAGCCAAAATGCAGGTTCGTCAGGAGAAGTACAGGCTGGGGTAGGTACACAATCTACTTGAGTCAACTGCTGCTTGAATGGGTTTTCGCCATCGGTGAGAATAACCTGACGCAAAAACTCTGATTATCTAAAGATAGTTGGCATTGCCATTCTTGGTTAGTAATTAAAACTTTAGCACGACAGTCTTGTAGAATATATTCAATATCTTCAACATTACAGGCGGTGTTAATCGGCACGGGAATTGCACCCATCCAAATTGCACCCCAAAAAGCAAAGACAAACTCAGGGCTATCGGGTAATAAAATCGCAATGCGGTTCTCTCTTCTAAACCAAACTTAGAAAGTAAAGCTGCTGTACGACAAACTTCTTCGTTAACTTTACGATAGCTATAGACTTCGTCCTGGTGGTAGAATGCCACTCTCTCACCATTTTCTCGGTAAAGATTGGACTTGAGAAAGTAAGCTGCAATATTAAAGATATTAGGCAGTCCCTTGTAAGATAATTTCATGGCTTTTTTCTAAAAATATTCAGCTAGCAATGACATGAACCAGCACGTAATCATTACAGGTTGACCAGCTAGCAACCCAATTGGTAAACCCTAGTTTGGTAGCCTGCATTTTGGCTTTGCCGTAAAGCTTGATGCTCAACTGAAAGTCAGAAACAATGGCTTCAATTTCGTGCCAATCAATGCCTGCCAATCCCGTGCCTAAAGCTTTACCTACTGCTTCTTTAGTAGCAAAACAGACGGCAAAGTGCTGATAAGGATTTCTAGCTAATTGACTGCGATTAATCTCACCCAAGGTAAACAACAAGCTTAAGGTTTCTCGATCGTGGCGATCGATTAACTGCGTGATTCGATCCACCGAAGCGATATCAATTCCAATTCCCATCTCCATTTTTTTAGTGGGATTTTCTGAGGCTGTCGAACAACAGGTGGATAACTTCACTATGCGACCTTTATTTTTATTTTTTAAGCCAATATTTCTATTTCGGTTGAACAGCGTTCGCGGTTTGAGGTTGTGTTGGCTTTGGAGTTTCAACATAGTTATTATCTTCGGAACTAGATTTGGGCAACAGCCTGAGCAATTTTTTCACTGACTTCGGCTAGGGTCATATCTTTACGGGATTCCAGCTTGATATTGATACCCAAACGTCGTTTTAGTCCCAATGAAATATCGACAGTTTCGGTAGAATCTAGCTGCAAGTCTTGGCGAATTGATGCTGAGTCGGTAAGTTCCTCTTCTTCAAAACCCAAATCGACAAGAACAGCTTGATCCGGATCGATCATTAATTAACCTCACAGGTAATAAGTAGATAAGTCGTAGGGGCGAACGGCCCGCTCCTACTTGCTGATAATAAAGGATGCGTTAACTCCTTCACGGGCGCGGGAATTCAGCCAAGGCGCGTGAAACTGAGCCAGATTGAGCCTGGGTGACAAAGTTTAGCTTGCAGTCTGATCGCGATTAACTGACTGCATAATGGGTAATTCTCCCGTCTCCATTGCCATTAGGCTACAGGCGACTTCAGTGGTACAGCTAGCACCATAAAGATGACCGAATAAAGATTTGGGTACGGCAACGGGTACATCAGGGGCAGTTGACTCAAATACCGCGCTAATGACTTCAGCCTCTATGCGATCGCCTGTTTGGGTTCCGCAACCCTCGGCAAATACTATATCGATATCTGAGGGAGATAAATCAGCATTGCTTAAGGCTTTATCCATCGCCCGCTTAAAGTGAATTCCCTCTGTCGGGTCGGTATCAGTAGTCATGCTACTGGAAGTAACTTCGCCATAAATCTTTGCCCCACGAGCTAGGGCGTGTTCCTCTGACTCTAGAACTAATACGGTGCTACCTTCTCCTAAGACAATCCCCGATCGCTCTTTATCAAAAGGCTGATATGCCGTATCTGGATTACTAGCACCACTAATTTCTCCAGTTTCGTAGTGGCCAACCATACCCAAAGCGGGTAATCGGAGCCTCTGAACCACCTGTTAGCACTACATCGTTGTGTCCTTGCTGAATTGACCTTACGCCAAAGTAAAGACCGCTAGCACCGCTGGCGCGATCGCAAACAAAGCTTTTACTATAGCCTCGAATACCGTAGCGAATAGTGACGTAACCCTGAGCAGCAGTGGGAAACCAAGCCGTGGCTTCCCAGTCACCCATAGTTGCGCCATCGTTATATAGCTCTTTTAAAACCCCGTTCGCAGATATCCCAACCGCCAGCATTGTTACCAAACCAAACCCCAACGCGATAAGAATCCTCTTTTTCTAGATCGAGGTCGGCATCTGCTAAAGCTAAATCGCTAGCTGCGAGGGCATAGTGGTAAAGGCGATCGGTTTTAACCACCAGACGACGGGGGATAAAGTCCCCTGGTTTAAAGTCAGAAATTGCTCCCGCTACTTTAGTCGGAAAATTTGTGGTATCAAAGCGATCGATTTCACTAATTGCCGATTTTCCTACGGTCATATTTTGCCAAAACTCATCTTTACCAATCCCCGATGGATTGACAATTCCAATTCCCGTAACAACCACCCGTTTTTTATTCATGTTTGCACTTGTATTACTAATTTGATTTCTTGGTTTGGTGGCAATCTTGGGATAAGAATTTGCCCTCCCTACGTCTACCCTGATTCCTTAGTTGACCTTACGTAAAATCGCTGCCGAGTGAATTCCGCCAAATCCAGAAGCAGTTAACATTGCAGTGTTCACTTCCTGTTCCCTCGCAACATTCGGAACATAGTCAAGGTCGCAAACTGGGTCGGGAACTTCATAGTTAGCCGTAGGATGAATTGTAGAAAACTGATCGCACCCAAGGTAGCAACGACCCCCACTAAACTAGCTGACGAAAGGGAATGTCCGATCATTGACTTGGTAGAACTAATTGGCACCTGATAAGCCCTGTCCCCCAACACGGTTTTATAGGCATTGGTTTCAAAAACGTCATTCTGTGGTGTGGAACTACCGTGAGCGTTGATGTAATCTAGTTCTTCTGGAGCAACCTTACCCGACTCTAAAACCTTTTTAACCACGGCAGCCATGGGGATACCGTAATCGGGTAGGTCTGTCATGTGGAAAGCATTACTAACGCTAGAGTAGCTAACTACCTCTGCATAGATATGCGCTCCCCTAGCTAAAGCATGGTCTAACTCTTCTAGTACCAAAACCGCAGCAGCCTCACCAATTACAAAGCCAGCGCGTTTGGCATCAAAAGGGCGAGAGGCTTTTTCAGGTTCGCAGTCGGCTACGGACAGAGAGCCAATTACGTCCAAGGTTGCATAGGTGAGGCTAGTTAAGGGTGCTTCGGTAGCTCCCGCCATCATTACCGACATTTCTCCCGATTTGATTAGCTCATAGCTTAAGCCTAGAGCATCCAAACCCGCAGTACAGCCAGTAGAAAGAGAAGTGCAGTGTCCCTGGAGGTCATATTTACGTGCCAACAGTGCAGCAGAATAATTAAACATACCTGCGTTGTAGAAGTTTTCACCCGTTTCTACATATTTAATTTCTTCTGTACCTCTGTTGGTACACTGCTCATAAACCTTTTGAATATAAGGAGTACCGCCAATTGCCGAAGAAAAGATCGTTCCCAAAGTTTCAGGATCTTCCTGTTCTAGGTCGATTCCTGAATCTTCTAAAGCGATTGTCCCAGCACATACCCCAAACTGCACTACCCTGTCTTGTTCTAGCAGATGTTCAAATTCATCTCCTGAAGTATGGTTCGATAGATCGAAATCTGAAACCCGACATAAGACATTGCTCTTAATACCCATTGCTTCCATTTCAGGATCGGCAGTCAAAAATGATTCTCCTAAGATGGCATTTTTCCAGAATTGTTCCTTGCCAATTCCTAAAGGAGCGATCACTCCAATACCTGTAATTACGACTCGTTTCATAGTTTTTTAATTCAAAAAATAACTAGATTTAATTCTTTTCTTACGCACACTTAAGCAGCGATCGCTTGGCGTAATTTTGCTGTTTCTACAAGTTGGGCAATACAGTTGCTGGCATGAGCAGAACGAAAATGCAAACCCCTTATGCCTTCAGTAGCTTGAATTGTGGCGATAAGTTCTAAATTAAACTCAAAGCTGGCAAATTCATTTTGACTAACTTTAGTAAATAACCAGTCAGGAACGTTTAAACGTGCCAATTTATGCAATAAATTCAATTCTTTTTCAGATTTAAAAGGATACATAGCAGCGATAAAATAAGCTTTGTGATGTAATCCTCTCTTAACTGCTTCTGCCATCCATCGCTGCAAGGACTCTACGTCAAAACTTGCCTGTAGCTGAATAAATCTTGCTCCACAATCTATTTTGGCTGACAAACTGTCTAAACTAGCTTCGATATCTTCTGGTTCTACCTCAGTAAATGCTACAGTCCCTACAAAAAAATCAGGAGTAGACACAATTTTTTCACCATTAAACATACGTCCATGTTCGGTCAAATTGTTAATAGCCGCGATCGCTTGGGTAGTAGTCATATCCTGAGCATCTTGCGCTTGGGGGTCAGTACCCATAAAACAGGGATAACCACCTACTATTACTAAATTGCGGATACCTAAAGCAGCTAAACCTAAAAGATCGCTTTGCAGAGCAATACGGTTACGGTGTCTTAGGGTCATCTGAACCATTGGTTCAATACCTGCGTGCCAAATAAACTGAGCTGCAACTAAATTAGATAATCTTGCTTGTGCTAAAGCATTATCATTTATTTGAATTACATCCATATAAGCCCGAAGCTTAGTGGCAGTTCTCATCATCGATCGCAAATTATGATGACGGGGCGGTGTTAGTTCGGCGGATAAAACAAAATGACCAGCAGCTAACAACGTTTGTAAACGGCATGAAGCAGTCATGAGATAAACCTAATTATGTTGGCAATTATTTGATGTTGGCAATTATTTATACCTATAATTTGCTTTTGCTTTGTAATTTACCTTTGGTGTTTGCTTACTTTTTTAGATTAGTGCTTTGTTTTGAGGCGTGAGTAGAAATAAAGTACGAACTTTGTAGAAACTGTGTTTGTTTTTTGTTTCCCTAAAATTTATATCTGCACCAAAAAACTAGTTTTGCACTGCTACATATAGTTACTTTGCTTAATGTTTCTTAAAGTGTCTTTAGTTAGACAAAACTTACTCTTAAACCAACCACAACAAGGTTCAATTTTGGGCTTTATTTAAACGGAAGATAAGTTTAATAATGCTAGATTAAAAATTCAGGCTAAGAGCAATCTAGTAAATCCTATCTGGTTGGCAAACAAATTAGCTAGGAAACGTTAACTGCCTTAAAAGCAGGGATAGCTTGTTTGCTCGGCTTAAAAACTTAGGATATTTATTACCATCATGCAAATCTTATTTAAAACTGATTCTACTTTAAAAATTCGCAAACTCTATAAGCGATTGGGAGAAATTACCCAACCCTTGAGACAAACTTCGGCACTACAGAGAAGCAAATCACAAAGACATATTTTAGTCTCAGAGACAGTAGCTGTTAGAAGACTGCTTACCAATCATTCGATGCCAAATATCGTTACCTATCCCGTACCAGGAAAAAACACCGTTAATGATATAACTTACATTGAACCTAATCGAGAAACTGATAAAGGATTGGTTCGGATTAACCAATCACAATATTTTGAAAATGTACCGCCTGATATTTGGAATTATTGTGTAGGTAATTATTGTGTCTGCCAAAGATGGCTCAAAGTCAGAGAAGGAACGACTTTAGATCGTAAAAGCATTCAGGACTATCAGCGTTTGGTAATGCTGGTCGGCGAAACTATTAATCTGATGAACAATGTTGATTCACTGTTAGTAGGTAGTTAACATTCTGGACAGAGGCGCAGCCCTAAAGTATTAGCTTCCCGCGCATGATTCGCTACTTTCAAAGAAAGTTTACGTCATACTATCTAAAAATTTAATTATGAAAACCGCATGGATCTTCCCAGGACAAGGCTCTCAGTGTTTAGGCATGGAATCAGATTTAATCGATATTCCTTTGGCTAAAGCTCGACTCGAACAAGCTCAAGATATTTTGGGTTGGGATGTAGCAGAAATATGCCTTCAAGAATTAAAACTATCTCAAACACTTTATACACAACCTTGCTTATATGTTATTTTAACCATCTTGGCAGACTTAATGAAGGATGCGGGATTTGAACCTTCTTTAGTTGCAGGGCATAGTCTGGGAGAATATGCTGCTCTTTATACAGCGGAAGTATTTAATTTCGAAACTGGCTTAAAATTAGTCAAGCTTAGAGCAGAGCTTATGACAAATGCGCCTCACGGTACTATGGTAGCCTTGATTGGATTTAATCGCGATCGCCTTGAGGAGCAAATTGCCGAGACTACAGGAGTAGTTGTCGCTAACGATAATCACAATAGCCAAATGGTAATTTCTGGTACATCTGAAGGAGTCAATGCAATCTTAGGCAGGGTAAAAGTAAGACGTATTGTGCCACTAAATGTTAGCGGAGCTTTTCATTCGCCGTTGATGGCAGAGGTATCATTAAAGTTTAATCAAATTTTGCAAACAGCAACTTTTCAGCCAGCTAAAGTACCTGTGATATCTAATGTCGATCCTTCGCCAACAATAGATGCATCAATTTTAAAAGAGCGTTTAACGAAACAGATGACCAGCCGAGTTCGCTGGCGTGAGATTGTAAATTGCTTATCTCAAAAAGATTTAGATCGAGTAATGGAAATCGGGCCTGGTATGGTTTTAAGCAACACAATTTTGCGAATGTATCCAGATGCAAGGGTGGAAAATATTAGCAGTGGTCTGGAAATAGCAATGTTTAAACAACTTTGTCCCAGTTATTCGAGAATGTCAGATTTGGGTAGCCAAAACTAATTTTGGATAAGCTGAAGTTGTTAGAAGCTTAATCACCCAAAGTTTTGTATGATTTGTTTTTTCGTTAGTCTAAACTACAGTGATTAATAAGCAACTGCTTTCCCTGCGGATTTACGAATGTCGTTGACACCGTGCATGATTCCTGTATCTGGCTCAACTAAAATCGATTCTGCTGCACCCCACGGCATAAATGGTATGACTTTGTAACCTCTCAACTGTAAACCTCTTAAAGTTTCTGGTGTAATTGCTTGAGACTCTGCTACAACTGATTTGGGAAAACCTTGATAGTGCAAACGGGGAGTGTTGACTGCATCAACAATATTCTTGCCATAATCGATCGCGTTAGTAATTACCTGCAATACTGTAGTCGGAATAGTCGAACCTCCAGGGCTTCCTGTAACCAGATAAACTCGATCGCTTTTACTAACTATCGTCGGAGACATTGAACTAAGGGGACGTTTTCCTGGTTCGATTAGATTAGCTTCTCCCTGGCGCAAACCAAACTGATTGGCTTCTCCTAACTTGGTTGTGAAGTCGTCCATTTCATTGTTAAGCAGAAAGCCTGTCGGGGATGCAACTACCCCAGCACCAAAATAGGAATTGATGGTATAGGTTACGGCTACTGCATTACCTTCTTTGTCTATTACAGAATAGTGAGTCGTGTTTGTTCCTTCTGGCTGAACATCATTGGTATAGACAGATTCGGGAGGAATAGCATCAAAGTCGATTTTATCTCTCAAAGAAGCAGCATAATCTAAAGACAGTAGTTTATCTATCGGGTTATTAACAAAGTCAGGATCGCCCAAATAACGATTGCGATCGCCAAAAGCCAGTAACATGGAGGAGAATATTCTGTGCAGACTTTGAGGAGTGCGCCAACCTAACTGTTTTAAGTTATAGCCAGATAAGATATTGAGCATTTGACAGACAGTAGTACCACCACCAGGAGGAGGAGAAGATGTTACCTGATATCCTCGATAGTCGCAGCTAACTGGTTCGTATTCGCTGACTTGATAATTGGCAAAATCATCTAAACTAAGTATGCCATTGTTATCTTCGCTTGCAGCAACGACATTCTCGGCTATTTCCCCTAGATAAAAAGCATCTGTCCCTTGTTCGGCAATTAAATTAAGGGTATGAGCTAAATCTGATTGAACTAAAGTATCTCCAGGCTGATAAATATCTTTACCGTCTTTTAAAAAGATATCAGCAACAGTCGGTTCTAATAGTTTATCCTTACCACGCTCAAATATATCAACATCACCCTGCTGTAATATATAACCTTTTTCTGCTAAATCAATAGCAGGATTTATCACCTGCTTCAAAGACATAGTGCCATACTTATCCAAAGCATAATTGAGTCCTTTAACTGTACCTGGAACGCCCACAGCCAAATAACCTTGGGTACTCAACCCTTCGACTAAATCACCCTTTTTATCCAAATACATTTCTGCACTAGATTTAATCGGTGCGCTTTCGCGAAAGTTAATAAAAGTTTTCTTTCCATCAGCCAGACGAATCAGCATAAAACCACCCCCACCGAGATTACCACAGCAAGGATCGCTTACTGCCAAAGCATAACCCACTGCGATCGCAGCATCAATGGCATTTCCTCCATCTTTTAAGATTTGTAAACCAATTTCTGAAGCATCTTTTTGAGTAGAAACGATCGCGCCATTTTTACCAGAAGCTTGGCTAAAGGGCGTTTCTGCTTTGACTGAAGCTGGTTGACTAAAAGCAGAATAAATTAAAAAAGAATTATCGATCAGGTAATTAACAAATACGACTAATAAAACAACACCAGTGGTCAAAATGGTAGCTTTTTTGATTTTCACGATGGAAATAAATAAAGTGCCTGTTGCTATACTTTTTATTTATAAACTTCTAGATTAATTTTGCAATACTTAACCTATTGGACATAGATAATTTACTCGATCGCACTGTGGTCAAATATCAGTTAAAAAAAGGAAGTTTAAGGCGATCGCGTTAAACTTCTCCTATATTTACTTTATATACCTAAACGCTGATAAACTTCATCGAGGTTTTTCAAATGATGGTTAGGATCGAAGCAAGCATCAATTTCTTCAGGGGACAAGGTTTTAGTCACTGTCTTGTCATTTGAAATCAGTTTGCGAAAATCTCCGTCGATTTTATTCCAAGCAGTCATGGCGCATTCTTGAACCACACTATAGGCTTCTTCCCTATTCATGCCTTTCTCCACCAAAGTCAAAAGCACTCGTTGACTAAAGATGACTCCACCATAGACATTCATATTGCGCTTCATATTTTCGGGATATACCAGCAGATTTTTCACCAATCCAGTAATTTCCTTCAGCATAAAGTGCGTCAGAATACAGCTATCGGGCAAAATAACCCGTTCTACTGAACTATGAGATATATCTCGTTCGTGCCATAAAGCGACGTTTTCTAAGGCTGCTACGGCGTTACCACGGACAATTCTTGCCATCCCCGTCAATCTTTCCGAACGAATGGGATTACGCTTGTGGGGCATCGCTGAAGAACCCTTTTGCTTTTTCGAGAAAAATTCTTCAACTTCTAGGACATCTGTACGCTGGAGATTGCGAATCTCTACGGCAAAACGTTCGATGGATGCCGTCAATAAAGCCAATTGCTGTACATAATCAGCATGGCGATCGCGAGAAATTACTTGAGTAGAAGCGCAATCTGGTTCCAAACCTAACTTTTGACAGGCGATCGCTTCTATTTTTGGATCGACATTAGCATAAGTACCAACCGCACCAGATATCTTACCTACGGCAATTTCTTTACGGAGTCGTACAAGGCGATCGCGATTACGCAATACTTCCGCTAACCAACCAGCTAGCTTAAAACCAAAGGTAATGGGTTCAGCATGAATACCGTGAGATCTACCTACCATCACTGTGTAGCGATGCTGTTGCGCCTGATAGCGAATTGCTTGAATTAGTTCTTCTAAACGTTCGAGAATGAGGTTAAGACTAACAACCATCTGTAAAGCAATACCAGTATCCAAAACATCAGAACTAGTTAATCCCAAATGAATGTATCTGCCCGCATCACCCACATATTCATTAACGTTCGTCAAAAAAGCAATTACATCATGACGAACTTCTGCTTCGATCTCTAATACTCTTTCAGGATCGAAGTTAGCCTTAGCTTTTATTTCGTCAACAGCTTCAGTGGGAATATAGCCTAATTCAGCTTGCGCTTCACATACAGCTATCTCCACCTGTAGCCATGTTTTAAGTTTATAATTATCAGTCCAAATTTCGCCCATTTCGGGCAGTGTATAACGTTCAATCACAATGGGTGTAGCAGGATACAACTGTCAATTGTACAACCATGCTTGCCAATTTTGCGCTTTACTTTTTATAAGCTGGCAACAGGACTTGAACCTGCGACCGGCTGATTACAAATCAGCTGCTCTACCAACTGAGCTACGCCAGCACTAGAAAATAATAATAACAGACTATTTTGCATTTAGGCAAGTTTTTTCGGGGAAATTTAGACATTTTCCCCAAATACCTATGCCATACTGCTTTCCATTGCCCAACGAGCTAACTCCGTACGGTTATTGAGACTGGTTTTATTTAACATATTGGAGACATGACTTTCAATTGTGCGTTGACTGACATTTAATTGTTTGGCAATTTCGCGATTAGCCATACCTTTAGCCACCAACTGTACCACTTTTAATTCAGTGGGAGTTAATTCCACATTGTGAGGAACATGAATTGTAGGTGGGCCATCCATACCTTTTGGTCTTCCTTGTTCCCAACGTTTGATTTGATTAAGAGAAGATTCTACTTGAGCAACTAATTCTTCTGGTTCAAAAGGCTTACTCATATATACATCTGCGCCTTCATTCAAGCCTCTAACTCGGTCTTGACTTTGACCTTTAGCCGAAAGAAATAGTACGGGGATTCTATTAGTAGCTGGTTCTTCCCGAATATGCTTAACCAAAGAATAACCGTCCATTTCTGGCATCATTACATCACAAATAATCATGTCAGGAACACCCACGTCGAGGAGTTCTAAAGCTTCTCTGCCGTTTTCTGCTGTATCTACGTTATATCCTCTAAATTCTAGATAATCTTTAACCAATAAAATCAAATTTGGATCGTCATCTATCAGCAGTAGTTTTTTATTATCTTTAGTGGAAGTATCTTTCATAGGTATTAATTTTTAGTCTTTAGCGTAGATTCTAGTTCTAGTGAACTTTTTGGTAAGGCACCCCTGTTTATATTTAAGTCCTAGAGGGATCGACTGATGGATAAATTTAAGAATATGTTAATTCTACTGTTGTCTTATGAGCTACTTGTAGCTAACTTAACTGTGGAATTACACAATATATAATTTAACCTTAAATATTTTTTTTCGACACCCTTTTGCTAATAAATAGTTGTAAAGTTAATTCTAGTTTATGATTTGAGCCTAAAGCTTAAAAATTAATTTTTAATCAGTAGAGTAAAATCTCTTGGGTAAAATTACTTTTAATAATCTCAACTAGTTAAAAAAGAATTATTTGAATTAAATATGGTTGTTTTTATCAATCGCTTCAACGAATTAATACACTCTCGTCGTTCGACTAAGCCCAGGCTATTAAATGGTCAGAAGATTGATGACAAGATTGTTTGGCAAATATTAGAAAATGCTAACTGGGCTCCCACTCATGGTTTAACTCAACCTTGGAGGTACAAAGTTTTTTGTGATTCAGGTTTAGAAAAGTTAGCAAATTTTCAAGCTGATTGGTATCAAACAAATACGCCTAAAGATAAATTTAAACCAGAAAAATACGAGCGAATGAAGACAAATATACTTAAGTCTTCTCACGTAATTGTTGTCTGTATGGAGCGACAAGTATCAGGGAAAATACCAGAAGTAGAAGAAATAGAAGCAGTTGCCTGTAGCGTGCAAAACATGGCGTTAACCGCAGCAGCTTATGATATCTGTAGCTTTTGGGGTTCTGGCGGAGTTACCTATACAAATGAATTAAAAGAATTTCTCGGATTGGCAGAAAAAGATAAGTGTCTTGGATATTTATACTTAGGTTATAGTGACAGTCCCACTACGAAAAGTCGTCGCGATCGCATTCAAGATAAGGTGGAATGGATCGATTTATAAGTAAGAAGTCCCATCTCAGCTTTTAGAGATGGGACTTGGTAAATATTGACTTATAGCTTATGGCTAAAGGCTTATAGCTATAAGCACAGCGATCTAATAATGATTCCCAACTTTTCTGTGATGAACGGCAGTTAAGCCTTCGGGATTGGAAACGCGACCTAGATCGACTTTGCTATAGACAATCCAATGATCGCTACATTCCATACGGCTAGATACTTCGCATTCGAGGTATGCCAAAGCATCATTTAAGATGGGCGAACCATTGTTTGCGGTTTGAGTTTTAACTCCTGCAAAACGGTCTGCCCCTGGCTTAAATCGTTTGAGGAAGTGCTTCATTAAGCTTTGATACTTGTCTTCTTCAAGAATATTGAGAACAAAGCGATCGCCTACCTGCATTAAGGACTCGATCGCTCGATCTTTGGCGACTGCAATAGTTAGTCCAGGTGGTTCAAAACTGGCTTGAGACACCCAAGAGGCTAACATGGCACTGCTTACATCTCCTTTGGTAGCGGTGATTATGTATAAACCCCCACTTAGACGACCCATTGCTTTATCTAGGTCGCTATCGAGAGACTTCATTTTTTTAACCAAGTCTTTGCGAGTTAGGAATTGTCCTAAATCTGTTCCTGACTCTTCACAAATTTGATAATCAGCTTCGCTGGGAGTATCTTTAAGTTTAATTACAGGGAATCCTGGTTTTAGTCCTGCTTCGCGGAATTTGGTCATCAGTGGATCGATGGGTTCATCGTCGTCACCGTAGGATTCAAACATTCCAATCAACTGCTTTTCCTTCGCAGCAGCCAATACTGTTCCCATGTTTGCCACAATATCTTCTTTGTCGCTATCAGAGGGAGGCATTCCTAAAACTATACCCACAGACCGATTAACAATTTCGTGGACTTCAGTACTGTCGGCAGATCGCAAGTCCACCATCTCGACTGCGACACCAGTTTTAGTAATTCCCTTTGCCACAGCTTGACTAAGGCGATCGCTATAGCCATAATCGGAAATATAAAATACTGCAACGCTTTTTTCTGCCTTGGTTTGGGCTTCACTCCAGTTACGATAGCGGTCTAATAGTTCATTAAGATTATGATTTAATAATGGACCGTGTCCGTTGGCGACAATGTTGATTTCTCCCAACTTGTCCATCCGCTTCATTGCTGAAAGTACCGAACGAGCATTAGGTCCCATCAAGCAGTCATAATAAAAACGATAGTCTTTTTCGATCGCCTTTAAATCTTCGTCAAAGGTAGCATTGGAACAGTAGTGCATTCCAAAAGCATCACAGGTAAACAAGATTCCTGTTTTATGGTCATAGCTAAAGATAGTATCGGGCCAATGTAGGTTAGGCGCATTAACAAATTCAATTACATGACCCTGACCTAAATCTACTTGTTCGCCATTTTTAACAACCTGTTTTTCAAAAGGCTGATGCACCAAGTCTTCAAGAAACTTGATTGCCATTTTGGATGCCACAACCGTCGCTTGGGGTGCAAGTTCTAAAAAGTCTTTAACTAACCCACTATGGTCGGGTTCGGTATGGCTGATAATTAGATAATCAATTTCTTTTGGATCGATTAATCCCTGTAGGGTATCTAAATATAAGGCGCGAAACTTCGCATGAGAAGTATCAACTAAAGCAGTTTTATCACCGCGAATTAAATAAGAATTATAGGTTGTACCGTTTTGCAAACCAAACTCAATATCAAAGCGATCGCGATCCCAATCTAGAGAACGAATTGCTGTAGTGTCAGGAGTTATATCGTCAGTTTGAATAGTTAACCTTGGTTGGGTTTTGACTGGTGTTGCGACCATAGCCCTCTTTTAAGTTTTATTAAATTTTTTTGCTCTTTCTTTATTATAGAAGCTATTCGGTGTTGGCTGAGAGCCTTTAGCTTTTAATGGTATTTTAAATTTCTTATTAAATTGATAAATGAGTAAAAAACGGGTTGCATTAATTACTGGTTCGACTTCGGGAATTGGCTTGGCAATCGCCAAAACGGTTGGCAGAGGATGGTTTTACAATTGCCTTTCATTCCAAATCTTCCGTCGAGACAGGAAAAGCATTGGCGCAGTCTTATCCTGACGCATCTTATACCCAGGCAGATCTTTCTGACCAAAATCAAGCTCGTAGTTTGATTGCCGATGTGCTGTCCCATCACGGCAGCTTAGACGTATTAGTTAACAATGCTGGCATCAGTGCGGTAATTCCTCACACTGAATTAAAACAAGCCACCCCTGAGATTTGGCGAGAGATACACGAAGTTAACGTTGTTGCCCCTTGGACATTAATTTCAGAAGCGGAAACTGCTTTACAAGAGTCATCCTGTGAAGAATATAGTAGCTGCATTATTAACATTACCTCCCATGCAGGTATTCGTCCTAAAGGGGCTTCTATTCCCTATGGGGTTAGCAAAGCTTCTCTCAATCACATGACAAAGCTTCTAGCAGTAAGCCTTGCACCAGCAATTAGAGTAAACGCGATCGCCCCTGGATTAGTAGAAACTCCCATGAGTAAAGATTGGGTAGCAGCTAAAAAACTGTGGCAAGAGCAATCGCCTATGAAACGAGGCGCACAACCAGAAGATATTGCTCAGATTGCTTCGATGCTGATTGCTAGCAACTATCTGACAGGAGAAATTATTATCGCCGATGGCGGATTAAATCTTACTTGAAACTATCTTACATATTCATATTAATGTTGCCATTATTCAGTAATTTTTATAACCTCATAATCAGAAGACGTAAATTTTTGTTCAATTTCTAAAGCTTCTTGCTGATATTCCATATCATCAGCCATTCCTACAAATTTTTCATCCAACTGAAGATCTCTAATTTGTCGAACCTTGTCCTCTAATGCTTCAACAATAAATTGATTGCGGGTTTTTATTTCTCCTTGACTAATCAATTTATCTACTTGCTGTACTAAAGACTCAGAAATAGTAATAGTAGTTCGCATTAATATCAATAATGATGTTTATATTTACATCAGCTATTATATCTGGTTCGATATAAAAAAAGAGGCAGTCTAACTAAAGACTCGCCTCAAAAAAACAATTTAATTTGGATATTCAGGATGTAAAAAAAAGCTTAAAGCTAATAGCTTAGAGCAAAGCTCGTTTACATCATCCCCATGCCACCCATTCCAGGCATACCGCCCATACCGCCCATACCACCAGGCATACCGCCACCAGGAGGCATAGCAGCTTCGGGTTCGGGTTTCTCTACAACAAGGGCTTCTGTGGTCAATACCATTCCTGCGATCGAAGCAGAGTTTTGTACCGCAGAACGAACGACTTTTGCAGGGTCGATAACTCCCATAGCGATCATGTCGCCAAATTCATTAGTTAGGGCATTGTAACCAATTTTGAAGTCGCTTTCTCTGACTTTTTCAACGACTACAGAACCTTCGACACCAGCATTACTCGCTAGTTGGTATAAAGGTGCTTCTAAAGCTTTAGCAAAGATATCTGCTGCAACTTTCTCTTCTCCATTTTCTAACTGGCTTTTGAACTCAGCTAGTTTTTTGGCTAAGTGAATCAAAGTAGTTCCACCGCCAGGAACAATACCTTCATCTACGGCTGCTTTGGTTGCATTTAGAGCATCTTCAATGCGTAGTTTACGGTCTTTTAGTTCTGTTTCGGTAGCTGCGCCAACTTTGATTACAGCAACACCACCAGCTAGTTTAGCGATGCGTTCCTGTAATTTTTCCTTGTCGTACTCAGAGTCAGTTTCGGCTAACTGTTTGCGAAGTTGTTCTACGCGCTTAGAAATATCATCGCTATTTCCAGAACCAGAAACCATTGTGGTGTTCTCTTTATCGATGGTAATTTTGTCTGCTTTACCGAGCATATCCATGTCTACGCTATCGAGACTTAGACCTACTTCTTCAGAGATTACCTGTCCGCCAGTTAGTACCGCAATATCTTGCAGCATTTGCTTACGGCGATCGCCAAAACCAGGAGCTTTGATTGCAGCAACATTTAGTACGCCACGGGCTTTATTAACTACCAAAGTAGCTAGTGCTTCCCCTTCTAAGTCTTCAGCAATGATTAATAAAGGCTTGCTTTCGCGAGCGACTTTTTCCAATACAGGAACAAGATCGGCGATCGCACTGATTTTTTTATCAGTAATTAAAATCACCGCACCGTCGAATTCGACAATTTGTTTTTCTTGGTCGGTAACAAAGTAAGGAGAGACATAACCGCGATCGATTTGCATCCCTTCTACTACGTCTAATTCCGTAGCCAAGGATTTTGATTCTTCTACAGTAATAACCCCATCTTTGGTTACTCTGTTCATCGCTTCGGCGATCATGCTACCAACTTCTTCGTCATTACCAGAAGAAATTGTTGCTACTTGAGCGATCGCATCTCCCGCTACGGGTTGAGCAACTGTTGCTATCTCTTTTACCAAAAAGTTAGTCGCCTTATCTAAACCTCTCTTGAGCGCAACGGGATTAGCTCCTGCTGCTACGTTTTTTAAACCTTCTTTAATCAGTGCTTGGGCAATCACTGTCGCAGTAGTTGTACCATCACCAGCATTGTCTTTAGTTTTGGATGCAACTTCTCGGATTAATCTTGCACCAGTGTTTTCGAGGGGATCTTCTAATTCAATTTCTTTGGCGACGGTGATTCCATCATTGACAATTTGAGGTGCGCCAAATTGTTTTTCTAATAAAACATTACGACCTTTGGGGCCGAGTGTGATCTTAACAGCATTAGCAAGGGCATTAACACCTCTTTCTAATGCTCGTCTCGACTCTTCATTAAACGAAACGATCTTCGCCATAGGATTATTCTTTTAGTTCCGCTACATATTCCATTTGCAAATTTAGCACTCTTCGGTGGCGAGTGCTAAAGTATATTATCTAAATTTTTAAATTATTTCGTCTTGTGGTGATAACCGAAACCTTGTTAGAAATTTCTAATATAGTAGCAGTATGATTACAGCCACAAAGATAATTACGGCGATCGCTACAAAATAGCGCATTTGATTGAGTTGAGTCTCTAATTTTTGAATTGCTTGTTTACTGCTTGCAAACAAAGTATTGATGTATCTTTGTTGTTCGAGGCTGCGATTGTCAATTTGAAGATCTATTTCGTGAGAATTGGGAATTGAGCCATTAAATTTTGCACTGGCTACTTCAATGCCGTTTTGCAATTGGTTGCTAACCTGATATTGAAATGTTTCTAATCCTTGACGAAATTCTTGTTTGAGATTGTCTATTTGTAGCTCTATTTCTTTATATAGTTCCTGTTGCTGAGATTCGTTAGCAACAATAATTTTCTCTTCTAAAGTAACTATAGACTGGGAATATTTTTTTTCTAATTTAGATAAATTGATCGCTGCATCTTCCTTTTCATGAATCAGATGAGAAAGTAATTTCTCAAATAGCCCTGGTCCAAGTTGAAAATAACCTCTTTGGACGGCACGAATAGTATCAGCAATTTCTTGGCTTGAAGTGTTTTTTAATAAGTAGCCTCTTGCACCAGCTTCTACTGCTGCATTGATATTTGCCTCATCATCATGACTACTTAAAATAATTACCCTGGTGTCTGGAAAACGTTGATTAATTATCTTAGTAACTGTTAAACCATTCATTTCAGGCATTTCCAGATCGACTACAATAATGTTAGTTTCTTTTTCCTCCATTTGTTCTAGGGCTTCTACACCACTAGTTGCTTGCCCAACGATTTCAAAGTCCAACTCAGCTTCTAAAATAGCCTGTAATGCCTGTCTAGTAAAATTTTGGTCGTCTACTATAAGTATTTTGATCATAAAGGTTTATTTAAATAAAACGGCAATATATTGTTAATTCTTATATTGGTAATTCTTTACACACCTCAATTCTGGTCTTAGTTATCTTTTAGTTTGGATTTTGTGTTTTGCCAATACTACAGATACCATAAAAATCTTTATATTCAATTAAATATATTTTTTTGTCTGACGAATATAGAGTTGAATACTGACATAATTTTGCTGAATCATCAAGTTGCAAAAAAATATTAAAATATTATATTGTCTTGCAATTTATTGAGATACTTAATTAAGTATCTTGATGATACTATTTTTCATTTCGGCAAAAGACAAATTACACTGTTGTGTGTTTATACATCAACAAATATCTTACAGGAATTTGCTGAGTTTAATACCTGGTTAAGACTTTTCCTGCTGTCGTCAAATTGTCATAGTTGATTTGGGAATCGAATGTTAAAAAATTGTCAGCTTGATATGAGCTGTTAAAATCATTGCTAAAAAGCAAATTATACGGAAGTAAATTTAGAGCGCATTTTTTGAAATAACCAAACAAATAATACATCACTCTTTCTATCTTTTTTGTCGATTAACATACCCCAAACAAGTATTTTATCCCTTATTAATGAGCCTCAACTGACTTGTAAATTACTCGATTACGACCTTTGAGTTTAGAGTCATACAAAGCAGCATCGGCAGCAGCAATTAATGTATGGGGGGACGTACGAGTATCAGGAATAATACTAGAAACTCCCAAACTAATACTAACGGTATTTCCGATTTCAGATGCTCTATGAGGTATTTGTAAATCTCTAATATGCTGATGAATTCCTTCTGCTACCCTAATTGCACCCTGTCCTTCCGTATAGGGTAAAATTATGGCAAATTCTTCTCCTCCATAGCGAAATGCTACATCCGCAGGGCGTTTGACTGCTCTATCTATTCCTTGAGCAACTTGGTAAAGACAGTTGTCTCCTGCCTGGTGTCCATAAGTATCGTTGTAGGCTTTAAAATAATCTACATCACATAATATGAGAGATAAATATTCTCTTTCTCTGGCGCATCTAGACCACTCTTGAGTAATATATTCATCAAAACGACGACGATTGGCTATTTGAGTCAAGCTATCGATGTTGGCTTGATAGGTTAATCGTAAATTCGCTTTTTTGAGGGTAATTTCTATTTGCTTGCGATCGCTAATATCGCGAAAAGTCATCGCCAAGCCATCACCCAGTTTTACAGCTACGATATGAAGCCAGAGTTTGAGAGAATCAGAATTGTAGTAATATTCTTTTTCTAGGACGGTACAGGTTTCTACTACTTGGATGAATAATTCTAATAACCCATCAAATAAATGACCAGAAGAACTTTCGATAAATAATCTTTTTCCTTTGAGAGTTTGAGTCGTTTCTCCTACAGTCATGGCTGCAACAGGATTGGCAATCAACCATTTGAAATCAATAATTCTATTTTGGCGATCGCGAATAGCTTCAAAAGCAGCAACTCCATCTAGTGAGCTATTTAATACTCCAGTTAATAATGCTCTGGATTTGTTCAATTCTCTTTCCGCCAATTCTCTTTCAATAATTTCTTGATTGAGAGTTTGTCGAAATTTGCGTTGTTGACCAACAATTCCTAATTGGGTTTGAACTCTAAAAATAACTTCCTCAAGAAAGAAAGGTTTGGTAATATAGTCTGCTCCACCAATTTTAAATGCCTCTACCTTGTCTAATTCAGAATCTAAACCACTAAGAAAGATAATTGGTACGTGGCGAGTTTCAGGCTGAGATTTTAGAACACGGCAAACTTGATAACCATCCAAAACTGGTAGCATGATATCGAGTAAAATTAAGTCAGGACATTTGACTTCAACCATTGATAAAGCCATTTTTCCATCAGTAGCAGAATCAATTTCATATCCCTTGTCTTTTAGTACGGACGATAAAAGCCTCACATTTTCTGGCAAATCATCAACTATTAGTATGTTTTCTTGTAGATTGTTTTGATACGTTATGTTCATCTACCACTGCTGGGTGATAACTATGGCATACACTTTCGGCAAGTAGCTATAGTCAATAAAATTATTGTTTAGTTTATAGATGATATACCGAACATTAGATCGTGCTTAATATTCGGTATATCACATAGCCTGAATCTAGTTTAATAGGATTATTTCAGCGTAAGATATATCGTAATTTGAAAATGGTCAATAACAGTATTTTCGGTGATGTATTTGCTATTCAAAACAATCCTTTATATTAAAAGATTGTGTAATAGTTTAATAATATAAATTCTCTTTACACATTATAAATAACTAAGTATTTGCTTTTATGCTAGCCGTAATCATATGTCAAAACTATAATTTTCGATTTTAATCCAATAAGATGTATCAGTTATATCATCTATTTTTGTAGCTGCAAATGATATTACCACTTAAAAATTCGGCTTGCTAAATAAGGACTTAAAGTTTGTATCTGACTTTAAATCTTTTTGATTTTTCTAAATGATGACCCAGTAACTAGATTATACCGTGGCGATCGCCCTACATAGCCCAGTAAGAGGGCAACTGTTTAATTATTATTTTAATCTAATATTAAAGGTAACAAATGTACTCCATGACTTTGAGAACCGCTTTAGATAAATTTCAAAGCTATTCTCAACTATAAATTACGATATGCCCGATCGGTTCAATACCGTAGACTTAAACTATTGGTCTATAAAGATTGGCGAGACGCTAGCTTTTCCACAGCTGCTTGAGCTTCTTGTAACATTTGATGTCGGCTACTATTAATATCGGCAGTAGTAAAAGTAGGAACTAAATTACGAGCTTGAAGAGCCATATGTAGCTGTAGCTGTGCTACATATTCACCGATATCTTCTTTTAGCAATTCTGGCATTTCACTTGAAGGCTTGATATCCAAAGCTTTTGACCCCTGGTGCTTAATTTTAGAGAAAAAATAGTTTATGTAGATCAAGTTATCATGGACAGCCGTCATTTTGTATACCTTTTGACAAACTTAAAACATTTTGCAATATTTAGATTAATTTTCTTAAACTTATCTAAGGTGTTGCCAATAATATGTTCTACATTCAAGCGTTGCTCAATTTATTGGTTGTTAATCAGTAAAATAGAAAAATAGGATAAATTTAATTCAGGATAATTGTTTAAATTGCGATAAATTTTTTGCTCGGGAAATGTTGCCTTTTCCACAATCCAACTAGAGCCGAGCAGATTTCGTTTTTGCAAGATATACCAAACTTGTTGATAAACAGAACTTACCTTAAGCAAAACGACCACTTCAGCCCAATCTAGCGCAGTTTCCAATTCTCTAACAGAATAAATTGCTGGGAGTACAGCTAGTTTTTGTCGATTGACGGTTAAGGGAACTTTTAAAACAGAAGCGATCGCCATCGTCGAGCATACCCCTGGGACAGTCTCAATTTCCACACTTGAGTCCAATTGCTGTAAAGTTTGAGCCAAATAGGTAAAAGTGCTATAAAAGCTCACGTCTCCCAAACAAGCAAAGCTGACATCCATTCCTTGTTTTAGATATTGCCATACTTGCATTGCAGCTTTTTGCCAAGCATTCTGAAGCTTTTGCTCATCTTGAAGATAAGGAAAATCTAAAGGTAATAGGGTTTGTTCTGGCTTTAGCCAACGGTCAATGATACTTTGAGCAACTCCAGGTTGATGATTGATACCAGAAGGAAAGGCGACAATATTGCTTTGTTGTAAGATTCGCAATCCTTTGACTGTAATCAGTTCTGGATCTCCTGTACCCACACTAATACCGTATAGTACTCCTTTTTGCACTTAAATAGTTTTGATGATTAATAAAGTCTATGTACCACCATAGCTTGAGTTTGATGTTGTCCGCACAAAAACTATTATGACAAGCGATACTCTCATATTTTGCTTAAAGAGTTGAAATAGAAAAAACAAGTTAGAGTTTCGTTCACTTTAAAAGTGTTTTTCGTCAATAGGTTCTTTATAAATTTTGACCCTTGATTTTGATTTCAAAAAAATTAGATTGGTAAATATCATTCAATTTAAGATATGCGATCGTCTAGTTTTGCGAAATAGGGACTAGTCAGAATATAGATATTCAGGAAATATAACAACTATCTTTTTTACAATCAACAAATTTACTTAAATTACTGATAAAAAATGTTTTGTGCTAGTAATTACACTTAAATAAAAATGCTTTTTATGTCAATCTAATCAGATTGATATAGCTGTGTTAATACTTAGAAAAAAGCAAACTAGTTTTTTGTTTCAAAAGCCTATTTATTGGTTGCATATTTTAAAAAAGAGGTTATATTAGTACTCGAAAATAAAATATATTTGAGTTTAATATTTATTTTCATATTGTATATTTCATGAAGCAATAAATATTTATCGAAATATATATTATAAAAAGCTGCTTTTTGTATGTTACCTGTGACCAAGTTAAACTGTATTTTTATTATTGCCTATTAAAAGAAAAAATAAATTTATTAATATTAGCTTAGGCTGATGTACTTATAATCAGTATTAAATTTTCTTCTTTTATTTAGATTGAGTATCTGAAAAATACAGCAAAAATAGTAAAATCGAGAGGTATGGACTAGAAAAAATGCCGAATCAAAATTTTTATCATTTAGAAAACTCAGATAATTCTAGTCAAGTTGAAATCACAAAAGGTTTAAACTCAAATAAAATAAAAAGCGATTCAAAATTGCAGTCTGTGAATTTCAGTAGAGATGATAGCAGTCTAGAACAGTCCTTTATCTCAGATGAAGCAGAATCTAGGGTATGGCAAGGAATTAAATTAGAACAAGAAAACAAGCTATCTCAAGCAATAGAATATTATCGCCAAGCAGTACAATTAAATTCTCAATCTGCCGTAGCCCATCATATTTTAGCCATAGCTTTAAAAAAACAAAATAATCTAATTGAAGCGGATTATTATCATCGCCTGGCATTATCTATAGGTCAAAGTAATAGTACTGGACATGATAAAATTACAGCGCAAAATTCAACTAATAAAATCAAAGATCGCTCTGAATATCTGTCACTTAGATCTAGTTCGACTATGGTGGCAACTCAATCAAAAATTGGTAACAGTATAGAAAATAATCCAGCTAGTTCAACAACATCGACTTCTACTATCGTATTACCAAGATTAACAGCGGTTGCTCCAGGAACATATGTTGAAAGCAATCAACTTGAAGTAACTAAAATTTATTTACAACAGGCTCAACTATATTATTCTGATGCTCGATGGCAAGATAGCATCAATGCCTGTGAAGAAGCATTGAAGATTTGTTTGGATTTGCCAGAAATATACAAAATATATGGCAACTCTTTACAGCAAATGGGTAAATTTCCCGAAGCAATGGGATACTATGCCAAAGCATTGAGTAAAGATCCTTATCTGGCGGAGGTATATGCCAACATTGGCAGTCTTTATGCCAAGCAAAATAATTGGCAAGAGGCAATAAATTATTATCAAAAGGCATTAAACATAGATCCCAAGCAAGCAAAAATATGTCTGCATTTATCTAGAGCTTGGGAAAGAATAGGAGAAGATGAACGTGCTTTAAATGCTTTATTTCAAGCATTGAGCTTGCAGCCAGAAATTTTGACTGTTTCTCAATATATACAGTTGGCAGATGATTTGTTAGCAGAAGACAAAACAAAGTTAGCAATTAGCTGTTACGAGCATGGGGTTAAAAGGCAACCTCTTAGTAAAATTCTCTATCTCAAACTAATTAAAGTTTTGGAACAAGATGGTCAATCAAATGAGGCTGCTAGTTACCGCCAAATCATAGCCAATTTGCCAGAGAATGATTCTCTCCCCGCAGCTAAAAAGCTGAGAATTCAAAGGTTATTAGATAGCACTGCTACTAAATTTTTGCTTCCAGTCAATGCTGCTGAGAATACAAATAGCGATGAGACCCCGCGTTATGCGAAGCGGTATCCTTTAGGACGCCGTCAGGCGCAAAGAAAGGACTTGTCCGCATCTGACGCTCATCAAGAAAGCGATCGCTCTAGTGCATCATTCAAGAGTCAACAGCAATTAAAACCTAATGTAAAAGAGAGTCAAAAGTTACTTTCCCACAGTAATAAGGAAGAGAGTTTGACTGTCGAGCAATATCTCGAAGAATTAACCAAACAGCCAAATTCATCAACGATTAGATTGAATTTAGCTAATTTATATGCCCGTCAACAACGGTGGCAAGAAGCAGTCTCATATTATCAACAGGCAATCAAAATCGAGCCCGATCTAGCGATCGCTCATCTTCGCTTAGGTAAAATTTGCGGTATCCTGGGTAAGCACCTTGAAGGGGCAGAATTTATTTATCGGGCATATAGTATCGAGCCAGAAATGGGTACTCCCGAACAGCATTATAAACTAGGTGAATTCTGGCTTGGACAACATAAGGGCAAAGTAGCGATGAGCTGCTATCGTCGGGCGATTGAACTAAAACCAGGCTTTCAAGCAGCTTATAGTAGATTGAAACAGTTAATTGCTCTAGAGACGCAGCTCATCGCCAAACTAACTGAAGGTAAGGCTACTAAACAGGAAGTAGCTGAAGATAGCGTCGATCAAGATCGAGAATTTTACCAGCAAGCAATAGCAGCAGCCAAGGTCAATAATTGGCAACAAGCTGCTCAATGTTATCAGCAAGCAATTAAAATCAATCCCCAACAGTACCGCTATTACTATAATCTTGGGGAAGTACAGGTAAAACTAGACCAATGGCAAGCAGCCCTTAAGTGCTATCAAAAGGCAGCCGAATTAGAGCCGAACAATGCAGACATACAGCATAATTTAGGCGAAGTTTATTCCCATGAAACATCTTGGGAGAATGCTGCTGCTGCTTATAAAAAAGCGATCGCTCTTGACTCGAAAAACTCTTGGACATATCATAATCTAGGCTACGCTCTGCTACAGCTACAGCAGTGGCAATCGGCTGCGGACTATTTTACTCAAGCGATTAGTTTTAAAGCAGACTTTGTTTGGTCACACTATAACTTAGGGGAAGCACTGTCTAACTTAGAACAGTGGGATGAGGCATTAGCAGCCTATCAATCTGCGCGGGAAATAGATCCCGATTTATCAGAAGCCAAAATAAAAATAGGTAGCATCTTATATCAACGCAGTCAGCAATCCCAGCAAAAAGCATTATCTTTTTGTAAAAATCAAATCGAACAAGATCCAGATAATGTAGAGCTATATCATCAAGCAATTTCTCTGGATAAAAAAGATCCCGAACTATATATAGGATTGGGTAAAGCTTTAGTCAAACAGGGAAAAATAGATGAAGCAATCTCTATCTATCAAATTGGCTTACAGATTCAACCCCGCAACCCTGAATTAATTCAAGGATTCGATCGCCTTAGAACCCAAAAAATAGCCCCTTCCTCCTCTGATATTACTGCCAAAGTTGACAACATAGTTAATTCTGCATTGTCTAGTCAGGAAAAAATTCAGGATGACTTGTTACAGCTTCCCAGTCATCCATCTCCTGTTGTTTCAATTGTCATTCCTGTATATAACCAGATTGACTATACCTTTAAATGTCTGCGTTCTATTGCCGAGCTATCAACAGAGGCAAAGATTGAAGTAATTGTGGTTAACGATGGCTCTACGGACAATACAGCAGAAACATTAGACCGAGTTCGGGGTTTAAAGCGCATTGATAACCAAGAAAATTTAGGCTTTCTCCATTCCTGTAATCGTGGAGTGAAAGCAGCATCAGGGGAGTATATTTACTTCCTTAATAATGATACGGAATTACGTCCCCAAGCTTTGGAACACCTTTTGTCGGTATTTAAAGATCCAGAAGTGGGTGCAGTCGGCTCAAAGCTAATTTATCCCGACGGTAGTTTACAAGAAGCAGGAGGAATCGTTTTTCAAAATGCCTCAGCCTGGAACTATGGGACAAAAGAAAATACATCTGCACCTCAATATAATTATTTGCGCCCAGTAGACTATTGTTCTGGAGCAAGTCTTTTAGTCAAAAGAACGGTGTTCAAGGCTTTAGATGGCTTTGATATTAATCTTAGTCCAGCATATTATGAAGACACCGATCTTTGTTTTGCTATCCGTCACCAGCTTAAATTAAAGGTAATCTATCAACCCAAGTCGGAAGTAATTCACCACGAAGGAATAAGCTGTGGTACTCAATTAGACAGTCCCATTAAACGCTATCAATCGATTAATCAGGCTAAATTTGCGGCAAAATGGGCAACAGAATTAGCGAGTTATCCTGATGATGCTAGTCAAGCAGGGATAGCAGCAGCCAGCAGAAGACATTCTGGTAAAAAAACTATTCTGGTAGTCGATCTTTATGCTCCTTGCTACGACAAGGAATCGGGTGCGCGAAGAATTTGGGAACTCTTGCAGATATTAAAACAGCTCAATTATCACGTCATCTTTCTTCCAGATAGTGGAGTAAAAGAACAGCCTTATGTGGAAATGCTTCAAGATAGCTCGATTGAAGTAATCTATCATGAGTCAGAATATGAGAAGGGTGTCGAGCAGCAGCTAGAGGAATTGTTACCTTTAGTCGATCTTGCTTGGGTATGTCGTCCCCAACTGTATGAAAAATATGCACCTTTGATTCGTCAATATCAGCAGATTAAGTTGGTATACGACACAGTAGACTTACACTATCTAAGACTACAGCGAGCAGCTAAATTTGAAGATAGTGGTATCCAAGGTATGCGTCAATGGGTACGGATGCAGGTAAAGGAATTAAAAGCAGCCCACGAAGCAGATTTGACTATTACCGTTACTCCCATCGAAAAACAAATTTTAGAACAGCAGCGGGTACAAAATTTAGCCGTTGTGCCAAACATACATCCAACTTCTACGGTTGAGAAAACTGGCTTTAATAAACGATCTGGGTTGTTGTTTATTGGTAGTTACAATCATCCTCCCAACGTTGATGCAGTGGGCTGGTTAGTTCGAGAAATTATGCCTCTGGTATGGCAGCAAATTCCCGATTTAACCGTTACCCTGTTGGGTAGTAATCCTAGTGCGGAAGTCACCGCCTTGGGACGGGATGGGCGGATCGCAGTGACGGGATATGTACCTGATGTGACACCTTATTTCCTTAGCCACAGAGTCTTTGTTGCTCCCCTCCGATATGGTGCGGGAATGAAGGGCAAAATTGGACAGAGTTTGGAATATGGTTTGCCTGTTGTTTCTACAGAAATTGGGCTTGAAGGGATGGGTTTGGTCAACGAGGAAAATATTCTATCAGCTAACCAAAGTCAAGAGTTTGGTTCGCAGATTATTCGATTATATAGCCAAGAACAACTGTGGAATCAGTTGGCTAGCAATAGCGAAAAAGCGATCGCATCTTTTACTCCAGATGTAGTTCGTCAACAGGTGCAGCAGGCTTTAAATTCTTTGCTAACCGAAGAATTTGAATAATTGAAATCTTACAGTTTAATTCTATTTTCCAACATTTAATCAGTTCGTTTATTAATCTCTAGCTACTTATATTAATGAAAACTAAAAATATTACATCCAACTATCAGGCTTCAAACAGTTTTTCTTCGGTAGAATGGTTGAATTTTCAAGCAGTCAGTCGCCACAAAGAAGGCAAACTAGAAGAAGCAGTTTCTTATTACTTAGAAGCGATCGAAATCGATCCTAATCAACCTGATTGGGTCTATGGTAATTTAATTATTTTACTCGGTAAAATTCAACATTTTGATGAAAGCGAACAAATAGAAAAGCTAGCTTTGAGTATTCATCCTCAATCGAGCGAAATTTATCGTTCTTTGGCAGAAAATGCTCGTGAAATGCAAGATATGGCTCGATGCTTAGTTTATTTACAGCAGGCTTTGGACATTGATGAAAATCATCCTTACTGGGTTTATACTGCCTTAGCTGAAGATTTATGGCAAAAGCAAGAAGTAGCTAAGTGTGAGGAATTAGTTAGACGAGGAATTGAACTTCACCCTGATTGCTATACGCTACACAAAATTGCTCAAAGTATAGCGCAAAATACTAGCAATTCAATCGAAGAAAAAGCATCGATAACCGAGCAACCGAATAGAACTTCTTTTGCTTTTAATCGAAACACTATAGATCGAGATAAATTTGCACAGCCAGAGTCTAAAGTAACTAGAAGTTTGGCAGATATTATTGAAAGTGCTGATGCTTTCTTTGATATACATAATTATAAACAGGCTCTATTTGAATATGAGCAGGTATTAAATATAGAAAGTGATAATTATCATGGTCTGTTAAGAACAGGAGAGTGCGCATTTCGCCTTGGTAATTATGACAAAGCGGAACAGGCTTTGACTCATTTACTGCAAGATAATCCGCAATCTTTTTGGGGTTTAGTCTGCTTAGGCGAAGCTTATTTTGAACAGGCTAAATTCAATTTAGCTATAGAACATTTGGAAAAGGCATTATCAATTAATAAAGATAATGTTTGGCCGATGATTTTAGTCGGAAAGTCTTATAAAAGTCTGGGAAATGTAGAACAAGCGATCGCTTGTTTTCAACAGGTGACTGAAATTTCACCTAATCAAGATATTGGCTATATTAGTTTGGCTGAAGTTTATCACCAACAAAAGCAAATTAAAAAAGCTCAGAGAAACTGGATTAAAGCCATTAAAATTAATCGCCAAAATAAGTGGGCGACCGTTAGTTTGGGATATTCTTATTTAGAAGAAAACCAAACTGAGTTTGCTGAAGAGTTTTTTATTGCCAAAAAAGATCTCTTTCCTAATGACTTTGATTTTATCTTTGCTTTTGCCCATGTTTATATCAATAAAATGAATTGGAAACGAGCAGAAGAATTGATGACGGAAGCTTTAGCCCTAAATCCCGATAGTTCTGAAATTAAAGTTCGTCTTCTCGAACTGTGCTTGTATTCTGGAAATTTGACTCAAGCTTATGAATATTATTTATCTCTGCAAGATAATTTACACGATCTGCCCAACTCTTTTTATCAAGCAGCAGCCAAGCTATTTAGTGAACAAAAAAACTGGGCATTAGCGTTTAAATATGCCCGAAAATCAGTATTGATTGAGCCAAGCAACATTCACAATCATAAGTTATTTATCAAAACAGTACGCAAGAGTAAAAAATTTCCAGAAGCCTTAGAATTTCTGCTCGATCCTGCCATTCTGAATGAAGAGAATAAAAATACCATTTTATATCTTAGAATAGCGATTCAAGAGCAGCTATTAAAATCAATTCCTGAAGCACAAAAGGTACTATCATCAAATACCGTTGGTCTAGATTCTCAAAGCGATCGAGCTCGACTATTACAAAAAAGATTGATGATTAAAGATAATATTTTTAATACATCAATCAAAGTAAACTCTCAGCTACAAACAGAGATTTTTTACTGTACAGATTTGGGATATAGCCTACCTACCCTGGTTTCTCTCTATTCACTATACAAACACAACAAACATCAAATTAAAGGCAAGACTATCTATGTTGTTGCCAATGGAGAGACAATAAATATTATTACTAAAGCCTACCGAAGATTGGCTGAACAATTCAGTTTTGAAATTGAATTAATAGATATCGGTTCCTTGGTTCAAGAATCCATTGACAATAAATTAAACACCAGTTATGGTGTGTTCACTGGAGGTGACTCCTTATCGACTACCGCTTATTATAGATTATTCTTTAGCCAGTTTTTAAGAGAATATGGGTTATCTTCGCGTTGGCTATACGTAGATTCAGATACCTTGATTATTAATTCAATCAGGGAAATTGACAAGCTCGACTTTCTGGGTTTACCAATCGCAGCCAGACAAGAAAGACCAAAACCAGAGGTTCAAAAAACGATTGAACAAAACAACTTACAGTATGGCAAGTATTTTAATTCTGGAGTAATCGCATTTGATGCTCAACACCCCGATCTGTCTAGGCTGGCGGCTGATGCTGTAAGTGTAGCTATGAATGAAGGACATAGGCTTTTGTATCACGATCAGTGTGCATTAAACATAGCTTTTGACGGTCAAATTGCTAATTTGGAAACTCAATTTAACGATTACTATCCTCCTAGCGATACCAGAAATATTGAGGAATTGAGCTTGTCTTCTGATAGTGTTGTTCTTCATCTTCTAGATCGTCCTAAGCCTTGGGATACTCTCAGCTATCACAAAGGTTCGATTGTCTGGTTCAAGATGCTTGAAGAAATATCCGCCTTTGTTCCCTCAAGTTATATTCTTGAGCTTTTTCAACTGTTACAAAATACTTTATAAGTCAAACAGATATTATAATTTATAGGAGATAGAATAATGACTGCTCAAGTATCGACAAACACTATAGAAGTTGAGATAGAAAGTAACAAAAAGTATTTGATTAATTTGCCACCAGCAATTAACAAAGACTGTGCTTTTATTTTAGGTGTAAGAAAATCAGGTAGCACACTTCTAAACAAGGTGATTTTAGACTTATGTTATCACAACAAAGTTCCTACCTTTTCCATAGCAGATAGAGCGTTCGAGCAAAATTTGCTAGTAAAAGACTGGCAAAACTGTCAGGAGCTTAAACAAGTAGTTAAAGATGGAATATTCTATATTGGATTTAGAAACTTTCCTACTTTTATTGCTCAAGACAGTCTATTCAAAGATAGAAAGAAAATTTTTCTAGTCAGAGATCCTCGCGATGCAATTGTTAGTGAGTATTTTTCTGTAGCTTATAGTCATAGTCTTCCTAAAGCTAGCGAGTCGAATGAAGGAGGAGCAAGAGAAGATATAATTCGTCGCCGAAACGAATCGAAGTTTCAAGAGATAGATGAATATGTCTTGAAAAACGCTACACACATGAATAAAACAATCATGGATTATGCGAATTCCTTGACTCTTGACGATCAAAATCTCAAGGTATATAGATATGAAGATGTAATTACTCAAAAGCGTCCCTGGATTAAAGACATGGCTCAATTTCTAGATTTAGATCTTCCTGAATCTCTTCTGGAAAATCTGCTTCAACGTCATGATGTCATACCTAATAAAGAAGCATCTAATAAATTTATTAGAAAAGCTTTACCTGGAGATCATAAGGATAAGCTCAAACCAGAAACTATTCAAAAAATGGATCTAATTTTCAGCGATATCTTGAATAAGTTTTATTCAAAATAAGAATAAGTTTTTACCCGTTATAAACAGCCTGCTATTGTTTTAAATCTTCTATTCAATAGCTAAAGTTTGTCAATTTTTTGTGCTAGTCCACATAGCAAGCAACACACAAATTGGAGAATAGTATGCAGCTAACGTCTACAAATGAAAAACGCGAATATACCGTATCTAATGAAAAAATTCTAAATTTATCTCTTCCCCAACCTACGGATCGCGAATGTGCTTTCATTTTGGGTGTGAGAAAATCAGGTAGTACTCTTTTAAACAAGATAATTATAGACCTATGCAAATATAATAATCTTCCTTATTTTTCTATTGCTGAACACGCTTTTCAACAAAACCTGCGTTTTAAAGATTGGACAAGAGCAGAGGAGCTTCAAGAAGTAATTAAAGATGGCATTATTTATTCTGGATTTAGAGCCTTACCTTCATTTCTATCCAACAACGAATTATTTAACCAACGTAAAAAAATTCTACTAGTACGCGATCCTAGAGATGCAATAGTTAGCCAATTTTTTACTGTAGCTTTTAATCATAGTATTCCTAAAGAAAACTCGGTTAATGCTAATGGTGCTAGAGAAGAATTATTAAACAAAAGAGAATTGGTTAAAAATCAACCAATTGACGAATATGTAATCAAAAGTGCTGTTGGCTTACGCAATACTTTAAAAGCATATGTTAAATTTATCAATTCACCTTTAACTCTTGTATTCCGCTATGAAGATGTCTTATTAAATAAGAAACCTTGGATTCAGGAAATGGCTCAATTCCTGAACTTAGAGGCTGACGAAAAAATACTAAAAAATATTCTTGATCGCGTTGATATTGTTCCAGACAAAGAGAATCCCAAAAACTTTATTCGCAAAGCTGTCCCTGGAGATCATAAAAACAAGCTGCAACCAGAAACTATCGATCAGTTAAATGAAATTTTTGCCGAAGTATTAAATTCATTCAATTATGCTTAATTAAATTTATATTGATGTCCATCGAGCTAACTTATTCTATTTAGAGGGTATCTGA
Source organism: uncultured cyanobacterium (assembly GCA_963799375.1). Lineage (GTDB taxonomy): Bacteria > Cyanobacteriota > Cyanobacteriia > Cyanobacteriales > Xenococcaceae > Waterburya. Next base: position 153,538 of record CAWCWY010000036.1, read on the forward strand.
ATATTAGTTTTAAATTAAAACTTGTAGATATCTTTTAGTAAACAAAAATATCCATTTTGAATAATGACGCTAAACAATAAATCAACAAGATTCAGTCTAAAACAAAGAATTGAAAAGATAGTAAAGGTAATCAGTCTTGAAAAAATATGGAAGCAATTCTAGACAAAATCAATAAAATTTTCTCACAGCCAGAAGAAACATTATATTCTGGATTTGCTAGTGAGGGTTTTAGTCTGCCCGATCGCGATTGCCTGGAGTTATTAGAAGTTACTCCTAATAATGCTCAAGCTATATGTCAAGAGTATGGAAAACTGGTTATCAATATACTACCACCCGCAACTAATAACTATTTATTATTAGATTCAAACAGTAAATTTAGAACAAGATTTATTGTTGAATTTGCTGGTTCTAATAACTTGGCCGTTATTGGGAAGGATCTGCCCTGTAGCGGAAATATTGCTTTTAAAAACGATAATGGAGTTTTTATCGTTACAGGAGAAACCAGACAGCAGTGCAAACTAAGTATTAAACTATTAGGTAAAAATTCAACTTTTTTCTTGGGTAAATACTCGTCAGCTAACAGGTTAACCTGCGTTATGAACGGTGAAAATACCAAAGTAATTATTGGTGATGACTGTATGTTTGCTAAAGATGTTTGGATTAGAAATTCAGATATGCACTCAATTTTTGATTTGGACTCTGGTGCTTGGCTCAATCCTGCGACTGACATTATTATTAATCCCCATGTTTGGGTTGGTCAAGATTCATTGATTTTGAAAAATACTGAAATCGGTTTTGGTTCAATTATTGGAGCTAAATCTTTAGTTAATAAAAAAGTTGATAAATGTTCTTTGGCAGCAGGAATACCAGCAAAGAAAATCAAAGATAATGTTAGCTGGGATAGAAAAATAGAACCGAGGCAAAACAGGATTGAATATGTTAGAAAAGTAAAAGAAAATTTCGCTTGAGCCTTAATACTAAGCAGATAGAATATGAGCTTTACTTTTATAGTTCGTTTCAGAAATATAATCTATTAAGCAATTTTGATTTGAAATAGAGGAGGACAAGACAATTTAGATGTTTGTGTGGCATAAATATCATCAAAATAGTATCTAGAAAATCTAAGTTATGATCGAGTAAAATCTCATCAAACTCTGTATTAATCTCATCGCAAATCACCAATCAAGGAGAAAAATATAATGTCAGCTAAAAACATGATTTCAAAAGCTAAAAGCAGCTTTGAACACGGTAATCAATTAAAAGAGCAGGGTAGTTTAGAAGAATCTATTCAAAGCTATGAAGAAGCAATTAAAATCAAACCTGACTATGCTCAACCATTATTCAAACTAGCAGAAATATATGAGTCTCAAGAAAACTGGTCTGAAGCCATAAAATGCTATCAACGAGCAATTGGACTAAAGCCAGATAATCATTCTGCCTATTTAAAAATGGCTAAAGCACTCTTGCAGTCCAACAAAATATACGGCGCGATCGCAGCTTATCAAGAAGCGATCGCTCTAGAGTCCGATCTCCCTGCAAGAGTGTATAAAGATCTGGGAGATCTTTTATCTCAAGATAAAAATGATGTGGACAATGCGATTCCAGTCTATCAGCAAGCAGCAGATAAAAAAGAAGATTGGGGAATTTCTTTTTATGTTAAATATGCAGACATCTTACTAGAAAAAAAACTTTTCGATCCTGCAATAGTTTACTATCAAAAAGCAATCAAGCTTAAAAACGACAATCCTAGACTTTATCTCTCTCTTGGGGATGCTTTATTTCAAAAAGGAGAGATGGATAAAGCTAAAGCCTGTTACGAGAAAGCAATTCAAATCAAACCTGATTATGTCTACGTTTATCGCAAGCTAGGAGATCTTTATCAAGATCTAGGACAGTTTGATTCTGCTACTGGCTGCTACAAAAAAGTTCTGGAACTTAAACCCGATGCTACCAATATTTATCGTAGTTTAGGAGATGTTTGTTCTAAACAAGGAAAACAACCTGAAGCAGAACAATATTACGGTTTGGCTAATGGTTAAAGTAGCTATAAGCTATAAGCTATAAGCTTTTATCGAACTTTTATATGGTGTATTTAATAGATTTTAAATACACCTTTTATCTTTATCCCCTAATTGTTATAAACTGTCATAACTACTAATCATTATTAATTCCCCTGGATTTCAGGAGGCGCAGACGCTTTTTGCGAGCAATTTCCTGTAAATCCACGTTACGGTCTGTCTCGTCCACAATTTCTCCTGTCAGCACTTCCAAAACGTCTTCGAGGGTAACAACTCCCGCTACTCCACCATATTCGTCTAACACCACTGCCAGGTGTTCTCTATTGTCTTGAAAGACTTTAAGAAGCTTGTCCGCTCGATTGGTTTCTGGTACAAACTGAACAGGACGTTTTAAACTATCAATTGTGCGATCGCTATTGCCAACAATCATCGCGGTTAATAATTCATCTTTCAACACTAGCCCCGTGACATTATCAATCGTCTCGTCAATAACTAAAATACGAGTATGCTGGGATTTTATTATCTCTTGTTGACATTCTGTTAATGTTTGATTGCCCTTGAGGTAGGTAATAATAATTCGAGGAGTCATCAAATCCGCTGCGTTGAGGTCATTAAGCTGGAATACCCGCTGAATCATTTCTGCTTCATCATCTTCAATCACCCCTTCTTGAAAACCAATATTGGTCAGAAATTTAATTTCCGCCTCATTGGTAGTGGGCATCTTTTGACCTTGAGTAAATGGAGAGGTCACATTTTCCACTAACCAAACCAAAGGAGTGAATATTATAGTCAAAAATCTAACGGGGATGGCGATCGCCAGACAAACTGGTTCTGCATAGCGTTGACAAAGAGTTTTAGGAACAATTTCGCCAAAAACAATAATGAGGAAGGTTAAAAGCCCAGAAAAAGCCCCTAACCACGCATCTCCCAATACCTTAGTCGTTAGGCTACCAACGAGAATACTACCAACAATGTTGAAGATATTATTGAGAATGACGATCGTAGCGATCGGTCGGCTGACCTTGAGGCGAATGCTTGCCAATGCTAAAGCTGCTGGTTTTTTTGATTGAGCCAGTTGTCTTACCTTAATGGGGGAAATTGACAACAGTGCAGTTTCAGACCCAGAACAAAAAGCCGAACCAAACAAAACCGTGGTGACGACGATAATCAGAGCAAGCATATTTAAAAGTAATTGTTAACTCTAATATAATTCAAATAATTCCAAAACATAAACTAAGCATCAATCATTTTTGTCATTGACACATAAGATAAAAATATAACCATCATTTTAATCTTTTCTTGTAACATTACATAACTTTAATATATTAAAGTTATGTGGTAAATCGATTGTTGGGCATTCATATATATATCAATGCGATCGATTGAGTTTAATAGACATTGTTTTAGTTGGATTTTTGGATGTCAACTATTTTATAACTTTAAAGACAAGTATTGATGAAAAGAATTGCACATAGTGACCTGAGAGCCAACCATAGACTTGTTGAACAACTTTACGGGGTTTTAGATAACGAAGGGGAGTCTTTCGTCCCAGAAGGTAAATTTTGAGTTCTCCATCAGTCTCTACAGTGTATTCAATAACTCTAACTGGTATTTTGGTCTTGCTCTTCTTTTTAATTCGCGATTGGGGTTGATCCAACTTAAAATTGAGTTCTACTCTCATTTTATCTACAACTGTAGAGCTTACCGTTTTACCCCAATCAATTGTAATGCAATTAACTAATTGCCTTTATAAGCACTTCTGGACGACCTAAGTGAAATCCTTGAGCGTAATCGATATTCAAATTCTTTACGTTATTGAAAATTGTTTGATTCTCGACAAATTCAGCTACAGTTTTAAGACCAATTTCTTCTGCTATATAGTTTATTGCTTGCACCACAACTTTTGAAGTATGACTACTATCCAACTCCTTGATGAAAGAACCATCAATTTTTAAATAGTCCACTGGCAGATTTTTTAAATAAGTCAAAGAAGACATCCCTTTTCCAAAATCATCAAGAGCAAAACAACAACCAAGGTTTTTCATGGAGTTGATAAACTTCATTACTGTAGCCAAATTGGAGATAGCTACAGTCTCAGTGATTTCAAAGCAGAATAAATGACCAGGGAGATTACTATTGGTAAACCGATGAAACAAAAACTCAATGAAAGATTTGCTATTGAGCGATTCCCCAGAGAGATTAATCGCAAAGCGATAGTTTTGCCAATTATTGCGATCCAAATTTTCGAGTGTTTTAAGTACATTATTGATTACCCAAGTATCAATCTCTGACATGAAACAATTTTGCTCGGCAATATCTATAAAAAGACCAGGCAGAATAACCTGGTCTTTTTCATCGGTCAAACGTAATAAAATCTCATAATATTCTTTTGTATCATTTATGTTTAAGGGTTTAATTGGTTGAGCGTACAGACTAAATAGATTATTTGTAAGTGCTTGACGAAGACGCTTAATCCAACTAATTGTTAAATCTTGACGATCTTTTGCATGAGAGATGGGCTTAGAGTAAACAGAAATACAGTCTCGACCGCGCTCTTTACTCTGATATAAGGCTAAATCGGCAGCTTCTATTAATAGCTGAGGATTATCTTGAGCAAGAGGAATTGAAGTAGCTATACCAGAACTAATAGTAACTACAGAATCTACTAAAGAATTGATATGAGGAATGTTTAGTTTTTTCACCGCAAATCTAATTGTTTCAGCAACTTTTCTTGCTCCATATTGGGAAGTATGAGGTAAAATAACCCCAAATTCCTCTCCACCATAACGAGCTAAAACGTCTCCAGGTCTTTTTAAAGCAGTAGAAATTGCTTTAGCTAACTGCTGTAAACATCGATCTCCTGCCTGATGACCATAAGTATCGTTGTAAATCTTAAAGCAGTCTACATCGAGCATGATTAAGGATATGGGGGAAGAAATGCGTTTAAGCCTGCGCCACTCTAAATTGAGCTGTCGATCAAAATAGCGGCGATTATGAATATGAGTCAGAGAATCTAACAGAGTCATTTGGGCTAACTTTTGGTGCATTAGCCCTTGTTTGATGCCAATAGCTAACTGAGTCGTCAACTCTTTAAGTAAATTGATTTCTTCTAATTGCCACTTTCGAGGAGAGTGATGTTGCTCGGCAATGAGCCAGCCCCATAAATAATCATGGTCTTTGCTAGAGTCTTTTAGCGAAGCTGAGTTTATTAAAATTGGTGCGACTAACTGTATGTTTGAATCATATTCTTCTTGGTCGTTCTGTACATTTTCAAAAATTCTAATATCTCCCTGTAGATGAAATTGATGACAGGATAAATTAGAGAAAAGACATTCTGTACATTTTTCATCTTGACGCTTTTCAAAATCGGGACAGAAAAAATGATTGGATATTGCCGTTTCTATCTTTTGGAGATCGATAGAGGTGGTTGAGTCTGATGCTTTAATTGAAACATTTTGATCGTCTAGTTGGGCTAACATAACTGAATCACAATCTAAAAATGACCTGATTTCACTAGTGGCAGTTTTTAGAACTATGTCTATGTCTAAAGATTGACGAATGCGATCGCTAATTTCAAAGATAATTTTTTGCTTAATAGCATCTTTGATCAAGTATTTATTTAAACTAGTCAAAGAGAGATGATTTTTAATCCTCACCTGTAATTCTTGCTCTTCGATCGGCTTAGTGATGTAGTCGATCGCTCCTAATTCAAGCCCTGTTAACTTATTTTGAACATCAGTCAGAGCTGTCATAAAAATAATGGGAATATTATTTGTAACAGGATTTGCTTTTAAAATACGACAGACTGAAAATCCATCGAGTTCTGGCATGATGACATCTAATAAAATCAAATCTGGAACAATAGATTCAGCAATTTTAATTGCTTTATTTCCATTCTGAGCTAATAAAATTTTATAATTTAGGTTGTTTAAATATTTAAATAAAAGATGTAAATTATTTGGAGTATCATCAACAACTAAAATTGTTTTCTTAATTGTTGAGCTTATCATATCAAACATATTAAAATAGCAATCTTTATTTAAGATTTATACTTAATAGTTTTAACTCATACAGCTTTATTTAGTAATGAGTAATAGTACTAGAGTTTAAAAACAGTTTTTCTTCGCTTAACAAGGTCAGATATTGTTTAAAATAGATTTAAAACAGGATCAAAAACGTTTTTTATGTAATCTAAATTACTTTTAAAGACTCGTTGTAAGGTAATTTTAATTACCTTATGCAATTTAGATTACGCAAAGCGATCAAAATCAATTGGCACTAAAAATCAACTCAGATTATATTGAGTTATGTTCACAACAAGTTAAGACAACTGCAACTGACTAATCAGCGATTTTAGTTGTCTTAATCAAACATTAGATCTAATCGCTCTAAAAACACTTTTAAATACTGTCAATCTAATGTCAAATACTCCAAAAGGTAGCTTTCAAGATAATCAATCAAAATCCATAGAATCGAATAATAATAGTGACTTGATTGTGGTTGGCATTGGTGCCTCGGCAGGAGGATTAAATGCTCTAGAACAACTATTTGACAATTTGCCTCCTGATAGTGGGGCAGCCTTTGTAGTGATCCAGCATCTTTCTCCAGATTTTAAAAGTTTAATGAAAGAGATTCTGGAACGACACACAGAGATGAATGTATATCGAGTGGTTCAGGGAATGGAACTCAATCCCAACTCAATTTATTTGATTCCTCCAGGTAAAACTTTGGTTGTTAAAGCTAATAGACTGTGCTTGGAAGGACGGACAAAAGATAAAAATGATAAGCCTGAATTTAATTTCCCCATCGATTTATTTTTCACATCTCTAGCAAAAAACTATGGAGACAAAGTATTCGGAGTTATTTTGTCAGGTTCTGGAAGTGATGGAAGTTATGGTTTGAGGGCTATTAATGAAGTTGGGGGAATCTCCCTCGTCCAAGAACCCGATACAGCAGAATTTAATGGTATGCCCTTAAGTGCCATTTCTACAGGAGTTGTTAATCGAGTTATGCCAGTGCCAGAACTAGCTCAATTAATTTATGACTGCATTACCTCACCCTTGGATTCTTCCAACATAGAATATGTTCAGAATAGCCTGATTACCTCTTCTAGCATTAAAACAATTACGAATTTAATTTTTGAAACGGAAAATATTGACTTTTCTTATTATAAGATAAGCACAATGTCACGACGAATTCATCGGCGTCGCCTAATCAAGCAGTTTCCAGACACGGACACCTATGTCAACTTCCTTCGTGAATCTCTTGAAGAAAGAAAAATTTTGTGTGCCGATTTGTTAATCAACGTCACCCGTTTCTTCCGAGATTCTGATGCTTGGGGCGTTCTTGAAAATAGTATTTTACCAAATTTGGTTGAAAAGGCTGCCCGAAATGAAGAGTTACGATTTTGGATTGCAGGATGCTCTACAGGGGAAGAGGCATATTCCATGGCAATATTGGTCTATGAAGCCATCCAAAAAACGGACAAGTCCCTAACAGTTAAAATTTTTGCTACAGATCTTGATCGCACAGCCCTGGAGAAAGCTTCTTTAGGGGTTTATCCTCAATCCATTGCAAACGATGTCAATCCCGAGCGACTAGAAAAATATTTTCAGCTCAAAAATGATTCTTATCATGTAATACGAAGGTTAAGGGAGATGCTGATTTTTTCGCCCCACGATCTAGCCAGAGATGCTGGCTTTACTCGGATACATTTTGTTAGCTGTCGTAATGTTTTGATCTATATTAAAACACCCCTACAACAGCAGGTAATGCGTAATTTTCATTTCTCTTTAATACCCAAGGGGATACTGTTCTTGGGAGAAGCGGAAACAGTAGGGGAATTATCATCCGAATTTGCTACTCTCAATAACAAGTGGAAGATTTATCAAAAGATTCGGGACGTTAGATTACGCATTCGTAGTCAAACAGTGCCCAAAATATCCCAAAATCTTTTACTTAATAGTTCTAAGTTCCAAGATTGCCAAGTCAAATACTAAATCCAATCAAGAATATACCCTACAATGCATCCTCGAAGAAAATAACTCGACGATTCTGTTGATTAGTCCTGAAAAAAAATTACTTCATGTTTATGGAGATTCTAGTCAAATCATGAAGCCTCTGGCTGGAGAAATTGACAAAGATGTTTCTCAAATGGTAATTTCTTCCTTGCAGTTACCCCTCCATACAGCCCTTCATCGAGCAAAAAAGGAACATAAGTCGATAAGCTATAGCAATTTAAAAATCGAGCAATCAGGAGTCTACTACAATTATTCTCTTAAGGTAATACCCCCTACTAATCGAGCAAAAGATTTTTATCTGGCAAAAATTGAGCAAAAATCGCCAATCGAATCCTCTAAAATTAGTCAATCCGAAGAGTTTAAGACTAATAATGAAGCACCGCACCGCATTTTAGAATTAGAGGAAGAATTACAGTATACCCGTGAAAATCTTCAAGCATTGATTGAAGAACTAGAAACCACCAATGAAGAGCAACAGGCTACGAATGAAGAGTTAACCGCTTCTAATGAAGAACTTCAAAGTACCAACGAAGAACTGCATTCGGTCAATGAAGAACTATATACCGTTAATGCAGAATATCAATCAAAGATTGAAGAACTGATCGAATTAAATAATGATATCGATAATCTGCTACGGAGTACGGATATTGGGGTGGTTTTTTTAGATCGGGATTTGAGAATTCGCAAATTCACCCCCGCAGCTACGATTGCGATTAATTTGGTTTTGGCAGATATCGATCGACCCATAGAACATATTACCCATAACCTAAATTGTCCTGGTTTTGTCAATTTTTTGAATGAAGTGGTCGAAAGTCAAAAAGTTTTTCAGCAAGAAGTTAAGTTGGTCAAACAAGATTTTCATTTGTTGATGCGAATTAATCCTTATCTGATCGAGGATGGAAGCTTAGATGGGTTAGTAATTACATTTGTTGATGTTGACGAACTTAAAACTATTCAACAACAAATTCATCTAGTCAATGAAGAACTAAAAACATCTCAATTTCAATTACGTCAACTAAATCATAAGTTAGAAGAGAGAGTAGAAGAACGAACTCAGGCTTTGCAACAGTCAGAAACTAGATTAAGAGCTATTTTAGATACAACCTCTTCGGTAATTTATCTAAAAGATGTTGAAGGACGCTATTTATTAGCTAACAAACAGTATTTTAATTTATTCGACCTAAATGAATCAAAGATCTTAGGTAAAAGCGATCGCGATATTTTCCCCCAAGAGGTGGCTAATTTACTAATCGATCATGACCGTCAAGTGTTGGAAACCAAGAAAATACTAAAAGTCGAAGAGCAAGTCCCTATCGCCGACGGCAAGCTTCGCACCTATATTTCTAATAAAGCACCTTTAATTGATGAGCATGGGGAGGTTTATGCTGTATGCGGTATTTCAACTGATATTAGCCAGCAAAAACAGGTAGAAGTTGAGCTGAGAGCTAGTGCAGCTAGAGAGAGCACCGTTCTTAAGATAGTCCAAAAAATTCGCCAAAGTCTCGATCTAGTCGAAATATTTCAAACTACCACCCAAGAGTTAAGAGAAACCCTAAAATGCGATCGCGTTGTTACCTACCGCTTTAATCCAGACTGGAGTGGCGAATTTATTGCTGAATCAGTGGCAGAAGGTTATCCTTCTTTACTGGGTAGTAATATACAAACTGGCTGGACTGATACTTGTTTACAAGAGACTAAGGGGGGACGTTATAGTACTACCCCATCCTCTTTTGTAGTTAACGATATTGAACAAGCTGGTTTGACTAGGTGTCACAAAGAGATATATCAAAAGATTCAGGCGAGAGCCTTTTGTATCACTCCTATTTTTCAGGGTGAAAAGCTTTGGGGATTGCTGGCTGCATATCAAAATAGCCATCCTCGAAAATGGATAGATGGGGAAACTAGTTTACTTACTCAAACTGGCATTCAGTTGGGTATCTCTATCTCTCAGGTAGATTTATTTACCCAAATCCAAGTTAAAAAGGCTGCCGAAATCGCTGGTAAAGCCAAAGATATATTTATTTCACGCATGAGTCATGAATTACGTACTCCTTTAAATAGTATTCTCGGTTTTAGCGATCTTCTGAAAAAAGAATTGATTGGCGATTCAGAAAAATTGCATTCGGTAGACATTATCAACCAAGCAGGACAACATTTACTAGCATTAATCGAAGATATCTTGGACTTTTCGAGAATTTCAGCCAAAAAACTGGAATTACAAAGATCTGAATTTAACCTAATTCAATTCCTAAATGAAGTTGCTAGCATTTTTCAAATTCAGGTTAAACAAGGAGGATTAAAATTCTGTGCCGAGATTTTACCTTCTGTTCCCATAGCAGTAAGTCTCGATAAAGTGAGATTAAGACAAGTTTTACTAAATCTACTCAGCAATGCCTTTAAATTTACTGAAACTGGCAAAGTTACTCTAAAAGTCGGTGCGGTCAATGACTTTATGGTTGATAAGTCTCAACAACTCGAAGCAAGTAATAATAACAATTCTCACTCATCCTCTAAGAAGATCCGCTTTCAAGTCGAAGATACAGGAAGAGGAATCCCTGACTCAGAATTAGAAAGTATTTTTACGCCTTTTTCTCAGATAGTCGACAATAAAAATAAACATGAAGGTACTGGTTTAGGATTGTCTATTAGCCGAGACTTGATCCGGTTAATGAGGGGAGATATTCAGGTAGTAAGCAAAATCAATCAAGGAAGTAGGTTCTGGTTCGATCTTGAGATACCAGAAATAGCGGTAGATCTATTGCCTGCTTCAACCAAACCTGTTGTGACAATGGAGAGAAAACTAAATGTACCTTGCAAGATTTTGGTCGTAGATGATAATGATGACAATCGAAGTTTGCTCGTCAAATATTTGCAATCAATGGGTTTTACTTTAAAGTCGGCAAACAATGGTCGAGAAGCCTTAGCAATAGCAGAAACTTTTGAACCCGAAGCAATTTTGACAGATTTAGCTATGCCCATTATGGATGGCAGAGAAATGATAGCCAAAATCAAACAACAGGCTCATCTACAAAATATTGTAATTATTGCTATCTCTGCCAATAGCCAGTTTATACTCGAAGCATCTGAAATAAACTGCCATGATTTCTTGTCGAAGCCAGTGGATTTGTCACGGTTGTTGGACTTGCTAGACACTCACCTTCAGCTTGATTGGCAATTAAGTAAATCAACCCCAGAAACAGATCGATTGTCTAGTATAGCTGCTCCCGAACAGCAGGATTTACTTAGCTTATTAGAAGCAGTCCAGATTGGGGATTTAGAAGGGATTGAATCGCAAATCAAATTTCTAGAAACTAGAAACGATCGATATTTATCTTTTGCTGAAGAAGTTCGGCAACTAACCCAGAGTTTTCAACTGGATCGATTAGAGCAATTTATTCAACAATTTTGTATGCCAGCAAACTAACTGACAAAAAAGCAAAAACTCACCCAAGTTGAAATTTTGAAACAAATCCAACTACTCAATCAAATTACTAGCAAAATCAGACACTCTTGGAAAAACAAAGATGAAAAGCTTAAGAATTTTGTTAGTAGAAGATAATTTCCCATTAGCCAAAAGTACTGCCAAGCTAATCGAACGCCTCAGCGAACACCTGGTGCAAATAACTGATGAACCTCAAACTATCTGGGAACTATGCGCAGCAGGAACAGTAGACATAGTATTAATGGACATCAATCTACCAGAGGCATCTTGGTCATGAGAAGACGTTAGTGGTACGGACTTGTCTCGCTTGTTAAAATCGCGATCGCAAACAGCCCATATCCCCATAATTCTTTTGACTGCTTATGCTATGGCAGAGGAAAAGGAATCGTTTCTAGCTAATTTTTTAGCTGATGAGTTTATGACTAAACCCATCAGTGATTATGCTGCTTTGATTAAAGCGATCAAGGAATTGTCAAATTATACGAGAGAGGGAAAAGAAGTGGGGAATACAGCAGATGCCCTAAAGGATTAAATGCGGCGAATATGCGGAGCGGTATCCTTTAAGACTATGCGTCTTTCTCGCAATTTAGTCCAAGATTTCAACAATTCCTGTCTGACCGTTAATTCTAATCCTCTGACCATCCTGAAAGACTTTCGTAGCGTTGGCAACATCCATGACCGCAGGAATATTGTATTCCCTTGCCACAATTGCACCATGAGACAAACGACCACCCACTTCTGAAACTAACCCACCAGCACGAGCCAAAATAGGCGACCAGCCTGCATCAGTGTAGGGAACAATGATAATAGTTCCACTATTAACTTCCGAAACGTTTTGCAGACTGGAAACCACTTTCACGACTCCTTCTATTTGACCTGCACTAGTACCAATTCCTTTGAATTTGCTTCGAGAATCGATGATTGTAGGAGTTGCCCAGGTAGACATCTCAGGCTTCCCATAGACTAGCCTGGGTACACAGGTTAGCTCTTTTTCTTGTAGCCATTTTTGTCGTCTTTGCTCTATAAGTTTAGGTAGCTGCTCGACTACCTGGCGATCTCTCTCTTCTACAATAGAGATAATTTCTTCTAGCTTAAGTAAAAATATATCTCCTGCATTGTCCAGCAAACCGTCTTCCAACCACTGTTGTTCTAACGCCAACAAACTCCAGCGTAAATTTGCTAAAAGCTTATTGTATATTTGCGCTACTACTCCTTTGAGATTTAATCTCTTTTGAACTATTTTGGCTTTTAATGATTGACTGGATCGATCTAAAGAGATTTGGGCTTTTTTTGCGCTATGAGCATCAAAGAAAAAGCGGGCAAACATTTCTCTAGGGATACCTGGTTTATCCCGCCAACGGGGAACGGCGATATCTGTGGCTGCTTCACTCAGATAGCCATATCGATCGAGCCAACGATCGAAGCTACTGATAATTGTCGCACCTTCAGGATTTTCGGCAATATGAGCAAAAAGAGAAGCACAAGAGTCTAAAGTTATTTGCTCTGTAGCCAAGAGTTTGCGTGTTTGATTGGCTACTTCTGCAAGAGAACTAACGGCGACAACTTCTGGTGTTTGAGTATAATCTAATTCGCTGTCGGCTACTTTAGACAACCCCTGACGTATTGCCAAACTTAAAGGAGCAAGAATATTGTAATAGGTAGCCTTATTTAGTAAACCTAAAATAGTATTGATTCTGTCAATTATTTCTGTGGGGGATAATTCCGTTGCGGGTTGTTCTTCGATCGCCGATAAAATAGGTTCAAATAATTTAAGGCGATCGCTTTGAAACTGTTTGCCTAATTCTCTTTCCCGCTTAAATAATCGCCACAATCCAGGTACGTTTTTAATCGTAGATAATAGAGGCGGTTTGCTAAATTTTGCCCCTCTAGTCAAAAACTCCAAACTTTCTGGGGGTAAACCCATGCGGAGGAATATTTTACCTAAGAGAGTGACGTTAAAATAAGCACTGGCAAAGTGTAGGGTAGCAGTTTCCTCAAAGTTCAAGTCTTTAGCGCGATCGCCTAAAACTATCGTAAACAGTTTCCCCCATACGCCACAGGTAAGGGGTTGATTGATCGACCAGGTAAGAGGACGAATCTTACCAGGAATTACTTCGGCTGCAATTCTTCTCGTCCAAATTGGTTGGAGGGTAGTAATTGAACGTACCTGTAATAGCCAAAGTTTGTCACCATCATAAGTCCACTCAATATCTTGAGGAATACCCTCAAACAAGTCTTCCATTTCCCTCGCCAACAGTGCCACGGACTCAATAATCTCGGAGGGAATAGTAACATTACCTGTCTTGAAGATTTTCTTGAGTGACAGTAATCGCCTCGATCTTCGGTCAAATCTGCATCGGGGATAGCCACGCGATATCTTTGGGGCGTAAATTTACCTGAGACAATTTTAGTCGCTTTTCCTGGCAAGGCTTCGATCGCCACAGTATCATCTAGTTGATTAACAGGATCTCGACTAAATGCGACACCACTATATAATCCTTCAATTTGTGGCTGAATTAAAACCGCCATCGATTCTTCTGTTTGGGCTTGATGGCGACGGTAGGACATCGCACTACTGTCCAAATATGAAGTCTGACAGTCAATGATGGCTGACTGTAATTTCTCTTTGTTAGTAACGTTTAAAACACTAATATATTGCCCCGCAGCGGAGGCTGTGGCAGAATCTTCCCCAATAGCTGAAGAACGGACAATCAAAGGAGATGTGGGGGTAGGCTGAAGCTTTTTGACTAATGCTTTCAAATCGTCACCTGGACGTAATATCCATCCTTGAGCCACAGGATATCCTTTTTGTTTGAGCAATGCCAGATTAGCTGCTTTTTGTCCTACTTCGCCCGCATTTAATTTGCTGTCTAAGGTGATGATATTCTTGTCTCCTTGAAAAAAACGAAACATCTTATTTGTACTGTCTTCTGTGCCAGACTTTAAATCTAAATCATCGGGTATGTTTTGATATATCCAAGCAAGTAAGCTGGCTAAAGCAAAAGTGGCAACACCGTATTCTGGCTGATTTGGATGACGTAAACCAATAATCACCGTTAACAAAACCAATGCACCATATTTGCCGAGGTTGCGATCGCGAATAATGGTAAAACTAACTAAACTAATTAACCAGACCAATCCTGCTGCGATCGGATCGTGTGTCGCAATTCCCCAGACGGCGTTAGTTGTTCCCGCGCTTTTCCCCATCCAATAACGCCCAATTACCAAAGCAATTACTGCGATAATCTCCCATACCGAGCCTGTAGGAAAAAAAACTCTAGTGAGTAATATTGCAATAACTCCTTTTGCTGCTTCAGATATTACTGCGCTAATTCCTGCTAGTTTACCACCGTGATAAAAAGCTGCTGATACCGAAATATTACCTGTGCCAAGCTTTCTGAGTTGGCGACCTGTAACAGTATAGGTAATCCAATCTATTAAGGGAAGCCCGCCCAATAAAGGACAAAGGATAAAAACGGTTAGCGACCCCCAAATTGGTGTCAGGTTCATGTGCCTCAATTGATAATCATTTCAATGGTTTGAACGATCTTCCCCTAGTTTTTCTAGGCTCACGATTGCATTGATACATTGTACCTATTTTGATTATTTGAATAATAGGCTGATGAACTTTTGTATTGTTGTTTTATAACGTTTAAACATGATTATTGAAAAGAGGCGATCGCTTCTTTTCAATAATCTACCCATTCTGTTTCATAGCGAATGCCTCGCCGTAGAGTTAAATATATACATTTTTGGCGATCGGATAATTCGCTAGGCTTTTCTTCTCCTAACATTTCTCGTTCCATGCTTAGTTCTGTATTACCCGAAGTGAATACTGCAACTAGGACTCGTACCGTAGTTCTCAAATTACCACCCATCGCAGCAACGCAAGTATCTCCCCAACAGATTGCTCGTTTAAACGTTACCCAAACTAAAGATATAGATGGCTATTGGTTGCCCATTACCGCTTTGGTCAAAGGCGATCGCGGTTTATGGTCTTCTTATGCCTTAATCGATGGAAAAGAAGGCGAAAGTAAAGTCGAACGCAGATATCTGGAACTGCTAGAAACTCAAGAAGATCGGGTTTTGGTTAAAGGAACAATCAAGCCAGGAGATGAAATTATTACCGATGGCGTTCATCGTCTTGTACCAGGACAAATAGTTAAACGGAACTAAACTCAATATTTTCATACAGATCTGGCAATTTTAACCTGTACGTCTACTGAACTCAAAGTCAAAATTACTTCTGGATCGGTATATTCCGACAACAACCATTGATTAGCAGCAGTTTTAACGTAATGTTCTACATAAATTTTGTATTGGTCAATCAGCAGATATTCTTGAAAAGTTTGCATCGTGCGATATGCTAAAAACTTTTCACTGCGGTCATAATCTTTAGTTGACTTTGACAGTACTTCTGCAATTAAACAAGGATTCATTACCGTATCGGTACGTCCTGACTGTAATTCAATTGGCTGTTTCAAAACCATGATGTCGGGGTAAGTATAGATATTGCGTTCGGAAATTAAAAGACGCTGATCTGTAATAAAAGTTTTGATAGGGCTGTTTTTTAAGAGCCAATTTCAGAATAATCAATAAGTTACCAGCAAGATCGTTATGGTTTGGTGTACCTCCTGTCATTAATCTAATCTCTCCATCTATATACTCGTGACGTTCTTCTGACAGTACTTCTGATTCTAAATACTCTTCGGGAGTGTAGGTCTTTTTCTCAACTGCTTGTGTCATAGTCTTACATCAATATTTTTTATTTAGTTAATTAAATGAGTAGCCAACAAAAAACTTTAGTGGGTTTTCCGCAAGTAAATTAATCCTTATCCCTTATCCTCTTCATCCTTCATCCTTCATCCTTCATAACTATGTTTACTCTGTTCTACCGTAATAGTCGTTTATTAATCCTAACTATAATCCTAATCTGTGTTTGGGGTCTTTCTTCCTTACTTTGCCTTACCCAGACTAGAAGATCCAGAATTAGTTTCCCGCAACGCTAGTATCAAAACTTTTTTGCCTGGTGCGGATGCTGCCAGAATTGAAGCATTAATTACCGATAAAATTGAAGACGAACTAACAGAAATTGAAGAAATAAAAGACTATAGTTCTACTTCTAGTACGGGTAGTTCTATTATTGCTATTGAGTTAGAAGATACGGTACAAAAATCAGAAGTAGATGGCATTTGGTCGCGGGTACAAAACCAAATTGATGAGGTCAAGCCAGAGTTACCTGCTGGGGCTAGCGAACCAGAATTGGATAAATTAAAAATTAAAGCCTATGCCCTCATTACCGCTTTAACTTGGCAACAGGATGACCAGCCAAACTACAGTATTCTCAACCGTCAGGCAGAAGTTTTAAAAGACCGTATCATAGAGTATCTTCAGGAACGGAAGAAGTAGAACTATATGGCGATCGCGATGAGGAAATAGCCGTAGAAATAGACAACAAGTGCGATCGCTAGTTACAATCTTTCTGTAGCCGATATTTCTCGTCAGATTCAGCAAAGTGATTCTAAAGCAACCGCAGGACTATTAAGGAATGACAAGCAGAACCTTTCAGTTGAAGTAGCAGGGGAATTGGACACTTTAAAACGAGTACGAAATATTCCTCTGAATTTTGGCGATCGCGGACAATCAATTCGTCTCCAAGATGTGGCAAAAGTAAGCAAAGGGGTTAGTACTCCCCCAGAAGAAATATCAATGATTAGCGATCGCCCAGGAGTAACTTTAGGGGTTCATGTCGAGTCGGGAATTAGGTTAGATCTCTGGTCAAAACAGGTAGAAAAAATTCTTGAAGAATATAAGGCGGAACTTCCTCAAGCAATTGAATTAAAAACAATTTTGACTCAAAGCGATTATGTCGAAGCTAGGTTGAACGGCTTGATTCTCAATCTATTTTTAGGTGGTGGTTTAGTCTTTCTTGTTACTCTAGTCATGATGGGATGGCGATCGGCTGTTATCGTCGGCACATCCTTACCCCTATCAATTTTGATGGTGTTTGGCTGGATGAATGTCATGGGCATTCCCCTACACCAAATGTCGATTACAGGCTTAATCGTGGCGTTAGGAATCTTGATTGATAACGCCATTGTGATGGTAGATGAGGTTAGTAATCATCTCAGAAAGAATATTAGACCAATAGATGCAATTAAAAATAGCGTCAATCATCTGGGTATCCCTCTATTAAGTTCCACCATTACTACCGTCTTGGCTTTTCTGCCGATCGCTTTATTACCAGGACCCACAGGGGAATTTGTTGGCACGATCGCAATTAGTGTCATCCTAGCAGTATGTTCTTCTTTGTTTTTGGCATTGGCAGTAATGCCCACTTTGGCAGTAAGGGCGAACGGCCGTTCGCCCCAACAACAATCGTGGTTACAAACAGGTATCTCCATTCCCATCCTGAGACAGCTATATGTCAGAACTATTAAATGGACTACCGCTAGACCAGTATTAGGTATTTGCTTGGCTTTACTAATACCCCTGACAGGCTTTATCCAAGCAGGTAGTTTACCACAGCAGTTTTTCCCCGCAGCCGATCGCGATCAGATGCAGATTCAGCTAGAGTTACCCGCAGCCACTTCCATTACCCAAACTCAAGCAGTAACTAAACAAGTACGCGATCGCCTGTTAAATTTTGACCAGATAAGCGATGTTCATTGGTTTATGGGTCGTAGCGTACCAAAATTTTATTACAACGTCCTCACTAGTCGAGAACAAGAGGCGGGTTATGCCCAGGCGATCGTTCAGCTAAAGGATTTAGCCACCAGTGAATTAGCCAAAGAGTTACAAACAGAACTAGATAAAGACTTTCCTACTGCCCGTATTATAGTCCGTCAGCTAGAACAAGGACCTCCTTTTGCTGCGCCAGTGGAGATGCGAATTTATGGATCGGATTTAGATGTATTAGACAAGTTGGGCGAAGAAGCCAGGGGTATATTATTAGGAGTATCAGATATCACCCATACCCGCGCTAGTTTGGGGGAAACCAGACCCCAGTTAGAATTTCAGGTAGATGAAGAAGAAGTACGTCTGGCAGGTTTAGATCGCAGTGCGATCGCCGACCGCTTTAATTCTAGCCTGGAAGGAACATCAGGAGGTTCGATCCTAGAGTCTACAGAAGAATTACCCGTTAAGGTTAGACTATCTGCTGAAAATCGCGATCGCTTAAATGACATTACATCCTTAGATCTCCTCTCTAGTGATGCAGCTAACAGCGTCCCCCTATCATCTTTAGGTAAAGCAACTCTCAAACCAGAACTTGCTAGCATTACTCGCTATGACGGACAAAGAGTTAATACTGTCCAAGGTTTCTTGACTCCTGGTGTATTGGCTGACAAAGCTTTGACTGATTTTAAACAGCAAATAGATAATGCAAACTGGCAACTTCCCAACGGCTACAGCTATGAGTTTGGAGGCGAAGCAGAACAAAAAGGCGATGCTATTGGCGGACTAATTTCCACTGTCGGCGTAATTGCCGTGTTGATGGTGGCAACGTTAGTTTTATCGTTGGGTTCTTTCCGTTTAGCTGCGGTGATTGGAGTCGTCGCGATCGCATCTTGTGGTTTGGGCTTATTTTCTATCTGGCTATTTGGCTATCCTTTTGGCTTCAATCCCATCATCGGTACAGTCGGCTTAATTGGGGTAGCAATCAATGATTCTATTGTTGTCATGGCTGCTATTCAACAAGATCCTGTAGCTAATACGGGTAACAAAAAAGCAATTAGAGAAGTTGTGTTACATTCCACTCGCCACGTAATTGCTACTACCCTAACCACTGCTATTGGTTTTGTACCTCTATTGTTAGGCGGTGGTGAATTTTGGCCCCCTTTAGCCATTGCGATCGCAGGTGGAGTGATCGGGGCGACTTTACTCGCACTCTATTTAATCCCCGCTGCCTATATAATCGTTGTTCGGAAAAAGGAAAATCAATATCCTCCTATTATGAAAACGCCAGTAATCAGTAATTAAAGCATCTTGATTTTGTTGCTAAAATAATCGACTTTATAATCAATAGTTTGGGCTATGTCTAAACCTTGTTGAAAAGATTGTTTTGCTTTTTTTGGTTGGCTCAGTTTTAAGTAGACACTGCCTAGAGTATCGTAAGTATTAATTAAGCCATAGTAGTTGTAAGACTGTTGTTGAATAGTCAGTAATTTATTATATGTATCGATCGCCTGTTCTAAATTACTTTGTTTTTGATACAGCTTACCCAGTCTAATCAAAGCGTCATTAGCGATCGCTAATTGTTTCGTTTTAGATGCGGTTTCAAAAGCTTTACTATATGTTGCGATCGCTTTTTTATCTTGCTTCAAGGTTTCATAGTCGCGGGCGATTGCAATTTCTAAAGCTGGTATCCGATCGTGTTTAGCTTCCTCGATATATTGTTCGATTAGTCGTTTCTTAGTAGTTATAGATCGATCGGTTTCTCCTGCACTATCATAAATATCTATTAATGTTTTGAGAATAACTTCTCGATCTTTAGGCGCATTCTTAGCCAGCTTTTCTTGATAAACCAGTGCAGCATTCTCATAATCAAAAATTCCTAAATATAATTCTCCCAACTTATCTAAAGTCTCACCTTTCCTTGCTTTATCTTTTACCAACTTTTGTTGATAAACGTCGATCGCTTTATCTAAATATCTGACTGATTCGTAAGCAGAGGCTAAATCATTTAATAATTCAGGAGACAATTCTCGATCCGCACTCTTTTCAGTTTGAATTGCAATCAAACGATTAGCAATATTTCTCACATCAATACCAAGATTCTCTGACCAAGCGATCGCACCGACTTTTCCTAATGCTTTTATTTCGGCTTTCGTATCGATAAGGCGAGTTAATCTCAGCCGACGATACCATAACTCCATCGCATAACTTGTATTTCCCCGATCTAATTCATCTTTGGCAGCTTTATCTAGGTTGGCGATTTCTTTTTGAATACGATATTTTTCAAACGAACTTAATTCTCGTCTACCATATCCCTTCGGAATTAGAGGATCTTGGCGATCAATTATAAGAGGATCGACAGGCTGTGTTATCGCAATATCAGGAAGAATAGTTATTCCTACCCAACAAACCAATAAAACTATTTTATTTAATTTATTCACTGTTCAAAAGTAATCATTAAAAATGAGATTGAAATAATTGAGCAACCTTTCCGCTTAATTTACATTTATGTGGGAACTTGCTTAGTGAAAGGGATACGACTTAAAGTTACTTGGCTCAATACAATTTATCTGTTTTCCAGATTGCATTTGAACTAATTAAGTTTATGACAAGGTGTGATTGAAAGCAGGTAAGCATCGAAATACATAATTTAATTTTTCACAGGGTAGGTTTTACTGATTTCAAAATCATAATTCCTTACTCTTATTTTTTTCGCTATTTGTGTCCAGATAAAACCAGGCGATCGCAGAAGCCCTGGTAGTACTTCTGATGGTAATCTTATTTAAGATGCAGATTAATTATTTTTGATAAATATCGATAAATGTCCCAATTAGAAAGACTAATTTTAATGGCGGAAGATGAGCTAACTAACTATAGTACTGATGCTCGCAAAATAGAAAGATTACGACGTAAAATTGGTATATCAGTAACTCCAGCAGAGCAAAAAGAAGTCAAGGCTGCACTGCTAGAAGAAATGCCCAAAGGCTTCTTTGGTAAATTGATTGAAGAACAACGTCAAACTGTTGCCTTACCCTTTTGGGGAATTGCAGGATTAGGATTATTATTTGGTATTTCTTTTCGTCAACCAGTAGATTTTCTCGCCCCCGCTATCGGTATACCCATTGCCTTCAACGTTCAAAAATGGGGATGGCAACTACAGGCGAAACGTATCTTGCTTAAAACTTTAGAAGAAATAGAAGAGGGAAGTAAACAGGCAACAAGTTAAGGGATAAGGAACAAGGAACGAGGAACGAGGAACGAGGAAAAGGAACGAGGAACGAGGAATAAGGAACGAGGAACAAGGATTTAATTTACTGTTTATTCCTTGATAACTTTATTCATCTTCAGATTCTCCCCCAACCCAGAGTATTCTTAGTGCCATAGTTGCAAATCCGATCGCAGCTAAAGATTTAAGTAATTTCTCTGGTAAAAACTGCGCTACCGTACCACCAGCCAAAACTCCTAAGAAGCTAGCTAAAATCAAGGCTATAGTTGAGCCAATAAATACTGCACGGGGATTATTTGAGCTACCCCCAAGGGCGATCGCAGCTAACTGACTTTTATCGCCAATTTCAGCTAAAAAAACGGTAATGAAGCTAATTCCAACAAGTTGCCAATCCATATTCCACTTATCGATCGTTTAATAATTGTAGGGCGAGCAAACAAGATAATCTTCGTTGTTTAAAACAAGCTTTTATTGCCCACCTAAAAGTTATCATTTATCCCAGACTTAATATATCGCCAACTAACCAAGCGGTGATAATTAATAAGAGAATTGCTACGGATAAATCTAGAGTTTCGGGAGTGAGTTTTTTGGAAAGCCAATAACCAATTGAAACCCCAATCAAACTAGTCGCAATCAAAGCTAATGCTGCACCTGTAAACACTACCCAGGGTGCTTGAGATTCTGCACTCATTAGAAGAGTTACAAGCTGGGTTTTGTCTCCCATTTCCGCGAGAAAGATCGTAATAAAAGTAGAGCTAAAAACTACCCAGAAATTGTTCTGTTGCTGCTGGATAGGTTTTATGACCTGTGGTTGAGGTTCTGTATCTGTTTCAAATTGGCGATCGCTAGTTTCCATTCAATTTTATAGTTTGTATTGTCCTGCTCCCGTGAAATAATATTACTCTATGGGGTGAAGATCTGCTCGCACGAATCATTTCTAGCTTTTATCAAATCAGCACCTATTTGAAGATTGCTTTTATGCCTTTTTTCCATCAAGACGAACAATTAACCACGATAGCCAAAGAAGTTTTACAGGCTACTAAAGATAGATTTCCCACTATTACTAGAGATAAAATAGCCTTGACTTGGATTGTATACGAAGATCCTGTGATCGTTAATACGGGTGGTGCATTGTCTGCTGCGGAATTTTGGCAGTATCCCGTCAAAGGTTTTAGCTATCGAGGAATGGAAAGAATTTATCCTGCTAGTGTAGTCAAACTATTCTATCTGGTGGCAATTCAGGAATGGTTGCAGGGAAACATGGTGGCAGACTCTTTAGAGTTAGATCGAGCTATACGAGATACGATTATTCAATCGAGTAATGATGCTACTAGCTTACTGGTAGATATTTTAACAGGAACTACTAGCGGTCCAGAATTACCCCCACAACCCTTTGAAACTTGGAAGAAGCAGCGCAATATAATCAACCGCTATTTTCAATCTCTTAAGTGGGAAGAACTTGAGAGCATCAACGTCAATCAAAAGACTTGGGGTGATGGGGCATATGGTAGGGAAAGAGCCTTTTTGGGTGAAGAAAAGGAAAACCGCAATATGCTGACTACCGATGCAGTGGCTAGGTTACTACATAGCATTATTGGTGGTGTAGCAGTATCCTCAGAGCGATCGCAAAAAATGATGAAGCTACTCAAACGCAGTCTCAATCCTGCTGATTTTGTTGATTGTGATGGCGAAAACCAGATTACTGGATTCTTGGGAGAAAGCTTGCCTAGCAACGCTCAAATCTGGTCAAAAGCTGGTTGGATGAGTCGAGTACGTCATGATGCTGCATACATCGAAATTCCCAATCTACCTCCTTACTTGCTTACTGTTTTCACAGAAGGCAAAGAGAACGCCCAGAATAAATCTATTTTACCGTTTATTTCCCAATCTATTATCGAAGCTTTGATCGACAGTTAGAACAGTCTGTAGAAAAAAGCTTAGATGCTTTTTTTTCTTAGATATAGGGCTTATGCCAGAACCATTTCGAGAGAAGGATTTTTAAGCTGCTGAATCAGATAATTTCTAAGACTATGTTGCGATCGCACTATTGAACAATCAGAATGTAGGATATACATTGCTGAGTAAATTTAAAATAACAGACAATACTGTAATAGCCACCACAATAATATTTTGTCTTTAAACGATCGCCTTTTAATTAAAATATTTCAGAACGCCTCAAAATAAATATAAAAGCAAGATAAAAACTATGGAATACAAGCTTGATGTTGAATTGTCTCCAGAATTAGAACCTTATCGTGGTGCTATTGAAGCTACGATTGAACCTTACGTTGAAATTCAATTAACAGATAACAGTCAACCTACATTATGGCAAAGTAAGTTTGGCGGTGTGCCTTATATGCCCAAAGATTTTGAGTATCCCAAAACCGAAGCGGGAGAGTGCCTTTATTTATTAGCGCAGATTAATTTTGCCGAAGTTCCAGAATTTAAAGGATTACCAAATAAGGGCATATTGCAATTTTATTTAGCTGATGATGATATGTATGGTTGCGATTTTTACAATCCAACTAAACAAGATAAATTTAGAGTAATTTATTTTCCTGAAGCGGATTTGGCAGAACCAGATTTGGTTACAGATTTTATTTTGACTCAACCAGAAAAACATAATTCGCCGTTGCAAGGTTGTTGCGCGATCGCTTTTAAGATTAATCACGCACCTATTAGCGCAAGCGATCGCCATTTCAATGTTTTTAATATTTACGATGCTGATGAGAATGTAGACAGCAAGTTTGAAGAATATTGGGATAAATTTTATTCCGCTGGACATAAATTATTAGGCTATCCCTGTTTTACCCAAGACGATCCTCGTCCTAACTTAGCTGAAGATGAACCGTATATTTTATTGTTTCAAATAGATAGCGATAGTAATGAAAGTGGATGCAATATCCTTTGGGGTGATATGGGAATTGGCAACTTTTTTATTAAGCGATCGAGGTTAGCAAAATTAGATTTTTCGGAAATTTTGTATAACTGGGATTAATACTTAACTTTAACCTTACCCCTTTCCCGATAGCCAGAAGATTACGGGGTGGTCATATCTTAATCAGAAATTTTGGGCAAGATATCAATATATACAAAACACTATTAATTGTATGGCGATGAATTTACCCAACGAAACTTCCAACATCCAAAAAGAGCTAAATATATATTTAACTCCAAGAGAATCTTTTGCTGCAATTATGTTGTCTGCGGTTACTGTGGATGGATATATGGCGGAATCCGAGTTGCAAAACTTGATGACGACTCTTAGAAGAACAAAGCTATACAAAGACAAAACCAAAGCCAGTATTATCAATACTCTCAATAAACTGCTGAGAATCATTAAAACTTATGATGTAGACAGTTTATTGCAGTTGGCTTTGCCTAATCTACCAGACTATCTTCACGAGACAGTGTTTGCTTTAGCAACCGACATTACTTTGTCTGATGGAGCAATGTTTGAAGAAGAGCTAGATTTGCTATCCAAGCTATCTGCTCAACTATCAATTCCCGAAGACACTGTTAATCAAATTACTAAAGTAATGATGATTAAAAATAAAGGCTAATCGCTTTAAACTTATTTTAAATTCAAAAGTGATATTTGCTTTTCCAATCGCTCAATAGTGCGATCGCTTTCTTCGGGTGTACCAATAGAAATACGCAACCCTCCTCCCGTGTGGCGAATTAAAGTTCCCTTAGTTTTCAAGGATGTGGTTGTCTCAGCCAGATATTTTTCCTGACTATCGGCACTAATATTTTGGAAGCGAAGATATAAAAAATTAGCCTGACTCTGCCATACTTTGAGTTGGCTATTTTTTTGCAAAGCTGAATATACTCGCTTCCTTTCTTCTATAGTTTGTTGAACTAATGGTAGGAGTATTTTACGTTGCTGTAAGACTAGTTTTGCGGCAGCTTGAGAAAAGCTGGGTAAGTTATAGGGTAGACGAACTTTTTCTAATACTTTAATCAAATCTGGACTAGCGATCGCATATCCGACACGATGAGCAGCTAATCTGAAGGCTTTGGAAAAGGTACGTAAGACAACCCAATTATGACGCTCGGCTAATTCTCCCACTACAGATGTCTGAGAAAATTCAAAATAAGCCTCGTCTATCACTACCAAAATATTATCTGGTAAACTTCTCAACCAATCTAATTCCTTGGCAGCCAGAGCATTACCTGTAGGGGAATTAGGATGCACCATAAACACTACCCTGATGGGTGGATTATCCGTTGACTTGATCGCCTGCTGTGCTACGGTTAGATCTAAAGCAAAGTCTGATTCATCCCTAGCAATAGTAACCACTGGAATACCCAAAGTTTTGGCAAGAATGCCATACATAGAAAAGGTAGGTGTTGCCACCAAAATTGAACCTTCTCCCCCCAAACAGGTAGCAATTAAGAGCGAACGAATCAATTCATCCGAACCATTGCCTACAGAAATATTATTAGCAGTCAGGCTATTATCTAAACCTGCCGACTCATGAGAATATTCGGCGATCGCATTTTTTAGTTCTTCATGACTACCATCAGGATAGCGATTTGCTTCTATTTCCTCTTGATATACCCAAGCTAGCTTGGATTTAATCTCTGCTGGCAAATCTAGAGGACTTTCATTGGTATCTAGGCGATCGACAATAGCTGGAGTCTCTCCTTCTGAATGGGACGTATATGCTGCTAATTGAGCCAGATCGGAGCGAATGAAAGAAGTGCGATCGCGCATGATGTTTTGAAGACTATGTGGAGAGATAAATTATAAAATATTTAGCTCACACAAAACTAGTTTGATTATTTATTTCTCTGCTTGCGGAACAGTTTTTTATAAAAGTTATCCTTAAACAACATCTGCTTATGAAATTTAACCAGTAACTCTTTAGTCTCCTCATAAGACAGTTCTTGAATTTTGGCAGCAAATACTTCGTGCTTAAATTCTTGTTCTAAAGACAACTGATTAGACTCAAAATTCATTATCCAAACCCCTGGTACTAGAAAATTAATTATTTAGATCCAGACAAGAACAAATCAAACCAAAACTTAAGAGGATTCGGTCATGTAGGAATGAAAGTTAGAGCTACAGTCTCCCAAAATTATTAGTACTAAATTACTTAAGTAAGAACAGTATATTTAGCTTCGTTCTTGGCTATTCCTCAAGGGAACATTAAATCATGATTTTAAACAACATCAAAATTCTTTTCAGATTTAATTTGCATTAGATATGGTCTAATACTTTTTGCTAATGGCTAATTAAGTATCGATCGCGGCTCGTGTTGCAAAAAATCCGCCCTTCCCAAATAACTAATACCTTCGGGAGTAATTTCAAAACGATAGGGTAAAACTTCTACGCCTTTAGCTACGGCTGTTCGCAATAATTCGCCATACTTAGGGTCGCAAGAATCACTAGGGGCAAAGCGATCGCAATTTCCTCGATTAATAAAATATAGCATTACTGCTTTAATTTCTGGCACGAGGTCGGTTAATTCTTTTAGGTGTTTTTGTCCGCGAGTTGTTACGGTATCGGGAAACAAAGCCAAGATTATCCTTGATTGAGAGTAACGCTTTTGACTTCTACATAGGTGACTGGTTGTTCATCATCTCCTGACAAGAGAAAATCAATTCTACTTTTGCGATCTTTTCCATAAGGAACTTCCGAGCGCACGGTAGTATATCGATTGGCTAGTTCGGGAAATAGTTTTTGCGCCAGAGCTAATTTAACTACTCTGTTTGGTATTGCAGTATTAGTTCCCACCCAGCTAGATTCAATCTTAATCATTTCCCAGGTATAAGCAAGCTTGCGTTTGGGATTATCACTTTGGGAAACCTGCACCAAACTATCGGGAATATATACCCCCGTCATTGGTCCAGTATTAGGACAATGAGCCGTAATTATCTCTCCCGTTTCCAATTCAATATCAGCCAAAAATCTTTTGTAGCGTTTAATCAAGCGACCTGAAATTAAAGGCGGGTATTTATAAATTAAGCTCATATTTAAGCACTTAGGAAGACGAAACTGATTTTATCAGTATTCATCAATCTTTACCTCCTTAAAAAATGAGATAATTGCAGTTTCTAAAGACGAATTCGAGATTCAATTTATGCCCGACATTGACACTTTAATTACCCAGGTACAGCAAGAAGCAGAGCGAGAAGAATTTCCGATTGATGTACCTATATATAAGTCTGCTAATATTAGAACCTACCAAGCCAATTTTGTATGCAGGAAATTTAGCAAGTCCTCTTTGTTTTTTTGGTCGCGATCTAGGCAAAGATGAGGTTATTGCCAGACAGCCTCTAATTGGTGCATCGGGAACAATGGTCAGAAAGGGTTTTTATTACTCCATTTATCAACAAAAAGCACCCACCAGAAAAGACTTAGACGATACAACAATTGACCGAGTGTTATTAACTAATACTGTGCCTTATAAGCCACCAGGAAATAAAGCTTATTTAGTTAAAGTAAAGAAGAGATTTCGTCCTTTTCTAGAACAATTATTTGTCTTTCATTGGCAGGGAAATCAAGTTATTACTCTGGGGACAGAAGCATTTAAATGGTTTGCTCCCTATGCGGTCAAAGGAGAGTTAGATAGCTTCTTTAAAACAAGCGAATCGCTATGAAAATCGATTAACGGTAAATCTAACCGCTACAGATGATTCAGGTATGACCCATACTAAAGCAGTAACTTTGTTACCTTTACCCCATCCCTCTCCATTAAATCAAAAATACTATACAGCCTTCCCAGGAATGTTACAGACAAAGGTTAGCTCAAGTTGAATTTTAAACGGATATTTTGCTCTCTATTGATATCAGCAAATTTCAATAGAAATAAGATCGATAATTCAATTCGATAAAACTCATTATCTGAGTTTATCAATTTCGCGCAATGATAAAAACATGATATCTTATTAATTAAATAGATAAAATTTTGTTAATCTCGATACAAAACTTTAGAGACAATAAAATTTATGACTAACAAAAAAACTGTTATTTCCCCTTCAATTTTGTCAGCAGATTTCAGTCGTTTCGGTGAAGAAATCAAAGCCGTAGATCAAGCTGGTGCAGACTGGATTCATATTGATGTAATGGATGGTAGATTTGTTCCCAATATCACTATTGGACCAATGATTGTTAAAGCTGTTCGTCCTCTGACCAAGAAGCCTTTGGACGTTCACTTGATGATTGTCGAACCAGAAAAATATGTCGAAGAGTTTGCTAATGCTGGTGCAGACATCATTTCTGTTCATGCAGAACACAATGCTTCTCCCCATTTACACCGTACTTTAGGTCAAATCCGCGAGTTGGGTAAGCAGGCTGGGGTTGTATTGAATCCTGGGACTCCTTTATCTTTGATCGAACACGTCCTACCTCTTTGCGATCTGATTTTGATCATGAGCGTTAACCCAGGTTTTGGCGGTCAAAGCTTTATTGAATCAATGGTAGACAAAGTAGCTAGTCTACGTAAAATGTGTGATGACAAAGGATTAGATCCTTGGATTGAAGTTGATGGTGGACTAAAACCCAACAACACTTGGCAAGTATTAGAAGCTGGTGCAAACGCGATTGTAGCTGGTTCTGCGGTATTCAAAGCAGATGACTATGCAGAAGCGATCGAAGGTATTCGCAATAGCAAACGTTCTCAGCCAGAACTAGCTACTGTTTAAACTTAAACAAGCTCGGACAAAAATAAATAAAGAAGAATCGTTTAGATCGCAAAAAGATTCTATCGTTATTAATGAATCTTTGTTTATTTTGTCCAGAAAGTAATTCAATACAGTAAAATTTCCTATAGTATGCCCTACCATATGCAAAGGACCACTGCCACTCAGCAATTCAATTAACAAGCCAAAGAAACCAATCATCGCTAAACGACCATTCCAAACTTCAGCAGCCGTGGTTAAACCCCACTGCCACTTCTCTTGAGGATACATTTTCATGTTCTTATTGGGATGAGATTACTTCGCTAAAGGTGCAGGGATCGGCATCTAACGATTCAACAACTAATATTCGCCAGAGAATCAATAAAACCAGGATGAACATTTAGTGCTGGTACACGATGGAAGTTCTTGATTCCAGCTTCTTCGAGCCACTTCACGATATTCAATATCGATTTCTTGCAATGTTTCGATATGTTCAGAAACAAAACTAATCGGTACAACTGCTAGATCTTCGACCCCTTGTGCGCCTAATTCTTCTAAAGCATCATCTGTATATGGTTGTAGCCATTCTACTGGACCGACTTTACTTTGATATGCCAAGGTGTAGCTATTTGGCTTGCCCAACGTTTCCATGATTAGGCGAGTACATTCTTCAATCTGCTTTCTTATAAGGATCTCCCGCCTCTTCTACGTAGCTAACAGGCACACCGTGGGCGCTAAAAAAGACATGAGCTTCGTCTGGATTGGGAAATTTATTTAATTCTTGTTCGATCAAGTCTGCCATCGATCGCAAGTAACCAGGATGATCGTACCAAGAAGGAATCAGGGTATAGTCAACTTCTTTTAATACTGGATCTTGTAACCACATTTCCTCTAAAACGCGGAAAGCTCGAACCACTAGTGCTGATGGAAAATTGGGGATATAGAGGTAAGATTACTACTTCTTTAATACCATCGTCTTTGATTTGTGCGATCGCTTCTTCTGTAAAGGGATGCCAGTAACGCATACCAATATATATTTTGGCATCCTGTCCCATTTCTTTAAGCTTGTCTTCTAATGCCTTGGCTTGAGCCTCGGTTATTTCTCTTAAAGGAGAACCTCCTCCAATTTCTAGATAGTTCTCTTGAGATTTTTTTGCTCTTAATGTCGAGATTAACCAAGCTAAAGGTTTTTGAAATGCTTTAATTGGCAATCTAATAATTTCTGGATCGGAAAACAAATTATATAAAAAAGGACGAACATCCTCTATTTTATCTGGCCCACCCAGATTGAGTAATAAGACTCCAATACGACCCATAGTTCTAATAGCTTATTTAAATTTTTAGTTTCTTTACCAATTTTAACAATATATCTTTTCTTTATGTTTCATTGTTCGCACTACACAGAACTTAATTAGTTAGGCTAATATGATTTAACATTATTTGACTAGTGATTCATTAACGATTTACCAGTCGATTGTTGAAACATTAAGCAAAATTATCTCCTAAATCGGTAAGATTATCTCCGATGAGTAATAATTTGTTGTTTACTATTCTTATATGATGACTATGATTAGCTTATTACAACCAGATTTGGTTTTCGGTGCAACTATTTTCAATTTCACAGCACAGATATTGCAAGAATACAATATTGAAGGGCTGATTTTAGATGTAGATGAAACTTTAGTCCCTTTCAAAACCAAAGAAGCTTCGGAAGAATTACAGCAATGGATTGAAGGGATTAGACAGACTACTCCTATTTGGTTAGTAAGCAATAATATTAGCCATAGCTCGCATTAGCAACATTGCTAATGCGGTTGATTTACCTTTTATTTCAGCAGCACAAAAAGCCTTCTCGTCGCCGACTTAGAGAAGCAGCCGAATCGATGAATTTACCAGTAGAAAAGGTGGCAATGGTAGGCGATCGCCTGTTTACCGATGTTTTAGCAGGAAATCGTCTGGGAATGTTTACTGTTTTGGTCGAACCAATGGTCGATCCTTTAGTTGCAGTCCGTTCTCACCCTATTCGCGATTTTGAAATATGGCTTTCTCAGTTGTTAGGGGTATCTTTGACCACTAACAAAGATGTCTTAACAAAAAGCAATAACTCTTGATTTGGCAAAATATAAAAAAAATATTACGAAACAAGGGTTAGGTGAAAATATCTGCGATTATAATTAATATATTAAATGAGGTCAGCCGATATATAGACCTTAAATATAGTAGAAAAAAGATACTTGAGATGGCGTTGATTAAGGAATTTTTCTTAGTCAATGCCATTTATAATTTTAAGTAAAGATATAGGATTCAAGTAAAAAAAGCTACATTAGTTGAACTTGCCAGATTTGAGAAAGCCGATTGTCTGCTCGATGACAACATCGCTATTCATAATAAAGCTATGGCTGAAGGGAACGATTAAGAAGTCCTTGATTCCTTCAACTTTTGCCCGACTAACGGAAACTTTTCCATCATCTGCACCCCCAATCAAATAAGAATAAAGAGGATTGTAACTGCGATCGCCAATAATTATTCCTGTCTCAAAATCTACCGCACCGAGACTATTGGGAACAGAATTGTTTTGTGTATCTAAAGATAAACCAGCCTCACCATTAATCAGTTTAAAAAGCAGCTGGCTATTAGCTTTTGACTAGTATTTTTAAATATCAAAAATTTGGCTGAGATGCCCAAAGCGATCGCTATACCAATCAAAAGTAAAAATTTTTTGCGCTGCATCATTCATAAACTGATTATAGAAATTTGTTTAATTTTGTAGCCTTTGTAACCATAAGGCAGAAAAATAAGAAAGCAAATAAATTATAAGTCTAATCAAAATGCCAGAAAGAAAGCGATGCGAACCCGCGTCGACGTCAGGCGCAAGGGAACGCGCATCAAGAAAGCGGATCGGTATTTTAACCAGTGGTGGCGACTGTGCAGGGTTAAATGCCGTAATTCGAGCAGTAACTCGTTGTGCAGTTAATGTTTATGGTTGGGAAGTACTAGGAATTTGTAAGGCAACTCATGGTTTGATGACTCGTCCCCCTGAAGCGATGCCTTTAGATGTGACTCAAGTTGATAGTCTGCTGACTATGGGGGGAACAATTTTAGGCACGACTAATAAAGGAGATCCTTTTGCTTTTCCTATGTCTGACGGCACAGTCGTAGATCGAGCGAATGAGATTATAGAAGGATATAACCAGCTAGATTTAGATGCTTTGATTGGTATTGGGGGGGATGGTAGTTTAGCCATCTTGCGTAAGCTGGCACAACAAGGAGGAATTAACTTAGTAGGTATTCCTAAAACTATAGATAATGATGTGGGTATTACCGAGCGTTCGATTGGCTTTGATACCGCAGTTAATATTGCCACAGAAGCGATCGATCGCCTTCACTTTACCGCTGCTAGTCATAGCCGAGTCATGATTCTTGAAGTAATGGGTAGAGACGCGGGACACATTGCCCTCAATGCGGGAATTGCGGGGGGAGCAAATATAATTATGATTCCTGAAATTCCCTACAAAATTGAGAAAATCTGCGAACACATCAAAAAAAGACAAGCCAGAGGACAGAATTATTCGATCGCCGTAGTTTCTGAAGCAGTGTGTACTGAGTCAGGAGACGTATTAGAACAAGGTCATTTTGCTGACTGTCGCTTGGGGGGAATTGGTCAATATTTAGCCGAACAAATCACCAAAAAAAGCAGCGCAGAGACGAGAGTAACTGTTTTGGGTCATACTCAACGAGGCGGTATTTCTTCTCCTTTGGATCGAATCTTAGCTTCTGCTTTTGGTGTAGCAGCAGTCAATTTAATTGCCGAAGAAAAATACGATCGCATGGTGGCTTGGCAAGATCGTCAGGTTACTAGCGTGCCTATTGTCGATGCTATTAAAGATTACTGTGCAGTTGAGCCAGAAGGTACTTTAGTCAAAACCGCCAGAGGTTTGGGTATTTGTCTTGGAGACTAAATTAAGGGATGAGAGATGAGGAAAGAAAGATTAATTGGAATTTGGGATGGTTAAAATAAACGCTTTTAAAAGTATTTTTTAGTCAAGCTCAATCCATAGATAGAGAGGATACTAGCTATTTAAGCATTATGGTAGTACTAGAAGCTACAGCATAGTTTTAGCTGTCTTCGCATAAGACTTAAACAAGAAACAAGTCAATCTCCTCATTACAAAATCAAAATAATGAAAATAGAAAACTTCATCAAAAGAACCACCGCTGGCAAAACTAGAGTATCTGCAACTGTAATTTGGGAAAACTGCAATCGCCCAAATGAAGAAGTATTTTTTGAAACCACGGCTGAATTTGGTGAAATTTGTAATCAATCCCAATGCTTGGCTGCTGGCTTGTACTCTCCCTGCAATGCGTTACGGAGAAGAAGAATTGCGATCGATGCGCCTATTTCTCCTGAAATCAAAGACGGCTTAATCAACTCGATGAAGTGTCTGATTGATTGGCATGGAGGGGAACGCAAAGTTATTCCAATTGAAGCTCCAATTGAAAAAGAAGTCCTTTTTCTCGACCAGCCAGAAAGAGCAGCAGCATTGTTTTCTGGAGGAATTGATGCTTTGGCAATGGTAAGAGACAATCATCTCAATTTTGCCAGCGATCATCCCCGTCATATTAAAGATGGCATCCTAGTATATGGGGTTTTAGAAGGAGAAAACGAATATGACTCCAGCTTTCAAAATGTGGTCAATGCAGTCGAAACAATGGCAGAAGATGCAGGAATTAAGCTAATTCAAGTTTATACTAATGCTTATGCTCATTTTCGAGATTTAGACTCAGACTTTAGCTTTTGGCGATTTGAATATCATGGCTCTTTCCTCGCTGCGATCGCTCATGCTTTTGCCCCTCGCTTCAGCTATGCTTCGATTGCTTCTACCTATGACTTTGCTAACCTAGAGCCTTGGGGTTCACATCCACTGTTAGACCCTCTATACAGCACGACTAACTTGAGTATACGCCACGAAAATGCTGCTTTATCAAGACTGGAAAAAACTCAGCTAGTTGGCGAGTGGGATGTTGCCCTGAAACACCTACGAGTCTGTAACGAGAAAGAAAGTTACAAAGAGGGAAACTATAACTGTGGTAAATGCGAAAAATGCGTTAGAACAATGACAGCATTTTTATCATTAGGGTTGCTCGATCAAATTAGCACTTTTAAAGAAAAAGATGTTGACAAAGCTCAGCTAGTCAACACCTGCTATCTCAGCGATTCTTACGAAGAAAATTGTTATCGCGAGTTAATCGAGCCTTTAACTAAATTAGGTCGTCACGATCTTGTTGAGGGAATTGCGCAAATCATCCGACGTTATCACGAACAAGATTTGAAAGGTATGGTTAAACGCCTAGACAGAACATTCTTTGACGGTAATCTGTTCAATATGGGTAAAAAGCTAAAACAATCCAAGACTAAGGTTTAGGTTTTGCATAACGTATAGTTATTTTACCCTCGGTAATAGAAACCATAAGATTTTAATGGATACTACCCACTACCCACTACCCACTACCCACTACCTACTACCTAGCCTTTAAATGTTGTATGTAAACAGGATTTAGTATTATAGGCGATCGCGAAAATAGTTACGATATAAATTATTCAGGGGAACGGCATCATTTCCCTGTAGCCCAACTAACCCAACGCTTTCTAATTTATATGCTGCAATTGAATTCAAGGTGACTGGCTCATTAGATGAGATTACTTGCTTATAAGCATCAGCCAATTCTGGATATCTATTTAAAAATGCCAAATGACCCCGTAAATGGTCGCGATAAATACCTGTTTCGGTAGTTGCCTCTTTAATTAGCTTTTGAACATCATCATCTTGAATTATCAAATAGCATAGGGCTAAATTAAGCAAATAAGGATGACCACCAACAACTTCTTGTAAAGACTTTAATTGTTCTAGTGTCAAAGGAGATTCGCTTTCATCTAGACCATAACGTTTGGCTAATTCCCGTACCTGATCCCAATTGAACTTGTTTAAACGAATAGATAGACCAACATTAAAGGGAGACTGATTGAGACTCAAGGGAATATAGATTTCAGTAGAATGAGTCACGATCAGGCGAAACTTTTGCCAAACACGGACATTGTTCGCTTCTTCATGCCAAAAACGCAGCAAAGGCAAAAATTCTTGAGCTACTTCAGGATAATTAAATAAACGATTGACCTCATCTAGAGCAACAACCAAAGGACTGTCCAACTGTCCGAGAATATATCCTTGCAAATAAGTTGTACAGCTAACCTTAAATCCTAGATCCTCATCCCAGTATTCATTTAATAAAGATTCTATGCCTAACTGCAAAGTAATGTTGGCGCAAAACCATCGTAGCAAACGCTCCAAACTACTAATTACGCTATCTTCTGCCTGTAATAAATTCAGTCGAACTGTACGATATCCTCTCGCTTGAGCCTGAGACAAGATTCTCATGACCAAAGAGGTTTTGCCCATTCGCTTCGGGGCTTTAATTCTAATCAAAGCTCCAGGTTTAACAATCTCTTCATAGGCTTGAGATTCACTAGGAGGGCGATCGATATACAGTGCTGAGTTTAAGGGTATAGGGGTTTCGGGCAATTCTAGCGCACTAATAGAACCTCTATTGCACTGTTTTGTTTCTACTGTACCTGCTTGTTGTCTTAGAATCGAACGAAAATTGTTTTTGGTGATTTTTTCGCCAAAAGCTTCTGAAAGGAGTTGCCACAGTCTAGAACCTACAACCCTAATGTAGTCTGGATCGTAACCAGAGGCATCAGCAATTTCTTGATAAGTTTTACCAGCCCAACACTGAGTTAAAATCAACTCTTGAACTGAGTTGAGTCTTTCAGGTTTAATCGCATTATCCACAAGGTGCAAAGCTTCTTCAATGGTGATCATATTATGCTGCTGTTGTATTCGAAATAGTTCAATTTGTGGAAGTTACTTTGTGATAGAAAGTAATTAAAAATCAGGCTGTAAATACAAAGTTTTAGGATCGATTGCTATGTTAGTAGCGGTTAGAAGTCTAAAGCTTAACAAATTAGTATTGAGACTAAAAGTTATATATAATTATCTGTCTCAAAAATTACTATTATTTACTTTGGACAAAAATGGAAATTCTTTTTCTTCATTTTTATCTAATAGTGTAAGTCTGATGTAATCTTTTCTATCTTCTCATTTAATCAACTAAATTGAGCTAAATTTTGGGGAGAGGTACGATACCAGACTTATACAAGAAAGCATCAATATTCTTGAGAGTTTGCAAATCTGCTTCGGGAAGATCTCTTTGAGAAGAGTTTGGAGACAGAAATGCAAAAGCTTGGCGAAATTCTTCAGGATTAGTGGTTACGGGGGCATCGAAATGACAGGGAATAATTTGATTAAAGTTCCAGCTTGCAACTCGATTTGCCCAGGCTAAGGTTTCTGCTGGAGCGCGATTGAGGATCAATGTTTGTAAAATTGGTGCAACCAATAGACGACCATCATCGCGTAAAGTGTTAAAACACTCTTGCCAATTGGCTTGCCATTGAAATGGATATAGACCCCAATAGGCTTTAGGTGATTTATTTGGCGATCGCACTGCATCTTTGAGAGTTTGCAGCAAACTTGGTACGTTCAGGACGCTAGAGCGAAAATACATGGAAAATAGACAAATTCTTTGCCAGCCTCGAATACGATTTTCTAGGGTATCAGCGATCGCTTCTGTACCGCTTTCTCTGGCATGGAATAGTAGTGGATAAAGATCTTGTTCGACAATTTTTGTTGGTGTAGCGGGGATTGACACAATCGAGTCAGTTACTAACAGAGTTTGCGATCGCTTATGAAAAAATGCTACTTCTTCAAATTGACCCAATCTCAGGTCAATATCTCCTAAAATTTCATAATCAAATTCATCACTAAAGGGGGTCAAGCTACTATCTTCAGGTAATATATGGGTGCGTTTGCGGGGAAATCCCAACCAACTCAAAGGCAATCTTACGGGAAAACTCCACTGATGGGGTGCAACATACACTTGAGAGTTAGGAAAGTGGCGAGCAAAAGGACCAACGCAATTTTTATGCTCTAAACCAGAAATAGTTGGCAAGATAATATATTTGACATCTCCATGATGGTCAATCAATTCTTGTACCAGGCGAATACATTCAGGGGTTGGTGCAACAGGAGCATAAACTAGCAAACCTCCAGACTCTAGCTTGATTACAGTCATCCGAATCGGCACAACTACGTAAAAAATGCCCTGAAGCTGATCGAAAGTCCAGATAGTGTCTTTTAAGACTTCTTGACGAAGAGTACGCCTTTTACTGTAGGGATAAATCGGTACGTTTGCCCAAAATCGCCAGTGATAATCATGAGAATTTCTTGGTTCGTGACTTAACTCTCTTTTTGCTTGGCTCACTACTTTATTAATTATCGACAATCAACTATCAATTATCAATGATTGACGAGCGATTAACAATAGTTGATGGTTAGTGGCTAGAGCCTACTATATTATTTGTTAGCTTGAAAATAAATTACATTTAATTTGATTTTAATGAAAAGCGATTGGTTGAGGTTTTCAGAAGATAGTCCTATTAGACAAGTACTGTACAAAATACTGTTTATCGATAGTTTGTTAGTAACTCTAGCTATCTCTGGCGCGATCGCTTTTGGGTATCCTGTCGATCTACATTTTCGAGAGGAAGGCTTTCTAACTTACGTTTCTTGTTTGCAGCTATTAATTGCTACGGTTATTGCTGGGAAAATCTTTAACATAGTAAGAAAATCTCACAATAAGCGACTTAAACCAAAACAAAACCTTTTGGTTAGTTATCAGTTTAGGGTTGCTTTTCCTAGCCTTAGATGATGCCTTTGAAATTCATGAGGAAATTGATTTTTTGATTCACGATCTTTTAAATATCACTCAAACTAATATTACCGATCTCTTTGACGATCTTATTGTTGGTGCATATATATTTTTGTTTCTTGTCTATGTTTTCTTTCAATGGAAAACAATTCAAATTTTCAAACCCTCCTTTGCTTTCTTTCTAGCTGGATTTGTGTTTACGGGAGCGATGGTAATTCTTGATGTGGCCAGTCATAATAGCTACGCAGCTTCTTTGGTAACTAATAACCCTATACAAGAACAAGTTTTCAAACAGTGGCTAGGAGCATTAGAAGATGCAGCAAAGATTTATGCTGAGGGGATGTTTATTGTTGGAGTATATAAATGTCGGCAAATAGCTAAATTGATTAGTAATTAGTAATTAGTAATTAGTAATTACTAATGGGCATTTCTTAAATACTGTATTAATGCAGGTAAAACAGGACAGGGTTTTTTTTGCTGTAGGCTGTTGGCATTATCTGGACGAAAGACACTCCAGCGAAAAGGACCTAATTGAGCAGCAGACATCCAGAGAAGACGTTTTGCTCTGGTCATGGCTACATATAATAGACGGTATTCTTCGGCTTGTTTGAGCTTGACTGCTTCGTCCCAGGCTACTGTCGGGTAGAGGAATTGTAAGGGAGCGATCGCTTGCTAGATATTGATGGTGGACGATCGCTCTAATTTGGGCGCGAGCAACTTCAGAGAGGGTAAAATTTCCTAAGAATTGTCCTGCTTTGGGTATCCAAGGTTGTCCAGGTAATATATCATCGTGCAGAAAAGGAATAAATACATAGTCCCAATCGAGTCCTTTGGCTTTGTGCATGGTGATGATGGTTATTTGCCCAGGGCGGGTATAGCGATCGCCATTATCTTCTTCGACTCCTTCAAAGTTTTCGGCGGTGACAATCTCTTCTAGGGCATTGATGCTGGCTTTGATCGAACTTTGTCCTGCTGTTTGTTGATTAACTCTTTCTGATAGTTTTTGGACGGTAGCTAATTCCGAACCCGTATATTTTAAAGTCATCCCCAGAAAAGGAATTAGTTGATAGTGGGGTAATTCCATCCGCGCGCTGAGTAAATTACACCCAATACGACGAGCTTCTTCTACTTGGCGTTTTGTGGGGAGGGGAAAGGGGACTAGGATATAGAAATTCTTCGGGAGATGTGGCTAGGGCGTTTAAGTCTTGGGTAGGAATTAGACTTCTTTGCTGCAATACTTCTAAAGCAGCCTTGAGATTATCTGGAGAGTGGGGACGATCTATAAACTGAAGTAGTTTAAGAATTTCGATTGGAATTTGGGAATATCGTTCGCTTTCACTTATTTCGCAGACTTTTATGCCGTATTCCTTATCTAGATGAGCTAATTCTTCCGCTAAGAATCTTCCTTGACGATTTTCTCGGACTAAAATTGCAGCATTGCGATCGGGATGTTCTTTAAATAAGGCGATCGCCTGTTCCTCAATCAGCTTGACGGTATGATATACATCATCAGGATTGGTAATGACCACTCCGCTACCTGCTGGCAGGGGATTAGCATCTGGCTGAGGATCGTCTGGATCTACGGTAATAATTTTTTGTTGGCGAAAGGGTTGCTGTTCGGATTTACGATCGAGCCACTGTTGATTAACCCAATGCACCACAAAATTAGCAGCATCGATAATTATCGCGCTGCTACGCCCTGCTTGGTTCATGGTTGCCAAGCTATTTTTATCCTTGCAGGTTTCACAAAACCATTTGAAGTAAATCGGATCTGCGGGGGTAAAGGTAGAGTTGATGGCTTGATTAGGATCGCCTACCCTGACTAAATTAGGTGCAGAATTGCTTCCCCCATTACCCGCCAAAATGGAAATCAGCTTTTCCTGTAAAGGGCTAGAATCTTGAGCTTCATCTTCAAACACCCCATATACTTGATTCTGCCACAGCAATCGCATCGGTGGATATTCTAAAACTTTTAAAGCAGCCAAAATCATATCGTCATAGTCAATTAAATCTTGCGATCGCATTGACTGCTGATATTCTTGATATAGTCCTGCTGCAATATTTAAAATGCCATATTCATCCCTAGCATTTTGGCTCAATTGTTCTAACTCTTCTGGTAACAATCCCGAACTTTTGGCTTCCCGCACCACCGTATTAGTCAGACTGGGTAACACTTCTGTCCTCAACACTGACTGACGACGCAGTCTTTCTGTTTCCTCCCCGTCAAACTGTATCCCTTCTAATAGGGTTTGATACTCTAAAGGATGTTGGGCGATCCATCTTTCCACCGCACCGCGAATAATACGATGTCCTGTATTGGGTACAACGATAGTTACCTTGTCTAAATTTAATCCTGATAGCTCTTGACGGGAATTAGCAATGTTAAGAGCTAAACCATGCAAAGTATGGACGACAAACCCCCCTGGAGGAAGCATCAAATCTTTAAGGCGATCGCGAATCTTGCTCTTAATATTAGCTGCTGCCGAACGAGTATAGGTTACGACAATCAACTGTCGGCGACTGTGTAATCGATTACGAGCAATGGCGATCGCTGCTGCCACCGAAAGGCTATGAGACTTACCCGCCCCTGGTACAGCGGAAACCGCCATTTCTCCACCACCCCAGTGGGCTAAACCCTGTTGTCCCCGCCTCAAACTGTTACGCAATAGCTGTAGTTGAGATTCCAACCATTGAGCCTGTTCTATTTGTTTAGAGTCAGTAAGAGAAGATTGAGCAACTTGTTGTTTGGAATTGGACATTTAATATCCCAGAGAAGAGTAAGGAAAGAGCGAAGCTATCAGCCATAAGCTAATAGTAATAATTTAAACCTTCCCACAATGATTTAAGCAAATCGCGATCGCCCTTAATAATATATTTTCAGAATTAGGCATTAAGTATTGTAAATATCAACTTGAGCAATTGATCCTCCGATGATAGTGTGTTGCCATACTATTACGAGAACTATTAGTTTGCTATATTCAAAATTAATACAGGTTGTTGTAAAAGTAATGTGTGTGTTTAATTAATTCAATTTGCCAATTTTTCTTTGAATAGCAAGTTCTTCCAAACAAGAGTTGAAGATTTTATGATGCGCTTGATTAAGAGGTATTCATAAATACTCAAAACTAAAATCGATAAGAGAAAAACTATGAAATTGGCACTTTTGAGTGCATATATTATTACTTTTTAACCCAGATCGAATATGATTATCAAAAAAATATTACAGCATAAAACCATAGCTTTTTTAATTGGTGGTGGTGTAGCAGCAGCAGTCAATTTGCTACTCATTTTTATTTTAATTGAATGGCTAGGATTTGATACTTCCTTCCTACGAAATGTAGCTAACATTATTGCTATTGAACTATCATTAATCCTGAGCTTTTTTATCTATCGTATTTGGGTTTGGCCAGGGGGAGTATGGAATGTCTCCTCAGTTTTATTCAAACAGCTTCCTTTTTATCATTTGTCTGCTGGTGCAGCAGTATTATTAAGAGTTTTGGTAGTCTTTCCTTTGCTAGATAGATCGGGAGTGGACTATGAGATTAATACTCTGATTGGGGTGTTATTAAGCGCGGTGGTTAACTACTTAATTAGCGATCGCCTTGTCTTTAAACAGAAGGAAAACGATCTACAAATTCCTGAAGGTTTAGAAAGTTCTCAATACAAAGAACAGCAAAATAAACGCCACCAAAGTAGCATTAATAAGCCTGCGATCGATTTATTCTCCATTGTTATTCCTGCCTATAACGAAGAAGGAAGCATTGTTCAAACAATTGAGTTTTTGAGTCAAACTTTGTCTGATGCCTATATCCCTTATGAGATTTTAGTAGTCAACGATAACAGCCGCGATCGCACTGAGGTTATATTACAAGATATTTGTGCTTATAACCAAAGGGTACGCTATATCAATAACTACTATCCCAACGGCTTTGGCTTTGCAGTAAGGTGTGGAGTGGAAAACTTTGAAGGGGATGCAGTAGCCATTGTGATGGCAGATAGTTCCGATTCTCCCGATGATTTGGTGCAGTATTATTACAAGCTTCAAGAAGGCTATGAATGTGTGTTTGGCTCGCGCTTTATCAAAGGAGGAAGGGTAATTGATTATCCTGCTCACAAGCTATCAATTAATCGTCTAGCCAATTTATTTGTCAAGGTTCTATTTGGCTTGAACTATAACGATACAACCAATGCTTTTAAAGCCTATCGTCGAGAAGTCATTGAAGGTATACTTCCTCTAATTTCCCATCACTTTAATTTAACCGTGGAGATGCCCCTCAAAGCCATGATTCGAGGTTATTCCTACGCTACCATTCCTATTTCCTGGCGTAATCGTCAAACAGGGGTTTCTAAATTAAAGATTAAAGAAATGGGTAGTCGTTATTTGTTTATAACTCTCTATTTATTCCTCGAAAAAATGCTGTCTCGTGGTGACTATGTTCGCCAAGAAAAGAAGGTTTTAGTCAAAAGCAAGTAGACAGTAAAACAATCAATTCAATATTTAGTAGAGGCTTTTTAGATGATCGCGAACAAAGCTGAATTTGCACAGCGCATTTTAATTTCAGGAGGTGCAGGTTTTGTTGGTAGCTCTTTGGCTATTGGTTTAAAAAAACTTCATCCAGATTGGCAAATTATTTGTTTAGATAACCTCCGACGTAGGGGTTCAGAACTAAATTTACCTCGATTTAAAGCACTGGGGATTGAATTTGTTCATGGAGATGTGCGTTCGACTGATGATTTAAATCCCGAAGTATTTCAGGTTAACGTGATTATTGACTGTTCGGCTGAACCTTCTGTTTTAGCTGGCTTTAGTTCACCTCAATATATTTTAAATACTAATCTAGTTGGCACAATCAACCTGTTGGAATTAGCCAGGAAAAATCAGGCTAGTTTATTGTTTCTCTCTACTAGTCGCGTCTATTCGATTGAACCCTTATCTAGTTTGAACATCGTCGAAAATGAAACCAGACTAGAGCTTAGGGTAGGACAAAATACCCCAGGAATATCAGTACGGGGAGTTACCGAAGAGTTTCCTATAGATAGCTATCGTTCTCTTTACGGTACAACCAAATTAGCTTCCGAACTTTTGATTGCCGAATATAGACACGCCTATGGCTTACAGGCAATTATAGACCGCTGCGGTATCTTAACTGGTCCTTGGCAAATGGGGAAAGTCGATCAGGGAGTGATTGTCCTGTGGATGGCAGCGCACCATTTTAAAAAGTCTCTCCAATATATTGGCTATGGTGGTACAGGAAAGCAGGTTAGAGACTTTCTTCACGTCAGTGATTTACTGAAGACTAGTCGATTATCAACTAGCCAATTTTGATAGTTGCGATGGAGATGTTTTAAATGTAGGGGGAGGCAGATTTAGCAATCTTTCCTTGTTAGAGATGACTCATCTGTGTCAAGAAATTACGGGGAACACTATTCCCATTGAGCCTGTAACCAAAGAAAGAACAGGAGATATCCCAATCTATATTACTGATTGCGATCGCATATATCAAAAGACTCAGTGGCTACCAGAAATCAAGCCCGAACAAACTTTTACTGATATTTATAATTGGATTGTCAATAACGAAGATAGCTTGCGCCCGATTTTAGCTTAATGCCAGTTCGGATTGAGAAAATTAAATAAAGGTATTTCCCATGCAAGATAAATTAAGAACGAAATCTGTCTTACTTCATAATTTTATAATTACCTTCCTTTTTTGCGCGATCGTAATTTATGGCTATTTTTGGGCTAAACCGTCTGGAGAAGAAGACGATCAGAGAAACTATCACCTACCTCAAATAGAAGTTTTTGTCGAACAACCATCTACTAAACGATATTGAGTCATAAATGCGATCGCCTTACCTTTCAAATTACACAAATGCGATCGCAATATACCTGTTAGACATCGCAACATCAAAACGTATTATTTTATAGATATTGAAACAACTTGAATTGACCAATAATTATGCTTGACACTACCAATACGAAAGATAAAAACAATCGCACTCGATTGTATACAATTGATAATTGCTTATCACTTTTAGCTCGTATCGGTCTTTCAGCTATTTTTATGTGGTCGGGGATCAATAAAATCATCGATCCTGTTGCTACTCAAGAAAATATGATCGCTCATGGGATGCCATTAACGTTGATTTTTCTGGTTGGAGCGATCGCTTTAGAAATCTTAGGCGGACTTTCGGTTTTATTAGGAATCAAAACCCGATGGGGGGCAACTATGCTAATAGTCTTCTTGATTCCCGCTACCTCTGATTTTTCATACTAACTTTTCTACTGAATTGGAACAGGCAATGTTCTTAAAAAATCTGGCAATGTTGGGCGGGTTACTGATGCTAATCCAGTACGGAGGTGGCGATTTAGTCTTGTTGAGAGCAGACGATAAGCCAACAAACCCAACCGAGTGAGAGAACTCAAATAATTCATAAATGCGATCGCCCTATTCTTCAAGTTCTATAAGTGCGATCGCACTACACTTCAAAATCTATAAATGCGATCTGTATAATATATTTGAGCTAGATAGATTTGGAAATAAGTAATTTGCCAAAGAAAATACGCGAATTAAAAGCAATGCTAACAAAGGCTGGTTTTGAGTTAGTTCAAAAACGAGGTAAGGGAAGTCATGCCATATATGAATATTCAGGAACTACAATAAGAGTA
This sequence comes from uncultured cyanobacterium, assembly GCA_963799375.1. Taxonomy (GTDB): domain Bacteria; phylum Cyanobacteriota; class Cyanobacteriia; order Cyanobacteriales; family Xenococcaceae; genus Waterburya. Next base: position 198,038 of record CAWCWY010000036.1, read on the forward strand.
AACTTGCCAGGAAAAGACGGATCTGATGCAAAAGCGTATTCAGAAAAGCAAGTAAAACAAGCTATTAAAAGAATCAATAATGAATCATAAGTATCAAATTACGATCGCCTGGAGTCAAGAAGATAAATGTTATTTAGCTTATCTTCCAGACTTTGCTGATGAGATTATGCAGCCTGTTACTTATGGAGATACTTATCAATCAGCTTTGCAGAATGGTTTGGATGTAATGAATGAATTGATTTTGCATTTTCAGGATGAAGGTAAATCACTGCCAGCAGCCAAGTTAGTTTCAGCTTAATTAATTCAAAAGAGATCACATTACCTTTTAAACTCTGATAAATGTGATCGCAAAATTATCAACAGACATAGTGACATCAGTATCTGAAATAGATTGCCCAACAGCGATCCTGTGTCTAGCTAAAACAATGTATCTCTTAAAAAGAGAATATGAGCATAGTTATAATCGAGAGATATTTTTATATCTAAACTATGAATATTCACGAGAGCAAATTAACCGTTTTAGAAACGGAAGAAAAGCTAGAAATTATTATTCCTCCTGCAAAATTTACCAATCACTTGACTATAGTATTTATACTTATTTATAGTATTGTTTCACTCTTCGTAGCTGTTGGTGCCTATGCTGCATTTTACGCTAATATTGCATTCAAACTAGCAATGTTGATTGTATTTATATTTTGGTTGTGGAATATAAAACTCGTTGTTATAGAGTTTTTTGGAGAAATGTTTATCAATACAACCAAAATTGATGTGAGTACTGAAAAGATAGATGTATCAAGGAGTCGTGAAAGAGGATCGAATAACTATTTATCATTGCCTGTTTCAGAAATTGCATCTTTGAGACTGTTAATAAGACATACAGATTCGATAGATATTCATCCTCAGCTTTTTTTTAAAACCAAAGATACTGAATACAGTATTCAGAGATTTACAGCCTATAACTTTACCAACGCAGAAATCACTCTAATGGCAGAAAAGATTAGTAATTACATTAAGAAGGATGTTATCAAATAATTGATATTTAACTCGGTATAGCTAAGTACTTCGATGTCTCTTCAAATGCGATCGCTTTACTCTTTAAACCAAATCTCCCTTCAAATATTTAGATAGTAAAAAGATAAATTTGTCAAATATTTTATTGTTAAAAAATGTAAACAAATAGTTGAGTATTTACTCACAAATTTTGTAAAAGTTTGTTACGTAATGTTTAATTATTGTTATCGAATTGTGTCAGATTGGGCGTTTGACGGATTTTGGGTAGCGTTTTTTGATAAAAATACTCTACATACATAATTTTATATCTGGGTAAGTAAAGAGCGAGCTTGCTTCAGAAATACCCCGTTCACATCGCCATTACTATAAGGAGAATCAAGTTATATGTTCACCCAGGTTAAGTCCACCGTTCGTCACGTTAAGCCAGATACCGTTAACGGACGCGATCTACTCAGGGTGGTCTATGTCGTGCTAGAGCCTCAGTATCAAAGTACTTTGACAGAAGCAGCAAGATCGATCAATAGTAATAATCCCCATTTAGCTATCGAACTCAGTGGCTATTTAATTGAAGAGTTAAGAGACGAAGAGAATTACAATAATTTTAAAAACGATGTTGCTAATGCCAACATATTTATTGCTTCTTTAATATTCGTTGAAGATTTAGCCCAAAAGGTTGTTGAAGCGGTTACTCCTCATCGCGACAATTTAGATGCAGCAGTAGTCTTTCCTTCGATGCCAGAAGTAATGCGACTCAACAAAATGGGTAGCTTTTCCATGGCGCAGTTAGGGCAGTCCAAAAGTGCGATCGCCAGCTTTATGCGGAAGCGTAAAGAAAAGTCTGGTAGTTCTTTCCAAGATGCCATGCTCAAGCTGTTGCGGACTCTACCTAAAGTATTAAAATACTTACCTGTAGAAAAAGCCCAAGATGCGCGTAACTTCATGTTGAGCTTTCAATATTGGTTGGGCGGTAATGCCGACAACTTAGAAAACTTTTTGTTGATGCTGTCTGACAAATACGTTTATACAGATAGAGAAGGTAGCGGTAAGCAATACGCAGAACCGATTACCTATCCTGACATGGGTATCTGGCATCCCCTCGCGCCAAAAATGTTTGAGGACATCCAAGAATATCTAGCCTGGTTTAATGCCCGTCCCGATATCTCTGACGATCACAAAGATCCTTTAGCACCCTGTGTTGGTTTGGTATTGCAGCGTACTCACTTAGTTACTGGAGACAATGCTCACTATGTAGCAATGGTGCAGGAATTAGAATGTATGGGTGCAAGAGTCATCCCCGTCTTTGCTGGGGGATTGGACTTTTCCAAACCTGTAGATGCTTATTTCTGGCAGGAAGGTCAGACAGCAAGCTATTGTGGATGTAGTAGTTTCCCTGACAGGATTTGCTTTAGTAGGAGGACCCGCCAGACAAGATCATCCTAAAGCGATCGAATCCTTAAAACGTCTGAACCGTCCTTATATGGTAGCGTTGCCTTTAGTATTCCAAACTACTGAAGAGTGGGAAGAAAGCGAACTAGGTTTGCATCCCGTCCAGGTAGCGTTGCAGATTGCTATTCCCGAACTAGATGGTGCGATCGAGCCGATAATTGCTTCTGGTAGAGATGGTGCAACGGGTAAATCTATTGCCTTACAGGATCGAGTAGAAGCGATCGCTCGAAGAGCCATGAAGTGGGGTAGCCTGCGTAAAAAACCCAAGCTGGATAAGAAAGTAGCCATTACTGTATTTAGTTTCCCTCCCGATAAAGGAAACGTCGGTACAGCAGCATACCTAAACGTCTTTGGCTCAATCTACGAAGCGATGAAAGGCTTGCGAGACAACGGTTATGATATTCAAGAATTGCCTGATTCTGCTGAAGAATTGATGCAGGCGGTAATTCATGATGCTCAAGCGCAATATGCTTCTCCTGAGTTGAACGTGGCACATCGAATGTCTGTCGAACAATACGAAAGACTGACTCCTTATTCTGTGAGACTAGAAGAAAACTGGGGTCCACCACCAGGACACCTCAATAGTGATGGTCAGAATCTCTTAATCTACGGAAAAGAGTTTGGTAACGTCTTTATCGGCGTACAGCCTACCTTTGGCTATGAAGGCGATCCTATGCGCTTGTTGTTCTCTAGATCTGCATCTCCCCATCATGGTTTTGCAGCTTACTATACTTACCTAGAGCATATTTGGAAAGCTGATGCAGTACTGCACTTCGGTACTCACGGTTCGCTTGAATTTATGCCAGGGAAGCAAATGGGTATGTCTGGCGATTGCTATCCCGATAGCTTAATTGGTAGCATTCCCAACATCTATTACTACGCAGCCAATAACCCTTCTGAGGCAACTATTGCTAAACGTCGTAGTTATGCTTCAACTATTTCTTACCTCACTCCTCCCGCAGAAAACGCAGGACTGTATAAAGGTTTGAAAGAACTAGGGGATTTAATTGGTTCGTACCAAAGTCTTAAAGATGGTGGTCGTGGTATCCAAATCGTCGATACGGTAATGGATCAGGCGCGAATTTGTAACCTCGATAAAGATATTGATTTCCCCGACCATTCGGCAAAAGAATTAACTCAGGATGAACGGGACACCATTATTGGTTTGGTTTACAAACAGCTAATGGAAATCGAATCTCGTCTACTTCCCTGTGGCTTACATATCATTGGTAAACCTCCCACAGCCGAAGAAGCGATCGCAACTTTAGTTAGTATTTCTAATCTCGACCGCGAAGAAGAAGGTATTATTTCTTTCCCTCGCATCATTGCCAACAGCATTAACAGAGATATTGATGAGATTTACGTTAATAACGATCGCGGTATTTTAGCTGACGTTCAATTGTTCCAAGACATCACTCAGGCTACTCGCGCTGCGGTTGGTGCTTTAGTTCACGCTCAAATTGATGCTGAAGGCAGAGTATCAATGGTGTCCAAGCTAAACTTCTTCAATATTGGCAAAAAATCCCCTTGGATGGAAGCCTTGAACGAACACGGCTACAACAATATTGATACTGAAGCTCTCAAACCTTTAGTTGAATACCTAGAGTTCTGTTTAGAACAGATATGCGCCGACAACGAACTAGGTGGACTACTCCAAGCCTTAGAAGGTGAGTATGTACTACCTGGTCCTGGTGGCGACCCGATCCGTAATCCTAATGTCCTACCTACTGGTAAAAACATTCACGCCTTAGATCCCCAGTCTATTCCTACCCTAGCTGCGGTACAGTCGGCAAAGGTTGTTGTAGATCGTTTAATCGATCGCCAGAAGCTAGATAATGGTGGTAACTATCCTGAAAGTATCGCCTGTGTACTATGGGGAACAGACAACATCAAAACCTATGGTGAGTCTTTAGCACAAATCATGTGGATGGTTGGAGTACGTCCCGTACCCGATGCTTTGGGTCGAGTTAACAAACTGGAGCTAATTTCTTTAGAAGAACTCGGTCGTCCTCGAATCGACGTAGTAGTTAACTGTTCTGGGGTCTTCCGCGATCTGTTCATCAACCAAATGAACTTACTCGATCGTGGTGTCAAAATGGCAGCCGAAGCCGATGAGCCTTTAGAAATGAACTACGTCCGCAAGCACGCCTTAGAACAAGCTGAAGAAATGGGTATTAACGTGCGCCAAGCAGCAACCCGTATTTACTCTAATGCTTCTGGTTCGTACTCTTCCAACATCAACCTAGCGGTAGAAAACAGCAGTTGGGAAGAGGAAAAAGAACTACAGGATATGTACCTCAACCGTAAATCCTTTGCCTTTAACTCCGATAACCCTGGGGTAATGGATGAAAGCCGAGGTTTGTTTGAATCTTCCTTAAAGAAAGCCGATGTAACTTTCCAAAACCTAGATTCTTCTGAAATCAGCTTGACTGACGTATCTCACTACTTTGATTCCGATCCTACTAAAATTGTTTCTAGTTTGCGAGATGACGGCAGAAAACCTACCGCATACATCGCCGACACTACTACGGCTAACGCTCAAGTCCGTACCTTATCGGAGACTGTACGTTTAGATGCTCGTACTAAAATGCTCAATCCCAAATGGTATGAGGGAATGCTGAGTAACGGTTATGAAGGCGTGAGGGAATTATCCAAGCGTTTGGTTAACACTATGGGTTGGTCAGCTACAGCAGATGCGGTAGATAATTGGGTCTATGAAGACGTGAACACTACCTTCATTGACGATCCTGAGATGTGTAAACGTCTGATGGATATGAACCCTAATTCCTTCCGCAAAATTGTTGGCACATTGCTTGAGGTTAATGGTCGCGGTTATTGGGAAACTGACGAAGAAAACCTAGATAGACTGCGTGAATTGTATCAAGAAGTTGAAGACAGAATTGAAGGTATTGACTAGATTTTATTAAATAATTGATAGTTTAGAGGTGCGAGAGATCGTGCCTTTTTTTATATTGTGGGAAAATTTACAAGACCTTGAAAGTGCTGCTCCTATATTAAAATCTTTTGGCTATCAAGAGGTAAGAATAAAAGGAAGTCATCACGTTTTTGAAAGAGTATTATTTATCTTTAAAATAGGATATTTCTATCTATCCAGAGGAGCTTCGTCCAGTATTCCACAAGGGATATATTTTTCTTTCACTCCCATATCGATTTGCTTAGGCTTAAAGACATATTTCTGATTTATAAAATCAAAACAAATCAAAGGCGATTTAGTAATTGCATTTAGCAAAATTGAAAGAGAGATTGTCGTATCTAAAATAAATGCCTTCTAAGATGAATAATACTAAAGTTTTATGGATTAAAGTTTGGGGCATAGCTAGTTTACAGGGGCAATCACCCTAAGCTGGGTTATTTATAAAGTGACAAAATACTGAAAGGTAAGCAAGATAAGTTAGTTTATTAACCTTTACCCAAATAGATCTCAAATGGATTCTATAAGGTTAGATTGCACTAAGAATTGGGCAAACTAGATCGATCGCCATGATTTTAATTTGTATCTATCTCTTGTTATGCCCTCCAAATTCAGACAGCGTTGCTTGTTATGGCTAGTTTTTGTCGTCTTAGGATTATCAATAAGTCTATTCTCTAATGTCTATCGTATTTTTCCTGTGACAGCGACAGTTGTTCCCGTAAATAACGCAGTCAATATTGAAGATGCTACAGAATTGGAGAAACAGGGAAAACACTACTATTCTGTCGCTCAATTCGATCGCGCAATTACAGTTTGGCAAAAATCTAATCAAATTTATACTCAATCCCAAGATGTTTTAGGTCAAGCAAGAGTATTGAGTAATTTGGCATTGGCTTATAGTCAGTTAAATCATTGGCAGCAGGCAAACCAAAGCATAGCTGCAAGTCTAAATTTGTTGAATAGGGATACTAGCATTAATTCTGGAGATAAAGTCCCTGTTTTAGCTCAAATCTTCAATAATCAGGGCATTTTAGAATTAAATCAGGGAAAAACAGAACAGGCGATCGCTTTGTGGAAACGAGCAAAGGTTAATTATCAATTAGTTGCAGACGATATAGGAGTTATTCGAGCTTCGATCAATCAAGCTAGCGCATTTAAAGAATTAGGGCTTTATCGCCGTGCAGTCAATACTTTGGGTGAAGTAGAAAAAGATTTAAGAGAACAGTCAGATTCTTTAATCAAAGCCACAGGATTGAGGAGTTATGGAGATATTTTGCGTCTTGTTGGTCAGGTAAAGCGATCGCAAGAAGTATTAGAAACTAGTCTGACGGTAATATCAAATCTGAATAATCTTAATGAAGAGGTGAGAACTCTCATTGCGCTGGGTAATACTTATAAAACCACCGATCCTAAAAAAGCCCTAGAAATTTACGATCGAGGTTCAAAAACCTGTAGTCAAGACTCTAATTGTTTAGCCAGCGATTTACCTCTACAGATAAATTTAGCGATGGTTAACTTATTGCCAGACACTCCTCAATGGCAAAATAGTCAGAAGTTAATTGCACCGATTCAAGCTGAGTTGGCTCGTTTACCAGATAGTCGAGCCAATATAGATCGGAAGGTGAACTTTGCTAATGTTTTGGTCAAATTAAACCGTCAATCTTCTTTAGAAAAGCACAACAAGACTACCATTCCTAAATTATCCGCTATAGATGAATTCTTAAACCAAATAATTCAACAAGCAAAAGCAGTTGATTATCAAAAAGCCCAATCCTATAGTTGGGGTTTACGGGGACAAATAAAAGAAGAATTACAAGAATGGAATCAGGCTCAAAAATATACCCAACAGGCTTTAATTTTGGGTCAAAAATTGAACGCTCCTGAAATTGTCTATCTATGGCAATGGCAGTTGGGTAGAATCAATCGAGCTTTAGGAGAGCGTTCAACTGCGATCGCTCATTATTCTCGTGCGGTAGAGTTATTAAAATCCTTGAGTAAAGATTTAGTCGCGATCGATCCTGACGTGCAGTACTCCTTTAGGGAAGGAGTAGAACCTGTTTATCGCGAATTGGTTAGTTTATTGTTAATTAGCGATGCCGATGAAGAAATTAGTCAAGCTAACCTAGAAGGAGCAAGAGAGGTAATTGAATCGCTTCAGCTAGCTGAGTTGAATAATTTCTTTCGGGAAGCTTGTTTAGATGCTCAGATAGTTGATACAGATAGTGTAGATCGTCAAGCTGCGGTAATTTATCCGATTATTTTAGGCGATCGCCTGGAGGTAATTTTGAGTTTGCCCGATCAACCTCTAAAACACTATTGGGCTAATATAGAACGAAAAAAACTAGAAGCAACTATTGAAGAATTTCGCCACAATATTGTAGTCCGTAGTCGTCGTAATTTTTATCGTCCAGCACAACAACTGTATGACCTCTTAATTCGTCCAGCACTGCCAGATTTAGTCCAAAATGAAATTGAGACTCTGGTATTTATCCCTGATGGTTCATTACGAAATGTTCCTTTAGGTGCTTTATACGATGGTCAACAATATTTAATCGAAAACTACAGTGTGGCTCTGACTCCTGGCTTACAGCTATTAGCCCCCCGTCCTATAGAACAAGTAAAATTAAAAACTATCGCTGCGGGATTGACCAAAAGTAGACAAGGTTTCTCGGCACTCAACTATGTCAGTTCGGAATTGAATAAGATTAAAGAAACTGTTGGTGGTATTGTATTAGTCGATCGAGAATTTACTAGTGAAGCCTTAAGACAAGAAATTAAATATTCCGACTATCCTATTGTTCATATTGCCACTCATGGACAGTTTAGCTCTTCACTCGAAGACACTTTTCTTTTAGCCTGGGACGATAAGCTCAATATTAGCCAGTTGGATAGCATTTTGCAAACCAGAAGCCTCGATCGAGAAGATGCGATCGAACTGTTGGTTTTAAGTGCGTGTGAAACCGCTTCTGGTGATAAAAGAGCAGCACTAGGGCTAGCAGGGATGGCTGTTCGTGCAGGAGCAAGAAGCACTCTAGCTACTCTTTGGTCAGTCAATGACCGAGCTACTACTAAGTTAATGAGTGATTTTTATCACGAGCTTTCAGACAAACATCTGACTAAAGCTAATGCAGTGCGCCAGGCTCAATTATCTTTACTGCACAGTCGTGGGTACGAGCATCCTTTTTATTGGGCTCCTTATGTATTGTTAGGTAATTGGCTTTAATGACTACCGATTAGAGATTCATTAGCAAAAATTAAAATAGCGACTATTATTTGATAATCGATTGTTGATAAGAAAATTTATGTTTTTAAGATCTTTGAGTTTATTATATTTAATCTTTGTTGCTTCAATAGTTTCTCAGACTCCTGTGTCAGCACAAAGAGATAATTCTGCGAGAAAGGACGCTTCGTCCGCATCTGAGTCCGCCCTAAAGGATACCGCTTCGCATAAGGGTGCGATCGCTCAAGCTAATCAGTTCGAGCTAAATAATTTGCTTTTGAGAGGAAGACAATACGTACAGGCAAAGGATTATGACAAGGCTCTGGCAACCTACGAACAGGCTGCTTCTTTGGATCGGGTCAATCCTAAGATTTTTTCGGGAATAGGCTATGTGCAAATTCTCAAACAAGACTATGATGCAGCAACCGAAGCTTATGAAAAAGCGATCGCTTTAACCCCTGATAATCCAAAACTGTACTATGCTTTAGGCTATAGTTTGGGTAAAAAAGGTGAGCATCTAGAAGCAGCCGAAGCTTATGAAAAAGCGATCGACTTAGAGCCATTAAATATCCAAAATCACGTGGGCTTAGGAGTGGTCTTACTACGGGCTAAAGAATACGATCGGGCAATCTCAGCATATAAAGTTGTTTTAGCTTTAGACCCTAATAATGAGCAAGCTTATCAAGTTATATCGCGTATTTTAATTGAACAAGAGCGTTATCAACAGGCAGTTAATTTTTTGCGCCCCGTTATTAGAAAATATCCTCAATTAGCGGACTTGCAGCTAGAATTAGCCAATATTTTAATTACTCAAGGAAATGTTGAAGCAGCTTTACAGACATTGGAAGTAGCCAAAAGAAACGATCCCCAAAATTATTTAATCTATTTGCGGACTGGCAATGCTTTATACGAACAAGGTGAGCTTAATTCAGCCTTAATAGAGTATCAACAAGCAGAAAAACTCAGCTCGAATCATCCCGAAGCAGTTGCAGGAATAGGTAAAATATATTTGGCTCAGAAAAGTTATTTTAAGGCTATAGTTGCTTTTCGCAATTTAATCGAGATTGAACCTAATAATCCTTTGGCATATCAAAATTTAGGCATAGCATTAAAAGCTAGAAATAGGAATACTGAAGCGATCGCAGCTTTAAATGAAGCTCTGGCGCTATATGAAAGCGAAGGCAATGACAAAGAAGCTGAGAATATTGCTATCTTAATTGACGATATTGATAATGATAAGTAGAAGTATGCCTGGTAAATTCATAGTAGATCTTTTGCGTGAATGATAAACTAATCCCTTTTATCTCTTGATAAGATAGTGAATAATGATTCGTGCAAAAAGTATAGTCTCAGTTTAGACAATTAAGTTATTTAATAATCAATCAATAAACTTATTCAATTTAAATATATTTACCATTTATATATCTATAAAAAGACATGGACATTATCGAGACTCTTACTCAAATTAAGTCTCAGTTAAAAGAGATTGAGTTACAAGAACAGGCCAATCAGCAGGAACAAGTCAAAATCAATCAGCGCATATTAAATTTAGAACAAGAACTCCAACAAAACAATCAACGGCGCAATCAATTAGATCTAGAAGCTCTTGAACTCTATACCAAAGCAGAAGACTTAAAACCCAAACTGGATAAATTAGAGCGTATTGCTAATCTATCCAAAGAGTTTTTAGAATTGCATTCGGAATGTCGAGATAATCAAGATTTGCTCAATACTTTGTATTCTTCTGTGTCTAATATCTCAGTTGAAAACAGAACACCGATCTCTACAGATATTTATACAGATAAACCCCTATCTTCCCCCGAAACTACTCAATCCAAATCTTCACAAAGCGATCGCACTAATGAGGAGGGAACAGATCGTAGTGGTGCTAACTACTCTATTACTATTGATGAGATCAAACAAGCCTTACCCAATGCCGAAAAAATTTATCAGCAGCTTGTAGCAAGCTATTTGGAAGAATATAAAATCTATCAAAATTATATTATCGATGGTTTGGATTTAATTTGGTATGCTGTAGCCTTTATTGCTTTTGGTCGCCCTTCATACCGCAAAATGGGCTTTAAATATCATCCAGATTTAGATGGCTCAGAAATGGCAATGCAGTTGATTAATACGGCTTGGTCTATTTCTCAGAATTTTTTAGTGAATTGCGATCGAGAAGATGCGACGTTGTAAAAATTACTGTACAGTAATTAGCTGCGAGACAATTTTGCAATTAAACGATTTGGTTGCCAGTTTTTCGGCGAATAGTAACAATTCCAGGCAAAGGAGGCTGATTAGCTTTGTCACTGGGCCAATTAGAGCCAATAGGTACTTGACGTTGCTGTTTGAAGGCTTCAGCGTCAGTCGTTAACAATTCAAAATCTTTTAACTCTGTTGCCATATTTCGACGAATGCCATATTTTTCTCCTGGATGTTGGACGGATAAAAACAGATTGGTATTATCTCGATCGAAAGTAATACCAGTACATTCACATTCCATCGGACCGATCGCAAAAGGATAAGCGTTTCCTGCATTCTCTCCCGCCAAAGGTATATACCAAAGAGAATTATTGCCAAATATCCCCGTCAAATCTTTATTCGGTAAAATTTCATCAGTCCGATGAGGAATAGCTTCATTATGAGATTTGGTAGACATATCCGTAACTACCCAAAGGTTTCCTGTTTTATCTAAAGTAAGGTTATCAGGATTAGCAGGATCGATTTCTACCATCCAGCCATATTTATTCCCCGCCAAACCAAATACATTAGCTGCACCTGCTAAATTTACTTCTCCGATCGCAAATGGCATTGCTTGGGGTGACAGAGATGAACCGTCTGCCATAACTACTTCTGGTACTTGATCCTGATAATTCTCTTCCGCACTCAAAACTGTTCCCCAGGGAGTTGTTCCCCCCAATTTTGAAGTCGAGGGGCGGTCGGTTTCCCGACCGCCCTCGACTTGTTGAAATGTACCAATAATGCGATCGCCTAAATTATCTTCGTATCCCATTTTATTGGGTTTCGTAAACACCGCCACAGCAGCTCCAGTAGACTTGAGAGCGCGTTCGGGCTTATCCAGTCCAGAAATCCCTGTTACTCGCCTGTCAGCATCAGAATACGTCCGCTCCCATTGTCCATTGGCATTACGCTTGACTGAAATTATTCCTAATCCCAAATCAATCAAGCTTTCTGTGGATACCTGCCTAATTTTCTTCTTAAGATCGTCTGTATCTTTCAAATTAAAAGCATTAATATTTCCCGACTGGGGTTCAACCGCAGCAATCAATTCAGCAAAGGGAAGCTTTTTTCCAATAACCAGAGGATAGGTTTCCATCCAAGTCCCACCGCTAATATATTCAAAATTAATAGTGAGATAACCCTCATTGGGGGCAGTTTCTACTAAAGATAAATAATCGTTGTTATAGCCAAATCTAGAGTCTCCAACGCGATCGCCCCAAGTTGCTAATACATCATATGCAAACCCTGGAGGTAAAACCAAATCGTCTTGAACTTGATAATTGCGATAATCGTGCTTTTGTCGAGCAGCAGAAAGAGAATTTACTTTTAAGGGGATAGGTATTTTAACTGGTTCAAAGCCTAAAGCAGAAATATCTTTGGGAACTAAAGCAGATTGAGCCGTTGGAATAAAGCGATCGCTTTTATTCAGAGCAACAGAGCCAGTAATAGCCCCCAAAAACAGCAAAAAATTACGCCGATTAACGCTCATATCTAAGTTTATATCAAAGAAAAAATAGCAAAATGTCTACTATAAAACATAGCAAGATTGTTCGAGCAACTAAAATGATTCTGTTGAGAAATTGTTATTCTTGAGCTAAACTCCGAGTGTTAACAGGTTGTTAACTAATTTCTAAGTTACTCAATTTTCAATATTGAAAATTTGCCGTTATGGCTTTATCTCTGCTCGGAATTAATCTTGAGCAGCTACCTATGTAATATCTTATGGTTAATTGGCAAGAATGGTTTTATCAAACACACCACTGGCTTAGTTCTCTAGACTATTGGGCTTATCCTGCATTTACGGGTATTTATCTTGTCGCAACTCTTGTAGGTTTGCCTGCAATTTTTCTCTTTTTAGCTGCGGGTAGTATATTTGGCTTTATCCCTGGCTTAATTTTAGTATCACTCTCCGATACATTGAGCGTAGCACTTTGTTATGTGTTGGGTAGGACTGTCGCTCGCAAGAAAATTCAAAAGTGGATTGCCGATCGCCCTCATTGGAATAAATTTGACCAAGCAGTCGCTAAAAAGGGTTGGAAAATTGTCTTTCTAACCCGTCTATCTCCAATCGTACCTTCTAACGTCCTCAACTACGGCTTTAGCCTAACCAAAATAAATTTTTGGCAATATATGTTTGTATCTTGGTTGGCTATGTTACCTGTAATTGCTCTTTATGTATACCTAGCATCAGTAGGGACTAATTTACTTTCAGGAAATGGAGGTGACGATCCCAAGCAAATTGTTGCTTCGGTGATTGGTTTTATTACAACCTTCATGGCGATCGCCTACACTACGAAATTGATGCAAGGGACTTTGTTTTCTAAAACCGACCAAACTGACAAACCAAAAAAGCCTTCTCCTAAAAGTAAAAAACAAAGCGTAAGGAACGGAAGAAGAGAAGCAAGAAGCAAGGTTTAAGGAAGGAACGAGGAACGAGGAGCAAGGATATAGATAACTATGCGATCCTTTACTCCTCTACTTCCTACTCTCTACTCCCTACTCCCTACTCCTGTACGGGCGAACGGCCGTTCGCCCACTCATTCTTAAGGTTTATATTTAAACTCACTATTACCTTCGTAACCAGATAATTCTGCCAATTCTGCCAAAGTTTTTGTTCCAGGATAAAACTTACCATCGATTTCCCAAGTAGGAAAAGATTGAATCCCTGCTGCTAAACAAGCTTCACGTTGAGGATCTTTGCCTTTGGGATCGCATTCGATGTAGTTAACCTCAGAAAATGCTTCCTCACCAAATAATTGCTTTTGATCGTAACAATGGGGACACCAATATGCACCATATTTCTTTGCACCAGTGGCGGTCAAGTGTTTTGCTAAAGCTATTTCAGCCTCTCCAGAAGTAGTAGTAACATCCCAGCCTTTTGGTGGAGTAGGTTGTCCGACAGGTGCCGCAATAGGAATCAAGCCGTCAACATCAGCCACTTCTTCTCCATTGTTAGCTTGAGCAATAGACGGGTTGACGTTGGAATAAATTCCTAAAGTGACCACTATCGTAAGCAAGCCGACGATTAAACCTGTAAACATTATCTGTCCTAAATCTTCCCAGTCTCTACCCGTAAGGGTAAAAATCAATAGGCTTAAAGAGAATAATGCCGAACCAATACAGTAAGGACATAATGTTTTTAATTCAGTCGCTAAAACATACATTAAATAGCCACTAAACACCGCCATGGCAATACTACCAGCAAGTAATAACCACCAAGTATAGTTTTCTAGCTGTTTTTTGAGATTTTTTTGTTTGTTTCGGTCTATTGCTAAAGGAACAAGAGCGAAAGCAGCCATGCTGATATATGCCAAGCAGCCAAATAGACTTAATGGCAGACCAAACACAGTTGCATAGGCACTGTTAAGGACACCACCACAGCCTGCACCAGCAGAGGCATCAATAGAACAAGCTGGGCCACTTCCAGTTAATTTAGTAACTGTCAAATAAGCAGTTAAGACTGCTCCTGCAATGGCGATCGCGCCAATAATAGGTCGCGACCAGCGATATATCCAGGGTAAAGAACGTCTACGGCGCATAATTATGTTAATACTATTAGTTCAATATTTTTAAAAGCTTTTAGCCTTTAGCCTTTAGCATGAAAGCTTTTGAATATTTCCAACAACCAATAGCTAACTACCAGACTAATAACTTTTTTGCTGTACAAATTATAGCTTTAGTTAAAATTCAGCTTAATTTAGCTAAACTGTCTGACAGAGCTATTTGATTCTGACTCCTTGGATACTTTAGGAGCAGATTTAGCAGCCTCTACAAACTGCGATACCCGAATAGGATCGATAGTTTCATCAATTTTGCCATGGCGTTTGAGAGAGCTAGAGACAATCACACCATCAGCAGCCTGCATTAGTTGGGGAATATTTTCCCAATTTGCCCCACTACCGATAAACACAGGGGTTTCTCCTGCTGCTGCCGATGCTAATTCCAAATCTTCTTGAGTGGGAGGACTACCCGTCGCCCATCCCGATAAAATCACTCCGTCTGCTAAACCCCGTTCGATAGTATCTTGAACCGCTACTGTTAAATTGGGCGTTCCTAGAGGACGAGCGTGTTTAACCAAAACATCAGCCATAATTGCTACCTCAGAGCCTAATTCTCGGCGATATCGGAGTAATTCATGAGCTTTACCCTCAATCAAGCCCTGATCTGTTGCCATAACTCCTGTTAGGACGTTAACACGAATAAAATCAACTTCCGTACAGGTGGCGATCGCCATAGCACTACGGGCATCATTCCGCAAAACATTGATCCCAATGGGTAACATGACCATTCCTTTAAGGCGATCAACAATTAAGGTCATAGCACTTACTACCGCAGGATCGACACAATCCTTAACAAAAGGAGCATCAAAAAAGTTTTCAATAATAATGGCATCTACCCCCCCAGCAGACAGGGCTGTTGCTTCTTGTTCTGCTCTGGCAATTACCTCCTTCAGCTTTCCTTTCCAACGTGGAGAGGTAGGCAAGGGAAATAGATGAACCACGCCGATTACGGGATTATCTGTTTTAAAAATCTGTTTTAATATCACGCTGACTCCACCACGCGGTTTATTTCTCCTGTTCAAAAGTTATTATTATCTCAGACAAAGCTTAATACTGTATATACTTGTTTTTATTCAGCTGACGCTCTTTTTTTAGACAAATCTTGTAATTTTGCTGACGATCCATTCCCACCGAGGAATTTATCTGTTAATATATTTTAACGAAAAGGTTATTTACGTATCTCAACCGATATGTATAGCCGAAAGTTCAAAAGCCGTCAGAAATGGTGTCTTGAATAATTAATAGTTTTGCGGAACAAAAACTGTCTGGTTAGCTCCTGCTCCGCCGCGAAACTAGGGAGTATAATCTAACAGTTGGTCTAAATAATACTTATATTGCTAATATTATATTGCTAATATTTACTGTCATATAGCTGTTAAAGACCAGAGGTAAACGCTCCACACAAGCAAGACAAGCGAGTCTGACCAAAATACAAGCTTATAGCAACCTTTGTATTGGTCTCTTAAATTAGGATAAAGAATGGCAAATAAGCCAACCATAGCCATGTCCCATTTGGGATGTGAGAAAAACCGTATAGATTCAGAACATATGCTGGGCTTACTAGCTCAAGCAGGTTATCAAGTAGACTCCAACGAAGAATTAGCTGATTACGTCATCGTCAACACTTGTAGTTTTATTCAAGAAGCGAGAGAAGAATCAGTTCGTACTTTAGTTGAGCTAGCCGAAGCTAATAAAAAAATTGTTATTACAGGCTGCATGGCGCAACACTTTAAGGGTGAGCTATTAGAAGAGTTACCTGAAGCCGTCGCAGTAGTAGGTAGCAGTGACTACAACAAAATAGTTGATGTCATCGAGCGTACTGAAACAGGGGAAAGGGTTGAAGAAATTACCGAAGAACCCGTTTTTATTGCCGATGAAACCACACCTCGCTATCGCACCACTACAGAAGGTGTCGCCTATCTGAGAGTGGCAGAAGGCTGCGATTATCGTTGTGCTTTTTGTATTATTCCTCATCTAAGGGGAAATCAGCGATCGCGTTCTATTGAATCGATAGTCACTGAAGCAACAACCTTAGCCTCTCAGGGAGTGAAGGAAATTATCCTCATCTCCCAAATTACTACCAATTACGGTATGGATTTGTATGGCAAACCCATGCTGGCAGAACTTCTAGTTGAACTGGGCAAAGTTGATGTTCCCTGGATTAGAATTCACTACGCTTATCCCACAGGACTAACTTCCAAAGTGGTTGCAGCTATCCGTGATACTCCTAATGTTCTTCCCTACTTAGACTTGCCCCTCCAGCATTCTCACCCAGAAATACTGCGGGCAATGAATCGCCCTTGGCAGGGACGGGTAAATGATGGCATCATCGAGCGCATCAAGCAGGAATTGCCAGGTGCAATTTTACGAACCACTTTCATTGTCGGTTTTCCAGGGGAAACAGAAGAGCATTTTCAACATTTGGTAGAATTTGTTCAACGCCATCAGTTTAATCATGTCGGCGTATTTACATTTTCCCCCGAAGAAGGAACACCTGCTTACGATTTGGAAAACCAAGTCGATCCAGAGATAGCAAATCATCGTCGAGACGTTTTGATGCAAATACAGCAACCTATTGCTGCTGCACAAAATAGAGCATCTGTTGGTAAGCGATTGGATGTTCTGATCGAACAGGAAAATCCCAGTTCAGGTCAACTAATTGGACGATCTATACAATTTGCTCCAGAAGTGGACGGACTGGTTTATGTTCGTGGAGAGGCTTCTTTAGGTTCGATTGTATCTGTAGACATTACCGCTGCTGATGTCTATGACCTTTATGGAGAAGTCGTCGCCGTAGCAGCTTATTCAACGGTCTAATCTGACTGTTGACCAAAAGATTCAAGATTTACAAGTATCTTTATCTACAACAGTAAAAAGGTACGCATTGCCCTAAACGGCACACAGATTTTTTAGAAAAAAAGCAAACAAACTTATGACAATTACTTTCAAAGAACTCGGAATATCAGAAGCTAGCCTTAGCCAATTAGAAAAATTGGGTTTCAATGAGCCAACTCAGATCCAACAAGATGCAATTCCAGCATTATTAGAAGGAAAAGACATTGTTGGTCAATCCCAAACGGGTACAGGTAAAACAGCAGCATTTGCTTTACCTGCATTAGAAATTGTTGATGCTGATGAAAAAATAGTTCAAACTTTGATCCTAACTCCCACTAGAGAGCTAGCTCAACAGGTAGGGGAAGCGATTAGTGACTTCGCATCCAAAAACAAAAAAATCTCTTGTTTGACCGTTTATGGTGGTCAGTCAATTGAAAGACAAATCAGTCGTCTACGTCGTGGTGTACAAATTGTTGTCGGTACTCCTGGACGGGTAATCGACCTGATGGAAAGAGGTGATTTGAAATTAGACCAGTTGAAGCTGGCTATTCTTGATGAAGCAGATGAAATGCTCAGTATGGGTTTCATTGACGATATCAAGAAAATTCTTCGTCGCACACCAAAAGAGAGACAGACTGCCTGTTTATCTGCGACTATGCCCAGAGAAATCAAAGACCTGATCAAGAACTTTTTGAATTCTCCTGTTTATATTACAGTTAAGCAAAAAGACGCTGCTCCCGAAAGAATTGACCAGCACATTTATATGATTCCTCGCGGTTGGCAGAAAACCAAAGCACTTCAGCCTATTTTGGAAATTGAAGAGCCAGATTCGGCACTCATCTTTGTTCGTACCAAACGTACCGCTAGCGAATTAACTAGTAAGTTGCAAGAAGCGGGACACAGTGTTGATGAATATCATGGCAACCTAAGCCAAATGCAGCGGGAAAGACTGGTAAAACGTTTCCGTGATGGCAAGGTCAAAATGGTAGTGGCTACCGATATTGCTGCTAGAGGACTGGATGTTCAAGATCTAACTCACGTAATCAACTACGATCTGCCCGACAATACCGAAACATATATCCATAGAATCGGTCGTACAGGTCGTGCAGGAAAAACAGGAACAGCGATCGCTTTAGTCCATGCAGGAGATCGTCGTACCCTCAAGCAAATCGAACGTCGTTTAAAGTGCAAAATAGACGTTGCGACTATACCAAATAGAGCGCAGGTTGAAGCCAAACGTATTGCCAAACTGCAAGCTAAAATCAAAGAAACCCTAGCAGGGGAAAGAATGGCGTCATTCTTACCTTTAGTTAGAGAATTGAGCGATGAGTATGATGCTCAAGCGATCGCAGCAGCAGCATTACAAATGGTGTATGACCGTGATTGTCCTAACTGGATGAAAGGAGAATGGGATATTCCTCAAGACAGTTTCTCCAAGCCTTTGATTAAAAAAGGAGGCGGTGGAGGCGGAAATCGCTCTTCTCGCAGAACTGGAGGATATAAGAGTAAAAACTCCAAATCCCTACCTCGTACTAAGCCCCAAGGTAAGGTAAGATCGGAAGTGATTATCGAACAGTAAATATTGAGCCAGCGGTTTTGAGTTTAAAAGTATCGCTCTAATATTTTGAGATACATTAAAACTGCTGGCACGTTCTAACCTTTCGTTATATCCTCTTGAATAAGTTTTTAACAGTCAGTAGCTAGTCATTAGGGCTGGGCATATGCTACAGCCAAAAGCTGGCAACTTTCATGTTAAAGACTTGACAAAACACTAATCGAAAAGCTCGTGACACTTAGTATATCCTCGACCAATTTATCCTATCCGACCGTTGCCAAAGCTGCGAACAACTGGCAGGGTTTGATTGAAACCTATCGCCCTTATTTACCCGTAAGCGAAGCTACTCCTGTAGTCACCTTACTAGAAGGTAATACTCCCTTGATCCCAGCACCAGCGATCGCTGCTAAAATTGGTCGTGGTGTAAAAGTCTATGTTAAGTATGACGGTCTAAATCCCACTGGGAGTTTTAAGGATCGAGGCATGACGATGGCTATTTCTAAAGCCAAAGAAGATGGGGCAAAAGCAGTTATCTGCGCTAGTACAGGAAACACTTCCGCAGCAGCAGCAGCCTATGCTCGTCGTGCAGGAATAAAAGCCTTTGTAGTGATTCCCGATGGCTATGTCGCGTTAGGCAAACTGGCTCAAGCATTACTTTATGGTGCAGAAATAATTGCCGTGGATGGTAACTTTGATGATGCTTTAAGTATTGTTCGTGGTTTATCAGAAAATTATCCTGTTACCTTAGTCAACTCAGTTAACCCATATCGTTTGCAGGGACAGAAAACAGCAGCTTTTGAGGTTGTTGACGTACTAGGTGATGCCCCTGACTGGCTATGTATTCCTGTAGGTAATGCGGGTAATATCAGTGCCTATTGGATGGGTTTTTGTGAATACCGCGCCTCTGGAAAATCCTCTCGCCTGCCCAAAATGATGGGTTTTCAAGCAGCAGGATCTGCTCCTTTAGTATCGGGTGAGCGGGTAAAAAATCCCGAAACCCTGGCAACAGCAATTAGAATTGGCAATCCTGCTAACTGGCAAAAAGCAGTAGCAGTAAAAGAATCAAGTAGCGGGGAATTCAATCCCGTAACCGATGCAGAAATACTAGATGCCTATCGTTTCTTGGCATCAGAAGAAGGAGTATTTTGCGAACCTGCTAGTGCTGCTTCGGTAGCTGGCTTATTAAAAGTAAAAGATAGAGTGCCTGATGATGCTACTGTCGTTTGCGTTTTGACAGGTAACGGTCTGAAAGATCCTACTAGTGCAGTAGACCACAGTCTTAATGATTTAAAACAAGGAATTCCTTTAGACCTCGAAAAAGTAGCTCAAGTAATGGGTTTTTAAACAACCTAATAATATTTATCTATTGTATATATTGAAAAAGCCACGTACTAGTGGCTGCTAGTACGTGGTATTACTTACGACTTCACTGATATTGCTAAAACTACAGTTCCAAATTTTTTTCGGATGTTGATAATAGCAACAAATCTAACGCGCTTCTAGAGTAAATCTACATAAGTGTTTTTGTCCACAGTAATATTACGGATTTAGTAATGTTCAGGTATTCAATTACCCCACCTTGCTATCGCTCTCTGGTGGGGATTGTATCTGCGCTCCATGAACATATCATAGTTATTTCTAGTCTTCATCCTTTGACTGTCTCACATTTACTTATGTTTACTTTGTAATACCACTTGACTAACTAAAGCTACTTTTCCATAGCGAGAATCTATTTCTAGAGCCTGTATTTCTATATCTGGCTTGCGTTTGAAAGGAAATTGATAAGTAATCTTTTCGTTGGGTTGCAAGGATAAACAAAGAGAAAAAATATCTAATCTATGTTGTTGGGGAATAAAATCATTTTCCCCTATTTCTAGAACAACTTGATTAAAAAAAGCAAGTTCTCCCGTATTGTTAATAATACCTGCGGGAGTAGCAAGGCGATCGCACCATCTTAGGGCTAAAAACCATTTGGCATCACTTAATCGGTTGTATACCTTTTCTGGCTTGGGATGGGGAAAAACTTTATAACCCGAATCAACAGCAACTATTGTCCCACCCAAAAAACCACAGACCATACCCAGGCGATCGCTCATTTTATCTTACCTCAAGAAGATATTATTATTCACTATACAATCTAAGATAAGAACAAAACCCTCAAAAGGAGATAGTGTGGCTAACTGGGAGTTCGGTAGGCTATGGCAGACTCTAACCTATTTTGATGTCATTCCTTTTATTAGTTGTTGGCAAAAGATATTTAATTCCAATAATTCCAATCAAACAAAAAATTTTAAGCAAGATACAAATATGGTAATTTTGGTGACGGGTGCAACAGGCGGAGTCGGTAAAAGAGTAGTTAAAAAACTGTTAGAACAAAATTATCAGGTACGAGCTTTAGTTAGAGATGTAGCTAGAGCAAAAGATATTTTAGGCGATTGAGTAGATCTGTTTGAAGCAGATATTACTGTCCCAGAAACTTTAAAGCCATCAATGATGCAGGGAGTTGAAGTAGTAATTTGCTGCACGGGAACAAAGGTTCAGCCAGTTGAAGGGGATACTCCAACGCGAGAAAAATACTATCAGGGAATCAAGTTTTATATGCCAGAAGTGGTAGACACTCCTGAGTTAGTGGAATATGAAGGCATTAAAAATTTAGTCAAAGTTGTGGCGCAACACATACCTAATGCGGACAATAAAGTTATTTTTGACTTTGCCAATCCTAATGCTCAAATCAAAGAAACTTGGGGTGCGGTAGATGATGTGGTGATGGGAGGAGTCAGTCAGAGTAATATTCGTTTAGCGGATAACAAAGCTATTTTTTCGGGTATTGTATCTACTGATAATAATGGTGGTTTTGCCTCGGTGCGTACCCGCAATTTTGATGTTCCTTTGGATTTGTCGGATTACGAAGGGATTGAATTAAAAGTAACTGGGGATGGAAAACGCTACAAGTTTATTGCCCGTTGTGAAGGTAAATGGGACGGGATAGGCTACTGTTATTCTTTTGACACGGTTTATGATTTTCCCACTACTGTTCGTATACCCTTCAAAGATTTAATTCCTGTCTTTCGAGCAAAAACTGTCTCCGACGCGACTCAAATAGATGCTAGCAAAATCTATTCTATGCAGTTGATGTTGAGCAAATTTGAATATGACGGTGAGTTAAATCCTAAGTTTGAAGCGGGTTCTTTTACCTTGAAGGTTGATTCGATTAAAGCCTATGGTGGTAAAGCAAAACCTCAGTTTATTCAGGTAAGTTCGGCAGGGGTTACTCGTCCCAATCGTCCAGGGATAAACCTAGAAGAAGAACCCCCAGCGGTACGTATGAACGAACAGTTAGGAGGGATTTTAACCTGGAAACTAAAAGGAGAATCTGTAATTAAAGATAGTGGTATGACTTATACTATTGTTCGTCCTTGTGCTTTGACAGAACAACCAGGAGATAAGGCTTTGTCTGCCGAACAGGGAGATAATATTAGAGGACAAGTAAGTCGAGATGCGATCGCTCAACTGTGTATCGAGGCGATGGATTTGCCCGAAGCAGTCAATAAAACTTTTGAAGTAAAAGAAGAACAGCAAGGTACAACTAACTGGCGTAAGCTATTCCAAGATTTGTTGCCAGATAAATAATTCCTTGTTAGTTTGGGAGAACTTATAAATTTTTATGACAATACTCGTAAGCTAAAGAGTTTAATAAGCAGTTAATATCAACGATATCTGTCATGTAACTCAAACTGATGCAAACTTTAATTACCGAACAACAGACTACATTTTTTCCAATTGGGCAAGAACTACCCAAAGAGGTAGATTATTTGTGGTTAATTATTAATGGAGTCGTAAAAACCTATACCTACGGTAAGGAAAGACCAATTACCTTAGGGTTTTGGGGTAGTAAAGATATCGTTGGTAATTCTCTATCGAACATCGATCCCTACATGACCAAATGTTTGAGTGATGTTAAAGCGATCGCCATTCCTCGGAGTCAATGGGAGAATTTATCCAGGGAAATGATCTATTGCGAACAACAGACACAGCAGTTAATCTATATTGTCAGAAATAATAGAGTTGCTAGACGTTTATGGTTGCTTCTTACTTGGTTAGCCAGTAAATTTGGTAGAACTACTCCCCAAGGAAGAGTTATTGACTTTAGACTGACTCATCAAGAATTGGCTGATGCGCTGGGTACGACAAGAATTACGGTGACTAAAATTCTTAATCAATACGAACGAGAACGTTTGATTTTTAGACCAAAAACAAAATGCATCATTATTAGGGATTGAATAGCTGTTTTAATTAGGAAACCTGACTGGGTTCGGGTTTTCTAATATCTAATTTTTTAATTACTGTAATTAAACGAATCAGAAAAATTATTGCTGCGATCGCAATTCCAATCGACTGTCCGATCCACAAGCCAACTGCACCCATTTGAAGATGGAAACCCAGAAGATAGCTAGAGCCTAATCCTACTATCCAAAAGGCAGGAACGCTAAGAAGCATCGGCACTTGAGTATCTTGGAGTCCTTGAAGAATACCATAAATTATCTTTTGCATCCCATCTAAAACTTGAGCCACCCCACCAATAATTAGTATAGGGATGGCGATCGCAATTACAGGTAGGTTAGCAGGATCGTTGAGGTCGAGATATATTCCTACAATAGACTTAGGAAATAATAATAAAGCGATCGCCGTCTGAGTGTTGAAAAATAGTCCCACCGCAATACTGCTATATCCAGATACCCTAACACCTGCAATATCTTGTTTTCCCAGCCACTGTCCTACCCGTGCCGTGGCAGCATAAGATATACCTAGAGGAATCATAAAAATGACTACAATAGTTTGCAAGACTATTTGATGGGCAGCCAGAGCTTCTGTACCCAATATTCCCATCAAGAGGCTAACAACGGTAAATAGTCCCGATTCTAAGGCAATAAAAATACCAATGGGTGAGCCTAGTTTAATTAATTTCCCTAAAATTGCAGGCTTTAAGATATATAGAGAATTGAACAGACGATAGGTTTTAATTCGGGGATGGCGCATCATATAGAAGAGTAATGCCAGAAACATACCCCAAAAAGTAATCACAGTTGCGATCGCTAGTCCTGCTATTTCCAAACGAGGAAAACCAAGCTTGCCAAAAGCCAAGATATAGTTCCCTGCAATATTAAACATCGTCCCCAAGACAACAATAATCATTACGGGGCGAGCTTCATCTAAACTAGAAATAATTCCCCGCAGCAGCATAAAGCCCAAAGCAGGAAAACAACCCCACATCATTATGTCTAGGTAAGTATTAGCAATGGTTACGGTAGATGGATTTTGCCCTAGATATAACATGAGCGTATCGGTAAAAGCGATCGCCATTATTGAAGGTATAGTCAAGAACCAAACTAACCACAATCCCTGACTGGTTAACTGGGGTATACGATGTTTCTTTCCCCCACCATAAGCTTCTGCCACCAAGGGACTAACTCCCATCAACACTCCACCCATAACGCTGAAAAGAGTCATCAGAGCGATCGCAGCTAAACCTCCTCCTGCCAAAGTAGACGCGCCCAAACGCCCCATCATCAAAGTATCAAAGAATCCTGTCAGTGCTTGAGCTAGCTGTGCGCTGGCTAAGGGAATAGCTAGCTGTAATAGTTGTCTTGTTTCTTTGTAGAGCAAATGTATTTTGATAAGAGCCTGAAGTAAAAGAATTTTTAGTGTATCGATATTTGATTATTTTGTAGCAACAATCGTCACTAAGGCATTATTAATATTAAACTTGATTTTATTGAAATATTTGCGATCGCATTGAACTAAAGATTGCTTACAGATCGTGCAGTTTTATTAAATTTTACCAATCTAACTAAATTAAAATCACCGCAATCGATAGAAATATCAGAAAATCAATATTAGCCAACATTCTACAGTGACATCATTGACAAAAGATAATATGAACCAAAGCAAATCTCAACAGTCTGATTCATGGTGGAAAAACGGCGTTGTTTATCAGATTTTTCCTCGTACTTTTGCTGATGGTAATGGTGATGGTAGCGGAGATATTCAGGGAATTATCCAGAGATTAGATTATCTCAATGATGGAGATATTGATAGTGAAGAGTCAATTCATATCGACGCAATTTGGCTTTCTCCGATTAATAAATCCCCTATGTATGACAATGGTTATGATGTCAGTGACTATTGTGAAATAGATTCTGTATTTGGTGATTTCGATGACTTTGAGAATTTAATAACCCAAGCACATCAAAGAAAAATCAAGATTATCTTGGATTTGGTAATCAACCATACTTCTGATGAGCATCCTTGGTTTGCTGAATCTTGTTCTAACAATAATAATGCCAAAAGTGATTGGTATCATTGGCGAGATCCCAGTGATGAGGATGATGTTCCTAATAACTGGTTATCCTTCTATGGAGGTACGGCGTGGACTTATTGCGAAAGTCGAAAACAATACTACTACCATACATTTGATTGTCGTCAGCCAGACTTAAACTGGCGTAACCCAAAAGTCAAACAGGCGATTTATGACATGATTCGCTTTTGGCTAGATAAGGGAGTTGACGGTTTTAGGTTAGATGCTTCGAGCGTCTATAGCAAAGATAAAAACTACCGCGATAACCCTCTAAAAGACAAAGAAAAACCTGAAGAATTTGATAGTCAGCATCATCTATACGACAAAGATTTGCCCGAAAATCATCAAATAATCAAAGAAATTAGAGCGATTATCGATCAATATGACGATCGCGTTTTAATTGGGGAAACTTTTATTAGTAGTGGACTGTATGAGTCGGTGATATTTCGGGGAGCAAATAACGATGAACTCCATTTGCCTTTTACCTTCGATTTTCCTTTTAGTCCCTGGTATCCAGGTCATTTACAAAAAGAAATAATCAAAAAGGAATTAATGACTCCTGATGATGCTTGGTCGGTATACTTTTTAGATAACCACGATCTTGCTCGTCATTTGTCTCGCTGGGTTGACTGTAGTCTGTGCGATAACCCAATAGGCATTGCCAAGGCTGCTGCAACTATTCTGTTGACTGTTAAAGGTACTCCTGTTTTATACTACGGACAGGAAATTGGTATGGTTGACCATGAGAATATTCCCGCCGAAAAATTGCGCGATCGCGCTACTATTGCCCATGAGGGAGAATCAGCTTCTAGAGACAAAGCACGTACCCCAATGCAGTGGGATAATTCGGTTAATGCTGGGTTTAGCTTTGGCAAAAATGTAGAACCCTGGTTGCCCATCAATGATAATTATCAAGAAGTTAATGTGGCTACAGAATTTGAGGATAAAGATTCTATTCTTAACTTTTATAAGGCACTAATCAAAATCAGGAAAAAAAGCCGAGTTTTGCAGCAGGGTAGCTGGCGAACTTTAATTCACTATCCTTACGAACATTTAGCTTATATTCGAGAAATAGATACCGAACAAGTGTTAGTTGTAATTAACTTCTCTGAGGAAAAAGAATTAAAGGTAGACGAAGATCTCGAATTTGAAAACTGGCAGGTGCTATTGTCCACCGATTATGAACCAGATACAGAGATGGATGTACCCAAAACATTAAAACCTTTTGAAACTTCTATCTATCAGAAAAAGTAAATTCAAATTCCCAAAGCTAACCCAACCCACGTTAACCACAGTGGATGCTCTAAGCGATCGCCTATTATGTTAGAAACCGAAGCTAGTCCAATCACCCCACAAGAATTTTATATAGTAGGGATTGGTGCATCTGCGGGTGGATTAAAGGCTTTAGAAGAGTTCTTCGAGCATATGCCAACGGATACTAATGCTGCATATGTGGTGATTCAGCATCTATCGCCAGATTTTAAGAGTTTGATGAAAGAGCTGTTAGAGCGACGTACTCGAATGGCTGTTTATCGCATTACAGAAGGGATGAAACTAGAGCCTAATTCTATTTACTTGATTCCCCCTGGCAAGAATTTGATTCTGTTAGGTGAGCAGCTACATTTGCAAGAGCAAGAAAGAAATACTCATGGATTGAATTTTCCCATTGATATTTTTCTGAAATCTTTAGCCAAAACTCGTTCGGGTAAAGCGATCGGGGTTATCCTATCGGGAACGGGAAGCGACGGTACAAACGGCTTGAAAACAATCCATGAAGCCGATGGTTTTACATTGGTACAAGATCCCGAAACTGCGGAATTTGATGGAATGCCCCGTACTGCGATCGCCACGGGAATCGTAGATCGAATTTTGTCCCCCGCAGAATTAGCTCGGACTGTATCACAATTGGTGGGATGGCAAGGGACATCATCGAGGTCATCTACCAGCTTTTCAGCTAATAATAGCAATAATTCCCTCAGTTTGTTAGAAAATGACAATTTAAGCCGTATTACCAAAGTTTTGGCACAGGACGATCAAACAGATTTTTCTCACTATAAAACTACTACTCTGTCTCGACGGATTAATCGCCGTTATTTAATTAGTGGTTGTCATAATTTGGAGGAATTTATTCAGCTTTTAGAAGATTCTGCTGAAGAAAGGTCAATTCTGCGCCACGATCTGCTGATTAGCGTAACTCATTTTTTTCGCGATCGCCCTGCTTGGGATTTTTTGGAGACTAATGTAATTCCCGACTTAATTGCTCAAGCTAATCCTGAAGAGGAGATTCGTTGTTGGGTAACTGCTTGCGCTACAGGAGAAGAGGCTTATTCTTTGGCGATTTTGTTGGATGAAGCTGCTACAAAAGTAAATAAATCAGTTCGATTTAAAATTTTTGCCACAGATATTGACACAACAGCCTTGGAAAATGCAGCTCAGGGTATATATCCCCAAGCAATTGTTAACGATATTCATTCCGAACGTTTGGACAAATATTTTGTGCGTAAAGACGACTTCTTCCAGGTACATCGAACGCTGAGGAAAAAACTACTATTTGCACCCCACGACTTAACCAAAGATGCGGGTTTTACTCGAATGGACTTGATTAGCTGTCGCAATGTTTTAATTTATCTTCAGTCGCCATTGCAGCAGTACGTATTACGCAATCTACATTTTTCCCTGACATCTAAAGGAATTTTGTTTTTGGGGGAAGCCGAAACTTTGGGCTACGTTGAATCTGAGTTTAAACCCTTGGATCAAAAAAATAAAATTTATCGCAAACGACGGGATATCAAATTGAATCTTCCCACAAAGGGAGTTGAAAGAACTTCTCGTCAATTATTCCCTACAACGGTTACAAAAGCTCCCCAAGAAAACCGTCTGGAGCCGATGATCGACAGGGCTTTTACTGCTTTTCTGGCAAAATATAAAGCTACCTGTTTTTTGGTAGATCGAGAACACAAACTGTTTCATACCTTCAATGATGGTTTAGCGACGATTAAAATGCCTTTGGGGAGGATAACTACCGATATTACCAAGCTGATTGTCAAAGATTTGCAGCTTCCCTTAATTACGGCTTTACATCGAGCTAAAAAAGAGCGATCGCCTGTATCTTATTGGGGAATTAAATTAGAGTCGAGAGGCAATTTAAAGCTAGAAGTCACCTATCACGAAAGCAATAAATTAGCAGATGATTTTTTTGCAGTGGTTATTCAAGAAGATGAAACTCTTCAACAATCTTCTGGAGAAATGTTTGAAGCAGATGCAGAAGCTTCTCAACGGATTATCGAGCTTGAACATGAGCTACAGCAAACGAAAGAAAATCTTCAGGCGGTAATTGAAGAATTAGAATCGACTAACGAAGAACAACAGGCGACTAACGAAGAGTTAACGGCATCTAATGAAGAACTTCAAAGCACTAATGAAGAGCTACATTCAGTAAATGAAGAACTGTATACGGTAAATGCCGAATATCAGTCCAAAATTGCAGAATTAACCGAATTAAACAACGATGTCGATAATCTCTTGCGGAGTACGGATATTGGGGTGGTATTCCTCGATCGCGATTTAAAAATCCGTAAGTTCACTCCTGCTGCTACTGTTGCCATCAATTTAGTTGAAGCAGATATCAATCGTCCCCTAGAACATATTACTCACAATCTAGACTGTGGCAATTTAATCGAACAGCTACAGGATGCGATCGCTAATCCCAGGGTTATAGATCGAGAGGTAAAGCTAGTTAAACAAGACTTTAATCTGTTAATGCGGATCAATCCCTATTTACTTGAAGATGGGCGTTTGGATGGGGTGGTAGTTTCTTTTATCGACGTTGATGAATTAAAAACTATTCAAGAACAACTTCGTTCAGTCAATCAAGATCTGCAACAGTCTCAACTCCAGCTACGCCAGCTAAATCAAGAATTAGAACAAAGAGTGGCAGAACGTACCCAAGCACTACAAAAATCTGAGGCTAGACTTAGGGCAATTTTAGCCACCACTTCTTCAACAATTTATCTCAAAGATATTGAAGGGCGTTATCTTCTAGCCAACAGACAGTATTTAGAACTATTAAATATTACTGAATTAGAAATCTTGGGCAAAAGCGATCGCGATTTATTTCCACCACAAATTGCCCAATCATCGATCGTCAACGATCGAGAAGTGCTAACAACTCAGTCAGTGATTCAATTTGAGGAACAAATACCCCTAGCCAATGGTAGTCTCCGCACCTATGTTGCCACTAAAGCACCATTAATTGACGACAATCAGCAGGTTTACGCTATCTGTAGCATTTCTACCGATATAAGCCAGCAAAAACAAACAGAAATAGAGCTAAGAGCTAGTGTAGCAAGGGAAAGCACGATTCTTAAAATAGTTCAAAAAATTCGTCAAAGCCTCGATCTAGTGGAAATATTCCAAACTACCAATCAAGAGTTGAGAGCAACCCTAAAATGCGATCGCGTAGTTACTTACCGCTTTAACCCAGATTGGAG
The DNA here is from genome assembly GCA_963799375.1 of uncultured cyanobacterium. Taxonomy (GTDB): domain Bacteria; phylum Cyanobacteriota; class Cyanobacteriia; order Cyanobacteriales; family Xenococcaceae; genus Waterburya. The sequence goes on from CAWCWY010000036.1 coordinate 227,683, forward strand.
TGGTGAATTCATTGCCGAATCAGTGGCAGAAGGTTACTCTCCTTTGTTGGGTAGCGATATACAGACAGGCTGGACTGATACTTGTCTACAAGAGACGAAAGGAGGGGGTTGGATTGCCCAAAGCTCTTTTACAATCGATGATATCGAACAAGCTAATTTTACTAAATGTCACCGAGAAGTGTATCAGAAGATCCAGGCGAGAGCTTTTTGCGTTACTCCAGTGTTTCAAGGTGAAAAGCTTTGGGGACTACTCGCTGCATATCAAAATCACAATCCGAGAAAGTGGACAGAGGGAGAAACCCGTTTACTCACCCAAACTGGTATACAGTTGGGCATTTCCATTGCTCAAGTCGATTTATTTACTCAGATCCAAAACCAAACTATACAGCTACAGCAGGCGAAAGAAGCAGCCGAAACAGCTAATCAAGCAAAGAGTGCTTTTATTGCCCATACTAGCCACGAACTACGCACCCCTCTCAATGCAATCTTGGGTTTTGCTCAAATCCTCCAGCGAGAAAAAAACAACACGGCTACCCAAGAGCGAGGAATCGAGGTTATCAGACAGTCTGGTCAACATTTATTGACTCTAATTAACGATATTCTTCATATCGCCAAAATTGAAGCAGGAAAGCTTAATCTAGAGTTACGAGATTTTATTCTTCCTTTGTTTTTAGATAATCTAGCTGCCATTATTCGCGTCCGCTGTCAGCAAAAAGCGATCGCCTTTGAACATAAGGTTTTATCGAATCTACCTACCGTTGTTAGAGGAGATGAAACCAGACTGCGTCAACTATTACTCAACCTTTTGAGCAATGCAGTAAAGTTTACCTCTACGGGAAAAGTTAGCTTTATTGTGGGCTATGTGGAAGACTTTTTTCCCAACAAAGATTCCGCAGCCGAAAAAACCGATAAAATTCGCTTTTATATTGAAGATACGGGGAAAGGCATTCCTGAAGATCGCATAGCAGATATATTTCTACCTTTTAACCAATTAGATCCCCATCAATTGTCCCAAGAAGGTACAGGATTGGGTTTAACTATTAGCCAGAATATTGTCGAGCAAATGGGAAGCGAAATCCAAATCCAGAGTAAAGTCGATCGAGGCAGCATTTTTTGGTTCGATCTGCATTTTCCTGCGGTGGATAAGGACGAATCTATCTATAATTAGCGATCGCAATTCTGCCAATCTTGAGGTTGCTGGATATACGGGCAAAAGACGTAAAATATTAGTAGTAGACGATCTGGACAATAATCGAGAAATTTTAGTTAACTTTCTCACACCTTTAGGTTTTGATGTAGCAGAAGCCAACTCAGGAGAAAAAGCGATCGCCTTAACCCAACAACATCAGCCAGATCTGATTATCCTAGACCTAGTGATGCCTGAAATGGACGGCTGGGAAGTTACTCAACGTTTGCGCCAAGAATCTAAGTTTGCCGAGTTACCAATTATTATTGTCTCTGCTAGTACTCTCCCCGCAGATAAATCCTATTCTTACCAAGCTGGGGCAAATCAGTTTTTAGCCAAACCTCTCAGTTTCCATAGTTTACTCTTGTCAATGGAGCAGCATCTTAAATTAGAATGGGTTGATATTCAAGGAAAAAAACAGTTTCTCAACTCTCCATCGCGATCGCACATATCGACAGAATCGCTTCTATTTTCTACGATAGACTCAAACAGCGCGATCAATAAATATCCTCTTCCTTCTCCAACTGAACTAGATCGACTGTTAACCCTTGCCATGCAAGGGGATATTCGCAGTATATTGTCTCAAGCTGAACAACTAAAACAAAACAATCCCCAGCTAACTCTTTTTATTCAAGAAGTGACTCATCTAGCAGAAAATTGTCAGATAAGAAAGCTTAAACAATTTGTAAAACAAGCTTTACGGCTATTCCACTAACCACTAATAAAGGTATTGAGATCGTACATATTTAAAACTAAAGCTGCCATGCAATTTTTAGTTAACTATTTGTTAATCTTTTCTTTATCTACAAGTAATCGAAACAAGATAAATTAATGTAGCAATAGAAACAAAAAGCGTGTTTATCGCTCATTTCTATTCCATAATCCCATAATTTTAGTTGGCAGATAGTTCAAATATCTAGCAATTAAGTAATTAGCAACAAGATAATATATATGATTTCTACAGTTTCTTTTAAAAGAAAAGTATGGTTAGCACCAATGTTGGCTTTGTCCCTAAGTCTTACAGCCTGTGGTGGTGCAGAAACTAGTACCGATGGTGCTGATGGTGGCAGTGGTAAGTCTGTATCCTTAACAGGTGCAGGAGCAAGTTTTCCCGCGCCTTTATACCAACGTTGGTTTTCCGAATACAACAAGCAAAACCCCAATGTCCAAGTATCTTATCAGTCTGTAGGCAGTGGTGCAGGGGTGGAACAGTTCACTCAAGGTACAGTGGACTTCGGTGCTAGCGATGTAGCAATGACAGATGATGAAATTGCTGCGGTAGAACGTGGAGTAGCTTTATTACCCATGACTGCTGGTAGTATTGTATTGGCTTACAACTTGCCCGATCTTCCAGAACTAAAGCTATCTCGCCAAGTTTACGCGGATATTTTGCTAGGTAAAATAACCAAGTGGAACGATCCTGCGATCGCAGCACTAAATCCTGACGCTCAATTACCTGATAGCAAGATTACTGTAGTTTATCGTTCTGATGGTAGCGGTACTACTGGTGTATTCACCAAACACTTAAGCGAAATTAATCCTGAGTGGAAAGAGAAAGTTGGTGAAGGAAAAACTGTAGAATGGCCAACGGGTATTGGTGCAAAAGGAAATGAAGGTGTTACGGCTCAAATCCTACAAACTGAGGGATCACTGGGATATATCGAGTACGGCTACGCCAAACAGCAAGAAATTCCCAGCTGCTACTTTAGAAAACAAAGCAGGAAACTATGTCGCACCTTCTGGCGAGTCTGCTTCTAAAGCATTGGAAGCAGCAACTTTGCCAGAAAATCTCAGAGCTTTTGTCTCCGATCCAGAAGGAGAAGAATCCTATCCTATTGTGACTTATACTTGGTTGTTGGCATATCAAAACTATGATGATGCTGACAAATTACAGGCTTTAAAAGACGTAGCAAATTGGTCTTTAACCGATGGACAGGCTTATGCTGAAGAATTAGGTTATATTCCTTTACCTGAAAACGTGGTAGAAAAAGTTCAAGGAAAACTAGATACGATTCAAAAATAATAACCGATCGTATCTACTAAAAAAGCGTCGAGCATTCTCTTGCTCGACAAGCAGCGATCGCTCTAATTACAAGGCGATCGCCCTGTACTATCTGAGAACTGTAAATCATTTGCCAACAAGGCTATTGCGATAGTTTTTGACTAGCTACATTAGAATGATTTTCTGATTCAGATTGAGGTTTGGCAAAAATCATTCTTCCCGCTGATGTTTGCAAAGAAGAAGTGACCACTACCTGCAATTCATCACCAACGTTATCACTTCCTTCTTCTACCACCACCATAGTGCCGTCTTCTAGGTAGCCAATACCCTGTTGGGGTTCTTTACCCTGTTTGAGTATTTTAAGCTCTAAATTATCCCCAGGAAGATAGATTGGACGCAGCGAACGAGCTAAGTCGTTGATATTGAGAATTTGAACTTTTTGCAGATTAGCCACTTTACTCAAATTATAGTCATTGGTAAGCAAAGTACCATTGATCTCTTGGGTCAAGCGTACTAATTTAGCATCAACAGTTTCAATGTCTTCGTAATCGGCTTGATTGATCACAATGCGATCGGGATACTCTTCCTGCATTTGGTTGAGAATATCCAAACCTCTCCTACCGCGAATTCTTTTTTGAGAATTGCTAGCATCCGCTAAATTTTGCAATTCCTGAAGAACAAACTGGGGAATTAAAACTTGTCCTTCTAGAAAACCAGTTTTCAACAACTCTTCCACTCTGCCGTCAATAATGCAGCTAGTATCTAGCACCTTACTTGGCATTGCTTCTAAAGTACCTTCTGCTACCAACATCGATTCGATGCTGTTGGGATTTATTAACCTGAGAAAAGTCCGTCCGTGAGTATCGGCTAAACCAAGTCCTAGATAGGAAAACATGACGCTACCTAAAACCGCTACAGTAGGCTTAAAAAAGCTTAACTCTTTGGGAATAGGCAAGAGGAACATTGGTGCGAGCATTAGATTAGCTACCAATAAACCCATTACTAAGCCGATCGCCCTAGTAATGATAATCTCTATTTTGGTGTTGCGAATTTGACGTTCTAATCTACGGTAGGTAGTCTGCACCGCGACTCCAATACCTAAACCAATAATGGTGGCAAACCCTGCGATTACGAACCGTAAGGCTTCAATATTGGATACTCCTTCCAAGATGTCGGCAGGAAGCAACTGTAAACTATCGAAACCGATATTTACTGCTGCAATAATACATATGATAATTATGATGGCATCAACCATTGTTTTAGTTGAGTTTTATAATAAAGGATATATTTCTTCTTTACTTTAATAAATTATCGGCGATAGTGTATAAAAATTAGGAAGTTCTTAATATCGATCAAATTAATTTTATTCACAAATAAATGGCTATAAGCCCTTTATACATTTGCTTTCGGTCATTTGAAAATCCAATAAAATATTATTAAAAAAATCTATCAAATATAATTATTAAAATACTGAAAGATCGAGCAACAGTCGATAATGTATGTTTAGTAGACTTTAATAATTTAAGATATTAAATCAGTAAATTATATTGTTAATGGATATAAAATATAAGCTTTTATTATATATTTATTTTGCTATTCAAATCTCAAAAAATCATTCCTACTGCGGTTTATCTCCATATTCCCTTTTGTCGTCGTCGTTGCTATTACTGTGATTTTCCCATCTCAGTAGTAGGAGATAAAGGAGGGAAATCCGCTAATTTTATGGTGGAAGAATACATTGCAGCACTAATTAAAGATATTAAATTAACCGTCTCTACTAAACAGCCTGTAGAAACTATCTTTTTTGGTGGTGGCACACCTTCATTATTATCTCCTTCAGAATTATCCCAGATTATAGAGGCGATCGCTTTACATTTTGGTATTGCTACGGATACTGAAATCTCGATGGAAATCGATCCTGGGACTTTCGATCGCGATCGCTTACAGGGATATTTGGATGCAGGGTTAAATCGCTTTAGTTTGGGGGTACAAACTTTTGATCGCGAATTACTCAAAGTATGTGGAAGATCTCACACTTTGGATGATGTCACTGAAGCAGTCAACATTATTCAACAACTAAACGTTGATAACTTTAGCTTAGATCTCATTTCAGGCTTACCCCATCAGACTTTAGAACATTGCCAAACATCTTTAGAAAAAGCGATCGCCTTATCCCCAAAGCACCTATCCTGTTACGATTTGGTACTCGAACCCGTCACCGCATTTGGCAAGCAATATCAGCCAGGAGAAACTCCGCTACCCGATGATGACGATACTGCCGAGATGTATCGTTTAACCCAACAAACTTTAACCGCTGCGGGATATCAACACTACGAAGTATCTAACTATGCTCAAGCTGGCTATCAATGTCGTCATAATCGCGTCTACTGGGAAAATAAACCTTATTATGGCTTTGGTATGGGTGCAGCCAGCTATGTAAACGGAAAAAGATTTACTCGTCCCCGTACTCGCAGGGAATATTATAGCTGGATTGATGGAGGGGCAATTGTTGATGCGCCAGAAATAACTGCTACTGATTATTTATTAGAAACTTTGATGTTAGGTTTGCGTTTAGCCGAAGGAATAGATACAGCGCAGTTTGAACCAGATATATTAAAGAAGATATGGTCATGTTTGCAACCTTATCATCGTCAAGGATGGATTGAAGTATTAAATAGCGATCGCACATTAATCGAGTCTGATGAAATCGATTTAACGTCAGTAACCAAAATACGTCTCAACGATCCTGAAGGATTTCTCTTTTCTAATACTATTCTGGCAACCTTATTTGAAAAACTGGAATGATTACTGATTGGCTATTGTTTTAGCAATAAAATAATATCACTCCGATCGAGTACCCGCAAATAGTCAAGTGGTGTCCAACCGCGATCGCATTTGACTTTGGAAAATGCAGCTTATGAATAAGATAAAATACACAAATCTAGTTAAACTTTCATCAGTATATTTTTTTAAAGCGATCGCTTGTAAAAATCGTCAAATAATCGATCACCCATCAAAAGAGATTGCGCGATAGACACTTGTGCTTAATTGCTCACAAAATTCTTTTTCTTGCCCACCCTACAACTGTTATCCTATTTAGACAGAATGGCAATTGGTAAATCTTTTTTATGGCTAATTTTTTACTAGAAGTAGGTACAGAGGAACTACCAGCAGATTTTGTAAGTAGTGCGATCGCGCAATGGAAAACCAAAGTTCCTGCAAGTCTGTCTGAGGAATTTTTATCACCCGCCAGCATTGAATATTATGGAACTCCTCGTCGTTTAGCCATATTAATTAGAGATATTGCCGATCGACAAGAAAATCGCGAAGAAGAGATTAAAGGTCCTCCTGTTCGGGCAGCCTACAAAGACGGTCAACCGACAAAAGCAGCAGAAGGCTTTGTCCGCAAACAGGGAGTAAGTTTAGATGATATCGAGATTCGCGATACGCCAAAAGGAGAATTTTTGTTTATCCAAAAGCAAATCAAGGGTAGAAGCACTACCGAAATTTTGCAAGAGTTGTGTGTTCAATGGATTACTGGTTTAGAAGGCAAACGCTTTATGCGCTGGGGTGATGGGGATTTACGTTTTCCTCGTCCTATTCGTTGGCTAGTTGCTTTGTGGGATGAGGAAGTTTTACCCCTGGAGTTAGTTAACGGATCGGAAACTATCAAAAGCGATCGCCTTACCAGCGGACATCGGGTATTGCATCCTGACACTATTACTATTAGTCAAGGGACAGATTACGTTGAGACAATGCGATCGGCATCAGTAGAAGTGGATTCTACAGCCAGAAAAGAAAAGATTGTTGCCGAGATATTAGCAGAAGCCAAGCAATTGGGTGGTAAAGCCGAAATATATTCTGATTTGCTTGAAGAAGTAATCGATTTGGTAGAATATCCCACCGCAGTTACGGGCAAGTTTGAAGAAGATTTTTTAAAGTTACCTACTGAGGTAATTACTACTGTGATGGTAAGTCATCAGCGTTACTTCCCCGTACACAAAGAGGGTGGAGATAATGCTTTGTTGCCTAACTTTATTACCATTTCCAACGGCGATCCTAATAAAAAAGATGTCATTGCCGAAGGAAACGGTAGGGTAATTCGTGCTAGATTAGCAGACGCTCAGTTTTTCTATCAAGCCGACTGTGACGAGCATTTAGATACCTATCTTCCCCAATTAGAAACTGTTACCTTTCAAGAGAAACTAGGCTCAATGCGGGATAAAGTCGATCGCATTATCGACACTGCCAAAATTATTGCCGAACAGCTAGATCTTAGTGAAGAACAACACAGCGAAATTGAAAGTACTGCTTTGCTGTGTAAAGCCGATCTTGTTACCCAAATGGTTTATGAATTTCCCGAATTGCAGGGTGTGATGGGAGAAAAATATGCGGTGGTGAGTGGAGAGTCTGCTACGGTAGCCAAAGGGATTTTTGAACACTATTTACCCAGAGGTGCAGATGATGTAATGCCCAGCACATTAAATGGTCAGGTAGTAGGCATAGCAGATCGTTTGGATACATTGGTGGGAATTTTTGGTATTGGCATGATTCCCACTGGATCTTCCGATCCTTTTGCTTTGCGTCGTGCTGCAAATGGCATAGTCAACATTATCTGGGATGCAGACTTAGGTATTAATTTAAAAGATTTATTAGAACAGGGTGCAGCAGACTTTGTTTCTGCTCATTCCGACGTAAAATCGCCTTTAACAGCCTTACAAGAGTTTTTCTTACAGCGCATTCGGACTTTATTGCAAGATGAAAAAAGCATTGATTACGATTTGGTAAATGCTATCCTGGGTGAAGATGATGAAGAGTATACAGAAAGAGCCTTAGAAGATTTATTGGATGTACGCGATCGCGCTTTATTCCTCCAAGAAATCCGCGACAATGGCAAACTAAATGAAATTTATGAAACCATCAATCGTTCGGCTCGTTTAGCAACCAAAGGAGATTTAGACACGGATGCTCTAGATCCCCAAGAATATATCGATTCTGAACTGTTTGAAGAATCTTCTGAAAAGGCATTCTATGATGGTTTAGTGGAATTGTTACCCCAAACCGAAGCATCTCAAGAGCAGCGCAATTACCAATTATTAGTAGATGGGTTGACTAAAATTGCTCCTATAGTCAGCAACTTCTTTGATGGAGAAAACAGCGTTTTAGTAATGGCAGAAAATCCCGATATCAAGCGCAATAGATTGAATCTTTTGGGTTTGTTACGCAATCACGCTAGGGTTTTGGCAGATTTTGGCGCAATCGTAAAAGGGTAACTCCTAAAAAATAAATTAGAACGACTATATATCTATGACTTCTCAATCTACGAATATCTGGGATTATAAGCCTTTTTGGTGTCAGCCTTGGTCAATCATATTGACAGGAATAACTGTTACCTCTGCTAGCTGGTTAATATTGCATATACTTTGGATCACTATGGGGATAGCTGCGGTTATTGCCGTATGGTGGGTTTATTTTTTGATTATCTATCCCAAAGCCTTCGCCGAATATATAACCTCTCAACAGAATGAATTAAATATTAATCCCTGATACCAATTGAGTATTTTGGGGAACTATAACTTTATAGATATAGGTTTGTGAAATTAGTTTCTTGAATACTCAAGCGGAAAATTCTCAGGGAAATATTCTCATTGTTGACGACACTCCAGATAATCTGGATCTATTGGCTGCTATTCTCAAAAAAAGAGGGTATCAAAGTCTTTGTGTTGACAATGGCGCAGAAGCAATTGAAGCTGTTCATTCTGGTTGGGTTGAATTGATTTTGCTGGATATCCAAATGCCAGAAATGGATGGCTATGAAGTTTGTGAGCGACTAAAAGCTGATGAAAAAACTAAAGACATTCCTGTAATATTTATCAGTGCTTTGAATGACTTTGCTGATAAGAAAAAAGCTTTCAAGGCTGGAGGTGTAGACTACATCAACAAACCTTTTGAAATAAAAGAGGTTGTAGTCAGAGTGGCAAATCAAATGACGATCGCCAGAAGCAAGAATCAAATAGTTGAGCTTAATAATCAGCTAGAGCAAAAAGTCAAAGATCGTACTATTGAACTAGAAAACAGCAATCAGCAGCTAAAAGACGAAATAGATCGTCGTCAACAGGCTCAGGATAGACTGCTGAAAATGGCTCTCAACGATCCAATTACGGGTTATGCCAATCGCAATTCTTTTATTAGTCGGCTCAAGCAAGCTTTAAAAGATGCAGAAAAACAACCAGGCTATTTTTTTGGCGTAATCTTGTTGGAGTGCGATCGCTTTAGAAACATTAAACGCACTCTCGGTCACATTGATACGAATCAATTATTGATGGCAATCGCTCACACCATACATTCTTGTTTGCCTGAAAATTCTTTATTTGCTCGTTTAGAAGGAGAGCAGTTTAGTATTCTTCTAAACCGTATTCAAGATATTAAAGATGCGATCGCTACTGTTGAGACGATTCAGGAAAAACTCAATCAGCCTTTCATCATCAAAAGAAATAAAATTCTAGTCAATATCAATGCAGGAATTGTCATTGGTAATCAGGATTATCGAGATACAGATCGATTGTTTAATGATGCTGATATTGCTATGCAGCAAGCCAAAGAGCGAGAAGGCGATCGCATATTGGTATTTCAGCCAGAAATGTATATTCAACTCCAGCAGGATGTGGACTCGGCAAAACAAGAAATGGCGCTAAAACAAGCCATAAAAAATCAGGAGTTTGTCAATCACTACTTGCCGATTATATCTCTCAAAACCGATGGGATAATTGAGCTAGAAGCCTTAGTTCGTTGGCATCACCCCAAACAGGGAATTGTCTCACCCCAACACTTTATTCATACCGCTGAAGAAATGGGGTTAACTAATGCGATCGGTAATTTGGTTTTAAAACAAGCCTGTAAAGATCTTATAAAATGGCGACATAATGACAAGAATAGACGTAATTTAGGTATTTGTATTAATCTATCGGCTAAACAGTTTTTTCATCCCAGTTTGATTGATAAAGTAGATATGATTCTGCGTAAACTTAAACTTCAGGGGCAAAATATCAAATTTGATATTGCTGAAACCGTCGCGATCGAAAATCCTAAATCTGCTCTACAAATATTTCAGCAGCTCAAAAGACGGCAGGTTAAGCTGTGTTTAGATAATTTTGGCTCTGGTTATTCCTCTCTTACCTGTTTACATCAGTTTCCTTTTGATGAGATTAAAATAGATCGTTCTGTAGTTGCTAATATTTCTCCCACAAACCTTAAATTAGAGCATGAAAAATCGGCAATCTTACTCTTGAAGCAAATGATTACTATTGCTCACCAAATGAATATGTTAGTTACAGCAACAGGAATCGAAAATAGCTATCAATTAAATTTGCTCAAAGATTTGGAATGCGATCGCGCTCAAGGTTATTTTATCTCTAAACTTTTGAGTCCAGAATCAGTAGATCTTTTCTTGTTGTCTTTAGTGGATAACAATTTAGAGACTGAAAATACACGATAATTTTTTTTCCATAAGACAAAAAAATTATCGTCAAAAAAAGTCGGCACATTAATTACAATTTGATTGGCTCAATTGATTTTTGCTTTTAAGCCAAAATTGGTAAATACGGCGGTTTGCAAGTTTATAGAAAAAAGCGAATCGCTGAGGGAAAAATTACTTTTCTGAATACCGCCAACTGATAATTACGTTGAAAACATAATTTTGCTCCTAAATAATTAAACGCGATTGACTGTCAATCTAAACAGCTTTCTGTTCCAAATCTTTGACCGCAGGACCTTGAATAACCTTGCCATCACAGGTAAAACGTCCACCATGACAAGGACAATCCCAACTTTTTTCGGCACTATTCCAGTTGACGATACAGGCTAAATGAGGACAGGTAGCATTAACAGCAGTAACATTACCCGCTTCGTCCTTGTAAACTCCAACCTTTTCACCCTTAAGGGTAATAATTTTGCCTTCTCCTGGTGCAACATCATCGGTAGACCAATTTTGAATACCTTTGAGTCTATCTAGTACCCAGTGTTTGCCAACATCGAGGTTATTTTTAATCGATTCTTGGGTTACAAAAGGAGTCGCTCGCAAAGAATCATATAAATCTGCCCAAGGATTTGTTTTACCCTGTACCAAGTCTGCCAAAAGCATTCCTGCCATAGTGCCTTTACTCATACCCCACAAACTAAATCCTGTTGCGACATAGATATGTTCGTCAGCAGGGGTGAGTTTACCAATATAGGGTAATTGATCGAAAGATTCATAATCTTGACTCGACCAACGATAATCAATTTTGTCGATTCCAAAATGAGAATGTAGATAGCGATCTAATTCTTGATAAGATTCTTCTGTTTCGCTTTTTTCTCCAACCTTATGACTACCACCGCCCACTAGAAGCAGTAATCCACCATCTTCTGTGGGAGTAGTGCGAATGGAATGATAGTTCTTTCCTACTCCGATATACATCCCTTTCGGTGCTTTCTCTTCGCTAATTTTTGCCCCAACAATATAGGAGCGTTGCGGATAAGCTTTGGCGAAATATAATCCGCGATCGATGATAGGTAGATGGGTTGTCAACAGAACATTTGTAGCCTGAAGGGTAGTATCGTTAGCGTATACTTTACAGGGTGTCCCCTCGTCTACGGTCTGTACTCGACTATCTTCAAAGATATAGCTACCATCGCCAGGAATAGTATTGGCTAAATGTAAGAGATATTTGCGGACGTGAAACTGTGCCTGATTGGTAAATTTAACCGCTCCTGCAATATCAAAAGGTAGAGTTGTTTCGGTCACAAATTCCGCAGGAAGTCCTAATTTTACTGCTGCGTCATACTCCTTTTGGATTTTATCAAGATTTTTTTCTGATTCAGCAAAGCTATAGGTATCATTGCGTTGAAAGTCACAGTCGATTCCTTCTTGCTCTACGGTAGATGCGACAAATTCAACCCCTGCTTGATTCGATTCACCATAAAGTCTAGCTTTATCTTCGCCGTGGCGATCGATTAAATCGGCATAAATAAGTTGGTGTAAGGATGTCACTTTGGCTGTAGTGTGTCCACTGGCACTAGCAGCGATGTGCTGTGCTTCGACTAATGCCACAGTTTTACCTGCTTTTTTAAGTAAATAGGCTGCGGTAATTCCTGCAATTCCCGCGCCAATAATTGCAACATCTACTGTCACATTCTCCATCTTGGGAAAAGATGTTTCAGCAGTAGAATCTAACCAAAAAGATTTTGGTTTTCCTGGTAAAGTTATCATAATATTTGAGAAGTAAAATTCAAACTGTTGAGAAATAGCGAATCGCACTTTAATCGCCGATTATTCATCTTCATTAGTTACTAGTTACTCCTGCTAGCATTCTAACTGTTTATAAGTCATAATCAAGGCCCATAAGTACGTTCTCTATTTCAATCAAAACAGAGTTGAGCCTGTTACTGAATCGTTCTTTAGACGTAGCTTTTTGAATAAAAACTACTATATTGGGAATGTTCCTCTATCGAAATAAATATCCTTCTTAGGACCCCTTTCTCTAAGCCAGCTACAACCAGAAAATTAAGTGGTCAACAGCCTACTATTAGCTTCTGATATATTTTATCCTCACAACTTCCTCAAATTCTTTGTTTAAATTCTATTGGTAAATTTAGTTTTGGATCTTCCCGACAAGGGTTTTTTTAGAGATATTTTAGTTGAAAACAATGAAAAATAATCGAGAACATATCTACTCTTTTCCCAATACCAGCTGCACTCTTAGATCGATCGCTTATTTACGTAATAAATATCAAGCCTCTTTAAACTCAGTAGCAGTAATCAACTTAATCGATTGCTGGTTAATTAAATTAGATTTAAAAAAATCTACGCCCATCTCATTAGTCAAAAATCTCCAAGCTTTTCTCAATGAAATGGGTTCTGTCGGTCAACCGTCTGGCAAAGTAAGAGAAGCCTTTGCCAGCTTGGATCGGGGAGAATCACCTACGGTTGTGATGAATCGCTATCAGGTGGTAATTGTTGCTCATGGAAAACCTGAAACAGAAGAAATTGAAATATTTCGCGACCAAATTGTCGATAGGTTAGGCTACTGTCCACAAAATATGGCTTGAAATGAATAAAATATAAATATTCTTAGTCCGAACTAACGTTAGTTAGAACCATTACCAACAAAAGCAAGAGTTAAGCTATCGTGAACTAAGAAGTGCTGCAGGTGGTAAGCCCTTTCTTCAGTTTTTAGCAAAATCTGTTCGTATAGATAGCGAGTAGCGCGATCTCCCAAACTGTCCGCTTGAGAAGCCTGTTGACGCAACAATTTAATGATTTCTTGTTCGGCAGTAAGATCGTGTTCTACCATTTGACGTTCGCCAAAAACGCCGTCTTCTTCTTGCTCAAAGCAGCATAGTTCAGCCAGCTTACTAAAGCTAGCAGCGGGAATACCACCCAAACCGTTTTGACGTTCGCCTATATCGTGAACGTGACCTTGCACTTCTTCATAACTTTCAGCAAAAAATTGGTGTAAGGAATAGTACTCTGAACCCTCGACAACGAAATGATGTTTTTGATATTGCAAATATAAGCCCTGAAAGCTAGATAAGACAGCATTAAAACCTTCGCATACTGGCTCAGTAACGCTTTTATCTAGTAAGACTGGGTTTTCTTCAACGTGACCGAACGGGCGTAACAAACCTGTTGTGGTAGTCATACTATTGCTCTTTCATTAAGTATTTTTATTGACAGTAACAACTTAGCACGAAAAGCTTATTGCGAATACAAAAGTTACTAATTATTTTTTATCAGTTTAAGCTTGATTTGTATCTGTCCTACAATCTTTGTAGTTCATGGCTTATGGCTTGTTTTTAGTTAGACATATTATAGTAAGGTCAATTTTAAAAAACTACTATATTCTCAACAAGAATACAAATACACTATCAAGATAGTAGAAAAAAACATAGCACCTTTGGCTTGTCTGGACTGAAATTACCTTTAGATAGGCTATCTTATCGTTACGTTAAATTCAAAGGTGGGTAAAAATCAATGTTTAAGCACTATGTCAAGCTAGTAGGATTAATTACAGTTTTGTCAATTGGTGTTTTAGACTATTTTATCGTCGTTGATATTTCTCTGTCTATTCTCTATTTATTGCCTATTGCCCTAACCAGTTGGTACGGTACAAGATGGTTTTCAATTTTTTTAGTGCTAACCAGCACGGTTGCTTGGTTTGTCGCGGAGTTCACAGCCAAAGCAGATCTGTACTTTGCTATCCTGCTGTGGAATACCGCAGTCAGATTGATTGTTTTTTTGACTATAGCCCATCTCTTATCTAGTCTCAAATTGGCTTACAAACAAGAAAAAACCCTATCCCAAACAGATGGATTAACCCAAATAGTTAATCGAAGATTTTTTTTAGAAATATTAGCTATAGAGTACAAGCGATCGCTTCGATATGAGTGCTGTTTTACTCTGGCTTACTTAGATTTAGATAACTTCAAACAGATTAACGATCGCTTTGGACACCAAACAGGGGACGAACTACTAAAACTGGTGGCACAAACTCTGCAAAAAAATATTCGAGAAATTGACACCGTTGCCCGCTTAGGGGGAGACGAATTTGCCTTACTGTTACCTGAAACAAACTATCAAAATAGCAACCTCGTTCTAGATCGTATTCAAAAACAGCTAATGAATGCGCTCGAAGCTTATTCTCCGATCGTCAGTACTAGTATTGGAGCAGTAACATTCTTGAATGTACCTGATTCGGTGGATAAAATGCTCGAAGATGTAGATAGTCTAATGTACGAGATTAAAAAAAGCGGTAAAAACGGTATTAAACATCAATTGTTCCAAAAAATTTGATGATTAAAAATGCTAAAAATCAAAGATTTATCAAAATTGACTATGGTGAGACTTAATTGAAAAAATCAGTCTGCTTAATTTGAGGAAATTCCCGATCGCATTAAACACCAATATACAGCTAATATCGTTATTATTATAGGCGACGGAAATATAGTTAATTGTAGATATTTGCCGACTATTAAAGTCAAGATTGTTAGTCCTATTCCAAGTAACAAAATGATGGCACAAGATTTAAAATTGAAATGGTTTCTCGATCCAGAAGATTATAAAATGCCAGATCGAAATCTTTATCCTCGAAACCTAATGCTTGAGCCTGTAAAAAGATACGGGCTTATCAAGTCAACCTAACTAAAATTCAATTACGCTTCACAAAAAGCAGTCAGCATACTACTCGACTGCTTTTTTTCTTGTAATAACTAATGAACCCAAAATAAAATAATACCTATGATGATTGCTGCCGTATCTCTAAGTTTAAAACCCATTCACGACCCCGTAGCCGTATTTTTGGTGATTTTAGCAATCATGCTCGTTGCTCCTTTAGTATTTGAAAGATTGCGTCTTCCTGGGATTGTCGGCTTAATCTTAGCAGGGGTAGTCGTGGGACCAGAAGGACTGGGATTGTTGGAAAGAAGCAGCAATATTATCTTGTTGGGTACAATTGGTTTATTGTTTTTAATGTTTATGGCGGGTTTAGAAACTAGCCTAGATGACCTTAAAAAGAATGGCGATAAAGCGGTTATTTTTGGTTTAGCGACCTTTATCGCCCCAATGGTTTTAGGTACGGCAGCCATGATGCTGTTGGGATATGGATGGTTGCCCGCAATATTAGTGGCTTCTTGTTTTGCCTCTCATACTTTACTCGCTTTGCCCGTCCTCAATAAATTAGGCATTATGCGGGCTTCTGCGGTGAATGTCACCCTGGGGGGGACTCTCATTACTAACGTTCTGGCTTTGTTGGTGTTGGCTGTAGTGGTCAAAGCCTATGAAGGAGAGCTAACCTTCAGTTTTTGGCTGTTTCTGATTCCCGCTTTAATTATTTACACTTTCGCTACTCTTTGGGGTGTTCCCAAATTAGGCAGGTGGTTTTTTCATAAATTTGGACACGATGAAAGTGCCGAATTTATTTTTGTCTTGGCGACTTTGTTTGTGGTTTCTTTTGTTGCAGGTTTAATTGAAATTGAGCCGATTATTGGTGCATTTTTAGCAGGAATTGCTTTAACGCCCCTAATTCCTCAACTAAGTCCTTTGATGAACCGCATTCAGTTTATTGGCAACACTTTATTTGTGCCGTTTTTCTTAATTTCAGTGGGGATGCTGATCGATCCGATGGTTTTAATTCGCGAACCTAAATCTTTAGTAATTGCAGCGGTAATGATTACTGCCGAATTAATTAGCAAGTATATTGCTGCTTGGGGTGCGGGAAAATATTTTGGTTATGAATTCCCCAGCACGATGGTTATGTTTGGGCTGTCGATCGCCCAAGCTGCTTCAACTCTAGCAGCTATTACTGTAGCTTATGAAATTGAACTAGTCGATCGCACTACGGTAAACGGTATTGTAGCCATGATTCTTTTTACCTGTATCGCTTCTCCATTAGTAACGGAAAGATGGGGCAGACAAATCACCACCGCAGAAAAAAATCCTCAAGCCCAGAATAAAACTAAGGTTTTGGCTCAAAGGGTTTTAGTTCCTGTGGCAAATCCCAATAATGAGGATAACTTGTTAAGTCTGGCTTTGATTTTAGCGAAAACGTCTAACGGAACTTTGTTACCCCTTAATGTGTTGAACGATCGCGATCGCATTATTTCCTCCGAAGCTCGAATGCAGCAAAAACAGCTATTAGCCAAAGCTGAAACTATCGCTCATAGTGCCAATGCCAAAGTAGAAACTATCGGTAGAGTGGATGATGAAATAGATCGCGGAATTGTCCGCACTGCAATCGAACAGGATGTTAGTTTGGTAGTCTGTGGTTGGAAGGGCTATTCTACTTATCAAGATAGCTTTTTTGGCAGCACGATTGATAATGTGGCACAACAGCTACCCATTCCCGTCTTAATTGCCCGCTTTGTACAGCCGATTGCCAACGCTGCTAGGATATTTTTAGCTGTTACCAAAAGACAAGCTCTCTCAGAAGAATTTGACCAGACTTTAAATATTGCCAAAATGTTAGCCAACGAGCTAAAAACGAGCCTGGAAGTATTGTTAATAGTGACTAATAAGCAAGCTCAACTATCGACCGAAGAATTATCTCAAGTCAGTAGCGATACCGCAATTGGTCAATCTCAAGGCAACTTTATTAAAGAAGTTTCCCAAAAAGTCTATAAAAACGATTTACTACTTCTTCCTGTCAAAACTGCCGAAGCCAAAATCCGCAGTCGTTCGGCTGTCGGTACTACTGCTGAAGCGATCGCCCGTTCTCATGAATATCTCTCGGTAGTGGTAATTCACTTTCCTTGATTAAGATACAAAAAAAGGAGAGTCATCTCTCCTTAAAAATTATGTTATAAGTACTTCTAGCTGACGATCGATAGCTTACTTATCTTCTTTTAACCAACTGAAATGAGCGCGAACATCTTTACCAACTTCTTCGATGGGATGTTCTGCTTCTAAACGGCGAGTAGCAGTAAATCCAGGCTTACCAGCTTGGTTTTCTAAGATAAAGTCACGAGCAAAGTCTCCTTGCTGAATTTCACGGAGGATTTTACGCATTTCTGTACGAGTTTGCTCGTTAACTATTCTTGGACCACGAGTATAGTCACCATACTCAGCAGTAGTCGAAATACTGTCGCGCATTTTCGCCAAACCACCTTCTACAATCAAGTCAACAATCAGTTTTACTTCATGCAGACATTCAAAATAAGCAAGTTCAGGCTGATAACCAGCTTCGACTAGAGTTTCAAAACCCGTTTTAATCAAAGCACTCAAACCACCACATAATACTGCTTGTTCGCCGAACAAATCGGTTTCAGTTTCTTCTCTAAAGGTAGTTTCTAAAATACCTGCTCTCGTACCGCCTACACCTTTAGCATAAGCCATAGCGCGATCGCGTGCTTGACCAGTGGCATCTTGATATACTGCAAATAGACATGGTACACCTTGACCTTGAGTGTAAGTACGTCTTACCAAATGTCCAGGTCCTTTTGGTGCAACCATCATCACGTCCACTGTACTGGGAGGCATGATTTGACCAAAGTGAATATTGAATCCGTGAGCAAAAGCTAACATTTTACCGTCAGTTAAATGAGGCGCAATCTGTTCAGTATAAACTTGTCTTTGAACTTCATCAGGTAGCAGAATCATGATTAAATCTGCTGCTTTTGCTGCTTCCTCTACAGGATGAACAGTTAATCCGTCTGCTTCTGCTTTGGCTTTTGATTTACTAGAAGGATATAAACCAACAATCACATTCACACCGCTATCTTTAAGGTTAAGAGCATGAGCGTGTCCCTGTGAACCATAGCCAATGATTGCCACTGTCTTGTCTTTTAACAGGTCGAGATTGGCATCTTCATCGTAATACATCCGCGCCATAAGAATTTCTCTCTTTATTGTTAAATCTTGCTCAATTATTATAGGTTTTTCTGACCTTGGAGAAAATATAATAAAGACAATCAATACTATAGATTCTTTCTATAGATAGATGTTCAAATGCGAAGTTTTTCGGTCAGAGATAAGTTATACCTGGTCTGTACAAGTAGTTATTAGTTGGTAAATTATGAGTCAACAATCCGATCGCGACAAGGAAAACTTCTTATATTCTCAAGCACGTTATCGTGGGGATTTTTCCCCTGAAAATTTGGCTTTCAACTCCAATTTACAGGAATTCACCCAAAAAATTGGCTACATATGCGCCCTAGAAACCAATGGCAAAATATCGTCAAAAGAGGCTTACGATCGCATTAAAGCTCTTTGGCGACAATTAAAAGCTTCAAAAAAAGAATTTTTAGATAATCAGTAATCAGTAATTATTCTTGAGTCAAATTCTGTCATCGAGTTAAGCACCCGATCTGCTGCGGAAAACAGTTTTTTATCAAATACTGGATCGGGAATTACCACCACATACATTCCTGCTGCGATCGCAGCTTTCATTCCAGATAAAGAATCTTCAAACACTATACAGTTTTCAGGCTGGGCATTTAATCTCTTGGCAGTAAGTAAAAATATATCTGGCGCGGGTTTTCCCTGCTCAATTTCAGGATCGTCACCAAAGGTAAATAGCTCAAAGTGTTTTAACCAGTCTTGATGCTGAACGGTTTTCATCTCAAAATTTTGCCGAGAAGAACTTGTAGCGATCGCCTGGGGGACATTATGATTTGCTAAATGTTCGACCAAATTTACTGTACCAGGGAAGGTTTTGGCAGTGGAATATAGGGGATATAGTAATTTGTTTCTTTCTGACAAGTATTCCTCAATAGAAAGAGGGAGTTTTAGAGTATCTATAATTGTTTTGGCTGAATCTGTGGCTGTTGTACCAGCGATCGCAATTTTTATTTCCGTAGTAAAGGTTTTGCCATAGCGTTGCACTATCTCTCCGTTTACTCGTTCATTGAGGGACTCTGTATCTAATAACAATCCATCCATGTCATAAATGACGTGAGTAATAGCTTGAGACATAGATTTTTCAATAAATAGTTAGTTAGAGTTCAAATATAGCCGACGATTATTAACACTACGATACATATTAAATAAGATTTCTCTATGACTAAAGATCAAAGTATCGTGCGAGGAGCATTTTTTATTGTTGCTTCAGAATTAAGCTTTGCTATCAGTGCAGCAGTCATCAAGCAAGCATCTATTTCTTTACCCAATGAATCTATTGTATTCTTTCGCAATCTTTTTGGACTGGTTATTTTAGCCCCTTTGTTAATTAAAGCTGGCACTAAAATTCTCCATACAGATAATTTAAAACTGCACCTAGCTCGTGCGGGCTTCGGCATGGGGGCGATGTACTCTTTCTTTTATGCTCTGGGTCATATTTCTTTAGGGGATACGATGTTGATAAAATCAACTATTCCCTTAATTATTCCGTTTGTATCTTTAATTTGGCTTAAAGAGAGTATATCTAGAAGAATAATAATAGCGGGAATTCTGGGATTCATGGGAGTTTTCTTGATTCTAGAACCCAATGGAGAAACTGATTGGGCAAGCTTAGTAGCCCTATTTAGTAGCATCATGGCTGCTCTAGCTTTTGTAACGGTGCGAAAACTTTCTGCTACCGAACCTACATTACGGATTGTGGCATATTTTGCAATCTTCGGTATGTGTATCTCTTCTATTCCTCTAATTTGGGCTTGGCAAACTCCTACACCCATTGAATATATGATGTTAATTGCGATCGGTTTGACCACAACTATCGGTCAGCTATTATTAACTCGTGGATATCAAAATGCCCCTGCTGCTAGTGTGGGGATCTTTACTTATACTTCTGTACCGTTTGGAACTTTTCTCGGCTGGTTATTCTTTGAAGAGATTTTGGATATTAATTCTTTGTTTGGGGCTGTTTTGATTGTTTTAGCAGGCTTTATCGTTTTGAGAAGCAAAGTTATTCCAGAGCAACTTAAAAGTTAGCGGCGTTGGTAAATCAAAGTATGATTTTCGGAAGCTATTGTATTTTAATTTCAGTAATAATCAAGGCGAATTTGGCTATAAGCACACCAATATTGTTTTATCTGATGAAACAATAAACATTCCTAATTTTACAGAAATAACTTTAGATTTAGATTTGATTTTCCCAAGATAGAATGTTGATTGTTGCCATATTAAAAAATCAATCAATAGTGTCCTTACCCTTGCTTCTGAAGAATTAGACGCGATCGCGAATTTCAATCTAAACTCAGTTCGATAATTGCACTATCTAATATTTCAAATCCCTGCTCGACACTTTCTATCTGAGATAGGCGATCTCTCAACTGGGCTGCACCTGAAAAGTCTTTGCAGTACCAAGCTAGATGCTTGCGCGACTGATATATGCCCCGTTGCCCTTTATATTCCCACAAACCTTGTAAATGTTCTTTGGCACATTCTAATTTTTCTACAGCAGAAGGAGGCGGTAATATTTCACCTGTCTTCAAAAAGCGATCGATCTCTCCCACTAAGAAAGGATAACCTAAAGTACCCCGCGAACACATTACCCCGTCAGCTTGGGTAATTTCTAAACATTTAATAGCAGCTTCTACTGAAAAAATATCTCCATTGGCAATTACAGGAATAGATAAAGCTTGTTTTACCCGAGCAATCCATTCCCACTTAGCATTACCGTTATATCCTTGGGCGCGAGTACGGGCATGGAGAGTTAACATTTCTGCGCCCTGACTTTCCATTCTACGGGCGAAGTCAATGATATTTATCTCATCATCATCCCAACCAATACGAGTTTTAACGGTTACGGGTACATCCACCGCATCCACTACAGTCTTAACAATCGCTTCTGCTACCTCTGGTTGACGTAGTAAGGAAGATCCTCCGCCTTTTTTGGTAATTTTATTCACGGGACAACCCATATTTATATCAATGGTATTTGCCCCTTCTGCTACTGCCTTTTGGGCAGCTTGAGCCATAAAATCTGGACGACAATCAAATAGTTGAATGCCGATAGGATCTTCATTGGGTGCGATCGCCATAATTGCTGGTAATTCGGTTAAATGATAAATCTCTTTAGCACTCACCATCTCCGTATACATCATCGAAAGAGGCGCATATCGCCTAACTAAGCGACGGAATACTAAATCAGTCACGCCAGATAGGGGCGACTGCAATACACGGCTATTAACTACCAATGAGCCGATATTGAGGGGAGTAGCCAGTTTATTCTTTAATTCAATTGATAAGCTGGGAGTTGAAGCAGAAGAAACCATAAGCTTTGGCAGATTGGGGATTAAGGAGTCATACCTCAATTGTTTTACTACAGACTTAATCCCAAAATCTACGATCTAAAATTTTATCAATTGCTAATTGAGAGAAGCATTACTCGCTACAGATCGCCAAATGCCTACCAATATCCCTTGAATTTCGACATTTTCCGCTTCAGCTTTGATTGGTTCGTATTTTTGATTGGCTGGCTTGAGAGTAACTTGCTCTTGCTCTTGATAGAAGCGTTTTAGGGTAGTACCGTATCCCGAAACTCTGGCTGCTACTATGTCACCGTTTTTAACTTCCGAACTCGCGGAAAGCGATCGCATTACTGCATAGTCACCTTCATTAATCAAATCTTCGATCATGCTATCTCCAGTCACTCTGAGGACATAACAGTCAGATTGAGCGAACAGATCGGATAAATCTAGTCTAGTTCGATCTTCAGTAAATGGCTCAACCAAACCTCCCGCAGCAATTGCGCCTTCAATGGATAAACCTTTTTCGGGTTGGTGTAAAATTCTTAGGGTGCGAGCTTTACCATCCGTCCAATCAATATATCCTTTATTCCGCAACCGTTCTAAACGACTTTGTACTGGAGCAGGCGATCGCAAGTTCATCGCCTTCATCATTTGTCTAATGGATGGCGCGTGTTGAGTCGAGCGAATATATTCAATCAGCCAATCGTAAAGTTCTTTCTGGGCTGGAGTTAAACTTTCCATAACTTTAGAATTCTAGGGTGTAGTAAGTAACGACAAGTTTTTGATTATTGACACAAAAACTTTCTATGTTGCCAAAGAACATAGGTACTAAATATTAGAAGATATAAACCCCTAGAAAGTCAAGTTTTAATCAGTAAAAAGTAACTAAACTGCCAAAAATTGTTAAATCACTTCCTTGGTTAATTCCGCAGTACCGCCCGATGCCACAATACCGCCTTTTTGCATGGCGTAATATTTATTTGCTTGGCGCACAAAATGTAAGTATTGTTCAACTAGTAATACGAAAATTCCTGTGTCTACAATGATTTTTTTTACCGTAGCTTCGATTTCTAAGATAATAGAGGGTTGAATACCCTCAGTCGGTTCATCAAAATTAAACAGCCAGTTTATGATAAAAATCTAAGGATTATAAGGTTTAACGTCACGATTAATCTAGGATACTTAAAATGGATGTAGTTCAATAAAATATTAGATGCAGCTATCACCTCAAGAACAAGACAAATTAACTATTTTTACGGTTGGATTACTGGCAGAAAGGCGTAAAAATAAAGGTTTAAAATTAAACTATCCTGAAGCAGTAGCCTTTATTTCCGCAGCCATTCTAGAAGGTGCAAGAGAAGGTAGATCTGTTGCCGAATTAATGAGCTATGGAACAACTATTCTCGGTCGAGATGAAGTGATGGAAGGCATTCCCGAAATGATACATGAAGTCCAGGTGGAAGCCACATTCCCCGACGGGACAAAACTCGTAACCGTCCACAACCCAATTCAATAAAAAAAGCTAATAGCTAATAGCTACGAATAAATAAATCGACAACTCCAAACAAATAAACCCCCAACGATCAAAATGATTCCAGGTGAAATAATTCCCCAGCCAGGGACAATTGAATTGAATGCAGGTAAAGAAACTCTAGAAATAGAAGTAGCTAATACAGGCGATCGCCCGATTCAAATTGGCTCGCATTTTCATTTCTATGAAGTCAACGCTGCACTATCGTTTTACCGTGAAACTACTAAGGGAATGCGTCTTAATATTCCCGCAGGTACAGCAGTCAGATTTGAACCAGGAGATGAAAAAATAGTTAGTTTAGTTGCGATCGCAGGTACAAGAGAAATCTATGGTTTCAATGGTCTAGTAGAAGGAAAAATTTGACAGGTGCAAACAGAAAAAAACGTCGCTAGGTTAGGCATAGGGGGTCCTGTTGGCAGTGGAAAAACTGCTTTACTAGAGTGTTTAATACCCATGCTAACTGAACAGGGAATTGAAGTCGCAGTAGTAACCAACGATCTATTAACTACCGAAGATGCAGATCGTCTCAAAAGAAAAGGACTTTTGCCTGAATCTAGAATTGTAGGAGTAGAAACTGGCAGTTGTCCCCATACTGCCATCCGAGAAGATCCGACAATGAACTTATTAGCAGTAAACGATCTAGAACTACTTTATCCTCAACTAGATTTGATTTTTATCGAAAGCGGTGGTGATAATCTCGCTTCTACTTTCAGCTACGATTTAGTCGATTCTTATATTTTCGTTATTGATGTTGGTGCGGGGGATGATATTCCTCGCAAAAATGGCCCTGGTTTTGTCCAGTCCGATTTAGTTGTCATCAACAAAATAGATTTAGCTCCTTATGTTGGTGCAGACTTAGATCTGATCCGTCAACAAGCACCCCAACATAGAAAAGGAAAGCCCATTGCTTATACTAACTGTAAAACAAAAGAAGGTTTATCAGAAGTTGTTGATTTTATCTTAAAAACAGTTTTGTTCTACTAAAGTAAGCTTGACTAATTAAAGATTTAAAAATGGTAAATAAATACAAACCTCAAATTCCGTTTATTGTCGAGCATCTTAGGCAATTTGGAGAAGATTTTCAACTTTTAACTAGTCAAGATCTACAAATAAATACCGAATGGCTGCAAAGCAATTTTCCCATTACATTTGCAGGGCGTATAGATTGGCGAAAAGTCCCACAAAGTTTTTGCATAAAGTACTCTGAGGACGATGAATTATTGTCGGCTTTTGAAAAGATAGTATCAGAACGGCATCTTAGAGGAAACCTGACTGTATCATGGAGCAACGGTTTAACTCTTCCCATTCATATCGATATGAATGTGCTGAGAAAATATGCGGAGAAAATTTTTGAAGAAGATTGGGAGACATGGATCTGCAATGAACCAGATCGATGGCTTATTGAGAATTACCACGATGGAGAGATCTGTTTTGGAAAATGTAGAATAGCAAGCGATAAATAGCTTATTAACAACTGACAATTAACAACTGCCTTTTCTCTGTCAAATGACAACTATCAAATATAAAGACAATTTAGAATTAAAACTAAAATCAAATCAATCTTGTCAAACAATTTCGCAACATCAATATACAACCTATCCCCTGCGTTTATCTCCAGTGTTTCGTTTAGAAGGAGCAAAAACAAATAGAGCTTATCTTTATCTAATCAATACTTCTCCTGGGTTGCTAGCTAACGATAACCTGAATCTATCTCTGCATCTAACAGAAAATACACATTTATATCTGACAGATCAGGCAGCTACTAAAGTGCATCCGATGCCAGAAAGCAATACTAAAGCAACTGTTAAATATCAAATAGTAGTAGAAGAAAATTCCAGTCTGGAATTTATCCCCGAACCTGTTATCCTCTATCAAGACTCAGTATTAGAACAACAGACTAATATTAAGCTGCATTCTACAGCGCAACTATTTTTAACTGAAATAATTTTGCCAGGAAGACTAGCTAAAGATGAATACTATGACTTTAACTATTATTTTAATCGCCTAGAAATTGTAGACTCAGCAGATAAACTATTATATGTTGATGCTATTCGCTTACTTGGTAAAAACAATCCCTTCAAAGGAAACAAAATATTCACATCTTTGCCTATTATGGGTAATGCGATCGCAATTTTACCAGATATAGATTTCAATTCATTAATTGCAGCAATTGAATCTCAATCATTATCTAATAGTCAAAATATAGAATCCGCTATTACTATATTGCCCGCAGAAAACGGTATTGCGTTTCGTGTATTAGCCAACAAAACCAATGATCTTAAAAAATACTTTGGCATAATATTAAACTGTATAAGACAAATTACCAAACAGACTACTTTGCCTTATATCCCCAAATAATAAGATCGCCGATCGCCGATTGTCAATTTTACTGTTAGAAACTAAAACGAAGAGGATAAACAGAAAAACTTTCTTTTGGACTGCTTTGGGATGACTGAACATTTTCTAAAATAGTGTTGCTCAAAGCTGCCTGTTCAAAATTAGCACCATTCAAGTCTGCCTGAGTGAGATCTGCACCATTCAAGTTCGCCTCCTTAAAAGAGGCATAAGACAAATTAGCGTTGCTTAAATTAGTATTAGTCAAATTTGCATTGTTTAAATTACCTTTTTTGAGCCAAGCATTAGCCAAATTTGCACCAGTAAGATTTGCATTACTAAGATCGACTTCTTTAAGTCGAGCGTCTGCCAAGTTTGCACCAGTAAGATTTGCATTACTTAAATTAGCCTTAGATAGCTTGGCATTGCTCAAATTAATTCCTGTTAAATCGGCACCGCTTAAATCTACATCAATTAGAAATGTTTGACTAAGATTAACATCAGTCAAAGAAACATTTTGCAGGTGCGCTCCTGTCAATCTACCTTCATGTAAATTTGCCCAATTTAAATTAACTTTATTAAGATTTGCTTGTCTTAAGTTGACTTTTTGTAATTTAGCTCCACATATATTTGCAGCCAGCAAGTTAGAAGACCGAAGATTAGTATGAGAAAGATTTGCTCCACTAAGTTTTGCTTCTATTAGTAGGGATTTAACCATAAAAGCTCCCTTTAAATTAGCTTTGGTTAAATCTGCCATTTCTAGATTAGTTTCACTCATTTTGGCATAGCTAAGGTTTGCCCAATTTAAAGATGCTTCCTTAAAAATCGACTTGGTTAGAAAGGCTCTACTCAAGTTTGCTCCCATTAGATTTGCACCTGTAAAGTTGACTGCAATGAGCATTACTCCAGATAAATCTTCTCCTCCAAGATTTACTCCCGTAAAGTCTCGATAACCCTGCTCATAAAATTTTAATAGTTGACTAGCTTTCATGATAATTTAGGCAATTTTATAGATTAGCTTGGTGCCGATCGATCGCTAATATAATTGAGTCCATTATTAATATTATTACTCCCTTTTAATCGAGTAGCTAGGTAACAATAAATTTTATGTTGATATATTTTTATTTATAGATTTTACTTCTTGGTTCTTGATGTAAGCTGTTTAATAGCCCAAAAAGATCGCTTTATTCTGAAAAATGAATCAATATTCCTATGAAACTAACAAACAACTGCTAGAAGACTTGATGCGACAGGTAAATATTGCTGATATTTATGAATTAAGTAGCATAGCTGGAGTTGCTAGATTGCCCATAATTAGGATGCAGCGTGGTCTGATCTTAAATGTATCAGTAGGAGCGATCGCACGTATAGCCAAGGCATTAAATATATCCGTAGATAGCTTAATTGACACCTTTAGCGATCGCGATATTGCCGTACAAACCCAAGGGCAAGTGGAGGGCGATAAAGACGATGCTTTAGCTGCTTGCAAACAAGAATACCAAAAACTACAGCAAGAAATGCTGCTACAGCAAGAATTTTTAGAAGCAGAATTTCAAAGATCTAGCTTAGAAATAATTGAATCTTGGCTATTACAGTGGCCCACCGCAGCAATGGCGGTTCACAAAAACCCTAGTTTACCCGCAGCCAGATTACTCAGCCTAGTTGAACCCGTAGAACAACTATTAAAGCAGTGGAATGTAACAGCTATTGCCACGGTAGGGGAAAAAGTAGCCTACGATCCACAATATCATCAATTAATCAAAGGAACAGCCCAAATAGGAGAAGTGGTAGAAGTCCGTTATGTCGGCTATAAACAAGAAGATAAATTACTATATAAAGCCAAAGTAAGTTCAGTTTAAACCGCAAAGAATAAGGAGAGATTTATGAATTGGTGGCAAAAACTCAAGAAAAACTCCTTGGCGCGTTTTGGAGCAACAGTACTAATTACCTTCTATCTTTGTGCTATCTTTGCCGATTTTATCGCTCCCTATTCCCCTTATGCCTCTCAAGAAGATGGTTCATTATTGCCACCAACTGCCATTCACTGGCAAACTCCAGAGGGAAAAATCACCACTCCTTTCGTTTATCCTACTACTCAGGGCGTAACCAATATTGAAACAGGCGATCGCATTTTGATTATCGATAAGCAGAATCCTTCACCCCTAAGATTATTTATTAAAGGAAATCCTTACAACCTGTTCGAAATTTCTTTACCCTTACCTCCCAAGTTTGAATCAGTCACCCTGTTTCCTGGGATTCCCCTCAAACGCCATTTGTTTGGTGCTTCAGGTGCAGGAAGAATCAATGTTTTGGGTACTGATGAGCAAGGTAGGGACTTGTTTAGTCGTTTATTGTTTGGCGGTAGAATTAGCCTGTTTATTGGACTAGCAGGGATTAGTATTTCTTTCCCCTTAGGTTTAATGGTGGGGGGAATATCGGGTTACTTTGGTGGCTGGATAGACGGAGTATTGATGCGAATAGTTGAAGTGCTGATGACTATTCCTGGTATATATCTTTTAGTTGCCTTAGCTTCGGTGCTTCCCCCTGGCTTGAGTAGCGCACAAACATTCCTCTTAATTGTATTGATTACTTCCTTTATAAGTTGGTCGGGGTTAGCAAGGGTAGTTCGAGGACAGGTATTATCTATCAAAGAACAAGAATTTGTTCAAGCAGCAAACGCGATGGGGGCAAATCCTTTTTATATTATTGCTCGTCATATATTGCCCCAGACAGCCACCTATATTATTATTTCTGCTACCTTAGCCGTCCCAGGTTTTATTATTGCCGAATCAGTTTTAAGTTTAATTGGTTTGGGTATTCAATCAAAAGATCCTAGTTGGGGAAATCTCTTATCTTCTGCCACCAACGCTTCGATTTTGGTATTGCAGCCTTGGTTGATTATTCCTCCCGCTTTGCTGATTATTCTGACGGTTTTGGCTTTTAACTTATTAGGAGACGGATTACGAGATGCCCTAGATCCTCGTAGTTTATATCAGAAGTAAGTAGGGCTTACAGAAAAACTTGGACTCATTAATTTATCTGCTCAAAAACTATTAGCCATTAGCTATTTATGCCATTTTTTAGTGACATAATAGCGATCGCCTTATATCCAAAAATTATTCGATATTCAAGACAATCGCTACTAGTTGTGTAATTTGAATTAAAAATTAGTACGATCTGCGATCGCATTCTTTAACTTCTCAATCACTTCATCAATTGCGATCGCGCCTAACTCTCCAGAGGCACGGGTACGGATACTCAAGGTATTATCTTCTACCTCTTTATCTCCCACTATCGACATCACAGGAATCTTTTGTTTCTCTGCGTTGCGAATCATTTTACCCAGACGTTCGCCACTAGTATCGGCTTCGGCGCGGATACCTACCTCGCGCATTTTTGCTGCTACTTCTTTAACGTAGTCAAAGTGAGCATCCCTAACGGGCAAAAGACGCACTTGAATAGGTGCTAACCAAAGAGGAAAATCCCCAGCGTATTCTTCAATTAAGATACCGATTAACCTTTCCAATGAACCAAAAGGCGCGCGGTGAATCATAATCGGACGCTGACGACTACCATCTTCAGCCACATATTCCAGTTCAAAGCGTTCGGGCAAATTATAATCTACCTGTACTGTTCCTAGCTGCCATTCTCTACCTAAAGCATCTTCAAAGATAAAGTCGAGTTTAGGACCATAAAATGCAGCTTCTCCAATGCCTTCAAAATGGTTCATGTCCATTTTTTCTACAGCGCGACGAATAGCATTTTGCGCTTTATCCCAAGCCTCATCTGAGCCGACATATTTATCTGATTCAGGATCTTTGAAACTTAGACGAGCCTTAAAATTACTCAGTTGCAGACTTTTAAAGACAGAAAGAATTAGATCGACTACCTTTAAAAATTCCTCATCCAACTGTTCGGGAGTAACAAATAAATGGGAATCATCCACGGTAAAACCGCGAACTCTAGTTAAGCCTCCCAATTCCCCAGACTGCTCATAACGATAGACAGTCCCAAATTCTGCTAACCGCATTGGTAGCTCTTTATAGGAACGTAATTCGCTTTTATAGATCTGAATGTGGAATGGACAGTTCATCGGCTTTAGGGCAAAACCTTGTTCTGCTGCTGCTGCTTCTGGGCTTTCTGCCATCATCGGGAACATATCTTCTTTGTAGTTCTGCCAATGTCCCGAAATCTTAAACAAGTCTACCTTAGCAAGATGGGGAGTAACCACAGGAAGATAACCTCGTTTAGTTTGTTCCCCCTTGAGATAGTCTTCCAATTGCGATCGCAAGATAGTTCCTTTGGGAGTCCATAAAGGCAAGCCAGATCCCACAGCATCAGCAAAGATAAACAGTCCTAGCTCTTTACCCAACTTGCGGTGATCGCGCTTTAATGCCTCTTCTTTACGACGTTGATATTCTTCTAGCTGTTCGGGAGTTTCCCAGGCTGTACCGTAAATCCTTTGTAACTGGGCTTTGGTTTCGTCTCCACGCCAATATGCCCCCGCTACACTCTCTAAAGCGATCGCTTTGGGATCGAGTTCGGCAGTATTTTCTAAATGAGGTCCAGCACAAAGATCCCACCACTGTTCCCCCAGATGATACAGGGTAATTGGTTCAGTGATACCCTCTAATATCTCTAATTTATAGGGTTCGCCTAATTCTTCAATACGGCGTTTAGCTTCTTCTCGACTAACTTCTTCCCGCACCACGGGCAATTTACGATTGATGATCTTGATCATTTCCTTGCGGATTTTTTTTAGATCCTTTTCCGTAAACGCATCGGGGCTATCAAAATCATAGTAAAAGCCATTTTCCGTCCATGGTCCAATCGTTACCTGCGCTTTAGGAAACAACTTTTGCACTGCCATCGCCATAATATGAGACGTGGTATGGCGGATCTTTTGTAATGATTCAGATTCACTAGTGCGGAGTAATTTTATTGGTTGTTGTTCTTGTTCTGCTTGCATCGCATCGACTGTTGTAAAAAAGGCTCATTATCTCGTTATATTCTACTAGGACTTTCACTCTGATGTATCAGTAGGGACTAAATAATCTGTAGCCAATTTGTTAAAATAAATTAAAAATATATTAATTTTTGTAAAAAACGCTAATATAAATACTGAGATAATAAGCTAATTTAAAATTCAATGTCTAAAGAACAGCCAACTGAAAAAGAACTGCTCAAGACAGTTTTAGAGCCTCTATTAGAAGATTTTCAATATTGGTTCGAGCGATCGCACAATCTGTTGGAATCAGAGCAAATGCCTTTCTTTTCTGCTCAAGAACAGGAGCAACTATTAGCCAGAATTGTTCATAGTCAAAAAGAAGTACAAACAGCACAAATGCTCTTTAAAGCTACAGATGGATCTGCTGGAATCGATTCTAAAATGCTGCTTCCTTGGCATCAGCTAGTAGCAGAGTGCTGGGGTGTAGCCCAAAAATGGCGTGAGTCAAAAAAACAGACCAATAGCACTAATAACATTCCTTCAAAACCTTAAACAACTACAAAAACTCGTGTTTCGATCGCCAAGATTGTAGACAAGAGTTTATTAATTAAAAATTAAAGTATATGTTGCACCTAGTTTATATCTTAGTATTCACTGTTATTGCCCTTCTAGCAGTAAGTAATTTAATTCGTAGTCTAATCACCTTGAGTGCGGAAACTCAAAAATTTTATCCTCCAAACTATAACAACTCAGTTGATAGTCAATCCCGCAAAAGCAAAAAAGTTCATCCTGAATTGTTGGACGAACAGGGTCAAGTAATTGAAGAACCTCTGCTAGTTATGCGTTCTGTGTCGGTAGATGACGCTCGTTCTAGGTTAGATGCACTTTACGAATCTTCTCCTAGCAAAACCATCGATCCAGAAGAATAGGCAATTAATTATTAAACTAATAGCGTTTGAAATAGGATTTATGGGAACTATAAATATTGCAGTTTTCAAATAGTTCCTATGCCTAGAAAACCCGATGAGTATGCAGTTTATCTCCTGATTGCTGGCGGTCACAAAGAAGAAGTCAGATTTACCAACGTCCAAGAGTTTCAGAAATGGTATAGCAGCGAATTAATGGCGAAATCTGATTCGGAAGATTTCATCAATGTACCAATCAAAAACATTCAAGGAGAATATATGGTTCTTAGACCTAAAAGCGTTCTGGCTATTAGGGTAGAACCTATTTTTCTTGGTAGTGTAGAGAGATTTTGATTCTTTTTTGAAAACTTGAATACGATCACAATTGACTCAAATAACTCAATAAATCAGCCATTTCTTGTTGACTTGGCTGAAACTTTGGCATGGGGGGGGTTCTTCCACTGGTTACTTGGGTAATTAAGTCTTTTTTAGACTTTCTTTTGGAGATATTCTCTAATTTCGGTCCAACATTAAAATCTGCTTTTAAGCTATGGCATCCCGCACAATTGATTTGAAAAATCGCTAAACCCTTTTGAGCATCACCTTCTAATGAAAGTACTGCACTTGCATACGGATTTGAAGTTTTTTGCCAATAGATACCCAGAATGCTAAAACCACCAATAAGCAACACAACTATTGCAATTGTTATTAGGCGATTTAGCCAAGCTTGAGATTGGACTAACTGGTTATCCACTGTTTATCTTGAATGTTTTATGAACGTTTACTTATATTTATTATGATTTATAAAATAGTTTAAAGTTTATAAACGAGCTATGCAAGTCATGGTTATGATTCGTTTTATTTTATCAGTAGTTCTTAAGTACTATATAAATCTCAATACCGTGGTTTATTTAAGAACGATGTAAGTATGACAGAGATATCAGAATTAGCGTAGGATATATAGGATATATCTTAGTTAAACATCTAATTTTAGGAGAAACACTGTGATAGAACCTCTGTTGTTAGGAATTGTCTTAGGTCTGGTCTTTATTACTTTGGCAGGACTGTTTTTTGCTGCTTATATGCAATATAAACGTGGAAATCAGCTAGGCATTGACTAAATTGACCAGATATTAAAATTCATCAATATAACAAAGTTAATAGTAAGGACATACCAATACTGAGAGAAGTAAAATCTTCTCTCATTTTTTTTGTCTGATATCGATCGCGAACTAGTGCCGATTGCTTTGAGCAAAACTTTCGATAAACCTTAGATCGTAGTCCTTCGTACCTATTTGTTGAATACGAGCTTCTCTATGACTTTCTTGAGTAACCAAATCTATTTCTAGGTAACTTGAAGGCTTCATTACAAGACGTTGACACCATTCAATTGCTGTAATTCCTGGATCTACTTCTATTCCTTCCCAATATATTTCGGGATAAATGCTATCTACCTGATGGGGTTCTAAGCGATATAAATCCAAATGGTATAGAGGCAAACGACCATCAATGTATTCATTGATTAAGGTAAAAGTAGGACTAACGATAGACTCGGATATACCCAATCCCCTGCCCATACCTTGAACCAAAGTAGTTTTACCTGCACCTAGATTACCCGAAAGAAGAATGACAGTACCACTAGGCAGGTATTTGCCCAGCAAATAACCTAAACGATTAGTTTCATCAGAATTAGCTAAAAATATATTCAACATTCAAAAACCCTTATACAGCAAGGAAATTAGGGGATAACAGCCTAGTAAAATTATATTTATTAAAAAAAGTTTACGAAAAGTTTACATAATAGAAAGACACCGAACATACTTTCTTCATATTCACTTGGTACATTATAAATAAGCCAAGTAACTTTAAGTTGGGATAGCAAGGTAAAGTGAATTGATTAGATTCTTTTGTTTTGCTACTTCCCTTATCTCTTTAAATCACAACCAATATTTCATTGATGTCGGGAAGACTTTATCTACACCGTCTTCTCCAACAGAAGATAACTGCTGAAACGCTACTCTATACAGACTGACCTAGTTCATCTGTACAGTAGCTCAATAGCTATATTTTACTAGTTCCACGTGCCAAAGTGAGTTAAATCTTCGGTTGCCATTTACCGCTGTACCAACGCAGTAATACTCTTGCTAACTGGCTAGAACTATGACGAACTTTTCCTTTGACCTCATCTTCTTCCATGACGTTTGCCATAACTATACGGCGGTTTAGTTGAGCAATTTCTTGTCGATCCAAATCAACAGGATGAGAATTTTCTAGGGCATATTTTTTTAAAGATAGAGACGTTGGCGGTTTGCGGTGAACCAATACTGCATCAAACAATTTTTTCTTGCTAACGCGATCGATTTCTCGAATATGATCGGCAACGCTATAGCCCTCTGTTTCCCCTGGCTGAGTCATAATATTGCAAACATAGATACGAGGCACATCTGCTTTGGCGATCGCATCTCGAATTTCAGGTACTAAAAGATTAGGAATAATGCTGGTATAAAGGCTACCAGGACCAATAATAATATATTCTGCTTCTTTAATTGCCTTTACTGCTGCGGGTAGTGCGGGAGGATTGGCTGGCATACAGCCGATGTTTTTAATTTTGCCTCCCGCTAGAGGAATGTTTGATTCCCCCTCAATTAATCTTCCATCTTCCATTTCTGCCCATAAGCTAACATCACTGAGGGTTGCTGGTAGGACTTTGCCACTAATAGCTAAAACCTTAGAACTAGCCATAACTGCCTGTTCCAAGTCTCCAGTAATCTCGCTCATTACAGTTAAGAACAAATTACCAAAGCTATGTCCAACCAAACCAGTACCCGCTTCAAAGCGATATTGAAATAATTCTGTTAGTAATTCCTCCTCATCTGCAAGGGCTGAAATGCAGTTGCGAATATCTCCAGGGGGTAATACTCCCAATTCTTCTCTTAACCTGCCAGAAGACCCTCCATCGTCCGCTACAGTGACGATCGCCGTGATATTGCTACTATATTCTTTTAAACCTCGCAATAGAGTTGAAAGACCAGTCCCTCCTCCCACAACTACAATTTTTGTACCACGGTTAAGACGACGACGATCCAACAGCATATCTACTAACTGCTTATCTTTATCAACTCCCAACACATCTGTAATAGAACCCACCGTGCGAGATTGACCCCAGAATATTAGAAAAACACCCACGATCAACACTACTGGACCAGAAATATAGCTAGGGACAACGGTGGTTAGAAACTCTAGAAACTGGGAAACCCAAGATAGCAAACGATAGATTGGCGTTAGCTTACTCCAAATAGCAGTACCAACAACTGCCATGAAAAAACCACTGGCACTCAATAACAGCCAACGTTTAATAAATAGTCCAGGGGATAGCCATTTGAACAATTTATTACGACCACGAATATTTTTTTTAGAAGATAAAGATGAGTTTTTCATCTTGGTTTTAAAATGTTTGCTATGTGCCAATCCAAAAATCTCCTATCATAAACATAGACCATCAAAGACAAAAAGACTTAACAGATAATAGGTTTGAATCAAATAATTTAAGCAGAAGCTACGAGATATAATTTGCTAATCATGGAAACTAAAATCTTAGGACTAGATCCAGGAATAGCTATTTTGGGGTTTGGCACGATTATTTGTCATCAACATGGCGATTGCACAAGCTGCTTGCGAAGCAGCGTGCCTCGCCATCAATCTAGCAAAATAAGTCCTAATTCAAATTTGGTCAAGTTAGATGAGTTTGGCGTAATCAAAACTGAAGCAAAAACTCCTTTGGGCGATCGCCTTTGTACGATTTATGAAGATCTACATATTCTTGTTGATGAGATTAAGCCAGATTTGGTAGCGATCGAAAAATTGTTTTTTTATCGTATGAGCCATACCATTACGGTAGCTCAAGCAAGGGGGGTATTAATGTTGGTTTTAGGACAGGCTAAGTTGCCCTATGTAGAATTTACTCCGCCAGAAATAAAGAAAGCCCTTACAGGATATGGTAATGCACCCAAAATTGAAGTCCAAGAAGCTGTAGCCAGGGAACTATCTTTGGATTTTATTCCCCGTCCTGATGATGCTGCTGATGCTCTAGCGATCGCAATTACGGCATTTTTCAATCACTAATTACTAGCTAATTAGGGCAACATCGCCCAAGCTTGGGCGACTAATTCACTCAACCACTTTCTGCGATCCAAATCTAGAAGACAATCATCTTTTAGAACACCTGCGATTAACTCCTCTAAAGATTGACCCTGTTGACGAGCGATATTTATGACACCTGCGATCGCTCTGGCAACAATTTCTTCATTCACAGAATTATTTCTCAATGCCAATATTTCCTCTGTGCTGGCTGGGATGGGATAATCCATAGAATAATAGGGTTAGGTTCTTTTGAGGATAGCTGAAAAAATCAATAGTCCCGTCAGTCTAACCTACGACTAATTAATTTAACTCTGGCTTCGGACTTTATTAATCGAAAATTAACAATATCTTTATATATATGAAAGAACTACTATATACAGAAATTCCTACTCCTAATACAAAAGCCGTTCAAAACTGGTTGCAAAATACCTGGAAGCCGATGCAGGGACAAAAACTCGTTACAGCTGATGGTATTCGTCTTCAATTTAAAGAAACAGAAAGCGAGTTATCAATCTTTGTCTGGCAGCTACAGCGTACTACCTATTTAAAAATTTTCCAATGGGGAAATAAAGCGATCGCTCAATCAAAGCGAATTCAACAGCAGTTGATGGCAGAAATTCGCCCAGTTTTTCCCCAGAAATATCCTATTCCCCCAGCCATAGATTTATCCCAACAGACTATCTTTGAAGCCCTAGCCGAAACTTATCCTGAAACGGTTAAATATTTTCAAAAGATGCCTAATGGGGAATACGATCTCAATCGGGTTTATTGGTGGGAAAAACGCTGGCGGGATAGCGTAAATAATCCCCAACAGCCAAAGGAAGTGATTTTTAGAAGTAATTCAAATTTGAAAACGGAAAAAGAATACGATCTTATATACGTGGGTGGTGCATTAGGAGTAATTCATGCTGCGGTAATGGCACAAAAAGGCTATCGAGTACTTTTAATTGAAAGATTGCCTTTTGGTAGAATGAATCGAGAGTGGAACATATCCCGCGATGAATTTCAAAGTTTGATTAACCTGGGTTTATTTACGCCCAAAGAATTTGAATCAGTCATTGCAGCAGAATATATAGACGGCTTTAGCAAATTTTTTGACGCTTATAACCCACCCCATCTCAAAGCTTCGGTGTTACATACCCCCACAGTATTAAACGTGGCAATTGATGCCGAGAAACTACTGCGTTTTTGTGGAGACAAACTACGTCAAGGAGGGGGAGATATTTGGGATGAAACAGAATTTGTTCGCGCTGATATCAATTCTCATCAGGTTACTGTCAAGCTAACTCACTTACCTACCCAAGCCAACAAACAAGCCACAGGCAAACTATTAATCGATGCAATGGGGACAGCTTCCCCTATAGCTTGGCAGCTAAACGGAGGACGCGCTTTTGATAGCGTGTGTCCCACAGTAGGGGCGGTAATTGAAAGTGGATTTGCACCAGAAGTATGGGACAAAGATTATGGTGATGTACTAAATTCTCATGGAGATATATCTAGAGGAAGGCAGCTTATTTGGGAATTGTTCCCTGCTGGTAATGGAGAATTAACTTTCTATCTCTTCCACTATCATCAGGTTAATCCCGAAAACCCAGGATCTTTGCTGGAAATGTACGAAGACTTCTTCACTATTCTCCCAGAATATCGTCGCTGTGATATGGATGAACTAGTTTGGAAAAAACCCACTTTTGGCTATATTCCTGGTCATTTTAGTACTAGCGGAAGCGATCGCACTGTAGCATTCGATCGTTTAGTAGCAATTGGTGATGCTGCTTCTCTCCAATCTCCCTTAATCTTTACTGGCTTTGGTTCATTAGTCCGTAACTTAGAAAGGTTGACTACTCTTTTAAATACAGCCCTGCAACACGACTTACTTACCGCCAAACACCTCAATCAAATTCGAGCCTATCAAAGCAATATTTCAGTTACCTGGCTATTTTCTAAAGGTATGATGGTACCTACAGGAGAAACCTTACCCCCTCAAAGGATTAACTCGATGTTAAATACCTTCTTTGGGCTACTGGCAGATGAACCCCCTGAAGTGGCGGATAAGTTTATTAAAGATCGTACAGATTGGTTTACCTTTACTAGACTAGCTCTAGTTGCTGCCCGTAAAAATCCTGCTTTGCTGATTTGGATTTGGCAGATGGCAGGAAGCAAAGACATGATTCGTTGGTTGGGTTCGTATTTTTCTTTCAATAAAGATGCTTTGAGAAATCTATTGTTAAGCCGTTGGTTTCCTGGTGTTTTGAAACAGTCTCAACCTTGGTTAGAAAAACAAAACCCAGGCTTGTGGTTAAAGTTATTAAGCCTGAATTATCAGTTGAGATAAGGGAAGAATGTTGAATAATTTTGCTGCTTGTTTAAAATTTGCGATCGCTTAATTTTTTTGATTTAGAGATTTCTGCTGAATTCTTTTTTCTGAGAGCTTTTTCCCTGAAATCTTATCTGCCAAATCGTGTAGCAGTATATAAAAACAGGGGATAATAAACAAAGTTAGCAGGGTTGCCAATGCCAAGCCTGAAAAGACGACAACTCCCAACGGTTGCAGAAACTCTCCCCCCTGTCCTAGTCCTAAAGCCAAAGGAAACATCCCGACTACGGTGGTGATGGTGGTCATGAGAATGGGACGCAATCTTTGGGGTGCTGCCTTTAAAATTGCCGTAGAGCGATCGCATTTTTCCCGTTCTCGGATTTGATTGGCTAGCTCGACTAAAATAATGGCGTTGTTAACCACAATACCCACTAGTAAAACCGCCCCCACAATTACCGTAATACCGATCGCAGTTTGGGTAATAAACAGCCCCCAAATTCCTCCTGCTAAAGCCAGGGGTAGGGTAAACATAATTACCAAAGGATCGATGAGGGAGTTGTA
Organism: uncultured cyanobacterium; assembly: GCA_963799375.1. Lineage (GTDB taxonomy): Bacteria > Cyanobacteriota > Cyanobacteriia > Cyanobacteriales > Xenococcaceae > Waterburya. The sequence goes on from CAWCWY010000036.1 coordinate 266,264, forward strand.
CTGCACTGCCATGACGACAAAAACTAAAAAGGCTGCTAGTCCACCTAAAACCGTAAAAGCAGACTGAATTGCTTGATTACTTTGAGCAGCAGCACTAGGGAGACGACTAACTCCTTCTGGGAGGTCAATGTCTTGAAATATTGTTTCTAATTCCTTTAATGCTTCGCTAAGGTCAGCATTTTCATTAAGGCTACCTGCAATTAAAAATACCTGTCGTTGATTGATACGCTGAATTTCACCTGGAGCTTGTCCTACTTCAATGCTAGTTACATCTCCCAAGCGAACTAAGGTATTGTTATCGTCAACAAATAAAGGGATTTGTGCTAGTTGAGAAGGGCGACGAATGGCATCTTCATCAAGCTCAACCCGCACGTCTACCAAACGATTACCCCGCTGTATCTGGGTGGGGACTGAACCAGTAATTGCTGTTTCTAAGGTATTGCCAATGTCTTGAATATTTAAATCGAGGTCGGCAGCCCGTTCGCGATCGAGCCTAATTTGAATTTCGGACTGTGTGGGATCGGCATCGGGACGAAAGCTGGATAGGGTAGCTCGTTGTTCTAAAACATCTAATACTTGCTTTCCTGCCTTTTCTAAGACTTGAGCATTTTCCCCCTGAAGAATGACATCAACGTCTGCCCCCCGCACGGGAGAGTTGTTTAAAATTAACCCTCTTACTTCACCAGGACTAAGACGCAGACGAATATCAATCAAATTTAGCCGATCTAATTCTACTGTTACCCGCGAGACAAACGCTTCCACATCTGTACCTGGCTTAAGAGTGATTGTGCTAGAGCCGCGTAGGGGGTTTTCACTGGTATTGCTACCAAATAAAAATCCCCCAGCAGTGGTAAACGCATATTCGGTTTCTGGCTGTGCCAGTAGAATTTCGTCTACTTTTGCCATGACTCGACGGTTGGTTGCTAAAGGGGTTTCTGGGGGAAATTGGGCGCGTAGTCTGAGCTTGCCCCGTATCGATTTGAGGTAAAATCTCTTGGGGAACTCTGATCGATAATTAACAGGCTACTGCCACCCAATAGTAGAAAAGTTAAGCCAATTGTTAGTAGTCGCCGATGTAAAACCTGTTTGAGTATAGTTCCATAGCGTCTAGTAGCAGCTTCAAACTGACGATTAAAGGCTTGAAATAGCCAAAAACGACCGATAGAACTAGATTTGCGGATTGACAGTAGCCGAGATGCCAGCATGGGTATGACTGTCAAAGCAACCAACACCGAGGCAGCCACCGCAAAGCTAACGGTAAGAATTAGTTCATTAAACAGCAGGGCAATAAAGCCCCCAATCAGCAAAAAGGGTAATACTGCCACTAAATTAGTACTGGTTGAAGCGACTAAAGATGATTCCACCTCTTGACTGCTAGAGATCGATCGCGCAATTAACTGAGAAGAATCAAGCCGTGTCTTGGCATCCTTTCCTGGAGTCATCCCCGCACCGACGGCAATATTTTCTAGCATCACAATGGAGTTATCTACTACAATCCCGACTCCAACAGCTAATCCACCCAAGCTAAATACATTGAGAGATAAGCCAAACAGTTTCATCAAAATAACTGCGGTTAGGGCTGCTAGGGGAATTGCCGAAACGATAATGGCAGTTTGACGCAGAGAACCGAGAAATAGCAAAACGGCGATCGCTGCTAGTCCCGCGCCAGTTAAACCAGCATCGGCAACATTACGAATAGCATTACCAATAAAAACCGATTCGTCCAAAGTGGCAACCAATTCTAGATCTTCGGGAACTAATCCTGCCTGTCGTAACTGTTCGAGTCGCTGTTTAATTCCTTCTACCACCTCGATGGTGTTGGCGACTGGCTGCTTTTGAATGCTGAGTTTTACCGCAGGTTGTTCGTTGAGAGTTACAAAAATTCGCTGGTCTTCTTGACCGTCGATAACTTGGGCAAAATCTCGCAGATATACACGACGGGGAGTCTACTGAGTCATCATCTACCTTAAAAGAAAGATCGAGGATTTCTGCTGCATCTTCAAAGCGACCAACGGCACGAGTTAAAGGCTCATTGAGTTCTCCCAAAATTCGCCCTCCAGAAATATCCTGATTGGTTTCTTCTAACTCTTCAAGTACATCCTCTAACCCTATTCCCAAGGCTTGAAGACGACTGAGATCGATTAAAACCCTTACTTCTTCCTCCACACCACCCGAAACATCTACTACGGCTACACCTTCAACGACTCCTAGTTCTCGCGCCAGTTCTTCTTCGGCAAACACTCGCAATTGTAAAGGTTCTAAAGATTTAGATGTTAGTGCCAGTTCGTAAACGGGTAGCTGAGAGGGATCGAATTTAAACAGTCTTGGTGATTCAATATTATCTGGTAAATCTGATCGCGCCCGATTATAAGCAGCCGTGGCATCATTTAAAGCGCGATCGATGTCGCCCCCTGGTTGAAAGTAAAGGTCTACACTCACCTGTCCTTCGCGAGTTTGAGAAAAAACCTGTAATACTCCTTCAGTAGCAGCCAGCCCTTCTTCTAGAGGTCGAGTCACCTCATCTACCGCGACTTCGGGGGAAATACCTGGAATATCCACTCGCAAGCCAATGCGCGGATAGGTAATAGAAGGGAGTAAATCTACCTGAATGTTAAACAGGAAAAATACGCCAATGACAATTACCGCCAGGGTAAGCATTAGAGTCCCAATGTGCCGACGAATGGCGATCGTGCTGATGCTGAAATTAGAAGAAGGAGAAGATTTCATAATGTTAGAGACAAGGCGTTGCCTTAATCTGTACAGAAAGTGCAAAAATTTAATAATTTATGATTCTGGTGATGATGATTCGGAGAGAAAGCTAAGGTTAACCGAGTCGCCGTCTTGTAAATCGCCACTGCTACGGACGACAAACCTTTCTCCTGGTTCTAGTCCAGAGACAATTTCTACTTGAGAATTAGCGCGATCGCCAAGCTCTACCTCACGGGCGGTAACTGTCGCATTTTCTCCCTCTGACTGAATAATAAATATGGTTGCTGTATCGGCATCATTACTGATTTCTTTTGCATTATTTGATGCGATCGCAATTGCTGTTTCTGGAATGACTATAGTTTGTTCGTCTTGCTGACCAAAATCAACTCGCGCTAGCAATCCACTACCGACTCGGCGATCTTGATTGGGAATAGTCACCTCTACAGGAACTAAACGAGCGGTGGCATCGGCAGCTAGAGAGATTTGCGTCACTTCTCCTGTAAAGGTTTGCTCTGGTAAAGCATCTAGCTGTACCTGTGCCGTTTGTCCGACTCGAATCTTGCCTAATTCTAATTCTGAAATCTGCACCCGCACCTCAATCTGGCTGAAGTCTCCTAACTGCAACACCTCATCCCCTACCTGGGCTAAATCCCCTGGTTCTAAAACTCTTGCTAATACCGAACCCGTTACGGGGGAAGTCAAGGTAGTAAAAGACTCTCTTTGCCGTTCTTGTGCCACTAATGCTTCTTGGGCTGCTACCCGCTGTTGGGCTGCTGCGACTGCGGAGGAGCGATTTTGTACCTGCTGTTGTGCCGACTCTAGGGCTTGTTGGGCATTATCTAGGGTATTCTGTGCCTGTTCTGCCGATTGTTTGGTAACTGCGCCTTCTTTAACCAGCTGATTCGACCTAGCTAGATCTGACTCTGCTTGCTGTAGTGTAATTTGAGCCTGTTTAATTTGAGTCAAACCTTCACTTACGTCTGCCTGAAGACTGGTAACTTCCGATCGCAATGCTGCTAATTCTGCTTGTGCCTCTAATACAGTCGCTTTGTTAATCGAATCATCGATCCGCGCCAATACCTGCCCTTTTTCTACGCGATCGCCTACATCCACATTTAGATCGAGTATCTGTCCTTCGATCCGCGATCGCAAAGATACTTCTCGCACGGGATAGGTCGTACCAACATATTGAATGTTCTTTTTCTAGCGAACCTTCACTTGCTACTGCTGCATCGACAGATAGGGATTTTTGTTTTTGTTCGGGGGGACTAGAGTTGCTTTGAGCATCTTCCAGCAGGTATGCGATCGCAACCAGTGGTTAGCATCAACAATCCTGGTAAAAGTAACAAGCAGAATTTTAAAGTAAAGCGGTTAGTCAAAAGATCTATGGGTTTAGTAGGAAAAAACTTGAGTGACATATGAGTAACATATATTGTTGCCAAACTAGAGAAAATAAAAATAATTTGGCGATTGGCATAGTGAAGCCATGTCACTACGCCAATGAGAAAGATGATAACTAAATTCTAAATGTTTGACATTTCACTTGGCAGTAGTTGGAAATGGTTTCAAGTTGCAAAATTGTAATTAAAGTTTTGTTTAAAAATTAATACTATGCCCTCAATTGATATGAGGGGTCTGCTTGTAACTTCTGCCAGTAGGTGGTTCTAATAACTCAAACTGCTCCGCATAAGATAACAAGTTACAATTTATTTGCGTGAAAAAAACTGTTATAGATTGCTGACAAATGTTCGGTTACAAAAGCTTTCTAATTGGTGACAATCCGTATTTGATGTATGCTAAATTTTGCCTGTTATTTTCTTTTAGTAGCAACAAAACAACCTAAGAATTAAATAAAATTATTAATCGCGAATATATCTAAAAACAAGCATAAACTAAAGCAAATATCGCCCTTTTAAATACTTTGATGTTTACAATTTAACATCCTTGAAATCAAGCATTTTGCAGATTAATAAATCAATTAATAGTTCTAGAATTAATCTATCCTTTTTCAATAACAATTTCACGAGTTTTAACATCAAGAGCTAGCCAGACCCATTGTTTGTTGGCTTTATTCTCTACAAATGACCACAATTTATCACACTCATTATACTTATAGGACTACCAATTACTTCATGAGCGATCTATCGAATAAAGAAACAATATTGGCTGCCAATCAGGCTTTTTATAATGCTTTTTCCAACAGAGATCTTAAAAGCATGAATTTTCTATGGTGGCAGGGAACTACTAGTCTATGTATACATCCAGGTGGAGAAATATTAATAGGATGGGAAAAAATAGAGTCTTCATGGGAATCTATTTTTGGTAATACCAGTTCTCTGGAGATAGATATAGAAGTGATAAAAATAGAGATTGACGAATCCTTAGCTTATGTAGTTGTCCGAGAAACCGTCTTACAGTCTGGCAGAGGACGTTCTTTCAAAGCCCAATCTATAGCAACCAATATTTTTCAGAAAATGGCGCAAAAATGGTATCTGGTTCACCATCATGGTAGTCCGATTGTGCGCTAATTTTAAGCATTTACTTGAATGAATTAGTAATTAATAGCTGACTTATTCGACCTATTCAAAATATTCGGGAAAGCTTGCTATTCTTGCTTTTTGCCCTTCAAAAATGACTACAGGAATTGTTTTGTTTAGTACAGCGTTGGTAATACCATCCCGCATTTTCTTGAAGAATGGATTATCGGGTATTGTCTCGGTAAATTTCTCAACCGTGCTTACTTTATGAATGTAGTTTTCGTCATTTTCCTTGACGGTAACGATCGCCTTTGAGCCATTTTCTATAATAGTTTTGTACTCTTCCCTAATTAATTCCTGGTTTTGTTTTAGATATTCTTCAACTTTCATTTTATGGCAAGGGATAGTAGGAAAATATTACTTTTTAATCGTATGTATTCTAATATACAGTTATTTTAGAACATACAAAGAGCAGTAGAGTACGATTATATTTTGAGTTTGATGAGCAACTACGGGAATTAATTTGATAACTACAATCTTATAACGATTCAGGAGTTCAAAATTAAATTATATTAAATTGAGATTGATATCTATGGTTGAGAACGTTTGGCAATTTCAAGTGCGATCGCTTTTAAAGTATCTTCTAGAGAACTTTCATAAACACCATAGAAAAAGGGTTTTTCTGTATTAGCTCCAGGTTCAACTTCTACTGCTTGACTAACTAAGATCTTGCCAGTCGAAATTTCAGCAATTTTCCATTTACCAACTAGCTTTTTTAGATCTCCATCAACTATTTTAAAATCTACTTGAGTGGGTTTGTTTTTAATTGCTTCAATTTGTACTTTAAATTCTTGCTTGAATAGCCATAGATCTACTACATTAACTTGTTCAAAAATAATGCGATCGCCTTGTTCTTCAATTATTTTGCTAGAAACGATATTGGGTAAAAAGCGATCAAAGTTGTCATAGTCAGTTAAAACTTCCCAAGCAGTGTCTACATTTCCCTGTGCTAATACTTGGCACAGGTAATTTCCCTTTTGTCCCTGGAGTATTACTTTATCTTGTTCTAAGTCCGCTTTTTCTTGGGGAGACAGATTACTAATAGATTCTTTCTGGGAAATCCTATCTTGAGCTAGTGCATTTGTTTTCCTAAAATCTAGCTGAATACTAGCAATAAATAATAGACATAAAAATATAAATAATGATTTGAATAATTTTTTGACATTCATAAACATAAAACAGTAAAAAATATCGAGTAGATGTTGAACTTCACACAATTTTCATTTGCCAAACTAAGAAAAAGCAACTAGTATAGATAGCAATACCGAGAAAGACATTAAGGCAGCAATATAAAAAGTTGCTTGTTCCTAAAATAGATATCGAAGATTTTGGCAAAGAAAGTGGTTAAAGCGAAATCAGATATCTAGAATAACACTATGTAGTGTGAAAAGCTTAGTAGAAACTATGGTAAAAGAGCTATAGCAATACTAAAGCAAATTATATAGTCTTACAAATATTGCCTTTAATGGAATTCGGTTAAAAAAAGTTTTACGTACATTTGCGTAATAACTTGATGAAAACAATCAAACTATACAATCAAAATGGACATTTCTTCCTCTCTTCTTATTCCTTTTGTCGGTGGACTTTATCTTTTAGGAGTCCACATTGTATTAAAAGTATGTGAGCTTAGAGAAATTTAACAAGTCAAGCCTAATTACTTTAATTACATATTTAATTTTTGCTTTGTCAGAGTATACTAGTTAAGTTTGTTCTCAACTAAAACTATTGAAGTTTTAGTTAATTAGTAGAATATAATCTTAAAGCTAACCGTATATTTTGAATTAGCAATTTTTTTTGTAATTTATTAGCCAAATCTCTAAAATGGAATGTGCAATTATTAGTCGTGCTGGGCAAGTATTGGCTAGAGGAAAATTAGTTTTGAAAGAAGAAGAGGGAAAAACTCGTTTAAATTTGGAAACTAGAGGGGGGAAACTAATTGAAGGTGGATTTGTCAGCGAAGATGGAGATTTAGAAGAAGCGAGTGAGATTTTATTCCAAAACTGTTTTAACACCTGGCGCATGACAGGGTTGACTTTAAGTGTAGTCATTAAATAATTCACATCAATTTAGATTTATAGTCGATCGCTTATTTTCCCTTTAATAGCCGAAATACTAACTACTCTAGGAGAAGCTAAATAATTTTTTCCTGTAGGATCTCCCGTGCGTCCTGTAAAATTACGATTGGTAGCATAAATTCCTATTTCTTGTTTGCCTAAAACTCCTTTGCCTGAATTAATACAAGCACCACAGCCAGATTTGAGAATTTGTACCCCAGCTTGAGTAAAAATATCGAAATAGCCTAATTGTTCTGCTTGTTGACGTACTAATTGAGAAGCAGGAACAACATACATCTGCACATCAGGGTTTACTCGGTTGTCTTTTAATACCGCAGCAGCTTGGGATAAATCTGTTAGCTTTCCTCCCGTACAAGATCCAATAAAAGCTAAAGTGATAGGTGTTTCGGGTAACTTGCTTATATCAATCACATTATCGGGTTTGGGTGGACAGGCTATTTGGGGTTCAATGGTGCTTAAGTCGAATTGATAAACACAGTCGTATACTGCATCTTCATCACCTAAAACGGGTGCATAGTTAGATGTATTTTTGTCTTGTAAATATTCAGCGGTAATAGCATCAGGAACAATTAAACCGCACATCGCGCCACATTCTACCGCCATGTTGCTCAAAGTCATTCGTTCATCCATCGATAGCTGTTCGATGATACTTCCTCGAAACTCCAACACTTTACCAATTGCACCCTGACAGCTAATTTTACCCAGAATAAACAGCATGATATCCTTGGCACTAATATACTGGGGTAATGTTCCAGTAAGCTCGATCGCAATCGTATCGGGAACACGCAGCCACATATCTCCCATTGCCAGAATATTAGCCATATCAGTAGTTCCCACTCCCGTAGAAAAACTTCCAAATGCACCATAGGTACAGCTATGGGAATCCGTACCAGCAATAATCATTCCTGGGTTAATTAAACCTTGTTCTGGTAGCAATACATGACAGATTCCTGATGCTTCCCCTGGGGATACTAAATCGAATAGCTTACAGCCATACTGGTGAGCAAAATCCACCATATTCTCATACAGCCTAGTAGCTTGAGGATCTACACGGATATCATTAACCTGAATAAAATGATCCGCAACTAATACTACTTTGCTAGAATCCCAAATTTGCCTATTTTCGCCAAAGTTAGTTCTAAAAAGCTCAAATACAGGTGCTGCGATCGCATCATGGGACATTGCTAAATCCACCTTAGCAAATATTACCTCTCCAGGCTGTACATAGTCATTACCTGAAGCCTTGGCTAGCATCTTCTCGGCAATAGTCATTTTACGAGGTTTGGTGTTGCTTTTGGGGAGAGAAATATTGTCTTGTAATCGCTGTTGATTGAAGGCTGTTAATCCCCCTGCTGCTGAGATCGCTTTTACTATAGGATTATCTTTGCTTTCGCCAATAATTTCTAATTCCAAACCAATGTTAATACTATTACGATAAAATATTTCGGCAAAAGATTGGGCGCGAACTAGTTTAATTCCTGCTGCTTTAATAGCAATAGGTGCATATTCCCGACTCGAACCACAGCCAAAGTTTTTCCCTGCTTCGATTACGTCATATTCTAATAATGTATCTATGCCAATTATATGTTCTAGTACATAGTGTTTTTGGTGTTCTGGATCTGGGTTAGTACTGCGATGGGCGGGAATAATATCATCGGTATTTATGTCATCGCCAAGTTTTAATGTTTTCATTTGTTTGGTTAGTTTTTATGTTTTTAATATCATCCCCTAAAGGAATAGCTTCACGTCGCACAGATGAAGCCTAAAGGAATAGCTTCGCGTCGCGCAGATAAACACAGATGGTCGATCTGTTTTAGTAGTTTGCTATAGGATTTGATAGATTATTGTCAATGTTTATTTCCTTTAGTCTATCCAGTATGTTTGTCTTTGAAATGGATAAGTAGGAAGACTAATTTTTTTGGCATCGTTATTCTTATATAATACTTTCCAATTTATATTAATTCCCAATATATATAGTCGTGCTAATCCATCTATAAGTATTTGCCAATTATCTAATTTAGGATTGGTTTGGGAATAAATAGTATTTTGTAGCTGCTCATTGTCTGCTTTTTTTTGTTCCCCTATCTGCCAACAAATATCAGCCACATCAAGAGAAGCTAAAGAACAAATAATTATAGATTCAATTGATTCTTTTAGAACCTTATTTTCTTGTTCAAATATTAAAGCCAGCTTTATATTTTGATTAGAGTTAATTTTACCTTGCCATAATTCGGATGGCTTTTTCTGAGCAATATACTTAGTTAGTTTAGTTCTTAAGTCTGCAATAGAAGTGGTGCAAACCGCCAAACGATGATTAAAATGCGATCGCCCTATATTAGCAGTAAAACAAACATCTTCGATTAAGACATCGGGATGGAAATCTAAATAATCAATATATTTTGTAGCTAACTCACCTAAAGCCTTTTTTGTTCTTGCAGACATAGTAAATAAATATAAGTCTTTATCTTCTCTCTTCTAATGTCTCGTTTTCAATAGTTTCTCAGTCTTTCTTCACAATCAAGATGAGCATTAGTACCGCTAAAACCAAAAGAACTTATTCCTGCAATATAATGATTGTTTCTCTTTCAAGGCAATCAGGTTTTTCAGGAAGTTTAAACGGTAAATTTTGCCAATCTACTTTGCTGTTAGGCTCTTTTAAATGTAAATTAGCAGGAATAATATTATTTTCTAGAGTTAAGACAGTTTTAATTAAGCTGGCTATTCCTGCTGCTGCTTCGGTGTGACCAATATTAGTTTTTACCGCACCTAATACTAACTCTTCATTATCTTCAAATACCTGACTTAATGCTCCAAGTTCGATCGCATCGCCCAAAGATGTACCTGTACCGTGAGTTTCGAGGTAACTAATTTGATTAGCTTCGATTCTACTATTAACTAAAGCCTGTTTAATTACTGCTTGCTGAGACAAGCTACTAGGAGTTGTAATGCTGCTGGTGCGTCCATCCTGATTTGTCGCCGAACCTAATAAGACTGCTCTAATATTATCCCGATTTGCGATCGCATCACTAAGCCTTTTTAAGACTACTATCCCACAACCTTCCGAACGAACAAAGCCATTGGCACTCTCATCAAAAGTCTTACACCTACCATCAGGAGATAGCATTTTCGCTCTAGTAAAATTAACACTAACCTTGGCAGAGATCAAACGGTTTACACCCCCTGCTAACGCCATATTGCACTCGCGATCGCGTAAACTTTTAATAGCTAGATGTACTGCTACCAAGGATGATGAACAGGCTGTATCAAAAGAAATACTAGACCCTGTAAAATCAAAAAAGTGAGATATTCGTCCTGATGCCAAGCTGTGAGTATTACCAGTGGTAAGATAAGCATCAATTTCTGCTGTGCTTTTACTTAATAGCTGATGCCAATAGTCGATCGCAGCTACGCCAACAAACACTCCTGTTTGACTACCCTGAATCTTATCTGGAGGTATGGCTGCATTCTCCAAGGCTTCCCAACTAACTTCTAGTAATAGTCTCTGTTGCGGATCGATGCTTGCTGCTTCTCTGGGTGCAATACGAAAAAAGCTCGCATCAAATTCTTTCAAATGAGGCACATAGCCACCATGAGCCTTTTCCAAGTTATCAGAAGCATCAGTAATAGCATCTTTGCCATCTTTTAATAACTGCCAAAATTCTTCTGGATTATTCGCACCAGGAAACCTACAGCCTATCCCTACCACAGCAATAGGCTCATATTTAGCATTTTCCAAAGCCTCCAACTTACTTTGCATTTTTTTCAACGCAAGTAATGCTTTTTTAGTAGGAGATAATTCCATATTTCAACACTGCCTCGTACAGAAAAGGTATGCCTTTTCTCTAATATAAACCCCAGCCAGTTTGAAAACTGGAGTTTTGTGCAAAAATAAAACAGAGAAAATAGCGAATTTTGCGATCGCTTGCTAGATCGGATAACAGCATATTGATAAGCAATACCTCACACAACTAACTCTTACTATGGGGCGATCGCCTATGAATATTTGTAGTTATCAATACTATTTGGCTATAAAAAATACGGTAGTCCTAAAGAAGTAAGTATGAGTTTTTATCGCTAAAAATTATTTTTGTAATAATTCTCTTACTGCTTTTTTAATAAACATTTCATCTTCAGGATTTTGATAGGGATTTCCCGCTCGATGTCCCCATATAGAGGGAATAGGCAGATGTTCCGCATTAGGAATTAAATCCGCTTCGGCTTTGCAATCTTCAGGAGTAAAGTATAAATCTGTGGTTGAAGGCATTACTAAAGTTTGGGCAGTAATTGACTTTAGTGCCTGTTGATAATTTCCTTGGTAAGTAGGGTTATTACTCACGTCGCAATGCAACCATGTATCGATCATTGCCAACAAATTATGCGGATCGCGTTGGCGATAATTAGCTTCCCAACCTCTAACTAAATAATCTTCCAAGGAATCATAACCAAACTGATAATATATACCTTGGCGATAGTAAGCCTGAGATGCTGCCCAGCTTGCATAGATACGGGAAAAAGCTTTAAAACCTCTGTCGGGAATGGCTTCAAATTTAGTCCCATTCCAAGCAGGATCGGCTGTTAGGGCAGTACGTAAACTTTGTAAGAATATTTTGTTATGATCGGTAGTCTTTGCAGTACCACAGACGGCAGCAAGGCGATCTACTTTATCTGGATATAATGCACCCCAATGATAAGCCTGTTGCGCCCCCATCGACCAACCATAGATTAATGCCAGTTTTTTAATACCCAAACTATCTAGTAATTGCTTTTGGGCGCGTACATTATCGAGGTGAGTAAAGTAAAAGCCTTGTTCTGCTAATTTACAGTCTGGATGATTGCTGGGGGAACTAGATAAGCCATTACCAAACATATTAGGAATGATAATAAAATACTGACTCAGATTGAGGATGCTGTTAGGACTTATCAGCCATTCTATATCTGTGTGTTGCGCGCCGTAAGAAGTGGGATATAGAATGACGTTAGAGCGATCGCTATTTAACTCGCCATAGGTTTTGTATACGATATTTGCTTCGGATAAAAATACCCCGCATTGCAGAGATAGATTTGCGATCGCGAAATGATTTATATTTTGATTCATATTGCAACTACATAATAGCTATTGACAATGCTAGCAAAAAGGGACAACCTAGAAAAAAAGACAATTAAAGAGTAGAGTTACTTTTCCTTTAGGGCAAATCGCGACTTTATTTAGCTCACTCTTGGATACAATTAGGTAGAAAGTAACCAGTACTTAGAAAAGGAATATGCAGCAATCGGAATCAAAAATTGCGCTGCTGATTGATGCAGATAACGCCCCTGCATCCAAGATTGAGGCGATCGTGTCGGAAATTGCCAAGTATGGCGTTGCCAATATTCGCAGGGCTTACGGAAACTGGAAAAGTCCAGGTCTCAAAGCTTGGGAGGAGTGTTTACACGAATATGCTATTCGCCCCGTTCAACAGTTCGACTATACGAAAGGCAAAAATGCTACTGATGCCGCAATGATTATAGATGCAATGGATTTGCTCTACACACAGCAGTTAGACGCTTTTGCAATTGTGTCGAGTGATTGTGACTTTACTCCTTTGGTGATGCGTATTTTGACAAATGGTTTGAAAGTCTATGGATTTGGTGAGAAGAAAACACCTTTGCCCTTTGTTTATGCCTGTTCGACATTTTTGTATTTAGAAGCGATTGATCGAGCGATAAATTCCGAGGAGACTTCCAAAGTTTCTGCCAGCGTTAAGAAAACTGGTAAAGAGTTGAATCAAGACACCAAATTAATCAGTTTATTGAGGGGTGCTGTTTCTAGTACTTTAGATGATGATGGTTGGTCGAATTTGTCAGAAATTGGTAAAAATATAGCCAACCAAGCATCTTTTGACCCACGCAACTATGGATATGCCAAGCTGAGTGGTTTGTTTGAGGCTATTGATTTATTTGAGATTCAGCGAAAAAATCAAGCAGTTTACGTGAGGAGTAAGCAGAGGAAAAGCACTACTTCAAAGTAGCTCAGTTGCTCGCTATTATTGACCCAAACTCTGACTCATTATATCTAGGGATTGGATTACTAGAAGAAGCAAAAAACTAGCAGTCAAAGAGCGATCGCTACTTGTTACTCTCTTCTGTTTAATTCTTCTTGGGCTAACTCTAAGATTTCATCATATTCAAAACTTTTGACCATCTTAGTTAATCCTTGGGCTAAATCGGTCTTTACTAAAGATATTTGTTGAATTAGCTGTAAAATTAAATCGCTATCAATGGCGATCGCGGCTTGATGCAGTTGCTCGATCCATTCCGTTTGTACGTTAGCAAGATCTGCTAGTGAGATCGCCTTATTACAAATAAAGCATTCTCGATTCTTAGGAGATAAATTTAAATTTTCGTTTGACGATCGCACTAAATGATTATCTGAGGTAGAATCAGGCTTCACGGGAATTTGAAACTTGAATAATGAACCTTGTCCGAGTTTGCTACTTACAGTAATTTCTCCTCCCAAAAGGCGTACAAACTGCTGACAAATAGCTAGTCCGAGTCCCGTACCTTCTCGATGGGACTCTCTAGCTTGAGTAAAGGGAACAAAGATTGTTTCTAATTCTGAGGGCAAAATACCTCGTCCAGTATCGATGACTGCAAAGGCAATTTTTTGATGATTGGCTTCTACTATGGAGACAACATTTAAGGTTACTTCTCCGCGATCGGTAAATTTGATCCCATTTTGAATTAAGTTAATTAGAATTTGCTTGAGTTTGACGGGATCGGTTTTTATATATTGAGGCAGATCGGGATCTCGATCGAATATCAGCTTAATGTTTTTTTCAGGCGATCGCGTATGAGATATTGCAGCCAACTGTAATTTAAACATCTTGGCTAAATTATCCAACAACAGATGCAGGTCAAAAGTTTTTAGATTAAGCGTTAACGAACCTGCTTCTATTCTTGACATTTCTAGAATATCGTTAATTAAAGTCAGCAAATGTTCTCCACTGCGTTTAACGGTCAACAAGTTTTCTTTTTGCTGTGGCTTGAGAGTATTATCTTGTAAAGCTACCTGGGTAAAGCCCAGAATTGCATGGAGGGGGGTACGTAATTCATGGCTCATATTGGCTAAAAATTCGCTTTTAGCACGATTAGCAGCATCGGCAGCTTCTTTTGCTGTTACCAGGTCTTTTGTTCTCTGTTGGACGCGCTTTTCTAGAGTTATGTTAGAATTTTCCAGGTCTTTAAAAGCTCTAGCAAGTTGCGTTACCATTTCGTTAAATGACCTTGCTAAAGACTGTAATTCCTTGATGCTTTTAGCTTTGGCTATGGTATGAAAGTTGGGGCTGATATTCTTTTCCCTAGTACTTTTGGCAATGGTACTAGTCACCTGGCTAAGATTAGTAATAGGTTTGGCAATTCTACGAGAGGTATAGATGCCGATAATACTTGCGATCGCTAGGGCAATAGAACATAACTTGACAGTATTAAGGGTATTGGCGGTGATTTCTCCCATAAAATCGGCTTCGGGGATTGCCACCACAATTAACCAGTCCAAACCCAGATCGTCTTTGTAGGGTACGACTTGAACCAACTGACTGCTATCATCTAGATCGAATTCAAGTTGTTCTGTGCGTTTTATATTGTATAGACTGCCAAAACGATCGGTAATATACTTAGTAGTGCTTCTAAGTAACGAGCATTCACTATCAATTGCTCGCAAACGTTGCTCTTTTATACCATCTGCATCTAAGGTAAACGGCTTTTCGGCGGTGGAAGTAGCGACTATATAACCATTTCGCTCGAGAATAAAAACTTCGCCATTTTCGCTGATTTCTAGTTTTGCCAGAAAACGATTGATTCCAGTTAAAACCAAATCGACTCCAACTATTCCTTTAACGTTTCCCTGGCTATCTTCCAGTAAACCTGCTGCGGTAATACCTAATTCTCCTCCAGTAAAAGGATAAATTTTACTCCAGTTATTTCTTTTAGTTTTGAGAGTATTAATATACCAAGGACGGGATCTCGGATCGTATTCATCTACTGCGAACAGCGCTTTTTTTTGACCCAGATCGTCTAAGACATATGTTTTGCGATCGGGTGTATTAATAACTTCCTTACTATAAAATAGGTTCTGCTCGTGCTTAGTATAAATAAACTTGCCCGTATCTTCGCCGACGTAGATCGCACGTACAGAGTCAAACAGCTCGATCGTTGACCAAAAGTCCTGCTGTATCGCTGCAAAATTATTAGTGTCTAGCTGTTGTGTGCGAAAACTATTTTGCTTTAACTGAACGATTAAATTAGGTATTTTCAAATAGTCTTCTAAGTGCTGTTCTACCCCTTCACTAACTTCACTTCTAAGCTGGCTAGTGACAATATTAACTGCTTGTTTTCCACTGCGCCAAGAGAAATATCCTACTAAGCCAACTACGACACATATCTGAAGTAAAAAAGGTAAAACGATAATATTTTGTAGAGATAAATTGCGATAAGACTTAGTTGCCTTAGTTAGCAGCTTGGATGACATATAATCTGGATTAGAACACTTTTAATTTATAGTGATTAGCTTTTTTAAACCGTATGCGTATTTATTAATATTTGTTTCTAGGTTAAATACAAATAGAGAAGAAGTAGAGAAGAATCGATTGTAATCGTTTTCCCTAAGTACAAGCGATTCTAATAATAAGAGCGAATAAAAAATCTGATTGTTAATCTAGCTTATTCTTCATTTGGGTTCGAGAATTCATGACTAAACTATTGCTACGCTATTTTTATTTAGCGATCGCTATTATTGTGTTGATTGCTGCCTGTAGTGCCGATACTCAATTACAAAATAATGAGGTATCAAAATCCGAATCAAAATCTAATGTCCTACAAATTTTTTGGGATAAAGGATACGTTATTCAAGAAGATGAAATTCTCCAACAAATTGTTGATGATTGGGAGCAAAAGAGCGGAGAAAAAGCAGAAATAAAATTTTATACAGCCGATGATATAGCCCAAAAAACTCAAAGAGCGATTCAAGCAGGGAGTCCTACGGATATCTTGTTTTCTAGCCGTGCGGAGTATCCTTTATTAGCTTGGCAAGGCAAGCTTGCAGATGTTACGGAAGTTATCGAACCTTTAGAGCAGCTTTATACTGATACTGCTAAAAAAGCAGCCTATTTATACAATAATGTTGCCAAAAAAAGCAGTTACTATAGTGTTCCACTGCATCAAGGCACGATTCATATTTTTTACTGGAAAGATCTATTAGCCAGCATAGGCAAAAACCAGAGTGATATTCCCCAAGATTGGGATGGATTTTGGCAATTTTGGCGAGAAGCACAGACAAAGCTAAAAGACAAACAACCAGACATCTATGGTTTAGGGATGCCCTTTTCTGTCGAAGCATCGGACACTTATTATTTGTTCGAGCAAATATTAGAAGCTTACAATGTGACGCTCTTAGATGCAGAAAATAAGCTAGCTATCGACGATCCCAACGTGCGTCAGGGTATTATTGACTGTTTGAAATGGTATACCGAATTTTATCAGCAAGATTATGTGCCACCAAGCGCATTAAATTGGTTAGATCCTGATAATAATCGAGAATTTCTCAATCGCAAGGTATTAATGACACCTAATCCAACTCTTTCTATTGCTACGGCATTGCTTGAGGATCGAGAATCTTACTCCCAGAATTTGGGGACGATGGAATTTCCCCATAAACCCGATGGGAATCTCATCAAGCATATTGTCTTAGTCAGACAGGCAGTAATTCTAGCAGAAGCCAAACATCAAGAATTGGCAAGAGACTTTTTGGCTTATCTTACTCAGCCAGAGATTATTAATAACTATCTCCAAAGTGCTGGCGGAAGATATCTACCAGCTATAACTACCGCAGCACAAGATTCTTTCTGGACAAATCCTCAAAATCTCCATATTTCGACTGCAACCAAAACTATCACTAATGAAAGTCAAACCAAACTATTTAATTCAGCTCAAAATCCGATTTATAGCTTGGTTTTAGAGCAAAACATCTGGGGTCAAGCTCTAAATAACATAGTTGTAAACAAAATATCTCCCGAACAGGCAGCCGATGAAGCGATCGCCCTAATCAAAGCTATTTTTGCTGAATGGAATCAAGAGAATAACCAATGAATACAGAACGCGATCGCATCCCCAAAGCTGATATTTTAGCCATAGATGATACGCCAGAAAACTTGGCTTTGTTGTCTCAAATGCTTACGGAAAATGGTTATAAAGTTCGCAGCGTCACCAAAGGTTCGACGGCTATTAGAGGAGCAAAAGCAGTACCGCCAGATTTAATTTTGCTGGATATTAAAATGCCAGAAATGAATGGCTATGAAGTTTGCCAGCAGCTAAAAGCAGACGATCGCACTAAAGATATTCCGATTATTTTTATTAGTGCTTTGGGGGATGTGTTTGATAAGGTTAAGGCATTTAAGATTGGTGGTGTAGACTATATTACCAAGCCGTTTCAAACAGAGGAAGTACTGGCGAGGCTAGATACTCATTTAACCATTCGCAACCTTCAGCTTAAGCTTGAAGCCCAAAATAGCCAGCTACAGCAAGAAATAGCGCAGAAAAACGCAGCCGAAGATAAATTTGCCAAAGCCTTTCGCGCTTGCCCTAATCCTATTGCGATCGCCAATTATGAATCAGGAAGAGTAATAGAAGTGAACAAAAGCTTTCTGCAAATGAGTGGCTATGATGCAGTAGAGGTAATCGATCGCAATATCGAACAAATCTACTTAAAATCAGCTTTTACCGTATACAAACAAGCAATTAGCAAGCTGGATACTCAAGGCTTTGTGCGTAACCTAGAATTAGAATTTTTGACCAAATCAGGTTATGTTAAAACAGTCTTGCTATCAATGGAATCGATCAAATTGGATGGCATAAAATGTACTCTACAAATACTTAACGATATTACCGAACGCAAACGCTTAGAAAACGAATTTATCTCTTTAGTAAGTCACGAACTTCGTACCCCTATGACTTCTACTATCGGTGCGTTGGACTTATTAAATTCTGGTAAGTTGGGAGCATTGAGCGATCGCGGTAAAAAAATCCTTCAGGTAGCCATACGTAACAGCGAACGCTTAATTCGCTTGGTTAACGACATCCTCGATCTAGAACGGATGAAGTCGGGCAAGATTGGAATTGAACTTCGCCAGTGTAATTTAGAACCTCTTTTAGTTCAGGCAATAGAGATTATGCAGGCAATGGCAGAAAAAGCCCAAGTAAAACTGTTGTTAGAACCTTGTAGCGTTACTTTAAATTTAGATAGCGATCGCATTTTGCAAACCTTAACTAATTTACTTAGTAATGCAATTAAGTTTACTGAACCTGGAGGCAAAGTAAGGTTAAAGGCTGGGGTAAAAGAAGATCGATGTTGGATCGTCGTGCAAGACACGGGTAGAGGTATCCCCGAAGCTAAATTAGAGTCTATTTTTGAGCGTTTTCAACAGGTAGATGCCTCCGATTCTCGCAGCAAAGGAGGAACAGGCTTGGGACTGGCAATCTGTCGTCATATTATCAAAGAACACGGCGGTAAAATTTGGGTTAAAAGTATATTAGGTAAGGGAAGTGCTTTTTATATTAGTTTGCCTCTAAATTAGACGTTGCCGATCTAAAGTCCGATCCAGCAACGCTAAAAACTAAAATTCAAAGGTAGTCCTGTAAATGTAATGATACTCGCGAATGTTTTGTAATAACTCCTCATAAGTTTCTCCTTGAGTAGCACAACCAGAAATTGCAGGTATCTCTGCCCAAAATCCGTCTTCTTCTGCTGTATAGATAACAACTTTTAGTTTCATGGTTGATTTGACAGTTTAAATCTTATAGGTAAATTATAAAGAGCGATCGCTTTTTCAATGTGTAGAAATGGAAAGGCGATCGCTTTTTTAAGTCAAGGAGTTATTTGTCTTTGTCTCTCGTATGCTTACGGTATCCCTTTAGGGGCAAAGACGCAAAGGCGCAGAGAAAGATGCAGAGAATTTACAAGTTATTTGCTATGGGAGTAATGCCGTTCTTAATTAAGTCGGTGTTGAAGTTGATTAGTAAACCCAAACGTTTGTTAGTTAAACGGAGATAAGTTAACAGTTGTTTTTTGTGAACTGGGGCGATATGTTCGACAGATTTTAACTCAATAATTACCAAATTTTCTACAATAAAATCTGCTCTAAAACCTTCTCCCAAATGAATCCCCTCATAAACTACGGGAACAGGCTTTTGCCTCTCAAACTTCAACCCCCGCTTCTGCAACTCATAAGCCATAACTGCTTCGTAAACCGACTCCAACAAACCCGCACCTAACCCAGTATGAATCTTGTATGCAGCGTCTACAATCTCTCTACTAATCTCGTTCTCCCTCACAGATAACCTCCTTTGCTTTCTTTTCTATGATTCCCAATACAAAGCGGATAATCTCTTTGTGTCTTAGCGTCTTTGCGTGTCTTTTTATCTCGCGCAAAGATCTAGGCGCAAAATAGAATAATGCGGAGATGTTCTGTAAGCATTTACTATTAGAGCAATTACTTTTTCAATTCTCAGAAAAATATCTATAGAAACATTTGGATATCTTGAGCCGAACACTTGTAATTTTTCTTGTCGTGCGTTTTCTCGCTGTTTCTCAGCTTTTCTTTTTCTGCTATTTGTTTATGTTCTATCCGTTGCTGTTCTGTTATCTTTTCTAATCTTTCAGCTTCCAACTTAGAATCTAATCTTTGCTTCTTTAACTTTCCTAGTCCTTTTCTCTTCAGCTTCAATTATCTGCCTTTGAGCTTCTAATTCTGCTTCTATTCTTGCCTTTTCAACTTCTTGAGTTTTCCTGATTCTCACTCTTCAGCAATCTTGTTTTGTAATGGTTCAAATCGTCAAATGAAGAATGTCTTTAGCAAATAAAAAATCTATTTGTAGCATGCTTGTAGAATATATATCTGTTGCAGCTTTCCAGACAATCTCGTTACTTCGATACAAAATTAGAGTCAAAGCATCCTCACTACTGTTAGGCAAATAATAGATTGATTCACAGATCTAAAAAAGATAATAGCAGTAGTAATTATAAATTCACATACAAAAATAATGCCCTTCTCATACAACTCCCAACACCAAACAAATAAACCCTTCGCGTCTCTGCGTCTTTGCGCGAAACAAAAAAAATCCCCCTAGAAAACTAGGAGGATTCAAAAATAACTCAAACCAAAACTAAGCAGCAACTAATTCCTTCTCAGTCTTAGACAACTCATTCAACAACGCGCTAACATTAGCTTTCGCATCGCCAAATAACATTTGGTTGTTATCCATGTAGAACAGAGGATTATCTACCCCTGCATAACCAATACCCAGACTACGCTTCATTACCACAACGTTTTGTGATTTCCAGACTTCCATTACGGGCATACCTGCAATGGGGCTAGTAGGATCGTCTAAGGGCACTGGGGTTAACGGTGTCGTTTGCACCAATTACGAGAACTACGTCAGTATCGGATAGATCGTCGTTGATTTCGTCCATCTCTAACACGATGTCGTAGGGTACATTAGCTTCTGCTAAGAGTACGTTCATGTGTCCAGGCATTCTTCCCGCTACGGGGTGGATACCAAAACGGACTTCTTTACCACGCTTGCGAAGAATTTTAGTGATGTCGGAAACGGAGTGTTGTGCTTGAGCAACCGCCATACCGTAACCAGGTACGATAACCACGCTTTTCGCATCGTTAAGTAGTTCTGCCACTTCTTCGACGTTAGTAGCCGTAGCTTCGCCCATAGGTTTTGCTTCGCCAGTAGGTGCAGCAACAGCGCCTTCCCCGAAACCGCCAAGGATTACGCTGATAAAGGAACGGTTCATTGCTTCACACATGATGTAGCTAAGAATCGCCCCACTACTACCAACTAATGCGCCAGTTACGATTAGTACGTCATTAGAAAGCATGAAACCAGCAGCAGCAGCAGCCCAACCTGAATAGCTGTTAAGCATGGAGATTACGACGGGCATATCCGCGCCACCGATACCCATTACGAGGAGGAAGCCAAGTACGCAAGCTAAACCAGTCATGATTAACAAGGGTTGTAAACCGTTGGCTGTACTCATAAACTGTACGCCGAGAACTACCGAACCAACTAATAAAGAGATGTTGATTAGGTGACGGGCAGGAAGCATCAGAGGCTTGCTACCAAAAGAACCATTTAACTTACCAAAGGCGACAACCGAACCAGCAAAGGTAACAGCACCGATAAAGATACCGATATAGATTTCTAGTTCGTGGATGGTAGCTTCAACACCAGTCAAGCCGTTTTCGGGCTGGAGGTAGGTAGCCAAGCCAACTAATACCGCAGCTAAACCTACGAAACTATGCAAGATCGCTACAAGTTCGGGCATGGAAGTCATAGCGACTCTAGCAGCTAAAATTGAGCCAATGATAGCACCAGGAACGATCGCCGCAACTAAAACGCCGTAACCATTTACCTGTGCGCTAAGGGCAGTAGCGACAAAGGCGATCGCCATTCCGATGATACCGAAGGTATTACCCTGACGGGCTGTTTCCTGGTTGGATAATCCCCCCAGGCTGAGGATAAATAAGGCACTGGCTGCAATATAAGCAACCGCCACAAGATTATTTGACATATTAATGCTGATATATTTCTGTGATGATTAACCGTAGGGGCGTTTCGCGAAACGCCCTTACATGGACATGATGAAAATGTATTGATTATTCTTCTGGAACATTTTGAGCATCCGTTGGGTAACAAGGAAGCCACCAGAGATGTTGATTGTTCCTACCAAAATTGCGATCGCGCCAAGAATTACAGAAGGTGATGTTAATTCCCCAGATATTTGCAACATACCACCCAAGATAATGATTCCGCTAATTGCGTTGGTGACACTCATCAAAGGTGTATGCAGGGCGGGACTCACGTTCCAAATTACCTGATAGCCGATAAAGCAAGCGAGAACAAATACGGTGAAGTGCGATAGGAAGGAAGTTGGCGCACCAATACCAATTCCTAGCAGTGCTAAACCAGCTACGATTACCCACAGCATACCGCTATTAGATTTTTTCTTTTCCGCAGCAACGGGCGTAATTACCGCTTTTGCTTTAGGAGGAGGAGTAGGAGAAGGGTTTTCAATTTTTGGTGGAGGCCAAGTTACCTTGCCTTCATGGACGATTAACGCACCACGCACAACCTGATCTTCATAATCTACTTTATAGTCTTCCGCTCCACCCATATCTTTGAGTAAGTGCCAGAGGTTTGTACCATAAAGTTGACTAGACTGTGCAGCCATACGGCTAGGTAAGTCTGTTAAACCAATGATAGTTACGCCGTCATATTTGTAGATTTCGTTGGGTCTAGTAACTTCACAGTTACCACCCTGTTCGGCAGCCATATCGACTATGACAGAACCTTCTTTCAAGGTTTCTACCATATCGGTCATGATTAGTTTGGGCGCGGGTCTACCTGGAATCAAAGCCGTGGTGATAATAATATCGACTTCTTTAGCCTGTTCTCTAAACAATGCCATTTCCGCATCGATAAATTCTTTACTCATGGTTTTGGCATAACCACCAGAACCCGTACCGTCTTCTTCAAACTCTAGTTCGAGGAATTCTGCACCGAGACTTTCTACCTGTTCTTTTACCGCAGGACGAGTATCAAAAGCACGCACAATTGCACCCAAGCTTCTAGCTGCACCAATAGCTGCCAAACCAGCCACACCCGCACCAATTACCATTACCTTAGCTGGGGGTACTTTACCTGCTGCGGTAATTTGTCCTGTAAAGAAACGACCAAAGTTGTTCGCAGCTTCAATTACAGCACGATAACCCGCAATGTTTGCCATTGAAGACAGTGCGTCCATCTTCTGTGCGCGACTGATACGAGGTACTGCATCCATGGCGATCGCTGTCGCCTTGCGATCTGCTAGCTTGTTTAATAATTCTTCATTTTGTGCTGGCCAGATAAAGCTAATAATAGTTTTACCTTCGGGCATCACTTCGATTTCTGAATCTTCAGGTGCGCGAACTTTGAGGATGATATCTGCTTCTGACCATAAAGAGGCTGCATCATTAATAATCCTACAGTCTGCTTCTTCATAAGCTTTATCGGTGAAGTTGGCAGATGCACCTGCATTACTTTCTACTAGGATTTCAAAGCCCAATTTTTGCAGTTTTTTAACCGTGTTGGGTGTGGCTGCAACACGACATTCATTGGGATATATTTCTTTGGGGACACCAATTTTACGAGGTCCAGCTTTCTGTTCTGGCTGTTGGTTATCCTGTGCTTGTCTATCGACGGTTGCGGTCATAGATTTTCCTAAATAATGTTGATGTTAAATATAAGGACTAAGAAATTGGGAATTGATTTGAACAGTTTACAGCCATGTATTATGGGAAGAGAAGGAAACTTATAGATTTATTTCGTTAAAACTCCAAGCTTCAACGATTATGTTTAAAAAAACATTTTTATAGATATATGTTTTTACCTTGCTTAAAATTTCTTGACAATAAAACTCTCCTTTTTATTGGTTGCCGATTGCTATCCTAGAATGATCCCCACTATTGTCTAGCAATCTTTAACTTGTCTTAGTAATTATCGTATTTTTTTTATATCTTCTTTGCATTTCTTTACATATAAAATAATATTCATTATTCCAATCTAAAAATAGTCGAAGTCAGAAAATATATTAATTATTGAACTCTAATTATTAAAGGCAATTTGATAGGCAACCAAACTGTTGTTGAAAGAGTAATTTGCTTAATTCGGGTTATTTTTTTTATCAAGATACGATCGCTATTTAATTTATGAAAATTTTCTCGTATAAAGAAGAAGCACTTACCTTATTTAAACTTTTAAAAAGTCACACACCCGATCGCATTTTTTCGGATGAAATATGTCGAGTCGTCTTTGATTATCAAGATTTCCATATTGTTGCTTCTCTCGATATTTTAAAAGCAGCTTCACAGAACAAATGGGATGAAGTAATTATCACGGAATTTAAACGTATTGATTCTGCGTTTGAATCGAATTGGCAGGATTTATTGATTTTTCAAAACAAAGCTATCGCTCGACTATGGATTCTCCGAACCATACTTTATTTTACTAACGATATTCATGCGTGATAAGGATAATTTACTCACCTTAATAGAGAAAGCGATCGCGCACCCACAATCGATCATTGACTATTTATTGTTTGAAACTCTTTACATAAAGATGAGTCTTGATGGCTTTGAGTGACCTATAGTAAAAAGAGTAATTTTTTAGTCTTTAAATCGTTAGGTAATAAAAATTGCGATCGCAGACTATAAATCTTGAGTAAGAATAATTAATCGTGAGAATTGGTATTGTTGGTTTGGGTTTGATTGGCGGTTCATTAGGATTGGATTTGCGATCGCAAGGACACTATATTATTGGTATATCTCGTCAGGAACATACTTGCCAAATTGCTTTAGAAAGGAGTATCGCCGATTGTGTAAGTACGAAGCTAGAGGCTTTGCAAGATGCAGAGAGTAATTATTATCTGTACTCCCATTGCTGCGATCGCATCAACAATCGAGCAAGTCATTCCCCACATTAAACCTGACACCATTATTACTGATGTTGGCTCGGTAAAATATCCCATAGTGCAAAACTGTAGCAAACTATGGTCAAACTTTATTGGGGGACATCCAATGGCGGGAACAGCTTATAGTGGTATTGATGCAGCACTATCTAATTTGTTTACAGATGCAGCTTATGTGTTTACTCCCACCGCCCAAAGTAAGCCTGAGAATGTAGAAAAACTAAAAGCGATCGCCTTAGATTTAAATGCTATTCCCTATATCTGTGATGCCAAGATACACGATCGCGCCGTTAGCTGGATTTCTCATTTACCCGTGATGGTGAGTGCTAGTTTGATTAAAGCCTGTCTGCAAGAAGAACCAGATACTTTGGAATTAGCACAAATCTTGGCTAGTTCGGGGTTTCGGGATACTAGTCGAGTGGGAGGAGGAAATGCTGAATTGGGGGTAATGATGGCAAAATATAATCGAGAGGAATTATTGCGATCGCTTTACAGTTATCGAGATAATTTGGATGAAATTATTGGTTTGATTGAAGGAGAAAAGTGGCAGTATTTGTCGGATATTTTAACCAGTAATGGCGAGGCTAGACCGAAGTTTTTAAACTGATTACTTATTATTGATTTTTAATGCGTATTCTTCAATTAGATCATACAGCAAAGTAGTATGAATGATTTAAACTTCAAAATTGCGCTTATTAAACAGAAAATACAGAAAATTAAACGAGAACCTCATAAATTAGAACCTTCAGCCAAAAAAACAACTTTTACTTCTATCCCCCAATTACTATTGAAGAAGTTGTTACCTCTACAAGATTCCTTAATGTACTTCAATGAAGTCAAAAGAAAAGAGAGGCTAAAACGAGATTTATTAAAAATTCCATTTACTCATATATCTACTTATAATCCCGATCGAGATCCCTATATTTTAGAACTAGGAGAAAAGTGCGATCGCGGTGAGATTCCACAATCAGAATGCGATAGGGTTTATGACTATTTAACCGCAGGAACAATAACGATTTCTTTAGAAGGATGTGGCTATTGTTATTTTTTAGTGATTACTGGTGCAACAAGAGGGCAAGTTTGGTTCAATGCTGACGTTGTAGAAGGCGGTTATATTCTTTTAAATCTTAGTTTTTTAGATTGGTATGAACAATGGTTAGATAAGTATTTTTGTTTTAGGCAGTAAATGAGATCCCCTTATTATCCTCATCTTCAGCTAATTCTCGATCGCCAATATAATATTTAATCTTATTTTAAATAAGTAGATTGATTTAAAGTGCTGATATAGTTTTGTAGTAGTTTTTGCGCCTCTTTTAAAGTAATCGTATTATTCTGCAAGGCTTTTTCAGTGCGATCGCGCATGATTTCGATCGTATCCTTGCTGTCATACTGCACATAATTCAAGACTTCTTTAATCGTATCTCCCTGCACTACAGATTCTACTTGATAACCATCGCGATCTATTTTGATATGCACTACGTTGGTATCGCCAAAAAGATTATGTAAATTACCCATGACTTCTTGATATGCACCGACAAGAAACATACCTAAATAGTAAGGCTGGGAATCATCGTATGAATGCAATTCTAAAAGGCTTTTAGCTTTTTTAGGATTAATAAAGCGATCAATTTTGCCATCGCTGTCGCAGGTGATATCGGCTAAAGTTCCTTTAATAGTTGGTTGTTCGTGGAGACGATGAATTGGCATAATGGGAAATAGCTGATTGATCGCCCAAGCATCGGGAACAGATTGAAAGATTGACAGGTTGACATAGTAAGTAGATGCCATTGTCTCGGCGAAGTTTTCTAAATCATCAGGAATATAGTCACAGCGATCGATTATTGCCACAATTTTATAGCAACAAGCCCAATATAATTCTTCTGTTGTTGCTCTTTGAGCTAAACTCAAGTAGCCAAAGTTAAATAAACTCAAAGCCTCTTGTTTGAATTGAATTGCATCGTGATAACTTTCTTGAAAGTTGGTGGCATCGATCGCCTGATAGGTTTGCCAGAAATTTTTAATCACTAAAGGTGCATCTTCTGGTGGAGGAGAAATATTCGGGCGAGATATGTTACTAGTGCCTAACACATCAAAGATTAACACCGATTGATGGGATGCGATCGCTCTACCGCTTTCACTAATTAAAGTTGGTTCAACAACATCACCTTGGTCGCAAGCATCTTTAATTTGAGCCACAATATCATTAGCGTAGTTCTGCATATTGTAGTTCTTAGAAGCAGGAAAGTTAGTTTTTGAACCGTCATAATCTACTGCCAAACCACCCCCTACATTGAGATACTGCATATTTGCCCCTAGCTTCGCTAATTGGACATAAATTTGGCTAGCTTCACGAATGGCATTTTTAATCACTCCAATAGCAGATATCTGCGAACCAATATGGAAATGTAACAGTTGCAGACAGTCTAATTTACTACTAGCCTCTAACTGTAGTGTTACTTGTAAAATTTCAGCGATAGTCAAGCCAAATTTAGCGCGATCGCCTGTGGAATTACCCCATCTACCAATCCCTTTGGTATCAAGCTTTGCCCGTACTCCCAGTACGGGTTTGATATTTAATTCTTGACTGACAGTTAAGACTAAATCTAACTCTTGGGGTTGTTCGATAATAATAATCGGTTTTTGACCTAGTTTTGTCGCCAACAAAGCAGTTTCAATATACTCTCGATCTTTATAACCATTGCACATTAATAAAGGTTGTTCTGGTGTCGATGGCAGACTTGCTAAAGCAATTATTAGTTCTGGTTTTGAGCCAGCTTCTAAGCCAAATTTATAGGTTTTACCGTGATGCACTACAGCTTCAATTAAATGACGGTTTTGATTGCATTTAATCGGAAAAACACCTTGATAGTGTCCCGAATAGCCATAACGAGCGATCGCCTGTTCCATACAGTGTTGCAGTCTTCCCATCCTATCGGCCAAAATGTCAGGGAAACGGATTAACAAAGGTAAGTTTAGATTACGTGCTTGCAAAGACTCGACTAACTCAGCCAAGTCTAAACTATTTCCTTTTTTACCAGGAATAGAAACAGTCACATTTCCGCGATCGTTTATCCCAAAATACGGTTCTCCCCAACCTTCGATGTTGTATAGTTTGGCACTATCTGCGATCGCCCAATTGGAATTATTTTCTTCCAACAAGAGAAGATTGGACTATGGCATTTTTCCGCTGGGAGTTAGATGGAGATTGGCTATTGACCATTAAAAATTGACGTATCGGTTTTTGTTTTTATAGAATAGCGTGGAAGAGATAAGGCACGCCTTATCTGTACAGTTAATTGGTAATCAAGTCTTCAACTACCCGATCTAAGCCTACAGAATTAGAAGCCTTGCACAAAATGCGATCGCCAGATCGCATCACCTGTTTTAATTTATTGGTTAGAGCTAGCGCGATCGCTGAAGCATTCCGTTGCAATATTCGCTGCACCCTTAGCTATCTCTTGAGTTGCCTGTTCGTCAGCCAATATTAATAACAAGTCTAATTTTAATTCCTGAGCTTTTTCTCCCACCTGACGGTGTAATTGAGGAGAATATTCTCCCAACTCTTTCATCGTACCTAATACGGCAATATGACGCTTGCCTGGGGTTTCTTTGAGCATTTGTACCGCAGCCAGCATTGACTCTAAACCTGCATTGTAGGTTTCATCCAGCACGACTACATCATTGGGTAAATCATAACGACGCGATCGCCCTTTGGGTAATTCTACCTTGATTCCTGAAGTCAAGGTAGCTAGATCGATGTTTAATACCTGTGCAACTGCAATGGCTGCTAAATAGTTGCTGGCATTATGTTCTCCTGGTAGTGGTAAAGAAAAGCTTTTTCCCAAGGCGTTAATACGATCTCCGTTTATTTCTCCTTGAATATCTCCCCCTGTCATACCGTAGGTGATGGTTTTTCCTTGCCAAACTTTTTTCGCCGTATCAATTAATAAGGGGTTGTCGTAGTTTAAAATAGCTACGCTAGATTCGGGCATCCGTGCCAGAAGTTCGCATTTAGCCTCGGCGATCGCTTCTCTCGAACCTAAACGACCAATATGAGCCGTCCCCACGTTAGTTATAATTCCAATAGTCGGGCGAACTATATCAGTCAGTAAAGCAATTTCTCCTTTCCCTCGCATTGCCATTTCAATTACTGCATAATCGTGTTCTGGAGTAATCTGTAATAAAGTTTTGGGTACACCAATTTCGTTATTAAAGTTAGCCTGTGTTTTGAGTACTTTTCCTTGAGTACCCAACACCGCAGCCAGCAATTCTTTAGTACTGGTTTTTCCCACAGATCCCGTTATGCCAATCACGGGTATATCAAGTCGATCGCGCCACCATCGAGCAATTTTTTGATAGGCTTCCAAGGTATCTGAAACTATAAACTGAGGGACACTTTTAGTTTCCAATTGGCGATCGACAATTATGGCGATCGCACCTCTGGCGATCGCCGCATCAACAAAGTTATGTCCGTCAAAATTCTCTCCTACCAGTGCGACGAAAATTTCTCCTTCTTTTACTGTACGGGTGTCTGTAGCAACACCTACCACAGAGCTATTTAAAACAGAAGAATTGCCATCAAATACAGGTTTAATGCTGAGAATCTCACTTAGGTTAGATAGGGAAAAATAGTTTGTCATGGTGTTGTGTACGGGAAAAAACACTTAGATGTGCTTTTGTTTGGAGTTTGAACTAAATAGTTTGAGTGTATATACTAACAGCTATTGTGGAAAATCTTAATTGAAAATTTACAGCATTATTTAAGTCAAAGCTTTATTATTTAATAACGAGTAATTATTTTTAAATTTTAACCAATCGATATTATTTTTATTATTTTTTATTAATTTAAAGCTGAAAGAGGACAATCAACCATGGTTATAAATCAACGTAAAAGAGCCTCTCATTCAACAAAAGAGCTACAGCAGGAAATTTATGACCATTTGCTGTATTGTGTTAAATCCGAATCTCCAATTGAAGTATTAGAAAGATTTAATCACTTATTTATTAAAGCGACAGGATATCAAGATGGTCGTATTCGCATAGCTTTAGAAAGCATAATTGAAAATGGCACAGAGGCAGAATTTCCTTTGTTTTTGAACCGTTGCTGCCATATTATAGTCAATCGTTGGCAAATGCAGCCTAATTGTAAAATTGAAATTATTGAATTAGTTTGCTTATTAGAACGAGCTTTACCTCCAGGGGGTGCTGTTTCTCGCCATGCTAGAAAACAAAGACAGCTAATCAAAGACTTCCTCTCTACAGAATATTTTGTCCGACTCCAGCGTCTTGCTCGTTTAATTGACGGTAGCTTAGAGCCTGAAGATCGTCGCCCTCAGCGCATTGAAGTTATTAGTAATTCTGTCGGCGATTTAATCCAGCGTTATCCCTATCTTCATCAACACTGCCTGTTAACCGAAGGTAGCACTGATGAATTTCAACAAACAGTAGAAAGTATTCAAGCGGGAATTCAATCAAACTATGAACTAAACCTTTCTCAATATATTACTCATCGAGTAAGACTTGCTCGACTGGTTAAAAAATACAAAGCAGCTAATAAAACTAAAATTCCTAAAAGACTGATTCAAAAGGTGGAAAATCCCACTCTGTTGAGCGATCGCGATCTAGACCGAGCCTTACGTCATTATATGGGTAAAGTAGATGATAATAAAAGCTATTACGACCTATCACAACAATTTTTAGTTCATACAACTCAAACGCGCTCATATAAAGAATTTAAAGATGATTTATATGAATACATAATCTCTGGAGTAGACTCTCGTTTTGGCAAACGTCGATTTAATGATAAATTATACGACTGTCTTCAAAACACTATGACGGAGTTTGAGCATCGAGAATTGGACGAATTCTTGACTATGCGTACCTACTGTCAATTGTTTAAGTTTTTAGTGGTTGATGGTAAAAGTAATTTCAACCACGAACGTTATTTAGACTTAATCACTTACTTGGGAGAAGTTCGGACAATTGGTTTGTTGTTAAAACTAGTGTTGCTGTGTGGGAAGGTAAAGCCATATCTAGAACAAAGATTTTCGATTCTATTTTCCCATTATGAAGCCGTATCAGAAGATCAAGCACCTTGGTTAGTAAAATCCTTAGAAAACCTTCAGGTAGCCTTTAGCGTTCATTTTGGTGAAGCTGATTTTTCTTTGATTCAAATTATTTAATAACCTATCTTAAGAGATATTTAAGATAAAAAATATCTTTCACCTTCATACCAAAGATATATTCATTCCAAAAGCCTAATATCCTTACTTCGACGGATATATTAAGGAGCGAAAAATTGTTATCAACTTAGTAGGGAGTATTTATACATCTATGATGTCTCAACCGCTTAGGAAATTGACACATTATAAGTTTATAAAAGCTATTTATTAAAGATGACTTTAATTTGTCTATATCTTTTACACAAATAAACAACAGCTAAATTGACCTACCATCAAAAATTAAGTTAAAACGATCGCAGTAATGAAAATAGCAGTTTTAGGACATCGTAGATTTCCCATCAAAGAACCGTTTGCAGGAGGGATTGAACGTTTTACTTATACATTAATCAAAGGGTTAGAAACAAGAGGATGTGAGGTAACATTATTTGGTCATCCTGATAGCGATCGCAGTTTAAACCTATCCTTAGAGCCAATATTAGATACTTCTTTTTGTGGTAATCATGGTGAAGAGTCTCACGAAGCATATCTAAATATCATGGATTACCTGAGTACTCAGGATTTTGATTTAATACACGACAATTCTTTAAACTACTTTCCAATTATTTTAGAAGATCGTTTGTCCGCACCTTTAGTCACCACTTTGCACACTCCTCCTTTCTCTCGCTTCACGAGTGCAGTGCGATATCGCGAAAGAAAAAAGCGGGGTTACTATATTTCTATTTCTGACTTTAACACTAAACTGTGGGGTATAAACAGCGATCGCTTGGACACTATTCACAATGGCGTAGACACTAAAGCATTTGCTTATTCACCTTTTTATCATCGTAACTGCGCGGTATGGTCGGGTAGAATTACCCCCGATAAAGGCACGCATCTGGCGATCGAGGCTGCTAAAAAAGCGAAAATCAAACTAGTTATTGCTGGTTCGATTGACGATCGTGAGTATTTTGAATCAAAGGTTGAACCCCACTTGGGTAAATGGGTTGAATACGTCGGACATCTCAAACAAAAGGAATTAGTCGAACTATTACAGTCTGCTGCAATGACTCTTTGTACTCCCGTATGGTCTGAACCTTTTGGCTTGGTAGTAATTGAAAGTCTAGCCTGTGGCACTCCTGTTGTAGCGTTCAACCGTGGTGCGATGTCAGAAATATTGGATAGTCAAACTGGTATTTTAGTCCCTCCTAATGATACTGATGCAATGGCTAAAGCAATGAAGCAAGCCAAACGTCTTTCCCGCTATTCCTGTAGAAAACTGGTGTTAGAACGTTTTTGTATTGAAAATACTTTAGATAAATACGTCGAATCTTTCAAAAAGACCATCAGCCAACACAATCAGAAAAAAATATGCACCTTGGCTACTACGTTCACCTCCACGGTAAAGGACACGCTCAAAGAGCAAAAGCAATTGCTCGACACCTCAGTATCCCCATCACCTTCATCGGCACTGGCGTTAGTCAAAACAACTGGGACGGAGTAAACAACTACCAGCTATTAGATTTGCCTCCCGATAAGGTAGAGTATGTTCCAGACTTGCCCATAAATCAAGACTGTCAAACCTACTCTTTCCACTATGCGCCTTATTATAGTGCTGCCTACCAACAAAGAGCAGTGATGCTGAGTAATTGGGTAGCTCAAAATAATCCTACCGCAGTAATTGTCGATGTATCGGCAGAAATAAGCCAATATTTGCGATTTTTGGGTGTACCAGTTATTGCAGTCCGTCAACATGGCGATCGCACTGACTATCCTCATCTGGCTGGTTATGATGCAGCATACAAACTGTTTGCACCCTTTCCTCATATTCTGGAATACGGAAGTACACCTAGTTGGATACAGACAAAAACAATTTATTCCCTTGGTTTCTCTCGTTATTCTGGTCGTGTTTTAGATAGATCTACTGCCAGGAAGAAACTAAATATATCACCCCAACAACAGGTAGTCCTAGTACTTAATGGCAAAGGAGGGGCAAAGCATTCCTTATCTACAATTGCCCAAGCAGCCTTAGCCACTCCAGAATGGTTATGGTTGGTTGTAGGCAAGACAGAACAAAACTGTCATATTGTTCCTGATAATATATCTGTTGAGGGATGGTGCGAGGATACCTATTTATATCTTAAAGCTGCGGATGTTGCGATCGCATCAGCAGGACATAATACCGTGATGGAAATTGGTACAGCAAAAATACCCTTTATATGTATTCCTGAAGCCAGACCATTTGATGAACAAGAAGTTAAAGCGAAATCGTTATTCAGACTAGGTTTGTGTATTGTAATGGACAATTTTCCCTCCAATAATTCCCTAGAAGATATTTTACAAAGGCTGAAGCAGTCCGATACGAATAAATGGAATGAAATTATGGCTGATGACGGTGCTGTATCAGCAGCAAAAGAAATTGAGTCTGAAGTAAAATTGTTGAACAATTGGCACAGATATACAAAGCTTTCTGCAACTAGCTTGAATTAAACCTTATCCAGTTTGAAATAAAAAATAAGGTCAATTCGGTAACAGATTCAGCAGTCTTTAATGCAGGCTTTGATTTCCAATTCTGTAGGATATCTAATTATTTCTATTCGATTATCTTGTAGTTTAATATATCCCATATCTGCAAACTGCCTAAGCCACTTATCCATCGGCAAAATTCCCCACTTTTGATAAAATACCCGAGCGTTACTAACAATCTCAGCCAAATGATTTAGGGGAGGATTGTAAGAAGGATGAAACTGATGATAGGCTAAAGGACTAATTTTATATAATGGTATTAAATGCGATCGCGCTGCGAAAGAAAAGTCTGTATCTTCACCGCCATAACCTTCGTAACCCACATCAAAACCGCCAATACTTAAGAAACTTTTTTTTCTAATTCCAAAGCACAAAGACCAAAACAGTTCATAAGGATGAGATTTTTTATTCTGACCGATAACTTCTTCTCCCTGCAATCTATGAGGTAGAGATTGTTTTTGTAAAGTATCATAAGTCCATCGATTTTGTTGCCAACCTGAAGCTAAATAACGAACTGAACCTTGATATAGTGCATCTTCCCTATCTAAATGACGATTAAAAGTTTGAACTAAATTTGGATGGCTAATACAGTCTACATCTAAAAAAATTAGCTTCTCTCCTGTTGCTAAATCTGCTGCTTTGTTTCTGGCTGCTGCTAAAGGTAAAAAAATATTATTTGTCTTTATAGCTGTTGTTTTAATCGGGAAAGACACTGTTAGTAAATCTGGTAATTCATCATTCATAGTCACAATAATTAGCTCATTGAATGGTGTCGTGGAATTAGCCAATCCTTTGAGTAAATTTATCAGATGTAATTTTCTTTTAGCATAGATGGTGCAGACAGAAATATCATTCATTTTTGCTAATGGCTAATAGTTGATGCTTAAATTCTACGACTAATTTTGGTATTTATGTTCCTTCTTTAGATGGAGCAAATAAAATATTTTTTTACAACTTATGATTGATTTGCTGTTGAATAAAAGTTTGCTTTGATAATAGTGTAAGAGTTAGTTACTAAACATAGAATATGGCTTATCAACAATTAGAAGATTTACCTCAAGAGGTTACAGAAAAGTTACCTAAACATGGGCAACAATTATTTATGACTGCATATAATGCAGTTTCCGATAATGGCATGGATGAAAAAGATGCCACTAAAGTAGCTTGGGATTCAGTTAAAAATAGCTACAAAGAAGATAAAGATGGAAACTGGGTATCCATCGAAAATTCTAATGTGGATCGCGGAAATATTATTGGGACAGATAAAGAAAAGAGCGATCCTATCGGCAACCGCGAAAATAATGCAGGAACAATGCGTGGAGGCTAAATAGTCATTAGTCATTGAGCATTGCGAGATGTTATACCCTTGTGGTGCAAAACTTTTGCCCTAAAGGATTCCCTTCGGTCTCGCAGGTTTCCCGCGTTGTCCAAAAGGATACCCCAAGCATAAGGTTATTGTCGGGGGCGAGCATTGATCGTTGAGCATTTATCTTTTTAGTGATCGAGCAATCAAAGATAAGTGTTCAATGAGCTTTATTACTAGTGATAGATGTAAAACCATCATGAAGCTAGTAGATTATCAGTAGACAAAAAATAAAAAATATTATGGAAAACAACAAAGAAAATAAAGTAGTACCTAAAACTAATCCCGAACAAGCAGAACCAGGAAAAGGTGCGCCTGGCAATCAAATCGGCGTACAAATGGCACAAACTACAGCCGTTAATCCTCCTGATATGGTTATTCCTTCTGGTGCAGACAAGGAATTAAACGAAGAGAATATTGAAGCTGCGAAGAAACAAGAAGAAGGTACTGGGATTGATACTACAGAAGGTTATGTAATTGACGAGGCTGGAAAAATCAATAACTTCGCCGTCGAACCAGAAATGTACGTAGAAGAAAAATAAATATTTTCATTTAATTAAATAAAGAGTTTAGACCGTGTAAATCGGTCTTTTTTTTGCCAACATTTTATATATTTAAAGTAATATATTATCTATCTTAAGTACGAAGCAAAGATGAATAATATATTATTAAATATTTTCATAAGCTAAATTATTATAGTTTGATAATGTTATTTAGCTTGTTTAATTGTCAGAAATAAAAAATAAAAATGTCTAAGTTTATTCGCTCATTTCGTTCCATTGCTGTCATTGCGATCGCTCTTTAATATAAATATACAAGGCGATCGCTTTTTAATGTGTACAAATCCATTACGAACTAGCCATTTTCATAGTCGGCAGCTTTGCTTTCCTCTCCAAAAACCAATACTTTTACTATTGAAGTTATGAACCAATAAAAACTGGAGATTGTAAGCACCAAAAGTAATGGGGCAAAGCCAGCAAAGGGAGCAAAGATAAACATCAGTAGCAACCCTAGTATTATCGTTTTATACCAAACAGTATTCATTTATTGTTTTAGATTATTCTATATTTTTAAAATATCAGAAATATATTTTATCCACACCTATCTATAGATGTAATAATATTATTTAGTATTGTAAGTATTATTGACTGGGAAGATGATAAATGCCACAGAAGAATATCGTTCTATAATTAGCGAAATTCTAGGAAAATATTTTGATGCTACCCATAAATAAAATATTAAAACACAGAATTGTTGAGCTGATAGTATCGATCGATTTAATTACCTTGGGTTGAAATAAGGAAGGCGTATAGTTGCGATCGTGTCTTTTGAGGAAACATCAAAAGCTTGCGGCAATTGCCTTACCTTCACTTCAGGGCATATAATGACCGTTTTTATGACATACTACTGATTTTGTTGTGCAAGATGTCTACTGATTTAATAGTCAGTTTGTAAAAGATTGACGAGCTATATAGTTTTTAAAAAAGCTGTAGATAACTTTTTCAAAGCTTTAAAACTAGATGTTGCTTTAGCCAAATATAAGAGAATTAGCTGCGATTGAACACGAATATCTTGATTGCGCGACCACATCACATTTTAATATACCAGCAGATTTGCCAATCGATTTTTTTCTAAATTTATATTGCAAGTTCTGACCAATTCCATACATAAAAAAAATCCAAGCTACTATTAAATACTAAAAATAATTCTCAAGAAAAAACGCGATCGCTCTATATTTTTCTATCTTCTCATTTTGGCGATGATTAGCGATCGCAAAGTAGAATACGAACCAGACTTTGACGCAATCACTATCAGCAGAAAGTAGGACATGGTATTGTATCTCTTGCCAAGAGTAATCACTATATCTTTCCCATGACAGATAGCCTTCCTAGCAACATCTTTCTAAGATTTATAAAGTAATTATTAAACAAAATATTAGAATTATGCCGACATACGACGTAGTAATTATCGGTGCTGGTCATAATGGATTGGTATGCGCTGCTTATCTACTCAAAGCAGGCTATAGCGTAGCATTA
The DNA here is from genome assembly GCA_963799375.1 of uncultured cyanobacterium. Taxonomy (GTDB): domain Bacteria; phylum Cyanobacteriota; class Cyanobacteriia; order Cyanobacteriales; family Xenococcaceae; genus Waterburya. Next base: position 303,213 of record CAWCWY010000036.1, read on the forward strand.
TTAGAAAAACGTGCTATTCCTGGCGGTGGTGCAACTACTGAAGAGGCGATGCCCGAAGAAGCACCAGGATTTAAGTTTAACCTTTGTGCGATCGACCATGAGTTTATCCATTTAGGACCTGTGGCAGAAGAATTAGAATTGCATAAATACGGTCTAGAATATCTTTATTGCGACCCAGTTACCTTCTGTCCCCATCCTGACGGCAAATATTTTTTAGCACACAAATCTGTTGAAAAAACCTGTGGTTCAATCGCTAAATTTAATCAAAGAGATGCAGATAAATATCGCGAGTTTATTGATTTTTGGCAACGTCTAACCAAAGGCATTACTCCCATATTTAACGCACCACCAAAGTCGATATTAGATATTGCTGGCAACTACGGTATTAAAAATATTCAGGACTTATTATCAACTGTTGGCGGTGTAGACAAAACCCTAGACTTAATTCGTACCATGTTGACTTCCCCCCAGGATAGTCTTCAGTATTGGTTTGATTCGGAGTTTCTTAAAGCACCTTTAGCTAGACTCGCAGCCGAATTTGGTGCGCCTCCTTCCCAAAAGACTATCGGAATCGGTTCGATGATGATGTCCATGCGTCACAACCCAGGTATGGCAAGACCTCGCGGTGGTACGGGAGCATTAACCAAAGCATTAGTTAGATTAGTAGAAGAGAAAGGCGGAGTAGTGTTATGCGATCGCTCTGTAGAATCTGTTTTAATTGGGAATAACGGCAAGGCAGAAGGAGTAAGAACCAGCAACGGTGAAGAATATCGGGCAAAGACTGCGGTGATCTCTAATATTGATGCTCGTCGTTTGTTCTTAAACATGATTCCCATCGAAGCAAGTCAAGCAGCCGATCCTAATTTACGAGAAAGACTGGATAGACGAATTGTTAATAACAACGAGACTATTTTAAAAATAGACTGCGCCTTGTCCGAAGCACCCGTATTTGAACATCACAATCATAAGGAAGAATACAATATCGGTTCAATTTTAATTGCCGACTCGGTACACCATGTAGAAGAAGCCCACGCCCTACCTTCTATGGGTAAGATACCCGACGAAAACCCTTCGATGTACCTAGACATTCCTACAGTATTAGATCCTTCTCAAGCCCCAGAAGGCAAACATACTATGTGGATTGAATTCTTTGCCCCCTATCAAATTCATGGAAAAGAAGGAACGGGTTTAAACGGTACTGGCTGGACTCATGAACTCAAAAATCAGGTTGCAGACAAGGTAATTAATAAGCTGGCTGACTATGCACCCAATGTTAAAGACGCAATTATTGCCCGTCGGGTAGAAAGTCCTGCCGAGTTAGGAGAACGTTTGGGGGCATACAAAGGTAATTACTATCACATTGATATGACCCTGGATCAGATGCTATTTTTCCGTCCTTTACCAGAAATAGCTAACTACACTACCCCCATTGACGGACTATATCTGACAGGGGCGGGGACTCACCCAGGAGGGTCTATTTCAGGGATGCCTGGACGCAACTGCGCCCGCGTATTTTTGCAGCAGCAACAGCCAATCAAAACTGCAATTGAAGATGCTAAAGGCACGATTGAATCTACGGTGAAGTCGATATTCAAATAATGAATAATAAATCAATTTTTGACATCGAATCAATTCTGCAAACGCAGGAAAAACCCGACCGCATCTTGGCAGAAATCACCCAGGCGATCGCAATTATCCTCCAGGTAGACCGCTGTTTCTTGTACGTCCGTGACCCCGAAAGTCGTTACGGACAGGCAGCTTTTTGCTACTGTCGCAATCCTGATGTAGAAGATGTTAGCAGCAATGAATGGGAATTAGAAAAGCCCGAAGATTTAGAAGCCAAAGATCCGATGTTTGCTGCTGCTTTAAACTGCAAACCTTCTATATACGTGGAGGATGTGGAAACAGCAGATCCAGATATAGTTAACAGCGAATTTGAAGCCGAAGCATTTGGACATCGGGCATTAATTCACGGACATCTTTGTGAATCAGATCAATTATGGGGAATTTGGCAGCCATGCGTATTCGATCGTCCCCGTCACTGGACAGCAGGAGACAAGGAAATTATGGAAACAATTGTCAGTCGTGCCACTCCCTTAGTTAAACAGTACGTTTTAGCCAATATCAAATCAATTAAATAAAAGAATAAAAAACAATGATCGTAAATATGAAACAAGATGGCTGGGAAATCATTTACCATCGCGCCCACGCCCTACTCGCAGCCCAAATTGCAGCCCACTGGAATCAAGCAGACTCACCACAACGCATCACCGATACTATTGCTGCCATTTCCCATCACGACGATTTAGAAAAAGAATGGGAAAAAGATCAATTAACCGAAGCGGGTGCGCCCAAAGACTTTACTCAAGAAGGACAAACATCTGTAGAACATTTAACTAAACATATTCAAGAGTCACTATATCGCGGACGTTGGGTAGCTTTGTTGACTTCAATGCACACTTGTTTTTTGAATCAAGGCAGTGACTCAGATGATATTGTTCAATTTGTTAAAGAACAAGAAAGACGACAAAAGCTATGGCGCAAAGAATTAGGCATTAGTAAAGAAGAAGCCCAATCATCCTATCAGTTTATGAAATGGTGCGATCGCCTGTCACTAATTTTATGTCAGGGTCAAATACCTATGAGTCAAAGAAAATTGGAAATCAATGATTCTCCTAGTGGAGAAAAGAATTATATTATCAAAACTGATGATGGTATAACCGTTATTCCCTGGTGCTTTCGAGGAAGACGAAATCAAAGTCTATGTCGAAACGTCTCATTTATCTCAGGTAGAGTTTAAAGATAATAAAGAGATAACCGAAGCTTTGAAAAATGCACCTCGTCAATACAAAGAGTGGATTTTGAAAAAGTAATTATGTGGTATTGATAAATAAGCAGAAATATTTTATAGATTATGAAAACGCGATCGCTTGGAACATCGGATATTCAAATCACACCTATCCTAATGGGGACTTGGCAAGCAGGTCAAAAGATGTGGTCGGGAATTGATGATAATGAAAGTATTGCTGCAATTAGGGCTGCGGTTGATGCGGGAATTACAACCATTGATACCGCAGAAGTATATGGTACGGGGCATTCAGAACAGGTTATAGCTAAAGCCGTGTCCGATCTCCGCGATCGCTTAGTTTATGCCTCTAAAGTATTTGCCAACCATCTGCAATACGATCGGGTGATTGAAGCCTGCGATCGCTCTTTGAAAAATCTAAACACTGACTATTTAGATTTGTATCAAATTCATTGGCCTTCTGGCTCATTTAATAGTGAAGCAGTGCCAATTGAAGAAACTATGAAAGCTTTAAACAAACTAAAAGCAGACGGTAAAATTAGAGCCATTGGGGTTTCCAATTTCTCCCGCGCTCAACTAGAAGAAGCTGCCCAGTATGGCAGAATTGATAGTCTGCAACCACCCTACTCGCTGTTTTGGCGCAAAATAGAAAAAGAGGTAGGGTCTTATTGTGTAGACAACAATATTTCTATCTTGGCTTATTCCCCAATGGCGCAGGGACTACTTACAGGTAAATTTGGTCTTGGTCATCAATTCGATGAAGACGACCATCGTAGTGCTAATGTCCTGTTTCAAGGCGAAAACTTTGAACGCGCTCAAAAAGCCTTGGACGAACTTCGACCCATCGCCAAAAGCCACGACTGCACCTTGGCACAACTTTCCTTAGCTTGGTTGATTGCTCAACCTCAAGCTCAGGCGATCGCAGGGGCAAGAAATGCCGAACAGGCAAAGGATAATGCCAAAGCAGCCTCCGTTAATTTATCTTCTGATGAAATAAAGCAGATCGATAAAATTGGCAGACAGGTAACAGATCGTTTGGATGATAATCCCGTAATGTGGGATTGGTAAACTCCACTCAATTTTTTGATTGGGGCATAGGTGGGTAAAGTTTACAGTTCGACTGTTTTGTCTTTGTGTTTAGTTTTTACCCACCCTACAAAAGATCTTGCTAGGTAATCTCAGTTCTAAGCCTTTATCCCTAATTGTTACTTACACGCAACTCCTCTACATCTTTGGTAATCTTAGTTATCTCCTCTTTAATTGTGGCTGTTTCCTTATCGATCGTTTGACTGGCTGCGATTTTGTTGGTTAATTCTTCTTGCTTGGGTCGAATAATATCAGCAAACTGCTGTAAGCACTTGTTCAATTCTGCTGCAAGGCTGTCTTTAAGGGTTTTAGTATAGTTTTCTTGCAGATTGCGATAGGTTTGTTCCAAATCCGCTTTTACCTTTTTTCTTTGTCTGGGTAAGGCATTAAAACTCATCAAGCCAAACAAGCCAGCAATTAAAAACGCCGTAGCATCAGCAGAAGCTGCGCTAAATAGGAGTTGCCCCCCAAAGCCTGTAGCAGCAGCGGTAATTCCTAACCGCCAAAAGCTATCTAAACCTTCTTCGGCTGCGTGTTTAATTTTCCCTGCAAAATCATCTACGTCCAGCCTTTCTGTATTGATGGGAGGAATAGTCAAAGCGCCTTCAGATACGTCGATCGCCGTCGATAAATCTTCTTTAGCTTCCCGCACAATGCGATCGCGATATTTCAAGAAAGTTGAGGTCGCTTCTCTAAATATTTCTTGCAGATTTTTATCCAGCTGAACTTCTTTGAGAGTCTTGGCTAGTCTTTCTTCTAGCAAGTCATCTTCTTTGGTAATTCTTCTTTTGAGAACAGTTAAGAATGAAGTGTTTTCATCAATTAGGGTATTTGTCCCTTCAATCAAATTATCAAACAAGTCATCAATGTTATCTCGAAAAATACCAAACAAAAGATTATATTCTTCTAGTCTTTCTTCAATTCTGCGAGAAGTGCGATCGAATATGACTTTTTCGGACTCTAGCTTAGATTGAACCGATTGATTTTGTTGCTCTAGCTGTTCCAAATACACCAGTAAAGAATTCTGGGGTCCTTTCAATTTTAGTTTGACCTTTTCGCCATCAGCTAAAAACGCTAGCAAGAAACTTTTTAATTCATCAATTCCCGCCCCAGTCTGAGCCGAAATAGCAAATACAGGAGGCATTTCAGCTAAAATCTTACTCAATCCTTCACTGATGTATTCTCGAATTTGTTTTGCTTCGTTTTCCTTGACTAAATCAATTTTATTAATTGCGACTATGATTTTACGCGCCCAAGTGCGATCGACTAAGGTTAAGAAATCTTGTTCTGATTTACTAAGAGGACGCTCAACCGAAGTCACAAACAGAATAATATCCGCCTGTTGAAGATAGTTTTCGGTCAATTCTTGATGTTGTTCGATAATTGAATTTGTACCAGGACTATCGATAAAAACCAATCCACCAAAACCTTCTGGTTTATAGGATTCAATTTCTTGGGTAGTTGGTAAGAACCCAACATCAGCTATATCTTGGTTGTTTAATTGATTGAGTAAACTAGATTTACCTGCATTAAACTCTCCACAGATAAAAATCGAGAAAGGGTTGGCTAACTGCTGTTTGAGGATGGCGGTGTCAGGATTAAAGCCAGGAAAAAGTACCTTCGCCTCCACAAAAAGACCTTCAACTTTCTTAATTGTTTCTAGGCTGCGGTCAAAAAGCTGTTGTTGTTCTCCCGAAAGAGTTAGAGACATATATTCTCTTCCTTGCTTATATATAGGTACATTTTTATAGTAAAAGCTTTTGGCTATAGGCTTTCAAGGTTATAGGTCTACTATCAAAAACGCTGAAAAGCGTAAGTAGTTAACTCCCGAAAGAGTCTGGTTCATTAACCTTTTTACTTAGATAGCGTACCTTATGATTACAAAATTAAAGCGATCGAGCTAGTTTTTTTAGAATATATTTTTATTTACCTCTTGATTCAAATGCCAACTGCTATATTTGAACAATTAGGCAGAATCAAAGCATAAAGCGATCGCAAATAAAAAATTATTTGCGATCGCTTTATTATCTATGCTCAAGTCATTAGACTGAAAAAAAACAAATGAATTAGGTAACTAAATTCCAACGCCGTTGGCATCAACACCTATCAACTGATCTAGTTCGGATTTGGCAAGAGGATCTCCTCCCAAGTCGTCGTATTGCTGAATTAAAGCAGAAGCAAAAGGAGCATTATAGCTAGTTCCTACCTCATTAGTCACCCAATCATTGCGGTTGTCATTGTGAGCGTAATCATCCGCAGCATCAGGACCACCAACTATTGCACCATAAAGGATGTTTTCTTGTTCTGCATCAGGACTATTCTCTAGGTTGGGAGAAGAGCCTCGATGATGAGGACTTTCAGGATATTTGTCGCCAAAACCAATCATGTAGCTATAGTCGCGAGGGTTATCACCAAGAATATAATCTACTTGACTGTTAGCAAAATCACTATAACGGCTATCCTCTTTGACCGTATCATTATATAGTTGTGCCAAGAATGCTGCCGAACTTGCTACGGGTATAGAACCCCACTCGGCGCGAAAAGCAAAGCCACCATCAGTGTATTGAATGTTTTCGTTGCCATTAATCCAATTATTTAACCAATCTTCAACCATACCTTTAAAGGAGGGATCGTCGCTTTCTTGTGCCAAAAGCACTGCTGCGCCATAGGAATGATCGTCTACTGCCCAAGACCAGTCTCCTAATCCGCCAACATTATTTTTAAAATAGTTCTCAGCTTTATCTAGATAAGACTGTTCGCCTGTGGCTTTATACATCCAGGCTGCACCAGAAGCTAATTCATCATCATAACCACTATAGCTAGTATAGTAAGGGTTGGCAGCATCAACAGAATCAGAATATTTACCTTTATGTTTTTCGGCAAAGTCAAATAATTGCTCGGCATTTTTTAGCAGCTTGTCGGCATATTCATCATCTACACCGCGAAACAACATAGAAGCAGATGCCAAAGCAGCAGAGGTTGAGGCAGCAACATCACTACCAGGGCTTCCAGGATCGATCGCAAAAGCATTACGAGGAGTTTCCCCTTTAATCTCGCTGGGAGCTGTCCAAAGCTTGTGGTCGTACTGACCTTCTCCTACCTGTATCCAAAGGCGAGCCGTTTCGCCATCACCATTGACTTCATGCGCTTTAAGAAAATAGTCTGTTCCCCATTTGACAGCCTCAAGCAATTCATCAAATTGTCCCGATTGCTTGTATGCTTCGCGGTATTCTACACCACCCCAAGCCAACATATTAACTGATGCTGCCATCGGTTGACCAAACTTGACATGATCTCCCGCATCAAAGTAGCCACCTTCTAAATCGCGACTTACACTACTACCATCATTTAAAGTAGAATCATCACGCCATTCTAAACGATGATAAGGACCTAAATCTCCCGAACGATTGGCTTCGAAAAATAGAAAGTTTTTTTGTAGGGCTTCTCCATAAGAAAATTTTCCTTGTTGTTCGACCGATTCACCTTGAGGATCGGCAACGATAACCTGGCTTTTCGCCGTGGGGTCGATTCCTATTTCTTCAGAGCTGTTAGTAGAATTAGAATCTAATGTAGTCTTAGACTCTTCTAACTTTTGTTCCATTCCTGAATTAGCAGTATCAAATTCTGGCATTAATGCTTCTTGACCATCATCCTTAATAATAAAGATGGGTTGAATTGATTGTCCCTCTTGCAAATTAACCTGGTCATTTTGACCGCTAATCGTATAATTACCATCACCGTTATCTATTAGATCTACGCCATAAGCGTCTTGAATTGTGTAGGGCAATTTAAAGTCTAACTTCCAGTTTTGAGCATCAGATTTTGCTGTTATGTCTGCCTCTAATTTGTATCCTCCATTCCAATCTTCGGTTATGGATGTATTTGCATCGATACTATAGTCGGATACTTTTTGTTTGATAGATTTACTTTCAGTATTGTCAGAGCTATAATTGCTGGGTGAAGTTTCTGATTCTTGTTCCATCATAGATTCGGACATCATTGAATCTTTTGACGCAGTTTTAGGCTCTTGATTCCATCTTAGATTCGGACATCATCGAATCTTTTGACACAGTTTCAGACTCTTGTTCCATCATAGATTCGGACATCATCGAATCTTTTGACACAGTTTCAGAGTCTGATTTTATTTTGGATTCGGACATCATCGAATCTTTATTGTCAAACTTGGGCATTAAAGCCTCTTTCCCTTCGTCATCAACTATAAAGATGGGCTGAATCGATTGCCCCTCTTGCAAATTAACCCGCCCATTTTGACCGCTGATGGTGTAACTACCATCATTGTTATCTATTAAGTCTACGCCATAAGCATCTCGAATTGTATGGGGCAACTCTAAATCCAGCTTCCAATCTTGAGCGTTAGATTGAGCTGTTATGTCTACTTCTAGTTTGTATCCTCCATTCCAATCTTCGGTTATAGATGAATCTGTTTTTATATCAATGTTGGATGTTTTGCTATTACTCATGTTTTAGATGAAAGGTAATGTAGATTACATAACACATTTCGTGTTACTTGAAACCTTTATAACAGCTTTATAATTACTTTATAATTGCTTTACATTTATTTAACAAGCAATTTAGGCTTTTACTTTTCCAAAATTACTTTCGTCAAATCCTTTTCCAGTATAAAGTTGCGTTATTTTTTCTTTTCCATTGCCCAAATATCAAATATCTATCTTGAGATAGATATTTAGCATCTTTAAATAACCCTATAAATAAGATGTGGTGGACATTTTAAGTTATTTGAGTTAGTCATAATTGCTTGGTTAAAAATCAAAAACTTTGGTCATTTTGCCAAACTTCCACCCCTCTTCTGCTAAATTTGCAATTGGTTAGTCAATAGCTAGATAGTTACTTCCAAGGAACAAATTAGGGCGTGTTATCAATTAAAAAGCGATCGATTAGAAAACTGTAAAACGAAATAAATGGTGACAAAAAAGAAAAGCGATCGCTTTTCTAAAGAAGAAGATCTGAGATAATAGTAAGTATCCTAAAGGACTAGCTCCTGCATCGCCTCGTAAATACCGCCAGTTATCTCTATACTTATTACTTATTACAATCCTACATCAGCAGCATTTGTTGAAACAACAAAGTTGTCAAAGTAGGCATTAACATCATTTTCTGGCCACCAATCACTTCCGCTTCCACCATGAAAAGTGTTGAAGAACATTGTGTCAATTTCTTGACCGTTAGTCACAAATTGAAGATTATCTCTAGATAAAACTTGCTCTTGGTCCATCCAAACATCTACTTCACCATTAGACTGATTGCCATCGTTAATTCTGACTCTTTGGGTTATATTGTGCCATTTTCCTGGCTCGAAATAGTTTTCCTTACCATCACTTCCTTTAAGTAAAACATCCTCTCCATATTGACCTGGCTTATCCATGTGATAAAGGTATAAAATAGCTCTTCCATCTTCTCTCCACATAGGTCGTGAGGTAAATCCTTTAGTTCCGTCAGAATCCATACCACCACTCCAAAGATCGTCTGCACCTAATCCTGGTAACTTTCCGCCACTAGACCAGTCGTATTTGCCATTAAAGTCAAAATTTTTCGCAAATTTTACCTGATAAGAAAGATAATATTCTTTTGCATCGGGAATTTTCCAGCCTGCACCTGCATTTAATTGAGTATCATCAGGGTAGGTGATTTTTAAGGATTGATTACCAGAATAAGCCTCTTCATTGGAAATCGCCGCATATTTATCCATATCGTCCGACGAGAAATTTACATTCCAGTCTTTACTTTGAGCATTAGAGCCGTATGCTGTATTATTGTCATGATTTTTAAACCCTACTTCAATTGCATTAGAACTAAGTACAGCAGGGGGAAGAGTATCTGTAGCTTCCTCAATTTCAGGCAAGGTAGATATCTGTGCGCCTTGAAGCTTAAATTCTGGCATTAATGCTTCTTGACCATTATCCTCAATAATAAAGATGGGTTGAATCGATTGCCCCTCTTGCAAATTAACCCGACCGTTTTGACCACTAATGGTGTAACTACCATCACCGTTATCTATTAGATCTACGCCATAAGCGTCTTGAATTGTATAGGGCAATTTAAAGTCTAACTTCCAGTCTTGAGCATCAGATTTTGCTGTTATGTCTGCTTCTAATTTGTATCCTCCACTCCAATCTTCGGTTATGAATGTATTTGCATCAATACTATAGTTGGATACTTTTTGCTCGATAGATTTACTTTCAGTATTGTCAGAGCTATAATTGCTGGGTGAAGTTTCTGATTCTTGTTCCATCATAGATTCGGACATCATCGAATCTTTAGCGTCAAACTCTGGCATCAATGCCTCTTTCCCTTCGTCATCAACTATAAAGATGGGCTGAATCGATTGCCCCTCTTGCAAATTAACCCGCTCGTTTTGACTACTAATGGTGTAACTACCATTATCGTTATCCATTAGGTCTACGCCATAAGCGTCTCGAATTTTATAGGGCAATTTAAAGTCTAATTTCCAGTCTTGAGCATCAGATTGAGCTGTTATGTCTACTTCTAGTTTGTATCCTCCATTCCAATCTTCGGTTATAGATGAATCTGTCTTTATACCAATGTTGAATGTTTTGCTATCACTCATGTTGTAGATGAAAAGTAATGTAGATTACATAACACATTTCGTGTTACTTGAAACCTTTATAACAACTTTACAATTGCTTCACATTTATTTAACAAGCAATTTAAGCTTTTACTTTTCTAAAATTACTTTCGTCAAATCTTTTTACAGTAAAAAGTTGCGTTGTTTTTTCTTTTCCATTGCCTAAATATCAAATGTCTATCTAAAGATAGACATTTAGCATCTCTAAATAACCTTGTAAATAAAATATGGTGGACATTTTAAATTATTTGAGTTAGTTATAGTTACTTGTCTAGACAATTTTGAATTACCGTAAAGTTGGACTACTAATTTTAATTTTCTAGATACTGCATAACTTCAGATTTAAGTATTTAAACAAAATTAATTACGTAATTTGCTTTCCCGCTTCCCATTTCCCCTTATGTACTAAAACATTAGTTGCGGTGGGTATATGCCCCAAAAGATTCCCAGTTTTAACTGCAAAATATACAAAAAAAAATCACAGTCTAATAAGAAAAGTGATTCCAGTAAGAAAATTAATAGTAAAACAATAAAAATCTAAAGAAATTCAAAGTCTTCGACCTGTAGAGAGACAACTCGATCGAATTCAATAATTCTTTCTCCATCTACATACAGGCTAGTAATTTTATCAAATTCAGAAATGCTGTTATGACTGCTACCAATGTGAACAGTTACATCTCCCACTTCAGTAATTCCCGTACCAGTATTTAAAATAATTTTGTCTCCTTGCTCGGAATTAAAATCAGCAATTACACTGAAGCTATCTATAGAGTTAAAAACAAACCTATCCGCGCCATCTCCTCCAAACAAAGTATCTTGACCAAGATCGCTTTCTAGAAAATCGTTACCCGAACCACCATATAAAAGATCGTCATCATTTCCTCCTTGCAAGAAATCGTCTCCCGAATCTCCGTATAGTGTATCGTTATGATGACCACCCCTTATAACATCGTCTCCTGAGCCACCAGCAAGAACATCTTCGTGGTTTCCACCAGCAACAATATCGTCTCCCGAATTACCTTCTAAAGAATCCTTCTTAGCACCTCCAATCAAGAGATCGTCTCCTGAATTTCCCTCTAATAAATCATCGCCATTCTTACCAACAAGAGTATCATTACCAGTCGTACCAAATTTGGTTGTCATATTCTACTGTTAAATACTAAAAATATTCATCGTTCGTTCTTAGTATGGCAATCACAATTAGTAATGAAAACAGTATAAAGTCGATAAAAATAACTGTTAGAAATTTGCGTCTTAAGTATATTTAATGATAGATAAAATACAAAAAATAGCTTTTATAAATTAAACAGCGATCGCTTTCTTAGATCTTAAGACCGCGCTGGATCGAGAAGCGATCGCTTTAAAACGTTATAGAATTAAAAAGTTAACTACTTGCAGCAGTAGCGGGGTAACATACGTTTGTTCCGCCCAAACCACAGTAACCATTAGGTACTTTACTTAAATACTGTTGATGATAATCTTCAGCGTAATAAAATTCAGGAGCATCTATAATTTCTGTGGTAATTTCATCATAACCAGCCTTGCCCAACTCATCTTGATAGGCTGCTTTAGAAGCTTCTGCTAGCTGTTTTTGCTCGTTAGTAAAAGTATAAATACCAGAACGATATTGAGTACCGCGATCGTTCCCCTGGCGCATTCCTTGAGTGGGATTGTGACTTTCCCAGAATACTTTTAACAAGTCTTCATAGCTAATTTTGGCAGGATCGTAAACCACTAAAACAACCTCATTATGTCCAGTCATACCGCTACACACTTCTTTATAAGTAGGATTGGGTGTATGACCTGCTGCATAACCTACGGCAGTAGTATATACTCCCTCTTGTTGCCAAAATTTTCTTTCCGCACCCCAAAAACAGCCTAAGCCAAAAATAGCTTTTTCCATGTTTTCAGGAAAAGGAGGCTTAAGAGGATTGCCGTTGACATGATGTTTGTCTGGTACAGGCATAGTTTCACTACGTCCTGATAATGCTTCTGCGGAGGAAGGAATGCTTGCTTTTTTGCCTAAACCGAATAGTCCCATAAAAATAATTGTCTAAGTTTTATTAACTTTTTTTACACTACCCTTATCATAGAAGAATCTATCTTGTTTCCGACTTCGGCTAACACTACATTATGAGGAACGAGAGGTACAGGAAAAGGAAATTAGTAATTACTAGCAAGGGCAAATTGTAGATAGTTGCTTACTTACGATAATATAGCCACAGAGCGACTATATTTACTATATTTATTGACTTCACTCAGTTCAAATTTAGCTAGAAAACATTTATGAAAATTTTAGTAGTAGAAGATGACGAGCGTATTAGTGATGCGATAGTGGAATACCTCAGCGATCTACACTATGCGGTAGAAGCTGTCTACGATGGTCAAAGCGCATGGGACTTACTCGATGTATTTACCTATGACATGGTGCTGCTAGATGTAATGTTGCCAGAGATGGATGGGATTACTCTTTGCAATAAGCTGCGGAAAAAAGGCTTTGATATTCCTATATTGATGCTGACGGCTAAAGATACTTTGGAAAACAAAATACAAGGATTAGATGCTGGTGCAGACGACTATCTAGTTAAGCCTTTTGAGTTGGATGAATTGTCTGCTCGTATTCGCGCTTTGTTACGCCGTGGAACAGGTAGTTCACCTCCTATCTTAACTTGGGAACAACTGCGTCTTGACCCTAGTAGCTGTGAAGTATTTTATAATGATACTCTTCTGCCTCTAAGTCCTAAAGAATATAAACTGTTGGAGTTCTTTCTCCGTAATGGTCGTCGTGTCTTTAGTCGCGCTCAAATTCTAGAACACCTATGGTCTTTTGAACAAGTACCCGAAGAAGCTACGGTTAAAGCTCATATTAGGGGATTAAGACAGAAGTTGGAAACTGCTGGCGCACCTCACGACTTGATTGAGACGGTTTATGGTTTGGGATATCGCCTGAAAGAAGAACCTCAACAGGTATAAATTTAGCTGAAATTTAAATATGCATCACGGATTGCGATCGCGATTGCTCCTGTACTATCTTATAGTTATGGCAGCTATCTTAAGTGTGTTTGGCACGGGGGTTTATGTTGTCTTTCGGCGTAGTCTATATCAACAGCTTGACAAGAAGTTAATTACCCTTGCCCAGTCTGCGACTCCTTCTTATGCAGCAGTACGGGATCGTGGGAGTAAATATCTCAATCAGGTAGAAGAAGTTCCCTGGCGTGATATTTTCAATCGAGATCAGCAAAGTTTGGAATGGTTTGATGCCAAAGAAAACTTGCTTGGTCGCAAAGGATTAATTAAGCTAAATGTAGCTCCTGAATTAGGTACTACTTTCGTGCAGAATCCCGAAACGAAAGAGGTATTTCGGACTCATACCTTATCTATTTTGAACCGTAGAAATGGTGAAGCTGGTCCTCCTACTTTAGTCGGTTTTATTCGAGCTACCCAATCAAACCAAGAAATAGAAGCAGCAGAAGAAGAGCTATTTTGGATTTTGGTAATTGGGGGAATGTTAACCCTAATTTTGATTGGTTTGGGTGGTTCTTGGCTAACTCAAAAGGCAATTGAGCCAATTGAAGCAAGTTTTTTACAGCTTAAGCAGTTTACCGCCGATGCTTCCCATGAGTTGCGTAGTCCTTTGACTGCTATCAAAGCATCTATTGATATTATGCGGACTCATCCAGAGCGAGTTCATCCCAAGGATGTTAAGAAGTTAGAGGCGGTTTCTGGTGCTGCATTGCAAATGAACCAAACCTTAGAGGATTTGCTGTTTTTGGCTCGTGCAGATGCCGATCCTAATAAGCCTGTACGCGATCGCAAATTAACTCCTTTATCTCTCAATCAAATTCTACAAAACTGCTTTGTACTCTTAGAGCATCTAGCAATTGAGAAGCAAATTGTCTTTCAGTCTAAGTTTAGAGATGAAATTGCTATTTTGGGAGATGCTGCTCAACTTTCGCGCTTATTTTCTAATTTGTTAGAGAATGCCTTGCAATATACTCCAGAAGAAGGAAGAGTTAGTTTGGATTTATATAGGCAAAACCGCATGGCGGTAATTAGTGTCCGCGACACGGGTATTGGTCTTGCACCCGAACAGGTGTCAAGAGTATTCGATCGCTTTTGGCGTGCTAATACAGCTCGCTCTCGTCGCAAGGGTGGTACTGGTTTGGGGTTGGCGATCTCTCAAGCGATCGCCAAACGCCACAATGGTAAAATTTCCGTTACTAGTGAGCTTAATATTGGCACTTGTTTTTTAGTACGTATTCCTATTTTGGAGAGTAAGAGAACGCCAATCAGTAAGAAATTTTCGGGAATTAAAAATTAGATGCTGTTAATAGGTATAGCAAAACTAACCATACATTCTGATTAAAATCCATCCCGCATCAGTTGAGGGTATAGTCCTTCTGGGTTGTCATACCACCAAATTTCACTATTGGTACAGGCTTTAATTCTGTACTCTATTCAGCCAGCTATAATGGGATATTTTCATAGAAAGGATATGAAGTAAATTGAGATTTGTGTGTAAATCTGCAAAAACATGACCTATATTAAATCATCAATGTCTACGTTAGTTATAGGCAAACAATAGCCATGATTTCTAGCCTGCTAGATTCCAATATTGTCGAAATTCTCCAACAAAAAGTTATTTCTCAACCTGACACTACAGCTTATGTCTTTCTTAAAGATGGTGAAAACCAAGAAATTAGGTTGACTTATCAGGAGTTGGAAACCAAAGCCAAAGCGATCGCTTTTGAGTTGAAACGAAGAGTTAGCCGAGGCTCGAGGGCTTTGCTGGTATATCCTTATAACGCTGGGTTGGATTTTATTGTGGCTTTTTTTGGCTGTCTTTATGCAGAAATTGTAGCCGTACCCTGTCATCCTCCACAAAACCGTTTAACAGCCTTAGAAGTGCAGAGTCGTTTTACCTCAGCAGAGGCGGAAATAGTTTTAACTGAATCTAGTTTGTATAAGAAGCTGCAAACTCAGTTATCTCCATTAAACAAGAGTTTACAGTGTTTGAATACGGAAAAAGTTGACCCCGTTGGATACACTACACCTAAGATAAATCCCGATAGCTTGGCTTTCTTACAATATACCTCTGGATCTACAGGCGAACCAAAAGGCGTCATGATTACCCATCGGTGTTTATTACAAAATCAAGAGATGTTGCGGTTGGCTTTTGGACATACAAGGGAATCAATTGGAGTAAGCTGGCTACCTCTGTTTCACGACATGGGTTTAATTGGTCATGTAATTCAACCTGTCTATCTGGGGATATGTTGCGTAATGATGTCCCCCATTAGTTTTATTCAAAAACCAGTCAGGTGGCTACAGGCTATTAGTAAATATAAAGCAACTACTAGCGGTGCGCCAAATTTTGCCTATGACTTATTATGCGATCGCGTTAAAGATGAACAGCTAAAGCAATTGAACTTAAACAGTTGGAAAGTGGCGTTTACTGGGGCAGAACCAGTACATGCAGATACATTGACCAGATTTAGCCATAAATTTGCTGATTGTGGCTTCAATCGAACATCATTTTATCCTTGTTATGGCATGGCGGAAGCAACTTTAATGATTACGGGAGGGGATAAGGATAAATTTCCTAATATTATGCAGGTGGATAAGGTGACTTTGGAACAGGGTAAGGTTATAGAGGAACAATCTCAGACTGCTATTGTCAGTGCAGGTTATCCTTGGTTAGATGGTAAGATGGCGATCGTCAATCCAGAATCTTTGATTGAGTGCCAAGATAATGAGATAGGTGAGATTTGGTTTTCTGGATCGAGTGTAGGCAAGGGATATTGGCAGTTACCAGATAAAACGCAACAGACTTTCCAGGCTAGTTTAAACGGTAGTAATTACCTACGTACTGGGGATTTGGGGTTTATTAATAACGGGGAGTTGTATATTACGGGGAGAATGAAGGATGTCCTGGTATTTTGGGGACTAAATCATTATCCACAACACATTGAACATACTGTAGAACAATGTCATTCTGGTTTGAAAACTAACTGTAGTGCAGCTTTTGCGGTAGAGGTAGATGGAAAGCCTAAATTAGTTATTGTTCAAGAGATAGAGCGTGGCTATCGTAAATCTTTGGTATTGGATGAGATAGTAGAAAAGATTCGTTGGTCGATATTCGAGCAACACTTTATTGATGTTTATGGCATTGTTTTAATCAAGCCAGGAAGAATACCAAAAACTTCTAGTGGAAAGGTGCAGCGTAGTGAATGTAAGACGCAGTTTCTCGCAGATAATTTAGAAGTGTATCAACAGTGGTATATGACCGACGTGCAGCAGAGTGATGTCACTGCTTTAATTCAAAGATATACTAATCCAATTACTTATTTTAAAATATTTACGGCGATCGCCAAAGGAAGATTACGGCGGTGGCTATATTTAAAAGTAATAAGTAATAAGTAATAAGTAATAAGTAATAAGTATTTATTATGAAGGGATTTAAAAAAAATAAATATGGATTGTTGTTAGCGATCGCCTTTTTTGGGATAGTAGTTACTGCTAATTCAATTACTTTATCAGCAGAAAAAATTAATTTTAACTATAGCTTATTAGGATTTAAAGTACTTGTTAAAGATTTATCTACTTTTGCCAAACAAGGTGAAATTAGTAGCAGTTTGAATTTTTATTTGAAGCGAATATCTGTTGACAAGCAACAAGAATTACGTAAGTTTCTCAATCAAAGTTATAACGTAGATCCTGTATTGGTTTATCGTTATTCCCGTACTTCTGTCGGAATTAAATTGTTAGAGCGTATTGGAGATATTATTCAATTACCTGGAAATATCAACGGTTTCTATGGATTACGTGCTGCGGTAGTACAAAGTGCTGAATTTAAATCTGGAATTACCTTTATTAATTTTCTCAAGCAATTTCCAACAGATATTAAATTAAATCTCGACAGCGTTATTAAATTAGTTAAGAAAATATCAAATAATGAAAAAGAGACTAAAGAATTTATTGCTAGTTTAGAAGAAAAGGAACTTAATAACAAACCTGACTTAAAAAACATTCCCGACTTATCTAAACCAGGGACGGTATGAAACTACTAAACAAACATTAGAACTATACGATAAAAAACGCGATCGCCTTTTAAATACCGATCTTTATTTACCCCAGATAAATAAGAATAATCTCCCCATGATTGTAGTTTCTAATGGTTTGGGTGCAAAACGCGATCGCTTTGAAGAATTAGCCCAACATCTATCATCCTATGGCTTTGGAGTAGTTATTCCCGATCACCCAGGAAGCGATCGCAAAAGACAAAAAGATTTTTTAAAGGGCTTATATCAAGAAAACTTTGATGCCACAGATTTTATCAATCGCCCTTTAGATATCAGCTATATATTAGATGAATTAGAAATATTAAATCAAGATCGGCTAAATAACCGACTCAATTTAGAACAGGTTGGCATATTTGGCTATTCTATCGGCGGTACTACTGCTCTTTCTTTAGCTGGTGCAAATATAGACTTCAATCTATTGCAGCAAGAATGCGCCAAACCCCTGGATCTACTTAATATCTCCACTCTCTATCAATGTCGTGGAATAGAACTAGCTGAAAACAAACAGTCCTTGAAAGATGAACGGATCGAGGCTGCATTTATGTTTGTTCCCTTTGGCAATATCATGTTTAGCCAAGACGAATTGAGCAAAGTCTCTATACCTATGATGTGGCAGGTAGTAGACAAAGATTTCCTTACCTCTTTGTTGACCGAACAAGTACCTTTATTCAATAAATTAGCGAACAGCAGTAATAGCTACCTGGTAATCAGCGAAAAACTACCCCACTCTAATGTCACTTTATCAAAAGAACAGCAATTTGAGCAAGGTAAAATATTTCAAATTGCTAAAAACTATCAAAATATCCTGTCTCTAGTATTTTTCCAAAACTATGTTGCCCAAAACCAAGAATACAAAAAATATCTCAATGCCCAATATATTAAAGCGATCGAACTTCAACCGTATGAGCTTCATTTGATCGAACAAAAACAACACAAGAAAAAAAATAACTAAAACATCATCTAATTCCATTAGAACGCTAGTCAAACAAATTCATCTGTGTGACCAGAGGGAATCCTTTAGGGTTCATCTTTGTTTATCTGCGGACTTTACTTATAACAGCAGCATGCCCTTTAAGCCTATTAAAAACAATACAAAACAAAAACAAAGCTATTATTTATATTTAGCAATAAGCCTATTAATTACCCTCTACTACGGCATATACTTCTATTACTTTGTCTTTACTCAAGAATATATAGTCCAGGATGACGTTAGACAACATATAGTTTGGCTGCAAAGATTTATCGAGCCTGAACTATTTACTCAAGATATTATTTCAGAATACTTCTATAAACTTGCTCCGTTAGGATTCAAATCGCTATATGTTACAGCAGCAAAGATTGGTATTGAGCCTTTATTCCTCGCAAAGCTATTACCACCAATATTAGCTTTAATAACCACTATCTATATATACTTATTTACTATAGAAATATTACCTATTCCTATAGCTGGATGTCTTAGTTGCCTATTTATAAATCAACTTATGTGGCTCAATGATGATTTAGTCTCAGCCACCCACAGAGCTTTTATTTATCCTCTATTTGCTGCTTTCCTATACTACCTTTCTCGAAACTCAATTATTCCTTGTCTAATAATAATGTTATTGCAAGGATTATTTTATCCTCATATATTGCTAATCGAGATGGCAATACTCAGCCTGAGACTATTAATAATAAACAAGCCATTCCTTGTAAAACTTACTCAAAAAAAACAACCTTATATTTGGTGGATAGCAGGGTTAATTATAAGTGCGATCGCTTTATATCCCATTACTCAAAAACCGATTGAACTAGCAACAACTGTTACCGCCGAACAAATGCGACAAATGCCAGAATTTAATCTTGGTGGAAGAATTGTTTTCTTTGGTGAAGGTTGGTTTAAATATTGGTTTGCAGGTTCTAGTGGTTTGAGTTTACCCTTATTTCCTACTGTAGTTTGGTCTGGTATAGCCTTGCCTTTTTTGCTAAGAATGAAACTACCTTTTACAAAATTAATCTCTAATAAGATTGAAATTATAAAACAGGTAACAGCAGCATCTTTATTAATGTTTTTGTTGGCGCATATTTTATTACCTAAACTACATTTGCCTAGTCGCTATACATATCATACTCTGCGTTTTGTATTAGCTATTTCTACTGGAATTGTATTAACTATCTTATTAGACTTAAGTAAGAAATGGCTGGGTAGTAAAAGGCAGTTTAATCTGTTAGACAAAGCGAAAATAACTCTTGTTACCATATTCGCTTTTACTATAATTATTTTCCCCGCTATACCTTTTGTGTTTACTAATTGGTTTCAAAATTGGAAAATCGGTACAGCACCAGAAATATATCAATATTTGGCACAGCAGCCAAAAGATATTCTTGTCGCATCTCTCAGTGAAGAAGCTAATAACATTCCTGCATTTTCTCAACGTTCTATATTAGTTGGAGGAGAATTTGCTATGGCTTATCATCCTACATATTACAATCAAATTAAACAAAGAACAGTTGATTTATTACAGGCTCAATACAGCTTCAATATTAATGTTGTTCGTTCTTTTATCAACAAATACGGTATTGACTACTGGTTAATAGATAGAAATGCTTTCACTCCTGAATATTTAATCGAAAAAGATTGGTTGGTTAATAGTTCGTGGGGGAATGAAACTAATCAAATTATCGAACAGTTAGAAATAGGTTCTTATTCTGTATTGGAGGAATTGGTATCATCTTGCTCTGTTGTATCTACAGCAAATTTAAATTTGTTGGACGGTGATTGTATTTCGACCCATCCATAAACGGTGAATTTAGTTTTGCACAGGTGCTTATGGCGATCTCTTTTAATTTTATAGAACAACAACAGGCTCGGTTACAAATGATAATTATTCCTATTTGTAGCCGAGCTTGAGGTATTTATACAACCTTGTTTATTTTTGGTTCATTAGGGAATTGTTATCCGCAGATTAACGCAGATAAACCCTAAAGGATTCCCTCTGGTCACACAGATGATTTTTCTTCTACAATGCTGAGTTAAGGCGATCGCTTATAACTTTGAGGAACAACAACAGGCTCGGTTACAAATGATAATTATTCTTATTTGTGATAGAGCCTGGGGTATTTATACGACCTTGTTGAATATTGGCTTATCAGATAGTAATTGTACTTTGCGTCATCTATAAATACAGATAATTTTTCTTCTGCGATGCTGAGTTGCGGCGATCGCTTTTAATTTTGAGAGAACAACAACAGGCTCTGTTACAGATGAGAATTATTATTATTTGTAACCGAGCTTGGGTCATTTATGTAACCTTGTTTATTTTTGAATCAATTGATTTCTAAAATATGGAAATTGTTTGACACTTTTAGGAACTTTAAGAAAGTAAACCAAGATAGGAATAGCTAACATGATGTTAAGTATGCCATGCCAAATATATTTAGAAGTAATATCTCAAATTGTTAACTTCACTCGGATCGAAATGATTAAAAATTAAATCTATAAAAACCAGTCCATTATTAAAAGCGTGCATCAATATAGGTACAAGTAAAGTTTTGGTTTGAATATAATATAAGGCGATGAATGCACTACCAACTGCTCTACTAAACCAAAATATATCTTGATGAATTGCACCAAATAATAAGGAAGATAAAATTATCGACCATAGTACGCCCCATTTAACCGCCCAACGATGAAGAAAAACACCTCTAAAAATGAATTCTTCAGTAATGGGGGCTACTACAACTAATACAAACATTAATAAAACATAATGAAAAAGCTGAGAAGGTACAGTAACATTACTAGAGTTTGAATCTTCTGTAAAAGTCTTTACTGTTGATTCAACCAATTCGGGAGAGATTAAATTAGCAAAATAGTATTCTAAGTAATGAATACCTCCACTTAAAGTATGTTCTCCATAAAAAACAATCATCAACGGAATCCAAGATATATCTTTAACATTCCAATTGCCAAGAATGTGCTTGACGTTAATATGACAAAGCTTCAATCTATATATAGTCAGTAAACAAATAGCAGAAAAAAATATAATATAAACAATATTGCCTGTCGTAGAAAATGGTTTAAAAACTTCTGTTTCGGATAATTTAAAAATAAAGGATAAAAAGCTGGCAACAGGAATAATTAAAAACGATATTAATAAATAGTCTAAAAATATATACCTGCTTTGAAACTTGCTAAAATCAACTGACATAAATTTACAACATTAAAGTTAGATCGATTCTATTCTGAGTTTTTACAGAACAACTGTGATCTAGGAGGTGTAATATTATAAAATTGTTCATTTTTAAAGTATATTTCTCCTAATAAATTATAAGTATCGATTTCTGCTTCAGGATCGAGTATTCATTTAAAACATCTCATTATAAAATAATATTTAATGATCAAAAAATATACAATAGTTGCATTACCAGGAGAAGGAATAGGCTCAGAAGTAGTAGAAGCTACCCTTATTATTTTGCAGCATATATCTATTAAACATAATTTTAAACTACAAATAAATTATGGTTCGATCGGACAGTCAGCATTTGATAAATATGGCTCACATTTTCCTCAACAAACAGCACAACTATGCAATAAAGCAGATGGAATACTGTTTGGCGCGGTAACAAAAGGTGGATTATTAGAATTAAGAAAACAGTTCGATTTTTTTGTTAATTTACGTCCAGTAAAAGTATTTCCTAGTCTAATTAATAATTCTATTTTAAAAAAAGAATCGCCTTTTGGGAGTCGATATTTTATTTGTAAGAGAATTAGTTAGCGGTATTTATTTTGGTGCATCGGGAAGGGGAGAAGATGAACGGGGTAGCTATGGCTATCACACCATGCAATATTATGACTGGCAAATAAAACGTATTGCCAAAGTTGCTTTAGAAAAAGCTAAAAGCAGAAAAGGTTTACTGACGGTAGCCCACAAAGAAAATGCCTTACCCTATTTACCCTGGACTAAATTAGTTTTAGAAGTTGCTCAAGAATATCCTGATGTTAAGGTTGAGCCGATGCTGGTGGATAATTTAGCTATGCAGTTAGTAATCAACCCCCAACACTTTGATGTAGTCTTAGGAGGTAATTTGTTTGGCGATATCCTCAGCGATCTTGGTGGTGCTTTAGTCGGTTCGATAGGTTTATTAGGCTCTGCTAGTTTAAATGAAGAGGGATTTGGGCTTTATGAGCCAATTCACGGCACAGCACCAGATATTGCAGGGAAAAACCAGGCTAATCCTTTAGGTACTCTAGCTAGCGCGATAATGATGCTAGAACAATGGGGAGAAGTAGAGGCAGTAAGTACTTTACAACAAGCTTGGGATAGTATTTTGTCCCAGGGATATCGCACGCAAGATTTATATTCACAAGACACAGAAATTCTTGTAGGTACTCAAGAATTAGTACAGCTATTTATTGACAAAATTTAGTAATTAGTACCCTCGACAGTTTGCTTATGCTTGCGGTATCCCTTTGGGACAACGGGAGAAAGGCTTTAGCCGCATCTGACCCCCGCACGGATAAACCGCATACGGCTAAACCGCACCATGGTAATGACAACGCAACTGTCTCGCAATCAGTAATCAGTAATTACTAAATAATTTTCTTGACCCGAACTAGCGTTAAAATAATTAAGAACTATTAAGCACAGCCCGTATGTCCCCTGACCGTAACAGTACAACAACCAACGGTAAAATTAGTAAAAATCCGCCAAATCCCCTCGAAGATAATGTAATTCGGATTAAGGGAGCGAGACAACATAACTTAAAAAATGTCAGTCTAGAATTACCCCGCAATAAATTGATTGTATTTACTGGGGTTTCGGGTTCGGGTAAATCATCCTTGGCATTCGATACCATATTTGCCGAGGGACAAAGACGCTATGTAGAGTCTCTTAGTGCTTACGCCCGTCAGTTTTTGGGACAGTTAGATAAGCCAGATGTTGATGCTATTGAAGGATTAAGCCCTGCAATTTCCATCGATCAAAAGTCTACTTCCCATAACCCTCGATCTACAGTGGGTACGGTGACAGAAATCTATGACTATTTAAGGCTGTTGTTTGGTAGGGCTGGCGAACCCCATTGCCCTAAGTGCGATCGCTCTATTGTACCTCAGACCATCGATGAGATGTGCGATCGCATTATGGAATTGCCCGATAAAACTAAGTTTATGATTCTTGCTCCTGTGGCGCGGAGTAAAAAGGGGACGCATAAGCAATTATTGTCTAGTTTGGCTTCTCAAGGCTATGTCAGGGTTAAAATCAATGGAGAAGTAAGACAGTTAGACGATAATATTGAATTAGATAAAAATTATAAACACAACATTGAAGTCGTTGTAGATCGTCTAGTCAAGAAACCTGATATTGCCGAACGTTTAGCTGACTCATTAGGTACTTGTTTGCGTTTAGCAGAAGGTATTGCTGAAATTGATATTGTCCCTGCTGGGGATGATAAGGATAATAATCAGCCTGCTAATATTGTCTTTTCAGAAAACTTTGCCTGTCCCGAACATGGCGCAGTAATAGAAGAATTATCGCCTCGCTTATTTTCTTTCAATTCTCCCTACGGTGCTTGTCCCAACTGTCACGGTTTAGGAAGTCACCGCACCTTTTCCCCTGAATTAGTCGTACCAGATCCCACTCAACCAGTATATAGTGCGATCGCTCCTTGGTCGGATAAAGACAATTCCTACTATCTTTCTTTGTTACATGGAGTAGGACAAGCTTTTGGCTTTGGAATTCACACCAAGTGGGACGATCTAACACCAGAACAGCAAAATATAATTCTTTTTGGGGCAAAAGAGCCTGTTTACTTTGAATCTGATAGTCGTGGAGGCGAACCAAAAGGCTATCATCGCCACTATTCAGGGGTGCTGAAAATGTTGCAGCGCAATTATCGAGAGACTAATTCTGACTCAATTAAGAATAAATTAGAACAGTATTTAATCGATCAGCCCTGTGACACCTGTGATGGTAAACGTCTCAAGCCAGCTTCTTTATCTGTCAATTTGGGACAATTTCGCATCAACGATTTAACTAGCGTACCCATTCATGAATGCTTAAATCGAGTTAATAACTTTAAATTAAGTAACCGTCAGGCGTTAATTGGCGAACTAGCCCTTAAGGAAATTAAAGCTCGTTTAAAATTCCTCTTGGATGTAGGTTTAGACTATTTAACCTTAGATCGTGCTGCAATGACTCTTTCTGGAGGAGAAGCCCAGCGAATTAGACTCGCCACCCAAATTGGTGCTGGTTTGACAGGGGTACTCTATGTTTTAGACGAACCTAGTATCGGTTTACACCAAAGAGATAACGACAAATTATTAGGTACGCTCAAAAAACTACGAGACTTGGGCAACACTCTAATCGTAGTAGAACATGATGAAGACACCATTAGGGCTGCCGATAGTTTAGTTGATATTGGTCCCAAAGCAGGAGTACACGGCGGAGATATCGTAGTTCAAGGAAATTTAAACGATCTCTTGAATTCAGAGACTTCCTTAACAGGGGCGTACTTATCAGGAAGAAAAACTATTGCAACTCCCGATGAAAGAAGAGAAGGTAAAGCATATGGCTTGACTCTCAAAGACTGTCATCAAAACAATCTCCAGCATATTGATGTCACTATTCCTTTAGGCAAGTTTGTCTGCATTACTGGGGTGTCGGGTTCGGGTAAATCTACCTTAGTCAATGAACTATTACATCCTGCTTTAAGACATAACCTCAGTCGAAAAGTACCCTTTCCCCAAAAATTAGGAGAGGTAAAAGGTTTAGATGCGATCGATAAAGTAATTACTATAGATCAATCTCCCATTGGTCGCACACCTCGTTCTAATACCGCCACCTACACGGGAGTATTCGACGCTATTCGAGCAATTTTTGCCGAAACCATTGAAGCCAAAGCCAGAGGCTACAAAGCAGGCAGATTTTCCTTTAACGTCAAGGGTGGACGCTGTGAAGCCTGTAGCGGACAGGGAGTGAACGTGATTGAAATGAATTTCTTACCCGATGTCTATGTCCAGTGTGATGTGTGCAAAGGTGCAAGATATAATCGTGAAACTCTCCAGGCTAAATACAAAAATAATTCTATTGCCGATGTTTTAGACATGACGGTAGAAGAAGCCTTGGAAAACTTTCAGAATATTCCCCGCGCTGCTAAAAAACTACAAACTCTTGTGGATGTTGGCTTAGGCTATATTAAACTCGGACAGCCAGCCCCTACGTTATCGGGTGGTGAAGCCCAACGAGTAAAACTAGCCTCCGAATTATCCCGTCGCGCTACGGGTAAAACCCTTTACCTGATTGATGAACCCACTACAGGCTTATCTTTCTATGATGTTCATCATCTATTGAATGTGTTGCAGCGTTTAGTTGATAAAGGCAATTCTTTAATCGTAATCGAACATAATTTAGACGTTATTCGATGTTCCGACTGGATTATCGATCTTGGTCCAGAAGGGGGCGATAAAGGAGGCGAAGTTATTGCTAGCGGTACTCCAGAAGAAGTGGCGAAGAATGATAAGTCTTATACCGCGAAGTATTTGAGACAAGTGTTGCAGCGTTATCCTGTTACGGCGGATTTAAATTAATTTAATTAGGAGAGGATAAAAGCCCTCCTAATTAAGTCAGCTTATAGCTTATAGCTGAGGCAAAGCTCCTTTATAAAAACCAACCATAGGAATGTAAACCTTGACCGAGTAGATTAACTCCTAAGTAACATACCCAAACAACCACAAAGCCAATTGCTGCTAGGATAGCAGGCTTTCTGCCTTGCCAACCGCGAGTAATTCTAGCGTGCAGATAAGCTGCAAAGACTAACCAGGTGATAAACGCCCAGGTTTCCTTTGGATCCCAACTCCAGTATGAACCCCAGGCTTCATTCGCCCAAACTCCTCCTGCAATAATGCCAATGGTTAACAAAGGAAATCCTAAACCAATTACACGATAGCTAATGTTATCTAAAGTATCGGCTAAACTCAAACGTTCGGGAGAAAGAGTTACGGTTTCTGTTTTGGGTAAATCTAACACTGCGGTGTTACCAGTGCTGGCGTAAGCATTATCAGGAGTAGGTTGAACCGTCTTTTGCTTAACGCGATCGCGAAAACTACCAGTCCCCACCGAACTACCTTTCAATTCTACTTTTTGTCCGCGAGTAATAATTAAAAACCCAATGGCGATCGCACTTCCTACCATCAAAGTAGAATAACTCAACATCATTACGCTGACGTGCATCATCAACCAGTTGGACTTTAATGCGGGTACTAAAGGGGCAGACTCCTGCATTTCCACAGGAAGAGTCAATGCAGCAAATGCCGTGATTCCCATTGCTACAGGGCTAGTTACTACTCCTACCAAACGACTACGACTCATCCTTTCGGCGATGAAGTGTATTGTTGTGATTCCCCAAGCCAAAAAGAAGAGGGATTCATAAAGATTACTGAGGGGAAAATAACCAGCCTCCAACCAACGCGAACCCAATAAGGTAGCCATACACAGATTGGCGATCGCCATTCCGATAGTTCCCAGGGTTGCTACATAGGGAAGATTGGGAAATGCAGCCCCAACCCAATAAAGCAACATCGTGACTAGCAGTACTCCAAACGAAGTGTTATCTAGTAAACTCTCTAGTGCGATTAAATCCATAATATTTTGTTATAGTTTTTCTTATTTAATCTCGAAGTAATTAGCTTTCGGCTTTTTTAATTCAGCGATCGCATTTTAGCTACAGTTTTTATTATCTCTCTTTACTTTATTGTAGAGACAAGTCCGTAGTCTAGGTAACAAAATTTCCCTACAAGTCCTCAAGTCTTAATACTTAACTCTGGGATCTAATAAGGCATATACCAAATCCGCTACTAAATTAAAAAAGACAATTAAAATAGCGTAAATAAAAGCGATCGCCATAACGACAGGAGTATCGCTACGATAGATAGAGTCGATTAATAATGCACCAATGCCAGGAACGCGAAATACTTGTTCTGTCACCAACGCCCCTGTAAAAATTGCAGGAATATCTAAGGCGATCAAAGTGACTACGGGAATCATCGCATTGCGTAGAACGTGATTTTTGATTACAGCAAAATTGGTCAATCCTTTGGACAAGGCTGTTTTAACATATTCTTGCTTCAACTCATCCAAAACTGACGAACGAATAAAACGCATCAAAATTGCAGCATGATATAGGGCTAATACAGATATGGGCATCACAGATTGTTTGATTTGGGCGATCAAGCTTTGCCAATCTTTCACCTCTAAGGTGCTGTTATAGATAAAGGGAAACCAGCCTAATTGAACGCTGAAAATGATTATAAACAACAATCCCGTAAAGAAAGGAGGAATAGAAAAACCCAAAAAAGCGATCGTCGTAATTATCTGATCGGTAATCGAATATCTTTTAATAGCGGATATTATCCCCAAGGGAAATGCCAACAATAAGCCAAGCAGATAGGCAATACCCACAATCCAAAAAGTAGTTGCTAATCTCTGTCCCAAAAGTTGCGCTACAGGACTTCTGCTATTAAAAGAATAGCCCATATCTCCCCTGATGAATGAAGTGAGCCACTTAAAATAGCGAATATGGATTGGTCGATCCAAACCAAAGGATTTGCGTATGTTTTCTCTGACTTCGGCAGTAATTGCAGGATTAGAAGCAAATTCTCCCAACGGATCTCCTGGTGCTAGTGCCAAGATCGTGAAAATGATCATGCTGATTACCAATAAGGTAGGAATTGCGATCGATAATCTTTTGAGGAAATACTTTCCCATATACGAGTCTTAGTTGGGTTGAGAGAATTAAATTGTACTTCTGTTTAAGACTAACTGAGTATTTCACACAAAAAAGAGGAGACAAGCCAAATGACTCTATCCCCTCTCTCTAAATATTTTTGTCTAACGAAAGAAAATTATTTAAAAGCTATCTGTATAATTCAACTTCCTTAACCCAAAAGCATTATTAGTTAGACAAACGATACGCTTCAATACTTTGATAGTTACTTTCATCTTCATATAGGTGACATACCTTAGTCACTTTCTGAATTAATTCCCAGTTAAAGCTACAGTCTGGATATAAATAGTCACCCCAGTTTTCTGCTAAGCTATCGTGAGCCTGGCGCAGATTGTACCAAGGAATAGCAGTAGTTACGTGGTGAGGAATATGTACGTTAATATCGTGACATAAAAACTCTACCCACCAAGGATATTTGCAATTTACAGTACCAGATAGTTGAGCGCGAGCTTCATTCCACTCTCCTTCTCTTTTGAAAGGAATCTCAGGCATTGTGTGGTGAAACATTGTAAAGGTACTCATCCAGAAATGGTAAACCATAAAGGGCATGAGCCAGAATTTAATTAAACCAGTAATTCCAGTAGTAATTATTAAAGCAGGAAAAGCGATCGCCATGCCAGCTACAACCAACAAAACAGAAAAGCGAACCTGCTCTCTTTGTTTGCCTTCAAACTGACCCCAATTAAAATGGAGTTTTGCCCAGTGAGCAATTGAACCCATCCACCAAAACCAACCGCGCATTCTGCGATAAAACCATTTTAGAGCAGGAGAAGCGTTGTCAAATATTTCGGTAGTAAAAGGAGTCCAAGTATTATCCTCATCTAGCTTATTAGTATGCTTATGATGATGATTGTGAAGGATACGCCAAGCATGGAAAGGATATGCTAAGGGCAAAGTCGCAATATGTCCCACGAGGTCATTTACCCAAATACGATTGGAAAAAGAACGATGACCACAGTCGTGAGCAATTACGAAAAAGCCTTGTAAACTAGTTCCCAAAAATATCCAAGCAAAAGGCAGCAAATACCAGGGAGAAACTGCAACAAGACCGTAGCCTATTGCAACACATAAAACATTAACTGCGACTTTAGTCCATGCTTTACGCGGATTTTTGACAAAAACTTCTTTGGGTAGAGTGTTAATAACGTCTCTTAGCTTAACGTTATCGTTTAATTGTTTTGATTGAGAAGAATTTGAAATTGGTGGGGATACTGCTGTCATAAAATTTATTTGATGATTTAAATATTTATACTCTTCGGTATCTTTTGGACGATTTTGTCAAACAGTTTGTTTAGTCATCGTCAAAGGAAAGTATCTAATTGCACATAGAAAACCAACCACTTATTAAAAGTAGCCTGAAGTGGTGAACATTTAATTTTTGGCAGCAATAGCAAGTTAGCCCGTTGCTACCAGAGAAATATTACAGAATATGGCTTTTATTTTACAATCCTTAATATTTATAACATAGTTATGCCACTTATAAAGCCTGGATATCGTTTTAGCGTTTTTTCAAAAAATTCTGATTCAAATTAGAGTGTAAAGTCTATGGCAGATAATATTTGGGTAATCGGCAAGATGTAGATAAAATATTAACTTGCGCCCTTATATTAATATTGCCTAGAGATTTTAATGACTGAAGCTACCGCTATTCGTCAGTTTCAACCCACCAACAAATCGGCAACTTTGTTCTATCAAGTTGCTATGTCTCAGCCAGCTTCCCATTTGTTTGAAATAACTTTGCAGGTCAACAACTGGCAGTCAGAAGTTTTAGATTTAAAAATGCCTGTATGGACACCAGGATCGTATTTGGTACGAGAATACGCTAGACATATACAAGATTTTGCAGCAGAAGACGGTCGGGGGCAAGTTTTAGCGAGTCAGAAAGTCAGCAAAAACCATTGGCAAATTGCCACAGGAGACAATTCCAAGTTAAAAGTTAGCTATCGAGTTTATGCTAATGATTTAACAGTCAGGACTAATCATTTGGATGCTACCCACGGGTATTTCAATGGTGCAGCCTTGTTTTTCTTTGTCCCTGGTTTAGAACAAGAGCAAATTCAAGTGCGTATTGTTCCTCCTCAAAAAGATTGGCGAGTTACGACAACTCTTCCTGTTGTGACAGGGTTAAACAATACATTTATGGCTAAAGATTTTGATACTTTAGTTGATACTCCTGTAGAAGTTGGAACACAGCAAATATACGATTTTGAGGTGCTAGGCAAACCCCATTCTTGGGCTATTTGGAGTCAAGGAAATGTCAAACCAGAACAGATAATCAAGGATACGACCAAAATAATTGAAGCTGAGGCGGAACTTTTTGGCGGTTTACCTTACGAACAATATTTATTTCTGCTGCATTTATCAGGAAGTGGCTATGGTGGTTTAGAACACAAAGATAGCTGTACTTTAAATTATCCCCGATTTGGGTTTCGCGATCGCGAGCAATATCAACGCTTTCTTCAGTTGGTGGCACACGAGTTTTTCCATCTTTGGAATGTTAAACGTATTCGTCCCAAAGCATTGGAAAAATTTAATTATGAAGAGGAAAACTATACCACTTCCCTCTGGTTTTGTGAGGGGACGACTAGCTACTACGATATTCTAATTCCCCTACGGGCAGGTATTTATAAGCGCAAGACTTATTTAAAAAATCTCAGCAAAGATATCAACAAATATCTTAATACTCCAGGGCGCAAGGTGCAGCCGTTGGGAGAGTCTAGTTATGATGCTTGGATTAAGCTATATCGTCGTGATGCCTATAGTGATAACAATCAAATATCCTACTATCTCAAAGGACAGCTAGTGACACTGTTACTAGATCTGTTGATTCGAGCTAAACATAATAATACGCGATCGCTTGACGATGTGATGCGTTTAATGTGGCAGCGTTTTGGACAAGATGAAATAGGCTTTAGTGAAACCGAACTTAGAGACACTATTGCCGAAGTTGCAGCAGAAAATTTAGACGATTTCTTTACTCGCTATATTGAAACCACAGAAGAGTTGCCCTTCGATGAATATTTAGATCCCTTTGGCTTATACTTAAAAACTGTTGAAGAAACCGACGTACCTTATTTAGGTATTAAAGTACAGTCAGAAAATAACAAAGAGGTGATTAGCTTTGTAGCAGCCCAATCTCCCGCAGCCATAGCAGGAATTGATGCTAAAGATGAGCTGTTAGCCATAGATGGTATTAGAGCAGATGCTACAAAATTAAATGAAAGACTAAAAGATTATCAGGCTAATGACACAATTCAAGTAACCGTTTTTCATCAAGATGAGTTAAAAACTCTTTCTGTCACTCTTGCCCAACCCCAACCCAGCAGTTATAAAATAGCAATCAAAGATAACTTGTCGGACAAACAACAGCAGAATCTAATAGGATGGCTTGGGAAACAATAAATATTCCTCATTCCTTATGCTTGCGGTATCCTTAGACATTCCTCATTCCTCATTCCTTAATTAATGATGCACAATTTTTTAGAAACAGCCTATTTTCAAAACAAATTTGTTCCTTTCAAAGAAGCAAATATCTCCATCGCTACCCATGCTTTGCACTACGGAACAGGAGCTTTTGGGGGGATGCGAGGCATTCCTAATCCAGAAAACCCCAATCAAATATTATTATTTAGATTAGACCGCCATTGTAGTAGATTGAGCGATAGTGCTAAACTGCTTAATTACGATCTGCCAGCAGATAAAATCAAACAGATAATTATTGATTTTGTCAGAAAAAACAAGCCAAATAAATCTTTTTATATACGTCCTTTTGTCTATACTTCTGACTTGGGAATTGCCCCTCGACTGCATAAGATTGAGAAAGATTTCTTCATCTATGGTTTAGAGTTAGGAGACTATTTGCCCCCCGAAGGTATCAGCTGTCGCATTAGCTCTTGGTATCGTCAAGAAGATCGTAGTTTGCCCCTGCGCGGAAAAATTAGCGGTGCTTATATTACCTCTTCATTAGCTAAAACTGAGGCAGTAGAATCGGGTTTTGATGAAGCAATTTTGATGAATACCCAAGGCAAAGTTTGCGAAGCTTCAGGCATGAATATCTTTATGGTACGCAACGGCAAACTGATCACCCCTGGGTTTAATCAAGACATCTTAGAAGGTATCACTAGAGATAGCGTTTTGACCGTTGCTAAAGATATGGGTATCGAAACAGAAGAAAGAGCGATCGATAAAACCGAATTGTTGATTGCTGATGAGGTGTTTTTAAGCGGTACAGCAGCTAAAGTAACTCCCGTTAAACAGATAGAAAGCTATCACTTATCTGCTAATAGACCAATTACAGATAAAATCAAACAGAAACTAACAGCAATCACTAAAGGCAAAGAAGCTAAGTATCAAGATTGGATTTATACAGTAGATTGCTAAATTAAATATTTATCCATATAAAATTAATGAATAAATTAGTAAGAAGGATCGTTACTTTTTTAATAGCGATTGCGCCCTAAAGGATACCGCTCCGCATAAAGCTAGCCGTAGGCATCGCTTTCCATTGTCAAAGATATCATGATTATGGAGCAAACCCCAGACTATACTGTTCGGGGTAAAACAGGCTTGGTCGATTTTGAAGACGAAACAAAACCACGGGTTGGTTGGTATGTTGGCTACTTAGAAAAAGGGG
Source organism: uncultured cyanobacterium (assembly GCA_963799375.1). Taxonomy (GTDB): domain Bacteria; phylum Cyanobacteriota; class Cyanobacteriia; order Cyanobacteriales; family Xenococcaceae; genus Waterburya. The sequence goes on from CAWCWY010000036.1 coordinate 336,200, forward strand.
AAACGATTTATTTCTTTGCCACGAATATTGATGTTCGTAAGGATGAAGATTTAGCAGCACGTATCGATCTAACGCGCCTTTGTTTTGAAGATCTCAAATTGCTCTAAAAATTAAATATAGTGACAGTTTTGTCCACAGTGGGGACGATTCGCGATAAATTGAATTAAGAAGTAGTAGCAAATTATACGATTGATTCAATACTGAAGATGAGCAAAACTGTTGCAGAAATTATGACTGTCGATCCTACTACCGTGTCTCCTCAGACATCGTTGCAAGAAGCGATACAGATACTAGCAGAGAAGGAAATCAGTGGTTTGCCAGTTGTGGATAAAAATGGGCAGTTAGTCGGAATCATCTCCGAAACAGATTTGACTTGGCAAGCCACGGGAGTGGATACGCCACCCTATGTGATGTTTCTCGACAGCGTGATTTATCTTCAAAACCCCTTAAAACACAACGAAGAGGTACACAAAGCTTTGGGTCAAACTGTGGAAGAAGCGATGAGCGATCGCCCTACCACAGTCAAAGGTAGTCAATTAGTACGAGAAGCAGCCAGAATCATGCACGACAAAAAGGTAAGACGTTTACCTGTAATAGATGATGACTCCAAACTAATTGGAATTATTACTCAAGGTGATGTGATTAAGATGATGGCAGCGGAGTGATTATTTCTATTATTTTATTAGCTCGATAAATTTTAAAACATTTTTACTAATCATGAGTATTACACCAGAATCAGTTAAAGAATTATTAAATTCCGAAGACTTTGGAATGCGTATCAGAGGTTTAAATCAGCTCAGGGAAATTGAGACTGAAACTGCTTTTGAAATGGTGCAGCCATTAATTACTGATGATAATACTCGCGTGCGCTATGCAGCAGTAAGTCAGTTAGATACTTTGGGAGGTAAAAATAAAGAAAAGTCTCTAGAGATGTTACGCGATCGCTTATTCAACGATCCAGAGCCAGATGTCCAAGCAGCAGCAGCCGATGCTATTGGCGGATTAAAGTTAGTAGAAGCCTATGAAGATTTGGCAAATGTGTTTCACGACACATCAGAATGGCTAGTACAGTTCAGTATCGTAGCTGCACTAGGAGAATTGGGGGATACTCGTGGCTTTGACCTTTTAAAAGAAGCTCTTCAGTCTGATAATAATCTTCTACAAACTGCTGCTATTGGCTCAATGGGAGAATTAGGAGATACTCGCGCTATTCCTTTATTGTCTACCTTTGCGGACAACGAAGATTGGCAAATACGCTATCGTTTAGCTCAAGCTCTTGGTAGATTGGGCGGTGATGAAGCTCAAGCAGTAATCGCTAAGTTAGCAGAAGATAAATCTGAACAGGTGGCTCAAGAAGCTAAAAATAATTTGAACTAATATCAATCAGATGATGTAATACTAAATCCGATTAACAAAGTATACTTTTATCAATTTAGTTAAAGCAACTATAACTAAATTGACTTCTGACTTACCCAAAATTAAAGTGTTATTTTGGAACAGGATTTAGTGTAATAGATTATTTGGGTTAGTTTAGAGTTTATTTTTGACGATTGATTAAATAAAAATATGAACATATTAATAAGGGTGTCGTTAGTCTAATGTTAACGACACCCTTATTAATATATAGATCGGTCAATTCATAATTCTTACTGAAAAATTAGTCAAAGAAATCTTTAACAGAATCAATCAAACTTTCTGACTTATCTTCGACTGCATCTTTTGCGTCGTCTAATTTATTTTGAGCAGTACCAACATTTTGTCTTACTTCTCCTTTTGCTTGTTTTGCTGCACCTTTTAGTTCACCTACAGAATCATCGGTCAAATCGCCAGTATTGCGTTGAGCAGTACCAATACCTTTCTGCACTTCTCCTTTTACCTGATTGCCTACTCCTTCGAGAGTGGCAGCGTTAGCATTGATGTTAATAAAAAGATTTGACCAAGCAAAAATCATTACGGCGATCGCTACAATAAGCGCAACCATTTTGCTGGTGTAGGGTTTAAATCTGCTAGACATTGAACCAAACATATATTTGTTTTGTCATTACTAAATTCTTTACATAGGTATCGTATTTAATATTTGTTTGGTTTTAATCTAGCCATAGGAGGATATATAGCCGTACAAAGTCAATTGCCCACTTTCCATCAATAAAAGACTACTCTTCAGACAATAATTCTTCTAAGATTGGCATCAGATTCTCTTGATCGGGGGAAACTAGCTCTAGACGGTTTTGTGCATCGTATCGAGCAAAAAATAGTAATGGGGTCAAAGGGGTGTAAATGCCGTATTTTTGCTCGGCGTGATAAAACTGCGCTAAAGACTGTAACTCTTCCTCTTCGATGTCATCATCAATTCCATCAGCATCAAGAGTTAGTATTTGATCCTCTTCAATGGGGGGAAGTTCTCCTACAGCAGTTAGAGTGTAGGCTGTATGCTGAAGCACGAGATTTTGTTCGGCTAAAACTGCTTTAGCGTTATTAAAAATAAGTGCGATCGCTTCATCATCGTCTAGCATTTCTGCTTCGAGTTCGTCTTCACTATCACTATTAATACTCATCACAACCACAGGAATATCAGCAGGGATTAACAACAAGTAAGTCATATTATCAATCTCTAGAGACTGTTCGATATAACAGGGAAGCGATCGTCCGCTTTCATCAACAATCGTCAGAGTCTCCTCTTCGTAATGCTCCTCTGAATTAAATTTGGATGATGGCATAATTTTAAATTCTAAAATCTTTTTGATTAAATTAATAACCTTCAAGCCTTCTATAGTTAAACTTTAAAGAATTTTATGTAAATTTCAGAATACCACTTTTTGAGGAACAAGAAAAGGATGAAGGAACGAGGATAACATAAGGAATGAAGGAAAAGTGGAGTAGCGGGGTTAAGCTTACTGACCACTAACTGCTAACTCATTACTCTTTCTTCGGTTTATAAGTCGAAGCAATTTCTAACTCCTTAAGCTGCTTGGGATTTACTGCGCTTGGTGCATCAGTGAGCAAACAGCTAGCCTGCTGGGTTTTGGGGAAAGCAATAACATCACGAATTGATTCTTCACCTGCCAGCAACATTACTAGACGATCTAAACCAAAGGCTATACCGCCGTGAGGAGGCGTACCGTATTCAAAGGCTTCCAAGAGAAAGCCGAATTTTTCATTGGCTTCTTCTGTCGATAGTCCGATCGCTTTGAAGACTTCTTGTTGCAGTTCTTTTTGATAGATTCTTAGGCTTCCTCCCCCTATTTCAATCCCGTTATAAATCATGTCATAGGCTTGCGCTCTAGCGGTAGTCAGATCGTCTCTGTCTTCGGGATAGGGTGCTGTAAAGGGATGGTGGAGTGCTTCATAACGTTTGTCCTCAGCATTCCATTCAAACATGGGGAATTCTGTCACCCAGAGTAGGTTAACCTGCTCATCATCAATCATTCCCATTTCTTGGGCGATAAATAAGCGCAGGCGATCTAAGGATTTATTAACTGTGGCGGTGTCTCCCGCACCAAATAGCAATAAATGTCCTGGTTTTGCTCCAGTACGGCTTAATAGCTCTTGTTTTTGCTCTTCGCTAAGATTGTCTTTAATTGCACCAATGGTATCGATTTCATTGTTTTCTCTTACTCTGATGTAAGCAATTCCTTTCGCACCTGCGGTGACGGCTTCGTTAAAAATATCTCCTTTGGGCTTAATACGGACGTTGGAAATAGCATCATTACCGTTAGGAATGGGTAATACTTTTACTTGTCCACCGCTTTTAACCGCGCCAGAGAAGACTTTAAATCCAGAGTCTTGGACAATATCAGATACATCTACTAGTTCCATCTCAAAACGGGTATCTGGTCGATCTGTGCCATAACGCGCCATCGAGTCAGCATAGGTAATGCGAGGTAAGGGAAGGGAGATATCAATATCCTTGACTGTTTTAAAGATATGAGCAATTAATGCCTCATTGAGGGCAATAATTTCATCTTGAGAGAGGAAACTCATTTCCATATCTAACTGAGTAAATTCTGGCTGTCTGTCAGCGCGTAAATCTTCATCGCGGAAACAACGAGCTATTTGATAATAGCGATCGCATCCCGACACCATTAGTAATTGCTTAAATAGCTGAGGCGACTGGGGTAAGGCATACCAATCTCCAGGATTAACTCTAGATGGTACGAGATAATCCCTCGCCCCTTCAGGAGTGGAACGGGTTAAGATCGGAGTTTCAATTTCGATAAAGTTTTCTCGATCTTCCAAGAATCTCCGCATTGCTTTTACTACCTCATGGCGCAAGCGTAAATTTTTCGCCATGCGATCGCGTCTTAGGTCTAAATAACGATGTTTTAGCCGTAGTTTCTCCCCAACACTTTCGGTGTCAGCAGTAGAAACTTGAAAGGGAAGTTGCTTGCTTACTGCATTGAGTACTTCAATGGATTCGGCATAAATTTCCACCTGTCCTGTAGGTAGCTTATCGTTGAGTGATTCTGGGGGGCGTTGGCTAACTTTTCCGATAGCCTTGATTACATATTCGCTACGAAGAGATTCTGCATCGGCATAAGATTGTGGGGTACGTTGGGGATCGCTAACAATTTGTACTGTTCCAGTGCGATCGCGTAAGTCGATAAAAATTACCCCTCCATGATCGCGACGACGATCGATCCAGCCATAAATAGTAACGGTTTGGTCTATATGTTCGGCTCGCAATTCGCCACAGTAATTAGTTCTCATGCTTGGCAGCTAAATGAATATGATTTGAAATACAGCGTCTTCAAGAGTAACAAACTCTGCACCCTTATGGCTGGTTTAATATTTCTAACTATAATTTGATGACGTTCTTGGTTTAACTATCTACAATTTTATTAAGTTTTGTTGAAAAAATTGCCTTGAGGCGATTCGCTTTTACCGCAAAACATTTTTTTTCTTTTTATAATTTGTGAGCATTATCTGCTGCTATCAATCAAGTTAATCAAAGCTAGAACGCATATGTTTTTAGGCTTCCAATCCAGAGACGAATCTAAATTAGTTGTCGTTAGTTCTATTAGCAAACTAAGACGATTAGTGTTGTTATCTATTGTTGCCACATCTCTCTGTGTTGGATTTAAACCGATACGCAATGCAACGAACAACCCTGATGCTTTGCTGGTATTGGGAGGACACGAAGAAAGAGAACGTTTTGCAGCCAAACTAGCTCAAGAACATCCTCAGCTACCAATTTGGATTTCTTCAGGAAGCCCAGAAGAATATGCTCAAAGAATTTTTGCCAAAGCAGGAATTAAAAGCGATCGCCTACACTTTGATTATCGTGCTAGTGATACCGTCACCAACTTTACCACTTTGGTTGATGAACTAAAAGCTCAAGGTATAGACAGCGTATATTTAATCACCTCAGAAAACCATATGACAAGGGCTAAAATAATTGGTGATATTGTCTTTGGTAGTCAAGGAATCGATTTTCATCCCATTGCTGTCCCTTCTGACAATCCTCCCGAACCTCTAGAAAAATGTTTAAGGGATGGGGCAAGGTCTATTTTTTGGCTAATGACAGGACGCACTGGAGCAATTTTAGTGCATTACAGCGGTCAAGGTTTGAAGGTGAGGGAGGAGCGGAGTTCACGCGTATCTCCAATCACCTTGTTGAAGCTTTTTTAACAATATGTACGATATGTATTGTTTGAGGAAATATACAAATTAATCTGTTTAACTTATAAAGAACAGAATCATGTATAAATTTATTGTATTGAGGTAAGAAGTGAATATTTTTGCACCATCAAATCATATTGCTTTGGCTGCGATCGTAGGCGGAATAACCAGTGCAGGATTAAATTCGGCTATAGGGGATTATGTGAGCGTATCTATTCGTCAAGCTCAAGAGTTCGATTTGAAAGCAGTATTGGTTAAGTCTTTGGTATCTAGCCTTACTTTGGGACTGTTGTTGAGCGCGATCTTTTATGCTTTTGCCATGTACGCTTATCCCAATGCCAGTATTACCCCAGTCCAAATAATTGCTTTGTTTACTTTATGCTTTGGTTTGGGTTATCCCTTGTTGGATATGATGATGGCAATGATCCGTAACAAAATATTTGCTTAATCTGAATCTCAATCCCCAATTTAGTTGACGAAATCTAGAATAGCCTGTGCCGTAAGTTGAGGCTTTTCTAGATGGGGAACATGACCGCAATTATCGACCCAAACAAGCTTGCTATTAGGAATTGCTTTGGCAAACTTTCCAGCACCTTTAGTTCCTACAATATTATCTTGTCTACCCCAGATAATTAAAGTCTGCTGTTTTATGTCGGAGATTTGATTAGCAAAAGAACCATAACCGCCACTTTTGGTAAAGGCAATCAAAGATTTGTTCCAATCTGGACATTTAAGATGCAAAGCAGCACAAGCTTGAGCATCTAAACTAGCAAAACTTTTATCAAAATAAGCAGCTTGACTAATACTTTGACGTATTTTAGGACTGCGTAAAAATTCTGTAGCAAGATAATCGACGGGAGGAAACATAAACTTGCCGATGGCTGGCTGTTTGTCTAAACCCGCACTATCAAGTAAGATTAATCTTTCTACGGTTTCAGGATAGGTAAGGGTAAAGTCAATTGCTGCTGCACCTCCCATTGATGCCCCTGCTAAAATCACAGGCTGCTTAATCAGTGTTTTCCAGAAATGATAGAGATGGGTTTTAATATTTTCAGGATTTAAGGGAATATTTGAGTTACGCTGAGAAAAACCGAACCCCAATAAGTCTACTGCCCAAGTCGATTGCTTTTGAGCTAAAAGCGGTATGAGACGACGAAATTCTAACAACGAACTATCAAATCCATGTATAAATAATATTGGCGTGTGGCATTCTCCCTGATGAATATAGGTAGTTGAAATATTTTCTTTGCTTAACGGCGTTGCTATAGAAGCTAATTGAATTTCTTGAGCTAAAGCGATCGAAGTAGATTCAGTCAGAGTAATAGCTTCAGCAGGAATATAATCGGGGAACATGAATGATGAATAATATTTTTAATAACCACTAATCAAGTTATCGCAAAATGGCATTCAAGTATTCACGACGAGTTTATTTAGGAGACACCGACGCAGCAGGAGTAGTCTATTTTGCTAGAGGTTTGGAAATTTGCCACGAAGCCTATGAAGAGTCTTTGGCTAGTTCGCAAATTAGTTTCAAACAGATGTTAGCCGAGAACAAAATCGCTTTACCTATTGTTCGTGCAGAGATTGATTTCTTGCGCCCTTTATTTTGTGGCGATCGCATTACCATCAGCCTAACAACCAAACTAATTAACAGCAGCGAATTTACTGTAAGTTATCAAATATTTAATGATGCTAATTCAAATAAAATCTTAGTCAAAGCACAAACTAATCACGTCTCCATCGACCCAACCAAAAGAATAAGAATAGATTTACCTCCAACAATACTCAATTGGCTAGAAGCATATGAGATTAAGAATTGAGAGGTTTATTAAGGGCAAACAACCGTTCGCCCCTACAACATCATTTACTGTCCTTATTCCTCGTTCCTCTATTCCTTGTTCCTTGTTCCTTAGTCCTGATTCCACTCAGGAATTTCTCTTTGGCGCGATCGCGCTACTACCAAAGCATTGTCATTCACGTCTTGAGTCACAACTGAACCCGCTGCAACGGTAACGTTTTCGCCTAAAGTAACTGGAGCGACTAAAACACTGTTTGAGCCTGTCTTAGTACCTTTTTTGATGGTTGTGGTGTGCTTATTTTTACCATCGTAATTAGCAGTAATCGTTCCTGCGCCAATATTAACCTGCTCTTCTAAAGTCGCGTTTCCTATGTAGGATAAGTGAGCCACTTTAGTGTTGGATTTAATCGTGCTTTTTTTAATTTCAACAAAATTACCCACACGACAGCTTTCGCCTAAAACAACATCTCCCCGTAAATGGGCATAAGGACCTACGGTAGTGTTGTGTGATATTTCTGAGCCTAAAACTACAGAATATGCCACCGTAACGTTATTACCAATAGTACTATCTTCAATTAAGCTACCAGGTCCAATACGGCTACCTGTAGCAATTTTGGTGTTGCCTCTTAGATGAGTTTGAGGTTCTAAAATGACATCTGGCTCTAATTCAACTGTCTCATCAATAGTAATACTGTCAGGGTTGACCATTGTGACCCCTGCTTTCATCCAGTTGTCTTTGATTCTTGCCTGTAAAATGTCGTAGGCTGCTGATAGCTGCTGGCGATCGTTGATACCATTAGTTTCCAGGTAGTCTTCCGCATCAAAAGCCATAACGCGATCGAGATAATCAACCACTTCAGTTAAATAATATTCTGCCTGGTCATTATCAGTCGATAATTTGGGCAGTGCCTCTGCTAGCTTTTGCCAGTTAAAACAGTAGATTCCAGCATTGACTCGACGATTTTGCTTCTGGGCTACATTGCAATCACGGTCTTCAATAATATGACTGACTAGGTTATCTGCATTACAAAAAACCCTGCCATAACCTTGAGGATTGGGTAAATTAGCAGTTAAAAGAGTTGCTGCATTTTTGATTTGCTTGATGAGTTTCTACTAGCTGTTGCAAAGTTTCAGGGCGTAGTAGAGGTGCATCACCATTTAGCACTAATAAATCCCCTTCGTAACCTTGAAGACTAGGGATTACTTGCTGCACAGCATGACCAGTCCCCAACTGTTCTTTTTGTTCGACAAATTCTACTCCTTGGCGATGACTTAATGCTTGCTCAACTTTCTCTCCTTGATAGCCAATAATGACAATTTGCTTGTCCAAATCCAACAAACTGCAACTATCAAGTACTCGTTCGACAAGCGATCGCCCTGCAACCAAATGTAAAACTTTTGGTAAATCGGACTTCATTCGAGTGCCACGCCCTGCTGCTAAAATTGCTACCGCTACCATGCTTTTTAAGGTTAGTTACTACTAATTCGATTGGAGTATAGCTTTTAAGAGTAGTTAAGTGCAAAGTTAAAAGTTAAAAGTTTGTTTATACAACAGTGTCGCAAGATATTTTTGTACTATATAAATTGACCAAATTAAAATGATTCTCAATATAATGCTTAATTTTAAATACTCTAGTTTGATTAATGCTCCCGTTGAAAAAGTGTGGCAGTTTCACGAAAGACAGGATGTTCTCGATCTTTTGACTCCTCCTTGGCAACCAGTCAAAATAATTCGTCGCGAAGGTGGCTTGGGAGTAGGAGCAATCAGTGAATTCAGGCTTTCTTTAGCAGGGATTCCTGTTCGTTGGATTGCAACTCATATTGAATGCGAACCCAATCGTCTTTTCGTGGACAAACAAACTGATGGTCCAATGGAATCTTGGATACATCGTCATGAATTCATTACAGAAAAAGGTCAGACCAAATTAACAGATGCGATCGCCTATGAAATACCTGGAGGATTAATAGCTGAGTTTATTTTAGGCTGGTGGGTAGATGCAAGGCTTACTGATATGTTTCGCTATCGCCACGAAGTAACTAAAGAAAAATGTGAATTTAGTTCGCTACAGGAAAAAAATTAAACTCCTTGATAAAAGCGATCGCTGTAGTTCGCAAAAGACAGAAAGATAGAATATGATGATTACTCACAACCAATCGACAATTTTTTATAAGTCCTAAGCAAATAGTCCCAGGTATAAACAAAACATCGTTATAGGATGACAAAATCGATTCAGCACCTTAAACAAGAATTAGATAGTACCAAATCAGCCGTAGGGGAAATAGCGGTTGAGCTTCAAGATCGATATCGCAGTTATTTAGATTCATTAAGCCAATCGGTTAAGCAACAGCTTATTTTGGCTAGTTATCAAATTTGTACTCAATTCTATCCTCAATCTTTTTTAGATTTGTCTTTAAGCAGCAAGCAAGATCTACAGCAAACCTTGAGGCAATTCGGTATTGATATTCAACCAGAACTATTGAAGATTGTTGACCAGCAGGAATTAGAGCCAGAACCCAATGACTTGAATTTGATGGCGGAGTTAATTAAAAATTTGCCCAAAACCAAGACTAAAAATCAAATTCAAAACAATCCCGAAACAGACAATGAAGAAGATAAAGCAGAAATTGATTTAGAATTGGTCAAAGCCGAGCTAGCTAAGATTGAACTGATTGAAATAGAAGATTTAGGAGACCATGAAGGCAGTGATTTTGAAGAATTGAAAGAGGGTGAGTCGGAATATAAAATTGAGCCCATGTCCCAAGCTACTCCCAATGAAAAAATAGAATTCAATAACCCCAAACACCTGCTTTTATGGCATAAGCAAATTGAACGAAAAATTAAGAAGAATTTAGACAGCACATCTAAAAAAGCGAACAAATGTCTACAAGATTCTAATGTGATTCCCGATCGCATTCCTGCTAAAATCATTGATGTCGCAATGCAAACAGGGGGAAATAAAGGTAGTAGAAACAACCGTAAGTTGCCCAACGCTCCCAATATTCTCCATTTAACAGTTGAAGTCGATCCCAATAACAAGAAAAAAATTCCTAAAAACCTATCTCAAATTAGCCTATTGCGTTTGCGTTTGGCTGAAATAGAATTTAGTGACCCCATGCTCAATGCTCAAAGGGGTCAAATTAGAAATCTAATTAGTCAAATTAGTAAGCTAAACAGCAAGTACAAGGCTACTGAACAACAGTTGGCAATAGCCGAAGCTCAAGCTGCTTGGCGATCGAGTTGGTACGAAGGTTAAATCAATTAACAATTAATTCTTTAATTACTCGTTGAGCCAGCGTACAGCGTCTTTAGCGTGATAGGTAAGAATTAAATCAGCACCAGAGCGTTTGAAACCAGTTAAAGTCTCTAAGGTCACTTTCTTTTCATCAATCCAGCCATTTAGAGCAGCAGCTTTAATCATTGAGTATTCTCCAGAGACATTGTAAGCAGCTACAGGAAGATTAGTCGCTTCTTTGACTCGCCAGATAATATCCATGTATGCCAAAGCTGGTTTAACCATCAGCATATCTGCACCTTCGGCTATGTCTAGTTCTATTTCCTTAATTGCTTCTGTGCCGTTGGCAGGATCCATTTGATAGGTACGGCGATCGCCAAAACTGGGAGAAGAGTCCGCAGCATCGCGAAATGGACCATAGTAAGCAGAGGCGTATTTTGCTGCATAGGAAAGTATGGGAATATCGTGGAATCCCGCTTCGTCTAAACCTTCTCTGATAGCACTAACAAATCCGTCCATCATCCCTGAAGGAGCAATAATATCTGCTCCCGCTTTTGCTTGAGAAACAGCGGTTTTCTTAAGTAATTCTAAGGTAGGATCGTTTAGCACTCTACCTGTTAAGTCTCCTGTTTCTAAATAACCACAGTGCCCGTGAGTCGTATATTCACAAAGACAGGTATCGGCAATTACTAATAGTTCGGGTACAGCTTCTTTGATAGCGGTGGCTGCTTTTTGGACAATGCCACAGTCATGCCAAGCACCAGTCGCTTCTGTGTCCTTATCTTCAGGAATACCAAACAAAATCACTGCTGGGATACCCAAGTCGTATACTTCTTTGGCTTCTTCAACAATTTTATCGACAGAAAGTTGATATACCCCAGGCATGGAGACAACTTCATTTGCCACAGAAGATCCTGGTACGGCGAATAAAGGATAGATTAAATCGCTGGCGGTGACTACTGTTTCTTGCACCATACGACGTAACTGGGGTGAGGAGCGCAAGCGACGAGGACGATTGATGGGAAACATAAGATTTTTTATACGAAGATGGCGATTTTATTTAAAGCAGATGATTTTATAGTGTAAAACGAATCTCAATCTCAACTCTAGTCATAACTGCACTACTCAATGTTTTGTAATGTTTGAGAGCCAATTCTTTAAGCTAAATAAAAAAAAGTTAGCTATAATAATATTAGAACTGAACATTGTTAAATGATAAATGTTCAATGCTATAGGGGGCCGTAAAGGTTTCGACAGGTTAGTAAAAGCTAACTCGTGATTCAGGTCGAGAGTGAGTACCATCTCGTAAAACAGACTCAAAAATAAATATAGATGCAAACAACATCGTAAAATTTGAGCGTCAGGCAGTAGCTGCCTAATTTAGAAAAAAACCTTTTCTGAATTGCTCGTCTCTAGTTTGACTCCGTTAAGGATTAGAGACAAAACCCCAACGGATGCTCCTAATATATTTTCTTTGGTAGATTATTAGGAAAAGACTTTATCAAAGAATCCTGCCATCAGGGACAATTGATGACCCCTGCTCTAAGGGTAAACGGAGCTAAACCTGTGAATGAATGGGCAAGTGAATAGCTGATTTGGACAGCAGTTCGACTCTGCTCGGCTCCATTAAAATGATTAAATTAGAAAACCCAAACTTTGGATACTTTAAAGTTTGGGTTTTTTAAAAGAGCTATTTGAGATGTTCTAATTTTGCAGCTTGAGCAAAGTCTTCTGCACCTGCTGATAAAATTCATCTCGGCGATCGTAGTAGCCTTTTAGCTCATTGAAACGATTAATGGTCAAATTATTCTGCTGAACTATTTGTTGAGATTGACTACAGTAGCGATTAGCAATGTCATGAATATTGGGATTCAAGTCTTGAAAAGTTTCTTGGCGATCGCAAACTATATTTGGAGGAGGCTCATTAATCAAGGTTTTTATTTCTTGATAAACCTCTCTTCTCAACAACTCAACTTCATAGCCAGCTTTTGCATAATTGGTCGTTTCTTCTAGGGTAAATTCTTGGGCATAAGCATTTATGGCAAAAGAAACAGATGGTGAATTAAGAGATATTTCAGGAATCAAGCCAAAACTTAAGCCTACTCCCGCTAATATAGTGGTACTTATAATATGGCTGCATATTTTATTTAATTTAGACACAGCCGACTTAAAACTTAACATATAACGAATTTACTTATCTCGGAAGACTACTGTTTATTTTGAGTCCATTTATAAGGTATAAGTTCCTGTTTTTGAAATTTATTAGAGAAAAACTTAACTATAGTTATCAAAAAATCGATTTGCTAAGGAAATCATAGTTTATTCAAAACACATCTAAATATTTAAGGCGATCGCGAAACCCTCACTTTTATTCTGTTGATTTTCTTTTAAGAATGATTATCGAAAGTGCGATCGCAACTATTTTCTTTTTATTTGTGATGATGGGCATAAAGCTGGCAATAAATTTCAGTTTGTGCTACAGGCACAGTATGCAATCTTCAACCTGTGTAATGTTATACACAACAACTACACCATTATTGTTATTTTCAATTTAAAGTATGAAAGTAATAATGACGAAATATCACATAATTTTAACTAAGGATACTGCAGAACGTATTGAAAAAGAGTCCATGTCTAATATGGACGTACCAAGGTCAGACTTAAAGCTGCTGGCTGACAGCTTGAATGCTTCATTAATCGAACAAAAATCTTCTCCAGTGGAAACTATTGATAAAATTCACGCTAGACTTGCGGGAACTGAGGAAAATTGGTCGTTTGCACGTTCTTTGTTACATCGATTCGATTCAGATGATGTGATTTTCTGCCCAGGGGAAGAAATAGGAATTCCTCTTGTTAGCACATTGAGTTGTCTTAAAGAGCGACCAAAGACAGTAGTTTGGTTTCATCGTATTACGGGATTGAGAACACGCATTGCTCTAAAATTTTTCAATATTGCTAGGTTCACAGATTTGGCAGTGGTTAACACTCGTCCTAATCAGAAATTTTTACACGACTACCTAAAGTTTGCTGACGATCGAGTTTTTTTTCTACGGCATTCTATAGATAGTGATTATTTTGCCTCAAAAACCACCTTACATCAGAAAATTCGTCCTACTATCGTCAGTGTTGGCTTGGAACATCGTGATTATCGTCTTTTGGCTCAAGCAACCGCAGCATTGAATGTAGATGTAAAAGTGGCAGGATTTTCTCAATTTTTTAACCGAACAGCCCAAATTCCTAAAGTCATGCCACAAAATATGACTAATAGGAAATACCAGTTACCAGAATTACTTCAGCTTTATCAAGATGCGGATATTGTTGTAATTTGTCTACAAGAAAATAATGGCGCAGCAGGTATCACAGCCTTATTAGAAGCGATGTCTTGTAAAAAACCCGTCATCTGTGTTCGGACTACAGGATTAGCTGAATATTTAACGGATGAATCGGCAGTTATGACAATTGAACCTGGAGATGTAAAAGGGCTACAGGCAGCAATTTTATATTTATTGAACAATCCAGAAGAAGCTAAATTAAGAGCAGAAAGAGCCTATAAGATAATACAACAACGTCATGACTTAGAGAGTCAGGTGGAGAAGTTAGCAAAATTCATTAGAATTTTGGAAGGCTGAAAAAACTAAGATGTGGTTTTGGAGCTTGCGATCGCAATTAATTCTTGCAGCTTTTCTGCTCCAATATATTCAATTATTTCAGATAGGTCTTCGTCTGTAATTACCCCTTGAGAAAGAATGCCCGATCGCCAATGATTGATGCTGTCCCAGATGTCCCTATCTAAGTTAGTAGCATCTTGTTCCATATACTGCTGGAGTTCGTGAGCCAAAGCGAAAACGAGACTAGATTTATTTCTGTTTTCCACGGTTAAAAAGCAATTTTTAGATTAGTATCAAAATACTATCATTTATATTCAATCAAACTGTTATGTTTCCCTCTCAATCTGTTGAGATGGAATTTGATTTGTCCTTGAGTTTGAGGAAATTTACTCATAACGCAGTGGATTGAATAATATAGGGCATTCTGGCGATCGAGTTTCTGATGCAGGCTCAAATAAGTGCGGTAAATCGCTACACCATAAAGCCCTAGTAAAAGCAAACTCAAATTACTGGTGGGTAGCAACATTAATACTACCAAAAGGGGTAATACTAAACCCCAAAACCAAATGCTTCGACTTTCTTTGATCCAATGGCGTTCGGCAGTTTGACCATAAATCCAAGAACCTTCAGCATAGGCATGACCACCTCTTAAGGCTCTTTGCCACCATTGACCAATGCTATTCATTCGGGCATCGTGTAGGGTCATATCTGCATCGATACGCAAGAATTTTCCATTCCTGTTGTCTTAGTCTGATACACAATTCTGGTTCTTCTCCAGCAATTAAAGCAGGGTCAAATCCTTGCACCTGTTGGAAAGCTGATACCCGCACCATAAAGTCGCCTCCACAGGCTTTTGTTTCGCCAATAGGGGTATCCCACTCAAGATCGCACAGCCGATTAAAAATAGACTGTTTGGGAAAACGTTCGCGACGACGACCACAGGCGATCGCCAAATTTGCTTGAGTGCCAAGGGTTTGCTCTGCCGTTTGCAACCATTTGGCTACTATTTCGCAATCTCCGTCCACAAACTGAACTAGCTTAAGATGGGGATATTTTTGGATTAAATAAAAGAATCCTTCATTCCTGGCACGACCAGCGGTAAAGGGTTGGGACAGATCTAATTCGACTATATCCACTCCCAGCGATCGCGCCATACTAACGCTATCATCCGTTGAACCAGAGTCAACATATACAATCTGAGCTACTTGAGCGATCGCCGAGAGCAAACACTGACGTAGTAAATTTCCTTCATTGCGTCCAATGACAACTAATCCGAGTTGTTCGATCATTTTTAATTCAAGAATATTACAATTTAGGCAAAATTTTTGCAGGTATACCAACGGCGGTTGTCCCAGTCGGCACATCGTTGACAACCACTGCATTAGCACCAATTTGGGCGCGATCGCCAATAGTTACAGGACGAATAATTTTTGCTCCTGCACCTATATCCACATGACTACCAATTGTGACCCCACCTACAATTGTTACCTGTTGAAAAATGAGGCAGTTTACGCCAATAATTGCTTCGGGATGGATAACGATACCGTTGGGGTGAATCAATATTAATCCTCCTCCAATGTGCGAATTAAGTGGAATATCGGCACCAGTAGCTACGCTCCAAAATCGATGCTCAATTACGTTGATTCTGCTAAAGAAAAATCCGACAATTTTTCTTTGCTGCCAACTTTGATAACTGCGAATTGATTTAAGTAGCTGTTCGGGAGGACTCCACCAGCGAGATATTTTTTCTCTCGACCAATCTGGTTCAACAGTTGAAATTGCCGTATCTGTTATTATTTCAATTGCTTTCATGGCTTTAAATGGAGAGGGTAGGAATAGGAGAAAACTTGGCTGCACGTTGCTTTAGTTGAGCTTCTCGCGCCAGGATTTCTGGAGTGACTTCTAATCCCACAGTTTCTAAAATATGTCGCCAGCGATATACCCAATCATGTCTGAGGAGTGAGTTAGAAATGTTGTGACGGCGAATTTGTTCGAGGCGATCGCTTTGACTATCTAATTCCTCGATAATATCGGCGATGTTGCTGGCATCTGCGGGGATAGAAATTAAAGAATCTGACCAATTGAAGTGTTTATTGAATTCTTCTGTTGCGGTTTGATTGCCAATGGCGATCGCTCCTCCCGCAGTACCTTCAAATATACGATAGCCTAATTCTTTTTGAATACCTTTTTTAGAACGAGGATCGTCATTAAAGTTAGGATTATTAGTAATCCAGTAACGACTATTTTTAGCTAAGTTTGCAAAAAGATTGCGATGTTCTTGAGGGTTTTGGACATGAAAATTTTTAGGAGTATCGTAATAATAGAAGAAGTCCCCCAACTCCATTCTATTTAGTAAAGCCTGATGGGTAACTACCGAACGACGACCGATATTAGTTACGTCGATACCGCGAGGGGAATTGAGTGAATTAGGACTAAACTTAATCGCGTCTGTACCAAAGGGTAAATAGCTACAGGGAACGCCAGTAATTTCTGCTACTGCTGCCACAGAATTTGTATGTCCTAGATAAATATGGTCAAAGTCTTTGAATAGTTCAAGAATAGGTTTCCACTGAGGTATTTGTTCTTCCCAAATTTCGATAATATAGCAAACAGCTTTCTTACACTTTTTACGCCAATTTTTAATAGTATTAAGAGCAATAAACTTACCAGGATTATCAAGAATCATAAAGAAAGCATCGTAATCATGTTCTAAAGTAAATGAATTTGGATCGAGCTTTAAATGATTGGCAAGTTTAGGCGATCTGGTCAATCTTTTTGCCCATGTATAGTTTCTATAGGCAGATTTATAAGAGCGTTTGGGAGTAAAAAAGTCAACTTTGTCAACTTGAGCGATCGCATCTTCAAATTCATAAAGACAGCAAGATGCTACGTGGTCGTTAATTGCTCTTTCCGATAAGATAGCAATCCTTCCTTCTTGGGGATTGATAGCAGTATTATTATTCATGTTAATTGTTTATATTTCTCTTAAAAAGTATTAGTTTTAATAAATTATTTTTACCCGTATTCATCAAACAAAGCTTGGCTGTTCGCTTATTTTTAATTGCTTTTTATCAGCGATTGCATTTTGATAGACGATAGCGATATTCTCTGCTTTAACTCCCCATTCAAATTCTTTTGCTCTGGCGATCGATTTTGAAGACATTTGCTTCAGCACGTCTTTATTTTCTAATAAATACTCGATCTTATTGCCCAACTCTTGAACTATATATTCTCTTGAAGTTGGTTCAATTTTAAAGCCAGTTGTTTCGGTAACATACTCTCCAATACCGCCGTTGTTGACCACAATACAGGGTAGACCATTAGCCATAGCTTCAAGCACCACCGCACCACCAAATTCTCTGATTGAAGGAAAGCAAAATATATCTGATTTGCGGTAGTATTCTAAAGTTTCTCCCTGTTCTACCCAGCCGACAAAATTTACTATATTACCTAAATTTAATTGCTCTACTTTTTGTTGAAGATCGCTTTTTTCCGAACCGTCACCAACAATATTGAGCTGAATTTTGGCGCGATCGCTTTCTTTTAATTGTGCAATTGCTTCTATCAACATATCTGCTCCTTTATAGGGAACTAGTCTGCCAACAAATAGCAAATTGACCTTGCCATCGTTATTAATCTCTTTAGGATGTTTGGTTAAGAAATTAGCAGTAATACCGTTTTCGTAAAATAAATCAATTTTATGTTTAGGAAGATTAAACATATTTTGCAGCATCTTTAAGGTGTAGCTAGAACCTGCCAGTATTTTGTCTGCTTTGCGATAGGTTTCTATATAGCCTGGAATCAAACTTCTACCGATCGCCTTGAGAAAGTTGTATTGAACAAACTCTTGTTTAGCTATTGTTTTAAATCCAGCAGGAAAGGGAACTCCTCCATTTACTGGACCTAAAATAAAGGGCGTATTTTGACAAGCTCGAACAATTTTAGCTGGATATCTGGGCATCATCGGAGTAATGGCATGAACAACATCATAATGTTGCTCTTTAACCTGTTGCTTAAACTGCTGATAAACACGGTGATTAAACTGGGCATAAATTGGATAAGTCAAAGCGTGCTGTAGAGGCCAATTTATCCTACCACTAGCAGTTATTTTGCTGATAATATTATAGTAATGCTCGACCCACTTGGCTTCAGATATATAGACAATTTTTTCGCTGTTATCTGTCTTTTCTAAAGCCGATTTATTTCTTTCGTGGGTAACTAAAGTTACATCTGCTCTCTTGCTAATTTCGTGATAATAGTTGTAGCCTTCCAAGGGAACAGATGCCCATTCAGGATTACATTGTTCGACAATAAGAAGAACTTTAGGTTTTCGGTAATTCATTTCAAATACTTATATAAAAAAGTATTCTATTTATTCAATATTAGCCTGGAAATTTTGCTGTTTTATGTTATTAGTTAAAACTAAATAATTCACTTTATAAAACAGCAACTACAATTGCCTTTCAATATCAGCTATTTATCGGCAAAACACTTTTGTTTAGTAGGTTGATTTAATTACAATGGTTCGGACAAAATTTAATTTTTAACGAAAGAATAGGGATTTGAGACTAAGATAACTAAATTATCGATTGCCTATAACTGCTATAACTGCTCTAACTGTTGTAATTAAATACTTTCTATTAATACTTCCGCCCCACGGATGCTGTTAAAAGACTTACAGACTCTTTCTCGCGCAGCTTGTCCTATGTTTATGGCTTGTTGAGGGTCAGAATTAACCTGTAATATTGCTGCTGCTAATTGCTCTGGCGATCGCGGTTCGACAAAAATTCCACTGATGTTGTCTTCCACTAATTCCCCTACTCCTCCAGCTTTTGTCACCACAACAGGAAGCTGCATTGACATTGCTTCCATAATGGCTACTCCTAATGGCTCTTCCCAACTAGCCAAAGAGAAAACATGAGCCTTTTCTAAATGTTGTTTGAGAATATCTTCTGATACAGCCCCGATTAGAAAAACCCGCTTTTCTAATCCTAGTGTTTTGATAATTTCCTCTAGTTTTTGACGATATTGATTTTTGCCCTGTTCTCCATCCCCTGCAATAGTTAAATAAGCATCAACACCTTTATTTAAAAGCAAGGGTATAGATCTAATTAAATCTTCATGTCCTTTGACGGGATTTAAACGACCACAGCTAAATATGTAGCAGGGAGCATTTTTTTGCCAAGGAGAATAGTTATGGTTGCGTCGATATACAGATGTGTCCACCCCCATCGGCGCAATGGCTACTTTATCTGGTAAACAGCCTTCTAATTCATCGACGACTTCATCGTAGAGTTTTTGAGTAATCACTGTGGCAAACTTGGCAAAATGCCATTTTTGACGTTGATTAGCCCCATAGTCGCTCAATGGACCATGTAAAGTGATGGAATAGGGAATTGCCGAAATTAAGTGGGCAAACATAGCTATATTCGCACCATCGGCGCAGGAATGAACGTGCAGGTGTTGCCAGCCTTTACTTTTTGCCAGATAAGATAATTCTGCTCCTGCTAACATTAAAAGCAGAAGACGAAGTTTACCTAATAATGAAACATCTTTGGCTTGAGCGATCGCTTTAAAACAACGTAATAATCCTGGTAAACCAGAGTTAAATAATTCTAGAACAGCTTTAATAAAGAGTGTAATAGTTGGGGGAAATAAATAAGTAGTTCTGCTTTCAGCTTCTGAAGACCAAGTATGAGACATAATCTCAAATGAGGGACGTTTGGTTGAAATAATATCTACCTCAATATTCTTGCTTTCGAGGGCTTTGATTTCCCGCCAGAAGAAAGTGTGAGTTTGTCCAGGAAATTCTGGTAGTAAGTATCCAAGCTTAGTATTCATGTTTCTATCTCGCTCCCTTGAGCCATACGCTATTTTGAATCAAATCTCCCAGATAATTTGGTGGGTCGAAATTTGGTTTTCGTTGAATCACCTGCCTGATTTTCCACAGAGCAAGACCAGAGATACAAAACAAATCGGCGATCGCCGCATAGACTAAGCCATGATTCTTGGTAAAATAGCGACGGCGGGAATCAAAACAATATTTTGGCAATCTTTCAGGGGGTTCATTGGGTACTTCCACTCCCGTACTTTGTCCTCCAATGTGCATCACTACACTTTCAGGCACATACCAGCAAGACCAACCCCCCCGCTTTACCTGCAAGCAATAATCGGTCTCTTCGTAATAAAGAAAATACTCTTCGTCCATCAAGCCTACTGATTCAAAAACCTCACGGCGAATCAACATACAAGCTCCTGGTAGCCAGTCAGCTTGACAGATTTTATTACCGCTTGGTTGAGCCGTAACCCACTTGCGTAAAAGCTTAGAAACTATTCCCAAACGCAAGCCTGAATCCAACTCACTTAATAGAGTGGGGAAGCGCAAGGTTATTTGCCAGGGTGTGCCATCAGCCAATTCAAAGCTACTGCCAGCAATGCCTACCTTGGGGCGTTCTGCCATAAAATCAACTAAGGTTCTAATTGCTCCTGGACGAATTTCCGTATCAGGGTTGAGCAATAAGAAGTAGTCAGGTGGACAATCGGATTTTAACGCTGGACGAATGGCAAAATTGTTGCCAGCAGCAAAGCCTCCATTGTGTGGCGAAGCGACTAGATTAACCCAATCTCCCCAACCTTCAGCATCGATTGCTTGCTGAATTTTAGAAACGGAATCATCTCCCGACGCATTATCTACCACTGTTACCTGAATTCCAGGTACTAACTGCATTTCAGGGACTAGGGAATATAAACAGTTAATGGTTAGATCGGCGGTACGGTAGTTGACGATGACTACTAGTACTTTTTGTTCGAGGAATAAAAGAGTATTAGACATAATTTTATAGTGGTTAATGTTACGCACTAATTGATTTGTAAGGGTTGGGAAAGGGAAAAAGGGCGCGGAATACGCCTTGTGAACCTGCGGGGAAAGGTTAAAGGTTGATTGCATCGATGTATGGTTGCAATTGCTGTGCCATTACTTCAACATGGGGTGCCTGGAGCATACTAGAATGACCTCCAGGGATATCGTGTGCCACCACTCCTTCTGTGGCTTGTTTATTCCAGCCGAATAGGGGGTCTTGGACTTCCCAAATTACGGGGGTATCATCGATCGCTGGGTTGTCAAAATCTAATTTTTCTGTAGCCCGCCACAGGGTTAGTTGACCCTGATAAACTGATGGTTTGCTTTGAGCATATTCATCTTCGGCGTAGATATAGATGTTTCTTAGAGGAATGTTTTGACAAAGTTGGGGAATGGTAAAAGCGCGATCGCTACAGTATCTTAAAAGCTTAATCCGCAGGTTGTTTGTCAGTTTTTTAGTTCTGGTGCTGACTTCGTAGCGAATTAGGTTAGAAGCTTTGGTAAATGCCATTTTAAGAACATTAGCCAAGGATTTAAGATTAGTCTTTTTCCCTTTTAAAGCTTTGGCGAAGCTTTCTTTACGGTTTTGATTTACAGGAACTTGATGATTATCACCAATTCCCTGGGGACTAATGGCATCAAAAATCGCTACTAAAGGAACTTCTTCCCCTTGTGCCTGGAGTTGACAAGCCATTTCAAAAGCTAACACTCCCCCCGCACACAAACCACCAATTAAATAAGGACCTTGGGGTTGGACTTGACGTATTTCATTGACATAATTCTCTGCCATTTGACTAATTCGAGTTGGCAGCAGGGGCATACTCGAATCTGCATGATAACGAGGTCTAATACCATAAACAGTCTGTTCTGGTTTAAGATGATTTGCCAAGTGGGAATAGAGGATAGTTTCACCATCGGCATCGTGGACGAGAAATAAAGGTGTCTTGGAATTTCCCGCTTTGAGCTTGACTATCGAATCAAAACTCGTCTGTTGAGATGTCTGTAATATAGTTCCTAACTGCTCAATTGTTGGGGCTTCAAATAAAATAGTCAAAGGTAATTTGCGATCAAAGTGACTTTCAATTTCCCCAAATAGCTTAACGGCTAGTAAAGAATGTCCCCCCAATTCAAAAAAGTCGTCTTGAATACCAATAGAGTCAATTCCCAAAACCTTTGACCAAATTTCTGCTAGTTTTTGCTCTACATCATTAGTAGGCAAGACTAGATCGATATTAGTTTGTCTGGAGTTGATATCTGGTACGGGTAATGCTCGGCAATCTAGCTTACCGTTGGGAGTCAACGGCATTGCTTTAAGAAATACGAAGGCATTAGGCATCATGTAGTTAGGCAATCGCTCTTGAAGGAAAGAACGCACCTCTTGAGTTTGAAGTATTTCTGAAGAACTAACGATATATGCAATCAGACGTTTGTTGCCCGACCCATCTTCGTTGACAGTTACTGCCACTTCACTTATATCTGGATGCTGGGTTAATACGGCTTCTACTTCACCTAACTCAATCCGAAAGCCTCTTATTTTTACTTGGTTATCAATACGACCTAAATATTCGATTTCTCCATCAGGTAAATATCGTGCTAAATCTCCTGTTTTATAAAGACGCGATACTTCTTGGTTAAAGGATTGAACAATAAATTTCTCTTGGGTTAATTCTGGACGGTTGAGATATCCCCTTGCTAAACTATCTCCACCAACATATAGTTCTCCTGGTACACCAATCGGTACAGGCTGTTGATGTCGGTCGAGAATATGACTCTGTAAATGAGGTAAAGGTTTACCAATAGGTACTTCTCCCACCAAAGGAACAGTTGGAGAAACTGGATATGTGGTCGCAACAACAGTGATTTCTGTCGGACCATAGGAATTTATTAGCTGTAAGCGATCGCTTTTTCCCGATTTCTCGACATATTTTTGCCAGTGTCTCACTGGTTCGGGCATTACAGCTTCCCCACCAATAATGACTAATCTTAAAGATTCGGGCAGAGAAACAGCTTTGGTTTTTAATTCTGCCGTTAGCTGATGCCAGTAAGCAGTTGGTAGACCCAATACAGTTAGTTCTAAATCTGCACAAGTTTGGAAAAAAGTCTTTAGGTTTGTCACCATTGCATCGGTGCGTAGAACCAAAGTTGCTCCAACACACAGACAGGGAAATATTTCTTCTACCGCAGCATCAAAGTTAATCGAAGCAAACTGCAAAATGCGATCGCTCTGACTAATGTTATAAACTTGAGTCGCCGATTTAGTAAAGCTGCTTAAACCTTGATGGGTAATCATTACACCTTTGGGGTTGCCTGTTGAACCAGAGGTATAGATTACGTAAGCGAGATTTTCATCTATAGTGCTTACGCCTGGGTTTTTTATACTACAGGTAGTAATCTGTGACCAATCTGAATCTAAATTAACAATTTGGGCTTGGTTTTCTGGTATTGCATTTTGCCATTTAGTTTGAGTTAGCAATACGGAAATATTGGCATCTTTGACCATGTAAGCCAAACGTTCTTGAGGATAAGCAGGGTCAAGGGGTACATAAGCACCGCCAGCCTTTAAAATACCCAACAGACCAACGATCATTTGCAAGGATCTTTCAATACAGATACCAACTAAGGATTCTGCTGGTAACTCCTAAAGACTGCAAGTAATGGGCTAGCTGATTAGCCTGTTGATTAAGCTGTTGATAGGTTAGCTGTTGACTATTAAATTCAACCGCTACAGCGTCAGGAGTGAGTTCTACCTGTGCCTCAAATAACTGCTGGATATTGAGATTATTGCTATTTTCACTACTTTCTACAGTTTGATTCCAATTAATAAAAGTTTGTTTCTCAGCGGTAGTTAACAAAGGCAGGTGAGTAATTTTTACTTCGGGATTGGCAACAATTCCTTCGAGTAATGTTTGCCAGTGACCGACCATTCTACTAATAGTTTCACGGTCAAATAAATCGGTGTTGTATTCTAAATGTCCTTGAAGTCCTGCTTTTGTCTCTTGTAGATCTAGGATTAAATCTAACATCGAACAATGACGATTCAGCTTGTCAGTGCGATCGCCCAATTCCGATAGTTCATGTTCTTTTTGTAGGTTAAACATGACCTGAAATAGGGGATTATAGCTTTTGTCTTGTTCAAGCTGGAGTTCTTCAACTAATTTAGCAAAGGGTAGTTTGCTATTATTTTGAGCTTCTGAAGTTACTGTTTGAACGCGGTTTAATAATTCTGAAATACTCAAATCATCAGCTACATTAGTCCGCAAAACTAAAGTATTAAATAAAAAATCAGGCTCTTTTGGATCGGCGTTGATTGAACCGACAAGAAGATCGGATTGTTCTGTATAGCGATACAGTAGAATTTTGAAAGCTGTTAAGAGAGTTACGTACAAACTAACACCTTTCTGCAAGTTCAAAGACTCAAGAGATTGAACTAAATCTCGATCGAGCTTGAAAGAAAAGCGATCGCTTTTATAGGTTTGTACGGATGGTCGAGATCTGTCGGTAGG
Organism: uncultured cyanobacterium; assembly: GCA_963799375.1. Taxonomy (GTDB): domain Bacteria; phylum Cyanobacteriota; class Cyanobacteriia; order Cyanobacteriales; family Xenococcaceae; genus Waterburya. The sequence goes on from CAWCWY010000036.1 coordinate 360,820, forward strand.
CAATTCTAATAGAGGTGCAGCATTGGCTAATTGTTTTTGCCAATAATTAAGCTGATTAATATATTCATCGCTTTGCAACCATTTTTGCCAGTGAGCATAATCGACTGTTTTCGATGCTACTTCAGTCCTATTTTGTGTCTGCTCAATCATGTTGTTTCTCTAATTAAATTTATTAAATAAAAAATCTTTTATATTATTTATTAATCCTAATATGACTTTTAAAGAAAATAGTAATAATACTGATGTATTTACCAAATCTTTAATTTTTGGCAGCGTAAAATTGTCTATGTTTTGAATGATTGAAATTCTGATGCTGCTTGTTTGTAATAGTTTGCGCTACCGCCGTTCCCGCTACTCCACCACAGGCTAATATAAAGATAGGATTAATCATGGCATTAAATAAACTATCCACCATATATAAAAGCAAAATTATGGTAATCACTGCTGCGGGGGCAACTTGAGGCTTAAACCAGTAACTTGCAGGATAGCGTTGGATAAAGGCGATCGCGGGAAAGAAAAATGCTGAAAATACACTCATTAATCCAACTAAACCATTTTGACCAAAGGCAATGATCCACAAACTATCGGTAATTGAAACATCAATTAATTTACCATCCCAGCTATACTTATAAACTCTATTCCTGCCCCAACCGCCCCAACCAAAGACTATTTTTTCTCTAGCTTTATCGGTCAGCATCTCCTCATTATTAAATCTAAATTCCAAAGATTGTATTCTTTCTCTTGGCACAATCCCTGAAACAGAAGTAACTATTTGGTCGGAAACATAAGTTTCGGTTAAAGTATTTTGACCGAAATAAATATAAATGAATGCTATCAGCAATAAGACAATAAAGGAAGAACGAAACTGCCAAGCAAAAATTAATATACCTATCCCTAAAAACAACAAGAAATATGCCCCAGTGGACTTAATCAAAATAAAAGTTACCAACAATGCCAATACCAGCCAAGAGATAGGAATGCCGTATACCTGACGAACAATACCAGTTTTCCAAAAACAAATTCCAATCAGAGTAGCTGCCATCATCCACATCCCTACTTCCAAACCGTGCTGCATAAATACCGATGGTCGATAGCCTCCATAACGAATAGTCTGGGCAAAGGAATAAGGACTAAAGCCATAAACTAGGCGATGCAGTTGAGGACTCATTTTAATCTCAAACAAACACAGAGGAACATAAACCAGTCCCCCTAAAAAAATACCCTTCGCTAATTGACTCAATCCCTCCAGACTATTGAGATATATGCGACCTAAAAAGTACGGTGCGCCCCAGGTTATAGTTTGTAAAAGTGCTGAGGATAAACCGTCATAAGTACCCAACCCATTACTTATTGACGATGCCAGAGGACACAAGCACCATATCAGCATTGGTAAATCGACCCAGCTAAATTTAAAAGATCGAAAACGACCAATATCATAAATAATTGTCGCGATCGCAATACCGTAACAGGTGGCAGAAACCTTGGTATAGTCTGGCAAACCAGGCAGGGGAAATTCTTTTTGAGGCAAAAATAACCATGCCACAATAAAGCCAATAATTACGGCTTGACGGGCGGGAAAACGATTGAAGAAGTGAAAGACGATCGGAATCCAGCCGAACATCACGAGGTAGATTAGGAAGAACATGAGGATGAGGAATGAGGGATGAGGGATTAAGGATGAGGTATAAGGGATGAGGGATAAGGGATGAGGGATAAGGGATGGCCTTTGTTAGAGCTATAGAATTGCGTCGATGGGAAGCCCCAAGCCGATGTTGTAGCGAATGGCTAAGACTGCGCCTAATAATGCCATTAGTATTAAAGTTGCCTCGATGTCTTGTCTGACGGTAGATAGCTTTTCGCAACATAAGCCATAGGAGATTAAGCCATAAAAAGGCAGATCGTTGAAGGCAATGACTATTACTGCCCCTAAGATGCCGTAAAAATGAAATCCTAATGGTAAGGCGATCGCCATATAGATGAATTTTAATAAATTACCCCAGGCTGCATAGTTGGGACTACCAATCGCTAGCAATGCTTTATCGCTAGTAATAGAAAGCATTAGGGGCCACAAGCCTAAAGCTAAAATAGGCAAAATCCAAGTGGCTTGAACATATCTTGCGTCATAGAGGGTAGTGATAAGGTAGTCGCCAAAGCTGACTAACATGGTTAAGGCGATCGCCTGTCCTAATAGCATTAACCACCTTGGTTTCATCATTTTTTCTCTTAATACTTTGCGGGGAAGACTGGCATATTTAACAATTACGGGATATAAAACCTGAAAACTCAGCTTGCTTACTATTTGTCGGGGAATATCAGCAAAGGTAAAAGCAATAATATAAAAGCTCAACATCTCCAAGGTAAACAGCTTGCCTAATACCAGTCGATCTATCTCCGAAGCTAGAAACGTCATCGCAGTAGAGATAAAGATCCATTTGCCAAAGGAAGTTAGTTCTTTGATTACTTCTTTGTCCCAGGCAAAACCTTGAGAAAAATTTTTCAGTAGGCGATGACTCCAGAATCATTTCTACGGTTGTTGATACCAAGTTACCGACCACTAAAGCCCAAATACTCGGACTAAACCATGCCCAAGTAATCATGACTACTAGGCTGATAATTTGTATTCCTAGCTCAAATCGAATTAGCTTTCCTATCTCCATACGACGCTGAAGAATAGGTAAATTAGTGGAATTGAAGCCGTTGATAATCGAATTTAAACCCACAATGGGCAATAAAAGTTGCAGTCTTGGTTCTTCATAGAACTGCGCTACAGGAAAAGCGATTAACAAACAGCCAATCCATAACCCAAAACCTCTGATTACTTGAATTGTCCAAGCAGTATTAAGGAATGTGGGGTCTTCACCTCTTTTGTTTTGAATAATGCTGGGATAAATCCCGACATCGGAAAAGAGATTCAATCCCATCAGGAAAACACTGACCAAAGCCATTAAACCGAATAATTCTGGAACGAGAAGTCTCGTTAGAATAAGATTGCTTCCCAGTCGTAAGCTTTGACTAGTTCCATAACCGAGAATAGTCCAAGCCGTTCCTGAGATTGCCTGTTTTTTGATAGTTGCTGATGACATGAGTAATATAGTTAATGGTTAGACACAAGGCATACCTTGTCTGTACAGTAGTCAGTAGTTAGTAGAGACGTGACCTGGTTCGTCCGTACAGTGGTCAGTGGTAAAGGGGCTTCGTTTCTCTTAATAGCTGTTGTTTTTCTTTCCTAGTCGCCTCGTCTCCCCTAAAGAGACTGGCTAATTTACGAGCTTCGATCGCGACATTGTGTTGAAGTGCTGCTTTTTTTGCTCCTTCTTGCCCCATCTGGCTTAGTTTATCGGTAGGCGATCGCAAAACTTGTTCCATCGCTTCTGCTAGTGCCTCTACCGAACCAGAAGGGACTAACCAACCCGATACGTCTTGTTCCAATAGTTCGGGAATCCCCGCTATGTAGGTGCTAACTACAGGACGACCTAAAGCTAACGCTTCCATGATGACTACGGGTAAACCTTCGGCAAAACTAGGCAGCACCATTGCTCTTGAATTGACTATATGGTGACGTACTAAATCGCTGTCTGCCCAGCCTGTGATAATAATCCGATCTTGTAGATTAAACTGGACGATTAAACTTTCTATTTGCGATCGCAATTCTCCATCGCCGACTAAAACTAGTTTAAAATCGACTCCTGCTAAAGCTAACTGTTTTACTGCCTCTAGTAGAATCAGATGACCTTTTTGTTCGTTTAATCTACCGACGCAGACTAACTGATTGGTTTCGGGTACAGGGGTAATTGGCTGGTCGAAAAAAGGCTTGTCTAAAGCACAGTGGACAATATGGATCTTTGACCAATAAGTGCGATCGCACCAACGATAAAGCTGACTCTGGCAGTAGGAACTAATTGCTACTACAAAGCTTGCTCGTTTGATTTTTTCCTCTAAAGAAAGAATTACAGCGCGATCGATGCTTTCTGGGCCATGTACGGTAAAGCTATAGGGAGGACCACCTAAAACACGACAGAGCATTGCTACTGCCGTAGGATTAAAGGCAAAATGAGCGTGAATATGGTCTATGTCTGCATCTCTTACCCAACCCAAAAGCACGCAAGCTTCAGCTAAATATGCCAGGTGAACCAAAATTCCTCTGTCTTTATACCAACCCATTTTGACTGCTAACCCAGCTGCCATCAAAAAACGTTTTGGTCTAGTGAAGGCTACAGATAATAAACCCCATAACAAGCCAACTATACCTACTTTTAAAACGAACTTTGTTTTGTCTAACTCTAATTGGTCAGCGCGATCGACAATTTCAGCAGGCGATCGAATAGAAAAGCGGAAAACTTGAATATTCTCCTCTTCCAAAGCTTTAATTTCTCTACGGATAAAACTATGGCTAACTGCGGGATATTGATTTATTAAATAAGCGATTTTCATAATTGAAATATTTAAAGCAACGATCTGTTTATTTTTAAATGTCTTTTACTTTAATAAGTAATTGTTTTTATATAGTTGAATAAAAGCTGTTAACTAGAATAGTTATGCCAGTAGTGAAAAATAAAGCCATAATTATCGATTAATCGAAGTATTCATATCTCTTTTTCAATAGCTTATGTCAAAATAATAGCCAACTTTTTTTACGATTATGATTTTATGAAGTTCTTGTGTATCTCTTGTGACGCTATGTAAAAATAACCAAGCTTTTATGAAGAAAGGATTTCAAGGTTGCTAGAGTTATTGTTAGGTGAATATTGGAAAAAATATCTTCATCCAGTCTTTATTTACAAACAGATTAAGTTAATGGTAAAAAGAGTAGTATCAAATATAAGATATCGAAATCGGTATATCTGACTAATGAGTAAAAAATATATGTTTATCAAAAACACTCATTAAATACCAAGCTTATTTTTTCTTTAAAATTCAAAATCTATAGCTAGTATTTTTTAAAGCAAACTAAAAGTTAGTCCAGATACTATTTCATATTTATCTATCTCTTTTGTCTCCAAGCATTCGATTTTATACCTAGTCACAGGTTCACCGCCTTCCGCGGTCAAAACTCGGAGTCCATAAATTTTTCTCTTGTCGTACCAGAAATAACTTTTGCTTATTTCGACAGCAGAAAAATGCTTTATAAAATCTATTTTTATTGAAATACGACCATGAACTTTAATCATCTGAGGATGGTATTAATCGATCCTGCAATTTTGGCGATCGCCTTAGTTCTACTGCTGCCAATTACCGTTCTTTTTGTTGAATGTGTTGCTGCACTGTTGCCCATTCAAAAAACTATCAAAAGTAGAATTAAATCGAGTAATTTGGCTTCTCGACCCAAGATTGCCGTCTTAGTGGCAGCCCATAATGAAGAGATCGTTATAGGTGGAACTATTATGACAATATTGCCCCAATTAAGCGATCGAGATAAGCTAATTGTGATAGCTGATAACTGTAGCGATCGCACTGCAACCATAGCTCGTAACTTAAATGCTACGGTAATTGAAAGACGAGATTTACTACATTTAGGGAAAGGATTTGCCCTCGATTATGGCTTGCAAAGCATTCAACACGATCCTTGTGATGTAGTCATCATCTTGGATGCAGACTGCCACATAGAGCCAAACTACATAAAATCTATTGCTCGACTGGCAATGACTTCAGGACGACCAGTACAGCCAATTAACCTATTATATCGAGTCGATAAATCTAATCTTAAGAGTGCAATATCTGAATTTGCATTCATAGTCAAAAATTTGGTTCGTCCCCAAGGTTTGGCGCAACTAAACTTGCCCTGCATGGTGACAATGGGAACAGCTTTTCCCTGGTCAATTATCAATCAAGTTCCTCTAGGTAGCGACAATTTAGTTGAAGATATGCAGTTTGGTATAGATTTAGCCATTGCAGGAAATCCACCGCTATTTTGTTCGAGTGCTAAAGTAACGGGAGCATTACCCCAAAAGGATCGGGCTGCCACAACTCAAAAAACTAGATGGGAACACGGACACCTATCTACCTTACAAACCCAAGTTCCCCGCTTAATTAGAGAATCTTGGCGACAAAAGCGTTTAGATTTGCTTTCTATAGCCCTAGATCTATCTGTTCCACCTTTATCTTTCCTAGTAATGATTTGGTTCGTAGTTGCTACGATTAGCCTGGGTGCAGGAATTGTAACAGGAAGATTAAATCCTGCAATTTATCTCACAGCAATAGAAGGATTATTTTTGTTTGTAGCTATTCTTTTAGCTTGGGCAAAATTCGGACGGCAAATTATTCCTTTCAAATCTTTATTAAGCATACCTAGCTATATCTTTTGGAAAGTTCCTATTTATTTTGCTTTTTTAATTAAACCCCAACAAAAATGGATTAGAACAGAACGAGACTTAATCGATCCCAAAGCATATCGTCCTGAATCAAATATCAAAATATTAGAAGAGTCAGCTCGTTAAACTCTGAGTAGTTTTATTTTTCAAAGCAGCAAACAGAATTATTTCGCGATAGCTATTAACCAAATATATCTATTTCTCGTTTTTCTGAGTTGAACTACTAAATACATTTAATTAAAGAGCGATCGCTTTAGCCAAACTTTAAAGTTAGTTCAGATAAATATAAATGTTTGATGTTTTTTTCTCGAATACAGGCGATCGTTTACCCATGTTTAATCCAACTAAATTATAAATGAAAAAGCATACTCAACAGTTATTTAAAGAATTGAAAGTAGGTGATAATAAAATTCGCGAATTTTTTCTAAATAATAATGATTTGAGAGGAATAAATCTTATAGAAGCTGATTTAGAAGAAGCAGACCTTAGTAATGCCAATTTAAGCAATGCTAATTTGAGTAATGCCTATTTACACAAAGCTAACTTGGGCAATGCCAACTTAAGAAAAGCAGTTTTAATCAAAGCAGAATTATGGTTTGTAGATTTGGGTCAAGCCAATTTAGAAGAGGCAAACTTGGAGGAGGCAAACTTAAAAAATTCCTATTTATGGCGGGCTAATTTTTCTTTAGCTAACCTAAAAAAGGCTTATTTTAAAGATGCTAATTTAGTTCAAGTTAACTTCTGGCGAGCCAATTTAAAAAGTGCCGACTTGAGAGGAGCAGACCTAAGTGGAGCAACATTAAAGGCGGTTCGTATAGATAGAGCAAAATACGATAGACAAACTATTTTTCCTCAAAACTTCGATCCAATTAGTTCTGGGATGATTTTTAAAGACGATCGCATTACTCTTAATAAATAAACAGGATTTTTTTATATTTAAAACTGATAAAAATCAAATTATTTTTAAACATCTATCCAAAAAACACTATTTTAAAATGCAAGATCTTCCTTCCAACATCGATTTACAATCATCTGTCCCCAATCAACAAGGATTAAATTTATCTGGTTTATTCCAAAGTATCAAAAGAAACGCTCTGCCTATTGCTGGAATATCTAGCATAGCTACTTTGATATTTTATTTAACTAATTCTTCTGTTCCTACCTATACAGGAGACTTTCAAATTTTAGTCGAACCAGTAACATCCGAGGCGAAATTTTCTGAACCAAGTACCCTTACTAGTTCCAGTAAAAGTGGCAATGTCGGCTCTTTAGAAATGGACTACTCAACAATTATTACAATTCTAAAAAGTCCTGGGATGTTATCTTCAATTGTCGAGGAAGTTCAAAAGAATTATCCCTCCTTTACACAAAAACAGCTTAGAGACAATTTGCAGATTGAGAGACTAAATTTGGATGAATACGATTTATCCAATCAAACTAAAATAATAGAAGTAAGCTATCACGAATCAGATCCAGAATTGGTAGATCTAGTCTTGCAAAAAACTGCTGATAAATATTTAAGATACTCCCTTGAAGATCGTAAAACTCAAATTGGTCAGGGGATTGATTTTATTGAAGAACAGCTACCAGATTTAAGTCAAAGAGCAAACGAACTACAGGTAAAATTGCAGCATCTGAGAGAAGAAAATAAGTTTATTAATCCCGAATCAAAAGGCGAAGACTTATTAAAACAAGTTAGTCAAATCAACATTCAACAGCTTGAAACAAGAGGAGAGCTTCAAAAACTAAAAGTATTAAAGCAAAATCTGGAACGACAACTTAGTATGAATCCAGAACAGGCAATGTTGGCATCAAGCTTGAGTCAAGATGCCAATTATCAACAATTGTTGAGAAAACTAAAAGTACTAGAAAGCGAAATTTCCACAAAAACAGCGACATTTACCCAAAATACACCCCAAATTCAAAATCTCTATGATGAGCAGCGCAACTTGGTAAATTTATTAAACCAAGAAACTAAAAGAATTTTGGGACAAAACTTTAAATCACAAGGAAATTCTCCTTTGCTCAAATTTCAGAATTCGATTAACTTGACCATGACTCAGCAGCTAATTGAAACCACAAATCAAATTAAGCTTTTAGAAATTCAACTAACATCTCTTCAGAGCATTCAAAGTCAGCTCGAGCAGCAAGCACGATTGCTACCTAATATCTCTCGTCAGTATGCTGAGGTACAACAAGAATTAGGTGTAGCAAATCAAACCTTAGATCAACTTTCCACTCAAAGGGATGCCTTGCGAATTGAATTAGCTCAAAGTCAAGTTCCCTGGGAAATTGTTTCTTCTCCTCAATTATCACAAGACTCATTAGGTAATCCCGAACCCTTACCTCAAGATTCTGAAAAACAATTAATGATGTCGTTGATAGGAAGCTTGTTTATTGGTATCGGAACAACTGTGTTTTTCGAGAAATCTCGAAATCTTTTTTACAGCATCGAGGACATCGAACAACAGTCGAAATCGCCACTACTGGGAGCTATTCCCATTGGTAGTGAAAAAAATGATGTAGAATTTTTAGATGCTTTTGATGCTCTTTATGGAAATATCAAGTTTCGCTTTAATGAATCACCACTACGCTCTATCGTAATTTCTTCAGTCGATGAGGAAGATGAAAAAACATCTATTGCCTTGCATCTAGCTGAGACAGTAGCAGCAATGGGTCAAAAAGTTCTTTTAGTCGATGCCAATTTGCGCTCCCCTAGTATTCATTCAAAATTAGATCTTCCCAATCAAACAGGTCTTTGTAATCTGCTTGTTGAGCAGTGCGATCTTGATTATCATGATGTGGTTCAAAAACATGACCAAAAAGCAAATCTTTTTGTTCTAACTTCTGGGCAAATTTTGGCAAATTCTACCAGAATGTTAGCTTCCAATCAAATGCACAGTTTGAATCAAGAGCTTCAGGAAACATTCGATCTGATTATTTACAATACATCATCTTTTCTTGCCAATATGGACACCAGCTTTTTAGCTGCTCATACAGATGGAATTATTACGGTTGTAGAAGTTGGCAAAACTCAAAAATACTTAGTTGAAAAAGCTTCTACTCAAATGGAAAACTTCAAATTGAATAATCTAGGAGTCATTGCGGTAGTACCAAACTAATTGAATTAAAAGTGAATACTTCTAAGTTTTATAATTATTTCAACCAAAAAACAGGTGAAATAATGAGAGTGAAATGATTACAGTTTTAATCGGGGATGTCATCAATGGCATCCTTGTTTTTCGTTTCAAATTCCTATTCTGTTATTTCAGCTTGATTGTGTAATCGAGCAAACTTTGAGCAAATTTATCAAATCTTTCTGCCAACTTGTTGTCTTTCAAGCCACCTGACGAATCAAAGGCTTGCCATGCTTGCCCTACTGCAATTTGTTCGGGAATAACAACTCCATGAACCCATCTCACAATTATCCTCAAATCATTGAGAGCATTACTATTAGACTGCCCTCCCAAAACACTAATAAGCCCCGTCACCTTGTCGGACAAGTGTTCAAAACTCATCAGATCCAAGGCATTTTTTAGCACTCCGCTAAGACTACCATGATATTCTGGAGTCGCCAAAATCAAGCCGTCAGCAGCTTTTACCTTTTCTCGTAAAATTTCTACATCAGGATACTTGGGATAATCACTACCTCCATTACAAAAAGGTAATGTCATGTCTCTAAGATCTAAAATCTCTACTTCTGCACCCAAAGCTTCTATTCTTGACGCTGCTTGTTTTAAAGCTAATGCGCTATAAGAATCTGGGCGAAGACTACCCATGATGCCAACTATTTTAACCATTGTTTGCTTTAACTCATACTCATTACGACTATGTATAAGATAACAAGTTTTGTTGTTAAATGCTAGACAAAAATTCCAGATCAATTTGAGAAAGGCTATCTGAAAAATTGCTAAAATTTTTCGAATAGTTATCTATTGCCTATTTCCCATTGCTCTAGTTGGTAAGCACTATCCCAAAACATCCATTCAAACTGCGATGCGCGATAAAATACTCGATTCATCAATTCTAGTTCTTTAACCGAGGCTGTTTCTGCTGCTCGATCTGTGACTTTAATGACATAATTAACAGAAGCCTCGAAATCTACATCAATATAAGTATCGATCCATTTCCGATAGGGATTATCTTGTATACTTGCCTTTTGATGTATATGCTTGCCAACTTCTAAATAAATCCAGAAACAAGGTAAAACCGCAGCTAGCGTAACCGCAAAACTATGTTGATAAGCAGAAGCAATTAAAAAATTAGTATAGTTTAGACAAGTAGGAGAAGGTTCAGTTGCCAACGCATCTTCAGCTTTGATATTAAATTCTGCAAAAAAGTTTTCGTGTAAACTACGTTCGACAACGATCGCTTCTCTAACACTATTAGCAAATTCTAATTGTATATCTGCCTGTGGTGCTTTAGCCGAAATGATAGCCAAAACGCGAGCAAATTCACCAAGATAAATCCCATCTTGGATCATATAGTGCTGAAAGATTTGTCTATCTAAAGAACCCGCTTCCAATTCTTTAACAAAGGGCATTGTTAGAATAGCCTGATAGATACTTTCGATATTTTTCCAAGCCTGTAGAGAAAATTGCACCATAGTATTACTTAAACTATTTATCTTATATTTAATTCAGCCCAACTACTTAAATATCTTTAAAACAACTTTAGAACGCCACAATTGGCAAGATAATCGCAAAAGAGGTTTCACCCTCCACTAGATATAAGTTCATTTGTCCTGCATCTGCCAGAGAAAACAGCAAAAGCTTGCGGATAATACTACCGAGGTAACTGACTTCATCTAACAGGCTGTAAAGTTCTTTCTAATTCCCTTTGAAGAATGGTTAAGGGTGTCTTCGACTGATGAGCTGCATCGCCACTAAAGCAAGAAGTCTGTCTGAAGCTGCGTTCTATACGTTCTGGCATTTGATTAAATACCTGAATCAGCTTTACAAATCCTCGATCTATTTTATCTATGGGAATTCTTCGATCCAGACCTTTCCATTGGTTACTATTAACACCCCTGCACAATAGCTAAAGCTTTAGTTTCTCTTTAAAAGGTAGAAGAAATATAAACAATTGACTGACAATTTTCGACAGATAAAAATGTATATCAATATACATTAAATTGTAGAATGTTCAATTTTAACAAAATTAATTTATATTTAACCTATCAAGTTCTTTATTTTCTTCTCATAATCAATTTGATACCAGCTATTTTTCTCATAACTACTTTTAAAACTAATTAACTATTTTTGAGACTCAAAAGTATTTGGGGATAGCCTTTAAACTATCAAGCTATATGTTTATACAATACTAATTTAATCTGAGCTTCTTGTTGCCTTTTGTAACAATTTTAGGGGATCGCTCATTCTACTTAATTGTTCTTAATACTTTTGTTAGGGTGTAAGCGCAATCCAAAAAAAGGTTAAATTATGACTTTATCTCCAAGTGCAATTATTTTAATAACTGTGATAACAACAGGTTATCTAGCAGCAGTAAGTATAGGCACGTGGGCTTATTTTGCAAATGAAAAAGAATAGCGAAGGTCAAGTTTTTTCTCACTATTCTCTGATTGTATATACCAAATCAATTTGTAATTCTATCAACAGCAAAATATTTCAGGTATTTATTAACGTTGTCGAAAGTTTTTAGAGAGGGTTAAAACTATGGATATCAAAGGAAAAACAGCATTGGTTACAGGTGCTTCTCGTGGTATTGGAAAAGCCATTTCAATTGAATTAGCAAGACAAGGAATTAAACATTTAATACTAGTAGCTAGAGATCGCCAGAAACTAGCAGAAGTGGCAACAGAAATTGCCACAACAGGAGTTAAAGTTACTACTCTATCTTTAGATCTAACGCAATTATCTTCGATTAATATTGCGATCGCTCAGGCATGGAGTACCCATAAACCGATTCATTTACTCGTTAACTGTGCGGGAGTGGCACACCAGTCAGCATTCTTAGATAGCAAAACTGCCAAAGTTGAAGAAGAAATTTCTCTCAATTTGTTGGGGATGATGAACATCACGCGTCTATTGGCAAAACGCATGGCAAATCAAAAAGAAGGAACAATTGTCAATGTATCTAGCCTGATGGGTAAGGTGGCTGCTCCCACTATGTCTACTTATTCAGCAACTAAATTTGCCATCATCGGTTTTACTCAAGCCCTCAGGAGTGAGCTAGCCGAACATAACATTAAAGTTATTGCTCTACTGCCGACGCTAACTGATACGGAGATGGCACGCAATCTTAAATTGTTTCGTTGGGTGATGCCCATGACTGCTGAAAAAGTTGCTCAAACTTTGGTCTCAGGACTATATAAAAACAGGAGTGAGATTTTAGTCGGATGGCAGAGTTATCTGGCGGTATTGTGTCAACGTATCTTTCCTCAGCTATTGTCCAAGATTATGACGCTGTCTGCACCAGCAATCTAGAACTCAAGGTCTAGTCCCACAAACTGAGAAATGGCAGGCTGCATTTTGCCCTCTCTCACCTCCAATATAAAAGGTAATCATGTTAGAACTAAAAAAAGAAGAGCGTATAGTTTCCATAGATCAGCTCATAGAAAAATATCAGCACCACCCCAGTATGCAAAGAGTAAAAATATTCAAAGAAAAACTCAAACAGGAAAAACTGGAAGATAAGATTTTTTATCAGTCCATCAAAGATAGAACAGCCGATCGCCAATAACAAGTCTTTCGCAAAAGACGGTCAAACTTTTATCGTAGAGAGGCGATCGCATCTCTACGATAATGACGAAAGTCCCATTTCGGTTATGGTTCCTAAAGCAAGAACATAGACGAGCTTTGCTATATATGCCCACAGGTGCAGGAAAAATTCGCACTGCCATGAATACAATTTGCGACTATTTGCGATCGCACGAACCAACTGACGGCAACATATAGTTCAAATGACACTTTAAAATGGGAAAATAGCAGAGCAAGTTTATTAGATCCAGCTTTAGATCGTAATGGCAGTAACTATACAGCAATTAACTAAATGGAAACAAGCAGGGCGATCGATTATTTCCCTCACAGCATGGGACTATAGTTTGGCGCAAGTATTAGACCAAGCTGGAGTCGATCTAATTTTGGTGGGTGATTCTTTAGCAATGGTAGGCTTGGGTTATAGCAGCACTTTGCCTGTAACCCTTGATGAGATGATCCATCATGCTAAAGCTGTCTGTCGGGGTGTTGAAAGAGCTTTAGTAGTTTGCGATTTGCCTTTTATGAGCTATCAAGTAAGCATTACTCAAGCAATCGAAGCAGCGGGTAGGGTAATGAAAGAAACAGGGGCATCAGCAATTAAAATAGAAGGTGGTCATCCAAAAATGCTAGAAATTGCTCAAGAATTGACGACTATTGGTATTCCTGTAATGGGTCATGTAGGTTTAACTCCCCAATCATTTCGGGTATTGGGTTACAAACAACAGGGAAAGACAGAAAATGAAGCCAACTTGATTATCGATCGCGCGATCGCCCTACAGCAAGCAGGAGTATTTGCGATTATCTTGGAGCATATTCCTAAAGAACTTGCTGGTGCGATCACCTCTAAGCTGGCTATTCCCACTATTGGTATTGGTGCAGGAAATCAATGTGATGGACAAGTGCTAGTAACTGCGGATTTTTTGGGTTTATCCGCCAGAAAACCACCCTTTGCTAAATCCTATGTCAACCTGCGTCAAGTCATTGCCGATGCTGTTGAAGAATTCGCCCAAGAAGTACAAGACAAAAAATTCCCTTAAACCTTCATCCTTCATCCTTTTTCAATGACTTATATCGTTGCTACCTTTTATAAATTCGTTACTATATCTGATATTAAAGCCAAAAAAGCACAGATATTAGCCTGGTGCGCGGTAAATAATATTAAAGGTACGATTATCTTGGCTTCAGAAGGAATTAATGGCACTATCGCAGGCGATGAAAAAGCGATCGCCAGTATTTTAACTCTGATTCGCAGTATCGATGGTTTAGGGGATTTAGAACACAAAGAATCTACTGCTCAAAAACCTCCTTTTGCTAGGCTAAAAGTAAAGATTAAATCAGAAATAGTCACCCTTGGTTTACCAGAAGTTAACCCCAACCAGCAAGTAGGTACATACGTCAATCCTCAAGATTGGAATCAAATTATTAGCGATCCTGAAGTAGTCGTCATCGATACTAGGAATGACTATGAAGTAGAGATTGGTAGTTTTAAACGGGCTAAAAATCCTGATACTGAATCTTTTCGCGAATTTCCCGAATATGTAGCCGATCATCTCGATCCCCAGAAGCACCCAAAAGTAGCGATGTTTTGCACTGGAGGAATTCGTTGTGAAAAAGCCTCTTCCTATATGCTTTCCCAAGGATTTAAAGAGGTGTATCACCTTAAAGGGGGTATTCTTAAATATTTAGAAAATGTTACTCCTGAAGAGAGTTTATGGGAAGGGGAATGTTTTGTGTTTGATGAACGAGTTGCAGTGAAAGAGGGATTAGAGCCTGGAAGTCACGAACTTTGCTATGCTTGCGGACATCCTGTTTCAGAAGCGGATAAACAGTCTTCCCAATATGAATCGCATATTTCTTGTCCCCACTGTTACGAACAATTAACCCCAGAGAAGAAAGCCCGTCAAGAGGATCGTCGCCGACAAAGGGAATATAAGAAAGCAATGGACAATGGATAATGGTGAAGATAAGTTATGACTTTCTACTTAGTAATAGTAATTTCCAAATTTACTTTATCGTTCCATTCCCGCAGGTAATAAAGCAAGCCATAGATAAAAACAATAATTCCACCCATTTCCATTACTTCTTCAACAGTAGCAATCAAAGCGTAAACCAAGTTTTGTTGTCCTTGAGCCTCTGCAATATAGCTACCAACCATTTCCATAATCAGCGCACCGCCGACATAAAGAAAGGCTGCGGAAAAAAAGTGTTGGCGAGATTTATAGGGTAGGTGGCGGACAAATCGACTGTAGCGTCGAACAAACCAAATCACAAAAATAGTACCAGGAATTACCCACATTGAATGTAAAAACCAAGGTAAGTTGAGAGCTTCACTAACTTCGGGAATAATTAAAATTTCGTGGATGCTTATTACCTCATCGATCGCCAGAAACAAAAAGATGAAGGATAATAATTGCCAATCCTTAGCATAGCGATCGCTCTGTTGTTTTTTCTCTGTAGCAATTATTTTTAACAAAATTGAACAAAAAGCGATCGCCAAAGCAGAATACCAGGTAGGAAAATTTAATTCCCTGTCTAAATTAAACAGATTCATCCAGTCTTCCCGATAGCCATAGCTATACTTGCTAATCTGAATACCAATACTGACTATAGTAAAGAAAATTGCGATCGCGATTAAATATCGAATAATCTTACGAGGAGAAAGGACAATTTTAAGCTGCATTAAACAATGATGAACTCATGGCTAATCGATATTAAACTATCTTAGACTCAGATTGAATTTAACTTTTTATTTCCTATTTAAAATTTAGCTGATATAGTATCCGAACTTCATTGGTAGTTGTAGTCTCGTCATCAAATACATCGGATACGTTAGCCAATATGTTGTAATCATAGATAAAACGCAAAGAAGACTTTTTATTGATTTCGTATGTTCCTTCAAAATTGGGATATATAGTGAAATAATCTAAGCCTACTTTTTTACCCAAGCTAACTGTCGTATCTTCAACCTTATATAAAGCAGAATCAATAATAGGGGCGACAACAAATCTTTGTACTCCCATATCAAATAGTCTTGATTGACTCAAACCTTCTCCACCGCCACTACCTGAAACAGTGTTTCTAGCAAAAGCGACAAATCGCTCGCTCAATAAACCAACTATTTCTCCCTGATCTAATGAAGGAGTGCTGGTTAGCTGTATTGCAGCCGAATCGATAATGCTACGATCATTTGTTCCTGTTAAAGCAACCTCATTAAAGCATTTTGTCAATCGGTTTAACTCTGCTTCAGAATAGTATTTACTATTTTCAATCAAAGGTGCGTCGTTGGGGCGAATATTACAGTTAGTATCAGACTGAGCTAGGTTGGGTAATATTTCTTCGGCTTCACCGTTAATATTCAAGCTGATTCTAATAGTATTGCTGTTATCAATATTAGAAAGAGGATCGTTTATTTCATTGGAATTAGACTCTACTGAACGTAGGGTACTTAATTCGTCTTCACCTTCAATATCTTCAACTGTAGTTGTCAATACAGCATTCAAAGTAGGATTAAATACTCCCGCTTCAGGGGTGAAAACGATCGTATTTTCTAAGCTACGGGCTAATTCAAAAGTAGTGCTAAACAAATTTACATCAGCCTCAGTGAGTGTTAGCATACCTTTTGGTCGAATATTGGCAGGTACATCTGCTGTACCGTTGAGAGTCAAATCTCCCTCTAGTTGAAACTTGTATAAAGGGCTTTGTTCGAGCTTAAATTCTTTGAGGTTAATTTGCAGATCTTTAAGGGCGGTAACAAATGATGAAGACGCAGGGGTCGATCCTGGGCTAGATGCTTTAGCTGTGGCTTTATTATTAGCTGTACCAGAAGATAAGTTAGGAATTTTGCTTTGAGCAAGTTCTACTGTATCTTCTTCGGGTTTTTCTGTTTTAGGAATAGAGATTTTGCCGTCTTCTAAAGTTACTTCTCCACCAATGACAGGTTCAATTGATGCCCCCGTTACGGTTACTTTACCTTCTACTCCTCCTTTATAAAGTTTGTCGATGTTAATATCCCCTTCCTGAGGAATATCGATCGTTAAAGGTCGATCTAAATTGTTTACCTTTCTCAAAATGGGTAACTTTCCAGTAACGGACAAATCTTTCTCGGCAAAGGTTGCATCAAGAGTTTCGACATTGACTATTTGATTTTTGATGGTGATTTTTCCCGTACCAACAAATTGTTCGGAGAAGAAAGGCGTTTCTACCCCAATCTGGGCATCTTCTAGATTAACTACACCATCTGCGTCCAAATCGTAAATTATCCCTTCTCGTTGCCAAATCTAAACGGGCATTGGCTGTCAAATTTGCATCACCTTCTCCATCAATCCAATTTAAATAGTTTTGACTAAAAGCACCCAAGAAAACAAAGGCTTCCTTGTCCAAATCTGCTTTGGCAGTAAAGCGATCGCTTTTTCCTGGGATAATTGGATAGGGTACTTCTGCTTCTACTCGAATCGAATCGGGCGCAGTAGTCTCAAAGCCCAACTTAGCCCCATCGTAGTCATAACTTCCTGCAATTTCTGCGGGTAAAACGTTACCATTAAATGCCCCTTCAGTAAAGGCAATTCTGCCTTCTAGGTTAGGCTTTTGGACTGTTCCTTTGAGAGTACCAACGGTATTTATTTCTCCTGCTATGTCTACAGGGATTTCTACAAAGTTAGCAATATTATCAATAGTCAAATTAGCGACGGCGAATTTAGTATCGAGGTTTTTTGGAGACAGTTTACCTTGCAACGACATTACTGCATCTTCAACCCGTAATTCGGCTTTGGCGAGATCGACTACTGTTCCCTGTAATTCCCCTTTCACAAGCAGTTTAGGAATGCTAATATACTGAGATTCTTCAATTACCAAACCCAGTGGTGGCACAATATTCGGATAGGCTTCTGTTGGCTGCCACTGCCAGTCGTTGCCTTCTACTCTAAAGTCTGCCTGGGGTGTTTGAATTGTTCCCCCTAAAACTATTTCTCCTGCATACCCACCCCGTATATCTAACTCGGTAGGGATGTTTCCCGCTGCTTTAGCAGCAGCATTAGCTTGAATTTGGTTATTAACGTTGCGTAGTTGATTGAGTTTACGGGCGATTGTTCGATCTACAAGATCTTTTTCTGGTGCGGGTTTTACCGCTGCGGGAGATGCGTAATCAGGAATATTGAATAGATCGGTGACGTCTTCAATAGAGAACCAGCGGAAAGTTGTTAGAACGTCTTGGATGTAGGCTTCGGGGATATCTAATTTACCGTCGATTTCTCCTGACTCAAGATTCAAGGCTGCATTGAGGTTATATTCACTGTCGCCTAAGTCGAGGGAGGAATTTGTTATCTCGGCAATATTATTAGCAGGATCGTAATTAAAGCTAGCATCTAGCTGATTTGCTTGGATGTAGCCTACCCCTGGCTGATTAATTGTAATGTCTCCCTGGGCTGCTAGGGTATAAAGATCGAGATCGACATTTCCTGTAGTTGTACCTCCTAACGCACCTTCGATTCCTGCTGCTTTAGCTGGGGCGATATTGAGTAGCGCGAGGGGGAAGTTGTTGATATCTAAAGAGAATTTATCACCGTTTCGGTTTCCTGTGGCAATAATCGGATTATCTGTATCTTCTCCCTGACGTAATTCTACGCTAGTGGGGAGATAGGGGAGTTTGCAGTTACTGTCGGTACATGGTACAGCCCTGGCTGCAATAACGTCTTGTTCTCCTTGCAAATTAAGAGCAATCTCCGATCCTGGCTGTACGGTTAAGTCTCCCGTCATTTCTGGATCGAAAGCAATATTGTTAAAGGCAAAATTCTGTAGACGTAAATCTCCCGTTAAATTGATATTTTCGGGGTTATTGGGGGCAGATAGTAGCTGTTTTCCGACAAACTGTCCGTCAAATGCAGCCTTCCCCTTGATATTTACATTCTCTGCTATGGGGCTGTCTTCACTTGTTGTCGCAGCAAGAATACTGTCTACTGGTAGTTTGTCGAAATCTAAATTCGCAGCAACATCAAGATTGGTACTAGCAACATCTAAGTTATTGGTAACATCAGTTAGAGTTAAATCACCTTGGGCATTAATACTTTGTACCCCAGAATTAACTGCAAATTGATTTACCGAAATAGGTATATTAAGCTCGTTATTAATTACAGGATTGATATCCCCTGATAAATCCAACTGGGCGTTAATATTATCTGTTTGAACTGAAGCTAAATTCTCAGGGGCAAATTTATCTAGTAGTAACTGGGAACTAATATTATTGGCGTTAACATTCGCTTTCCATTGGTTATTATCCAGATTTGCGATCGCTTTTACTGTTCCCTCTGCTACATCTAAGTCGGCATCTATTTGGGCATCCACGGTACTTAAATCAGGGTTTTTCCCAAAGGCTAATAGCTGCTGTAGTTGTCCCGATGCGGTAACTTTACTCGACCTAACATTGGCAGGAATCGGTAAATTAGGCGCAATCCGATTGAGATTTATTTGACCAGTGTTAGCGTTAGCTTGAACTATCCCAGAATCAACCGTACTATTTACAGCTACGGCTTCGCCATCTACGGTTAAGTTCAAGTCTGCATCTGCTTTAATACTGTTTAAATTGCCACTATTAGGAATTTCTAATAGCTGTTTTAATTTGCCCGAAGCATTTATTGTACCTGACTGCAATTGGGTTGCAACGGGAATACTCGTGACAAAGTTATCTATTTTTATATTGTTGGTAACTGCTTTTGCTACAACATTGCCGTTACTTAGTTGAGTGTTAACCGCAACATTTCCACCATCCACACTCAAGTTTAAATCCGCAGTACCCTGAATCTTTTCTGGATCTAACTGGTCGAGCTTGCCATTTAAATTAATCTTAGCCGTCTCCAGTGCAACGGGGCGATTTAAATTTAAATTAGGATTATTAACCTGACTTAAAAAGGGAGTGAGGTTAAGGGAATTAGCATCTAAATTAGCCTGCCACTCTTTCGTCTCCAAATTAGCATCTGCTGTAACATCTGCTTTGCCATCACCGTAGGTAATCTGGGTATCTCGTAAAGCTAAATTATTGTTAGCAAAGATAGCTTCTCCCGAACCTGCGATATCTTCTACCTCACCTGCATTTACTTCGGCTAAATCCCATTTAACGTTTGCTTGAGGATTATTAATCGTACCGCTAACTTGTCCCCGCGCACTAAGATTACCTACTGCGACTTGTTCGGGTAGTTGATAATAGGGAGTAACTAATTCTTGGGTAGGCAAGTCTGCATTAAAACTAAACGCCAAGGGCATACTGTTAAAGTCAATCGCCTTATCTTGTTCTAAAGCTCGATCTATATTAGTTTGAATTGTCCCTTTTGCCGTAACGCTTCCCCCCGCAACAGGATTTATCTGCACATTTTCTAAAACGACTTTAGTCAAGTCTGCTTTAAAGTCAGCATTTACCCGTTTAAACTGAGTCTTGTCTACCGTTAATGTCTGAGTATTGTTAATATTGCCCGTTAATGTGGGGTTGTCAATTTCTCCCCGTAGTTTAACCTGGGCTTCTACTTCCCCCGCCAGATCTACAGGTAGCTGCTTCGTCAAGCCAGGAGGTAGGCTAGCTAGCTGGAAAGGCAAAACAGTCGCATTCAAATCGTAACCCTTGTCTAAATTAACCTTCCCGTCTATCTGTGCGGTAATATCTCCTAAACTAGCCTGAGTTTCTTTGATGTCTGCAACTCTACCGCTGAAATCTAATTTGGATTCGGCACTGACAGGGGCTTCTAAATCTGTCGCTTCTCCCCTAGCATCTTCTAAATTGAGCGTACCTTTAACATTAGCTGCGGTAATCTCTTCAAAAGAAGGAATATTAATATCCAAATCTGCGTTAAATCTCCCCGTATCTATCTTTACAGGCAAATTAGGTAACAGGGTAGAGACATCAGATAGTGCCAAATCTTCCACCAGCAGCTTGGTATCAGTAGCACCAGTTTCAAGTTCTGTTTCTCCCTGGATTGAAGCCTTTGCTTTTTCAATTCCTGCATCAAGATCGTAGTCTAGAAACCCAGTTTTTTGATTGAATCTACCGTTACCATCTAATTGAGCTTGAAGGGGATTTTTTTCGTAGGGTACGGCAGTAATGTCTGCTTGTTCGACATCTATATCAACATCAAAATAAATTAAAGGATCTTTTTTCTCTTTATTAGGATCGCTGGCTAGAAAATCTAAGTTAATCCATTCTCCATCTTGTTCCTGTTCGAGATAAATATCGGGCTGAGTCAGAGTAACATCTAGAGGAAGAGTGCGACGAAATAAAAGGGGGAAAATATTAAATCCAACCTTAACCCCCTCAACTGTTACCTTATCTGGATCTGTAGAAGTGGGAGGAATAACCGTCTTGCCAAATTCAATCCCTGACAGGGAGAAGCCTTCTACTTCGCCCAAATCTATCGGACGTTCGATAAACTTACCGATCTGATCTTCTAAAAACGGTGGCAATTTCTTTTTGACTAGTACATCAAGCCCCCAGTAACCCAAGCTACCCAAAGCTGCGATCGCCAGAGCGCCACTCGCTGTTTTCTTGGGTGAAGATTTTAGCTTGTTCACCAACCGCTTCAGAAAGTTCTCTTTTTCTGGTTGGGGGGTAGGAGGCTGATTAATAGTAGTCATGGTTTAATTTTACAGGTAATAAAATGTTTTACCTAATACCTAATAAAGATAGAATACAAATAAAAATAATTAGGACAGGATCTTAACCTTCTTTTGGAAAAATTAACCTCCTCCCAGAGGTGGAAACAAGGAATGAGGAGAATAAATCGTTATTGTACGATAATAGCGATCGCATAATGTATTGACTTGCGATCAAATTTAAAAAATACTCAAGCCATTGGGATCAGGACAAGTTGGAGGTAAAGAAATTTGTTAATCCTTTCTCTTCACTTTCCTCATCCCTTATCCTTCATCCTTTATGCGAAGCGGTATCCTTCATCCAGGGTTCATCCCTCATCCCTCCTTCCCTAGTGCTAACATGATCTTGCAAAACTCATAATAGTAACTTTATTTAGGTTTTTATAGTGGCACAGGTAATAGTCGAAAATGTCTATAAAAGCTATTCTCGATCGCCAGGGAATCGTAATGATTTAGCTAAATCTGCCAAAATTGAACAAGTAGACGATTCTACGACCAAATCTAAGCAAGTAAGTGTCTTGCGGGACATTAACTTTACTGTAAAAGATGGAGAGTTTTTGGTCTTGGTTGGTCCTTCAGGATGTGGTAAAAGTACTTTATTAAGGCTGCTGGCAGGATTAGAAGAATTGACGGGAGGGAATATAAAAATTAGCGATCGCCTGGTAAACAATCTTCCTCCCAAAGCCAGGGATATCGCGATGGTGTTTCAGAATTATGCTTTATATCCCCATTTGAACATTTACGACAATATTGCCTTTGGTTTACGACGGAATACTAAGACTGGGGGCAAGTCTTTGCTAAATGATGTTCTAACAGCAACAACTCGTCGTTTGCCTAGAAGTCTACGATATATGTCAGATCGAGAGAAATCTATAAGAGATCGGGTGAGATATGTGGCTAGCTTATTACAGATTGAATCACTGTTAGATCGTTTGCCCAAAGAACTTTCAGGAGGACAAAAACAGCGGGTAGCATTAGGTAGAGCGATCGCTCGAAATCCCCAGGTATTCTTGATGGATGAGCCATTATCAAACCTTGATGCCAAATTACGCACTCAAACTCGCGCTCAAATTGTCAAACTCCAGCGACAGCTAAATACAACGACGATTTATGTTACCCACGACCAAACCGAAGCCATGACAATGGGCGATCGCATTGCCATAATGAACAGTGGACGTATTCAACAAATTGCGACTCCTTTAGAAATATATAATCATCCTGCAAACCGCTTTGTGGCAGAGTTTATTGGCTCACCTCCGATGAACTTTTTACCTGTTGAATTAGTCGATCCTCTAAAACTCGTACATAATAATTTTGAACTGGATTTGCCTAAAGTTTGGACATCATCTTTGCAACGCAGTCAGACAAAATCATTAACTTTGGGTATTCGTCCCCAACATTTATACTTGGCAAAAGAGAGTAGATCGAGTATTCAAATTGAGATAGATTTAGTAGAAGCATTGGGAAATGAAACCTATGTCACTGCTCATTTAGTAACAGATACGAATGCAACTTTGACTGTATCTCTGCCACCAGATAAACCCGTTGCGATCGGCGACATTCTTTGGTTAACTGTAGATCTCCATAAAATCCATCTTTTTACAGTTGATGATGGACGTGCGATCGTTATTTAATAACAGGTGTAACTATATTCTGGTGTCTTACGAATCATTCATTAACACCAATAATAAACAAGCACGCATAACCTATAATCATGATCAAAACACCAGATTGGGTCAAAAACGCCATTTTCTATCAAATATTTCCCGATCGCTTTGCCAAAGGTACTGCCACGGTAAAAGGACAGTGGCAAGCTTCTAAATACGAAGGCTGGGATGCAACACCAACTTTCCAAGGATATAAAGGGGGAAATCTTTGGGGAGTAATTGATAAATTAGATTATCTCGAAGACTTAGGCATCAATGCAATTTACTTCACGCCTATTTTTCAATCTGCTTCTAACCATCGCTACCATACCCATGACTACTATCAGGTAGACCCCATGTTGGGGGGAAATGTGGCGTTTGATGCCTTGATTGAGGCTGCTCACAAAAGAGATATGAAAGTAGTGCTAGATGGCGTATTTAACCATGCTAGCCGTGGCTTCTTCTTCTTTAGCGATATTTTAGAAAATGGTCCTAATTCTCCTTGGTTAGATTGGTTTGTAATTCATGGCTGGCCCTTATCCGCTTATGATGGAGATAAACCTGCCAACTATGAAGGCTGGATTGGCGATCGCGCTTTGCCTGAGTTCAACCACGATAATCCCCAGGTAAAAGAATACATCATGCAGGTGGCTGAATATTGGCTATATAAAGGTATCGATGGCTGGCGGTTGGATGTACCCAACGAAGTAGATACCCCTGGTTTCTGGCAGGAATTTCGCGATCGCGTTAAAGCCGTAAACCCTGATGCTTATATCGTCGGAGAAATTTGGGGTGATGCGAGTCATTGGCTTGATGGTACACAGTTTGATGGGGTGATGAACTATCGTTTTACCGAACCTACCATTGCTTTTGCAGGGGGAGAAAACTACGATCCTGAATATTGTCAGGGAGAATTAAAACCCTATCCGCCAATTTCTGGTACAGAATATGCCATTAGAATTGACGCTCTGTTAAAGCTCTATGATTGGGAGATACAGCTTGCTCAACTCAATCTATTAGATAGTCATGATACCCCCCGAATGATAACTACTGTTGGAGAGGACAAAGATAGCTTTATGCTCTCAACAGTGCTGTTGATGACGTTTCCTGGCGCACCTAGCATTTTTTATGGAGATGAGGTAGGTTTGCCTGGGGGAAAAGATCCCGACTGTCGCCGTGTCTTCCCTGAAGCTCAAAAATGGGATGTAGAGATTCTAAAAGCATACAAAGAATTAATTGCTTTGCGTCACAAACACGCTGCTTTACGCACGGGAAAATATAAGACTCTTTATGCTGCTCAAAGTGTTTATATCTTCGCTCGTATTTTAGATGAGGAAGAAGTAATAGTTGCTGTCAACACAGGGAAAGAACAATCAGTTTCCAACTTTGTAGTTACAGAATTACAGTCACAGCCTAACAATGTTGTCTATGGCGCAGGAAGACTAAACTGGCATACTACCGCTGATGCTAACAAACTAGAAATCACCTTACCTGCAAAAAGTAGTTTAATAGTAGGCTGAAGACCAAGATTAACTAAGATTTTAGCAAAGACTAACAACTGGGAGACGAAGGGACAAAGTGACTGGGAGATAATCTCGGTACTTAATTCGGGTAATGAGCAACATTTTTCCTATTACTCTCTTAGTCTCCCTCATAAACTACCTCTGCCAATAAAATTTGATATTATTTGCCTTTAGACAAATCTTTCTTTATGACAGATAAACCATCTCCATTTATCTGTAAAATTTATTAAACTAATTCTGAGCAATTTCAATAGCCGAATTCAGTAAAAGATTGCATACTTCTCTCACTGCACCCTGTCCCCCTGATAACTCCGTAACATATACAGAATTAACCTTATTTTCAGGAATAGCATCAGCTACAGTTATAGGAAAACCAACGGCTTTTAATACAGGTAAATCATTAAGATCGTCGCCCATATAAGCTACCCGATCTAAAGAAAGATTCAGGCGATCGCATAAATTATTTAAGACAGCCAACTTATCTTTAACACCAATAAAACAATTATTAATTCCCAATTTTTTAGCACGATGGAGAGTTGCATTAGAATCATTCGCGCTAATAATTGCTACTTCTATTCCTGACTGAATTAGTAATGCAATTCCCTTACCATCTTTGACATTAAACTTTTTACAAACCTCTCCACTTTCTGTATAGTAAAGTCCACCATCAGTTAAGATACCATCTACATCTAAAGCCAATAGTTTAACCTGAGAAAAATGCACTTTGGAACTACTCATTATTTTATCTAATTAATTTCAAAAAGCTTTGACTTTCAACCGCTATAGCTTTTTTCATATATCAATAGATCGCAAGAGAGGTTGGGTTAGCGGTAGTGTAACCCAACCTAAGCATGAGGGAGACTTATTACTTATTACCTACGGACTAGTAATTTTCAAGTTTTAGTCTATCAGTGTGCTGCGACATTTAAGCGTATGCCAAATCGCCAACATTGACACTATTACGCACATTAATAATCTGGCTTAAAATAGTTTCTAATCTAGCCAAAGGAATCATGTTTGGTCCATCACTAAGAGCATTGTCAGGATCTTCGTGAATTTCCATGAACAAAGCATCAATACCGATCGCGGCAGCAGCGCGAGCAAGATAAGGGACAAACTCTCTTTGTCCTCCTGATTTATTTCCCTGTCCTCCAGGCATCTGTACACTGTGGGTGGCATCAAACACAACGGGATAGCCGAAAGCACGCATCTGAGGTAGAGAACGAAAATCTACAACCAAGGTATTGTAGCCAAAACTAGAGCCTCTTTCTGTTAACATGATCTTATTGTGACCACTCTCTTCAATTTTTGTGACCACATTTTTCATATCCCAAGGTGCAAGAAACTGTCCTTTTTTGACATTAACAGTTTTACCCGTTGCTGCTGCTGCGAGTAGCAAATCTGTTTGACGACATAGGAAAGCGGGAATTTGCAAAATATCCACTACTTCTGCTGCGATCGCAGCTTGTTCGGGAAGATGAATATCAGTTAAAACGGGTACGCCTATTTCTTCTTTTACTCTTTGTAGGATTGCTAAACCTCTATCGATGGGTTGTCCGCGAAAGGAATGAATAGAGGTGCGGTTGGCTTTATCAAAAGAAGCTTTAAAGATAAAAGGAACATTCAGGCGATCGCATACTTTACGAATCTCCTCTGCCATTTTAAGGGTAAAGTTTTCTGATTCGATTACACAAGGTCCTCCAATTAAAGCAAGAGGTTGTCCTTCTCCGATACGAATATCTTGGCTGATTTGAGCTAGTTGCATAATTTTTGTTAGTGGTTAGTGGTTAGTGGTTAGTTGTTAGTTATTAGTTGCCCTAAAGGATACCGCTCCGCATATTAGTGGTTAGTTGCGTAGGCTAGACACATAACAATTCTGGCTTTAATGCTTGATGTGCATAATAGTTCTCTGGCAGATATTGGATATATTTGCAGAATAGCTTTTGGTTACTATCAGCATATTTTTGCATTATTATGCTTTTATCTTTTTCGGATAATAAAGACTGCTGTCTAGTATTCTTTACCTGATATTTCTTAATTATTGAAAGAATTTTCTGTCTATGCTGATTGGGTATATCTTTAAATTTGTTATCAAAATAATCAATTGCTTCTATCATCAATTCTGATGCACCCTGATTATTTGGTGGAGGAATAATTACCTTATTTAAATCAAAATTTAAAATAGATCTAAAGAAAGTAGCAATAAATTCTGGCTGGGATTCCTTGAGGAGTTCATAAGGAGTAACCAAGCAATTCTCCTTGCCAATGTATCCAGCAACAGCATTAACTAAGTCATACCAAGAAACATTGATTTTTTCTACTTTATCCAAGAAATGCTCCAAAGAATATTTTGCACCATGAGTTTTACGGAATTTATAGCAAGATTCTAAATAAGTATCTTGTCTACGAACGCACAGCAAAAACTTAGTAGTATATTTTTGATTTACCCTAGCAATTAGGTTAGCAAACTTGAGAATAGAATTAGTATTGAAAAAGCTGCGATCGCCTATTTGAAATATGCCTGGCATCAAGCCAATAATATTAGCATCCTCAGAAATAATGATCTGCTGATAATTATTTTGATAGTCTTTTTCGGCTAGCTCAATAATATCTTCGGCGGTAACTTCGCGATCGCGAAACACATCAAGATGAATAGCAATTCTCTGTGATTCAAATAAGGCTTGGTTTTCGCGGAGAAACATTTTCATAAAACTAGAGGCTGTTTTATGTCCGCCACAATGAAGGTAAATTGTCATTTTGAGGGTAACTTAAAGATGAAGGACTAAGGAGAGAAACTTAAAAAATCAACTCAAAAATTATAAAAAGTATTCAAATTCTGTGTTCTTTAAACTTTCTTTTATCTCGTCAAAATTTTCGATGACATTACTAAGGAAAGATGTTTGCTTAACATATACAGGTTTGGAGTTAAATTTATTGCTATCTACTTGTAGAAAATCAGACAAGGTTTCGATTGTAGTACGAGAAAATTCTTGAGTTTCATCAAATAAATCTTCGTAGTAAATTGTTAGCGTATTGTTATAACTTTTAAAGAAGGAAGAAATGCGATTCATCTCTTTTTTCCTATTTTTGATCTGATTCATAATTTTGTCAGGATCTAGCTTAATTTTAGTTTCTCTTATATTATTGATGTTTTCATGTTTAGCGTGCCATACGTTATGATTAGATGCTAATAGCTGTGAAACTAGCACTTTGAGTATGTTTTTTCGGATTAAATGAATTACGGGATAATTATTTTTCTTGATGAAATTGAAAATTTGAGGTTGATTATTAATCAAGTGCCAATAATCATTCAAATGATGCAATTGGTTATATTTAATATCTAGGACAAAATTGTCTTTGCCATATTTATTTCCTGTGGAAACAAGAAAGTCTTCAAAAGAGTTCTGTCGGCGATCGGGATAAATATAATCAAGATTTTGTAAGTTTTTCTCAATTTGGGTTTTTAAAAAATGAAAATAACTATTTTTTAAATCCGCTTTTTCATGAAAAACTTCACTACAATAAGCAACTGAGGGATGAGAATCGAGCATATGACCAAACACTCTAGTGCCTGAACGTTGTTTGGCTAGTAGAAAGCAAGGATTTTTGGACATTTTTTTAGCAACTTCCGTGAGAATGAGAAAATTATATTAGAGGGAGAAATACAGACAGCAACTGGCTGGTTTATTGTTAGAGAACAGATTCCAAAACCAAATTTTGCGCCACAACCAAGTCTTCGGCGGTGTTAACTTCCACCACAGCTTTGGCTGTCTGACAGACACGGATGGTGTAACCATGTTCTAATACTCGTAGTTGTTCTAAACCTTCGCACTGTTCGATAGGGGTGGAAGGGAGTTGGGTGTAGGTTTCAAGAAAGTCTTGACGAAAGGCGTATAAACCCAGATGATGAAATACAGGTACTTCGATGGGATTGCGATAAAAGGGAATAGGCGATCTGGAGAAATATAAAGCCTGTTGTTTTTGTCCGCATAATACCTTAACTACATTAGGATCGTGGTAGCCAGTTTCTCGATCTAGAGGACAAGCCAAAGTAGTCATTTCTGGTGATTCTCCCTCAAGATAAGGTGTTACCAATTCTCTCAACATCTGGGAGGTGACAAAAGGCTGATCTCCTTGAACATTAACCACCACAGAAAACTCTGGATAACGGGTGGCGACTTCTGCTACTCTATCTGTACCTGTAGAATGGTCAGAGCTAGTTAGTTCGACATCTCCACCAAAACTAATTACTCGATCTGCGACTAACTGACTGTCAGTAGCTACTACGACTTTAGTAAAGACTTTGGAATTGATGGCTGCTTCATACACCCATTGCACCATTGGCTTGTTACCAATCAGTGCTAAAACTTTGCCAGCCAATCTTTGAGAATCGTATCGTGCGGGAATTACAGCGAGAATTTTCATTACAATCCACTCCTAACTATATCGTGTAAACGAATTAAACCGAGACTTTTGTTGTGGCAATCGACTACGGGTAAAATCGAAATCTGTGAGTCGCGCTTTTCCATAAGCTGTAGCGCTTCGTATGCAAGGGTTTGGGGGGTAACTACCACAGGATCTTTAGTCATCATGTCTTTAGCTGCTAGGCTGTAGATATGATTGGCATGGCTTTTCATAATCCAACGGCGTAAGTCACCATCGGTAATAACTCCTAGCAAAGTCTCATCGCCATTAACTATATTGACTGCACCAAAGCCACCCTGGGTTAAAGCACATACCACGTCTGTCCATTGAGCATCTGGGGATAGCTTGGGATATTCATTGCCATGCATCAGATCGCTTACCCGTAAGGTAAGACGTTTACCTAATCTCCCCGCAGGATGGTTAAAAGCAAAAGCTTCTGGAGTCAATCCTTTCATCTGTACCAACGCCATTGCCAAAGCATCGCCCAAAGCTAAAGCAACTGTAGTACTAGCAGTCGGTGCAAGGTTGAGGGGACAAGCTTCGCGATCAACTGAAGCATCTAACACCGCATCGCTTTTGCGAGCAATGCTAGATTTTACATTACCCAAGATACCAATTATGGGTACAGAACGTAATTTGAGATGGGGAATCATGGTAATCAATTCATCAGTTTCCCCACTATTACTGAGCATGATTATTACATCATCGGGCGTAACAATACCAAAGTCTCCGTGTAGAGCATCGCAAGGATGTAAAAAGATAGCTAGGGTGCCAATACTAGTTAGAGTGGCAGCAATTTTTTTTGCTACAATTCCCGATTTACCCACCCCAGTCATGATGACTTTACCAGTGCAGTCGTGCAATATTTGTAAACTACAATTTGCTTGTTCGCGATCGAGCTTTTCAGATGTTCTAGTAATAGCAGCAGCTTCTACTTGAAGTAGCTGAAATATGTTTGATACGGCAGTGTTCGGCGGTGATTTGGTGTACATTTTTTTGGTTATTAATTATTTTTTGTGCAAGTCGCAGATGATATCTGTATCGACAAAATTGAATCCCCAGAAGCTACGTAAGGAGGTTCTAATACGATTAGGTTTTTTGGGAAGCCTAATCTTACTCAGGGGAGAAGTGGACACAAAAGGAGCGAGAATATTACGCCAACAGTCGGCAGAGAAAATAACATCATCTACGGTAAAGAATGAGCCTAGTTTAAATTCTGCTTCGTTATATTCTTCGGTAAAGCGAAAAGGATATTCGGTTAAATGATAACCTTCTTTTCCTAAATATTTAGCTTCAATTGAAGTACTAGAGCTAATACTATAAACTGCCTCAATATTATCGTGAGACATTAAATAGTAGAAGTTATCATTGACTATTTGACAGTTAGGAAATAAACGAGAAATGGATATAGCTTCAAAGGGATCTAAGCTATAGGGATGAGCTTTAATCAAGAGAGTGTCGTAGCTGGCAGATATTTCCGCAAAGCGATCGCAAAAATCACTTACTTTATGGAATTTATCTTTATTAATTAATACTTTATCATCGGTAGTTTGACCAGCAAACAATGCAGCTTTTCCAGTAATGTCTAGTCGTTTTAAACGACTCATAGAAGCCATAACAATACCAGCCTGCATTAAAATCAATTCTTCTGGCAAAACATATTGAGTAAATAGCTGAGATACTTCTCGATTATTACTTCTAATGCCAAAAACAATATCATCTAAAAAGCGAACGGGGTGAATAATGATATCGATAAAAGGAATACCTAAAGTATCTAGGGCATCTCTAAGTATTTCTGGTAATTCAAAAGCAATAACAATTGAGTGTTTGAAAGCTAGCCAAACGTTCATTAAGAAAGTTTCATCCAGCTCTTTATATTTGAACAGTTTCGCCCAGGCTTCAATTGAAACTTCTGATTCAATCATCTGATAGCCAGATTGAGTCAAAGAGTTATCTTTGGTAGAAAATAGTTGTTTTTCTATGGGTAATGAAACTGCTAACTTTAGGCAGGGTTTTAATGCCGAGTATAGCCAGTTTATGTTTATATCTTGTGAACCATTTCCTAAATGATTAGCGCGAAATATATCCCCTGTAAATATTATTTTCTGATATTGGTTGGTTATCATAATGATTTATTTGCTAGAGAAAAGCCATAGCTTTTCTGTACAGTTATTTAATATTGAGCAAGTTGTAATAGGGGGCGATAAGCAACAGTAGAATTAAAGTCAGACTTGATTAATTCTTGTCCTTGCTCTATTAATTCTTTTACCAAATTGGGTTCGTGTATTAAACGAATAAAGGCTTCAATAAATTCGGCGCGATCGCTTGCTTGGATGATGCCATTTTTCCCTATTTCGCCAATACCAACTGCTCCTTCTTTGGTTGATACTATTGGTTTGCCATAGGCGATCGCTTCTAGGGTTTTTATCTTTAAACCACCCCCGACAAAAATAGGATTGATAGCGCAATCTATCTCGTTATATATTTCTGCTTGGGTCATATTTGTTCCCATGTTTTTAACCTGGGAATCTTGCTGACAATATTGCTCAAACTGTTCGCCAATACTGCCGAAAATTAGTAATTCTAAGTTGTAAGGTTTGATTACCGACCAAACTTGATTTAGAAACCATTCAAGTCCTACTCTATTTGCCAGGCTAGTTCCGCCAATAAAGCCGATAGTTTTAATTGAGTAATTGTTTGCTTCTTCTATTTCTGCATTGACTACATGGGGACATAATAAGACAGGGGTTTGGGGCACAATTTTTTGTAGCAGTTTACGCTCTTCTTTTTGAATTGCTACCACAGCATCAAACTGTTCTAAGATACGCTTTTCGACTGCCAAGGAGATATTAATGTGGTGATCGAAACCATGTTCGTAAAAGCGATATTCTCGAAAACACATAATGTCGTGGGTATCTAATACCGCAGTGCAGCTATCGGGTATAGCATCCTTGAGATAGGATAAATAAATATATTCCAAAATCACCATGTTAGGCTTTTGGATGGTGATAAATTTAGCAAAAGCACGATAAAAAGCAGAATGTCGCCATCTTTTTAGTCCAGGTACATTGTAAAACTCTGTCCACTGGGGTAAGTCTTCTGGTAATTCTCCCTGTTCGTAATCTTTGAAACTAATTACCATTCCTTCATAGCCTTTCGCATTTATTTCCTGTTGTCTTGCCTGCCAAATTGAACCAAGGAAAAATACTTTTAAGTTTGAATGTTGCTTGATTTCATTACACAGTGAAAGGATGCGCTCGTGTTTGCCATTGTTACCTTCCCAAAATGGTGCTTCGGTAACTACAACAACGGTCTTTTGTTCTGCACGATTGCCTTGTATGATTTCAATAGTTTGCTTGAGCAGGTTTAACTGTCGTTCTAACTGATACTTGTATTCACTAATTACTTTAGAAGATTCTATTCCTGCATTTAAAAGAGCTTGAGGTTGAGTCATCTCTAATAAATAAGACACCATTTCTTTTGGCGATCGCGCTAAATGGTAATCTTGCTCGACAGGTAGCCCATCACTTCCACTAGTAGTAGATACAATTGGCATTCCAAAACTAAAGGCTTCTACGGTTTTAATCTTTAAACCAGTACCCGCAATCATGGGATTAATGGAAATATCTACTGCACCATAAAAGTCTTCAATTCGATCAACTTTTCCCATCAAAGTGCGATTAATTTCTTGGGGAAATTCTAGATGGTTGCAAATAGATCCTGCAAAGATCAACTCCGATTTGGCAATTAACTCTTCATTCTGACAATAAGCAGCAATAAACTGATTGATACTCTGTCGATTAAATGAGTTACCCGAACCGAAATAGCCAATACGCAAGGGTTTTTCTGGGTTTGAAGCCATTGACCATTGCCATTGGGGTTCAAACATAATGTGAGAGATTACCGCTACTTTAGCCGAGGTTATAGCGCGGTAGTAGTTTGCTTCTCCTTCTTGGATGGCAATTACAATATCGGCACGATTTAAACCAATTGCTTCTTGCTCGTTAGTGGTGTAAAAGAAGTCTGGTATGATGCCGTTGCGTTTGAGTAAATCTGCTCTACCACCAAAGCGATCGTGGGTATCAATTACTTTAATACATTGAGGAGGGAACAATTCTAAAACTTTGCTTTGGAAGATATACTCGCAAAAAACCACATCAAAAGATTTATAACGCAGCAGTTTGCCCATCTCGCCCGTAATATTGCGATCATACCAATCGTCTATTCCCCAAAGATCTCCTAAAGATTTCTGACGTTTATCTTTGGTTGCAATTAAATGGAAATCATCCCATTCCGCTTCCATTGCTGCGATCGCTTTTGCATCTGTACCCTCTTGAGCAAAGTAGACGAAAGTAATATGATGACCTTGATTTTGGAAATATTTAACTAACCCATAGATACGGCTACGATTACCAGCATTCTGAGGATGAGAAGGTGTGGGAGAAAACCAGAGGATATCCATTTTAGGAAAGAAGAAAAAGGACAGAGGACAGAGGAAAAAGAAAAAGATTTGCCGACTTCAAATTACCCGATGGGAATTAAAGTTATTTGTTCGATTAATAAGCCAATCAATCTAGCATCTGATGCTTGAGCATTTACGGTTTCGTCAATAGTTAGATCGATAGTAAGAAAAGGTTCATTTTTAGATTCAATGACAATATTCTCCTTAACTACTGCTGGGAAGACTTTATTTTCTTGGTTAGTAGAGATAGCTAATGGGCGATCGTTAATATTAATTCTTAATGTGTTTAATAAACCCAATTTTGCTTCGGCTCTAACAATCATTTCCAAACGATATTCACCAGCAGTAGGATAAGGTAAAACAATTGATGAAAAAGTACCCGATCCAGTCCAACGTCCGTGTCTTTCAGCAGAGTGCCACCCCGAACCAACTATGCGATTTTTCAGTTCGCATTTTATGGGAATAGCGATCGATGAATTGACAATTTTTTCTATGTCTACATTCTGTTTTGCTTGTGGATCTACCTCAGATGCAGGAGGATCTAGTAACCTAGTTTTAAGATAATGAATATCTGTTTTCACCTGAGCTAAACAATGTATCAAAGCGTTTGTGTCTACTTGCTTTTTATCCCCATCAACATGACATATCACTTGCTCTAGCAATATCTCATATTTTTCAACTATGCTAGAATCCATCAGTTGACGGCGCGTTTGTTCGATATTTAAATCGACATTATGTTCGATGCTTTTAGGAGTTTCTCTAATACTTGAATCTTGGGAAATTGAAGTGTTGGGCGCGTCTACTTCCTTGCTTTGTCTGGAAATAATTTCTAGAGCATTTTGCTGAAAAGTGGTCGCTTGAGGAAAATACTTGATTCCTTGCTTTCTAACATCTTCTGCCTGCTGCAATAGCTCTTTTTTAATTAAAAAGTCATATACTTTTGTATAAACCCATTCTGGCTGTAGAGGATTTAAGTTTATCGACTTTTGATAATACTCGATCGCATTTTCAAGTTTATTTTGTTTCTCATAAAGTAAAGCGATCGCTCTAGATATTTCATCACTCGATTGATATAATTGTTCTGCTTTTTCTTTTAATTTAAGACCAATATCAAAACGGCTTATTTGAGCCGACAAGGTAATTGAATTACCATAAAGCCATTCTGGTTGGGCTTCGTTTAGTTTGATAGATTGCAAATATAAAGAGAGGGCATCTATCAGCTTTTTCTCTTCTTGTTTAGTCACGGCTTCTGATGGCAATTGTTCAGGCGATCTCGTTTGGTTTTGCTCTTGAGTTTTGATAAACATTTGATTGCATCAAAGGGTTTAATAAGTAGTGTTTGTTTTCAATAGTTACTAAAAATAGCGCTTAACTTTAAATTAGCCTTAACTCAGCTAGAGCTAAATATATTCAAAGCAATTACTTTATCAAATTTAGCGTCAGGGAAAGATATAGATACATTCTCAAACTCGCCTGATTTATACCAAGACTTAATAGTAAAATTTGCTAGAGAAAACAATTAAGTACATTTTCTTAGATTTGCTTAATTCAATATTGTTTTCTAAATTGATATCCAACTAAAATACAATAAATATTTATGCCGTATCAACCGTAACAATTAATTAAATAGGCACATCTCATAAGTCATATTCTTGTGAATCAAGATAACACCACGTCTGTAAATCTGACATTAGTAAAAACACGGAATAATTCAAACTCATCCGTGGAAATTCTTAAATCAGCAGTTATTTATTGTTTAACAAATTGTTAATAACTGCTGATAATTGTTTTTTAATTTGTACGGGACTAAAAGGTGCGATCGCCTGATGGGAATTTAAAAATAATTTTTGCCAAAGATTAGCATCGTTATAAAGACGCAATATTTGCTGGGCAAAGTCTTGGGTATTGTTTGCTTCTAAGACATTTTGTTCGGGAATTAAGTTCATTCCCTCTGTCCCAATCTTAGTCGAAACTATGGGCAAACTATATTCTAAGCTTTGACCTATTTTGCCTTTCATTCCTGCGCCATATCTGAGGGGAGAGACAAATAATTTATGGCTTAAGAAATAAGGACTTACATCTTCAATATATCCCGTGACTGTAACGCGATCGCTTTCTAAAGACTTAACTTCATCAGATGGATTACTGCCAAGCAGGGTGACATTTAAATCGGGATGTTTTTGCCATACTAAAGGCATAATTTCTTGACACAGCCATTTAACTCCATCCACATTAGGAGTATGATTATAACCACCAATAAATAAGATTCCCGATCGCTTAGTAAAGCTAGGGATATCTCCTTGATAGGGAAGATGAATGTTAGGTACAACTTCTACCTTATTTACCGACTGATATTGTAAGACTTTTTGCTCGATTGAAGTAACAGTAATAGTAAGGTCAGATTGATGCGCCATTTGTAATTCCTGGAGCTGCATTTCTTTCCATTCGCCCTCACTATTTGGCTCTGGATTTGTATTTAGTTCCCAAGCTCTTTTCAATCTCAAATAGTGCAGATCTATGGTGTCATAAATAACTTTAATCTTGTGATTCTGTTTAATTAAAGGGAGATATTCTTTATTTAATTCGGGACGACAGATCCAGGCTAAATCTATCAAAGATAACCGTTGTTCGATCTGCTGTTTAATAGTCGTACCGTAACCCTGTTGGGTGTATAAAACTTCTATCTGTAGGTTTTGTAAAACTGAAGTATAGGGTTCTTCTTTGTAACCGTTGTCCGCAGCAAAAACAACGTGAAAATTGAGAGATTTGAATATTTTAATAATCTCAAATAGGCGACGCGAACCAGATTCTTTGTCATAGCTAGGCATATAGCTATCAATAACTAACACTGTCTTTTGACCCAAAAACTTTCTACTGGCAAAAGGAGTATTCCTAATCCCAATATTAATCGGATAACTATTAAGGGGTTGCTGCCATTTTTGCTTAAACTTAGCTGCATTTACTACCTGATACTTCTTAACTCCTGTAACAGTAGAAGTACCCGAACTAATTCCTTCATAGTGAACTACTTCCGATTTAGGCTGATACATCACTTCTAAGCCTAATTGATGGCGCAAAGCAAAGCATAAATCCGTATCTTCATAGTAAGCTGGCGCAAAACTTTGCTCAAAGCCTTTTAACTCCATAAAAGCATCTTTTCGCACCATTAAGCTCGCTCCAGAACAATAGTCCACAGGACGCAAGTAATTGTACTCAGGTGCAGCAGGATTATTATTTCTGCCATAATTCCACGCGGAAGCATCTTGCCAGACTATACCCCCAGCTTCTTGTAAACTACCTTGGGGATAAACTAACTTCGATCCTACTGCACCTACTTGGGGTTTGAGCAAAACTTCAACCAAGCTTTCGATACAGTCGGGCATTATTTCTGTATCGTTATTCAAGAAGTAAAGATATTTTCCTTTGGCTATAGACGCGCCACGGTTGCAAGAATGAATAAAACCACGATTGACCTGATTATTAATCAGCGTAACGGGGGTAACTGACTCTAAAATATTCTTAGAATCATCCGTAGAGCAGTCATTAATCAAAATAATCTCTACAGGAATAGTATCACTCAAATTACAGGCGATCGCCTTTAGACATCGAAGAGTATAGCTAAGCTGATTATAAACAGGAATAATAATCGAAACCAAGGGAGAGTTACTACAGGGTAAGTGCTGTAACTCCCCAACCAAAGTCTCTATTTCTGCTGGAGTATAGTTTAGTTCGCCAGTCGAAGCATTACCATTTTGGGCAAAGTCCTTTAACTGTGAATCAGGGTTTTTTTTTGCAAAGCTGACTGCAAACGAGCTGCAATATGAGAATTGTTAGGCTGAACTTGTAAAGCCATTTGATAGGTAACAATTCCTTCTTCTAACTGTCCCTGTTGAATCAGAATATCCCCCAGCTTGAGATATATTTCCATATTAGTCTTATCAATGGCGATCGCTTGATGATAAGCTAAAAGTTCATTGGGTTCTTGTTCGATTGCCAGCATAAAATGATCCAAGGCTTTGTCTAAGTCTTTATGACCGCGACGATATAAAGCATTTCCTAGCTTTTGCTGTAATTGAGGTAGATCTGGCTGTATTTGAACTATTTTACTGTATAAATCTACCGTCTTTGACCACTTACCAAGCATACTATAGGCTTCTGCCAAATTGTAGTAAGACCAAGGAAACCCAGGATTAAGCTCAATTGCTTTTTCATATACAGGAATAGCTTCTTGCCATTGACCAATCTGAATCAAAGCATAACCCAAATTATTATGTGACCAAGAAAAATCAGGATTATATTTAATCGCCTGACGATAGGAAACGATCGCATCTGACCATTGTTCTAAACGAGTTAATACTTCTGCCAACTCGTGGTGAGCTTCGGCGTAGTCTACTGCATATTGAGTCGCCTTTTGATAGCACACAGCAGCCTGTGACCATTTTGACTTCAACTGATAAAGATTACCCAAACGGTAGTAGATCTCTGGGTTATCCTGTACCTGTTTTAAACCCTGGAGATAACAGGCGATCGCCTGGTCTTTTGCACCCAATTTGCTCAATAACTCTCCCCAACCCAAATAAGCATCAATTAAGTCTGGCTGCCTTTCAATTGCTCGATGATAGTAGGTAATTGCAGCTTTATACTTCTTTTCTTTAATTGAATTTTGAGCCAACTCCAAATAGTCAAATCCATTGAGTTTTTGACTTTCAGCTGGCTGTCTCAATAATTGAGATGGACGAGCTTGAACAAGTGTTGATACTTGATGAGTCGTTGAAGCACTATGGGAATTTGATAACTGTAAGATGAGACGACAATACCTAGCAGCATCTTGCCACAAACCCAATCTTTCACTAACGTCAACAATTTCTCGGTAAATTTCAATTTCCT
This sequence comes from uncultured cyanobacterium, assembly GCA_963799375.1. Taxonomy (GTDB): domain Bacteria; phylum Cyanobacteriota; class Cyanobacteriia; order Cyanobacteriales; family Xenococcaceae; genus Waterburya. The sequence continues at coordinate 399,418 of CAWCWY010000036.1, forward strand.
GGGGAGCAATCTCAGCAGCTAAACGATATTTTTTTAAAGCTTCCTCTAGTTTTCCTTCATGTTTAAATACCTTACCCTCATGCAAATAATCTTCTGCGGTTAATGTAGAGGGAATTTCTTCAGCTTGTTCGACAGCCACTTCTGATTGCTGCTGCAATAGCAAGATACGAGCTAGATGCTGATGTATCGTCATTAATTCAGGATCGGTTTTAAGTGCTTGCTGATAAAAATCTAAAGCCTTTTGCCACTGTTTTTGGTTAGCGTAGAGAGAACCTAAATTAACATATGCTTTAGCAAAACTGGGCTGAAGTGCGATCGCCTGTTCATAATAGCCTATTGCCTCTTGTGTTTTGCCCGTTTTTTGCAGAGCATCCCCCATCAGCTTGTGAGCTTGAGGTAGCTTCTGATCTAGAGCCAAAGCCTTCGCACAGGCTTGAATGGTCAACTGCCATTCTTTTTCTTGCCAATAGGTTTGGGCTTGTTCTAGAGCAATGTGAGCCTCATCTACTTTAATCATTTTCTAGGATTATATTTTGTAGAGCAAATTTATAATTACTGATGGATAACTATTTAACTCACCAAACCTCTATTGTCAATTTTTTGGCGTTGCCAATTTAGAAAATAAGGCTCGTCTCAAACTGTTTATTCATAGAGGACACAGCCTCTCTCTCTTGGCGAAAAATTCCAGCCGAATCATAGTATTTTCTTAATTTTTGCAGCTTATGTATAAATATATTTGTATTTAACAAATGTAGCGATTGTCTTGAATGTCAAATAATTTTGTATCATAAATTGAAACGCAAATCGCTGTAGATACTTCTCCGTCCTTGTTTATTTTCTAATCAAAAACTTAGACCCCGCTGCGCCTCCACCAATCAAAGATAAGAGAGAAGCATAAGTGGCGACACTAGAGCTAGTCAATTCACACTGAATCTAAAATTATTTTTAGATTCAGTGTGATTCAAAAAAAGCAGCTTTCTCAATCGATAATTATCTGCCCAAAATAGTTACCTTAACTGGTGCAACACCTGTCTCAATCATGCCTAAAGAACGGGCAGCAGCAGCGGAAACATCAATTACCCTATCTTCGGCATAGGGACCGCGATCGTTAATTCTGACCACAATCGAACGACCATTATTGAGATTAGTCACCTTAACTCGTGTACCAAATCTTAGACGAGGATGAGCAGCAGTCAAAGCATTTTGATTGTATCTTTCACCGTTAGCCGTGAGACGACCATGAAAACCAGGTCCATACCAGGATGCTTGACCCCGAACAGAATTAGCAATTAAAAATTGATTGTGAGGAATTGTTTGCTCTTGTTTTGATATTTCTAAAGAATTTTGTTGCTCAAATATTTTATCGTTTGCTGTATCGGCAATAGCACGAGATAAAGTTAAATGTGGATTGACAGAGCGATTCTGTTGGTGTTTGAAAGCAGAAATCTTAGGTTTTTTGGACAAAGCTTTATTCGCTGGATTCGCTTGAGCTACGTTGGCTAGTAGTCCAAAGTTCAGGATATTCACTAGAGTCAAGATAATTGATTTATTTTGGGTTAAAAGATTGATTTTCATGATTATTACGGCTTTCGATATTTAAAATAAAGATGGTTATTAAATATTTTTTTTTAATTAATACCAATACTAAAGTCGGATAAAGTGATTGGAGAATTGCGAAAATACCCAAATTAAATTTAAAGTTTTAATAAACAAGAATTGGAATATCTAGCAATAAAAAAAAATAAATGTCCTAAAAATCAGTAAAATAACCAGAGGATTATTTATTAATTAGGTTCAAATATAAACATATAGATCGCGGGTAAATGATTAGATAATGATAGTGCTGCGACAGTACCAAAAGCCAATATTGAATATGATTTGACTAAATCTATAAAAATCCTACTGATGGACTGCTAAAGGCGATACGACCCCGCGTTATGGGTCGCGGTATCCTTTAGGGCGCCGTCTCAAGACCGTGCTGCCTTGCAAGGGAATGCGTATCAAGATTGCGATCGCAACAATACTTTCTCATAAATATTACTCATATTAAATTTAGTAGTTACTTTTATTTGCACAATATTACTTATGGATTATAAAGAAGCTGGTGTTGATGTTGAAGCAGGACGCTCTTTCGTCACTCAAATCCGCAAAGATGTGGAAAGTACCAAAAGACCAGAGGTGTTAGGCGGATTAGGTGGCTTTGGGGGGTGTTTTGAGATGCCTGGGGGGTACAAACAGCCCGTGCTAGTCTCTGGGACAGATGGAGTAGGTACTAAGCTCAAAATTGCCCAAGAATTAAACTGTCACGACACAGTGGGTATAGACTTAGTAGCGATGTGCGTCAACGATATTTTGACCTCTGGTGCAGAGCCATTATTCTTTTTAGACTACTTAGCTACAGGAAAACTCAACTCCGAACAACTAGCGGGGGTGGTCAAAGGAATTGCTCGGGGATGTCGCTTGAGTGGCTGCGCTCTGCTTGGAGGAGAAACCGCCGAAATGCCTGGATTTTATCAGCTAGGGGAATATGACTTAGCTGGCTTTTGCGTGGGGGTGGTAGAAAAAAGCCAGCTTGTGGATGGCTCAAAAGTAGAAGTGAAAGACGTAGCCATTGGAATATCCAGTGCAGGAGTCCATAGCAACGGTTTTAGTTTAGTACGAAAAATTATGGAAACAGGCAACTATTCTTGGTCTGATACTCCCGATATTTTAGGCGGGAATAGTTTGGGTGAGGAATTAATTACCCCAACGCAGATTTACGTTAAGCCAATTTTAGAACTGCTAGCCAGTGATATTGAAGTTCACAGCATGGCACATATAACAGGAGGTGGTTTACCAGAAAACTTACCTCGTTGTTTGCAGAAAAATCAGTCAATTGAAGTCAAGCTAAATAGCTGGACAATTCCACCAATTTTTAGCTGGTTAGCGGAGGCTGGAAAAGTTGAACAAGAAGCAATGTTTAATACTTTTAATATGGGGATTGGTTTTGTGGTAATTGTTCCCCCCACTCAAGCTGATGCTGCTTTGGCATGGTTTAAGCATAAAGATATTACTGCATCCCAAATTGGTCGGGTAACGTCAGGCGATCGCAATCTGTCTTTTATTTAACTAAAAAATAGAAAAATTTCTGAGACAGTCGTAATCGTTGTTTACAATTAAAAGGTTGACTGGTCTTATTTTTAGCAATCTATTTTTAAAATCCAATGACTTTAATCCGTATTCCTGAATCTTGGGAAATATCAGAAAATAAAATTACACCTCCCAGGCTCTATTACAATCGTCGCAGCTTTATTAAATCTCTAGTTGGTGCGGGAATTGGCGCGAGTCTTTTACCTCTGGCGGGATGCAATTCTGGAATATCCAATATTGGTAAGTCTGCATCGGCAACAGAATTAGAAAAAAGCATCAATCTACCAGAAATAAAGTCATTTAATACCAACCCCAATTTTGCTAAAGTTAATCGCCCTATTGCAGACGAAAAGGTTGCTGCACAATATAACAATTTCTATGAATACGGTGGGACAAAAAAAATCTGGCTAGATGCTCAAAGCCTACCTACAGAAAACTGGAAAGTGGAAGTTGCTGGCTTAGTTAAAAATCCTCGCACTTATGACCTCGATGATTTAAAAACCAAGTTTCCCCTTGAAGAAAGAATTTATCGCTTTAGATGCGTAGAAGCATGGTCAATGGTGTTACCTTGGATCGGGTTTCCCATGAAAGCGTTGTTAGCCGACGTTGAACCTACCCCTAAGGCGAAATACGTGAGCTTTACCTCTTTTTATGACCCAGAGATTACCAAAGGTCCTGGCTTCCATATTGGGTCATTACCTTGGCCCTACGTTGAAGGCTTAACAATTGAAGAAATGGCAAATGATTTAGCCTTCTTTGCCGTGGGTATTTATGGTCACGATCTGCCAAAACAACACGGTGCGCCAATACGGATGGTTACACCCTGGAAATATGGCTTTAAGGGTGCAAAATCGATTGTCAAGATTGAATTTGTGGCCGAACAACCCGCTACTTACTGGAATACTCTTGACCCCAATGAATATAAGTTTGAGGCGAATGTAAATCCTGAAGTGCCTCACCCACGATGGTCTCAGGCTACAGAGAAGTTTATCAGCACTGGTCCTGGTTTGTCTTGGGAAATTAAAGAAACCCTTCCTTACAATGGTTATGGGGAATATGTCGGTGATTTGTATGCTTAATTAGAATGACTATAAATTGCCCAAGATAGCAAAATCCCTACCTCTCTATGACATAAAACCGAACCTCATGGTTAAAGATTTATTTTATAGTTAGTAGTGTGAGCAGAGAATACAACAGATAGCTCACAAAACAACTCAAACCAATAGCAGTTTAATCTAATCGACCAAGTTTTGGAGGTATTAACCATGTCTTTAATTCGTTGGAAACCTTTTGCTGAAATTGACAGTTTACAAAGGGAAATGAATAGTTTATTTGACAGTATCGTTCCTACAGGTTCAGATATTATGGATTCAGGTTTTGTACCTGCTGCGGAGATGTCAGAAACTTCCGATGCTGTTCATCTAAAATTAGAAGTTCCTGGTTTAGATGCCAAGGATCTTGACATTCAAGTCGCAGCCGAATCTATTGCTATCAGCGGCGAACGCAAAACAGAAAGCAAAACCGAATCCGACGGCATGACCAAAAGTGAATTTCGCTATGGCAGTTTTCGTCGTGTAATTCCCTTACCCGCTAGAGTAAAAAATACTGAAGTCAATGCAGAATACAAAGATGGTATTTTAAACTTGACTTTACCAAAAGCAGAAGAGGAAAAAAACAGAGTAGTTAAAGTCAATCTTGGCTAAGACTATTGTTCAAAATGTTTTTGTTTTCTAACTTGCTAAACTATGCGATCATCAAATGACACAAGTTAGACGCTACAGATGGGTTTCTATAATTATCTGTTTCAGTGAATAGAAACCCAGTTTTTTTAATAAAGAAGTTAACGAAGCTCAGAAAATATTATCTGACCCTGAAAAATAAGGGTTGGAAGACTTTTAGTGGTAAGGGTAGCGATCGAATTGTTAAGTTAAAAGTTGTGATTCCCAAAAAATTGACCTCGATAGAGAATAAATATTATGAAAAGTTGCTTCAGGTGAACAGTTTTAATCCTCGCCGCAGTATTAAAAATATAAGGCTTTAATCATCTTAAATTTTGGAGAAATAATTATGAGTACAAATAACGACCGAACTGATATAGTTCCTGTAAGTCCTGAAACCAATGATCTAGTGGAACGAGAAATGGTAGGACAGGACGACAAAATAAAAGCAGAAACCAAAGCTTTAGTTGAAGCAATTAAAACTAGAGCGCAATCAGAAATAGAAAATGCTCAAACTATTTCTCAAGATGCCTACTTAAATGCAATTCGCAATGCGCGAGAAGCAGTAGAGCAAAACCAACTTCTAGATCCCAAAAGAATTGAGCATTCAGTAATTATGATTCAAAGAGATGCGGAGGCAAATTGGCAAAAAACTGTAGATGAAATTGCTAGTATAGGCGATCGCTTACAAGAAGCTGCTAAAGTAGCCTGGGATATCTTAATGGGTCAAGATAATTCTGGAGCAAAATAAATTAAGGGGTTACATCTATGGTCTGGGACTAAAAGAATAGGAAAAAATAGATTGCTATTCAATCTCGATTTCATTTGCGACCCATAGATTGACTGTTTATTATAATATTGCTAAATGCAGCCTATAACTTTGAGAGATAACTTACAATATGGCTTTCTCAAAGTTTTTTCATGTATGAGAAAAAATAATCGCTACGGATAGATGCTTTGATACCAATACAAAAGCGATCGCTTTTCTGTTTGCAAACTTAACATTTAGAGTTTGGATAACCGAAACTTGTTAAACTAATCAATGTCTTACTTAGTTTCTCCTCCAATATCTTGCAAGGACATAGCTGGAGTGGAAGCCGTTTTTGTGATTAATTTTCTCAGTAAGAAAGTTAATGCGTTGTCAAATCGTTTATGGAATGAGGGTTTGTGCTTTTGTCACGATTCGATTTTATATTTTAAATCAGCAACGACAAAATTAGCGTTGGGGTTTTAGGAATTTTTTTTAAATAGTTATGTCAATTATTCACGGCAGTTGGATTGTTAATTCAGGTCAAAATTATTTTTTTATATGGGGAGAAACTTGGCGATCGCTAGTCAATCAAAAGTTTTCTCTTAATAAGTCAGGGGATTTTATTCATCCTTTTGATTTGTCCCAGCAAGAATTTTTAGATCTATGCCAAAGCCATGAATTAAACATTGCAAATTTATTAAATGAAAGTAGGTGGCAGACTCAATTAGTGGGGATGCCAACGATTGTTACGGGAACAGAAGATAGCAAGAAGATCCAGCCAGTTTTTGCAGGAGATATTGTTAAGTCAGAAGCTAGTTTAGACCTATATTTATGGGAAGTTAAAGGATATAAATTAACCCCTGCTCAAGCAATTAAATTATTACAAATATTATCTATCAATTCACTACAGGCAAGTACTCAATATTTGGCAGGAGATATTTGTTATTGGTCGCATATTTATCGCTGGACATTGGATTTAATTGTGCGTCAAAAATTCTTACCAGGAATTGAGGTTAAGAATACGAGAAAAGCCCCTTCAACAGCAGTTTGGCAACCGATTATTGATAGTGAAGTAGATCGGGTAAGACTGGCTAAATTTACCCAAACTATTCCCGAAGCTTGCTTGGCTTATTTGGATGCAGAAGACTCCGAAGCAGACACCACAGACGAAGAGTTGCTATTGCGATCGCTTGTAATCATGCTGGATGAAAGACTACGCACCTGGGTTGATTATCAACCAAATGGCGTTAAAGATAGTGTTGTCCAACCTTGGTTACAGTCTTTAGCTGAATCTCCCAAATTAGCAGCAGATAATAGGACTGTTAAACGTCTAAGCGATGCTTTATATAATTGGACATTACCGATTAGCGAATATATCGTTAGTCCTCACAATAATAACTTAGGGCAAAACCGTTATCGGGTATGTTTTGTTCTGACTCCTCCCACAGAAATTAAAGAGGATGCAGTCCAAAGTGATTGGTCTTTAAATTATTATTTGCAAGCATTAGATGATGCTGACTTTATTGTTCACGGAGGGCTAGTATGGCAATGTTCCAATGAGTTCTTAAATATAGGCGATCGCACTATTGAAAATCCCCAGGAAACTCTCTTAAAAGGTTTGGGATTAGCAACTCGTATTTATAGTCCCATTGCCAAAAGTTTAGAAAAAAGTCAGCCCATAAATTGTCTTCTAAATCCAATTCAAGTTTACGAATTTATTCGAGCAACGGCATGGCAATTACAGGATAATGGTTTGGGAGTAATTGTTCCTCCTGGCTTGACTCAAGGAAGCAGCGAACAAAGATTGGGCATCAAAATGACTGCCAGCGTCAATCAAAGAAAAGGTCAACGCTTAAGCCTACAAAGTATGTTGAAATATAAGTTAGAAATTGCGGTAGGCGATCGTAATGTTTCCAAACGAGATTTCAAAAAGTTACTGGCGCAAAAGTCTCCCATTGTGGAGATAGATGGGCAGTGGATCGCGTTGCAACCCGCTGATGTAAGGGCAGCACAGGCGGTATTAGATAAGTCTAATGAACAGCTAGATTTATCGGTAGAAGATGCCTTACGTTTATCAACAGGAGATACTAAAACTTTAGCTAAATTGCCCGTAGTTAAGTTTGAACCGACGGGAGTTTTAGCAGGATTATTAGATAATTTAACTGATAATAAAGCGGTTGAACCTATCAATAATATCAAAGGTTTTCAGGGAGAATTACGACCCTATCAGGCTAAAGGTGTGGGCTGGTTATCATTTTTAGAAACCTGGGGTTTGGGTGCTTGTCTGGCGGACGATATGGGCTTAGGAAAAACTATCCAGCTAATAGGATTTCTCTTAAATCTCAAACAACAAAAGCTATTAAATAAGCCCACATTATTAGTTTGTCCAACTTCTGTAATTAATAACTGGGAAAGAGAAGTTAAGAAATTTGCACCTAAATTAAATACAGTAATTCATCATGGAGATAAAAGAGAACAGGGCAAAACTTTTATCAAACAAGTAGAAGATAAACAGTTAGTAATCACTAGCTATTCCTTGGTACATCGAGATGCTAAAACTTTGTCTGCTATGGATTGGCAAGGGGTAGTATTAGACGAAGCGCAGAATATTAAAAATCCCACTGCCAAACAGTCACAGGCAGTAAGAGAAATACCCGCAGGATTTCGCATCGCTCTCACGGGTACACCTGTAGAAAATAGATTGACTGAATTATGGTCGATCCTAGACTTCCTCAACCCTGGCTTTTTAGGCAATCGTAACTTCTTCCAAAAAAGGTTTGCAGCACCGATTGAAAAATATGGCGATCGCGAGTCTTTAAGCGTTCTTAGATCCTTGACTCAGCCTTTCATTTTACGTCGTTTAAAAACCGATAAAAACATCATTCAAGACCTACCTGAAAAGCAGGAAATGAATGTTTACTGTGGACTTTCATCAGAACAAGCAGAACTATATCAACAGTTAGTCGATGATTCATTAGAAAAGATTGAAGATTCAGAGGGAATAAAACGCCGAGGCTTAATTCTTACTCTTCTATTACGTCTCAAACAGCTTTGCAACCATCCCGAATTAATCGGGGACACTAAAGCCAATAAAGTCAAAATAGATGCCGAAGATTTTGACGATCGCTCTGGAAAACTACTACGCTTAGAAGCGATGCTAGAAGAGATTGTAGACGAAGGCGATCGAGCATTGATCTTTACTCAGTTTGCCGAATGGGGCAAAATGTTAAAGCCCTATCTAGAAGCAAAATTCAAAGGAGAAGTATTATTCCTCTATGGTGCAACTCCCCGTATAGCCAGACAGGAAATGGTAGATCGTTTTCAAAACGAACCAAATGGTCCCAAGATATTTATTTTATCTTTAAAAGCTGGTGGTACAGGACTCAATTTAACTAGGGCAAATCATGTATTTCATGTCGATCGCTGGTGGAATCCTGCGGTAGAAAATCAGGCAACAGATCGGGCATTTAGAATTGGACAAAAACGCAATGTTCAAGTCCACAAATTTGTCTGTACGGGTACATTAGAAGAACGAATTAGTGACATCATTGAAAACAAAAAAGAACTGGCAGAACAAACCGTTAATGCAGGGGAACAGTGGTTGACTGATTTAGATACTAATAGCTTGACGGAGTTTACTATTGTTAGATCGCGATGCGGTAATTAACGAATAAGTGATGTTATGTAGTTGACTTATTTAAAATATTTTTAGTTATCTTTAAAGAGGCAATTTTGAATACAAAAAACATCCAAAAGCTGATTCTGATTTTTATTACTGTCGCTGGCTTGTCCTTAATATTTTCCACCAAAATTACTAATTGGTTTACCTCTCCCGTTACCGCTGCTGATGTTCGTCCTCAGTCTTGTCAAAATCAAACCGTACCCTGGCTACAGGCAAATGGTAAATGGATCGAAGACGAGGGGGGAGATCGTGTCACCTTAAGAGGAATGAGCTTTTGTGGTTTTAATAATGCCTGGGGAGAAAAAGCTTTACCCGATTTCAAACAAAAAATTGCCAAGGTGACAAATGGTAACAATGGCTGGTATCCCAATCTATTACGTTTGCCAATTAAAGATTATCATTTAGACAATTTTAGTCTCGAACAAGTCTATCAAACTCTGCAAGCAGGGGTAGATGAATGCGTTAAGCAACAAGTCTATTGCATCATTGACTGGCACGCTGTTGATGGGGAAGAAGGGGCGGACTGGCGATCGCCAGAAATGGATCGCCAAACTAGAAAGTTTTGGAGTTATATTGCCCCTCGCTTTAAAGATTATCCCAACGTTATTTTTGAACTTTATAACGAGCCTGGTTATCCTAAATTGGTCAGCAAATACAATTGGAAAATATGGCGAGATGTCGCACAGGAATGGGTAGATCTAATCCGCGTCAATGCCCCAAGAAATATCATCCTAATTGGCTCTCCTTTATGGTCACAAATTACTCGCTATGCTCCAGACTATCCCTTTGAAGGCAGCAATTTAGCCTATGTTAATCATACCTATAAAGGTATGGAAGAAAGCTGGCCCAAGGAAGTAGGTTTAGAATACGATTGGGAAAAAGTATTTGGTAAAGCAGCAGATCGCGTACCTATTTTTCTCACAGAATTTGGTTGGCAAGCGGATGCAGAATGGGAATTTTCTACAGGGACAACCGCCAATTTTGGGCAGCCAATGAAGGATTTTTTAAGCAAACGTCCTAACATCAATTGGGTAGTATGGACTTACGATCACTATTGTTCTCCTCGATTAGTGGATGAAAGCGATCGCGTTTTGGGCGGAAATAAAATGGGGCTATTCGTTCGTCAATGGCTCAAAGAAGAGTGGTCAAAAGCAACCAATCCCGTAAAATCATCATGTAATTCTTAATTATTAAATTGTGTAGTCTGTCATCGTACTCTGATAAGATTTAAAGCGATCGCTTTCACTAAAGTCACGGAGCGAACTAATATAAATTACAAATAGATTACATTTAAATACTAGGCTTTATAGGTAACTGCCCATTTTTTACATAAACTGAGATTTACTGCCCTATATGACTCAGCCCATGAATGAACCTAGTCTTTATGATAAAAAAGAGAAGATGAGAGAAGTTCGTTATGAATACAGCAATAACTTAGCTAGTATTTTGAACCATCTTGGTATATCTCTGTTTTTCTCTACATATCAAGCAGGGAAACTGGGAGTTATTCGAGCCAAGGAAAATGCCCTAGATATCAGCTTTCATAACTTCGATCGGGCTATGGGAATCGCAATTAGCCCAACTCAAATGGCAGTAGGGGGTAAAGATTGGGTTTATTTCTTAAAAAACGATCCTAAGTTAGCTCCTCAAATCGAACCCTCTGGTACTTATAATGCTTGTTTCTTAACTAGGGGAGGACAGTATACGGGAGACATTTCGATTCATGATTTAGCCTGGGGGAACAAAGAATTATGGATGGTAAATACTCGGTTTTCATGTCTTTGCACCTTGACTAATAACTATAACTTTTTACCCCAGTGGCGACCAAATTTCGTTAGTGCGATCGCTCCTGAAGATCGTTGCCATCTCAATGGTGTGGCAATGGTAGATGGAATGCCAAAATACGTTACAGTCTTGGGTAAAACCGATACTGCTGGGGGCTGGCGAGAAAATAAAAATAATGGTGGTTGTATTTTAGAAGTACCTACAAGTCGAGTAATCACTGACGGCTTATCTATGCCTCATTCTCCTCGCATATTTCAAAATCGCTTATGGGTACTTAATTCTGGCTATGGTGAAATATTGACGGTAGATATTATCTCTGGAAGACAAAAAAAAATAATTTCTTTACCTGGCTATACTCGTGGAATGGCAATGTTTGGTAAATATGCTTTTGTTGGTCTATCCAAAATTCGCGAAACCGATACTTTTGGTAATTTACCAATTAGCGATCGCCTTAAAGGTGAATTAAAATGCGGTATTGCGATCGTCGATTTATCCACACAGCAGATGATTGGCTGTTTTGAATTTCAAGAGGGCGTTGACGAAATTTTTGATGTCCAAATATCTCAATTTTCTTCGGCAATGATTTCTGGACCCCATGCGACGACAGATAACGCGAATCAAATTTGGTCTTTGCCAGCTAATGCTGCTAATGGATAACCTAAGTTTAAAAAAGCAATATTCTTTAATTCTTTTGAGATAGTTTTCGCTTTCTTCCCCCTAACATTTAGTAATAGCATCAACTGTCTATAAATTTTGAACAGTTCAGTCTAAATTTTGTCTAAACTTTAACGAAATGCTACCTTAAGAATTAATTGATAAAACTGGGAGAGAGAACAATCGAGGATCGACTGGCTCAATTCACTCAAGAAATTACCCAAGGTAAAGGTTATGTTGTCTTACCTGACTTGTTGAGTTGCGAAGAAGCAAAACAAGCGCGAGATTTAATCCAAGAATTTGCCCAAAGAGATAAAGATGATGGCAAGCTAATCGTTCAAGGTGCAAAAGAAAGATTATACGGATTAATTTATAAAAATGATGTCTTTGCCAAACTAGTTCAAGACAAGTTGATTCTGGCAATTATTGAAGCAATTTTAGGCAAAGATATTACTTTAGGAGGCTTTTCTGCCCATATTCTCCATCCTAACGCCCAAAGAATGGGAGTTCATGTAGACTATCCATACTGGGCTATGTCTTCCCCTTTTCCCCAACATCCAATTTTAGAAATACAGGTCATTTGGATGATAGATGATTTCACTGCCAATAATGGCGCACCTTTATTTGCAGCAGGTACACAAAATTTGGCTACGACACCAGATATTGCTCAATTTGAACGAACCGCCGAAAAAATAACGGGTAAAGCAGGTACAGCCATCATTTCTCATGGACTATGTTGGCATGACACTTCCATCAATAGTAGCGATCGCTCTAGAATATCTTTACTGGGAAACTATACACCAGAGTATGTTCATCCTTTGGAAAACAACTTGTTTGATTTTGAACCAGAAACTATTAAAAATTCCACCCCTCAATTAAGAAAATTACTTCGACACACCTGGATGTCTAAAAATAAGCAAATTTATGGCATGAAATTTCACAATTCTTAGGATTTTGCCAGTAATGATGGGGTGCGATTAAATCTGAGGCAAAACATTTATTGATTTGGTATTATTTCTTACTTTTCAACCATTTCTGCAAAACGGAAGTTAATTTGTTTAGGTCGATAGGTTTACTCAAGTAATCATCCATTCCAGCATCCAAACATTTTTGGCGATCGCCAGACATCGCATTAGCAGTGAGTCCAATAATAATTGTACGATTTTCAAAATACTCTCTTTGACGAATTGCTTTAGTTGCTTGATAACCATCTAATTCTGGCATTTGGCAATCCATTAACACCACATCGTATTGCTGTTGAGCCAACTTATCTAGTGCTTCTCGACCATTATTGACGCAATCTGCCTGATATCCTAAGGCATCGAGCATGAATAATAGTAAATCGCGATTATCGGCATAATCTTCCACTACCAGTATTTTAACTTGAAATGATTCGACAGTATTTGTTAGTGGTGGAGAGGTGTCAGCTTTCTGAACAGTTGTCACTTCAGTTGTTTGGGCTACTTCTAAAGGCAAAGTAAACCAGAAGATTGAACCTCGATCGACAACGCTTTCAATCCCTATTTGTCCTCCCATCAACTCAATGATGCGACGGCAAATAGTTAGTCCCAAACCCGTTCCTCCATACTGGCGGGTAGTAGAGTTATCGGCTTGGGTAAATGGTTTAAACAAGTCTGACTGTATCTCTGGAGCAATGCCAATTCCCGTATCTTCAACGCGGAAATTAACGTTAACCAAGGAAGTATTGGCTGGGGTAGGCGGTTTGTTGTTGAAAGCAATAGTTAGCTTAACCCATCCCTGAGGGGTAAACTTGAGCGCATTGCCGATCAGGTTGCTCAAAACTTGCTGGATGCGGAAATCATCTCCAATCAACCACAGCGGAAGTTCGGGATCGAGTTCAATAATCAAATCTAGTCCTTTGGCTTGGGCTTGAGGAGTAAAAGAATTATCAAGAATGTCTGCTAATGTTGGTAGAGCAAATTCTGTGGGATTGAGTCTTAATTCTTTAGCTTCAATTTTGGATAGATCGAGGATATCATCAATTAAAGTTAATAACCTTTTACCGTTGGACTTAAGAGTTCCTAGTAACTTTCGTTGCTCTGTATCAAGCTCGCTTAAATCTAGTAGTTGAGCAACTGATAAGATGGCATTCATCGGGGTACGAATTTCATGACTCATATTAGCCAGAAAATCGCTTTTAGCCTGGTTAGCAGTATCAGCAGCCTGGGCTACAGCGATCGCTTCTTCTAAAGCTCGATTTTGCCTGATTAGTTCTCCTTCAATCTGCTTGCGCTCGGTAATATCCATCACTGCGCCATAAAGCTTGACTACTTTTCCTGCTTCATCACAGGCAGCTCTGCCTATACTGTTTAGGTAACGAATCGATCCATCAGGACAGTTGCAGCGAAGATCCAAATTGTAGGAAACACATTCGCAAAGCAGTTTGTTAAATGCCGAACGTATCGCTTTTCGATCTTCTGGGGGATGAAGTTGCAGCACTTCACTAAAGGTAGGAACGAGTTGTAGATCGCCCAAGCCATAAATCTGAAACAGTTCTGCTGACCAATTTGCTCTGGCTGTATCCAATTCAAAGCGATCGCCAACTTCCATTTCCCAATTCCCCAATCTAGCTAATTTCTGGGACTCAAGCAGCTTGGCTTCACTCTCTTTAAGAGATTCTTCTGCCTTAATACGTTCGGTAACATCAATAATGATTGAGCCAACCCCACGATTGCCATTGAGCAGATCTACAGGATAATAGCTAGCACTCCAATAACGTTCAAAATTAGGTGCAACAGGAGTACTGCCGTGGATTTGAATATCGCATACAGGACGATTGGTTTCCATTACCTGACGCAATACTGGCTCGATGGTTACTGCCAAGATTAGGAATGATATCTTGAGGAGACTTCCCAAGATGATCTTCAATCGGAAAAACCATTAATATCAGCCAAAGCCTGATTGACTCGTAGATACTTTAAATTATGGTCATGTAGACTCAAACCAGCAGGGCTAGAAGCTATATAGGTTTTCCAAGAAGGAATTGGTTTGAGATCAAGTCTGACTGAACCTGTTTGAGTTCGTCAATATTAACAAAGGTAATTACCACACCGTCGTTTGTGCCATTTTCCCGCAGATAAAGATTGACCCGCATCAATAATTGAGCTTGGGTTTTTAATATTCTCATCTCTTGCTCTAACGGTTCTCGATCGACCATTACCTGCTGCAAGATTTCGGGCAGATTTGAACAGTCAAGATTGTTAGTAATGTCGGCAATAGGACGACCAACATCATTGGGCTTAATATTAATTGCCTGAGTCGCTGCGGGGGTAAACTTACGAATATTGAGATTGCTATCCAAAAAGATTACGCCAATATCGGTACTGCGGAGGAGGTTGTCGATATCGTTGTTTAATTGAGTTAACTCCTGAATCTTGGACTGGTGTTCGGCATTGACGCTATAAAGTTCTTCGTTGACGCTTTGAAGTTCCTCGTTAATGCTTTGCAGTTCTTCATTAGAAGCTAAAAGTTCTTCATTAGTTGCCTGCTGTTCTTCGTTGGTGGTTTCCAACTCTTCAATAGTCACCTGCAAATTTTCACGAGTTTGTTGCAGTTCGTATTCTAGTTCTGTCAGTTGGTTAGCTGCTTCAGAGTCAATGTCAAACCGCATTATGGCTTTGGGTGAAGCAGTGGGGGCTTCTACTTCCAAAACCACAATCAAATAATCTTCCAAAGCAGCATTTTCTATTTTAGAACCTACCCGCAAGCTAACGTTTAATTCTTCTCCATGACGATTGATTTTAATTCCCGAATAAAGAACGGGTTCGCGATCGCGTTTTGCTCGATGTAGGGCAGTAGAAAGGGGCAGCTTTAAACCAGGATTAACTATCTCAGTGATGTCTAAGATTGCCTCCCCCACAGGAAATTCTAAAAGCTGGGCTGCATTATAAAAAACCCGCAGCAATTGATTGTCTTGACTGACTAAAAGGCAGGTGAGAGGTTGCTCGTTAAGACAGTATTTAAAAACATCTGATAGTAAACGATCTAATGCCCGATCGCTTTTTACTTTACGATGATTAGTGGCTGGCAGTTGACTGACCGTCGTTTGTCGAGCCATCTGTCCAATAGCCAAAGAAATATCTCTGCGTTTGCGAAATAGTTTCCACTTAGGCTGTAAGGTGGCAAATTCTTCCCCCAGATCTCCCAGAGTTTCCGAACTGCCTAAAAACAAAATTCCTTGACCAGCCAAGGCAAAATGGAGTAGTCGCAGAACGTGCTGCTGTAGCTGGGGCTGCATATAGATCAACACATTACGGCAAGTAACCAGGCTCATTTTAGAAAAGCCCGCATTTTTAGTTAAGTCATGGGGGGCAATAATCAGCATTTCCCGCAAAAACCGCTTGACCCGATAGTGTTCCCCAGTAGAGGTAAAGTATTTTTCTAAACGTTCGGGGGTAATATCTTTGCTGATGTTTTTGGCATATATTCCTTGAGCAGCTATACCTAAACTATCGCTATCAATATCGGTAGCAAATATTTTTACCTGAATTGGTTTATCGGCTTTGGAGATCGCCTCATCCACCAAAATTGCCATAGAATAGGCTTCTTCCCCTGTCGCACAGGCGGAAATCCAAATTCTCAACTGTTCTTGGGGTTCTAATTTGGCAATCAGTTCGGGCAGTACTTTAGATTCTATATAATTCCAGGCAGGGCGATCTCGAAAAAACTGAGTTACACCAATCAATAAATCCCGACGCAGCAGCTTTTGTTCTTCTTCAGAATCTTCTAGCAGACTGATATACTTACTTAAATTACTTTGATGAGTTAGGGCGCAGCGGTGATGAATGCGACGGGAGAGAGTATTAATCTTATAGTGAGAAAAATCTATTTCCTCTCGTTCGGCTAAAATATTTAAAATTGTCTGTAGCTGTTCGGGGTCAATCAAGACAGCTTCTTCGGCAGAAGATTCGGGAAAATTATCGGAATAGCGGATTAGCTCGTATACAGTTTCAGCTAGCTCTTGAGGAGAAAGAATTTCGTCTACCAAACCAGAAGGAATGGCGCTGCTGGGCATACTATTAAACTGGGCAGTTTCAGGGGACTGCACTAAGCCAATACCCCCCGCACGACTAACTGCCTTAATTCCTTTTGTACCATCGCTACCCGTTCCTGAAAGTAAGATCGCAATGGTTTTTTCACCCCATTCTTTGATTACGGAATTTAAAAATTTATCAATCGGATAATCAAAAGAGTCTGGCGATTCAATCAGACGCAAAGAACGATTTTCGACAATTAAATGTTTTTTGGGGGGCAACACATAAACACGACTCGGCTCAATTTCCAATCCATTTTCAATCGCACTGACTGGCATGGCTGTTTTGCGCTGCAAAATCTCTGTCATCATGCTTTTAAAATCAGGCGATAGATGCTGTACCACCACAAAAGCTGCGTTGGGATGGTCGGGTAAATTACTAAAAAATGTCTCTAACGCCTGCAACCCACCCGCTGAAGCACCAATAGCCACGATGAAGAAATTATCGTTATCTGATTCAGCGGTTGAATTTGTCATGTTGGTCACGGTCGTGTCGCTAGTTCTTATTCACCTTATATGTTAATTGTTATTGAAATAGAAATATGTGTGGAGAGATATATTAAATTATGCATGTATTCAATCGAAAATGCCTAGAAATTACTGGATACAAAAATTATGCTGTCCAATACATTTTAGATAAGTAGGTAGGTGGAATAAAACATTTATATATTTATATATATTTTTTGAATTTTAATTTATTTTTAATTTTTTAAATTTATTTTTTTTTATTTTTTATTTTTAATATTTTTTTATTTTAATTTTATTATTTTTTTTTATTTATATTTTTTTTATTAATTATATATAATATTTATATTTTATTAATTATTTTATTTTTAAAATCGATAGTGATTAGTTATCTATTTTCTATTCTCCTGTCAAATTTTAATCAATTCGATCCATCCACTTACAAATATTATCAGTTAATTAAGAACGTAAAAAAACCTACTAACTATATATGTTGGTCATTATTTCAATCGTTATTTTTATGCCATACTTTTTAATTGCTTCTAAAGTTTCTGGACAGATCTATCTAAAGAAATAAATATTTATCAAACATTGGACAATATTGCCTCAAGCTGACAAAACCCAATAAAATTAATAAAGAAGAAGCGACAATCAATTATCAATTGCCTCGGCACGAGTTGTAAAACCCACAATTAGAACTACTATTGAACAATCATCACGTTATTGTAATTGGCACATCCGCTGGAGGAATTCAGGCATTAAGGACTCTAATACAACAACTGCCTCCAAGTTTTCCCGCTTCGATACATATCGTGCAGCATCTTTCTAGTGAAGTTGCGAGTAATTTAGCCCAAGTTTTAGCCCAAGTAAGTCAACTTCCCGTAACATTTGCCCAAGACCAAGAAAAAATCAAATTAGGTCATATTTATTTAGCACCGACCGACTTCCATCTGATGCTAGAACAGGGACGAATGAGAGTAATTCGAGGTCCTCGTGAAAATCGAATGCGCCCTGCGATCGATCCTTTGTTTCGTTCGGCTGCGGTAGCCTATCGCTCTTATGCAACGGGAGTTATCTTAACAGGAATGCTGGACGATGGTACGGCTGGACTACAGGCAATTAAAGCCTGTGGGGGAATGGCAATCGTCCAAGATCCAGATGATGCAGTATATAGCAGTATGCCTGAAAGTGCGATCGCCAATGTTAAAGTAGATCGAATCGTGACTCTACAAGATATCGTCAGTATCCTTAAAGATCGGGTCAAAGAAACACCACCAGTTGTCACAGAAGTTCCCGCCGATCTGCTCTTAGAAGCCCCGATTCCCCGTAAAGCCATCACCGATCCGCAAATTATGAGCCAGATTGGTGAACCTGTGGCACATAGCTGTCCTAGCTGCGGGGGACCTTTATGGCAGATTGGCAAGAGTAAAAACCAGGATACTATGCTGCGCTATCGCTGTCATATTGGTCATGCTTTTACTAGCAATACTTTAGTTGAAGAACAGAATGAAGCTACCGAAAAGGCTCTTTGGATTGCCTTGAGAACCTTAGAAGAAAGGGGGCGTCTGCTGAAAAACATGAGCGATCGCTATGCCAAAAGAGGCGCAGATGCTTTGGCTAAAACTCATTTAGAACGTTCGACTGAAGCATTGGAACACTCGGCTTTAATTCGTAATTTAATCCGCGATCTTAAAACTATTTATGAATCTTCTACTTTAGATTGATGCTCAAAAGAGCAATTAGAATCAGTTCCAAAGACAAGCTTTATAAAATAGGCGTTACTATCCAATTACCCCTAAAACAGCCTGTAGCGATCGCGAATATGCCAGCATCAAATTCAATCTAGACCATGCCATACTAAGTCGAGCTCCGCTTCTACGCTTCAAAGGATTTCTGTCCACGTTTTGACCAGGCATATGGACGATATGTATTCGCTTCAAAGCCTGATTTATCAAATATATATGAGTTCGACGCTCCTTTTTGTTTAGGGCATATGCGTAGCGTTATCCTTTTTTTGCGATCGCTATCATGCGATCAGTGGGACAAAATAAAGTTGACTCTAACATCATTTAACTTTCAACAGATGATTACAATCCTGTTTTCTCTTATTCTTTTCTATACAGTTTGCGCAAAAAACCAAAAACTTGCTATAATAACCAAGTGCCAAATTAAGCACATTCGGGCGATTAGCTCAGTGGTAGAGCGCCTGCCTTACAAGCAGGACGTCACTGGTTCAAATCCAGTATCGCCCA
>CAWCWY010000037.1:0-139561 GCA_963799375.1 uncultured cyanobacterium
GACCTTCGTCTGTAAGCTGTTGTACTGGTGAACATTGAATAAGTTCGTTATAGCGATCGACTAGCTTATTATATTTTTTGCAATTTGAGTCCTCAACATCATTAGGATATTTGAGTAAGTATGGGCGCGGTAAGCTTTTATAGCGGTTTTGTAGTTTCTTTTGAGCATATCCTGTATTGATATTGTCCACATTTTATTTTTGTATCCTTTGTTACATATTTTCTCGATCTTAGTTTAACTGTTGTTTGATATTTCTTGCTTGTTACACTGATGCGAAGTAATTGAGACTTGAGTTAAAGCGAATGCAAATTCATGTCATGTAATACATGGCGAACTTTGAAATATAAAATGCATCTCATTTACACTTTTTTTGTGCTTCATCAACATTTCCGATAATCGCAATCATTCTGGAACATCAGAAAACTCATCATTTAAAATGCGATCGCATCCATCCAAAGCATCTTCCAACTTGACCATCTTTCCTTCTAACCCCGTAAACTGTTCGGTGGTAAAAAAGGGCTGAGTAAGAAACCTTTCCAATCTGCGGGCGCGATGAGTTATCGTTCGCTTTGTGCCAACTCTTCTAGTCCCAACATGGCGATGATATCTTTTAGTTCTTCATAGTTAGCTAGGGTTTGCCGTACTGCTTGGGCGATTTTATAATGGCGATCGCCTACAATTTGAGGAGTTAGCATCTTTGAATCAGATTGGAGAGGATCGATGGCAGGATAAAGTCCTTCGCTAACTGGTTTACGGGGACTAAACTATGGAGGCTGAAAGGTGAGAAAAGGTATGTACCGCAGCAGGATCGGTCATGTCATCGGCAGGAACATAGACGGCTTGAATTGAGGTAATCGAACCCGATGCCGTATTGCAGATTCGTTCTTCTAGTTCTGCTAATTCGCTGGCTAAAGTCGGCTGATAGCCTACCCTAGAGGGCAACTGTCCCATTAAGCCCGATACTTCCGAACCAGCCTGAATAAAGCGAAAGATATTATCGATGGTCAATAAGACATCTTTATGCAAATCGTCGCGGAAATACTCCGCCATAGTTAAAGCTGCGTGTCCTACCCGAAAGCGTACCCAGGAGGTTCATTCATCTGCCCAAATACCATGACGGTATTGTTTAAAACTCCTGCGGACTGCATCTCTCGGTATAGTTCTTCCCCTTCTCGCGATCGCTCGCCAATCCCGCAAAAGATACTCACTCCCTCTTTATGCTCACGACTGACAACATTGTTAATCAATTCCGTAATCAAAACCGTTTTGCCAACCCCCGCACCACCAAATAAGCCGGCCTTACCACCTTTTTTCCAATGGTGCAAGCACATCGATCGCCTTTATCCCTGTTAAGAAAATATCTGTAGTAGTAACGCGATCGCATAGAGGAATAGGATGGGCGTGAAGCGATCTCATTTTCTCGTTTAATAATGGCTGTTGACCGTCAATAGTGTCACCAAAAACGTTAAACATTCTGCCTAAGTTCGCTTCCCCTACAGGAACTTGCAGAGTATGACCCGTATCAATCACCGCTGAACCTCTGGCTAATCCCTGGGTAGGATTCAAGGCGATCGTTCTGACCACTTCAGAATTAAGATAGGTCATAACTTCTAAAGCTATTTGCCCAGTTTTACCAGCCCTTAATAAACTTCGAGATTCTGGTAAGCGATCGGAAAACAAAGCATCGACTACACTTCCCCGAATAGATAATATCCGACCTTGATTTACTGCCACATCGATAATTCAATAAGAGTTTAGAAATTCAAACAAATTAGAAAAAAGTCAGTAGAGTTTAGCTGTTTCTACTGACTAAGACATGAACGACACATCTATCTATCTGCAACGAGATAAATTCTAAGAATACTTATTAGAGTCATCGCCAGGATCGCCCGTAAAAGGCTGCACTCCAGTTTTTGGATAATCGTCATCTGTAGCTTTAAATAATCTTGATACTCCATCAAATAAATATTGAACTGTATCTTGTATCCAGGTGAAAATCTTCATATTTATATACCTCTTTTATTTAGTCGTTTTTCTCTCGTATTCACAATAAATTTCTAATACTCGTCTGTATTTTGAGATTAAGTTAATACTTTGAGGAACTTGTGACGGAAATTTTAAGCGATGCCCTTTGCTATGACTTAAATTTCTTGTTTAATACCATTACTTTTGACAGTCAACACTCCACCGTCTTGAGTGACTATCCAATCAAGATGAGCTGACCATAAAGAATTAATCTGGGAAAAATTCTCCTAGACTAAATAATCTGAGGTGGTAAAAATCGGTAACTCGGAATCGCCTTTATATTTATTCCAGCCATGCCAGTTAGGATCGTCAGTAGCGTGTTGCTATCTAGTAGAACTCTTGCAAAAATATTTTATGGTATAATAATTGGTTATTTTTATGTCAACTTTTGCTAATTAAAATAGTAATAATTAAGCATTTTTTGTCTTAAGTATTAATTAGGCTACCGCCAAATCAAAAATTGACAGCAAAATCTACTTCAACAATTAATCTATCGTTGAAACTTTTCGAGTTGATTTTATTTTCTAAGACGAGTTATTAGGCTAATTCATAATTATAAATACCAGCAATTAAATTAATTCTCAACCCAAACCTTCTATGACGATTTCGATAGGGATAAGATAAAATTTTAAAGGTTTTTAATCGACAGTTAACGTGTTCAATAACAATTCTAATTCGATTTAATTCTCGATTGGATTTTTTCTGACCTTTGGTTAACTTTCCTCCTTTCGGTTTTTTCTGAGGTGTTTCACTTAGTTCGTGAAGTTTTTTGATTCCTTGATATCCTTTATCTGCTATTAATTTACAATTCTCCTTGAATTTAACTCCACTATTTTTAAATACTTTAAAATCATGAGTTTTTCCTTGACCATGAGCTAAACATATTATCTTTAAGGTTTTTTGCTCTATAATCAGTTGTGTCTTTAAGGTATGCTGCTTTCTCGTTACAAATACATTGGTAAAGCGGGTAGTCCAGCTTTCAATGAAGCTATATAGAAATGCTGCGAAATCGAACCTCTATTTCGGCTTTAGAACAAGTACTTCATACATTAGAATTAGCCAGACTAGATTTGGTGGAAGAAGCTACCAGAATCAAGGAACGATCCTAAAATCTAGAGAGCGACATAGTTATCGTGTTATTTACGCTAACCCTTCCCTTGTTCCCACACCTTTTTTCGTTCACCCGTTCAATGTCGTCCCATCCTCTAGCCCCGCCAATGGTAGCTAAGATGGCAATCATGACGACGCTCAAAAAGGGATGAAGCCGACCTTTTGCGCCACGAGGATCGTCTAAGTCTTCAAAGTAGGATAGCCATTTTGATTGAATCTCTTGAGCATCAACCGCTCTCTGCAGGTAGGAAGATCAGGATGTTGAGTGGTAGCTGAAACAGATGCAAACCCTTTAGACATGGCAGAAGAGAGGAAAATAGCGTTTCCTTTCATACCATATCAAGGTCAACTTTTTCTTGCGCTTACCCTGGGTTCTGGTTGAGAGCTGTAGCCCCTGGCGCAAAGAATGCTACAGGACTGTAGCCCCAATAGTTAGTCAAGGTTGCTGGCGCACCCTGTTCGTCAAACTGCTGTACGGGCATTAATTCCACCGCAGTTATGCCCAAGTCTTTAAGGTAGGGAATTTTTTCGATTAATCCTGCATAAGTACCGCGTTTATCTGGAGTAACACCAGAATTGGGATGACAAGTAAAACCACGAACGTGCAGTTCGTAGATAACTGTAGTGGCATAGGGAATATTTAAAGGCTTGTCTCCCTCCCAATTATAATCATTCGGATCGACCACAACTCCCTTGAGTGCCGATCGCGATTATTCCCGGCGCGATCGCAGCTTCGCGACTGTAATTTTCTCCCACAACTGCCCGCGTATAAGGATCTAGCAACACCTTAGTACCATCGAAACGGTAGCCTAGTTCTGGAGCAAAAGGGCCATAGGCTCGGCAGCAGGATAAACTTTTTCTCCCAGAGTTACCGAGAAATTAGCTAGAAAGATCACTTTCAGGCGATCGCGTACGTGAGGATCGCGGTCGACTACTTCCGCCACCGAGTTAATCAGTTTGATAATTAACTTAGCCCTAAAATAGCCTGGTGCTGCCTTCCCGCCAAAGATAAAGGTGCGAGGCTGAATCTCTAAGTCGGGATTATTTTTAATGCGGTTGTACAAAGTGATGATGTACAGTACGTTGAGTAGTTGACGCTTATATTCATGGATGCGTTTAACTTGGATATCGAATAGAGAATTTGCATCAACCTTAATACCTTGGTGGTGCAGAATGTAAGCTGTTAAATCCTGTTTATTTTCCTGTTTAATCCGATACCAGCGATCGCAAAAATGACCATCTTCGATAAAATTTTCTAGCTGTCTCAACTCTTCGAGATTCTTGAGCCAATTCTTACCAATGGTTTGGGTAATTAGCAGGGTTAACTTGGGGTTACTCAATAACAGCCAGCGACGGGGAGTAATTCCATTAGTTTTATTGCTAAACTTCTCTGGACACAGTTCGTAAAAATCTTTTAAAACATCAGTTTTTAGTAGCTCGGTGTGTAATGCGGATACGCCGTTGATAGAATGAGAACCTACGCAGGCTAAATGTGCCATGCGGACTTTTTTTTCGACTCCTTCTTCAATTAGGGATAAGCGAGCAAGTTTAGAGAAATCGCCAGAGTATTGCAACCATACCCGCTCCAGAAAACGATGATTAATTTCATAGATAATCTCTAAGTGTCTGGGCAACAGACGAGCAAACAAACCGACAGACCAGCGTTCTAGGGCTTCTGCTAATAGGGTGTGATTGGTATAGGCAAAAGTGTTTTGGGTAATCTGCCAGGCACGCTCCCAATCCATCTGGTGTTCGTCTACGAGTAAGCGCATCAACTCGGCAATCCCAATCGACGGGTGAGTATCATTAAGCTGAATTGCCACTTTTTCATCAAAGCGATCGAGGGTGTCGTGATTCCATAAATAAAGGCGAATAATATCTTGTAAAGAACAAGAAACAAAAAAATATTGTTGCTCTAGTCGCAGTTCCTTTCCTTGAGTCGTATTATCGTTTGGATAGAGAACCTTCGAGATATTTTCCGAAAACGTCTTTTGAGCTACGGCACGGGTGTAATCCCCTGTATCAAAAACTTGAAAGTCAAAATCCTGGCTGGCTTTAGCACTCCACAAACGCAGCGTATTAACCGTGTTAGTATTGTATCCTGGCACGAGGGTATCGTAAGGCGTGCCTAATACCGTGCGCTCGGGAATCCAACGCACCTGATAGCGATCGCGCTTGTCTGGTAAAACGATAATCACCCCAAGCAAAAACAATAGATTCGCTATTTTGAAAAGTAATTCGCCAAGATTGGGGATTAGTTTGGAGTATTTCGATTGCTGGTTGGGCTTTCATCACAAAAGCAATAGAGTAATAAATTTATCAACATCAAATTTTAGATTTGCCTCTAGAAACCTTTCGCGACTTCCACCACATGGAAATACCCGTTACAGTCAAAAACAATAGTCCAATTCCATTAAGAAAAGGAAAACTTCTTTGAAAATCGATGTAGCCAAAGTCACCTTTATGCCAGTGAATTGCCCAACTAACCTGTTTGGCAAAACCGCCCAATTCGGCAATTTGGTAAATAATTCCCGTAATCGTAGTTAATAAAATAGGCACTAGCATAATTGGAGCTAGCCAGCGGTGCCATTGACGTATTTTTGCTGCTTTGATTTTCATAATTTAATCAGTCCACAGTGAGAGAATTGAGTTTAACAATAGATTGAATTAACTGCCTTCACCGCCTTCACCACCTTCATCTTGGCTGGGAATAGTTTGTTCAGTCCCCGTGCCATCTTCACCACCCTCACCACTAGCGTTACCAATTTCGCAACCTGCAAGAGAGGACATCATACCTAAGGAAAGAAATAAGGCGATTGCTTTGGAAGTTGTTGTTTGAGAATTGTTCATAATAATTTCTGGATATTAATTGGATTTTTATCAAACCATATAAGTTATTTTGGCAAGCAAGCTTCAAGTCCTGGATGACTATCAAATGTTTCGCCAGTAAGCTGACATACATAAAATTGATTATCCCTTAGCCTCCAACTATCTAAATTCCCTTTTACTTGAGCTAGAATCTCAGAATGCTTGTATTCCGCAACTAGAGCTGTTTCAAATGTTTTTAAAGCTGCTAAATTATTGTCTAACTTAGCTTGTTTGACAAATTGAATGTACATTTGTCGTTCATTAGATTCTCCATTAACTGAACTACTTAAATTACCTTTTAACAATTCATCTAGATTACTGGTGGTAAAATTAGCTTTACGCTCGATAGTAGAAACAGCTTGAGGAGCTATCGTGGCTTTTGTAGGTGTTGCTCCCATTGCCTTGATTACTCGTGCATGATTATCTCGATGAATTTGTTCGGCATCAGCTAAAATTTTAAAGAGAAGAGCCACATCTTTGTAACCCTCCTCACGAGCTTTCTTAGCAAAATTCAAATACATAACATTGGAATTAGCTTCAGAACTGTAGGCTTTTTGCAGGTTATCCAAGGTGGGAGACGCTTTACCCTTCAAAGATTCCTCTACTTTGACTTCTGGAGGTCGAGAACGACCGAAATATACCAAGAACAGAACTACTAAACTGGTGATAACTGTCCATATTTCAATTTTTTCGACAATATAGTCAAACCTCGAATCCTCAGTCATATCGGTAACTTCCTCAAATTTAATTTCAATAAGCACAACCTGTAACTAATTAGATTACTTGTGCGACCTAGCTGTGACTAGAATCTTATAAACAGAATGAGGTAGAAATGAGGGTAGAAGAAAAAAGATTGTTTCCTGCTGAATTGAGATTAAACTTAAGTAGTTTTAACCAGAATGGAGTCTCCTTCCACCTTGACTTCATAGCTAGCTAAAGATTCTGTAGCTGGTCCTTCTAAGACTTCGCCAGTGCTACTAAATTCCGAATCGTGACAAGGACAAAGAAATTTCTGCTGGTCTGATTCCCAGCTCACGGTACAGCCTGCGTGGGGACAGGTAGGATTAACGGCAATCAATTTTTCAGGGTTGGTAGGGTCTTTAATGACCAAAGCCGTTCCATTAGCTAATTCTTCATTAAGAATTTTTCCTGTTTGCTCTAATTGACTCACGCTGCCAACTTCTTCAAAACCACCTCCAGAGACGGCAGTATCAGCAGTAGTCTTGTTCTGAGTTTGAGCATCACAAGCAGTCAAGACTGCTGGTAACATACTCATTCCTACTCCTACGCTTACAAAACTAGTAAATTCTCGACGTTTCATTTAATAAAACCTTCTGATAAAGTGAGCAAAATTTTCCGACAGTAATCGATCGAATTGATTGGGGAACAGTGCTATTAAATCGAGCTAGAATCATTCCCCAAGATAACTTTGATTCGAGGGACAAAATATTCAAACAGACTTTAAATTACCTGCTCTAGACTCTCTCCGTTGGGATTTTGGGGGCAAGCTTCAGCTTCGGGTTGGCGATCAAATGTTTCACCAGATACGGTACAAACAAAATAACTATTGCTAGCTTCTCTTCTGTTATCTAAGTCTTCCCTTACTTTAGAGAAAAGATCGGCGTGTTGAGTTTCTGCTGCTAAAGCAAGTTCAAAAGTATTTAACGCTGCGGTATCATTTTCCGCTTTGGCTTGCTCGATAAATTCGGGATACATCGAATCGCGTTCGTAGGATTCTCCTTTAATTGCATTACTCAAGTTGCCTCCCATCGATTTATCTAAATTATCGGCAGTGGAATTTACTTGGGGAGTAGTAATGCTATTTTCAGGTGTTGCACCCATTGCCTCAATTACCCGTGCATGATTATCGCGGTGAATTTCTTCAGCACGAGCCACAGCTTTGAAGAGATTAGCTACATCTTGATAACCTTCTTCTTCAGCCTTATCGGCAAAGGCTAAATACATTACGTGAGCATTAGATTCTCCGTTATAGGCTTTCTGAAGATTTTCTAGAGTTTGAGAATTTTGTTTAGCTGAAACTAATTTGGCTTTAACAGTTGTTGAAGGTTCGACTCTAGCTTCTGGAAGTTGAGCTTGACTGCAACCTACTAGGGCGATCGCTGCTAAACTGGCTACAATTGACCATTTTCCAGCTTTTTTTCCTGCTAAACCAAAATTTGAATAACGAGTCATGTCATTAAGTTCCTTAAATTTGATTATGGCAATCACAAGCTATTAGCAAGTTAAATTGGTTCTGCTTTTTAGCTATGTTGCTAGATTACCGAGCAAATGAGGTGGAAATTGGGGTAGAGGAGAAAAATACTTTGCTCATTAAGTTAGCGATCGCTGATATATAGCAGCACGGTCAAAGATATTACCTTTAGTATCAATACCTTGAATCTCTAAACGTTCTGGATAGACTTCAATGGCAGCAAAACTCAACTTGGAAACTGAATAAGCCGTCCAGTCGGATTTACCTACAGGACGAAGTTTTGCACCTGCACCGCAAGTCAAATATGTTGTTCCTTGTAGTGGATTTGTTCTTTCGTAGTGATGATCGTGACCGTTGAGATATAGCTGAACACCATAACGAGAAAATAAGGGCGTAAGGCATTTGACTAAACTAAGATGAGTTCCATGTTTTCCCGATGAGTAAACAGGATGATGACCAAACACAATTTTCCAGGGTTTAGTAGATTTTGCTAAATTATTTTCTAACCAGGTAAACTGTTCTTGCCAAGGTGCTTCTGGATTAGTATCAAGGGCAAAAAACTGGACGTCTTTTTTGGTGAAGGTGTAGTAACGTCCTTGCATATTGAAGTCTTGATAGTTAATCTGATCGACTCCGTTGTTGGTCAGAATATCATGATTGCCGATCACTGCGTAAAATTTGACTTGTTGCTGGAGTAAATTCCGATAGGGTATTTCAAAAGTGTCATGGATTTTGGTGGTTTCACCATATTCGTAGATATTGTCTCCTGTCAAGAAGAACTAAAGGAAAAGGATTAACATTCGAGTAGCAACTGATGGTTTTGGCAACTGAATATTGATGATTGTCCCCCGTTCCCACATCGCCTACTGCCACGAAACGTAACTGGGGTGAAGACGTTGGGGTAGAGAAGGAAGAACAAGCTTGAAATTCTAACGGGTATTTATAAGCTCGGTAGCGATGACTACCTAAAGCTAATCCTAAACTACCTAGAGCTGTAAGTCCTAAAAAATTACGCCGTTTCACTGATTTTGCTACTATTTTTCCAGATTGAGTTTGACTAATCTAGGTTACAGACCAAATGGGGTGGAAATTGGGGTAGGAGCAATTTTAATGAATATTAATTAATCGGTAATTTAACTTGAAAACAACTACCCAGATCAATTTGGCTAGTTACCAAGATTTCACCCTGATAACGTTTAGCGATCGCCATGGCAATAGACAATCCCATGCCCATTCCTCCAGATCTTCGAGTTCTAGCTCGATCTGCTCGCCAAAAGCGATCGAAGATTGAGGGTAGATGTTCTGGTGCAATGCCAAATCCCGTATCTGCGATTTTGACTGAGATACTCTGCCGTTCTTCCTTCATGGATACAGTAACTTTACCCCCCGCAGGAGTGTATTGGAGGGCATTTTCGATTAAATTTCTAAATAGACGAGCTAATTCTGCGCCATCTCCTTGAAGCATGACATTTGGTAGCAAATGTGATTCTAAAGTGATTTCCTTAGCTTGAGCAGATGACTGAAATAGTTCGAGTAAATCCTCTAAGATTTCGGTTAAAGAAAGTTCGACCCAAAATACGGTTTCCTGAAGACTACCTGAATCGATTCTAGTTAATAATAGTAAATCTTCTACTAATTTAATCGTATGGTCTGTAGTTGAAGCGATCGCACCAATTTTTTTCAGGTCTTGAGGATGAAGTCGCTCTGGGTAATATTCCATTACCTGAACCGAGGTTTTGATCGCTGCTAAGGGACTACGTAGCTCATGGGCAGCATCAGCAGTAAACTGTTTAAGTTGCTCAAAGCTTTGCTCGATTGGTTTGAGAGACTGTTTAGTTAGCCAAATTCCCCCTAAGCCAGTCATACCAATCACACCAATTCCTCCAATGCCCAAACCCCAACGTAGACGGGTCAAAATTACTTCGATCTCATCAGTAACCTGGTTGGCACGAATGTATCCTTCTAGTTTTTTTTGATCGTCACTACCGCTGTAGGCTGGTAAGGTTACAGTTCTGATTTTTTTCTGTCGTCCAAACTGCCATCCTGATTGTGGTGGTAAATCATTTAATAATGTTCCCGCATTACCCACTAAGCGTTTTTGAGCATCAAACCATTCCACCCCTTGATCTGGCTGACGTAAGTTTTCCCAAGGAATATCTAAATCCCCATCGCCATCGAGGTAACGTCTTACTCGTGCAGGTGGAGGATTTCCCGCTAATCCTATTTCCTGGTGTCGGTCGTAGTTAGCTTTAATAGCTGACAGATTATGAGAAGCAGCTTGGGCTAAAATTTCTAAACGCCGATCCATTTGTGCGTAAAGATTATGGCGGGTATATTGATAAATTGCCAAAGCTGAAATACCCAAAATCGTCATCATTACGGTCATATAAGACAGCAGCAGTCGCCATCGTAATGCTTTAAATCGATGGTCAGTAGATTTGTTTGAGACGATATCCAAAACCATAAACTGTCTCCACTAAATCGGCAGGCGCGCCCACCGCTTTTAATTTTCTACGTAATGTCTTAAGATGCACTTTAACCGTTTCTTCCGAAGGAGGATCGTCAAATGTCCACAGGCGATCGATTATAGTACTGCGACTTATTAGCTTACCCTGTTGGCGTAACAGTAAATCCAGCAAGCCATATTCTTTGGGAGTTAAGTATATTGGTTGTTCTTGATAGGTAACTTCGCAACTACTACAATCGAGCAATAAATCTCCCCATTCGAGTATTGGCAGTAAATTAATGCTGCCTCGTCTTAGTAAGGCGCGAATTCGAGCTAATAACTCAGGTAAATCGAAAGGCTTAACTACATAATCATCTGCTCCCACATCTAAACCCATAACGCGATCGCTGCTTAGATCTCTAGCAGTTAGCATCAATACAGGAGTCATACTGCCTGTTCGTCGTAATCGCTGACACAAACTGATGCCATCCAGCTTAGGTAACATAATATCAAGGATGATTAAATCGTAAACGGCAGCTTCCATAAATGCCCACCCCATCTCTCCATCGGTTGCAGCATCTACAGCATAGTGTTGCTTATCGATTAAAACCTCTATCAATGCTGCTGCTAATTGCTCGTCATCTTCGACCAAGAGAATTTTCATAATAATTTCAATCGTAATATTAATCGACAATTGGCTAAGTCGAATTTATAACTAAGATTAATCTTGAAACGTAAAGAAATTAAGGTAGTGAAAAACCTAAGTACAGGACAAAAGTTGAAAAATCAGTCGCTCTGATTTTGATGTTTAATATTTTCTCTCTACGAAATTAAAAACCCGCAACCAGTTTATCGACTTAATCAAATATTAAAACTAAAATTCCATCTTTATTTAGGATCGATAAAATCCAATATTTGACAAAACTGACATAAGAAAAACACATTGTAGAAACATCAGTTGATTAATATACAAATAACGAATTAAATAAACAAGAAAAGAGTTCAGTCAGCCTAGTTCTATAGTCAGATATAGAAGCGGGGGAACCAATTTTGGGGCGTATTTCTACAGCCATGTAGCAAAGGACATCTCTCAGTCCTAGCCCGTCAGCTAACCTCGTCGGCATTGAGAGGAGATTGAAGAAACAGTATTAAATTTTTTATATTTTAGTATTGTTCTCATCACGATCCTTAGTGACTAACTGCTCTCTACACCTAGCTGCAATCGCCCTTACTTATTGCTTATATTTAATTGGCGATCGCTGTCCTAAAATCAGTTATCAAGGAGACTTCTAATTATGTTTAAAATTGGTAATCTTGTTCAACACAAAACCACAGGAAAAATTGGCAAAGTAGTCGGTTACGGGTGTCGAGTTTCCAATTTCGCCTATTTCATGACCCTTAAAGTTAAACCCGTAAAGGGATTTCCCTTTACGGCTCCTATTGAAGACTTGATGAGCCAATGGCGTTTTGTCAGTCTCTATTCACCTCAGTTAGCCGATCCAAATTTGAAGCGACGTAATTTAGTTGCCTAAAACTAATTAGAACCAAATCGTAGCTTTTTTGTGATAATCACCGCCTCTTACAGCGAGCATCATTCGTTGCTGGTGATGGTAATAATATTATTCTGAGGAAAATTAGCAATTATGGTCAAACATGAAATTGGCGATCTCGTTCAACATAAAACAACGGGCATGACTGGCAAAGTTATTGGTTATGGTTATCGCAGAATTTCTGATAGCTATTATTTAACCACTCTTAAGGTTGAACTTCTCTCCCACATTCCCACTCCTATCGTTCCCATAGCAGAAGATTTGTTTGATAGATGGAAGGCTCGGCAAAATAAACAAATATTAGCCTGTACTTTGCCTTACTTTCCCAAACGTACCTTAGCCTTACAGACTAGTAATTACTAATTTACTATTACTGCTCTAACTGTTGACCTTACATCTATAAAGGCAGCCAGCATTCTATCTGACTGCCTTTTTTATTGCAACTATAAAAACTATAAGTAGCCAAACATTATGACCCTATCTTTTCGATCATGGAAATAACTCAGACAAATCTACCAGCTATCGTCGCAGCAGTTACTTTTACCTTGGTAACTGTAGCCATTTTGACGGAAAGAATGCATCTAACTACTGCTGCCTTTTTAGGAGCGTTAGTTTTAGTTTTCACTCACGTCATGACTCTCAATCAGGCAATTGAATATATTAGCCAAAGTTACGCTACCTTAGCTTTATTCTTGGGAGTTATGATCCTAGTTAGAGCTTTTGAACCGACTAATATCTTTGCCTATTTAGCTACGCAAATGGTTGTGTTAGCCAAAGGTGAAGGTAAACGTCTGGTATTAGGAGTGATTGCCATTACTACGCCGATCTGTGCGGTATTGCCTAATGCTACTACTGTTATGCTGCTGGCTCCCTTACTGCCACCGATTGCTCAGGAAATTGGCGTGGATTTTGTTCCGTTGCTGATTTTGATGGTGTTTGTGGCAAATAGTGCAGGTTTATTAACCCTGGTCGGCGATCCTGCGACTTTTATCGTGGGAGATGCCGTTAACTTAAGTTTTAATGATTACTTGATGAAGCTAAGTTTGGGAGGTGCGATCGCCGTTGGCTCAATCTTAATTATGGCTCCCTTCTTGTTCCGCAGTATCTGGAACAAGAAACTGGCAGACATGGATACTTTGCCTCATCCCGAAATTAATCATCCCAAAATACTGATGCTGGGAGGAGTTCTCATAGCAGGGGTGCTAACCTTTTTTGTGATTGGTGAATCTTTACCTACGCCGATCCCTCCTGCTGCGGTGGCTTTATTAGGGGCAGCATTAGCTTTGGCACTAGCTAATCAAAGTAAAATCGATACTGTAAATAATGTCCTTAGAGACGTGGACTGGAGTACTTTGTTGTTTTTCATGTCTACCTTTGTTCTCATTGGCGGACTGGAAAAAACAGGAGTTTTAGACAGTATTTCCAGCTTATTGGCAGTGATTTTAGGTAAAAATATTGCCTTGGGTTCTCTTTGTCTACTAGTATTAGTTGGTTTATTATCCAGTATTGTGCCAAATATTCCTTTGGTAGTGGCAATGGTTCCTCTGCTCAAGCAATATCTGGTTAACGTCGGTTTAGCTGGAGCGGAAATATTAAACCCCGATTTCACTGGACAACTACCCCCTGAAGTTTTACCCTTGTTCTACGCCATGATGTTTGGGGCAACACTAGGAGGCAACGGTACTTTGATGGGTGCATCTTCTAATATTGTGGCGGCAGGAGTTGCGGAGCTTCACGGTAGTCGTATTTCCTTTAGTAAGTTTTTGAAATATGGTATTCCTGTAATGTTGGTACAGCTTGGAGTAGCAGCTTTATATATAGCAGTTGTTTTTCTCTTCTAGCTTGGTTTTAAACTATGTAGAAAATATATTTTATGGAATCTATCTCAGAAACGATACGCGAACCAATTTTCACCTTTGTTCTACTGTTGGGAATTATTTTTGTAGTTCCACCAATTTTTGAGAAATTAAAGTTACCAGGTTTAGTTGGATTGTTAATAGCAGGAGTAGTCTTTGGTACGAGTGGTTTGAGCTTACTCGACAGTAAGTCAGAAACCATGATTCTGTTGGCAGATATTGGCAAAATTTATCTGATGTTTGTGGCAGGATTAGAAATTGACATGGAGCAGTTTCGTCGTACCAGAAACCGTTCGATGGGGTTTGGATTCGCCACTTTTGCCGTTCCTCTACTTAGCGGTATTTTGGTTGGAAAAGCGTTTGGTTTTGGCTGGAATGCTGCGGTCTTAATTGGTTCGTTGTTGGCTTCCCACACCTTGCTGGCGTATCCCATCGTCAAAAGATTGGGGGTGGTCAAGGATGAAGCGGTCACGATAACGATTGGGGCAACTATATTTACTGATATTGGCTCTCTGCTAGTGCTGGCAATTTGTTTGGGGGTAAACAAGGGAGATTTTACCGCTATAGATTTAGGTATACTGTTAGGTTCTTTGATTATCTATACCTTGGTGGTGTTATTTGGCTTAGATCGTTTGGGTAAATCTTTTTTCCGCCGTTCTAAAAATGACCAGGGTAATCAATTCTTGTTTATACTCTTGGCTTTGTTTGTTGCTTCGGTAGGCGCGCAGGCAATTGGCATTGAAAAAATTGTTGGGGCTTTTTTGACGGGGCTAGCGGTTAATGATGTCATCGGTGATGGGCCAGTTAAAGAAAAAGTAGAGTTTATTGGTTCAGTCTTGTTTATTCCCATCTTCTTTGTGGATATGGGTTTATTAATAGATCTAGAAGCTTTTCAAGATGTTTTTCGTTCCGTGGGTATTCCTCTCTCTATTGTCGGAGCATTAGTTTTAAGCAAGTTTATCGCAGCTTACTTGGCGAAACTGGCATATCGCTATAGCTGGCAACAGACCATAACTATGTGGTCGCTATCTTTACCCCAGGTGGCAGCAACTCTAGCTGCTGCTCTAATTGGTTTTCAGGCACAGATTATTAACGAGCGAGTCTTTAACAGCGTTATCTTACTGATGCTAGTAACTTCGATCGCGGGACCTTTAATTACCTCCAGTGCTGCTGCTCAGTTAAGCGATCAAGAATTATCGGAGACTGAATTAGAAAATGATTCTATTACCGACAAACCTTTAGCCAAGGGTCTACGAGTTGTCGTTCCTGTTTATAATCCCCAAACAGAGCGTTATCTTCTGGAGTTAGCTTCTTTGTTGACCCGTAAAAATGAGGGAGAAATTATTCCTCTGGCGATCGCTAAAGCTGAATCCCGCTTGGATTCTCCTCAACTAAATGTAGATGTAGAACGTTGTCAAAAATTACTTGCTCAAGCTCAGAATATTGGCGAAGAATTAGGCATTATGGCGCAACCAGAATTGAGAATTGAATACGATATTGCTCAAGGTATCAGTCATGCCAGTCGGGAAGTCAATGCCGATTTAATTGTTTTAGGATTTGATAATTTAAAGAGTTTTCGCTCTCTTTTCTTTAGCTCCGTTACCGATAGTGTACTTTGGTCGGCTCACTGTTCGGTAGTGATGGCTAGTCTGCGGGATTCTCCTTTAAAGATTAGACGTATCTTAGTACCAGTAGAAAGTTTTTACCCTGTTGGGTTGCGTCCGATTCGTTTTGCTCAAAACTTAATTACTGAGGACACAGAAATTACCCTGCTTCATGTCTGCCCCTCTGGTAGTTCTAAAGAACGCAAAACCCATCTACACGACAAATTGGAAACTATCGGCAAACACTTTTTACCTGATGCGACGGTAGATATTCAGGTAACTGCCCAAAACAATTTTGTCAGTGGAATTTTAAACGCCAGTCAAACCCATG
This sequence comes from uncultured cyanobacterium, assembly GCA_963799375.1. Classification (GTDB taxonomy): domain Bacteria; phylum Cyanobacteriota; class Cyanobacteriia; order Cyanobacteriales; family Xenococcaceae; genus Waterburya. Next base: position 16,003 of record CAWCWY010000037.1, read on the forward strand.
AACTAGTAATCTTGCGATCGCAACGTCAGCGTGTTGGCGTAAATAGTTTGGCTCTCGGTGCGACTACCAAGCCTTTGATTCAGAATTTGAACTGTTCGGTTATTTTGCTCGGAGAATTATAAATTATTAGCTAGCTATAACCCTCATGACCTCATGACCTATTAAAACTAATGTCTCTCCAGTTTTCCCAAGATATTAAACTTTTACTGACCAAACTAGCTACCGCGCCGATAACTATTGCTGAAATGCTGCGCGAGACTGGCGAACGTGGCTTTAGCTTGATTATTGCTTTGTTAGCGTTACCCTTTCTATTTCCCATGCCTCCTGGCTTATCTGGAGTGATGGGAGTTGGTAGCTTTATTTTGGGAATTCAAATGGCACTAGGCAGGAAATCACCCTGGCTACCCAAGTTAGTAGGTCGGTTCAAATTCCCTCTTAGCTTGAGCCAGCAATTACTCAAAAATGTCCGACGCATTGCAGTTTGGTTAGAAAAAATCGTGCAACCGCGTTGGCACTCGGTAGCGCAACACCCCTTTAGCAGGCAAGGAAATGGTTTTTGTATTGCTTGGCTTTCGATCTTGCTCATGTTGCCCATCCCCTTTACCAATCCCTTGCCTGCCGTCACAATTTTACTGTTGGCCGTAGCTACTTTAGAAGCTGATGGCTTGTTGATGTGTCTGGGCTATTTTTTAACTCTGGTCAACACCCTATTTTTTAGTTTCCTTGGCTATGCCCTATGGCAAGCACCAAGTTTACTGCCAAATTTTCTAAGCTGATGGTGTGTATGTTCGGAATTTATTAAAACTGATATCCAATTGTCACAGCAATGCTAAACCTAATTGATACCTTCAGTAGCTAACTAATGTTACTCGCCAATTGATTAAAATTTTAGATAAATATTAATTTGAATGCAGAATAAGTTTCAATTCATCTAAAGTTTTTTGATTTCTCAACACATATAATATTTTGTAGCTGAGAATAAACATTATTTACTTATTTATGGCTAATAAGTTTCGTACCAGAGGCTATCATCCAATTCGGAAGTTAAAAGTAATTTTAGCGGGTCTTCAGGCTGCAATTTCAACAGATTTTAGTGTGACATACAAAGTAATTTTATCAGTACCAATTTTGGCTGGTGCTTTTTTCTTCCGACAATGGTTGGATGCTAGCTTAATACTATTGGCGATGGGAGTCATGCTGATTTCTGAATTATTCAACAGCGCGATAGAAGTTCTATGCGATTTTGTAGAATCTCAACAAAACGATCGCATTCGAGTCACCAAAGATATTGCAGCAGCAGCAGCAGGTATTAGTATCTTAGTATGGGCAGCAGTTTTAATCATTGAAAGTATCCGTCTTATTCAGACACAGTTGGGTTAACGGTAAATTGCTAAAGATATATCAAAACTGACACCCAACTGTCACAGCAATGTTGAACCTAATTGGTATATTTAATAACTAAATAAAAAGCAGATGAGGTTTTTGTCTTCAATTATAAAAATACGATCGCTACTTTTAATACTTTCATTTTCTTAAAGCCATTACGCATTAAGAATTAACTACTAATAACTAAGTCTTATTTATTACCTTATAAGGTATTTTTAATGAAAATTAAGCCTCGGTTTGTGCTTCCTACTTTGCCTCAGTCTTTCTCTCGACCCTTGCCCTGGCTAGGAATATGTTTGCTATTGGCAATCTCTTTTTGTTTTACTCAATTTATCTCTTCCATTAATGTTGCTGGAATAGATCTGGCTCTAGCACTGGGCATTGTTATAGGAATTATTTTAGAAATTAAGTTCGACCTAGAAACCTTATTTGTCGGCGGTTTACTAGGGGTGATGTTTCTAGCTTTTGTGCTGATGGTGTTATTAGTGCCTCTATCGAACTCTTCGTTTGAACTAACCTTTATTTTGGTATCAACTACAGTTGTGGTAACGGTAGGCTATGTTTCGATGCAGTGGTTAATTAGAAACTGGATTTGTCGTCCCTGGGGCAAAGAAACGGGAATAATTGTTTCAGCGATCGCTATTAGCTTGGGAGTTGGACTGCATTATTAATGCTTAGATTCGGTTTGGATTTTAGCAATATATCAAAATTGGTTCAATAACATTTCTACAAGCGAGTAAATACAAAAATGTTTAAAGCTCTACTGTGTCTGATAATTGTCTGTTTTTTTTGGTTTAATTTTGACCTGAGATCGGCAACAGCCAGACAAATTAAGCCTGAAATTTCTCCTGGGATTATCGTTTGTTTTTCTGGCGGTAGAGAAATTTTACGGGAGGAAATGATATCGGGTCCCTTTGCCGATGAATATAAATTTGCCCACGAAGTCAAAGTGAAAACCGATAGGGGAGAACAAAACTTAAATTTTGCTGGGGGACTGTGTATTATCGATCGCCCTGTCGCCCAAGCTCCAAAGAATTTGACCAAATCCGATCTCTTGAGCTGTTATTCAGGAGCTGATGAGATAGTTAACTTTGAAGTTTATGGCAGAGAAAGCACTGTAGATGAATACGTCGAAGGGCGAACATTTTTAGCCAAAGCCAAAGGCAAAGGATTTGATACAGATTCGATACATGAATATTTAGTGTTTAGCAACGGAGCTTGTATAGGCAGCGAAGTTTAAGCACAAAAATAGCTATATTTATTTCTTTTATTTCTTTTTAATTTATGACTTCAATAACATTTTTGCTTTTAGTGGCAGGACTAGTGTTGCTAGTGGCTGGAGCGGAATTCCTAGTCAGGGGTGCATCCCGCATCGCTGCTGTTTTACAAATCTCTCCTTTGATTATTGGACTAACTATTGTGGCATATGGTACAAGCGCGCCAGAGATGTTCGTTAGCGTTATGTCTGGCTTGTCAGGGCAGGGTGATATTGCTATGGGCAACGTTGTCGGTAGTAATATCTGCAATGTGCTACTGATTTTGGGCTTATCTGCTTTAGTTACCCCTCTAGTTGTGACAAAACAGATTATTCGTTCTGATGTGCCCATTATGATTGGTGTTTCGGTGTTACTGTTAATGTTTTGTCTGGATGGGAAATTAAGCCGAGTTGACAGTCTTATTTTATTTACTGGTGCCATAGCCTATACTCTTTCTTTGATATATCAAAGTAAAAAACAAAAGGCAACCCAGGATGAATTTACTCAAGAGTATGGTTTTGATGGGAATGTAACTTCTAGCTTGTGGTTGAAGAACATTATTTTTATTGTTGGTGGTTTAGCTTTACTAGTGTTAGGTTCGCGTTGGCTAGTTGATTCGGCAGTAACTATTGCTACGGCTTTAGGGGTCAATGAGTTGCTAATTGGACTAACTATTGTCGCTATTGGAACATCCTTACCCGAACTTGCTACTTCCGTTGTCGCTAGTTTTCGAGGAGAGAGAGATATTGCGGTGGGAAATGTCTTAGGCAGTAATATTTTTAATATTTTAGCTGTACTAGGGGTTTCAGGAACAATTTCTCCCGACGGCATTCAAGTCAGCGAAACTCTAATTCAGTTCGATCTTCCAGTCGCGATCGCAGTGGCTTTTGCCTGTCTGCCAATTTTTTATTCTGGTCAACGCATCGATCGCTGGGAAGCTTTGCTATTTTTATTTTATTATCTAGCCTATACTGGCTATCTTGTCTTAGATGTCACCAAACAAGATACTTTGCCTACATACATAGACATTATGCTTTGGTTTGTGATACCTCTTACTGTCATTACTCTAGTTACTATTAGCATACGAGAAAAAAGAGCAGCAGGGAAAAGAAAATCGTTATAAGTTCAACTAAAAAATTTACCAATTGAGTTACTTAAAAACAGTACGACATTGTTATAGAGAGCGAAAATTATGAATTTTCCCACTACTTCTAATTCGGTTACCATGCCTCGGACTGATGAATCGTGGCACACCTTGAGCGGAGAAAAAACTACCGAATTATTAGCCAGCGATCGCGATCTCGGTTTGAGCATTGACCGAGCTTATGAGCGACAGCAATGCTTTGGCACTAATGAACTAACAAAGACGGCGGGGCGGGGTGCTTTAGGGATACTCTGGGATCAGTTTACCAATATTATGCTGGTGATGCTGATTGCGGTGGCAATAGTTTCGGCTGTTTTGGATCTGCGTCAAAATAATTTTCCTAAAGATGCGATCGCTATTTTCAGTATTGTCATTTTAAACGGAATTTTAGGCTATTTTCAAGAAAGCCGAGCCGAAAAAGCTCTAGCTGCCCTCAAACGCTTATCTTCTCCCCATGTAAGGGTTATCCGAGATGGAGCTACCCAAGAGATAGAAGCCAAAGAATTAGTACCTGGAGATATTATGATCTTAGAGGCAGGAGTACAAATTGCTGCGGATGGTCGTTTACTCGAAACCCGTAATCTCCAGATTGCCGAGTCTACCCTTACAGGAGAAGCTACTGCCGTTGCTAAAGATGCTGATGGAATTTTAAATGAAAATGCACCTTTGGGCGATCGCACTAATTTGGTCTTTCAAGGCACGGAAGTAGTCCAGGGTAGGGCTAAAGCGATCGTCACCAGAACAGGCATGGAGACGGAGATTGGGCGAATTGCTGCTATGATCCAGGCAGTAGAAAGCGAACCCACTCCCCTACAGCAACGGATGACTCAACTAGGTAATGTGCTGGTGGGTGGTTCGATGGCTTTAGTGGCTTTAGTAGTCATTGTCGGTGTATTGCGCTCGGGTTGGTCAGCTTTTGCCGAACTGCTAGAAATTTCTCTCAGTATGGCGGTGGCAGTAGTTCCAGAAGGTTTACCTGCGGTGGTAACTGTTACCCTAGCAATTGGGACGCAGAAAATGATTCGCCGTCAGGCATTAATCCGCAAACTGTCAGCGGTAGAAACCTTGGGTTCGGTAACGACTATTTGTTCTGATAAAACAGGAACTCTAACCCAAAACAAAATGGTGGTACAAAAAGTATATACAGGCTCCGATCACTTTAGCGTTACGGGAGAAGGCTACGAACCATCAGGAACATTTTACTGTCAGAACAATAATCAAATAGAAATTTCCCCAGAAGTTAGAAAACTCTTTCAGGCTTGTGTTTTGTGCAACGACGCTCTTTTACAAAGCACTCATAATCCTGTTACTAAAACTACAGATTGGACTATTTTAGGCGATCCAACCGAGGGAGCATTGTTAACTTTAGCGGGAAAAATAGGCATCTTTAAAGAAGAGCTAAAGCAGATGCCTCGGGTAGAAGAATTTTCCTTTGATTCTCAACGTAAGCGGATGTCCGTCATCGTGGCTGATGAAAATGGACAGTCCTACCAAATGTTTACCAAAGGCTCAACGGAGTCGATCTTAGAAAGGTGCGAGCGCATTTTTATTAAAGACAGCCCTGCATTTATTACTCCTGCTCAAAAGCAAGAAATTTTAGAAACTAATAATCATTTAGCCAGCATTGGTTTGAGAGTATTAGGTTTGGCATATAAACCCCTAAAAGAAATTCCCCTCGCGAGTACAGAAAATAAAAGCGAAAGAGATCTGATTTGGTTGGGCTTGGTGGGAATGCTCGACGCACCCCGTATAGAAGTAAAAGAGGCAGTGCAACGCTGTAAAAGGGCGGGAATTCGTCCGATTATGATTACTGGCGACCATCCTCTAACAGCAATGGCGATCGCTGGAAAATTAGGTATTGCTGCTCTAACAGATTCTTCTTTGACAGGACAAGAGTTAGAAGTAATGTCTCCAGCAGAATTAGAACAGGCAGTAGAGAAAGTAAACGTTTATGCCCGCGTATCCCCCGAACACAAGCTACGCATTGTTCAAGCCTTACAAAAGCGGGGGGAATTTGTGGCAATGACGGGGGATGGAGTTAATGATGCTCCTGCCCTCAAGCAAGCGGATATCGGGATTGCCATGGGCATTACAGGAACGGATGTCAGTAAAGAAGCTAGCGATATGATTTTGGTTGACGATAACTTTGCCACCATCGTTGCTGCCACTGAAGAAGGGCGAGTTGTTTACGATAATATTCGTCGCTTTATTAAATATATCCTGGGTAGTAATATTGGCGAAGTCTTAGTGATTGCAGCAGCACCCCTACTTGGTTTGGGTGGCGTTCCCCTGTCTCCCTTGCAGATTCTTTGGATGAACCTAGTTACCGATGGCTTACCCGCCCTGGCTTTGGCATTAGAACCTGCCGAACCCAACGTAATGAGTCGTCCGCCCTATAGTCCCAAAGAAAGTATCTTTGCCCGTGGTATGGGCTGGTATATGGTCAGAATTGGGATTGTCTTTGCCCTGTTAACTATTACCTTGATGGTATGGTCTTATAACTATGATAGTGCTGACCATAATCGAGATCGCTGGAAAACGATGGTATTTACAACCCTCTGCCTGGCGCAGATGGGTCATGCCCTGGCGGTTCGTTCTGACATTAAACTAACTATCGAGATGAATCCCTTTTCTAATCTTTATCTATTAGGAGCAGTAACCCTAACTACTGTATTACAGCTGCTATTAATCTACGTCGAACCCCTACGCAATTTCTTTGACACCCATTTACTTAGTCCGACGGAATTAGCCATCTGTTTTGGCTTTAGTCTGCTGATGTTTGTCTGGATCGAACTGGAAAAATTATTCCAACGTTGGTTCTTAAATCGGCGTTAGTTTTCTTTAGATTAATTTCTTTACTGTACAGCTGACTCATCGCTACGTTTAACAATTTTTTAGGAGTAAATTTGGTGTTGAATAACTATCTCTCAACTTTAATTTTGGCGCTCGCCATTCTGTCCTCAAATAATAAATCTGCGATCGCTCAAGAGTCGCATCAGCATCATAACCATGATGTCGGCAAAGAAACAACCACCGCCAAAACCTTGCCCCCTGTACCTGCTAATCTACCTAAATGGATGAACAATAAGGATACTAACCATATTTATCGCCAACGGGGTAAGTACAACGATGATATCTACAACATTCGTCCTTTAGCTTTAGATTTAAATGGAGTTTAGGCGCGATCGCCTTGGTCACTACCTCAGGCGATCGCGCTTTAGCTGCGGATCACAACAACATTGATGCCAATCGTCCCCTCAATTTTGATGATGCCAATTCCATTGGCTATCGCGAGCAAGCTTTAGATTTGGGTGCAGCCTTGATTATTCCTGACGGAGAATCGATCGGCGGTGAATTTGAAATAGAATATCTTTATGGTTTTGCCCTTAATACCCATCTCAATCTTGGTATTAATTCTAGTATTGAAGAAGACAATGATAATACAAGATTTGATATCGGGGATTTATCCATAGGGGCTTTGCATAATTTTAACCGCGAATATAATAATACTCCAGCTTTTGCCCTACGTGGTGATGCAGCCTTTCCCACAGGCAGAAATTCCGAGGGGGTAGATTTTCGTTTGAGGGGCATTGCCACCAAAACCATCGGACAATACAATCGCTTGCATCTTAATTTAGACGCTAATCTTACCACTGCCACCGAAGATAATGAGCGTTCTTTTGTTCCTGGAGTAATTTTGGGTTACTCTCGACCCATTGGTTATCCAAGTAATTTTACCCGTACTGTTTTAGCCGAAACAGGAGTGAGAGCTAGCCAAGTTGAAGATGACGGGGCAATAATTTCTTTGGGGGTAGGAATGCGTCAACAAATAGGCTATCAAAGTGTTCTCGATCTTGGTTTGCAAGGAGACATTGCAGAAGAAAAATCAAAGAATGAATTACGTTTAATAGGTGGATATTCTTTCAACTAACCATAACCAGAAAAGCGATGACAAAATGTAGATACCTCCGTAGGCAGCATAGACTCTTCCAGCATTGCTAGCATCTACTCTGGTGAGAGCATAAGCAAAAACAATCAGAGCTAGAATACCTGGAATAATCCAGAGTGTACTTTTTTCAAGTTGCAGCCATGCCCAAAAAGCATAACATCCAGAAAGTTCTCCAACGGCAGCAAGTAAGAAGAATAAAAACGTTCGCATCTTTGTTTTGTAGGCAGAGAATAGCTAATTATGAACACTGTAATAGTCGCGATTGTCGTACCCGAACTTAGATTATGCTGCGCGTAGATCGCACATGAAACCAATCTTGGCTAACTGTGATGAAGAGAACTTATAAAATTGATAATTAATTTTATAAGCTAACTGAAGTCATAATTACCACCACGTTCTATAGCCTTTTGATAAGCTGGGCGTGCGTGAATACTTTCTAAGAAAGCCTTTAATTGCGGATGACCTACATCTAAATTGGACTGGGATGCAGCAGCTTCCAATGGAAAACTCAGTTGAATATCGGCTGCGGTAAACTCATCGCTCACAAACCAGGTATTCTTTTCAAGTTCTGCTTCCATATAACCAAGCTGTTGAGAAATTTGAGGTTCAAGGTAGGTCTGTTTGACTTTTCCCGTAATTACTTTGGCAACTGGGCGTAAGAAAAAAGGCGATTTTTCTTCAACTTGATTAAAGATTAGCTGCATTACCAACGGTGGCATTGCCGAACCTTCGGCGTAGTGCAGCCAATATGTATAACGTAAGCGATCGCGAGTTCCTACTTCGGGTGCTAACCGCCCATTGTCATAACGTTCGACCAAATATTCGACGATCGCACCAGATTCGGCTAAAGTAAGTTCTTCATCAGTAATAACGGGAGACTTGCCTAAAGGGTGAATCTCTCGTAGCGAGTCAGGAGCTAGCATGGTTTTTGGGTCGCGTTCGTAACGTTTGACCTCATATTCCAAACCGAGTTCTTCTAACAGCCACAGAATACGTTGGGAGCGCGAATTGTTTAAATGGTGAACAGTAATTGTCAAATTATTTCTTAGGTAAGCTATTCAAACTATCTTACTCAAGTTGCAATCTCAGACTATCTAGCTAGGGTTAGGTATTTTCCATATTTTAATTCCCTATCGCTTTTGTAATAGCTAGCAACAAATTTACGCTCAGTTGGCTACGGGTTGGCAGAATCCCTATTCAACGATACTAACCGCAGCCACAGGCATATCAATGCGGTCGCGATATCGTCCCACATCTATTCCCAATAAAGAACAAAGCATAATTCTAATCGTGGCTTTATGGGAAACAATTAGCACGTTACCATTTTGGTAAGTTTTCTCAATTTCTTCGATAACTTCAGAGCTACGACGAGCAATATCAATAGCTCTTTCTCCATCAGTAAGAATTTTCTTCAAGTATAAAAAGCGATAAATCAACAAAAAAAGGAACTGAAAAAATATTTCAATTCCTAAGTCTGATTTTCTAATATGGCCACTTCCAGTTAACCATTTCAGGCTTATCCATACCCTGCTCGTGAGCATAGGCTAAGTTGTCGATAATTTCGTTTCTCATCCGTTCCCTGACGTATACTGCTCTAGAACCAAGTTTTTCCACGCGATCGATTACATCAATGACCAAGTTAAAGCGATCGATTTGATTCAATATTGCTAATTCTAGAGGTGTATTGATATTGCCCTGTTCTTTATAGCCTCTGAACGTGGATGCGCTCTTGATTAGTACGGCGATAAGCAAGTTTGTGAATCAACCAGGGATAGCCGTGAAAGTTGAATATTACAGGTTTATCAGGAGTAAACAAAATATCAAACTCTTTATTGGATAAACCGTGGGAATGTTCTCTTTCTGACTGCAAGCGGTAGAGATCGACTACATTAATAAATCTGACCTTGAGTTCGGGAAATTCTTCGCGCAATATGGCAGTAGCAGCTAAAGATTCCATTGTGGGAATATCGCCACAGCAAGCCATAATTACGTCGGGTTCATCGGCTGCTTTACCACAGTCGTCATTACTCGCCCATTCCCAGATCCCAATACCTTTGGTGCAGTGCTTGATTGCCTCATCCATCTGTTAGATATTGCAGGTGATTTTGTTTATCGGAGACTATCACGTTGATATAATCTTTACTCCGTAAACAGTGATCCGCCACGGATAATAAACAGTTAGCATCGGGGGGAAAATAAATCCGCGTCACGTCGGCACTTTTGTTGGTGACTAAGTCCACAAAACCTGGATCTTGGTGGGAAAAACCATTATGATCCTGTCGCCAGACCAAAGAAGATAACATCAAATTGAGAGAAGAAACGGGTGCGCGCCAGGGAACGTGTTTTTTGCAGATATCTAACCATTTGGCGTGTTGGTTAAACATCGAGTCGATGACATGAACAAAGGCTTCGTAACTATGGATAAAACCATGTCTACCAGTAAGTAAATATGTTTCTAGCCAACCTTCAAGGGTATGTTCGCTCAACATTTCCATGACTCTCCCGTCAGGAGATAGTTGCCCGCCATCTTCATCTTCTGGTAGGTAATCCGCCATCCAGGTTTTTTTAGTAACTTCGTAGATATCCTGCAAGCGATTGGAAGCGGTTTCATCGGGACCAAAGACGCGGAAGTTAGTCATGTTATTTCTCATAACATCCCGCAGAAACTTACCTAATACTCTGGTGTTTTCTACTTCTACTGTCCCTGGCGCGTCCATTTTTACTTCATAGTCGGCAAAGTCAGGTAATTTGAGATCTTTTCGTAATAAACCACCATTGGCAATAGGATTGGCACTCATGCGCTTAATTCCAAGGGGTGCAAGTTCTTTTAGTTCAGGAATTAAAGCACCACTGTCATCAAATAGCTCTTCTGGTTTGTAACCCTTCATCCACTGTTCCAGCAGCTTTACGTGTTCTGGGTTAGAGTGCATTCCTCCCATTGGTACTTGATGCGATCGCCAGAATCCTTCTACTTTGTGTCCATCCACTTCAGAAGGTCCAGTCCAACCTTTAGGTGTGCGCAGAATAATCATCGGCCAACGAGGACGGAAAGCTTTATTTTTAGTCCTTGCTTCTTCTTGATACTCCCTAATTTTCACTACGCACTCTTCCATGACTGTTGCCATTTTTTGGTGCATGGTTTCGGGATCTGACCCTTCTACTACATAAGGAGTATAGCCATAGCCCAAGAATAGATTCTCCAATTCTTCAGGGCTTATGCGAGCTAGAATTGTCGGGTTGGCAATTTTATAACCATTCAGATTGAGAATGGGCAATACTGCCCCGTCACGGACGGGATTAAGAAATTTATTAGAGTGCCAAGCGGTAGCTAGAGGCCCTGTTTCGGCTTCCCCGTCTCCCACTACACAAGCAGCAATTAGGTCTGGATTGTCATAGACTGCACCATAGGCATGGGAAATGCTGTAGCCTAGTTCACCCCCTTCATGGATTGAACCAGGGGTTTCTGGGGTGCAATGACTACCAATATAGCCAGGGAAAGAGAATTGTTTAAAAAATTTCTGCATCCCTGACTCGTCTTCGCTTTTATCGGGATAGAACTCGGAGTAAGTTCCCTCAAGATAGACAGGACCTAATACTCCAGGCGCACCGTGTCCTGGTCCTGCGAGAAAGATGGAATTAAGGTCGTACTTTTTGATTAGGCGATTGAGATGGATGTAGGTAAAGCTGAGGGCTGGTGACGATCCCCAGTGTCCCAACAGGCGTTGTTTGATGTGTTTTGCTTGTAGAGGTTCTTTTAATAAGGGGTTATCACGGAGATAGATCATGCCCACTGCGAGATAGTTACAGGCACGCCAATATGCGTCTATCTTTGTTAGTTCTTCTGTCGTTAAAGTCTTTGCTGCTACTGAATCTTGAGAAGAGGAAGTAGATACCATAATTGTTTTGATTGAATATGACTAATGTTGTTTACTGAATCTATGAAAAGTTTACAAATTCAAATTATTAAACACTTCTTGAAGAATTTGAGCCGAATGGTAAAGCTGTTTTTCTTCTCTGGGACTCAAATCCAAATTGACAGTTTTGAGTATACCTCGATCGCTAACTACTCGTGGTAAACCCAAACACACATTGTCGATGCCGTATAGTCCATTAACAAGACCACTTACGGTAAGAACTCGCTCCTGACTACGTAAAATCGCCCTGACTATATCAGTTACAACTAAGCCGATCCCATAAGAAGTATAGCCCTTACGCTGAATAATCTCATAAGCAGCGTTTTTTACTTGATCGAATATAGCAGTTAATTCTTGGCGATCGCCAGATGCTAGATTTTCCCAGTCTGTTGCCAGTAATTTTCGACCAGCTACATTCGCCGTACTCCATACTGGAACTTCACTATCACCATGTTCGCCAATAATATAAGCATGGATGCTGCGGGGGTCGATATTTAATTTTCTCGCTAGCAAAGAACGAAACCGAGAAGTATCTAGTACCGTTCCCGAACCAATAACCCTCGAACTGGGAAATCCAGAAATTTTAAGAGCAGCATAGGTCATGATGTCTACGGGATTGGTAACAATCAACAAAATAGCGTTGGGGCAGTATTTAACTACATCAGTCAAGATATTTTGATAAATACTGACGTTACGTCCTAACAAATCGAGACGAGTTTCTCCTGGTTTTTGGGCTGCGCCTGCGGTAATTATGACAATATCAGCATTTTTCCCTGCATCGGCTACCGTTCCAGCTACCAAATCTGTAGGCGCAATTAAAGACATTCCATGAACCAAATCCATTATTTCTCCTTCGACCTTCCGAAGATCTAGATCTTGCAAGACTAGTTCGTCAAAGCAGTCTTGAATAAGCAAAGAATAGGCACAGGCAAGTCCTACTTGTCCTAAACCAATGATGACTCCTTTACGGGGGCGAAGAATGCTTGTTTGTTTAGTTTCGGAATTAGAGGTGAAAATTGTGTCGAACATATATTTTATTTTGATGGGCTGCAAACTGATTGAGTTGAAGTCTTAATTTTTAGCATTGAAAACAAGAAAACTAAGAGGGAATCAACTCCCTGTCCTGTTTTTGCCGAAACCTCAAAAATCTGAGCTTGAGGGGCAATCTTTTGAATATTAGCGATCGCTTTATCTCGCTCGAATCCTACCGCTTCGCCAATATCGATCTTGTTAATAATTACTATTTGAGCAGATTTAAACATAGTCGGGTATTTTAAAGGTTTATCCTCGCCCTCTGTCACTGAAAGCAGCACTATCCTCAAGTCTTCTCCCAAATCGTAAGCAGCAGGACAAACTAGATTGCCGACGTTCTCAATAATTAATAAATTAAGACTATCTAAATTGAGCTTGTAAGCTGCTTTCGCCACCATATTTGCTTCCAAATGACAAGCATTACCCGTAGTAATCTGAACTGCTGGTATGTTTCTACTTTGGAGTCGTCGAGCATCATTATCAGTAGCTAAATCGCCAACAATTACGCCAGTCTTAAAGCGATTAGCGTCTTTTGACAACTGTTCTTGTTCTATCTGCATTCTCTCAATCAAGGCAGTTTTGCCCGAACCTGGAGAAGAAAGCAAGTTAATAACTAATAGCTTTTGCTCTTTAAATAGATTACGATTTTGCTCTGCCAGGCGATCGTTTTTGTTCAAAATGCCCTGGCTAATCTCAATTTTGTGAGTATGAGAATTAACATCGACAATATTATTGATGACATCACAACCACAGTCTATACACATTTATCTCTAACTCCTCTAATTATCAGCGAACATCAAATACTAACTACTAACGAATCTAATTCCAACTCTCTACCTGATATCACGATGCTACTTATTTGCTGACATTCGGGACATTCATAAATATATGCTTCTGGTTGGAAATTGCGATCGCACTTTTGGCAATGGCAAACCACAGGAATAGTCTTAATTTTTAACTGGGCATTTTCGGCAATTGTTCCTTGGATCAAAACTTCAAAAGCAAACTCTAAGGCTTCAGGAACAACTCCTGACAAGTCGCCAATATTCATGGTTAGGAGATCGATTTTGGTAGCATGATTCTGATTGGCTTGAGCGATCGCAATATCCAATGTATTTTGCATCATACTGACTTCGTGCATAGCGATCCTGCCCGTATGTTTTTTATCAGCAAGCCTCTAATCTCTTTCAATGCTTGCTTTATTCCTAGCTTTGCCACAGGAGAAAGACGTTCACCCAGCTCAAAGTTTGTGACTGGCACTATGACCCACCAAGCTTGAGGACAAGTGCCGAATAGAGCTTGAGTAAGACTAAGTAGAGCTTCAGGATCGCTGAAATGGCTTTGGAACTCAATTGAGCTTGATGGTGTTAAAGAACGTACCTCTACAGCATTTTTATCGGCAGATTGAGAAGCATCAACGAAGATAGCCAAATCTACCTGAGCCAATTCCGCAGCTAATTCTGGAGTTAGTTGGTGCTTCGAAAGCGATCGCACATCGGGTAAGTTCCATCCTGTAACAATTTGAGCAACTTCTCTGCCGATACCATCATCACCCCGCAGACTATTGCCATAACCAATAACTAAACTTTTAAACATTCAACCTAACCACTAACTCATTACCCATTTCAAAGCCTTATCACTTTCATCTGGGGTAAAATGCTTGACTTCAATACCTGAAAATAGCGTGTTGCCTAACGCAGCTAAAGCTTCAAGCCATTTGCGATCGCTGACAATTGCTTCTTTTTCAAAATCATTGAGGTGCTTTAGGCTAAATTTAAGGTCTTTGATAAATGCCCCTAAAGACATTCCAGACCAACTGTTGACCTCTGCATAAATTCTCAACTTCTCACCAGCATCGATCCTTGGTTCAATTAGTTTAGTAATGCGATCGATGTCTTCAGCATTAATCCAGCCATTAATTTCTAAGCCGATTATATGGTCTGGTTTGTGAGTTATAAGTTTAACAGTCATGATTCTCCTCCTGTATCTCTAAAATTGAGCTTAGGCGTACACTGTCACTTCAACACTATTGGGCGACTTTGATTCTTCTAAAATAGGGGTTTGAACCAGTAATATCGAGCAGGGCGCATGATGAACCACATAATTGCTCACGCTACCTAAAAACACCTCTTTCAAGCCTGAAAGCCCTCGTCTGCCAATGACAATTACGTCTGCATGACAGGATTGAGCAAACTCGCAGATTGTCGAACCAGGCTGCCCCGTAATCTGACTAAATTCAGTTTGTACTCCTGCGGCGATCGCTTTTCTGCTATAGGAACGCAATAACTCGATTCCTTTTTGTTTAAATTCGGCCCATTCTCTGTCATCTGCTTCGTTCGCCAGACGCATGATGCGGGGATCGACATGGATACAGCTATTTTTATGCTGTACGAGGTAACGAGACATTGGGGGACTACCCCCTTCTTCAATTGACAAAACGTGCAGTAAAAGCAAATTTGCACCATCAGCCTTAGCTACAGACAAAGCTTTTTCAAATACTTGTTTGCTAGCTGCTGAGTGGTCAATTGCCACTAATATTTTGTTAAACATTTTACTTAACCTCTATTAATTATTTACTTGGTCAGCAAACTAGATACCAACGAATATTACTCGCTAATCAATTCTGGTTTAAGACTTTATGCGAAGCGAAAGGT
The DNA here is from genome assembly GCA_963799375.1 of uncultured cyanobacterium. Taxonomy (GTDB): domain Bacteria; phylum Cyanobacteriota; class Cyanobacteriia; order Cyanobacteriales; family Xenococcaceae; genus Waterburya. Next base: position 31,338 of record CAWCWY010000037.1, read on the forward strand.
TCCCACCGAACTTCCTTTAGGGCATGCTTACTGTCTGTCTCTGTTTCCTCTTCGTAAAGTGGATCGAGAGAATAAGATACTGAATCTGTATCAGAACGAACGATCAAAACCGAACAGGGTGCGTGGTGAGTTACATAATTACTTACACTGCCGACAAACATTTCTTTGACACCTTTAAGTCCTCGACTCCCCATCAAAATCAAATCTGCTGACCAAGCTTTTGCGGCTTCGCAAATTTCCCAACCAGGAATACCGCTCAACTGAGTATATTCAGCATCTATTCCTACGGCGATCGCTTTTTGAGTCAAGTTCCGCAAAAACTCTGCTTTTCGCTGTTTGTATTCACCAAATTTTTGATGAAATATACTATCATCATTGCCCTTGAGAACCGCATAATAAGCGTAGGTAGGTAAGATTGGATAGTCTGTATCTGTTTCTGATAGTATATGCAAAAACATTAAGCTTGCACCCGTAGCTTGAGCTAGGGATACCGCTGTGTCAAAAACTGATTGACTTCTATCTGAACTGTCTATTGTCGCCAGTATTCTGTTAATCATTTGCAAAACCTCTTTACGGGGTTGGTCTTTAATAGTTATCGTTAGTTAGTGGATATTGGTTGCCGATTTTTCTCTGCTGCTTCAGAAGATGTAGGCTCGGATTCGGTTTCAATAGGGGTGCGAATAATTAGAACCGAACAGGGCGCATGATGAGTTACATAGTTACTGACGCTACCGAGAAACATTTCCTTCAATCCTTTTAGTCCTCGACTACCAACTAAAATGGTGTCGGCTGACCAAGTACTTGCTAGCTTGCAGATTTCTCTTCCAGGATTACCAGTTAATTGAATAAACTGGCTACGAATACCTAATGCTTTTGCTTCCTGGTCTCTTTGTTGCAAAAATTTGATTCCTTCTTGTTGGTAATCCTCGTACTGTTTTCGATACAGATTGTAGTCATAGTCATCCAAAACGGGATAGTAACTATAGCTAGGGATTATAGGATAACTAGGCTCATCTTCACCAAGAATGTGCATTATCATCAACTCTGCATCTGTGATTTTTGCTAAAGACAATGCTGAATTAAACACAGATTCACTAGTTTCGGAATAGTCTACTGCTACTAAGATTTTATTTAACATTATGAGTACCTCTTTTTATGGTTAGTAGTTGGTTTAGTTGAGATTTGCTTCAACTTCGGCAATATGAAGTCTGGTTTTAAGTACGGTATCGGGGTTGAGGCTGATGGAGTTAATGCCCTGCTTGACTAGAAATTCGGCAAATTCTGGATAATCGCTCGGCGCTTGACCGCATATACCAATTTTGCGTTCTTTTAGTTTGGCAATAGAAATTGCCATTGTTAACATGGCTTCTACTGCGGGGTTGCGTTCGTCAAACAGATGAGCCACTAAAGCTGAATCGCGATCGAGTCCTAAAGTAAGCTGGGTTAAATCGTTTGAGCCAATAGAGAAGCCATCAAAGACTTCGCTAAATTCAGCAGCTAGCATGACGTTGCTGGGAAGTTCGCACATGACATATACCTGCAAGCCGTTTTCGCCTTTTGTTAGTCCGTGGCTTGCCATTTCTGCTAGTACTTTACGTCCTTCATCGGGAGTACGGCAGAAGGGAATCATGGGAATCACGTTGGTCAAACCCATATCGTCGCGGACCCGTTTGAATGCCTGACATTCAAGGGCAAAGGCTTCCCGATATTTAGGGTCATAATAGCGACTCGCACCACGCCAACCCAGCATTGGGTTTTCTTCCTTGGGTTCAAACTGTTTACCACCCAAGAGATTGGCGTATTCGTTACTTTTAAAGTCCGACATCCTGACGATTACAGGTTTGGGATAGAAAGCTGCTGCAATGGTTGCTATGCCTCTTGATAGCTTATCGACAAAGAAATCGGCTTTATTAGGATAGTGAACTGTCTGGCGGGCGATCGCCATTTTTTCAGTACCATCTTTTAATTCATCAAACTTGAGTAGTGCTAGAGGATGTACCTTAATATGATTAGCAATAATAAACTCCAATCTGGCTAAACCTACTCCATCACAGGGCAACGCCGACAAGCCAAATGCCGATTCAGGATCGCCTACGTTCATCAAAATTTTAGTTTTGGTTTCGGGTAAGTTATCTAGCTCGATTGATTCAACGGTAAAGGGAATTAAACCGCCATAAACTTTACCCTGTTCTCCTTCAGCGCAAGAAACAGTAACATTTTCTCCAGTAGTAATATTATTAGTCGCATCACCACAGCCGACGATCGCAGGTATACCCATTTCACGGGCGATAATTGCTGCATGACAGGTTCTACCGCCCTGATTAGTAACGATCGCACTAGCTCGTTTCATAATTGGTTCCCAGTCAGGATCGGTTTTGTTGGTTACTAATACTTCTCCTGGTTGAAACTTGTCGATATCAGTCACTTCTAAAATGACTCTGGCAGTACCCGCGCCAATCTTTTCACCCACAGATCTACCTGTGGTTAGGGGCGATTCGCGAATCGCCCTACTGCACCGCATCTAATTTATATGTCTGCAATACATTTTGAGTTTTCTGCGATTGAACGGTTTCTGGACGAGCTTGAACGATATATAGTTCCTTTGTTAGTCCATCTTTTGCCCATTCAATATCCATTGGGGTATATGTACCACGAACTTGAGAATAATGATCTTCAATTTGGCAAGCCCATTTTGCTAACTGAAGAATTTCTGCATCATCGATCGCATATTCCACTCTTTCTAAATGGGTTGTAGGTATATTTTTGGTTAATTTGCTACCGCCTACGTCATACACCATCTTAATTTCTTTACTGCCAAGGCGTTTATCGAGAATGGGACGATAGCCGTCTTTTAACGTTGGCTTGAAAACGATATATTCATCAGGATTAACCGCTCCTTGGACGACGTTTTCACCTAAGCCGTATGCCGCAGTAATCAAGGCTGCATCTTTAAAGCCTGTTTCAGTATCGATGGAAAACATTACTCCAGAGGTAGCCAAATCCGAGCGCACCATTTTTTGTACGCCGACAGACAATGCAACATCGAAGTGATCGAAACCGTTAATTGTGCGGTAGGAAATCGCCCGATCTGTAAACAAAGAGGCAAAGCACTTATGGCAGGCTTCTAGGACACATTGAATATCATGGACGTTGAGATAGGTTTCCTGTTGTCCTGCAAAACTGGCATCGGGTAAGTCTTCTGCTGTGGCAGAGGAACGAACCGCTACATCAACATTGTAGGTGTATTTTTTACAGATTTCTTTTTCTTCTCCTTCAAACTGCTCGCAATAAGAAAAATCAATACTGTGTTGTTGGCAAAGCTGGCTGTAGGCTTCGGTAATTGCTGTATTTAATTCTTCGGGAAAAGGCGTGTTGAGAACTAATGCCCTGGCTTGTTTTCCCCGCGATCGCAAGTTGCTCAAGCTTTCCACATCTAAATCGGCAAATAGCTGACGCAGCTTGGGTTCTAATCCTGCCTGTTTGATAAAGTAGCGATAGGCATAGGCTGTAGTGGCAAAACCTCCTGGTACGTTGATTCCTTTAGGGGTTAGCTGCTGAATCATTTCTCCTAAAGAGGCATTTTTACCACCCACTAGAGAAACGTCACCCATTCCTACATCTTCAAACCAGAGAACCAGAGCTTGTTCTTTATCTTGTTGAGTTTTGCTGTTACGATCTGCTGTTACAACCATTAGTTCTAGTTCCTCCTAACTACTTGCCTCATTGCATATGTCTAATGCTTTGAAGTTGATAGTTACTTTGTAATTCAATAATTTGAGGAACTTGTGAAGATGATTAGTAATTAGCCCTAGAGGACATTGCGCCTTTAATGTCAAAAAAATTATGTAACAATAATTTAGGCAAGGTGCTTTTGCCTTGTCTCAAATAGATATAGCTGCTGGAAAGGTCTAACTCAATATGTCGAGCATATCTTGCGTTATTTGGGCGATCGCTATGTAATTAACGTATCTAATCTTGTTCTACCAATGTTTTGGTGTGTTCTGACAATGACAATTGCAGCATAAAGTGTAACATTAATAACATTTTTTTGTTCTTATCAATGTTATTTATGGTGCTACAATTAAATTAGTTGCTTTATCAAATCATATCAAAAATAAGCATCTTAAAAACCAAAATTATAATTGCAAACCTTATAACTTAGAAATTTGAGTTAGTAACATTATTTATAAGGGCAAAGTCTAAAGTACAAACTCATATATTTTTTATATCTCAAGTATTTTATTCAACCTATAATCATGATTGATTATCAAACAATTTTTAATAACAGCACTTTTGGCTGAAAATTAACTGTTGCTTTTTTATTTCAGAGGTATCTATTTTGAATTTACAAAACTTAGTAGAAGATTCAAGCTTTGAGTCATCTCATAAGCAAGTATTTAATGTCACTGAACAACATAATTTTAATTATGAAATTTTTGATCACAACACTCAAATTAGCATCAAACAAAAAACCACTGAGATTAAAAGTCTAATTCGTCAAACAGCAAAAGACATTATAAACGTTGGTCAAAAGCTAGCTGAGGTCAAACAACAACTAAAACACGGAGAGTTTAGAAATTGGCTTAAGGCAGAATTTAATTGGAGTATTTCTTCAGCAACAAAATTTATGCAGGTAAGCGAAAAATTTAAAAACGTAAATTTTACGCATTTCAATTTTTCTGCTTCTGCACTTTATATTTTAGCTGCTCCTTCAACACCTGAAAGTGCTACAGAATATGCCTTGCAGCTTGCTTCTAGGGGAGAAAATATTACCTATTCTCTGGCTAAGTTAATTGTCAAACATCACAAGGAATCAGCTAAAACTAGTACTCACCAATCAAACCAATCAAATTTGAGTAGCACAACGCAATTGGATGCTCAAAATACATTCTCAGAAGTAAATGTTGCTCAAAAAGATGCTGCTAGAAAATATGATAAAAGTGTCCGAATTATTCATATAAAACAAGAAAGTCTCAAACACATTGAAGACAGAATTCAAGACTTTGAGATTATCTATGCTGGTATTAGTATTACAGTAGAGGGCAGTCCTAAAGATTTAACGGTTTTATTTAAGAAAATGCAAGATAATCCCCAGTTTGCTGAAGATATTTTCAGGCAAGCCAAACTGCCATCTGGATAGCCAAAATCAACGAATTGATTTTTTTAAAAGTATTTTTTGTTTTATAGATGCGATAACCTACAAAAATTCCAAGTAAAGCATACCTTTACTTGGAATTTCTAACAATGTCGATTTAGGTTGCTACGTAGGAAGGTTTGTGCGACGAAGTGCAGCCTCAAATTATTTATGCTTTTTCGTACCATTTAATTTCGCTATTTTCTTGCGTAAGAAATTGCATCTTCAAACGACGTCACCGTAGTTGATGGTTAATACCCAATATTCTTTGAATTTCCCAATATACCTATAGTAAAGTTGATTTACTTATTTATTCTCAAAAAGATTTGTAATTAATTTTAGACAACTATTTAGACCTTTTTATTTGTACTTTAGATCTAATGTTTTAAAATATAATATCGCTTAAAAAGAGTTGTAATATTAAGTAATTATAACGTTATTTTCTATTTAAATATTTTTCGATATTATGAAAGTCAGTTGCATATATCTTTCCAAAATATCAAGTTGGTCAACATCAGAAAAACATTTTTAGCTACAGCTAAAAAGATATAAAAGCTATTGTAATAAATCAGTATAAATTCTTACTTGGCAAAAAATTATATTGATTTATTTAGCAATTGTTCAAAAATGTTTGGTGTTTGTTCTTATAGCTTGACGGCGATAAAACTTTACATTTTTAGGAGTATTTAAACTATGCCAGGTAAGCGCAGTAGAAAAAGCAAAAAGCAAAAATTTAACTGTCCTTATTGCCATACAAAACTATGGCGGATAGGAAGTCCGAAGCACTATCTTTATTATCGAGAAATATCGGAGGTGCAAAAAAATCTTAATATCTCTCGAAAAAAAGCAAGTTTTTTGATATCTCAAAACAATACATATCTCGATCGCAGCTCTTGGATCGAAGATTTTTGTTGCGAACAACACGGATCGATGTGGCTAAAGATTTCTCATAAAGCTGATGGTTCAATCAAGGTATCCTTGGCTAATGCTGAGGATTGGGAAAAATCAACTGGCACAATTAATCCTAATCTTCCTAATCCTTCTGTTAGTGAATTTAGCTATTCTATGAGTCGTAAACCACGCATAAAGCCCAATATATAACATAGAGACACTATAAACTATAAACAGATAAAGTACCTTTTATGAAGAGTATTAAAATCGCAAAAATATAGTTTTCTGATGAATTTTGTTTTTAATTTTTGTAACAAATTAGATTGATTAACTAATGGGCTTTAGTAAAGAAATATTTCTTAAAGTGCTTCACAAGAATAAAATCAATTTAATGTATTGATCGCTAACAAAATATAGATATGTAGACTAATAAATTGATTTTAAAATAATCAGTAATGTGTCGACATATACAGATATAACTTATGAATCGTGCTACAGTTGTGACAACAAAGTAAAGACAGCATAAGTTCAAGGTATTACTATTAAATCATAGCCAAAATAATAGTAAGCTTAATCCAAATTTATCTGATAAATTAGAATTCATAGATTTTGAATTTTAAGCCAAGATATCAGTTCAATAGTTTTGACTTTAGCAGCAGATTTTCTGTTGAAGATTATTCGAGAAGACACCAGTGAGTGAACTTTAATAATCTTGAGAAAATAGAATTAGAATGCCTAATTCTAAACAAGCATTAACTAAACTTAATTATCCAAACAATATATTACTCAATAATATTGTGAGTGTTTGACGATGATAAAACCACTTCGGCTGACCAAGCCTAGCTTGAGTCAGCAAAGCCCATTGGTTAGCGTAATTATTGGTAACTATAACTATGGTTATTTTTTAGCCGAAGCGATAGAGAGTGTTTTAAAGCAAACCTATCGCCATTTTGAATTGATTGTTGTTGATGATGGATCGACTGATAATTCGCGAGAAGTTATTGAATCCTATCAGGGACAACTAACTGCAATCTTCCAGGCAAATAGCGGTCAGGGTAAGGCTTTAAACGCAGGAATTGCTAAAGCCCAAGGAGAAATCATTTGTTTTCTTGATGCTGATGACTATTATCATCCTAATAAATTAAGCAAAATCGTCAGCGGTTTTTGCAACCATCCTCAATGGGTGCAAATATCCCATGGCAGGTTTGCAGTAGATCGCGAAGGTAAGATTATAGGTTCTGGCTCCAAAACTCATAATCAAGGAGATGTGAGCCAATTACTATTACGGTGGGGTAGATATGCAATGGCTATAACTTCAGCGTTGGCTTATCGTCGTCAAGCTTTGGAAGCAGTTTTGCCAATTCCCACAGCCAGAAACGAAGCAGCAGATACCTATCTAACGGCTGTCGTGCCATTTTATGGAGAAGTTGGCTGCATAGATGAACCACTGATGTTTTATCGCATACATGGCAAAAATTTACAGGCACGAACTGAAAATATTCAATACTTATTGAAACAGCGAGAATTAAATGCACAATATATCAATGCAACGGCAGCTAAAACAGGATTACGCGATCGCTTTGACCTCGAGCGGGATGCTGATTATCGCAGTTTTAAGGCAGTTCAACAAGGTAATTCGTCTCTTAAAGAGACCTTACTAGTAATCTGGCTTTCTTGGCGAGAAAGTCGAGCGATCGAACGTAGTGCTAAGGATCTTCTCGAAAGACTATTGAGACGTGGTCTGTGCGTTCTTGCACCACACGAAGGCAAATCAATATTGAGACTGGGATTACGAGGTTATTTTCGTGCCAAGTTAACTCGCGTAAAGCAAAGATTTAAACCAGTCCCAACTAAATAAAGAAGTCTCAAACACAATAATTATTCAAGCAACGATGAATCATAATTTTAATGTTATTCGCAGACATCGTAACTCTTTGATTGTGCTGAACTTTTTGATAATAGTGATGACAGTATTATCAGCAACAGTACTAGCAGATACTCTGTCTCCCCCAGTCTGGAAGGCGAAGGCAAAGTTCAATGTACCTAATTCTGGAGGTAATTTAAGTGCCGATCTGGGTACATTAGGAAGTATTAAAGACAGCAGCACTGGTTTTTCTAAAGAAGTAAATCCCTTAGAAATTCAGTCTACGATTATTACTAGCGACGCTGTAATCAATAAAATTTGGCAGCAAGATCCTGAAAAAGCTGATTTCCCTGCCTTAAAAATCTTCAAAAATCTATTTACTGTCGAGCTATTACCACAGTCGACAGTTATTCTTTTAGAAGCTCAAGGTTCTAGTTCAGAGTTAGCTTTGGCAAGAGCTAATCAGCTAGCAACAGCTTTTCAACAGCGTCTTAATGAATTACGCTACTCAGATGCCGATTCTCGGCAAAACTTCTCTCAGGCAGAACTGCAAAAGGCTAAAGATAATCTTTTTCAAGCCGAGCAAGAATTAAGTGAAATGCGTCGCGTTACGGGTATTGTCGATAGTAATGTTCAATCTCAACAGTTAATCAGTTCCATTAATCAACTTAGAACAGAGTTAACCATGTTGCAATCTGAGGCTGAGGCGAGTCAAACCAAAGCAGAGATTGCTGCTAGTCAGTTTAATACTACTCCTGAAAAAGCGGTTCAATCGCTGAAGCTAGCAGAAAATCAAGAATATCAAGAAGTAAGACAAAAATTAGCCCAAACTGAGATTGAGTTATCTGATGCTCGTAGTAAATATAAGGATTCCAGCCCTCAGGTGCAGGAGCTTTCGTTTCAGCGCGAGCAGCTAGACCAAGAACTTAAACAAAAAATTAAGAACGTACTTCCTGATGTTAATAGTCAAGATCTTGACTTAACCCTGGGTAGTAATGTTTCAACCAAAAGATTGGATATGATTGCCGAGTCAATTACTTCTCAGACAGATAGTAAGGGACTGCAACAACAAACAATTCAGATTCAAAATCAGATTGACAAGCTAACTAACGAACTAAACAATATTTCCACTAATAAAGCTAAGCTAATCGAGCTAGAAAGAAAACACAACATTGCAGAAGGTGTCTATAAAGGGATTATTGCCCAAACCAGTCGGGCAAAAATTGATAACTTTAATAGCTATCCTAATGTGCAGTTAATTGATGGACCAGTTCTCGATCCTGTACCAGAAGAAGCTAGTAAAAAACTGATTATATTGGGCGGACTGTTGGCTTCTGCCTTTGGTAGCTTCAGTTTGGTGTTGTTTTTAGAATCTCCCTCACCGCTCTTGAGTCCTAAGGATTTGATGCTATTGGAATTGCCAATTTTGTATAGTCTAGGTCGTTTAAAACAACCATACTTAAACTGGAATCATACCCCTCAGTTAAAATCATCAGAAGAAAACAGCGATTTATTTCGCTCTCAAAATACTTCTAATACTTCGTCGTATTTACCTTCATCTACTACTAGGGAATTATCTGCCAATTCTCAACTAGTGAAAAATAGCGCTCGCTCGGTAATCTCTGACGATTTAACCAAACGAGAATTTAAACGTCTGGCAACGGTTATTCGCTCTTTAACCTTAGATAACCATCGTCTGATGATTACCAGTGCTATGGCTGGGGAAGGAAAAACTACTATTACTTTGGGTCTGGCGATCGCTTTAAAGAAGCTAGGTTTTCGGGTTTTATTAGTTGATGGCGATCTGCATAAAGCCACTCTTACCAAACATTTAGGGGTCAAATCGGCTATTACGCAATCTGAGGGCGTTATGGCTAGAGAGTTTGTTGATTTTGGTTGTGGATTAGATCTAATTCCCGCCCCAGTACTACCTGAAGAAGAGTCCGCGCAGTTTTTTGCTAGAGGAAATTTTGAACAATATCTCAATCGATTACAGGCAGAAGGTAATTACGATTATGTCTTGGTGGATACTCCGCCAATTAATTTGACTAGTGAATCAATGCTGATGATTCCGACAGTTAAAAACGTACTTTTTGTAACTAAACCAGGACAAAGCGATCGCCATTCAGTAATGGATAGCTTAGAGCAACTTAGATTACACGAGGCAAAAATTCAGGGCTTGATCTTAAACGGAGTCAATTCCTCTAACAACAGCTATCGCTACGGATATGTCTCACAATCACAAAAAACTATTGGTGCCTCTGAGGCAATCGCAGCTTATGAAGCTATCAAATAAACATCACGACCATTATCCTCATCCACCGCCCCAGAAGCTATTTACGGGAATTTTTCTGCGTTGGCAAGTTTTGACCGCAGCCGAAAAAGTGGTGTGTGCCAATATTGTTCTGTTGCCAGTGTGGTGGTTAGTGGGGATTACCAACTATCTACTATTATTTTTATCTCTAGGAATAGTACTTTATGAATGGCTACACTACGAAAAACTAAGTTTGCAGCGTCCTAGTTGGGCGGTAATCGCTTTATTTGCCTTTTATGCTTATGAAAGTATAGACACCTTGTTTGTCTTTTTAGATGCCTACCCAACCATAGATATACCTTCAAATGTAGTTGTCAGTTCCAACAACGTAATTAAATCGTTTTTTCAGTTTTCCATTCCTTTTTTGGTTTGGTATATCCAGAGCAATAATATTAAAGTTCGTCTAAAAGTTGTTGCCTGGGCTTGCTCAATTAGCATCATACAGATGTTCTTGGGCTGGCTGATTTTTCAATTTGCTTTTCCTAGCTGGATTGATAATCCACCACGCAATCTTTACGCCATATTGACAAGTAAAAGGAATTTTACCCCAGGAGATGTGGGAGGCTGGACTAACTACCTAGCATTCTATGATGAAGACCGCGTGCGATTTTTCTTTGGTCACTATCAAGCAGCAGCAGCATTTTTGGGTTTTGTCAGCTTGATCGCTGTAGAACTCAAAAATCGCATTTGGTCATGTTTGCTATTGGCAGGGTGTGTGTTTCTGCTAATTTTAATTGGTTCCCGTTCAGTGTGGTTAGCCTTACCAGCAGCTTTATCGTTGCGTTTGTTTGTAACTTTGGTGAGGTTGCGTTTGACAGCACTAGTGTTTGGCTGCTTGGCAATTTTTAGTTTTGCTACTTTGTCCTTTACACCCGTTACGAAGATGATTTTCGCTACCTTTACAGATACGGCATCAACAGTAGCCGAGGCACGGGCTGGTTCGACTGAAGCACGCTCCAAAGTTTATCAAGCTACTTTAGAAAAAATTCCTGACAAACCAGTTTTTGGTCACAAAGTTGAGGGAGAGCCAGCCAGAGGAGGGCCAGTTGTTTTTGTAGTCGAACCACCTCGTATTGGTTCTCACAGCTTTATTCTGGGAGATCTTCTTTATAAAAAGGGTTTATTGGGTCTGGGGCTGTTTGTAACTTTTTGGACATCTCTAATCGTTTGGTTTTATGAGACTGGTAGAGATAGACCGATTTGTTGGATTTCTATTTTGGCTCTTTTTAGTCTGCAATCGGCTGTAACTATCATTCAATTTTCCATGATTATGGGAACGTTATTGTGTATGTTAATCCATCAACCAAGCCAAACTAGGCTGATACCTCTAACTAGGAGAAGTACATCATGGATAAACTAATTATCCTGCCATCCTGGTGTGACAGTTTGGGAGGTATGACGGTATCTCTTTCAATGACAATCGCAGGCTTTGCTCAACTACAAAGTTTGGCTCATATCTGCGTCCTGGTGAGAGGAGATTCTCTGTTAGAAAGTTATCTCCAACAATCGGGTCAAGGAGACTGTCTACAGTCAATTACGGCTACAAATGGTCATCAGTTTTACCAACGGGCATTGAGTTGGATAGATCGGCAACCGCGAGCCGATCCCTTAGTTTTAGAAAACTGTACTAATCGTTATTTGTTACCAATTCTGGGTCGCAATATACCACGATTGAGATTAAGTGGTCGTCGAATTTATCATGTCTTTCGCGACCTAGCATACTCTTATAATCCTGGGGGGAGGTTGTTGCGTAAAGTTGTTTTTAGCTGTCTAGCACCTGGAGCAATTTGTAATTCACAATTTACCGCTCAGTCTGTAGCCAAGCGTCTACCGCTTAAAATTCGAGGAATTTTATATCCTCCAGTCGATCCAAGGCGATTTAGCCATCGGCTTAAAACCACACTACCACCAGAGTTAATGCCAATTGTGGCTTCTGGTGCAAAGATCATGTTGACCCCATCTCGGATTAGCGAGCCAGGACACATCAATGACAAAAATCTACGAGGTTTAGTTCTAACCTTAGCCCAACTAAAACAGCTAGGACACAATTATCACGGGGTCATAATTGGACAGGACTATTCTCCTAACAAGCTCAATACCAATACCTTGCTAGAGTTAGCAGAAGAGTTGGCTGTTTCTGAACGATTGACGATTTTGCCTCCTACCTTTGCGATCGAAGACTACTATCAATATGCCGATGTGGTAGTTACTCTTGCTCCCCGTGAGCCTTTTGGGCGGACTGTGGTTGAAGCGATCGCCTGTGGTATCCCAGTTATCGGCAGCAATACTGGGGGAATTGGTGAGATTTTAAATAATTTTGCTCCTAAGTGGGCTGTTGACCCTGACCAGCCGTTAGCTGTGGCTCAAGCCATTATTCGTCTAGCTGAGGATTCTCAGACTTCTTTTGTTCTAACCCAGGGTCAAAAATGGGTCGAATCCCATTGCGATCCGATCGAGTATGCCAAAGGAATGATGGAGATTGTCAAGTTTAATTCTTCTGCAACTATCCCAGAGCAAACCACCAGCGCATTGGTAACTAAAAGATGAAACCCATCGGTATCTATCTCAGAACTTTTCCGCGCATTTCTGAGGCTTTTGTAATCGAGCAAGCTTACCATTTGCAGCAATACCAACCAACATTTGTCACTAATACTCTTTTACAGTCAACATCTTTACCTCACATTGCTCTAAGTCAAAATGACCAGTTTAACTTTAAGCAAATAAATTATATCTTGACTCGAAATCCTGACCTGTTTAGGAATCATTGGCTTGCTTTAAATAGTTTAAGTTTGATTCATGCCCATTTTGGTCCTAATGGGGTCTATGCTATGGCTCTAGCTGAGAAGCTCAAGATTCCCCTGGTAGTAACTTTTCATGGTTATGATATTACCCTAACCCGTAAAGCTATTTGGCGTACGGGGAAGCTGCTGTATTATCAGTTTTTGTTCCATGAAGAAAAGCTCAAAAGGGGGGCTTCATGTTTTATTGCTGTTTCTAAGTTTATTCAGCACAAACTAATCGAGCAGGGCTATCCCCAAGAAAAAATTATTCAACACTATATTGGTGTAGATACGCTCAAGTTTGTTCCTGCTGTCCAAAAAGACAGTGAACGCTATATTCTTTGTGTCGGTAGACATACAGAAAAAAAAGGAATTGCCACACTGTTATCTGCTTTTGCTCGCATTGCTGCCCGACATCCTGATGTCACCTTGATTCAGGTAGGTCAGGGAGCTTTAACAGCGAAATTACGAACATTAGCTAAACAGCATGGGATCGATCGCCAAGTCCGTTTTTTAGGAGCGCAGCCTCATGAAAAAGTGCGAGAACTAATGCAGCACGCAGAAATTTTTGCGCTCCCCAGTCAGGTAGCAAAAAGCGGGGAATGTGAGGGCTTACCCATTGTAATTCTCGAAGCCTGTGCTTGTGGTGTGCCAGTGGTTTCTACCTACCATAGCGGCATTCCTGAAGCCGTTATCGATGGTCAGACGGGTTTCTTGGTGTCGGAGAAAGACGATCTCTCTTTGGCAGAGAAATTGGATACTTTATTGAGCGATCGCTCTTTAGGCAAAAAAATGGGACAACAAGGAAGAGAGTTGACTCAAGAAAAGTTTGATATTCGTAAGCAAACTGCCAAGTTAGAAAAAATATATGATTCATTACTACCATAAGTTCGCGCCAAAATCGTCTTATTGTCAATGACTTGAGCCATAATCCCATGGAAGAACCAGTAATTATTTTTCAGCATATTCCCAAAACTGCGGGGACTACCTTAAGATACATTATTCAATATCAGTTCCCAGCAAGTGCCATCTGTGAACTCTACGGTTCTTCAGGATCTCCTGCTCAAAGAATCGATAAACTGCAAAACTTGTCTGAGTCTTCCAGAAAAAAAATCAAGATTATCAACACCCACGTAGGCTTTGGCTTGCATAATTATTTACATCAGCCTCATACCTATATTACATTTTTACGGGAGCCAGTTAGTCGGGCAATTTCAATGTACTATTACTATCAAAAGACTAAGAATCCCCTGTTTATAAATTTATCCCTGAAAGAATTTGTGCAGACATATCCTGGTGTGCAAAATGGTATGACTAAGAACTTGGCTGGAATAGTTTTACAAAGTCAATTATCAAACAGCAATAATCAAAAATTTGATTGCGATCGCAAAAGTCTAGAAATCGCTCAGAGAAATATTCAAGAGCATTTTAAATTTGTTGGTATTTCCGAAAGATTTGATGAAAGCTTGCTTCTTTTACGGAAAATTTTGGGCTGGAAAATTCCGCTGTTTGATAAAAGTAATATTTCCCAGAAGCCCAAAGATATCGACAGAGATACTCTTGAATTAATTAAAAATCTTAATCAATTTGATCTTCAGCTATATAAATATGCTGAAAAGATTTTTGAAGACCTAATCCAGAAACAAGAGTCTTCTTTTAATCGAGAAGTTGCCGAATTTCAACAAGCCAATAAATCTCGAATCAATAAACTTTATTACCAGGCAAATACTATTTATAATCGAGCCGTAAACAGAATTTATAAAGAGTTAGTAAACTCATGAATAATTTTCAATTGTTCTTAACCTGAGAACAAAACAGGCTTTTTGTCTATATTATTTTTCTGCCACTAGTAAGGTATTTTAAAATGTCTTTTCCACCTGAAGTTTATCTCATTGGCGCACAAAAAGCAGGAACTACTACCCTCGCCTATTTACTTGCCCAGCATCCTGATATTTGTGTTGCTAAAAACAAAGAACCGCATTATTTTACTGGTAACTCAGGCAAAAGTTTAGCTTGGTATCAAAAGCAGTTTCCTAATTCTGAAAATACTCTTTGTATTGATGCTTCGACAAGTTATTCTTTTGCCCCTCTTAGTTCAGATAACTCCTACATGAGTAAAGAGTGCTTTCATAATATTCCCCAGAGAATTTATTCACTTAATCCTCATGCCAAATTTATTTACCTTTTAAGAGAACCAGTAGCCAGGACTTATTCAGGATATTGGCATAGTTTTAATACAGGAAGAGAACACCGCAACTTCTTTGACGCGATCGAAAATGATCGTTTTTATCTCGATGTTAGTGATTACTACGGTCAGTTATCTCTGTGGCTAAAATACTTTCCTCTTGAGTCTTTTCTCTTTCTTTTATTTGAGGATCTAAAACAGAATCCCGAACAGGTGGTCAAAAGCTGTTTTGAGTTTTTGAAACTTAACTCTGACGACATAATTCTAAATTTAAGCGAGCATAGAAACAAAACTCAAAATGTTAGTTTAGTCGGGCGAAAATTCAACAGAATATTCAAAAAATTAGACTATTCAGGGTTGGGTTTTATGGCTCCATCACTAGTTAGAAATCTCGTCAAAGAGTACACTAAATGTTCTAATCAAAAATCTTCTCAAAGTTCAGCCAAAGAACGAACTTTTCTTTGTGAATATTTTACTGAGAAAAACCTAAATTTAGCCAATTTAACAGGACTTACACTCAGTCAATGGCATACTTAAGATCTTATATTTTTTCTACTAATGTCAATCAACACCAAACAAAGCAAGGTCTTAGTATACGGGAATATTTTTCGAGACTATCGTTCCCAAGCTTTAGTCAAAATTTTGCTTGATTCTGGATACCATATTTCTTTAATCTGTCCAGATTTCTATTCGACAAAAATATTTCCTGGCTTAAAGTTTCTCTACTTAATCGAATTACTAATCAAGATTAATTTTGTTGATGTGGTTTACTTACCTCCCATGAACAGTAGATTTATTAAAAGTGCTTTTTGGGCTGCTAAAACCTTTAATAAAAAACTAATTGTAGAGATGTATATTTCAATTTACGACACTTTTGTTAAAGATCAAAAAGTCTTAAAAGGTAAGCAAATTAAGCCTGGTAGCAGACAAGCAAAAGGAATGTTTGACAAGGATGTCCTAGCCTTAACCAAGTCTGATTTTTTAATTCATACAGCTAACCACGAACTTAGCTATTGGGAAAAACTACTAAATATCAAAATTGCCCCAGAGAAAGTTTTTATTGCTCCTAATTTTAACGTTTCTCGATTGGTTTATCAGAGAAAAATTCAACCAGATAGCAATTTGAATATTTGCTGGTGGGGAACATTTATTCCACTTCATGGATTAGAAAATATCTTACAGGCAATGAAAATTTTACAGGCAAATCAAGTTAAGTTCACCTGTAATTTATTTGGTACAGATAATTCCCTATTTAAAATGTACGATCAAAAAATCAAGCAAGAGCAGCTTGAAGACTGCGTTTTTCTGAGGAAAGACTTAAGCTTTGCCGATAATTCTTTACCAAAATATTTAGTAGATAATTGCGATTTGGCATTGGGAATTTTCGGCAATACAGATAAAGCTTACAATACCGTTCCCAACAAACTAATTGAAGCTCTTTCTATGGGCATACCAACTTTGACCATGAAGTCAACTGCCTTAAAAGAGTTTTTTGAGCCAGACGATTTATGGACTTGCGAACCCGAACCCAAATCAATTGCCCAATCAATTCTTACTATTGCAGAAGGTACTGCTTCTAACGTGGACTGGGCAAAAACTCGCACCAAAGTTTTGAATACTTTTAGTATCTCTCGATATCGAGAAGTTATCGATCAAGTATTAAATAAAGCCATCCACGATCATGCCCCCAAAGTGATTCCAAACATTCAAACTAGCATCAAAATATACAACTAGAAAATTAGCTAAGTAGTTATCTGAAATAATTTTTATGAGCATTAAGTTTGGTGAAAAAATTCTCAATAGATCTACTAGAATTGCTACTAGCCCGCTCAGAATAATGCCCAGTTTTTTAATTATTGGAGCTAAAAAATGTGGGACAACTTCTTTATTTCATTATTTGTGCGAACATCCTAATGTTGGTGAGCCAACCTGGAAAGAAATTTCTTATTTTAATATTTATTATGACAGAGGTAATGCCTGGTATAAAAGCTTTTTTCCGATATCATTACCCAAATTAGATTCACAATATTTAATGACAGGAGAAGCAACTGCTAGCTATATTTGTCATTCTCAAGCCCCCTATCGAATTGCGACAACGCTTCCTAAAGTTAAGCTAATTGTCTTACTAAGAAATCCTGTAGATCGGGCTTATTCTCACTATCATCACACCAAAAGAATCGGTAGGGAGCAGCTTTCTTTTGAAGATGCGATCGCCCAAGAAGAATCAAGAGTTGAACAACTAGAAAATGAAAGTCGAGAATTGGGTCTAAATAGCAGTCCAGCCTATAACTATACCTATCTAGCTTCGGGAATGTATGCCGAGCAGCTAAAAAACTGGCTCAAGCTGTTTAACAAAGAGCAATTGCTAATTTTAAAAAGTGAAGATTTTTTTGACCGCCCCGAAGCAGTATTTAAACAGGTGCTTGATTATTTAGAACTGCCCGATTGGTCGCCCAAAACATATCGCAAACATAACATCAATTCCTATCCTCAAGCAATTAAACCCAATACCAAAGAGTTTTTAACTGAATATTTCCAACCTCATAACCAAAAATTGTACGAGCTGTTGGGAGTCGATTTTGGCTGGAATAATAGAAAGAACAAGGTATCGTAGCATTGAACAATAAATTATTAATCATGAATTTAATCAAACTATTTCAATCTAATATTTGGCAACGTTTTTGGCAGCTTTGGCAATCTAAAGGAATCACAACGGTGATAGCTACCACCTGGTCGTATTTTTGGCTGCGCTTTTCTGGATTAGGCTATTGGGGTAGGATTGCAACTTGGTTAGCAACTTGGTTAGCTCCTCCCTATAAAATGCGTCGTTCCTGGGCGCGCTATTATGCCAGCGGTTATATTGCTCCTAGTGCAACTATCAACCATCGGGATCTAAAGCTAGGAGCGAATATTTTCATTGGCGATCGCGTCAGAATTTTTGAAAATTATCGTGGTGGATCGGTAGATCTAGCTGATAGTGTTTACCTGCACAATGATGTCTGCATTCAGACTGGTGATGGTGGCAGTGTCAAAATTGGTTCGGATACTCATATTCAATCATGCTGCCATTTTTTAACCGACAAAGCACCGATTAAAATTGGCTCTGGCGTACAAATTGCTGCCAACTGTAGTTTTTATCTAGGCGATCGAGATATTACAACTAGTGTATCAATTACAGAGCAATCATCATCTCGTCAAGAAATTATTGTCAACGATGATGTCTGGTTAGGTCATGGTGTAATCGTCCTAGCAGGAGTACGTATTGGCAAAGGTGCAGTAATTGGCTCTGGTGCGGTAGTCGATCAAGACATACCAGATAGTGCGATCGCCGTTGGTGTTCCCGCCTATGTCATCGGCACGCGGAGCAAATTTGTCCAAAAAATGTCTAGTAAATCTAAATGCGTATCAAAACTCCCACAATAATTCGCGAGTTTGTCCGAGCTACCAGCTTCTGGCGAGATAGCTATTTTATTCTACGAGAGTTCAAACACTTTCGTAAAATTACTATATTAGCCATCTTATTTACCTTGCTAGCAGCAGCTTTTGAAGGTTTTGGAGTTGGTTTTATTCTCTCTTTCATCCAAAGCTTTACTAATCCCGATGCAGCACCAATTCAAACGGGAATTGACTGGTTTGATATCTGGGTTTTGGCAATCAACGCTCCTGCCACTCAAAGGCTTTATCGAATTACAGGTTTGATTTTTCTGACCACCCTATTACGTCTAGGCTTTACCTATTTTGGACAGCTTTATAGCTTTCTGGCACAAGTTAATTTGGGATATCGACTGCGCTTACGTATTTTCGAGCAGCTACAAGCCCTTTCCCTAGCTTACTTTAGTAAGACTCGTTCGGGAAATTTGATCAACAGTCTGACTGGAGAAATTCGCCAGATTATGATGGCTTTGATGATATTTTCTAATTTGATGACCAAGGCAGAAACCTTATTGGTCTTTGTTATCTCAATGCTATGGTTGTCCTGGCAGTTAACGATTATTTCAGTCATGCTGTTGATCCTAGTGTCGGTAGGGCTATCAACACTACTACGGGAGGTAAGGGAAGCTAGTTTTGACGTAACTACAGCCAATGCTAAATATTCTTCGATATCACTGGAGTTTATTCAGGGTATTCGTACAGTTCAAGCTTTTGCTGGTCAGGATTTTGAACGTCAACGCTGTGATGAGGCGAACTCCCAAATTGTCGAAGCAATGAACAAAGCAATGACGATCAGGGCATTAGTCGAACCCTTATCAGAAGGTGCGGGAATTTTGATGCTTCTTGGTATCTTAATTACAGGGTTTGCCTTCCTCATCCCGAATGGATATCTACAGTCAGCGTCATTTCTGACGTTTTTAGTGGTGCTGCTGCGTATTACGCCAATAATAAGTCAGCTTAATGCCATCAGAGCTAGGTTGAGTAATCTGTCTGGTTCATTTGACAACATTCAGCAGCTTTTAAAAACCAATGACAAACCCTATTTAATCGATGGAAGAGTCCAATTTTCTAAGTTAAAGCAAGCAATTGAATTTGTAGATGTTGATTTTGGCTACGATGCTAATGAACCGATCTTACAGCAAATTTCGTTGACCATTCTGCAAGGAACTACAGTAGCGTTAGTTGGCGCATCGGGTGCTGGCAAATCAACCTTAGCGGATTTAATCCCTAGATTTTACGATCCGATCGAGGGTGAAATTCTCATCGATGGGGTAAATTTGCGGGAATTTGAGATCAATTCCCTACGGCGAAAACTATCAGTAGTTAGTCAAAATACATTTATTTTTAATGCATCGGTGCGTGAAAACATTGCTTATGGGATGCCAACAGCAGATGAAACTGCGATTAGAGAAGCAGCTAAATTAGCCAATGCCTTAGAGTTTATTGACCAGATGCCTGAAGGTTTTGATACTCAATTAGGAGACAGAGGAGTCCGCTTGTCTGGTGGTCAACGTCAGCGAATTGCGATCGCTAGAGCTTTACTAAGAAATCCAGACATTTTGATTTTGGATGAAGCCACTAGTGCTTTAGATTCAGTTTCAGAGCGATTGATTCAACAGTCTCTAGAAAAACTAGCTGCTGGTCGGACAGTAATTACTATTGCCCATCGGCTTTCCACGATCGAGAAAGCCAACAAGGTGGTGGTGTTAGAGAAGGGACGCATTGTAGAACAAGGAACTTACCAAGAGCTACTACAGCAGCGCGGTCAACTATGGCGATATCACCAGATGCAGCATGAAGTCAGGAGTCACAAAGGTGTACCTATCCCCTGAAGTCAGGAGTTAAGAGTCTTCCCCAACAAACTATTTTTTATCTTATCGAGGGTTTAAAGTCATGCGACTATTACTTGTGTGTAACCCAGGTGGACACTTTGCCACCATGATGGGTTTAAAAGAATTTTGGTCGGCACATTACCGAGAATGGGTCACTTACCCAAAATTCGATACCGAACGACTGCGCCGTCAAGAAATTGTCCACTGGGTAATTATGCAGGAAGCCAGAATGCTCGGTAGAGCGATCGTCAATTTTTTCCATGCCCTGTTTATTATTTACCAAAGTAAACCAGATTTGGTAATTTCTACGGGGGCTAGCTTGGCCGTACCGTTTATTTTCGCCAGTAAGCTTTTTGGCATCAGAACAATTTTTGTTGAGAGCATAACTCGCGCTAGAGTTCTCAGTCTTAGTGGAAAACTTGTTTACTATGTTGCTGATGAGTTTTATGTCCAATGGCCAGAATGCCTAGAAAGCTATCCCAAAGCTAAATACAGAGGAGTGGTTGCCTAATGAACAACAAAATCCACCGTTTAATTTACTATGATTGTCTTTACTCTAGGAACAATTATTTTTCCTTTTGATCGCGCCGCTGATTGGTTAGGTCTTCTCTTGGAAAAAGAAATTATTACCGAACCAGTTTTATTTCAACATGGGGCAACAGAAGTCACTAGGCTCAATCATCCCCTGTTAACTTCCGTCACTTCTTTATCTAAAACTGAAATGCAGGAGTCTATAGAACGAGCTTCTTTAGTAATTTCCCATGCGGGGCAGGGTTCTACCAGAATGCTGGCAAAAATGAAAGCATCTTTTGTTTTGTTGCCCCGACTAAAATGCTACGGCGAACACATAGACGATCATCAACTGTTATTTGCTCAAGCGGTAGAAACATTGGGGATCAACTACTGTACCAAATTCTCTTCCTTAACTAACTACATCAAACATCCACCGCTGCCTTTGAAGGGAGAATTATTTGATGCGCCTTCTCTAGGGAGGTATTTTCGCGAATTTTATCAAGCTTCCCTGATTTTTGATCGAGATCTACCTTCGGTTAATTCTAGCTCGGGACTTTACTATGACTAGCCTACCCAAAAATTCTCTAACTAGCTGGCGACAATTACAAACCAAATTACAAGCAAAATGGCAAGTGTCTGGGCTGGGGGGTCTGTTTATCACTGCCTGGATGTGGTTTTGGATGCGTGGTTCTGGCTGGGGTTATTTAGGAAAAATCAGTGCAGCGATCGCTACCTGGCTAGCTCCACCATATTACGCCCGTCGTTGTCTGGCTCGTTATCATCCCCAGGGATATATTGCCCCTGGAGCGACAGTTTATCATCAAAATCTACAGCGAGGAGCAAATATTTTTATTGGCGATCGCACGACCATTTTTCAAGATCGCGATGGTGGCGAGGTGGTTTTAGGCGATCGCGTGCATCTCTATGGCGATATTTATATCCAAACTGGAGACGCTGGAACGGTAACTATTGGTAGTGATACCCATATTCAACCTCGTTGTCAATTTTCTGGTTATAAAGCACCTATCAAAATTGGTTCTAAAGTGCAGATTGCTCCTGAATGCGCTTTTTATTCCTACGCTCATGGTATTGCCCCAGGGCGATTAATTAAGGAACAGCCATTAACTACTAAAGGAGGCATCACCATCGAAGATGATGTTTGGTTGGGTTATCGGACAATCGTTCTCGATGGCGTATCTATTGGAAAGGGAGCAGTAGTCGGTGCGGGTTCTGTTGTTACCCAGGATATTCCCCCTAATGCGATCGCAGTGGGTGTACCCGCTCGCGTCGTCAAAATGCGTAGCTAAATATTGTATTAAAACAAACAAAACCATGAACCAAAATCGACCCTTGGTTAGTATTGGCATACCTGTTTATAATGGCGAGCGATTTTTAGAAAATGCCTTGAATTCTATCCTGGCACAAACGTTCCCAGATTTTGAACTAATTATTTCGGATAATGGCTCAACAGATAAGACAGAAGAGATTTGTCGCAGTTATGCCCAAGGCGATCGACGCATTCGCTATTTTCGTAACGAGCAGAATCTGGGTGCTGGGTGGAATTTCGATCGCGTTGCCGAATTAGCTAGAGGAAAATACTTCAAATGGGCTTGTCATGACGATATTTGCGCCCTAGAATTTGTTCAACAATGTGTTGAAATCTTAGAACAAGACTCGAGCATTGTTTTGGCTTATCCCAAAACCTTGATTATCGACGAACAAGAAGCAGAAATTGAAAAGCATGAAGATCGATTTCACCTGCAATCTTCTCAACCCAGCCAACGATTTGAAACTTATCATCATTTAGTCCGTTATGGACATCAATGTCATCCCTTTCACGGCTTGATCCGACGGGATGTACTGAGCAAATTATTACCTTTAGGGAGTTATCCTTCTTCCGATTTAGTTTTACTTGGTAAATTAGCTCTTTATGGCAAATTTTATGAAGTTTCTCGTTATTTATTTTGGAAAAGAGATCATCCTGAAAATTCTGTTCGGGCTCACAATGCTTACCGCGATCGCATTGCTTGGTACGATCCAACCAAAAAAGGCAAGCTGCACTTAACTAGATGGAAATGGTTGCGAGAATACCTCCAGGCAATCCATACCGCCCCCCTAAATTGGCAGGAGCGAGTCAAGTGCTATCTTCAGATGCTGCAATGGCTAATTTGGAACAGCGTTTGGCTGGTCAAAGATTTACTTAAGGCTGCTGCCTGGCCAATTGTGAAGTTGTTTATTAATAGGCAGTTCAAAACCACTAGAACAACAGTCCACATTAGTTGAACGAGTCTCAATTAAGAGAAAATTAGGAGTAAAACCAATGAAAGCAGTAATATTAGCTGGTGGATTAGGAACTCGTTTGAGTGAAGAAACCAGCATTAGTCCCAAACCAATGGTAGAAATTGGTGGTAAGCCGATTCTCTGGCATATTATGAAAACCTATTCTGCCCACGGAATTAATGATTTCATAATCTGCTGTGGCTATAAAGGCTACGTCATTAAAGAATATTTTGCCAATTATTTTCTGCATCGATCTGATGTCACTTTTGATATGCGGTTTAATCAAATGAATGTTCATCACGGTAATGCCGAACCGTGGCGAGTTACCCTGATCGATACAGGAGAATCCACCATGACTGGTGGTAGGCTAAAAAGAGTCGGCGAGCATATTAATGAAACCTTCTGCTTTACCTATGGGGATGGGGTCAGTAATGTAAATATTGGAGAATTAATCGCCTTTCACAAAGAACAAGAGTCTCTAGCAACCTTGACTGCAACCCAGCCACCAGGACGCTTTGGCGCGATTTGCTTAGAGGAAAATCAGACCAAAATTACGAGTTTTCAAGAAAAACCTGAAGGAGATGGGGCTTGGATTAACGGCGGTTATTTTGTTCTCGAACCAGAAGTAATTGATTTTATTGCTGATGATGCCACGGTTTGGGAACAAGAACCTTTAAAAAAATTGGCTCATTTAGAACAACTGTCAGCATACAAACATCACGGATTCTGGCAACCTATGGATACCCTGCGAGATAAACGTTATTTGGAAGGGTTGTGGCAAGATAATCAGGCACCATGGAAGGTTTGGTAGTTAATTTTTCCAAGATAGAACTTACGAAAAAACTTATGTATGACTTTACAATTATTGGTGGTGGAATTATCGGTCTTTCCACTGCCATGACTCTGGGTCAAAACTATCCCAGAGCGAAAATTGCCGTTTTGGAAAAAGAATCCCAGTGGGCATTTCACCAAACTGGACATAACAGTGGGGTAATTCACTCAGGTATTTACTACAAGCCTGGAGGGTTTAAGGCTCGATTTTGCCGTGCAGGAAATCAGTCAATGGTGGCATTTTGTCAGCAGCATCAGATTGATTACGATATCTGTGGCAAAGTTATTGTGGCAGTAGAAGAATCAGAGTTACCTCAGTTAGAAAACCTCTATCAACGGGGTTTGAAGAATGGTTTAAAGGTCAGAAAAATTAATGCAGAAGAGGTTAAAGAAATTGAGCCTCATGTGCGCTGTCTGGCTGGTTTACACGTACCTAGTACGGGAATTGTCAATTATCGGCAGGTGTGTCAAAAGTATGCTGACTTGATACGACTTCAAGGTGGAGAACTTTATCTCAACACCAAAGTCGTCAAAATTATTGACACTAATAACGTCCAGGTATTAGAAACAACTCAAGGTAAGTTTGAAACACGATTTACAATTAACTGTGCTGGACTACAGAGCGATCGCGTTGCCAAGTTAGGTAAAGCCAAACCTGAAGCTAAAATTGTGCCTTTTCGGGGGGAATATTACGAACTAAGACCAGAAAAACGCTCTCTGGTCAATACCTTGATTTATCCCGTCCCCAATCCTGATTTTCCTTTTCTGGGAGTCCACTTTACCAAAATGATTGACGGCAGCGTCCATGCAGGACCTAATGCCGTGTTGAGCTTGAAACGGGAAGGCTACCAAAAGACAGATTTTAATCTGCGGGACTTCATGGAAGTAATGACCTATCCAGGCTTTTGGCGACTGGCTGCTAAACACAGTGATGATGGGATACAGGAAATAATTCGCTCCTTTAGCAAAGCAGCATTTACCCGTAGTTTGCAAAGATTGATCCCAGCAGTCCAAGCTGAAGATCTTGTGCCTACCCATGCGGGAGTCCGCGCTCAGGCATTAAAAAATAATGGCAAGCTGGTAGACGATTTCTCAATTATTTCTAACCAGAATTCAGTTCATGTCTGCAATGCTCCTTCTCCAGCAGCAACATCTTCGATTGAAATTGGTAAAGCTGTGGTGGAAAGAATTGTCGAGCAAGCTCAGATTGAAGTATCGCCAGCTCAAAAAGTAATAAGTAATAAGTAATAAGTTAAAAATCATGAAAGTATTAGTAACTGGAACAGAAGGTTATCTTGGTTCGTTATTAGCTCCACTTTTAATGCAGCACGGGCATGAAGTAATCGGTGTAGACACAGGGTTTTATAAAGTCGGTTGGCTTTACAACGGCACGAACACAACTGCCAAGACTTTGAATAAAGATATCCGACATATCACCGCCGAAGACCTTGAGGGGGTTGAGGCTGTGGTTCACATGGCAGAACTGTCTAACGATCCGACAGGTCAACTAGCACCAAATATCACCTATGAAATTAATCATCAAGGCTCGGTTCGGTTGGCAAAATTAGCTAAAGCTGCGGGAGTGGAAAGGTTTGTTTATATGTCTTCCTGTAGCGTTTATGGCGTTGCCACAGAAGATTATGTCACCGAAGAATCCCCCGTCAACCCTCAGACCGACTACGCCAAGTGTAAAACTCTGGTCGAACGAGACTTAAAACCCATGGCGAGCGATCGCTTTTCTCCCACATTCATGCGTAATGCCACTGCCTATGGTGCTTCCCCTCGGATGCGTTTTGATATTGTCTTAAATAATTTGGCAGGATTAGCCTGGACGACCAATGAAATTAAGATGACTAGTGATGGCACTCCCTGGCGACCTTTGGTTCATGCTTTAGATATCTGCAAAGCGATATTATGTACCCTGGAAGCTCCAAGAGCGATCGTTCATCAGCAAGTTTTTAACGTGGGTGATACGGCTCATAACTATCAGGTCAAAGAAATTGCCGAGACAATTGCCGAGGTCTTCAAAGGCTGTGAGCTAAGTTTTGGACAAAGCGATGGCGATAATCGCAGCTATCGGGTTTCTTTTACCAAGATTAACGAAACTCTGCCTGGATTCAAGTGCGATTGGAATGCTCAAAAGGGAGCGCAGCAATTTTATGATTTATTTAATCGAATTGATATGTCAGCAGAGACTTTCCGTTTCCGAGGATTTACTCGCCTCAAGCAGCTAGAGTATCTAATTAAAACCCAACAAATTGATCGCAACTTCTTCTGGAGTGGGCAATCTCCCGTTGTCAGCATACCAGAGGAAACAAAAGAACCAGCGATCGCCTGAAGCTAAATCTTGATGCCATCATGAACATCCTTAAACTATTTCTGCTGTCCTCAATCATCGCTTTATTACCTCGACATTCATTCGCCAATATCATCTGGACAAACACTTTTGATGACGAGGTGTTCGATAATACTTACCGACAATTTCAGAGTCAACAGTGTAGCTCTAGCTCAGATTATATAGATAATAGTCTGTTTAAGTTTGTCACTGCTCCTGTTCGCAGTGGCAGATTGGCAATGCAACATTATGTCCAGAATTGTGATGAGCGTAGCGAAGTTGGGATTCCTGATGGCATTCTCAAGGAAAATCAAGAATATTGGATTGGCTGGAGCTACTTTTTTCCGACTGGTTTTCTCAAGTCAGTTGATGGCGAACCTGACCGTTCGATCGTGCAGCAAATGTTCTATCAGGCATCTTTTATCGATCAGCGTAAAGGGACAACGCTTTTTGCCTGTAACGGCAAATCGACCAGAGGTGGGATCTTAAGAACTAGAGGAGTTCCAGGGAGCTACATGACCATTGCTCCTGACGGCAGCACATTTAACTATGTTGTGGCATTTTATCAAGGACAAGATAGTCAAGGCAGATATATTTTTGGCTGTAAAAATTTTAGTATTCCAGCCAGAATTGACGAGTGGGAAGATTTTGTTGTCAATGTTCGTCCTGCTTCAGATTCTGAGCAAGGATTTGTCAAGATTTGGAAAAATGGCGAACTTTATGTCAATGAAAAGGTAGCACTGCTCCGTCCTGGGGTAAGTGCCATGGGTGCTTGGAAAATGGGTGTATATGTAGGCGATCCTGGTCATGGCGAACGCCTGCTTTATACCGACGAACTAAGGGTGGGAAACGAAAATTCTTCATTTGAAGAAGTTTCTCCGCAAAATTATTAAATTTTGGAGCCAATAGCTAGCTATTCGATGTTTTGCCATGAAGGTTGTCTATTTTATTCAAAGCCACAAAAATCCAGAACAAATTTGTCGGCTGGTTGAAGTTATTAAAAAGTCCAGTACCAATTCTCTAGTCTTGCTCAGTCATGATTTCAACTGTTGCGATCTAGATCTAAGCCACCTGAAACATTTTTCAGGTATTGAGCTGATCGCTAGAAATAAATCGGCAAGACGTGGTGACAACTCAGTCTTGGAAATTTATCTCGATGCTATTAATTGGTTGTTTGAGCATAATTGCGACTTTGACTGGCTGATTTGTCTGTCAGGTCAAGACTACCCAATTCAGCCAATTCCTCAGATTGAAGCCTTTCTGGCTCAGACTGAATACGACGGCTTTATTGATTACTGGGATGTCTTGGGAGAAGAATCTCCTTGGGGAACAGAAGCAGGTCACAAACGCTTTTTCTCCCAGTACATATCCTTGCCAGTATGGACTAAGTGGTGGCTGAGGAAAATATCGAGAATTGAGCCTCTAATTCCTTGGTTAAAAGTACAGTGGCGTTTTGCCCTAATCGGCTGGAGAGCAAAATCAGTCCCCTTCACTGACAGCTTTAAATGTTATGGAGGATGGTACTGGAACACTTTATCGAGAAAATGTGTGGATTTTTTGCGTAATTATCTAGAGGAACGTCCTGAATTGTTGAAATTTT
This sequence comes from uncultured cyanobacterium, assembly GCA_963799375.1. GTDB lineage: Bacteria > Cyanobacteriota > Cyanobacteriia > Cyanobacteriales > Xenococcaceae > Waterburya. The sequence goes on from CAWCWY010000037.1 coordinate 59,329, forward strand.
ATCAAAAAACCTTGGCTCCTGAAGAATCTCTCATTGCCACTGTACTGGTCAATAGCAAGCAGTTCAATCTAAAAAATGACTGTTTGCGCTATTTAGATTTTCCTTCACAGCTTTTTGGCTATGCTCAAAGCTTAACCGTTGATGACTATGCCGAAATTACTAGCTCCAACTCTCATTTCGCCCGAAAATTTGAGTCGAAATCAGACAATAAAATTTTGGATCTACTTGACGAATTCCTCGATCGCAAAGCTGTTGTTAGACCGAAAGCTACCGATCAACCTGAAGCTACAAACATAGTAAAAGTAAAAGAATGTTGAATCCAGTCATCAAGAAGCGAGGAATATCCAGTTCACTTTGGTCTTATCGTCGAGAATCTCTTTTAATTGCCTTATTGGAATGGATTCCCAAAGCACCAGGTATTATTGTGCGAAATTGGGTTTATCGTTTTCTTTTTGCCAAGCTCGGTAAGTCTGTAAGGATTCAACCAGGGGTAGAATTTGTTCAGCCGAACTATATAGAAATTAGCGATCGCGTCATCATCAACCGTGGGTCTTATCTTAGCAGTGCGGGGACAAGCAAAACTGAGATAGGAAACAATAGTGTCTGTCTTGAGGAGGGTGTAAACCTTGGGTTTAACGTTCAGCTCAATACTTTTGGTAACAACAGTCGGATTCATCTGAGAAAGCAAGTAATCCTCGATCGCGGTGTCGATCTGAGATCCCTCGATCGCGGATCTATTGAGATCGGCGAATCCACCTATATTGGTCCTTATACTTGCATTGCTGGTCCTGGTCGCGTCACAATTGGCAAAAGCTGTTTGATTGCCTCTCATTCAGGAATATATGCCAATAATCATAACTTTGCTGACCCTACACTCAAAATTGTCGAACAAGGAATTACCTGTAAGGGAATTGCCATTGGGGACGACTGTTGGTTAGGCACTGGGGTGAAAGTTCTCGATGGAGTCACTATCGGTCAAGGTTGCGTCATCGGCGCAGGCGCAGTAGTAACTAAAGATATTCCACCTTATTCAGTGGCAGTAGGCGTGCCAGCAAAAGTAGTCTCCCAGCGAAACCAGGAAGAACAGCTTTATAGAATGCGATCGCCATGAGAGGTAGGGGCGATTCGCGAATCGCCCCTACAGAAGTCTGCCATTTATTAAAGGCTTGTCATGAGACGTTTTTTTTATCTATTACTATTCTCAATCACTTTAATCTTGCTGATTTTTGTCCCTCGATTTATGGATGGTGACTTTCATCAATCTGAGGCGATCGCACTTAAAACGTCTACGTTGTCACAACCAATAACAGCTATCTCTGATTCTGAAACCTACTCAAGTCTAGATCTCAAGCTACCAGAGTATCTAATCCCAACCAAGCTCAAGATAGATAGTTCTCAGCGATTCTTAGTCAGGACGGACGGAAGCCCCTTTGTCTGGATTGGGGATACTTTTTGGCTGTTTTCTAAACTAACCCGCGAACAACGGATTGAGCTGCTCGACGATCGCCAGAGTAAAGGTTTTAACGTAGTAATGATTCGAGTGGGCATGGGAAATGAGAAGGTAAATGAGCCAATTGGATTTGAGGGGGATTTAGAGCCAATTGAAAGTCATTTTCAGGAAATAGACCATTTAGTAGCAGAAGCCAACCAAAGAGGTATGTATGTGGCGATCGCCACAGGCTGGTGGCAGATTATCCAAGACTATGATGCGGATGCACTTTATAAATTTGGTAGGTTTATCGGCGATCGCTATAAAGATAATGACAATGTTATTTGGTTGAGTGCTGGTGAGTCTGGTGGTCATCTTCGCAAACAAGAGCTAGCTTTCGATCGGGTTAAGTCACTGGTGCAGGGAATCAGGGATGGTGATACGGGCAATAAGCTCTTAACCATTCATGCCGACTTCCAGCGTGGTACTTCTTTTTCCCAGATGACTACTTTGGTAGATTTTGATAACTGGCAAACTAGTCAATGGTGTTGTCCTAACGATCTTCCCCGTAAGGATGAGCGCAACTGGACTGTTTGGGAGGCGATCGCCTATGACTATGAGCAATCTCCAATCAAACCTACTTTTGATTCTGAAGCTTGGTACGAAAATACTAATCTAGGAGGAGGAACACCTGCCACATCATACAATGTCCGTCGCCGTGCTTATTTCAGCATCTTTGCTGGCGGTTTTGGTCATTCCTATGGAGGTTCGGGAGTTTGGGATGCAATGCCTAATTTTGACCAAGCTCTTAAATTAGAAGGTTCAACTCAGATTGGCTACCTTAGCCAACTTCTCCATACCCTCGGAAGCGACTTTTTGAAGCTAAGACCTAATCAATCAATGATTGTGAGCGGGCAAAGCGACGATTACGATCGACATATTCAAGCAACTATGGCTAATGATGGCAGCTATGGACTGGTATATACCGCTGGTACAAGGGATTTTACCCTAGACCTTTCCCCATTAAGTGAGGAGTCGGTATCGGTTATCTGGTTCAACCCCAGAACAAATGAGTTGAGCGATCGCTCTGCGGTGACAAAAGGCACTCAAGTTAACTTTACTACCCCAGGAAAAGGAGATTGGGTGTTGGTGCTGGGACGGTGATTAAGCAGTAGGGGACGAACGGTCGTTCGCCCGTACAGGAGTAGGGAGTAAAAACTGGTGAATTATATGGTTTTGCCAAAATTAAATCGATTAAAAGTTACCATTTTGGGTTTGCTTTTGACTTTGGCATTTTTTACGGTGGATGTAAAAGCTGCTTTGGGCACATTATCCCCATGATGATATTTTTGCCGTAGAAATGTCTCCCAACTATCAGCAAGATAAAACTTTATTTATTAATGTGCGAGGCAACTTATTCAAGTCAGAAGATGGGGGAGATAGTTGGCAAACAATCGTCAAAGGTTTAGACCATCAATATGAATTATCTGCTTTGGATATTTCTGCTCAATCTCCACAAGTTCTCTATTTATCTAGTTTTGGGGATGGAATTTTCAAATCTGAAAATGGCGGAAATTCTTGGAATAAAGTTAACCCAGGGTTAGAAACCTTGAGTCTTGACCTAGTTGCGATCGCGCCTGATTCGTCCGATGTGGTTTTGGCTGCGGGGACTGAATCTGGACTATATAAAACTGAAAATGGTGGGGTAAGTTGGTTGTCAGTGATGACAGGGAAGAGAAAAATTACTGCGATCGCCTTTGACCCTATTCAACCAGATAAAATTATCATCGGCGATAATCGAGGAAATCTGTTTTTCTTCTACAGACAGAGGTAAACGTTGGCAACAGCTTGCTACTCTCGAAAATAGTGGTGCGATTAAAGCTGTAGCAGTTTCGCCCAATTTTGCTGCGGATCGAACTTTTTGGGTAGGGACAGAGCAAGCAGGAATTTGGCAAACAGTTGATGGCGGTGCTTCTTTTGCAGAAGTAAACCAAGGCATCAGCGAACGCGCAATTACGTCTTTGGCAATTTCCCCTAACTATCAACGAAGATGGAACTATCTTCGCTTCTACCTGGAATGAAGGGGTTTTTCGCTCGACTGACGGCGGGTCAAGCTGGGAAAAATATAGTAAGGGTTTAACTAAAGATGGTCAGGCAGATTTACCAAATTTTAATCAATCGCATTTCAGCGACTTGAGTATTTCCCCAACGTTTGAGTGAAGATGGAACTGTTTTCATCGCTGGTTTTGATGGATTGTTTAAATCAACAGATGGGGGGCGTGTTTGGCGAGAGTTAAGTACTTTATCAGCAAATATTATCGTTGGTTTGGATTTGTCGCCAGATTACCAAAATGACTCTACTGTTGCCATCACAACTTATTTAGGAGGAGCTTATATCAGCCAAGATGCAGGAGCTACTTGGCAGACAATTAACCGAGGTTTACATAAAGACAAAGGGCTGAAACGGATTGCTAAAACAATTCTCCAAGATGGTTATGTAGCTCGATTATTTGGGATCGAATTTTCTCCTAACTATAGCCAAGACCAAACTATATTTGCTCCCTCGTGGACTGATTTTTTAAAATCTACAGATCGAGGCAAGCAGTGGCAGAAAATCCCTTTAACTAATAAACCAGGGGTATTAAATAGACCGACTAAATATGCAATCGCGACTTCACCAAACTTTGCTGTTGACCAAACGATTTATTTAGGTTCGATGCAGGGTACGGGAAAAGATTTTATGCTCAAGTCTACTGACGGGGGTCTGAACTTCTCCCAGGTAGGCAGTATCAACGGTCAAGCGATAGTGTATTTAGCTATTTCTCCAGATTTTGCTGCGGATCGAACTTTATATGCAGGGGTTAAGGATGGTGTCTACAAGACAGTGGATGGAGGTAAAACCTGGCAATCTGCCAGTAACGGTATCCCCGCAATGCCAGAAGAGAGCAGATTAGCTATTTCACCTAACTACAAACTAGACCGAACTGTTTTTGCTGGTACGGCATCAGGTCTTTTTGTCACCAGAGATGGAGGGAACAGTTGGGGCAATTTAGCAGGGACTAATGGCTATGTAGATGCTGTGGCGATATCTCCCAATTATCAAAGCGATCGCACTGTGATTGTCAGCTTTAGAGGCAAAGGTTTGTTTAAAAGCGTTAACGGGGGAACAAGCTTTACTCAGGTTGGCGAGGATTTGCTCAATAGTAATTATTCTTTGGCAAATATGTATGGTTTTTGGCCACCAACTACGGCAATTAAATTCTCTCCTGCATACTCTCGCGATCGCACTATTTATGGAGTATCAGAAACTAATCTCTTTAAATCGACAGATGCTGGGAATACTTGGGCAAATCTGCCCTTACCTAAACCCCAATCAACGAGCCTGAAGCAGCTAATAACTTATTATTACTTCCGCTTAACTGTCACCCCGCTGACTAAATTTTTGGTTGCGGCGATAGTTGGGTTACTTAGTTATCTAATCTTGCAACGCTTGAGGTTAGATAAAAAGCTGTCCTTGAGAAAAATGCTTATTACAACCAGCGGTGCATTTACGGCATTTCTAGTCACCTTTTTTCTATTTAGCTTCTAAATAAATGACAAATGTTTAATCATAAATGTTTAATGAAAAACATTGGCGTTTTGGTGCTGTCAATTTTAATTTTCTGCTGCTTAGGTGTCGGGGCAGCCTTAGCTCATAGTCCCCACGATGTAGTTATGGAAGTAGAGCTTTCTCCTAATTATGCTCAAGATCAGACAGCTTATGCTCTCCTCGATGGCTATCTGCCTATTTGGGGTAATTTGTTTAAATCCCAAGATGGTGGCGATCGCTGGACGAGAATTGAAAAGGGTCTGGATAATCAACATCAATTATTTTCTCTGGCTGTTTCATCTAAATCTAAGGAGACTCTCTTTCTCTCCACCTTGGGAGATGGTATCTATAAGTCACAAGACGAAGGAGCATCTTGGCACAAAGTCAACCAGGGACTTAAAACCCTAAGTATCGATTTACTGGCGGTCGCACCTAATTCCAGCGATCTAGTTTTCGCTGCTGGGACAGAATCAGGACTCTATAAAACAGCCAATGGCGGGGGGAATTGGATGCAAGTTATGACAGAAGAGAAGATTAAGGCGATCGCTTTTGCTCCAAAACAGAGCGGTCGGGTAATTGTCGGAGACGAGGGAGGCAACCTTTACTCTTCAAGGGATCGAGGCAAAAACTGGCAGCAATTGAATACTCTCAAAAACAGTGGCGCAATTCAAACTATAGCAATTTCCCCTAACTACGATGCGGATCGAACGATTTGGGTGGGAACAGAAAAAGCAGGAATCTGGGAAACAGTTGACGGCGGTGTTACTTTCACCAACGTCAAGAACCACATCTCTGATGATTCCGTTATGTCTTTGGCAATTTCTCCCAACTATGACGCAGATTCAACGATCCTGGCTTCTACTTGGCACGAGGGGGTTTTTCGCTCTAGTGATGGTGGCAAGAGCTGGCAAAAACAAAGCCAAGGACTTAAAAAACACGCCCAGGCAGATACCACCTTGTACAAAAATCCCCATTTTAGCGACCTCAAAATTTCTCCTACCTTTGGTCGCGATCGAACCTTGTTGCTAGCTGGTTTTGACGGCGTATTTAAATCTACTGACGAGGGACGTAGTTGGCGGGATGTCAACATCGGCAAGGGAGCAACCAGTATTAGAAATATCGCCATATCACCAAATTATAAAAATGATGGAACGGTTGCTATTTCTACTATCTATCAGGGTGTTTACCTAAGTCGCGACGGAGGAAAGTCTTGGACTGAGATAAATCGTGGTTTAGGGACAGATAAATTGCTCAAGCAAAATCTGATCGCGGAAACAGGAAACTTGTTCTTTTCTCCCAACTACAGTTTGGATAATACCTTGCTTGCTAGTTCTTGGGGTAGTTTAGCCAAGACTACCAATGGAGGAAAGTTCTGGCATAAGTTCTGGGTGCCTAAACCTTTACGCCGTGACAGCTATATGGCTGTTTCGCCTAATTTTGCCAGCGATCGCACTATTTACTTAGTAACCCTACCAGGTAAAATTCTCAAATCCACTGACGGGGGTAAAAAATTTACCCTGGCAGGTCAAATTGGCGCCCAGGCTGCCTTTATTCCTTCTCTGGTTATATCGCCTAATTTTGGGAGCGACCAAACCCTTTACATGGGGAATTTTGCTGGCGGTGTCTACAAGTCCGTAGATGCTGGTGCTACCTGGCAACCAATCAATAACGGTCTGATTGCCCAGGATGACTATGCCAAGTTAGCCATTTCTCCCAACTACCAAGCAGATCGCACGGTTTTTGCTGGCACTGGTAAAGGGTTATTCATGACGGAAGATGGAGGAACAAGCTGGCGTAAATTGCCTGGCACTGCTTACGGTGGAGATAACTACATTGAAACTATTGCTGTCTCTCCTAATTATCAAAGCGATCGCACCTTTTTGGTTAGTGTTAGGGGTGAAGGTTTGTTTAAAACTGCCGATGGAGGCACGACATTTACTCAGATTGGCGATTATTTAACAGGAGAAATTAAGTTTTCGCCCACCTACAAAAGCGATCGCACTATATATGGTGCTTCTGGGGCTGAACTATATAAATCCTTCAATGGCGGTGATACATGGCAAACCATAGTAGTTCCCCAACCTGACTACAATTTTCTGACCATTCTGTATCATTTTGTGACCAATGCTCCCGAACGAAGATATCTGGCTGCTGCGGTAGTCGCTTTATTGAGCTATTTCCTTTTAGGTTCTTTGCGCTTAGGCAAAAGATTCCCCATGAGAAAGTGGCAGTTCAAAACAGGTGGTGCATTTACAGCATTTATTGGCGCATTAAGTCTTTTATCTGTCTAGAAGCCATTGCCACACTTCAAACATAATTGAAATTTTCCGAACCAATTCTTGATTAAGAGGTCAAAAAATGGCTATTATCTGTCGGGACTACAAACTACTGTTTATCCAAGTACCAGCTACAGGCTGTTCATCGATTAGCAAAGTATTAATCGAAAAGCTCGGAGGAGAAAAGCTGCCTGGAAAAGACATCATGCTGGCAGGAAAATATAAGTTAGCAGGAGAAAAACACAATACCATCAAACAGTTGATTGGATTTGGTCTGATTACTCAACCAGAATTAGAATCCTATTTGACATTCGGCACAGTGCGTAATCCCTTTGATCGCTTTGCTAGTGCCTACCAAAGATACATCAGTTCTTGGTGGTTACAAATGATCGAAAGCGACGATCCCAACTGTCCTGCTAATAGAGTAGGAGCATTACATCGCGAAAGATATGTCAAAAACGTCCAACAACAAATTCAGCTAGCTAAAGACGAAGGTTTTGAAACCTGGTTGTCTAGAAAAATTTTGCTCCCCCAACGTCTCGATCGACGGCTCAAATTTGGGTTCAAACGTTGGCTGAGAAAACAACCTATTTTCCAGACCAAAAGTTCCGTCAAGATGAATATTGCCTATCCGTTTATCGATGGTGTCGATCGCGTTATTCGTTACGAGCATCTAGAGCAAGATTTTAACCAGATTTTAAATCAGGTAGGAGTAAATGAATATATTTCAATACCCCATACAAATAAAACCCCTGGTAAGAAATCATATCAAACACAATATTCCCCTAAAGCAAGAGCTTTTGTAGAGCAGGAGCTAGCCCAGGAATTAGCTGCATTTAAATATACTTTTGACGGGCTGATTACAGAAGTCACAAAGGGCTATGTCCGTATGTAGTTAGATCGATATTCAGAACTCTAGGAGGTAGAAAATCATGGAATTTAGAGAAACAAAACTCAAAGGTGCTTTCATTGTTGCCCTACAACCTCGAACAGACCATCGAGGTTTTTTTAGTCGTACTTTTTGTGCCAGGGAATTTGAGGCCCATAACTTGAAGCCAGCCGTTGCCCAGTGCAATTTATCCTTTAATTACAGTAAAGGAACTTTACGCGGGATGCATTATCAACTACCCCCCGCCACAGAGACCAAATTTATTCGCTGTACTAAAGGGGCAATTTACGATGTGATTGTCGATATGCGTCCAGAGTCAGAAACTTATTTACAGCATATTGGTGTCGAATTAAGTGCAGAAAATCGTCTTGCTCTTTATGTTCCTGAGATGTTTGCTCATGGTTATCAAGCCTTAACAGATAATACGGAAATAATCTATCAGGTCAGCGAATTTTATACGCCAAATCGAGAGAGGGGTATGCACTATGATGACCCCGCATTAGGAATTAATTGGCCTTTGCCTGTTAGCGAAATTTCTGACAAAGATGCTAACTGGTCTCTGTTAAAAACTCCTGCCATGAATCACAAGTAAATGTTCAAACTCACTTTTTTCCCTACTTATATTTTGGAGATTCAATCATGATTATTGTAGATAGAGCTTTGCAAGAGTGTTTGGCCAGTGGCAACCCTGTCAGAGTGGCAATGACTGGTGCTGGTTTTATGGGACGAGGTATTGCTAATCAAATTATTAACTCAGTTCCAGGGATGAAATTGGTGGCGATCGCTAATCGTCATCTTGAAGGGGCAAGAAGAGCCTATACAGAGGCAGGAGTCGAGTCAGTAGCTGAAATTGAGACAGTTTCCGCATTAGAGGAAGCGATCGCCCAAGATCAATATGCTATTACCGAAGATGCCAAACTACTGTGCCAGGCAGAACAAATCGATGCCATCATTGAGGTTACGGGAACGATTGAATATGCAGCCGAAATTGTCATGGAAGCGATCTCCTATCGCAAACATATAATTTTGATGAATGCAGAATTGGATGGAACTATTGGTTCGATTCTCAAGGTTTATGCCGATCGCGCAGGAGTCATTATTAGTGCCTGTGATGGCGATCAGCCAGGGGTACAGATGAACCTCTATCGTTTTGTAAAAAGTATTGGACTCACTCCCCTAGTCTGTGGCAACATCAAAGGATTACAAGATCCCTATCGCAATCCCACCACCCAAGAAGGTTTTGCCAGACGTTGGGGGCAAAAAGCCCATATGGTAACGAGTTTTGCTGATGGGAGTAAAATTTCTTTTGAACAGGCGATCGTTGCTAATGCTACTGGTATGCAGGTAGCCCAACGGGGAATGCTGGGATATGAGTTTAAAGGTCATGTGGATGAAATGACCTCAATGTATGATGTCGATCGCCTCAAAGAACTGGGGGGCATCGTTGATTATGTTGTGGGAGCGAAACCAGGGCCTGGGGTGTATGTGTTTGCGACTCATGATGACCCCAAACAACAGCATTATCTCAATTTGTACAAACTGGGAGAAGGGCCTCTATATAGTTTCTATACTCCTTATCATCTTTGTCACTTTGAAGTACCATTATCTGTCGCCAGGGTGGTGCTGTTGCAGGATTCGGTGATGAGTCCTCTAGGTAAGCCTCTAGTAGATGTAGTAACCACAGCTAAGATCGACCTCAAAGCAGGAGAACAGCTTGATGGAATTGGTTACTATATGACTTACGGGCAGTGTGAAAATTACGATGTAGCTCGTGCTGAAAATTTGTTGCCCATGGGCTTAGCCGAGGGTTGCCGTCTCAAACGAGATATTGCTAAAGATTCTGTGTTGACCTACGACGATGTGGAATTACCCCCTGGCAGACTATGCGATCGCCTAAGAGCCGAACAAGATGCTTATTTTGGCGGAATTACGACCCAGGTTCGGACAACAGCAACAGCTCTATCTCCAAGCTTAAAAATCAGTTTCTAACTCAATTTGGTTGTTTCTAGATTATATTCGTCATGGGAATCGATTTAATTTCGCTCAACGATCCTTCTAGTAATTTAGCTGTCGAGATCGACAATATTGCTGACTACAGCCAGAGTGACAATGGAGTTATTGCCAATCTCACTACTGCCGAAGTACTTATTCCAATATTTGCAATCGCCGAGCAACCAAAAATTCTCACCATTGGGGATTCGATTACCGCAGGCGAACATCCTGTTGAGCCTAACCCTGGTGCATATCGCCTACAGTTGAAAAATAATTTTATTGCTGATAACTTAAGTATCGATTTTATCGGTTCTCAATTTAATGAAGGGGTTAATCTATACGATGCAGAACATGAAGGACATCCAGGATGGACAATCGAGCAACTAACAGAGCTAGTAGAAGGCGGGTTGCTGACCAACTACCAACCCGATATCGTGTTGCTGATGGCGGGAACTAACGATATCCTACACTCTGATGATGCTTCTACGGTAATCGCAGAACTCAATCAACTAATCGATATCCTGCAAGATGAGCTAACTGATATACCAATATTTGTTTCTTCTCTTGCTCCTATAGATCCTGAATTTAGGGGCGAACAGCGAGCCAATATCGTCGCAGAAGTTAATGCCCAACTTTGGGGACTAGCCGAACAACAGGGTTCACAAGTAACCTATGTCAACGGTGGCGGTTCTCTCGAACTTGACGACCTAGTAGACGATGGCATCCATCCCAATGCAGCAGGATATCAAGAGATTGGTAATGCCTGGTATGACTCTTTAGTAGAACAGGACACACTAACGGAAATCGATCATCTCCAAGGGACAGAATTTAGCGATCGCCTTACTGGGAACGAGCAAGCAAATATCTTATTGGGCAATGGGGGTTACGATACCTTAAGCGGTGGTCAAGGTGCAGATCGCTTTGTTTACGAATCTCTCGATGGAAAGATAGATGTTATCACTGACTTTAGTCTCGGCGATCGCTTGGTCATTTCTGCTTCTGGCTTTGATGCTGATTTAATTCCCGATAGCAACTTAACCGAAATTGATTCAACAACTGGTGTCTGGTTCAGCAGTACGACCAATATCGCTCGATTGGGACTAGTCCTAACTTTTTTTATGAAACTGAAACTGGTATTCTCAGTTTCGATCTAGATGGCACAGGGGCGATCGAGGCAGTTGAAGTCGCCATTTTATCAAATATGCCGACACTCAGCAGCGAACAGTTTGCGATCGCCGCCTAGTACCGCTGCGGATAAGTAATAAGTAATCAGTAATGAGGATAAATTAATGACAGCTCAAACAGTTAGTACAGAAAATCAAAATGAGACGATGCGTCAGGATTTGAATCGATCCTTGATTCGCAATCATATAAATCCTTCAGAACTTAGTACTCTGCAACGTATCGTACTGACCACTGACGGAACGCTGACCGAAATATTAGAAGCTTATTTGTTTGAAAAAATTCGGATAGTCAAACTTTCTGAAGGCATAGTTTCTATTACCCAAGATATTCCGTCATTAGCAGTAAAACAGGGTAGCGAAGTAATCGAACGAAAAGTATTACTTCAAGGAAAAATCAGCCGTAAGAATTTTATTTACGCCGAATCAATTTTGGTTACTGAAAGACTAGATGAAAAGTTTAAAAATGAATTGCTACATTCAAAAACTCCGTTAGGCAGACTGTGGTTAGAACATAAGCTAGAAACATTCAAGGAAATAATTGATACTGCCGAAGAAACGGCGGACAATCTATTGGCTTATTTTCCACTTCAACCAGAAGATAAGATTTTTTCTCGTACCTATCGGGTTTTTTCGCAACGCCAGCCAATCATGACGATTACTGAAAAATTCCCTGCAAGTTATTTCTGCTCGAAATTTTAAACTTTTTTCCAAGTATCCGATTAGATTATTCTCTCCCTAAGGTTGAATATGCTAGAACAAAATTTGGCTAAGATTGCCCAAAAATATCCTGAAAAGATTGCTATTGTTGACGATCGCTCGAATATTACTTATCAAGAGCTATATACGCAAGTTCTAGGCTTCAGCAGAGGTCTTAGCTCTTTAGGGATTTGTCTCTCTGACTGTGTTGCGGTTGTCTTGCCCAACTGCATCGAATTTGTGATTAGCTTTTATGCTGCTGCCAAACTAAATGCTATTTTCTTGCCCTTAAACCATCTATTTAAGGAAGAAGAGCTTAGTTACTATATAAGTGACAGTGATGCCAAAGTAATTATTACCGATAGTACCAGAGCGGGCGCTTTGCCAGCAGATTGTCTCAAAATCAGAGGGACAAATCGAGTTAATTATTATTGACGCGGTCGATCCCTCAACAACTTGTTTTTACGATCTAATCTTGTCAGAAGAAACTGAAACCGAAGACAATATCGTTTTACCTTGGGAAAATTTCCTGTATCAATATTCTTCTGGTTCTACAGGAAGACCAAAAAGGGTAGGCAGAACTCAACACAATTTATACCATGAGGTTAATAACTTTACGCAAACCGTAAAAATAACGACCGCAGACAATATTTTGTGTTTAGTTCCCATGTATCACGCTCATGGCTTGGGAAATTGTTTGCTAGCTTCTATAAATAACGGAGCGACTTTAGTAATTTTAGAGCAGTTTCGACAACAGGGAACGCCAGTAGAAGTTCCTTTTGTTTTTAGACGCTTGAGAGTTTTAGAACTGATCGAACAAGAGCAGATTACTATTTTGCCAGCAGTACCTTACATTTTTAATACTTTGGCACAGACACCTGCCGATACGACCGCCGATTTGACCTCTCTAAGATTATGTTTTTCTGCTGGTAATTTTCTCTCTCAAGATATTTTCGAGGGATTTCGGACAAGATTTGGCATCTCTATCAAACAACTTTATGGTTGCACAGAAGCAGGTTCGGTGGCGATCGACTTAGACGAAGTAGCTAAACCCTATGGTTCGGTTGGTCGTCCGATCCAAAATGTCGAAATTAAAATTATCGGCGATCGCAAAACTCAATTACCTGTAGGAGAGATTGGCGAGATCGTGATTAAAAGCGAGACACTAACCAGTGGATACCACAATATGCCAGAACTCAATCAACAAGCCTTTGTCGATGGCGCATTTTTGACTGGTGACTTAGGGAAAATCGATGAGTCGGGTCGTCTTTACATTACTGGCAGAAAGAAAATCTTAATTGATACGGGAGGTCGTAAGGTCGATCCAATTGAAATAGAAGATGTTTTGATTACCCACACGAACATAAGAGAAGCTGTCGTCGTTGGTGCTAAAGGCTTTTTTGCTGGAGAGATCATAAAAGCAGTGATCGTTACCGAAGAGGGGCAAGTGTGTGATGCCAAAGAAATCTCTGCTTACTGTAAAGCCAGATTGGCTGAATTCAAAGTACCCAGGATTATCGAATTCCGCGAAGAAATTCCCAAAAGTCCCCTCGGCAAAATTTTGCGAAAAGCTCTGGTTTAAAAGGAACAAGTTATGAATATCGACGCAATACTAGATATCAACATCGAATCTTCTAGGGCTTTATTGACCCCAGTTCAACTCAAAAATCAGTTACCTTTAACCAAAACTGCTGCCGAGACTGTTTTGCAAGGAAGGCAAGAATTGCAAAATATTCTTGATGGAAAAGACACCAGAAAATTTATAATTGTCGGACCTTGTTCGATTCACGATCCAGAAGCGGCACAAGATTATGCTCAAAAACTCAAAGCCTTAGCTCAAAAAGTTAAGGATAAATTGTTGATTGTGATGCGGGTTTACTTTGAAAAACCCAGGACAACTGTAGGCTGGAAAGGATTAATCAACGACCCCGATCTAGATGATTCTTTTGATATGCAGAAAGGTTTATTTACGGCACGGGATCTACTGATTAAAATTGCCGAAATCGGTCTACCTGCTGCTACGGAAGCATTAGATCCAATCACTCCTCAGTATCTAGCAGAATTAATTTCTTGGTCTGCCATCGGTGCGAGGACAATTGAATCGCAAACTCATCGGGAAATGGCTAGTGGGCTGTCTATGCCAGTCGGGTTTAAAAACAGTACTGATGGCAACTTTCAAGTGGCTTTAAATGCCATTCAATCTTCTAGGATGCCTCACAATTTTCTCGGACTTGATCGCCAGGGACAAGTCAGCACTTTTAAAACTAAAGGTAATCGTTATGGTCATCTGATTTTACGGGGAAGCGATCGCGCCTCAAATTTTGATGCAGCCACAGTAACGAGGGCAGAAAATAAATTAGTAGCTCTCGGTTTGCCTCAGAAGATCGTCATTGATTGCAGCCATGGAAACTCTAGTAAAAACCATCAATTACAGGCTTTGGTACTGGAGGATATTTTGCAACAAATAGCTGATGGCAATCAATCGATAGTTGGCATGATGCTGGAATCTAATTTGTCTGAAGGTAATCAAAAAATTCCTCTAAATTCAGAAGAATTAAAATATGGTGTTTCCGTGACTGATAAGTGTATCGGTTGGTCAGAGACAGAGAATATTATTTTGTCTGCTTACGAACGACTTAAGACAGACAGAAACATCACTATTCACGCCTGTGGAACGGTTGTATCTGGTATACCCGTTCGCAATCTTCTAACTACAAAAGGATAAGTAATAAGTAATAAGTAATCAAAACCATGACCGAACAATTAGAACAGAAAACTCAAGATGTAATTTTAGAATTGTTACCCCATGTTGAGCGTCAAAACCTTGGCGAGCGAACTGATATTTTTAGTCTGGGACTAGATTCAATTAATGCTATGTCTCTCATTTTTAGCTTGCAGGATACTTTTGATGTCAAGTTTGAAACTGATGAAATCAGCTTTGATAATTTTCAAACCGTTGCCAAAATCGTCGAATTAATTGAGAAAAAGCAAGGAATAAAGCAAGAAAACTAGTTCCACTACACACAAAAATTATTAATAAATAATAGATAATGAAACCAACAGAAACCGAATTGCCTGGAGTGTCATCAACAGTTAAGAACAAGGCGATCGCTAAAGCCGAGACTAAACTCGAAGCACCAAACGATCTTTGGCAAGCCATTAGAACTGTTATTAGTCTACAAAATCAAGCACCACCATTAGTTCGTGTCGATCGCGATCGCGATTTTTCCCTGTCTTTTAACCAAGAACGTCTCTGGTTACTCGAACAACTATCATCGGGAAATACGGCTTACAATATTCCCTTTGCACTCCGTTTACAAGGTCAGCTAGAGATCGCAGCCCTAGAACAAAGTTTCAAGGAAATCTTACGTCGTCAGCAAGCTTTAAAAACGCAATTTGCTACCGTAGATAATAATCCAGTTCAGATCGTTACTGAGACTGAGGACAACTGGAGTCTGACCGTAAAGCAACTGCCATCATCCTTAACCCAGTCAGAACAAGAAACTGCGATCGCACAGCTAATTCAAGAAGTTGCTCAACAACCATTCGATCTCACCAGTGGATATCTTTTAAAGGCTTGTCTATTAAAGCTTGAGCCAACAGAACATCTATTACTGATAACTGTTCACCATATTGCCTTTGATGGTTGGTCTGAAGGAATTTTTTGGCGAGAATTAGCTGCACTATACGAATCATTTATTCGGGGCGAATCCTCGTCTCTATCAGAATTACCGATTCAGTATGCTGATTTTGCAGTTTGGCAACGTCAATGGTTACAAAATGATTTTTTAGCTGCGTTAAATTCATATTGGCAGGGTAAACTCGGTACAAATCTTCAAGAATTAGCCCTACCAACAGATTATCCTGCAACCGCCCTACCAACCCGTAAAAGCTCCACCTATAGGTTAACTCTTGCTGCCCCACTCACAGATCGGTTGAAACAGCTTAGTTATCAATCTAGGGCAACTCTTTTTGCTACCTTACTGACCTCATTTAAAATTCTACTTCATGTCTATACTGAGCAAGATGACCTTTTTGTCTGTAGCCCTATTGCCAGTCGTAATCGTCCAGAACTTAAACAGATTATGGGTTACTTCGTCAACCTCCTGATTTTGCGTAGCGACTTATCTGGCAATCCGAGTTTTCAAGAATTATTGGGTCGAGTAAGTAAAACTGTAACTGGGGCTTATGCTCACCAAGATTTTCCCTTACAGCAGCTAGTCCAAGATTTGGGGTTAGGACAAAGATCTCTATCGCAAGTTATGTTTGTGCTGCAAAATAGCGACAGTACTGCACCAACTCTATCTGGTTTAGCTGTCGAACAATTAGGGGTCGATAACGGCATGGCTGATTTCGATTTGTCCCTGTCTTTAACCGAATGCGAAGCTCAATTAATTGGAGTCTGGAAATATAATACCGATCTATTTTCAGCTGAGTCGATCGCAATGATGGCAAAGCATTGGCAAACCGTGCTGGAAAAGATTGTCGCCGATCCTACCCAACCTATTGATTCTTTATTAATCTTCGATAAACGCGATCGCCAGCAGCTACGTGCTAAACAAGCAAATCGTTTATCAGCTTCCGATCGATCCAAATCTAAAGCGACTAATCTCAAGCCCAGAAATGCCCTAGAATTTAGACTTACCAGCCTCTGGTCAGAAATTTTAGACATCCAACAGATTCATGTTCAAGATAACTTTTTTGAGGTAGGAGGCAGTTCCCTACTAGCATTTCGCTTGATTGCGGAAATTGAGAACTCCTTCGGCAAGAAGCTGCCCCTATCTGCCTTGCTACAGGCACCAACCATTGAAAAGTTAGCCAAATTAATTAGCAGAGAAGGGGACACTAATTCTAGCTCTTGGCTAAATCCCCCGCAACCAGGAAATTCTCGTCCGATTTTGTTTTGTATTCCTCCTGCTGGAAATAGCCTATTAGGATTTGCCAATTTAGTACGTCATCTGGGTAAAGACCAGCCTTTTTACGTTCCTCAACCACTAGGCTTAGAAGCAGAAACGACTCCCCATGAGCGAGTAGAAGATATGGCAGCACACTATATTCAGGAAATTCAAACTATTCAACCTGTCGGACCTTATTATTTGGGAGGAAGATGTTTTGGTGGTATTGTCGCTTTTGAAATGGCACGACAACTTGTAGAGCAAGGAGAAAAGGTAGCTCTACTAGCATTAATTGATGGCGGATTGCCTCCCAATATTTATTGTAAAATAAGAAATTCTGACGGTAGCAAAAAAGCAAAATCGTTAGCCCAATATTGGCAAAGTTTTGCCTATTTTGGTCGTAATGGTCAACTGGCAACAGTTCTCAAATATCGTTATCGGCAGCAGTTACGCAAACTGAGAGCGAAATTTTTTCCCGACTCCTGCCGAACCCGATCCTTTAATGGCAAATGTACAGCGGGTTTTTCGCAGTCACATGAAAGCAAGAGCCAACTATATGCCATCGAGTAGTTATCCTGGCAAAATTACGATCTTCGCCAGCGGTACTTTAAGATTAGATCAGCAAGATAGTTGGAATGAATTAACTACAGAAAAAGTTGAATATCATTTCGTCGGTGGTAGCCACGGCACGATCGATCAAGAACCTTATGTGGGAATTTTAGCAGCCAAGTTGAGAGGTTGTTTTGATTTGAAATGATAAAAGGGTAATGTTGTGAAGATGTGTAAACGAACAATAAAGTTGAAAACTTTTGTAAAAACTATACATACAAAGGTTTTCACGTTCATAAAATTCAAAAATTAATCACTATATATATCTGATATCTGAGTCTTGAAATAAAGTATAAAAGGTCTTCCCAAATTCTCTAGAACAGAATCATAGTAGCGATCGCTTAAAAATCAACTTTAACTATTCTTGTATTAGGGCAATCTGTTTGTCAGTAGCGAGTCACGGAAAATGGAAAAAGATTCATAACATAATTATCTATTGCTATAGGTTTCAATAGCTGAACTTTCCCCCTTTTTTTAAACAGTTAAATCGGGAAAAATGAATGCACGAAAGTAATTAGTGCAATTGAATATTATGGCATCTGTAACTCTTACGCCTACTGGTTCACAGCTTGATAGCGATGCGATTGCGGATTTGGCATTAAACTCGGGAAATCGTTTGACTGCTAGTTTTACCTTAGATACTTCTGGTTTGGATAGTGACTTACAATCTTTAACTCTGCGCATAGACCAAGATTTTGAGGAAGTAGAATTTTCACTAGTTAGAACCAATTTTGACACCACTACTTTTCCTAGTTTGGAATTAGTTAGTACTTCAGCAGAAGATAATTTTGATTTTGCGATATTTGAACGTCAAGGAGAACCTGGGGCTGCACCAGATACGATAGATATCATAGTTGAAGGTGAAATAACTGCACTTGATGGTTTAAATAATGATGGTCAAGCAGACATAGGCATTACGGTGGTTGATGCAGTTGATGCTAATGGGCAAAATGTCACCGAGCTATTTGAGCCTATCAATCAGAGTATCGATCTTCAACCCCTACCTATTGCAAGTATTAGCGCGTCATCTATTGCCTTTGTTGAGGGTGGGGAAACATTAACTTATACCTTTAGTTTTACAGAACCAGTTCCTCCTGGGGGTTTAGTCTTAGACATCTTAATTACTGACCCCGACGAGTCGGTGGACAGTACGCCAAATTTTGCCGAAGCACAAAATATTGTTGACGGCGAAACTGTAATTGAAAACGGTCAGGCAATTGCCAAGCTCACCATAGCAGAAGGAGCAACCGAAGCTACTCTAGAGTTTGCAGCTTTTGAAGATAATGTAGCAGAAGGAAATGAAGAATTTTCTTTAACCCTATTACCAGGAGACGGTTATAGCCTAGATCCGAACAATAATAGCGTTACTTCGGTTATTGTAGATGCCGAGACAGTTGTCGACGGTACGGATGAGAGATGACGTATTAAATGGGACGGCAAACGCAGATGCTATTTTAGGCAAGGTCGGTGACGATATTATTTCGGGCAATGATGCTTCAGATGCTTTGTTCGGTGGGGATGGAAACGATCGCCTTTTTGGAGATGCGGGAGAAGATTTATTGTTTGGCGAGAGGAATGCAGATCGCTTGTTCGGAGGCGATGAGTCAGATACTCTTGAAGGAAATCTCGGTCGAGATACTCTAATTGGCGGAAATTATAGCGATCTGCTTGTGGGTGGAGAAGATGAAGACCGTTTGATTGGAGTCGAACTCAATAGTAATGAACCAGGTATTAACGAGCAGGATACTTTAACTGGTGGCTTGGGTGCGGATACTTTTGTGTTGGGTAATGAAGGGGGAATTTTTTACAGCGACGGCAATATCTTCTCCTCGGTCGATGCAGACTTTGCTCGTATTACTGACTTCAATCCTCAAGAAGATAATATCCTTTTGTTTGGTTTTGCCGAGCAATACACTCTCGACTTCCTACCAAATAATAACGGAAGTATTGATGCCAAATTAATTTATGATTCTGGACTAGATTCTGGTTCTGAGTTAATTGCGTTAATAGAAAATATCGATTCGGATTTGAGCATTGACCATACTGCTTTTGCATTTATTTAGAATTATCTTTATATTGTGAAACAACAACATAATCACAGCAAAGTACTATTAATATGGCAAATGCTTTCCTGCCTATTGCTAGTAATGATGGTCAGTTCTACAATTCATCAAATAACTAAAATCAAGATTCCTCAAATAAGCGATGTCGATATAGTTTTTTGGCTGATATGTGACCGTCGTTTTAAGCGGAGCTATGTAAGTTGACCAATTAAAATACTAAAGATAGTCGAAGTAAGCTCGTTCTTTGGCTGAAGAAAGGCAGGGTTAGATTTGGTCTTGACCGAAAAGACTTGAATTTTTAAACCTACAGGCTGAGAATTTTTTATATTTGTAATTGTTCGAGAAGTAAGATGGGGTCACAAGATGATTAATCAGATAGAGGTTCGCAATCCCCGAACGGGAAAAATTGATTACTGGATTACTTCGCTGACAAAGACCGAATTAATCGATACTTGCGATCGCTTGCGTCAGGCTCAAGTTGATTGGCAGCGCGGTGGTTTGGAGAGGCGCATTGAGGCAGTGCAGCAGTGGAAGCAAGCTATTCTGTCCCACGAAGCAGAGTTAGTCGAGGCTTTAGCCGTTGATACGGGAAGACTATCGGAGTCGATGGTCGAAGTTAAGTCTTTGGTTTCAAGTATCGATCGCTGGTGTAGTTTGGCACCAGAGTTATTGCAGAGTGAGTCGAAAACTACGGCAGTTCCCTTCGTCAGACTAGAACGGCAATTAGTTCCCTATCCGCTGGTAGGAGTTATTAGCCCTTGGAATTTTCCCCTACTGCTTTCGGCGATCGATACGATACCTGCATTATTGGCTGGCTGTGCTGTGGTAATTAAGCCCAGCGAAGTTACGCCTCGTTTTATTCAACCTTGGTTAAAAACTATTGCTCTAGTCCCACAATTACGAGATATATTAACCTGCGTTAGCGGGGCGGGGGATACTGGTGCTGCTTTAGTCGAGTTAGTCGATCTCGTCTGCTTTACGGGAAGTGTGGCAACTGGTCGAAAAGTAGCTCAAGCTGCTGCCCAACAATTTATTCCTGCCTTTTTAGAGTTGGGAGGTAAAGATCCTGCAATTGTTTTAGCTTCGGCAGATATTGAATTAGCAACTTCTGCTATTTTGTGGGGAGCAACTGCCAATGCAGGACAATCCTGCCTCTCAATCGAGCGTATCTACGTAGAAGAATCTATTGGAGATCGCTTTGTTGAACTTTTGGTAACTAAGGCTAAGAAACTAAAATTTAACTATCCCTCTCTCGACAGTGGTGAAATTGGACCGATTATTGCCCCAGAACAAGCAGATATAATTTCCGAACATCTTCAAGAGGCGATCAAACGAGGTGCGATTGTTGGCTGTGGTGGAGGCATAGAACAATTAGATGGCGGTTTGTGGTGTCAACCCACGGTTTTGACCCAGGTTGACCATGACCTAAAGGTAATGAGTGAAGAAACTTTTGCGCCAATTATGCCCGTAATGTTCTTTTCTCGACCAGAAGAATCTATCTCTTTGGCAAATGATTCTAAGTATGGACTTAGTGCAGCAGTGTTTGCGGGTTCGCCAGAGGAAGCTTTGGAAATAGCAAACTGTTTACAGGCTGGTGCTGTTAGCATTAATGATGCAGGATTGACGGCATTTATTCACGAAGCCGAAAAAAATTCTTTTAAATTTTCAGGCATGGGAGGTTCGCGCATGGGTGCTGCTGCCCTAACGCGGTTTGTGCGAAAAAAAGCTTTTATAATCAAAACTAATTCTCTCGAAGATCCCTGGTGGTATAAGACTTAACCGACTATGGTATTGTCGCTTGCCCCTAAAGCTATCAATGCCTCTTTCTGAGCTGTTGTCAGACCTTTAACATCAGCTATATTCGTTTCCTCATATGGTCTTTTCGGGCGTAATACTTGCCGAGTCTGCCCTGTTGCTATATCCCAGAGGCGAATCGTCCCATCTGTACTGCTGCTGACTAAAGTTTGACCATTAGTAGAAAAAGCAACTTCTCTAACCCAAGCGGTATGTCCTGTTAAAACCTTCAGACACTTTCCTGTATTTAAATCCCACAGGCGTATAGTTTCATCGGCACTAGCACTAGCAAATGTTCCCTCGTCTACAAAAGCGATCGCCCAAACTGAATCGGTATGACCTGGGAAGTTTTGCAAACATCTACCTGTCTTAATATCCCAAAGCTTGATTTGTGAGTCTCCGTCTCCACTAACTAGCATCTGATTATCGGGACTAAAAGCTACAGACATAACATCATTAAGATTATCTTGAATACAGCTCAAACACGACCCTGTATTAAGATCCCAAAGTTTAATAGTGCTATCTTTGCTACAGCTAGCTAAAATCCCCCCTGCATCCCCCCAAGTTTGGGGGGGAAGTTGAAAAGTAACCGTCCAAATCCAAGTATTGTGAGCTTCGATCGAACGAATCAGATTTCCCCTAGGTATATCCCATACTGCGATCGAGCCATTTGTTCCGCCACTAACCAAAAGTTGTCCGTCGGGACTAAAATCTAATGTCCAAATTCCTCTTTGGGTTGAATCTTGCCAAGTATTTAAACATTCTCCTGTGCTTGTGTCCCAAAGTTTAATACTGGCATCATCACCACAGCTAGCCAAGAGTTTTCCGTCGGGACTAAATGCCACTGCCCAAATCATGTTCTGATGTCCCTTCAGCGTCGCTGCTATCGTTCCATCTAAATTCCATAATCTGACAACCTTATCCAAACCACCGCTAGCGATTAGCTGTCCGTCGGGAGAAATAGCGATCGCCCACATCCAGTTAGCATAGCCCTGTAAAGTTTTCAAACATTTTTTTGATTCACAACTCCAGAATTTGATGACTTGGCTTTTATCACCGCTGGCAATAATATTGGTATTCGGATTGGCAGCAACTGACCAAATTTGATCGCCGTGTCCTGTCAGAGTCTTGAGGAGATTTCCCGTAACCGTATCCCACATACGCACAGTGCAGTCAAAGCTACCGCTAATAAGAAGATCGTCAGTGCTAAAAGCAATCGATCGCACTTCTCGATTATGTCCTTTAAGGGTACGGGGAGATTCTCCTGTCTCTAGATCCCACAGCTTAATTGTTTTGTCCGCACTACCGCTGGCTAGAGTTTGACCATCGGCACTAAAAGCGATCGCCCAAACAGCAGCCTGATGACCTTGAAGGATTTTAAGACATTCCCCTGTAGCAACATCCCATAAACGAATAGTGCGATCGAATCCTCCACTAGCTAGGATGTTTCCCTTTGAGTTAAAAGCAACTGCCCAGACTCTTTCGTTGCTGCATAATACGCGATATTCTCCAGTAGCGAGATGCCAAATTCCGACGGTATCATCACTACCGCTAGCAAGTATTTTGCC
Organism: uncultured cyanobacterium; assembly: GCA_963799375.1. GTDB lineage: Bacteria > Cyanobacteriota > Cyanobacteriia > Cyanobacteriales > Xenococcaceae > Waterburya. Next base: position 82,313 of record CAWCWY010000037.1, read on the forward strand.
ATCGGGACTAAACGCCACCGACCAAACCCACTGCTGATGTCCTCTGAAAGTTTGACAACATTTACCTGTAGCAACATTCCATATTTTTACGTCTTGGTCTAAACTACTGCTGGCAAGCAATACACCATCGGGACTAAACGCCAATGAACTAATCCAATTACTCGGTTGATGACCCTGGAAAGAGAGCAACTGCTGTCGATCGCGGACGCTGTATAGATAGATTTTGCCCTCAGAATCTCCCCCCGCCAGTATTTCTCCATCAGGACTAAGAGCGATCGCATGAATCCCGCCAAAATCTTGAGTTAAACCACACTTAGCAAATTGACAGCCTGCAAAATTGACTTCGTGCAGTTCAAGATTTTGTAAGTCTGCCTGCCAAATAGTCAATCGCGAAAAATCACGCCCTGATAGATCGATCCCCCGTAGCGCATCAGGTTAATTAGGTTTCCTGCTGTATAGCCAGGAAGCTGACGATTTAAGCCCGAAAGCACTTGAGATAAACGATTTTCTACCAAATTATGAGATTCTAAACTCGTCTCGTTGAGGCGATCGATTATGGGCTGAAGTATCAGACGAATTTGACTATCTTTCACGTAATCTTTTGCTGATGCTTTGATTAAAGCGTGACTGTTAAATAGTTTCAGTCTGCCCGATGCTAATTCCTGAGAGACTTGGTTAATTACTCGTTCGCTGATGTATTCAATTAATACTGGCTGGAGAGTAAGGTAATTGGGACTTTTTTCTAGGGGAATCTGTCTTTCTAAGGTATCTAACGCTTCGGGCAGATATTTAGCCTCTGTGGGGGAAACTAAATCTTCTTTAAGTTCGGCGATCGATACAGCTTCTGGGTTAAGTGCCAGCCAGTACAGAATGTTTTGTTCGGCGGTTGAAAGGCGGGCAAAATGCCAATCTAAAAGGTCGCGAATTTTGCCAAACACCATTAAGTTATGGTTTAGGAACTCTGTTAATTTGCCTCCAAATCGCCTGAGAATATGTCTGGCAACTACTTCTAAAGCTAAAGGATTGCCACTATAAAAAGTAATTAACTTCTGCCATTCTGGTTCTGTACCCTGAAAATTAGCATTATAAGTCCGTGCGAGGTCGTCAAAAATAGCTTTCCCTGCTGGGATATCCAAGCCATCTAGTTCGAGCGATCGCACTTTATGTACTCCTTCCATCTCTTCGATATCTCTGGGTTTGACGCGACTATTTAGCAAAAGGCAGCTTTTGTGTTCGCTTTTGCCTAATCGTTGGAATAATTCTCCGTATCCTTCATAATTAGGGCGACAAATTCCCGTACCATCCCCGCTTTGTAAAACAGATTCAACGTTATCTAAAATTATTAAACAACGACGCTGCTTTAGATACTGCAATAGCTGAGTCACTAAATCGCTAACTGTAGTAGCTAAGTTAGTGGCATCACCATCCGAGACAAATTCAATCAATTCGATAATAAGCGTCTGGGCAGGAGGCGCACTTAATAACCTCCGCCAGATTAAACAATCAAACTCCCCTCTAATTTGCTGTGCCAGGTGCAGAGATAAATCTGTCTTGCCGATACCACCCCTCACTAAACTAGTCTTACCAATCCCCGCAAAACCAACAATCGCGATCGCTCTATTGCGTTCTTTAACAATCCACTGTTCTAAAGTTGCTAACTCCTGCTGTCGTCCGTATAAAGTTGGCACGTCTGGGGCTGCTCCCCAATCTTCTTTTAAGTAACTATTGGGTTTAATAACATCATCAGTATTAATACCTAATGCCTGACAAAAAGCCCGAAAACTGCGATCGCGAATGGAAATCCCCCGCAAAAATCGCTCCCAAGTTTGACGACTGCAACCATAGGCATAAGGTCCTAACTCCTGCCAGTTTTTATCTGGTTCGAGTATTCTACTTGCTTCTAATAATGGGATGTCGCTGCTTTTTTTCCAACCCTTACGGGCGATCGCCTTTTCGATCTCAACCAAACCCCGAACAGAGGCTTTAACCGATGCCATATCATATTTTTTTTAGTTGCGCAACATCAGTTTATCATTAAAAAACTGGGGGTATACAAAATAAGGCGATCGGTAAACAATAAAAACAGATTGATTTGCTATGTTTATTACTTTTTATATGATTTAACATAACTTGTTGAAATATTTAGGCAGTAAAACTCGCGCGTACATGCGGCTAAAGCCTTTGTCTTGCGCCTTTCGGCGTACTAAAGCATACCGCTTCGCATAACGCGGGGTCGCTCGTAAGCATTGAAAGAGTATCTTTTAGGAATTGAGGCTAGCTGTGATTCATCTTTTGTTAGTAGACGACCAAGAACTAGTATGTCAGGGATTAAGAGCCATGTTAAACCTAGAATCGGATATCGAAGTGGTAGGGGTAGCCAATAACGGTCAGGTTGCGATTCAGCAAGTAGAGGCATTGCAGCCTGATGTGGTTTTAATGGATATTCGGATGCCCATCATGGATGGTAGAGAAGCCACCAGAATTATCTGTCAGAAGTTTCCCGACACCAAAGTTTTGGTCGTCAGCACCTTTGATGAAGATGAATATATTACCCATTCGATTAGAGCAGGAGCAAAGGGATATCTGCTTAAAGATATGCCCGTAGAAGAGTTAGCCCAGGCAATTAGATTAGTTTATCGCGGATACTCTCAGATGGGTCCTGGACTGATGGAAAGAATGCTGGAGGGAATGATCGATAAGCAAGATGAAACAGAACCGCTAGAATTGGCAGAATTGACTCCCAGAGAAGTAGAAGTATTAAATCTGATTGGCATTGGCTGTACAAACCGTGAAATCGCCCAACAGCTTTATATTGCCGAAGGAACGGTCAAAAGTCATGTTACTCATATTCTCAATCGACTCAATTTGAAAAATCGATCGCAAATTGCCATCTATGCTAATTCTATTAAGCAGGCTTGTTAGTCATTTAGCTGTAGCTGTGTATCTTCAAGACTTTAGTAATAGGAAAATATACTCAATTATTCAACTAAAGTTAGAAGCTACTTATTTCTTTGGTTTGGGTGAAATACAAGACGTTTTTGGGATGTTTACTTTTTAAAAAATTTCTACGATCGAGTAAGTAGAGACAATAACAATCTTTATTTTAACAAGATGCTTATGATTCATGTCGGACTTGATGCGGGTGAAAATTAATTGCTTTGTCTAAAAAAGTTGCTGCCGATTTAAGTATTGGCGATTCTGTTTTTACTTTTATTTAACAGCGCAATAGTTTTGGAAGTTGGAAATTAAAATGAAAAAAAAGATTCTGATTTTAAGCTCAAACCCCAGAAACGATTTGAAGCTAAAGCGAGAAATCAAAGACTTAAAAAATATTATTAAACGCTCTCAAAACCAGTCTCAATTTGAGATGGAGTTTGAATTAGAAGTACGACCAGAAGAGTTGCAGAATTTATTCCTGGAGCAAGAACCACGAATCGTCCATTTTTGTGGTCATGGCACTGGAGAGCAAGGTTTGGTACTACAGAATCAAGCTGGACGAGAACAGAATGTTAGTACTGATGCTCTATCAAATCTGTTTGAGCTTTTCGATCGCCAAGTTGAGTGTGTTTTGCTCAATGCTTGCTATAGTGAGATTCAAGCGAGTGCGATCGTGCGACATATTAATTATGTCATTGGCATGAGCCACGAAATTAGGGACGATGCAGCGATCGCTTTTGCTACGGGGTTTTATCGGGCATTAAGCTGGGGAAAATCGATTGAGGAGTCTTACAAGTTTGGTCGCAATGCAATTCAGATTCAGATCGAGCGGACTAATACTTCTCGTTCTCGTAGCTCTAGAAATGCCCACAGACTCCATGAGTCGGCGATCGCTTCTGAACATTTAAAACCCGTCCTGAAGAAGAAGTCACCTTTAACTTTGTTCCCAGAAACAGTAACATCGACTGATTTAACTAATTTAACTAGTTCGACTAATTTAAACGATGAGCCAGATTCATTTATGCAGTCAGATCTGACCGCCGAACAGATCGAAATGCTCAAAGAAGCAATTAAAAAAGAAGCTAAATATAAACAATATCGCGATCGCGCCAGAGATACTTGGGATGAATTTGGGCAAACTCCAGTAATTCGTAAAGGCTTAACTCAAGACGAATATAGACAGCGCAAAACTTTGTTAACCAAAGTCAAAGATTTCTGGATCGAGGGTTTTCTCAAGCCCTCTCTCTATGGCAATAATTTGATTAACCTCGACTGGCAAAATAGTTCCCATGCGGTAATTAAACCCTTTGAACCTGATGAAGATGTACCAGTAGAATTAGATGAATCTTTTGACCAATTACAGACCACAGATATTTTAAATCAAACGGGACAGGGCAAAACCCTATTAATTTTGGGCGATCCTGGTTCGGGGAAAACTATTGCTTTATTACAACTAGCCAAAAAGCTGATTGCTCAAACCGAACAAGATTTAACGAAGCCAATTCCGATCGTGTTTAACCTCTCTTCCTGGGGACAGAAGCAGCAACCCATAGAAAAATGGTTAATTGAAGAACTAAAAGATAAATATCAAGTTCCTCTGACTTGGAGTGAGCCTTGGCTTAAACAAGAGCAGTTAATCTTACTCCTGGATGGGCTAGATGAAGTACAGGCAGGGAAAGCGGGATGCTTGTGTTCGAGCTTTAAATCAATTTATTATCACTCATAACATTACCGAGATGGTGGTTTGTAGTCGGATTAAAGATTATCAAGCACTTACCGAGCGTTTACAACTTAGTAGTGCGCTCTGTATCAAACCTCTTTCTAGAAAAAAGCTATATCAATCCTTGCATCAAGCAGGTACTTCCCTGTCTGGCTTAAAAACCCTGTTACAGCAGGATAAAGAACTAGAACAATTTGCCCAAACTCCCCTGATTCTCAATATTATGAGCGTCGCTTATCGAGATTGGACAATAAAAGATTTATTACGGGAGTTTCTTTCATCAGAAGATCGCTACCGACACCTATTTGATAGCTACATCGAGCGAGTGTTACGTCATCGGGTAAGTGGGACGCAAAAGCATAATTCGCCCCCATATCCCCAGGAAAAAGTTTTGCACTGGCTCAGTTGGCTAGCAACCACGATGGTTGAGGAATCAAAAATGATTTTTCTGATCGAGAAGATGCAGCCAACCCTGCTGGAAGGTCGATGGGAGAGAAGATGGTATCGAATTAGTAACTTTATTTTAGGCGGGCTGATTGGCGGGCTGAGTTTACGGGCTGAGTGACGGGCTGATTTACGGGCTGATGTTTACGGGCTGAGTTACGGGCTGATGATTTCGGGCTGATTTTCGGGCTGATTTTCGGGCTGATTGGAGGAGTAATGGCTGGGTTATCATCAGAAATCACCTTATTCGAGCAAATGAAGTGGTCATGGCAAAGGGCTAAGTCCAGGATTATTCGCCAAGGGCTGATTTTCGGGCTGATGGGCGGGCTGATGTTCGGGCTGATTGTCGGGCTGATGTTACGGGCTGAGTGACGGGCTGATTTTCGGGCTGATTTTCGGGCTGATGTTCGGGCTGATTGGCGGGCTGATTGGCGTAATTAATAGTGGCATGAGTAGTACTGAAGTAAAGCAAAGAACAGTTCCCAATCAGGGAATTTGGAGTTCTCGCAAAAACTCCATCATAATGGGGCTGATTTTCGGGCTGATGTTCGGGCTGATTTTCGGGCTGATTTTCGGGCTGATTGTCGGGCTGAGTGACGGGCTGAGTGACGGGCTGATTTTCGGGCTGATGTTCGGGCTGATTTTCGGGCTATTAAATGGGGGAGTTACCTGTATCCAACACTTTAACCTGCGCCGAATTCTTTACCGCAAAGGTCGTATTCCCTGGAATTATGCTCGCTTCCTCGATTATGCTTCTGAACGCCTGTTGCTGAAAAAAGTGGGTGGGGGTTATATCTTTTATCACCGTATGCTGATGGAACACTTTGCCCAAAGACATCAAGTATCTACCGTACCTGTTCCCACAACTTCCCCACAAACTTCTCAACCTCTTGCCCAGGCTAATACAACCACCAAGGTTCGCTCTAGAAATAGTAACAATACTTTACCTCAACCTGCTAATCCAGTCTTAAATCGGATTGTTTGCCGTAATTGCAGTCATCAGAATCCTACTACGGGCAAGTTTTGTATCAAGTGCGGAACGCCACTGTCTTAGCAGATCGGTCTCGAAAATGTCCTAACGTTGATTGACTAATAAGTAATAAGTAATAAGTAATGACACTTACTCCTGAGAAAACTGAAACTATTTCAGCATTAGAAGATCGAGAAAAATTAGATTGGAAAGATTGCTGGTATCCGATTATTTTTGTTAAAGATTTTTCTAACAAGTATCCCTATGGATTTACTTTATATGACGAACCTTTTCTGATATTTGAAGATAAAAATAGTAAATTAGCTTGTCTGCGAGATATTTGTCCTCATCGTGCTGCTAAACTTTCCGATGGGCAAATTATAGCAGGAAAAATTGAATGTTTATATCACGGTTGGCAGTTTGACATTACGGGAAAATGTCAGCATATTCCTCAATTACCAGATGAAGCAACAATTCCTCATAATGCCTGTGTAGAATCTTTTGCTGTGATAAAAAAACAAGGAATGATTTGGTTTTGGCGCGGACAAAAAGAATTAGCCAAGGTCAATTTAATTCCTACTATCTCTAAGCTAGATACGGCGGAATTTGCTGCTACAGATTTTGCCATCGATTTACCCTACGATCAAAGTTATTTAATCGAAAATGCTCTCGATCCCGCTCACGTGCATATTAGCCATGCTGGAGGTTTAGGCGATCGCAAAAAAGCCCAACCTTTAGTAATGGAAATTCTAGAAAGCTCAATTAAAGGCATTCAGGGAAAATATCAATATTCTCAGCAAGCCAATGATAACTGGATCGAACTAGATTTTACTGCCCCGAATTTAGTAACCTATGGCTTTAATATCAGCAAAAATATAACCATTGGCACTGCTCTTTATTCTATTCCTACAGGGAAAGGTCATTGTCGTCTTTTATTGCGGAACTATAGCAATTTTTGGATTTTAAATAAGTTAAAACCTCGTTGGCTAGCTCATTTAGAAAGCAATCGAATTTTGGAAGAAGATTCAGCATTTATTGTTGCCCAACAGTCTCTAATTGAATCAGGCGATCGCAGTATGCAAAAAACATTTTTGCCTTTAAAAACATCCGATGTTTTAGTTTTAGAATATCGTAAATGGTTAGATAAATATGGCAAAAGCTTACCTTTTTATCAAGGCTATACAACCTCAAAAATCGCCCCAGAAAAGATAGATCGTAAACCAGACAAAGCTACCCTAGATAGATTCAAACAACATACACAAATCTGTCGTACCTGTAGCAAAACTTATCAAACAACAATTCGCCTCAAACAAATATTAATTAGTATCGCGATCGCTCTTGCTGCTATAGCTATAGTTACCGAGACTAGCAACACACAAATATTATTAATTACCCTGTCAATTCTGTCAGTAATTCTAGTCGCGATCGCCGAGCAATTTAAAACCAAATTTGAACGTTCTTATACTCGTCATTGAAATAAATATTCTCAAAGAATAACGAAAATCTCAATCTTTAAAAGATTAATTATAAACACAATAAAGGAGCAAGAAAGATGTCTAATAACATATATGCACTACTCGTAGGAATCGATCGCTATACTTCTCCCATACCCACATTAAAAGGTTGTGAGAATGATATCAATGCTATAGAAACATATCTGCAAAGTCAGATCGCTGGAGAATGGACGCTAAATCAACCCAAAAAACTGATAAATGAAGCTGCTACTCGTCAAGGGATTATTGATGGCTTTCAACAGTACCTAACTCAAGCAGACAAGGATGATATTGCTTTATTCTATTATTCAGGACACGGAGGACAAGAAAAAGCTCCCCCAGAGTTTGGGCATTTAGAACCAGATGGCTTAGATGAAACTTTAGTTTGTTACGATAGCCGTATCCCAGGAAATCATGATTTAGCCGATAAAGAACTGAGGTATTTACTAGCTCAAGTAGCAGCCAAAAATCCCCGTATTATTGTAATTCTTGATTGTTGTCATTCTGGTTCGGGAACTCGCAATATTCCTCAAGGAGTGCGTCTTGCTCCTGAAGATACGAGAGATCGCGATTTATCTAGCTTTATCTTTGCCCAGGATGCAACCTTCAGCAATCTTTTATTGACTTCTCAAAAAGTTGATGAGAAAAAGACAGGATTAGATTTACCTAAAGGCAGACATATTCTCTTAGCAGCTTGTCGAGATTTCCAGTATGCTCAAGAATATCGAGGAGAGGATGGTGCAACCAGAGGAGCTTTTTCTTACTTTCTGCTCAAAAGCCTAGAGCAAACCAATGGCAGTTTATCCTATTTAGATTTAGCCAGAAATATCGAGGCTTTAATTAGGGGAAATGTTGCCGATCAAGTACCTCAACTAGAAGCAACTAATCCAGAAGATCTAAAAGAATTGTTTTTAGGAGATGCAATTCCCGATCGCCCTTTCTACTTTACCCTAAGTTATGGCGAGCTTGGGAGCGAAGATCGCGGTTGGTCAATTGATGGTGGGGTAATACAGGGTATTCCTAAATCATCTTCTACTGAAGAAACTACTTTACTAGCTATATTTCCTGTAGGAAGCACTGAAGATCTCAAGCTATCCCACGCTCTTGCAGAAGCTAAAGTTACCAAAGTCTTGACCCAAAAAAGCCAGGTAGAAATTACTCAAGGTTTAGAAAATATAAGCGAAAATCAAAGTTATTGGGCAGTTGTCACCAGTTTGCCTTTGGAGCTTTTAAAAGTATGTCTGCAAGGAGAAGAAGCTGGCGTAACCCTAGCCAGTCAAGAGATCTCGCAAGCCGATCGAGGGCAATCTTTGTACGTTAAACAAGTAGACATTCCTACAGATGCCGATCTTTGTTTACAATTTTGTGACGGATATTACGAGATCGTACAAGATGAACGTTCTCTAGTTGCGCCAATCAATAATGCACGAGAAGCCGTTGCCGCCTTAGAAGCGATCGCTCGTTGGCGTAATACTCTCAATTTAAAAAGTCCCCAAAGCAGTATTAAGTCTCAAGATGTGGAGATGGAGATCGAGCTAGTGGGTTATCAAGGAGAAGATGGAATTACAGCTAATGAAAATCCAGAGATTATAACTAATACTTCTACTTCCGAACTGCGCCTAGAATACAGGTACGAAAATGGAGCATGGAAACCACCAGTTATCCAAATTCAATTACTCAATCACAGTAAAGACAAACTATATGCCAACGTCCTCGATCTGGCAGAAGATTACTCTATACAAGGTATTTTGTATGAAGACGGAACAAAGATCGGCAGTAGCGTAGTACTTCCAGAGAAAACAGCAGAAAAGACAGGAATGTTTGCCAACGAAGAGATAACCCTGTCTATTCCAGATGATTTTTTAAAACAGGGTATTACTGAGTACAAGGATACTTTTAAGCTCATTGTCAGTAAGACTGATTTTAGTGCGAATTTACGAGAACAAGAGGGATTTGAGCCACCAAATAGAACGAGAAGTACAGCACCAAAAAGCAGTCTGGCTCTCATGTTCGATCGCATCTATAGCCGTAATGCTGCTCCTGCTGGAATAAAATATGATGATTGGATTACCAAAGAAATAGCCGTAACCATTGTTAAACCAAGAGATGCTGAAGCATTAAAAAGCGATCGCAGTGTCAAACTGTTAAATAATTTGCTCGAAGTGCAATCCCATCCTAGTTTAGAAGCCAAAGTAACTCTAACCACTGTTTCTCAGACGACAAGAGATATCGGTAATCTGATTACGCCACCTGCATTATGGGATGAAGCAGGAGTAATTGAACCGTGGCAATTTACTACCAGTCGCGGTAGCGATCCTGGTTGAGCGCGGTGGAATTATTCGATGTTAATAATTTTGATTCGGTTACAAAGGATGCACCTTTAACCTTGTTGGTGAACCAAAATTTAGCAGCAGATGAATACATTTTACCGATAAGCTATGACGGGGAGTTTTTCTTACCTCTCGGTTACGGTGTTAAGCAGGAAGATAAAATTAAGATCGAGCTAGAACGTTTACCGCAACCGACTACTAGTAGTCGTAGCCTGGGTGGTTCGATTAAAATTTTCTTCAAAAAGCTGCGCCATCAAAAGCTAGGACATAACTATGAATATCCCATTCTCGCAACAGCCCAAGTGCAGGGAGAAGATAATTTTAATGTCATTTACGAACAAGATTTAGCAGCAGTCAAACAGCAAGTTGCTAACGCCCAAAAAATAGTTCTTTATATTCACGGTATTATCGGCGATACCGAAAGTTTAGTAACAAGCATTCAACAGGCAAAAGTAACGGTAAACGGTCAACAGCGTCCACTACGGGAAGCCTATGACCTAGTTTTAACTTTCGACTACGAAAATCTTCATACTACCATCGAAGAAAATGCTCTATTGCTCAAACAACGACTAGAAGCTGTCGGTTTAGGAGCAAATCATGCCAAAGAATTACATATTATCGCTCATTCGATGGGAGGCTTAGTTTCTCGCTGGTTTATTGAACGAGAAGGGGGGAACAAGATAGTTCAACATCTCGTAATGTTGGGAACTCCTAATGCTGGTTCTCCCTGGTCAACAGTGCAAGATATGAGTTTTGCCCTACTAGGAATGGGTTTGAATCAAATACCTGGTCTGGTTTTACCTGCCAAAATCGTCGCGGATTTAGTGGCTAAATCCTTAGAGTTCGTCGAAAACATAGATAATGCCCTCGACCAAATGCAGCCAGATTCCGAATTTATTAAAGCGATCGCCCTTAACCCAGATCCTAAGATACCTTACACCATTATTGCAGGCGATAGATCGACTCAAATACTACAGTCTCAAAATCGCTTTAAACGGTTAATGAAAAAACTGTTTACCCCAGCAATTAATAAAGTCATTGACGGTTTGGTGTTTGGGGGCGAACCGAATGACATTGCCGTGAGTCTTGCCAGTATTAAAAGCGTTAGTCAAGAGCGATCGCCCCAGCCTAAAATTCTGCCCACTGTAGCTTGCGATCATACGACTTACTTTACGACTGAAGCAGGTTTAAAAGCGTTAGTAGAAGCACTCGAACTATAATTTCGACCAGTCTTTCAGTAAGCGAGGCAGTACCGAATTTAGGTGAGTTTTTCTATGAGTTTTATGAGATCGAGAGACTAAGAACAACACTAAGATAAAACGCAGACATTAAAGATAAAAGCTTCTAATCGATCGCCAAGGAGAAACAACAGTGTCTAAGATTAAGCGGAGTTTGGCAATTATTATTGGCATTAACGAATACGAGCATATTCCTAAACTCAAGAATGCTGTCTCTGATGCTGTGGGACTGGCTAGTGTTCTTAAGGATATTTATGGCTATGAAGTTTTACTATTACTCAATCAAAGAGCAACTAAAGCAAAACTCGATCGCCTGGTGAAAGCTCTGAAACATAAGACCATTCCTTTTGATAATAAACCAATTCAAGTCGATAAAAGCGATTGCGGAGCTAGCCGAAGGCATCGCGTTTTATTCTATTTTGCGGGTCATGGATTTGCTGAATCAGCACAAGATAGCGAAGTTGGAAAACCTGCGGGATACTTTATGCCTCAAGATGCAGAAGCCAATCATAAAAATACTTGGTTATCGATGCAGCAGCTTTATGAAGCTTTTAGTTCCTTAGACTGTCATCATCTATTGATGATTCTCGACTGTTGCTTTGCTGGCAGAATTTCCTGGATCGGACAGGGTAGAAATGCTATACCCTCTCGCAAACTCTATCAACAGAGTTACGATCGCTTTATCAAACACAAAACCGAGCAAATAATTACTTCTGCTGCTTATGATGAAGAGGCGCAAGATTTATCTCGTTTTGGACAGAGAGGAGAAAAGAACGGCAATTCTCCTTTTGCTCACTTATTGCTCAAGGTACTGCGAAGCAATTCTGACGAAGGTAAAGATAAATTCATCGATGCCATTGTTGAAGATGAAATAATTACCGTTCAAGAACTCTTCGCCTATCTGCAAAACAAACTAGGACAAGTCGCAGTCGGACAAACCCCTGGTTTATCTCAGCCTCGAAAATACGACCCAGAAACAGGAGAATATGTTTACCTAAAAGGGGAATATATCTTTCCTCTACCCAAATTCAATCCTGACAAATTACCAAAATTCAAACTAAATAAAAACACTAATCCCTACAAAGGTTTAGCCTCATTTGACACAGAAGATAGCGATCGCTTTTTTGGTAGAACAATCCTCAGTCAACAGCTAGCAGACGTAGTTAAAGCGCAACCTCTGACTATTGTTTTGGGTGTTTCGGGTTCGGGTAAATCTAGCTTGGTTAAGGCGGGGTTGATTCCGACTCTTAAAGCAGAATCAAACGAGCAGCAATGGGAGATTCTCGATCCCATGCGACCTGGCGGATCGCCGTTTAAAGAGCTAAATAAAATTCTGACACGATCGACATCTGGTTCTTCAATCATCAATCTGCCTCTGCCAGAACAAATTAAGCTTCTATGTGAAAGGTTTGACTATCAGGCTAAACGTAATTTTGAATCCAAGTTGTTGTTGGTAATTGACCAGAGTGAGGAATTACTTACCCTCAGTCGAAATCAGCAAGAAAGAAGGAATTTTCTTACTTTATTGGCTGAGTTCTCGACGAGTATCCACAATTTCGGATTGTGTTGACCTTACGTTCTGATTTTGAATCTCAAATTAAGGATGAAGTGAACGACGAACCCAATTGGCAAAAAGCTTGGCAACAGGGGCGATTTATCGTAACTCCCATGAATAGAGAAGAGTTACAGCAAGCTATTGAAGAGCCTGCTGCCCAAAGAACGTTGTTTTTTGAGTCTCCTCAGTTAGTGGATCGCCTGATTGATGAAGCGATCGACAAAGCAGGTATTTTACCGCTACTTTCGTTCACCCTGAGTGAGCTTTACTTAAAATATCTCCAAGCAGAAGAAAATGGGGAAAGAAGCGATCGCACTATCGCTGAAGCTGATTATCTAGATTTAGGTGGTGTTGAGGGTTCACTAGCACAAGCTGCCGAAAGGACGTATCAATTAGTAAAACAAGAAATTAACTTTTCAATTAATAATGTAATGTTGCGAATGGTATCTCTAAACGGTAACGAAATAACTCGCAGAAGAGTCTTCAAATCCGAATTAGATTATCCCGAACCCACAAACCAAGATGTAAAAAAAATAATCAATCATTTTGTGGCAGCACGACTATTCACCACTGGCAGAGATACCGAAGGAGAAGAGTATGTAGAACCCGTCCACGATGCCCTGGTGACAAGATGGCAAAAGCTAATCTTGTCACCAGAAACCCAAGAGAATATACTGCTGCAAAGGCGATTGACCCCTGCTGCGGAGGAGTGGAACGACATCAATGTAAATCTAAAATCTAGCGATCGCACTAATGAGGTTAAAGCAATAATCAATTGGTTGATGTCATTCACAGGGCGATCGCCAAATAAACAACATTCTCAAGAAAAATCAGAAAAGTATCTATGGAATGCCAGCCCTTATTTAGATGTTTTAAACCAAGAAGTATTGAACTCTGGTAAAAATAATTGGTTGAATCAAGTAGAAACAGAATTTGTTCGACACAGTGTTAAGCAAAGACGGCAAAATATCCAAAAACGTTGGTTTGCTATCTCAACTGCGATCGCACTATTAAGCGGAACAACAATTTGGGCGTTACTAAATTTGAACATTGCACGGATACAAGAGATTAATGCTTTGATAGAAACTTTAGATGCAAATCTACAAGCAAATAATCAACTAGATGCAATGGTGGCAGCAATTAAAGCTAAAAAGCAACTAAAAAATGTTCGGATAGGAAAAGAGGAGGTTTCTTTAAAGGTTCAAGGTATGTTAGGGCAAGCAATTCACTATAATCAACAGGGATGGAAAGAGCGTCTGCGTTTACAGGGTATAGATGTAATATTTAGCCCCGACAGTAAACTAATAGCTACTAAGGATAATAATATAGTTCAGGTCTGGTCTACCGCTACAGGAGAAGAGTTACATCAACTTTCAGGACATCAAGATTGGGTGACAAGCGTGGTATTTAGCCCCGATGGCAAACGAATTGCTGCCGTATCAGGGGACACAGCGCGGGTCTGGTCTACGGCTACAGGAGAAGAGTTACAGCAGCTTGAAGGATATAAAGATTCGGTAAGAAGTGTGGTATTTAGCCCGATGGCAAGCGAATTGCCACCGCATCAGGGAACACAGCGCGGGTCTGGGATACGGCTACAGGAGAAGAGTTACAGCAGCTTTCAGGACATCAAGATTCGGTAACAAGCGTGGTATTTAGCCCCGATGGCAAGCGAATTGCCACCGCATCAGAGGACACAGCGCGGGTCTGGGATACGGCTACAGGAGAAGAGTTACAGCAGCTTCGAGGACATGAAGCTTCGGTAACAAGCTTGGTGTTTAGCCCCGACGGCAAACAAATTGCCACTGCATCAGGGGACACAGCGCGGGTCTGGTCTACGGCTACAGGAGAAGAGTTACGGCAGCTTCCAGGTTATGAAGATTGGGTGGCAAGCGTGGTGTTTAGCCCCGATGGCAAGCGAATTGCCACTGCATCAGGGAACACAGCGCGGGTCTGGGATGCGGCTACAGGAGAAGAGTTACATCAACTTTCAGGACATGAAGATTTGCTGACGAAGGTGGTGTTTAGCCCCCCCGATGGCAAACGAATTGCTGCCGTATCAGGGGACACAGCGCGGGTCTGGTCTACGGCTACAGGAGAAGAGTTACAGCAGCTTCGAGGACATGAAGCTTCGGTAACAAGGGTGGTGTTTGACCCCGACGGCAAACGAATTGCCACCGCATCAGAGGACAAGACAGCACGAATTTGGTCTACCGCTACAGAAGAAGAGTTACAGCAACTTCCAGGTTCGGTGACCAGCGTGGTATTTAGCCCCGATGGCAAGCGAATTGCTGCCGTATCAGAGGACACAGCGCGGGTCTGGTCTACCGCTACAGGAGAAGAGTTACAGCAGCTTTCAGGACATCAAGATTGGGTGACAAGCGTGGTATTTAGCCCCGACGGTCAGCGAATTGCCACCGCATCAGAGGACAAGACAGCACGGGTCTGGTCTACCGCTACAGGAGAAGAGTTACAGCAGCTTTCAGGACATCAAGATTGGGTGACAAGCGTGGTATTTAGCCCCGACGGCAAGCGAATTGTCACCGCATTAGAGGACACAGCGCGGGTCTGGGATACGGCTACAGGAGAAGAGTTACAGCAGCTTGAAGGGTATAAATATTCGGTAACAAGCTTGGTGTTCAGCCCCGACGGCAAACAAATTGTCACCGCATTAGAGGACAAGACAGCACGGGTCTGGTCTACCGCTACAGGAGAAGAGTTACAGCAGCTTCGAGGACATGAAGCTTCGGTAACAAGCTTGGTGTTTAGCCCCGACGGCAAACAAATTGTCACCGCATTAGAGGACAAGACAGCACGGGTCTGGTCTACCGCTACAGGAGAAGAGTTACAGCAGCTTCGAGGACATGAAGCTTCGGTGACAAGCGTGGTATTTAGCCCCGACGGTCAGCGAATTGCCACCGCATCACGGGACAAGACAGCACGGGTCTGGTCTACCGCTACAGGAGAAGAGTTACAGCAGCTTTCAGGACATCAAGATTGGGTGACAAGCGTGGTATTTAGCCCCGACGGCAAGCGAATTGCCACCGCATCACGGGACAAGACAGCACGGGTCTGGTCTACCGCTACAGGAGAAGAGTTACAGCAGCTTTCAGGACATCAAGATTGGGTGACAAGCGTGGTATTTAGCCCCGACGGCAAGCGAATTGCCACCGCATCAGGGGAGACAGCGGAAATTTTGCGAGTGGGAGATATTGAAGATATGCTGAAAATTAGCTGCGAGTGGGCGCGCCACTATTTCAAGAGTAAACCCGATTTAGATGAGAGCGATCGCTCGCTCTGCGATGACGTACCAATTTTAGCTCAACCACCAGTCGATCAAACTCCTTCTTCTATTTCAGAAGGCTTTTCTCCTATCTTACAAGCGATCGCCGCCGACTACTATACAAGAGGAAAAGAAGAAGCCGATCGCAAATATCTGGATAATTTCCCCAACATTATTAAAAAAAGTCGCGATAATCTCGAAAAAGCAGATGCTTATGTCAACAAAGGGGTTATTCACTTCAGACGAAAAGAATACAAGCGGGGGATTGAGGCATACAATCGAGCTACAAAACTCGATTCTCGTAATGTCAATGCTTATATTAATCGAGGTATTACTCGCTCGACTCAACAAAAACACCAATGGGCAATAGAAGATTATAAGAAGGCAATACAATTCGATGCAAATAATGCTGATGCCTACGTTAGTAGAGGAATTGCCTACTCAGGACTAGGGAAGCACGAACTGGCAATTGCAGATTACGATAAGGCGATCGCACTTTCTTCTAATAACGGCGATGTTTATTATGCCAAGGGCTTTACCCTAACTCTACAAAGAAAAAAAACAGAAGCGATCAAAGCCTATCAAAAAGCAGCAGAATATTACGAACAGACAAAAGGAAAAGAATCTTACGCCATAAGCGCCTTAAAGCGAATTGGAGAGCTTCAAAAAAATTAATTTTTTTAGCTAGCGCAAAAAGAGAGGTATGTTTAAAAAAGTAAGAGGTATCACTAGAATGCATTCTATTTTTAGTTCTTTAGGGAGATCGCGCTTCTCTTCAATATAATTTACATTTTCCACAGCCCAACTTATCCATAAAACGCAGACATCTAAGTCAATTTAGTCGATTTACTTGATAAATAACAGGATAGAGAATAATGCTAAATTCCGTTCCATCTTTGCTCAATCCATTACGAATTACTATTCCTTTTGTACTAGATCTGATCTTTGTTTTCGATCCAGACCAAATCAAACAGATCGAAAGCTCTGGCGATGTCGATCGCCTGCATTATTATGAAACCCAGTCTTTACCCTGGTGGGTGCAACTATATTTCCCTTCGACTAAATTTTACGATCGCGATCGCGATTTATGGTTTTTACCTTTTGAATCTAGTTCCAATCCGACATACCGACCAAGACGAGGTTATTTATCAGAAAAGGTAGCTACGGGTTACAACCAAGACGATGTTCGACTAATTGCTCAGTTATTAAGAAATAATGCTTCAGATGAGGTTTTGGCTTATGAAATGGTGCAAATAGTTAACCAAAGATTTTTTAACCGAGAAATTCCTGCTGAAATTACCAAGATAGCCGAATATACCGTTCAAAAATTTAGCGAGGCGATTTTTCCTTGGAAGTATTTCAAAGGTATAGAATCTCAACAAAAAATTATGAATTACTCTCAAGGTAATCTTGCTTCAGAGGTTCATCCTCTAGATGTGGGTCACAATATTGGGGAAGTGGTACAGGCAACCGCAGGTTCTCTAAGAACTTTAAAAAATAATCTCCATCGTTCAGTTGAAGATATTTTTACCGAATATGCCCCAACACCTCAAGCACCCAGAATTGCAACGAAAGCATCTACGTTTAACGGTATGTTGTCATATCCTACCATCCCTAAAGAAACGGTTGTAATCCTCCAAATTGCCAAAGCTGCTGCTGAAACTAAAGATCTACGGTTTACGTTTGGTACGGGAACTTCAGAAAGAGGCTGTATTTTTAAAGACTTTTTCTTGAATTTTATGAAAGATGTTCAGTACGAATTGCAACTAGAAGAATAATTTAGTTTCCGTCTCCTCTACTCCCTCTGCCTCCCCTACCCGCCAAATAAGGAGAAATAATCATGTCCATGATTCCCTGGTATAAGTTACCCACTCCCTTGGCTTTGTTACAGCTAATTCAATTTCGCGATCGCTCGCGGGAACAAAACCTGCGCGATACCTCCCACATACCAGATCGAGACAAACTACCAAAACCAACTCCTAGCCCAGATAATCGTCATTTAGTAGCCCGCACTGCTGATGGTAGTTACAACGATTTAAAATATCCAGAAATGGGTATGGCAGGAACTCGTTTGGGGCGTAATATACCGTTAAAAGATGCCAAAGTAAACGAACCAAATTTACTCTCACCCAACCCCCGTACTGTAAGTAAGGTATTGCTGAAACGAGATAAGTTTATCCCTGCAACTATTCTTAATCTCCATGCTGCATCCTGGATTCAGTTTCAGACTCATGACTGGTTTACCCACGGTAATAATCAGCCCGATAATAATATTTCGATTCCCGAACCTGATTCAGATGATGTTTTTGAAGTTCCCAAAACTTTAAAAGATCCGACTCGCGATGATGATAATACTAATCCTGCAACTTTTATCAATCATGTTACTCATTGGTGGGATGCATCGCAGCTATATGGCAGTGACGCGGAAACGATAGACAGTCTGCGTTCTCATCAAGATGGCAAAATGCTGATCGAAGAAAATGGGTTGCTGCCTTTACGATCCAGAAATTGGAATTGACTTAGTTGGCTTTGCTGGTTCGACAGGTAGCTGGTGGACGGGTTTGAGTATGTTCCATACCTTGTTTATTAAGGAACATAATCTTATTTGCGATCGCCTCAAGCAAATATATCCCGACTGGAAAGACGAACAGCTATTTGATAAAGCCAGATTAATCAATGCTGCATTTACTAGCCAAAATTCATACTGTAGAGTGGACTCCCGCAATTTTGCCTAATCCTACTACCCAGATCGCTATGAATATCAACTGGTGGGGAATTTTGGGTCAGGATGTGAAAAGTATTGTTGGCAGTTTTGGAGATAGTGAAGTTCTCAACGGTATTGTTGGTTCTCCTACCGATCATCATGCAGCACCCTATTCTCTGACAGAGGAATTTGTTTCTGTCTATCGGATGCACCCATTAATCCCCGATGAGTTTGATTTTTACCGTCATACTAATGGTGAACATTTAATGACCAAAGAGTTCCCCAAGATTTTTGGCAAGAGTACTCGTAGCTTTATGGAATCTGTCTCGATGGAAGATTTATTATACTCTTTTGGAGTCGAACATCCAGGGGCTTTGATCTTGCATAACTATCCCAATTTCTTACGCGCTTTAGATAAAGAAGATGGTAGTGGTGCATTTGACTTGGCTGCGGTAGATATTTTACGTGACAGAGAAAGAGGCGTACCACGCTACAATCGTTTCCGCGAACTGCTGGGCAAGGAACGAGTCAAATCCTTTGGCGAGATTACTAGTAATCCTGAATGGGCGAGAGAACTCAGAGAAATTTACTATGACGATATCGATCGCGTCGATTTAATGGTAGGTTTATTTGCCGAAGACTTACCTGAAGGCTTTGGTTTTAGCGATACGGCTTTTCGGGTATTTATTCTGATGGCTTCGAGAAGGCTTAAAGCGATGCCTAACGGCTAGCTTCGCAATCGCTTTTTTACCCAAGATTATCGGGCTGAAATTTATACTCAATTTGGTCTAGACTGGGTTGAAAATAATAGTTTTGTATCGGTGCTGCGTCGCCATTATCCAGAACTTGCACCAGCTTTATATGGTGTGGGAAACGGCTTTCGACCATGGCGCAAATTAAATCAAACATAGATTTAACATGAGTAACTCCTAAAAATAAATTAATCTGTGAAGGTTGGAAAAAGGGAAAGGTAAAAGGTGCGATCGCTTTTTACTTTACTAATTGCAAGACATTTCTGGCAGACTTAACTTTAGGTATTGTCACCTCAATGCGACAGCCTTTGCCTGAAGAAGTGGTGAGTTGAAACTGACCATTTACGGTTGCTACTCGTTCTTGCATACCTTTTAATCCAAATCCAGAACATTTTTGTTTGGGAGTTAAAACCTTTGCCATTGTCTTCTATAGTTAAGTTCAATTCTTCGGGAGTAGTTTTTAGCTCGATTCGTACTTCTGTTGCTTCGGCATATTTGAAGATATTTGTTAGAGATTCTTGAACTACACGATAAACAGTCTTAGCCACTGGTTTGATAACCAAACCACAGCTACAAATATTGCTACAAATTAACAATCCCGTTCCTTTGCGATAATCATCGACTAGGGTTTCAATTCTGGCTTCAATAGGTTTTTCTTCTCTAGCATCTTCCCTTAAGAGTACTAATAGATTTGCGTACCTCCTGCATGGCAGTTTTACCCAAAGATTGTGCCTGAGTTAAGAAACGAATGAGCTTGGGTGGGTTCTTTTTCCCAAAGTTTGACGGCAGTTTGCATCTGAATATTTAGGCTAGTTAAAGCATGACCTAAAGAATCATGAATATCGCGAGCAATACGGTTTCTTTCCTGGACTGTGGCTAATTCTTCTATTTTTTGGGAATATTCCTTTAATTGTTCGTTGGCATTAGCTAATCTTTGCCTCATTTGGCGTTCGGCTAAGATTTTGTTGGTTAGCTGTAAGACAAAGAAAACTCCCAAACCAAATACTAAAGTTTCTGCCACAATGTGCATTCCAAAATGAACCTGTAGTTCGGGATCGGCTGGTAAAGCACGCAATGTATATTTATATTGATCGCTTAAAAATAGGATAAAGACTATTCCCGTTACAATCCAGCGTCCTGCGGATTTAAATAGAAAACAACTCCGCATCACGACAATTAAATACAGTGTCGGCAAAATATGGAGATAGCCCAATACTGTACCATAAAAAATCAAGCCAATTTCTAATGTAGTATAAATAACTTTAATTAATAGATTGCCACTGGGTAGAACCAAACCCATCAAACCCAAAATAAATAAAATTGAAATATGCTGCACGGGAATTGTATGACCTTGGAAAGCTTCTACTATAGCCAGAGAACCACAACTAGCAAGCATTACCCACTCGGTAATTAATAAAAAGCGAAATGGGTTGGGTAAAAATTTTATAGAGGAATGCATAAAAATTACATTATGCAGAATGTCTTTTTATTTAACTGCGAAATGTAATTTATCCGCCACTGTTACAGGCAGATTTATCACTTTGGTGTGGCTATTCGATTGCTAGGGATGACTAAAGTATTAGGAGTATATGCTTATCGAGTCAACGAAAGTGAGATGTTTCGTATTGCTTTGGTTTCAGGTAAATTTGAGACGTTTTTCAGATGTTTGCAGTCTCGCAACTTTATAAGATTACAACAGTTGAAAATAGCCAAATAAATTAAGTTAGATGTTCAATCCTATTTGACAGTTAGTTTGTTTAAATACCTGAATTTTACCCCTAGTATGATCGCTTGCTACCAGCAGAATATTAGCAGTAGCTTCTTCTTTGTTTGTGAGAAATAGAGAGAACGTGATAGTCGATCGATATTTCTAAGTTTCTATTTACACAATCTTTTAAAGATCGCAAAACTATGTTAGTTATCAAAACCTTGCCTCACTTAGATTTTAAACAAAGAACATTAATAGCGATCGCAGTCAGTATCACCAATCGACCTGCGCCCACAGAATCAACACCCATACATATTTAGTTAATTAGCTTTATTAAAAATAATCGATTGGGTATATACACATGAGAAACATCGAGCAGATAACAACTGAGTCAGTAGTGCTAAATTCAGGGGATATACTGCGATCGCGCTACCGCATTTTACATCAGTTAGGTTACTGGAGGATTTAGCCGTACTTATCTGGCAGAAGATCTCAATCGTTTTAACGAGCGTTGTGTTCTCAAAGAGTTTGCCCCTCAACTAAAAGGAACGTTTGCTATCCTTAAAGCCCAGGAGTTGTTTGAGCGAGAAGCAGGGGTTCTCTATCGCTTACAGCATTCTCAGATTCCCCAGTTTCGACAATTATTTAGTTACGAAGGGGAAAATGAGGGATGTTTATTTTTGGTTCAAGATTACGTCGAGGGGATAACCTATCACGACTTACTCAATCAGCGTTTAAAAAAGGGCAATTGCTTTAGCGAAGCGGAAGTTAAACAATTACTAACGCAAGTTCTACCAATCTTAGAATATATTCATTCAATGGGAGTAATTCACCGCGATATTTCTCCTGATAATTTAATCTTGCGTAATCGAGATGAACTGCCTGTCTTGATTGACTTTGGCTGTATTAAAGAAGTCGAAATTAAGACTCAATCTGAACTGAGAGAAGTAACTAGCGATCGCAGCATACCTCTAATTGCTACCGCACTGGGTAAAGTTGGCTATTCCCCCCCAGAACAGGTAGAACAAGGAATCGTCTACGCTCACAGCGATCTATATGCCCTAGCTGCTACTGCGGTAGTGCTGTTAACGGGAAAAGAACCCCAGCAGTTAATCGATCCCCACGATTATCGATGGCATTGGAGATCGCTAGTAACTCTTAGTCCCAAACTAGAATGGATCTTAAGTACGATGTTGTCTCCTCATCCGAGCGATCGCTTTGGTAGTGCAGCAGAAGTTAGTAAAACCTTACAAGATATTGCTGTTATAACCACTGCTCAGTTTCAAAAAACCAATACTGTTAATAGTTCCAAGCTACAAACTATCAAACCAAAAGCAGCATTAGTGGTAATTTATTAGCAAAATCTTTGTTTTTTGTTCCTTTTACCGCAGTTTTGATTTTTGCGGGATACTTATGTTTAAAAGTGGCAGATCTTCAAGCCATCGATCCTCTAGTTAGTGCTGATGCGGTAGAGACAGATACTCAACTACAAGCTCGATTTAGTCAGGGAGAAAAAGTATTAATTCCGCAAACAACTACCACCGAAAAAGAAATGGCTGTGGCTGCTTTTGCTAAGGGAAACTACTATCATGCAGCCTCTTTGCTGGCTGCTTCCCTCGAAACTAAGGCTAACGATCCCGAATCTTTAATTTATCTCAACAATGCCCGTATTGGTGCAGCTAAAGCCTATAGTATCGCCGTTTCAATTCCAATTGGTAGTGATGTCAATGCAGCCCAAGAAATTTTGCGAGGTGTGGCACAGGCACAGGATCGGATTAACCAAAGTGGAGGAATTAACGAACTTCCCTTAAAGGTGCAAATTATTAACGATGATAATGACCCCGAAATAGCCATGCAAATAGCTAGCAATCTCGGTCAGAATCAAGAAATTCTGGGGGTAGTCGGACATTATGCCAGTGACGTTACTTTGACCACTGCACCTATATACGAAGCCGAAAAATTAGTTGCAGTCTCGCCAATTAGTACCTCTGTCAAACTATCCAATTTTAGTCCTTATATCTTTCGTACTGTCCCAAGCGATCATCTGGCAGCAAGAGGTTTAGCAGAATATATGCTAGAGAATCTTCAGCAAAAAAGAGTAGCAGTTTTTTACAATTCTCAAAGCAATTACAGTGACTCTCTTCAATCCGAATTTACCACTGCTGTATCTCTGGGAGGAGGAGAAGTAGTTAATACCTTCGATCTAGCTGATGCCAACTTTAATGCAGGCGATCGCCTGAGTCAAGCGATCGATAATGGTGCAGAGACAATTATGCTGGCTGCTAATACTGGAACGTTAGATAAAGCCTTACAGGTAGTTCAGGTAAACGGTAAACGTCTCAGTTTGCTTGGTGGTGATGATGTCTATACCCCGAAAACTTTACAGATTGCAGGCTCACCAGGAGAAGATATGGTGTTAGCAATTCCTTGGCATATTAAAAGCAGTCCTAATAGTAAGTTTGCCTCGACTGCACGACAACTTTGGGGAGGAGATGTTAACTGGCGTACTGCTACGGCTTATGATGCAGCCCAGGCATTAATCGCTGCAATAGAGAGTAGTCCCAATCCAACCCGAATTAGCGTTCAAACCAACCTGTCTGATGCCAACTTTTCTACTCTGGGTGCAACAGATCAGGTTAATTTTCTGTCTTCAGGCGATCGCATGAGCAAGATTCAGCTAGTTAAGATGCAGCCGAGTGAGAACAGGTTTGGGTATGAGTTTGTGCCGATTAGTGATAGGTAGGGGCGAACGGCCAGTTCGCCCGTACTGATTATTTTTTGTCCTGAAAGAAGCTAGGAGAAGTAAATGCAGAAGTATTTTAAATTATTCAATATCATTCCCGAAGCGATGTTGCGACTGAAGCTGATCGCATTATTAATTGTCTTCAGAATTTCTCAACCGATAGTATTGTCCGATGTTTGTTTGTTGTTATCGATCTGTTCAGTAACTCTAAGATTTATTTGGCAAAGCGCGATCGCACTTCATGGTTTGGGACATACAGTTGCGATCGCTTTAGCCGACAGAGAACCATCTGTTTTTAACTTAACCAATATTCTCGAACATCGAAGTATTGCAGACATATTAAAGTCCCTGCTACCTTTTCAGCCAATATTTATTCCTCATCCTGGTAAAAGTGACGCGCTACGTCTTTGTTCGGGAAAACCCCAATACATAAGAGTAAAAGCTATAGGTGGAATACTATTCAATCTTTTGGTTGTAATTATCTTTTCCTGGTATTCCGATAACTTTTTCGCTCAGGCTTTGATAGTTGCCAATTTACTGATTGCCTTCTTTTCCCTTTCCGATTTAGAAGCGTTAATGACAGGGGTAGCAGATTATTTATACTGCGGAAACTTTGGTTTAATCTCTCAACGTAAGCCCGATGATGGGCAAGAGCTTTTACCTACCAGAATGCGAACTATTGCTTTGCAAATGGGACAAGAGACGGAAGTAAGAGGGGAACAGGCAGGTGGAGGATTAGTAATCGGTAAAAATGATGACTATACTGTATTTGTCGGTAAAAAAGTTGTCAATCGTAAGCGTGGTAACTTAACCAAATCCTTAGAAGCAGCCTTTGCACCGATCCGTAATAAGGCGATCGCAGCAGGAGTAAAACCGTTAAAGTCAACTGTGATGGGAGTGTGGCACTATCGTTACGCTACCAGCGGTACTGCACCCTCAGAGTTAGAAACTCACTGGCATGAATGGATGAAAGCCAGAAACGAATCGGTATGGCAATTTACGGGCAAAGAATGGATTTGCGAAACCAAAAATGTCCATCACCGTATTACTCATAATGGCGATTTTGATAGTTGGCAGATATTCGATCGGAAGGTTAAAAATACTACCTTGGGTTTGTGGTTGGAAAGAGTTTTGCATACTCCTAACAGTGCTAAAGGAGATTCTCCCAAGATTGCAGGAATGATCGATTTGTTGGTAACTCAAGGAATGTGGTATCCCTCCGTCAGACTGGCTTATCAACAGGCGATCGCTATTTCTATCGAGGCAGCTTTTGATGGACAAAAACCCAGTGCTGCTGCGCCAAATACTGCTCCAAGCAAAGGCGATCTAAATATTTGGGCAGAAATATTTGAGCGAGTTTTCACTTCCCAACTATCTAACCTAAAACCATCTAATGCCGACAAGATAACGCCTGCGTCTTTAAAATCCTCGGATATATTGCGACAAGCTCTTATAAAAGCACTTAAAGACCATAATTCGACAAAAAGCTGGTCTAAACTACAAATAATATCTTTGATTCAGTCTACCCTCGAAGCATTCTTTAATAACGATTTATATCGGGCAACGCAAATTTTTATCGAACAAGCCCAAGGGAGTTTTGGCTTAGTTACAGCATCTACTTTATCAGAGTCAGAGTTAGTTTTGTGCGCCAAAGGGCAACCCATAACCGTGGGCTTCAATTGGGAACAAGGCTATATGATATATGCTTCAGAACCTGCTGCGGTAGATCGAATTTTATTAAACAAATCCCAATCTTTTCGTTTGGATTTGGATCAGAAAAGCGGTGAGGTGGCAAAAGTTAGTGCCAAAAATATTACCGTTTATTCCTTGAGTCAGCAACAGGAATTGGGAGTGCTGCATTTAAAGGAAAGGTGGATCTCGATGATGGAACATCCCCATTTAGCTTATATTAAACCTGCTCCAACAGGACAAGATCCCGTAGCTTACGATCTAAACTCGATTCCCAAAGTACTCCATCAAATTAGAACTGACTGGGAAAATCCGACTTCCCTCAATCGACGCAGTGCAGATTATTTAATCTACCTTTTAACCGAAAAAGTCCAGCGGTTTGAGAAAAGACAAAGACTGATGTTTAAGGCAGGGTTAATCAGTAAGATTAGAACTATGCCTACCGTAGATCTCTTAATTACAGGGGAAGAAAACAGCCTGTGGATCGGAGAAAAATTTACCCAAGATTTAAAAATAGTTTTTCCTTTTTTAAACATTGTCACCATCTCTGCCAACCAAATTTTACAGCAGTTAGATCGAGGTTTTGGTCAACTCAATTTGGGTAAAGACTCTTTAGTATTAGCAATCACTCAATCTGGTCAAACCTTTTCTACTGTACAGGCAATTAATGTCTTTGACCATCTCTCCAGCCAAGGAACTATTGGCGAACTGTTTATCCTGACGGGAGAATTGAGCAGCTTTATTAATTCTACTCAAGGTAAAGGTGGCTTAACTACCATTAGCCATTCATCTTTTGTAGACAGTGACGATAACCATCGCTATCGAATCTTTGTCAACGGTAGCGATCGCCGAACCGCCGAACCCAGTACCGTAGCGGTTGCTGCTGCACTACAAACTCTAACGGAATTATTGTTCTATCTGGCAAAACAGATGAGATATGATTTTCCCCACTCCGATCCTTTGGGTATGACCTTAACTACTGAAAGTTTAATGGTTTTGGCAATGATGAAGGAGGATTTTTTAAGTAAAAACGTTCCATACATTATTGGTACTAACCCTCAAGGTGAATCGATTAACTCTACTACCAACCAAGCATTACTGAAAAATGGTCGTTACTGGGCAAACCACGTTACCGAAACTCCTTTAGCTTGGGCAATTCAGGCTCTGTATATTGTCATATCTGTCGGTTGGACGATCCCTTTTGGTCATGCTTTACCCTTAGTTAAAACCCTATCAGGGTTACTATTTAACTCGATCGCCTTGTCACCAGAATTAACCGCATTTCTAACACCAGCAATAGCGATCGCCGACATTGGCGTATATATTTTTGGGGCTTGGTTATGGACATTAGCCATCCGATGTTATCAAGGCAGACAATTACTGGCACGAACAGGTAAAAGAACTTTAGTTATTGGCGATATAACCTGGTTAAACCAATTACTACAGGCTTATGTAAGTAAACTCTTTTCCCTCAGCTACGGCATTGCAACTATAGAAGTACATAGTGCCAACCCCCAAGATCATCTACTGCACGCCTTTGGACATCGAGTAGTTCGCGGTACATTAATTTGGTTGGGCATTCCCGACGGTAGACGCAGCCAAGAGCAGCAAGCTGCCGAAAATGCCGTAATCATGACAGGAAAACAGGCAAACGGCGTTAGAAACTTTAATATTGGTGCAGAAATAGTGGCTGTCGGACAAAATCCTAAAATTAGCAAACAGGGTTTTAGCAAGTCTCTGGTTTTAGACAGTAACAATGATGCCATTTACTTCCGAAATGCTGCCGTTACCGAACAAAAAGCGCAAATCGAACAGCTACGAGAATCCTGTTTTGGGTCATTTGAACGCTTGTTAACTGGCTATGTATTTTTCTGGGCGTTGGCGAAAAAAGTGGCTTCTTTTCCGTTGCTCAAATATGAATACTGGAAGTCTCAAAGTCGCACCAAGGTTATGACTACGGCTTCTCCTGTTGGGGGATTAGAGATGGATAAATTGAATCAAGAGCGATCGCGAACAAGGAGCAAGATTAAAAGATCGTGCCAGAAATAACTGAAATAACAATTTATAGTTTTTACTTGCCATCAAATAAACTATTTATAACTATTTATAACTATCTGGAGTAAAAACCAATGATTCATCATATTTCTCTTCCTGCTAAAAACCCACTTCACGTAGCTGAGGTGTTGGCAGAATTGTTCCAAGGCTATTGCGCCCCTTTTCCATCTCATCCTGGTAGCCATGTTGCGTTCGCTGCTGACGAATACGGAACTCTAGTTGAAGTTTATCCCGTTGGCACAGAAATGATTCCTGGCAAAGACTCAGAAGCAATTCAGTATCAAGAAAACAAGTCCAGTCAGTATATTGCGACTCACGCTGCTATTTCTATTCCCTTAAACCAATCGCAGATAGAATCTATTGCCGAAAGAGAACACTGGCGATGCGTCCGCTGTAGTCGTGGTTATTTTGATGTGATTGAGTTTTGGCTAGAAAATAATGTGTTATTAGAGTTAGCTACACCAGAGTTAGCACAACAGTATACTGCCGTTTTGTCTCCTGAAAATTTAATTAAACATTTTGCCGAACAAAATTCTTAATTAACTAGCAAATTTTCATAGGTTCAAAAGATGAAGCTTTATTTTATTCCAACGACAAGGGCTGTCCGCCCTCGGTGGCTGTTAGAAGAGATGGGAATTGAGTATGAATTGATTACCGTTTCGATGGAAATGTCTCGCCAGCCAGAGTATCAGCAGCTACATCCCCACGGCAAAGTTCCTGTCTTAGTAGACGATGAAGTAACTATTTTCGAGTCCGCAGCTATATGTGCTTATTTAGCCGATAAATATTTAGAAAAAGGCTTCGCCCCCGCAATAGATTCCCCCGCTAGAGCTTATTATTATCAATGGTTATTCTACGCATCCTTAACTCTAGAAGCCCCAGTGGAACAATATATGTTTCACGTCTTACCTAACCTTCCCGAAAAGGTATTACCAACAGCCAGTCAAACCAGAGTAAGTAAAGAAGAGGCACTGCAATGGTTTGCCAAAGTATGCGAACCCCTCAATAAAATACTTCAAGATAGTGATTACTTAGTAGAAAATCGTTTTAGTGCTGCTGATGTAGTAACAGGAGGAGTCTTGCTGTGGGCATTAAGGTTGGGAATGCTGAAGACAGAAAGCCCAGTCAAATCTTACATCACTAAATTAAGAGAGCGATCGCCTTTTCAGAAAGCCGATATCTATGCCTATGCCCAAGTAGATTAAGCAGTTCAAAATTGACAACTCGATGTTTAAATTGCCTTGAAAAAACAGTAAATAAATTTAATAATCATGATGAAACGAAGACAACTTATAAAACGAGGCGCGATCGCTGCTGCCACCAGCACTGCCCTAATTGCTTGCGATCGCGCAAAGGAAAGTCCTGGTGTTGAAGCGGGCAACTTGCCTAAAATCAAGTGGCGCATGGTCACAAGTTGGCCTAAATCCCTCGATACAATTTACGGTGGTGCGACTACGGTATGCGATCGCGTTGCTGCGATGACTGGCGGTAACTTTACGATTGAACCCTACGCTGCGGGGGAAATTGTTCCTGGCTTAGAAGTTTTGGATGCGGTACAAAATGGCACAGTCGAGTGTGGACACACTGCCAGCTATTACTATGTAGGCAAAAATCCTGCTTTGGCTTTTGGTAGCTGTGTTCCCTTTGGTTTAACCGCACAACAGCAAAACGCCTGGTACTATCATGGCGGTGGTTTGGAGACGATGCACGAACTCTATAGTGATTTCAATATTATTAACTTCCCTGCGGGTAATACAGGGACGCAAATGGGGGGTTGGTTCAAAAAAGAGATTCAGTCTATTGAAGATCTCCAAGGTTTAAAAATGCGTATTCCAGGCATAGGGGGCGAAGTTATGTCTCGTCTTGGGGTAAACGTGCAGGTATTACCAGGGGGCGAAGTCTATTTAGCTTTAGAAAGAGGTGCGATCGATGCTGCCGAATGGGTTGGTCCCTATGATGATTTAAAATTGGGCTTGAATAAAGCTGCATCTTATTACTATTATCCTGGCTGGTGGGAACCAGGTTTGACTTTAGAGGTGCAGGTAAACAAATCTCAGTGGGATAAACTGCCTGTTGAATATCAAGAAATTTTTAAAACCGCAGCCATGTCAGCCAATCTTAATATGCTGTCTAAATACGATGCTTTAAACCGAGAAGCTTTAAAAACCTTAGTTGATGGTGGTACAAAGTTAAAATCGTACCCTCTAGAAATTCTTCAGTCAGCCCAAAAAGCATCAGCAGAATATTATACGGAGCAATCAAATAAAAGTCCTGCTTTTAAAAAAGTATACGACCAATGGAGTCAATTCCGCACCGCAATTTCCGAATGGAATAAAATCAATGAATTGAGCTATGTGAGTTTTATCAACAAATAAAAGTACAGTAACAAGTCAGGATTGCGATCGTGAGGCAACTTCTTAAACTAGCTGGTATTCTAATGCTTGTTTCTAGCGTGACTCATGTGGTGCAGCTTCAGGTATATCCCCTCGAACACCACGTAATTGGTGCTGCGGGATTTGGGGTTATCTATTTCTTCATTGGACTTTTCTTATTGCGTCGCAAGCGTTTAGCACTTTGGTTTGGTGCAATTTTGCCTAGTATTGGTGGCGTATTGGGAGTGTATCGCTTCTTGTTTCTCCATCCCAACCCTTTTACCGTATTTCACGTGCTAATTGATTTAATAGTAGTTCCTGTCTGTATTTATCATCTTAGACAAAAGCGCAATTAACAGGATTAAAAACTATATTTGCCAGGATTTTTATTTGTTTTAAATATTTATCTTATAATTAATTTTTCTCTGAGTAGCTAATTTGAAACAGGGGATAAGTTTGGGTTTTTATTGAAGAATGTAAATTGCTTTAGTTTTATAAGCTAGACATAAGCTTTGATTTCTTCACCTTATTGCACCAACCGCGATAGCGATCGTATATTTCTTCATAGGAAATACTTGGATCGTGCAGGGCTTGAAATAGAGGCGGTAAAAACTTTTTAGGGAAATAATTGATATAAAATTTGCGCTACCCTCATTCGCAGAATAAATTCCACAAACAAAGACTTTTGGGAGGGAAGGCTATAATCGCTAAGTTCTACTACAGCAAGAGCATCAGGCAAACGGCGTGCGGTAAACTGGGTTAAGACTTGACTCAGATCGTCGGTATATTCATCTAAAAGTCCGTTCAAAATCGAGACATCTTCCAAAGCAGAATTGCAACCTTGACCCAAAGCAGGGGATACCGCATGAGCAGCATCGCCGATCAGTAAAGCACTATCATTATAGTGAAAGCGATTGCAACGAACGGTTAGATTGCTAGCAATTGGTCGGGTTAAAAACGCTGACGCATCTTCAGAAGTCATCAACTTAGCGACTGCGGGAAAGTTTTGCCCGAAGAAATCTGTTACTTCTGTCACGCTGCTGAGTTGGCTAATTTGTCGATCGCTCCGAGGAAAATGAATTACGCCATTCAAGCTACCATCTAACTGCGGGACTAAAATAATTACAGTTCCGCTTATCTGTTCTCCAGGTATGAATTTTATCGGTATCTAGCTGATGCTCGATATCTTTTACAGGAAGAAAAAGA
This sequence comes from uncultured cyanobacterium, assembly GCA_963799375.1. Lineage (GTDB taxonomy): Bacteria > Cyanobacteriota > Cyanobacteriia > Cyanobacteriales > Xenococcaceae > Waterburya. The sequence goes on from CAWCWY010000037.1 coordinate 113,509, forward strand.
GTTTTATAATCGTCGCTGACGTATTTTTGCTGGCATTCAAACAGCTTGGTATCCAGAAAAGCTTTCCGCACTACAGATCGCGCTCCATCCGCACCAATAATCAAATCGTAATCGACCGTCAAATCTTCTGCTGGTGTGGCAAAATAAGCTTGCTTTGGAGGTTAGATCTACTCGCACGCAAGGATGCTGAAAATGAATCTTATGGTTATTTGTATCTAAACTGTTTAATAAGACCTTGATTAAGCTCAGGCGATCGATTGTTGTCAAAGATTTGTTTCTAGGAATAACTCTTTGTTTGCCACTGTAGCTATGGGATACAGAAGCCACGATCGCATGACCGTTTGCCTTTACTTCTTTAGTTAAACCCGAAATCTGACCTAAAGCCTTCATCCCGCGATCGTTTAAAGCTAGGGGATAAGTCCTCGATTTTAAGTCAGAAAGTAGTCGCGGATCGCCATGACGTTCGTAAATATCTATTTGGTAGTCTTTTCTTTTTAATAGATAGTGCGCCAACAGCAAACCACTAGCACCCGCACCAATTATTGCAACTTTTTTAACCATTTTTAAAATTGATTTTCTTAAACATCAATTATCGTCTTCGATCGCTTTTCCCCAACTATCCATTATGGTAATTGAGTTTTCGTCAGCTAATTCTTGCTCTCCATACCACAACCAAATACTTCCTTGCTTTTCTACGACAGGAAAAGACTTGAAACAAAAATCCGCAGTTTGAGGTAATGAATAACAACTTAATTGGCGATCGCAACTGCGCCCTAAAGCAAATCTTTGACCATAAATACTAAATATATATGGGGTATCTAAAGAGATATCGATATCTTGGGTATAACCTAAAAAATACCATCGCGACTGAATGAGTTTGCTTTGTTTTCCTTGGCGATCGAACATTGTTCCTCCGTCAAACAATAGTAAATTTACCGCAGCATAAGGACTTATCAATTAATGATAAATTCTGCTACATCCAAAAAACAGGGGGAAACTTCAGGTTTTGCGATCGAGATTGACAATATCTAAAATAGATAATAAGTATTTAAAACAATTAATCGAAAATCGAACTTATGTCTTCAGATATAGTTCTTATCGGTCCACAAGGTTCGGGAAAATCTACTGTCAGCGCGCTGTTATTAAATCGCCTCGATCTTCCTCGTTTACGGTGTATACAAAAGGCAAAACGCCAGAGGAAACTTGTGATGATATTTTGAGATTAGTAAAGTGAGAAAAGTTGAAAGATCGATGCTAAACATTGCCCAACGTGATTCTTGCCACAGAGGAGAAATTGAAATTTCTTATTTGGAATGGAAACCTAACGAAACATCAGATCGAGCAGATTCTAGTAAAAACAATTCTGCATCAGAAGCCGTACTTTTACTCCACGGTTTAGCCGATTGTGCGCTAGTTTGGTCTAGTTTGGGAAATTACTTAAGTTCTCGATATCATATAGTTGCGCCAGACTTACGAGGACATGGGGAAAGTGGTAAACCTGAAGATGGCTATAGTTCGGCAGAAATAATTGCCGATTTAGAAGCTTTGATGGCTCATCTAGGCTGGGATAAAGCACATATTTTGGGTCATTCTTGGGGAGGGAAATTAGCTGCTATTTGGGCGACTTATAATCCACAACGTTTCTCTAGCTTAATTTTAGTCGATCCCTTTTATGTAGATAAACTACCTGGCTGGACAAAAATTACCTTTCCTTTTTTGTATCGAGTGCTGCCGTTTCTTCAAGCAATGGGACCTTTTGCCGATAAGAAAGCAGCAGAAAAACTGGCTCAGAATCTCAAACAATATAAGCAGTGGACACCATTACAACAGGAAGTATTTCATGCCAGCATCGAACCTAAACCAGATGGAACATGGGGCAGCAAATTTACTATTCCCGCACGAAATAAAATTTTTACCGATGTGATGCAGCAAGCTGGTTTAACCAAACCTCTAGCAATTCCGAGCCTATTTATTCAGCCAACAGAAGGACTCAATCGTACTCAATGGCAGCTAAAACCCTATCGCCGTTATTTATCTAATTTGGAAATTAAGCAAGTTCCAGGTAATCATTGGGTGTTTTTAGTTAATCCTGATGAATTTAATCGAGAGATTGCTATATTTCTTGATCGCCAAACTTTAATATAACTCTTTATCTATCCAAATAAACACCTTACTTTTACCCCTGTTATTAAAAAATAGTCCAACGCAAAATAATGGGATCTACAACATTATTTAGTTGGGGTATAAAAATGACATTTACAGCTTACGCCGTACTACAACCAAAAGAAAAATTGCAAGTATGGCAGTATGAACCTGCACCTTTAAAAGCTAGCGAGATTGAAGTTAAAGTCACTCATAACGGTCTTTGCCATACCGATCTTCACATGAGAGACAATGACTGGGGAGTAAGTAAGTTTCCCTTGGTGGCTGGTCATGAAGTGGTGGGGATAGTTACGGAAGCAGGAAAAGATGTAACGACTCTTAAAAAAGGAGACAGAGTTGGTTTGGGTTGGATTCGCAATTCTTGTCGAGTCTGTTATCACTGCTTACAGGGAGAAGAAAATATCTGCAAACAAGGTTTTACAGGTTTAATTGTGGGCAATCATGGCGGGTTTGCTGACAAAGTGCGATCGCCTGCTGATTTTGCCTATAAGATTCCCGATGCTTTAGATTCTGCTAGTGCTGCACCTCTATTATGTGCGGGTATCACGGTTTATACTCCTCTACGCACCTATATCAAATATCCAGGGATGAAGGTGGGTATTGTCGGTATTGGTGGCTTGGGACATTTGGCGATTAAGTTTGCTAGGGCGATGGGTGCAGAAGTTACGGTACTGTCTTCTCATGCAGATAAAGAAGCTGAAGCTAAAGAATTTGGGGCGCATCATTTTTATCAGTGGGGAAGTGAATCAGCCCAAGACTTAACTGGTTCTTTGGATCTACTTGTAAGTACTTCTTCGGCAGAATTAGATTGGGATTTAGCCTTTAGTTTGTTGGGTAATAACGGCGTTCTCTGCTTTTTGGGTATTCCTGTTTCTAGTATCAACGTGCCTTTAATTCCTTTGATCTTTGGACAAAAATCTGTAGTGGGAAGCGTGGTTGGTGGTCGTAGATTTATGCAGGAAATGTTGGACTTTGCTGCGATTAATCAAATCAAACCGATGATTCAAACCATGCCTTTAAGTCAGGTAAATGAAGCAATGGACTTGGTTTTGGCTGGAAAAGCCCGCTATCGCATTGTTTTAGAGTCGGAAGAAACATAACTAACAAAGCAACTGACATGAGTTTTTATGGTGATGTTAATCATGCTGTTGAAGCTGATGAAGAGGGAATACATCACCGAACTTATTATTGAAGAAAATAAGCTATCTGAAGTCAAAAAAATGAAAACCAAAATTCTCATCCTGGCTTCCAATCCTCAAGGAACTAACTCTCTAGAATTACAGAAAGAGATTCGCGACTTGACTGAAGTGATTAAAAGATCGCCCGATCGCGATCGCTTTATAATTGAAACTAAATTAGCCGTGCGTCCTCAAGATTTACAATCGGCATTACTAGAAGTTAAGCCGAGAATCGTTCATTTTTGCGGACATGGTGAAGGAGAACGAGGCTTAGTTATAGAGAATAATTCGGGACAGACTCATTTAGTTAGTACTGAAGCGTTAGCCGATTTGTTTCGCCATTTTAGTCAGCAGGTTGAATGCGTGGTACTCAATGCTTGTTATACCCAGGTGCAAGCCGAGGAAATTGTCAAACACATCAACTTTGTTATCGGGATGCGTCAGCCGATTTTAGATGGCAGTGCGATCGCTTTTAGTGCAGGATTTTATGGTGCTTTGGGTGCAGGGCAATCAATTACTAAAGCCTATGATTTTGGCTGTAATCGAATTCATTTAGATTCTGATTCAGCTTCATCACAACGCAATGCAGCACCTATTTCTGGAAAAAAAGCAAGTAGCAAAGCAATTCCCGAACATTTAATCCCAATACTTTTTGTAAACAAAAACCCGACCAAAATAGAGCGATCGGAAGAATTATCAACTATGGAAACAGAATCAGCAGCAAAAGGTAACTCTATTTCTTTTGGTGACAGTGCGACTGTTGGCGGGGATATAGTCGGCGGAAATCAAACCAAACACACTATCTATAACTCGGAAAAATCTCCCTCAGATTTTTCTCAAGCAGAATTATTAGAGCTTTTAAAAGAACTAAAGTTTTGTATCAAACAAGCGTCTTTAGATGAAGACGAAAGGGACATGGCTACAGGACAAATTGCGGGTGCTATCTCCCAAGCCAAGCAAACAAATCCAGAAAATATTGGAGTTAAGAAAGATAAAATCGGTGCATATTTACAAGAAACTAAAACTATTTTAGATAGAGTTAAAGATGTAGGGGAAATAGGAGCAAAAGCGTTTCCTATTCTTAAAAAAATTACTGCCATTATTGGTCTTTCTGTTTTATGAATTGAACGTAGGGGCAAATGCCCTAAAGGATTTCCTAAAGGAAGATGCGAGTAAGGACTTGTCCGCAACTAGTACCCCTTTCTCGCTTCGCATAAGCTTCGCGTCGCTATTTGCCCTGGCAGACATTTATTTAAATCATATTTTTGTAATTAGAGAGAAGAAATATGTCGGCAAATAATCAAAATGAATTAGATTTTGGTGATGCTGCTAAAGTTGGCAGAGACGTAATTGGCGGTGATAGTAATGTAGTTACTTTTTACCACACGGAGATTTTGCAGATTTCCGAGCAGGAGATTACCAGTCGCAAATTGATTACAACCTCCCCCTATAAAGGCCTAAAACCATTTGAGTCGAGAGATAAAGAATTATTTTTCGGGCGGGATAATTTTATTACGACTTTAGTTAATGAATTAGAATCCACTCACTCCCACAATTAAATCGGGCGTTGGTAAATTGAGGTATGATTTTCAATAAATGCGATCGCTAATTTAATAATCAACCAGATCTAAATGTCAATGCAGTGTCCTGAATGTAAATCTACTCACATACACAAAAATGGAAACAAAAAAGGTAAACACCCTCGACACTTCCTTTAAGTCGGTGAAACCGCCCAACGGAGTGCCTCGCAAAACTATATTTGTGTTGAATGCGAATCGGCAATTTCTAGACTGTTATCAAACATACAGAGGTTACTCGGACGAATTCAAGCGAGAGTGTTTAAAAATGTATGTTAACGGCATGGGCTTAAGAGCAATAGGGAGAGTAAAGGGCGTAAGCCATGTCGCAATAATGAACTGGGTTAGAGAAGTAGGAGAATTGTTGCCTGATGCTTATGAACCAGAAACAATTCCACTCATTTGGGGAATTAGATGAACTAGAAACATTCGTCGGATGTAAAAGAACAAAATTTCCTAAAGGATACCGCTCCGCATATGGCTTTGGACGGCAGTAGATCACTTTAAGCCAGGAATTTTGGGATGGGTCAGGAGACCATAGTGCCGAAACATTTCAACCGTTGTGGAAGGTTTATCCTGGTTTTATCCCCGATGGAGATCAAATCGTCTGCAAAACTTATATGACAAGAGTTGAGGGAGAAAATACCAGATTAAGGCACTACTTAGCTCGATTACATCGTAAAACGCTCTGCTATTCCAAATCTGAAATAATGCTGAAACATTCAATTCGATTACTTATTCATTATCTTAAGTTTTGGGATGTCCCAGTTCCTTATGTAGAGAACAATTTTCTTCTTTAGCGATCGCATTATTCAGGCTTTCATACCTCAATTTACCAACGCCTTAAATCGCAGTCGCGACATTTTCGAGAATTAGGACTCAGAGACAGGATTTTGACACTTCCGTTGATGGTGGCTGCGGTTTTGACTTTATTATGGAGAGATGTTCCTGGAGTAACCGAATTAACACGATTACTCCAAACCGAAGGATTCTTGTCCTAAAGGAAGATGCGGTGGGTATATGCGCAGCGGTATCCGTGATAGACACCTTTCTCGCTTCGCATATGGCGTGGAAAAATCAAAGTTAGTCAACAAGCTTTATCTCAGAGATTTTTGACCCTCCCTGCTATTTTATTCGAGAGAATCTTTACCGAAATTTTGCCCGCCCTGAAAACCAGATGGTCAACTCGTCACAATCGCCCATTACCCGAAAGCGTTCAATATACTTTGTCTAGATTTGAAAACATTTGGTGTGCTGACGGCTCAACCCTAGAGGCTTTGTTTCGTAAGCTCAAGATCTAGTTAAATATTTTTCTAATCCTGATATTCAGAAATGTTTGGGCATTGTAAAAAAACGGCGAAAACCAAGGCAAAAACTAATAATTGCTCCCTTTCCAAACAAGCTGCGAGATTCTGACCAGTTTTTCTTTCAATATAATCTGGGCTGTTTGAGATAGTCCTTCTGCTCTGAAAAATAATCCGAATGGTTGCAATATTTTAGCTATGTCTTCAACTGAGGCGATCGCCAATTCATTCAAAGTAGGATACTGAGTTAGAAAGGCTTCGTAGATAGGAGGAGCTACAGTATCGGCATCAGTTCTTTGTAACAAGAATTCAGCAACGATGATAGAGTATGAGTCAGATGTTTTGCGCCAGGGGTAGTCGCGTAGATTCTGTTTAGACCAATTTTGAAGGCGACAAGCAAATCATTCAATATTTTTCTCTTCGATTGTAATGTGCTTCAAATTATTTAAACGATAAACAGGTCTATTGCAGTAGTAAATTGTAATCACACAGACAATCTCTTGTTATGAAAATATCCAAATTGAGTTGATAGAATAAAATCATTGTTCAAGCTGGCTCTAGTTCATGAAAATATCTGTCATTGGCATTGGTAAAGTAGGTTCGACCGTCAGCTTTGTGTTAGCTAAAGATGGCTTGGCAAGTGAACTGGTTCTATACAACCGTACACGAGAGATTGCTCATGCTGAAGCTATTGATATTCAACAAGCAGTAGCACTAACTCCCCATCGGCTTTTGGTTCGAGATGGAGACATAGAAGATACCGCCGAATCTTCTATTATTATTATTGCTGTCAGTGTTCCCATGACTAAGGAGATGAAAAGCCGTAATGAACTCCTGTTAAGCAACACTCAGATTATGAAAGAATTAATTCCTCTTCTCGTCCGACATAGCCCGAAAGCTATCTTCATCAATCTCAGTAACCCCGTTGATGCCTTGACTTACCAAATTTGGCAAATTGCAAGGGCTAATTCCAAGGAGACTAATTGGCAACGAGTAATTGGAACTGGCACTTTAATCGATTCGGCACGATTTCGCGATCTTCTAGCAACTCAACTGGGTATTCATCCTACCGATATCAATGCTTATATTTTAGGAGAACACGGAGACGGGCAATTTGCTGCACTTAGTTCTGCTATGTGTGGTGGTGAATTTATTGACGCTAACCCTTTACGTCAACAGATGGTGAAGGATGCAAAACAGTCTGCTTGGACAATTTTCCAAACTAAAGGCTACACAAATTACACGGTATCTTTAGCAGTAGAACTGATTGTGCGCAGTATTGTCGAAGACTTACGATATACCCTACCAGTGTCGGTTTTGATCGATGGTTACTGCGATGTTTACAACTGCTGCCTTAGTGTTCCTTGCGTTGTCGGTCGCCAAGGCATTCATCGTCGCCTCGAAACTCAGCTTGATGAATCAGAAACTCTAGCATTCGAGAACTGCGCCCGTACCGTCCAACAACAAATTCAGTTCTGTCAGTTATAAATAACTTTTATATATTTATACTTCATCTTTGAACTGAGAGATAAGAACTCATTTTTGCCCATTCAACTTCATCTTTACATCCCTGTAAAAGTTCTAGTTTGGTAAAAATAGGTAAATAATAGTCCCGTTCGGCAATTATCGCTATGTTAAAGTTTTCCGTAAATTCAATTTCTCCAGCCAAATCGAGCAAATCTTTTTTGCCATTTCTTTTGACTAATTCTTTCTTAGTTTTTAAACCTGTAACGGCAAATGCTTGCTCTATTAGCCGATCGTCTAAATCAATATTGGTTTTCATAGTTTAATTTTGTGCATTATATACAATATTGTATACATAATGCACAAGACGATATAGATAATCAAAAAACTAAAAAGAAATTGCTCTAACTGCCAAAAATCCTTCTTTTACTGTCGGTGGAGATTCAATAAGGTCATCATAGTAAATATTGATAACGCGATTTGGTACTTGGCGAGATCGCCTTCTATTCCAGTATTTACAGACATTTACAGGTGTTTTTATCCACCAAGCGATCCACTCAGAATTAAGGTCGCTCACCTTGTCTAAGATAGAATTTCTCCAAGCTAATCGAACATTAGTCGCATCATAAATAACAGTCTGCTCGTAGGTTATGGCTAGTCTAATTTGTTCGATGACTGCCTCCTCAATTTGTCCCCAATTTCCTTGAATGCTTTCATCCCCATAAAGTCTGAATCGAATAGCGTCGGTAGAGATAATAACTGAGTTGGGAATTTGTTGATTTAATTGTTGGGCAAAAGTTGATTTCCCACTACTAGGTAAGCCGACTAGAAGATGGCAAAGTAAAGGTTGGGTCATATAGAACATTACAAGTTGATTCAAACTAGTCTTAATCGACGGAAACTGGGGATGTGCCTCGTTGATTAGAATGTTATTTTCTACAGGTGCAATGGCACTAGGAACAATTAAAATACAGGAGCGATTAGATTCAAGCCAATTATCGCCAAAAGCTTTGCTGACTGACTGCTCTTTCCAATTTGGCAGACTGTAATCAGTTACTACCTCGTAGGTTGTTCCAACCCGAATAACGATCTCAATCCACTGCTGCTGGACTGGGATATCTCCAGTATTGCTATGTACTAGTTTTTCTAACATAGCCAGAGAATAATTCTCACCACTATAAATTACTGGAAAATTAGCGTTCCATCGACCAGGATACAACTTTGCACCCGTACCATCAAAGATGGGATAGCGATTATCCCCAATGCCTATTCGATAAGCTTTTAAAGTACGGTCTAAAACTGATGCGCTCATCAAGCACTAATTCCAAACATCAGTCTACCAAGTAGCTGCTCGACCTGTCTTGCACCTAATTCACTCAAGCTAGTATCAAAAGGAGTTCTATCTTCTAACATAGGATGACGCTTTTGGGAGCATCCCACTTTTGCACTGAGTAAAAATGCTTAAACTAATATGGTGTAAAAAAGGGCGTTGGTGAGTGCGTAATGCTCAAAGCCTTAAAATTAGATGGTCAAGTCAGTTGGTACGCAATGAACTGTCCCCAATGTAAATCTTCTCGTAATAAGAAAAATGGCTTCCGTCGTGGAAAACAATCTTACAGATGTAAAGATTGTCCTAAAGGAAGATGCGGTGGGTAAATGGGTCGCGGTATCCGTGATAGACACCTTTCTCGCTTCGTGACCGATAGGGAATGCTTTAGTGCATATGGTTGCCAATATGTTGAAAATCCCAAACCCAGAGGATATCCTAACGAAGTTAAGCAACTCTGTTTGAAAATGTATCTCAATGGGATGGGGTTTAGAGCGATCGCTAGAGTTACTGAAATAGATCATGCCACAATTATTAACTGGGTAAAAGAAAAAGGAGAAAAGCTATCCGACGACCCTCAAGACGAAGAAATTCCTGAAATCACAGAAATTGTTAAAGATTTACGGTTAGTTCGGGCAATCAATCAGACTTCGGGGGAGAATCTTTAAGGAATAAGGAATGAATAATTAGTAATTATGAACGTAATCAGTAACGAACAGCACAAACAAAAAATGCAACGTCGCAAGGAGGTTCAAGAAGAACGTCTAGCGAAAAAAAAAGCTGAAAAAGGCTTGATTATTGTAAATACGGGCAATGGTAAAGGTAAAACCACCGCAGCCTTGGGAATGGTAATGAGATCGCTCGGTCATGGTTACAAAGTTGCGATCGTACAGTTTATTAAAGGTGCATGGGAACCCGCTGAAAAAGCAGTTTTAGAAAAGTACTCAGATCAATTAAACTTTCATGCCATGGGGGAGGGGTTTACCTGGGATACCCAAGATAGAGAAAGGGATATCGAAAAAGCTAAGGCTGCTTGGTTGCAAAGTTTAGAATATATTCTCAATCCTGAATATAGATTAGTTTTACTAGATGAGGTTAATATTGCTTTAAAGCTAGGATATTTAGACGTTAATACCGTAATTGAAGGATTAGAACAAAAACCAGAAGATTCCCACGTTATTTTGACAGGAAGAGGCGCACCCGCAGAATTGATTGCGATCGCCGATTTGGTGACTGAAATGTCTTTAATCAAACATCCTTTTCGCGAACAAGGAATCAAAGCGCAACCAGGGATTGAATTTTAGGTTACTGTAAAAATCCTCGTTCCTTTATCCTTTCACTCAATGAGTAGTAAAACTTTAGATATTAAAATACAAGTCTGGCTAGAACGTATGCTGTCAGCGGTGTTTCTATTGGGACAAGTTGTAATTCATATACTTCGAGGCAAAATAAATCGCCGTAATACTCTCGAACAAATGGGAATAGTAGGGCCAGATTCTTTGGCGATCGCTTTGATAACAGCGGTTTTTGTTGGTGCAGTGTTTACAATCCAAGTGGCGCGGGAATTTCTTAATTTCGGGGCAGTACAGGCGATCGGCGGAGTTTTGGCACTGGCTTTGAGTAGAGAACTTGCTCCAGTGCTTACCGCTGTCGTAATTGCAGCCAGAGTAGGATCGGCATTTGCAGCGGAGATTGGCACAATGAAAGTTACAGAGCAAATTGATGCTCTTTATATCCTTAAAAGCGACCCCATTGACTATCTGGTAATTCCCCGCGTAATTGCCTGTTGCATTATGCTGCCAATTTTAACCATGATCTCTTTGGTTATGGGTACGCTTGGAGGAATTTTTATCGCCACCACAATTTACAACATTTCCCAGGCAACTTTCATTGAGTCTGTTCAAAACTTTGTTCAAGTATGGGATTTAATTAGTGCCATGATTAAAGCGATTATTTTTGGCGCACTAATCGCTATTATTGGCTGTAGTTGGGGATTGACCACCACAGGAGGCGCAAAAGGAGTTGGTCAATCTACCACAACCGCCGTAGTAATGGCTCTGATTGCTATTTTCATTTCTAACTTTTTTCTGTCCTGGTTGATGTTCCAAGGTTTAGGTCGCCAGTTTCTTAGCTAGCACAGAATTAAGCTACAATTTGTGTCGTTGTAGAATAGGTATTGTGTAAAAGGTAGGAAGTTATTAAAAACAAAATATTGAAATGACCACTAACATTAAAATTGACAATTCTACCGAAGTTGTAGAACTTGCTCCCAACTATAAAATCCCCTTAGCTTTGATTGCGATCGCGATCGCATCATACTTTCTTTCTCCTTGGTTGGGAGGAGTAATTGCTTTGCTCGGTTTATTTTTGACCGTACAAACAGTATTGATCAGACTGCAATTTACCGATCAGGCTCTACTTGTATTGCGCTCTGGCAAAGTGATCAAAACTTTTCCCTATAGTGAATGGTTAAACTGGGAGATATTTTGGTCGCCTATTCCTATTTTGTTCTATTTCCGCGAGGTCAAAAGCATTCATTTCTTACCCATCATCTTTGATTCCAAAACCCTATTAGACTGTCTCAACAAGCACTACCCTCGACAGTAACAAGCGATCGCGCGTATAAATATATTGATTCAAATCAGTAATTAGTACTCAATAATTATTTAATCTTGGCATTTTTATGAATTCTGAAGTTTCTCCTATCCCTGAATCTGATAACTCTAATTTCAAGCAGAATGACTCATTAGACTTACCGTCAGAAGAATTAAAAGTTGAATCTACCTCAGATTTTGATGATGCTTGGTTAGAAGATGATACCAACGATATTTTTGATGTGACTATTGAGCCTGAAACCAAGCCTGAAGACAAACCCGAAGAAGAATCAGACTCAATCAGCTTTATAGATACTCAACCAGGCTTACCAGAAGTAGATGAAGTGGAAGAACCCACTCCCCTACAAACTTCTTCGGAGCAAGATACCGAACTAGTTGAGCCATCTGTAGAATCCTCAACAGAGCCAGAATTATTTGTAGATAGCTGGTTGGATGAACCCGAACTAGATGCTTCTGAAGCTAGTACTTCGACTGAAGATATTCCTATAGCTAAAGACGCAGAAATAAATCGTTTAGAAGAGCGCAAAGCAGCTTTAGAAAGCGAAATCGAAGCTCTTAAAACCCAGAAAGAGCAAATGCTTCTAGAACAGGTGAGAGAAGTTCAGGAAAATATGGCGCGGATGGTAGAAGAAGGTACTAGAGAACTAAAAGAACGTAAAACAGCCTTGAAAATTGAAATTGAAAAGTTAGAACGCCGTCAAGATCGAATTAACCAGGAAATGCGAGCAAATTTCGCTGGTTCATCTCAAGAATTAGCTGTTAAAGTTCAAGGTTTTAAAGAATACCTTGTTGGTAGCTTGCAAGATTTAGCTCGTGCAGCAGATAAACTAGACTTAGCTAAAAATGAAGCTCCTCCTTCTAGAAACCCTTCTAGGGCAAGACGAGATGAAGAAATGGGGATGAGCAGAGGGGATAGAAGTAGAGATAGAGATAGAGATAGAGGAAGCGATCGAGGAAGAAGTAGAGATTTTGGAAGTAGGACTGGTAGAGAAGCTGTAGATCTTGGTAGCAGTGGATATAGAAATAATAGAGACAATAGGAGTAGTAGAGATAGCAGAACAAGCAGAGATAGAGGTTCTGCCTCATCTGCTTCTCAAAGTCAGTTTTCCGAATCAGCTTTTGCCGACCAAAGCAAACGTATTCGCCAGTTGATCGATAAATATCGTAACAATCCCGACTACTATGGTTCTCCTTGGCAACTAAGGCGTACTTTTGAACCAATACACGCCAAAAAGGTGCAAGATTGGTTTTTTGTTCAGGGTGGAAGGGGTGCAGTAGACAGTATGGGTAGCCGTTTACAAAATATATTGGTTGCTTCGGCTGCGGTTTCAATTTTACATAATTTATATGGCGATCGCTGTCGCATTTTGGTTTTGACGGATACTCCTGAAAACTTAGGGGAATGGCGCAGAGGTTTACAAGACTGTTTGGGAATATCTCGCAGTAATTTTGGCTCTAACCGTGGGGTAACACTATTCGACTCTCCAGAGGTTGCAGTGCAGCGAGCAGAACGTCTAGTTGAAGAAAAACTATTGCCAGTGATTATAATAGATGAAACAGAAGAATTATTAAACCTATCTGTTTTGAAGTTTCCTCTATGGCTTGCATTTGCATCTAGTAATAAACAGGCATCTTCTAATTATTTATATTAGTAGAAATAATTTGTCTAGGTATTTTTTTTGTTGCAAAAAGCCGTTAAACTGTGACTAAATATTTAACGCAATAATCAACTATGCTATTTAATCTCATTGTAAGCGGGCTACTGTTATTGGCAGCCTATCTATTGGGATCGATTCCGACTGGATACGCGGCTGGACGTTATTTAAAGGGAATTGATATCAGAGAACATGGTTCTGGTTCAACAGGAGCAACTAACGTTCTGCGTACAGTAGGGAAACCTGCTGCGATCGCAGTATTGGCGATTGACTTACTTAAAGGTGCGATCGCTTTAGCTTTAGTCAACTTAGTTTATTCCCTTGCCCCCAATGAGTTTTTACCAACACAATGGCATCCTTGGTTAATCACAAGTGCTGCACTTTGCGCCATTATTGGACATAGCAAATCCATTTGGCTCAACTTTACAGGAGGTAAATCTGTTGCTACCACTTTGGGTGTATTACTAGTAATGAATCCTTTAATTGGTTTGGGTACTTTAGCTAGCTTCGGTATAATTCTAGGTCTTTCTCGTATAGTTTCTCTAAGTTCGATTTGTGGTGCGATCGCAGTTAATGTTTTGATGATTGCTTTAAACCAACCTATCGCCTATTCAATTTTTGCTGCCTTAGCGGGTATATATGTGATTTTACGTCATAAAACTAATATTCAGCGTTTACTAGCTGGTATAGAGCCAAAAATTGGTCAAGCTTTGTAATGTTGCTGAGACGATTTCGGCTATTGATTTCAATCAATAAAAGTCATCAATTCCTTGAGCAAGTTTAATTGCTTTTTTGAGAATAGCAGGAGCGACCGCATTAAGGCGAATATTGTGGCGAGCATATTCTATGGCTGCGGTATCGCTACTTTAGATCCTTCTTTTGCCATAGCGGTTGCCATAAGCTTTGCGTCCCGTTCGCCCCTACTCGCTACCAAATTTTCGCCACAAGGCAATTCCGCCTAAAATCCCTGCTACGTTAGGAACTGTCTGAACCTTTGCAGGCAATTCAAAATTAATATGAGCAGTATGTCCCCCACCAATATAAAGACGATCGTAGTTAAACATATGCTCCAAAGAGGCGATCGCTTTTTTAAGATATTCATTCCATTGAGCTTTGCCTTCCTGTTCAAAAGCAGCTTTCCCCAAACACTGTTCGTAGGTTTTACCCTTATAAAAAAGATGATGGGCTACTTCTAAATTGGGTACGAGATTACCATCAAAAAATAAAGCCGAACCAAATCCTGTCCCCAAAGTAATCACCAGTTCCAAACCATAATCGGCGATCGCGCCCCAGCCTTGAATGTCTGCATCGTTAGACACACATACAGGCTTGCCAAACCGTTGGGTTATCGCTTGCGCTAAATCAAAATTTTGCCACTGAGGATCTAAATTAACCGCAGTGTAGACGATACCGCGTTTGACGACTCCTGGGAAACCGAGGGAGATGCGATCAAATTTACCCTGGGATTGAGCCAAATCGTTAATAACCTGCATTACTGCTTCTGGCGTTCCTGGATGGGGTGTGGGTATAGCAAGGCGATCGCCCACAGGTTTTCCTGCTGCGTCCAAAATCATTGCTTTAATTCCTGTCCCCCCAATATCAATTGACAGGGTATGAAGAGATTTGCTTATATCTTTCTGATAACTATCCATTTTTTAAATCCCGTACTCATTACTCGTACAGACAAGATACGCCTTGTCTCTTCGGCTACTCACTACAAAATTTAATATATCGCATCGACTGTATTTATCTGTTCTTAATAGCCAAATTACCTAAAACATAATTTTCAATATTAAAGTAGTTAATAAGATATTCATGAAAGCTTTATACCTCTCTCTACCTCTCTCCTCAAGGAGAGAGGTATCGAGATAATAAGACTGAGAACGAGTTGCCGAAAGGCGATCGCCAAATTTTTGTTGAGTAGCTGTTTCGCACTCTGCCACTGCTGCCAAATCTGCACCCACCCCGACAATTTTGACTATGCCATCTTTGATGTCGTCATAGCTTTCAATTTTATATCCGAATACCGAACAACGAAAGCACCTAGCGCAAAGCTTTGGGTGTGCCAGATGGTATTGGAATCATAGCCTAGCCTTGACTCAAAAAACTTATCAAGAGACAGGACTCGGGTTGAGTTATGGTGTAATTCAAGAATTGCTGCCTAGCTTGAAACAAGAGCATGAATGGCTAAAAGAACCCTACTCACAATGTCTTCAGGTAGTAGCACTCAATTTATCTAATGCTTTTATCAACTTTTTTGAAGATAGTCCACTATACGACTCTGCTATCTTTTATGGTGTCGATAACGATGAATTACATCTACCCTTTAATTTTGAATTTACCTTTAGTCCCTGGTATCCCAATACTTCTCGTTTAACGATTCAAGTTTATCTATGAGGAACGGAGAAAGGAAAAAGCGGAAAGGGAAAAGGTAGATGAAAACAACCTTCCACTAGATATTGGTGCTCATCATAATTTGCTCGACAGGTATTCCTGGGTTGATTTGCTCCCGCTGCATCCAGAGAAGATCCTTCAATAGGTCTGAACCGACATCCATAATAGGGTTGTAGCGTATATGTGATAGTGTCCACAAAAGGACAACTTGTCGCCCATGACTGTGACTGACTGCGATTGGGTCATAAGCCTCGTGATTCGAGTCCCATAGACCGATAGTCCCATAGCTGATATCACCGCCATCCTCATATTGTTTGTTGTTGACCCAAGAATGGAAAAACGAACTCATGTAAATTACATACGTGCATAACTGGCGTAGATCCTTCTTGTTCGCGATCGCTAAAGAACCTAGCTCTGGTTTTAGAATGGAGTGAGTAACTAGATCCATCGACATTTTCTCAATCTCTGACCAGTGAGCTTCGATACCAGCTTGATGTTGTTTAAAAAACTGACCAACATATTGTTGCAGCACCTTCCAAACTGCTAATGCAGCGCGATCGAAGTGGTTGTTAACAATGTAGTCGGGTAACGCCTGAACCTTCGGACTCCAGTTGTGATAGTTAAGATTTCTCACCTCGGCAATCAGCAGGCGATCGACTCCTTCAGCGTCAAGGGAAGAGGCTTCAGTGATAAATCCTGTCGGTCCTTTAATTAAGAGCGCGCCCAGCTTATTAATACTGAGTAAACCTTCGAGATGGGGTTCTAACAACAGTTTTATGGGATTGTTATCGATGTTGCGATAGTACGCCATCGCATACTGATCTAGATTCATGTGAGTACGTCCTAGGTGGGACTGTACCTCTTGGAATACAAATTCAGCACAGCGAAACAGACGCTTTGCCCATTCCCAATCGCGATCGCCAGGACAATTAACAACATTCTCTCCGTTGAGGGTATAGCTAATCGAATGAAGCGAAAGATATTGACCCCCATAGGTAAACCTTGCCTCAATGATATCGGGCAAGATCCCAGAGGGTTCAACTACGCACTTTCTACAGTCGTATTTTGCAGAGTACTGCCAATCTTCTCCCTTAACCCGATTGAGCTTGCCAGGGTTGAATCCGTTTAAGCGACGCTCTACAAAGAAGTCATCGCTAAACTTATCAGGGCGCGTACGGGTTAAGTTTGAGGGCATATAAGTTGCAGTATCCCCCTGTTGCAAAATCTCCTGAACGCCAACTATACCAATCTCAGGTTGACCGACGGCGAGGGAGCGGGCGGGTAGAAGCTTTAGACCAAATTGAGCAATATATTTAGGCTTGGGGACGACTCTGGGGGGCAAGGGTTTGGTCGGATCGAAGCTAGGTAAGTCAACGCCAGGAGAATCGCCTGCATAGGGAAACAAAGTTTTGAGGCAAGACTGAGCATCAATATCTTTAGTACGGGGGGTATCAGCTAATATATTTTGTTGGTTAACCATTAGTTTTTTCCTAATTAAGCTTTATGAAATTCTGTTGTCTTTCAACAATCTCTAAATAGGCTCGCCAGGCTAAGAGACTATTGTTCGATGCACGTTAGGCTGCTCGTTTACATTCTTCTACCTTCAATCTTGAGCAGGTCTGTTGTATTAGCCATTAGTTAGCAAATCCTTGAGAACTATTTGATAAGAAGAAGCCAAGGCATTAACGTAGCGATGTCTTCAGGCTTTTTGTTTCTTCTATTCCTTGGTTATGCCACGTATGTGTGAGGATTCTGTGAGTACGCATCTGTACATTGGGAAAAACAGGCTGTAGAACTCGCTCAATTTCTACCAATAGTTCCACAGGCTCAAACATATTGAATGCTAGCCTCCCCAGAGTATATATACATCTTCCTCGATCATCCTCTTGGCGACCTGGAAAATTTGGGGCATTGATTAGCAACCAATTACCTTCTAGCAGGCTTCCGTTTTCTGTCGGCGCACTATTAGGATTGAGGGATGCTAGCTTTTCTATCGCTGCTACAACCAGTTCATTTTTAGTATCACCATTATGGTTTTTCAAGGCTGCAAACAAGGCTTGTTTGGCACTATCTCTTTGTGTAGCTGTTGTATTCATTGCTCTTTTATGGCTTCTTTTTGCTCTGACTCAATCCTATCGCTATGGATGAAATCATCGTGCGATCGCCTAATTAAAGATTGCTCAGAGCATAGTTAATCAATTCCTACTTCTTCCTCTTCAATTACTTCTGTCTCATTCTTCGCTGCCTCATACCAAACCTTAAGATCGGGATCGTTTAGTACCCAATTCATATACTCAGTAGCTACAGGATCGCACTTAACACCGTAGGTATTAAATCGAAAAACTACTGGTGCATACATTGCATCAACAATAGTAAAATCCCCGAATAACCATAAACCAGCCTGAGTATTTTGATTTCTACAGCTAGTCCAGATAGCTTGAACTCGTTTAATATCAGCAGCTAATCCTGCTGTAAGTTCTACCCGTCGATTTGTAGCTCGACAGTTCATCGGCATCTGCGATCGCAACGACATAAAGCCAGAGTGCATCTCAGCAGCTAAAGAACGCATCTTGGCTCTTTGTTTAAGATCGCTAGGCAATAGTTTTGGATATTGTTCTGCAAAATATTCGGCGATCGCCAAACTATCCCAAATAACTAGATCGTCTTCTATGTAGACAGGGACTTTCGCTGTAGGAGAATAACTCAACAGTTGTTCCTGATATCCTTCGGTATTAAGAGGCACTCTTATTTCTTCAAACTCAATCCCCGACTTAGCCAGGATTAACCAAGCTCTCAGCGACCATGAAGAGTAGTTTTTGTTGCCAATAACCAGTTGTGGAATTCCCATTATGATTTATTTTGGTTGTGGGTAAAAGCAAAATTGTGAGACAGGAAACAAAATCTAAGCTTCTGCTTGATAATCAACATCTGACCATATTTCTCTGATTTCATCGGCTTGTTGAGATGCTGTGAATTTTTCCCAAACAATACCGTTAACATCTGTTTCTGCGGACAAACTCGATACAGAAGCATCTTCCCAACCTAAGTGTCTCAAACTTCCAGGAGAGCAAGAATTATCTTGTCTGACTGAAACATTTAGAGTATCGGTGCGCCAAAGAGCATATTCACCCTCAATAACTAAGCAAGGTTTAGCTGATAGACGTTGGCTATAATCTTTAACCGTAGCTGCAATATCATCAGTCGAAATTGCCAAATGTAGTTTGTTCATTGGTTTTCAATATTTTACGGACAACGCACCATTAAAAATATGGTCGGAGATTCTACTTTGATTTTATCTACAACCTCAAAATCGTGTTTTTAGTATAAGTTATGCCGAAAAACTTAGCATTTATTTCTGTTTTAACTGTATTAATGGCAGGGTTTTTTGCTTGATATTTAGCACCGCGATAACAAAGCTGCATGATTTAATCTCCTATTGGTTAACTTGATTCTCAATTTACGAAGCGATCGAGATGAATTAGGAAAGCCAAGAACAGATTTATGAAAATTTTTTCTTGATACGGTGCGCTTCATTTAAAACCCTAATGATGATACAAATAGTCTCAGGAATAAGTTATTTATTACATAGTTGTTTGATTTATTAGCTTATATATCCGATCCAAAGTAATGTTCCATTGTCTAACAATCATTTTAAGAGGTAATTGAAATGATTGTTAGACAAGCAGAGGAAGCAGAGGAGATAGCAATCAATATTTATCCCTCAGACCTCAGAACAAACTTTACGATCTACTATGGCGGAAAAAGCGTTTGCGTAGTTCTTCAGCCCCTAATAATATGGGCGGACAAATTAATAGCAACAGCCATTGCCACATAGCTAACGGTGCAGTATCGAAGATGTTTTCTAAAGGCTTGAGAAAAATAATACAGAGAATTACGATCCATTCCGTAGCAATGCCTAACCAGATTAAACGATTACTAAAAAATCCCAATTTAAAAATCGAGGTTTTTTCCGAACGACAGGCAAACACATTACCATCCTGACAGGCAACGATTGTTGCCAGAGTAGCGGTTGTAGCCTGTTGATAGATTGCTCTAACTGTAGGATCGGCTGAATGGGATAAAATTGCTCCACTCACCCCTTGTAATTCGGCAAAGCTATAGCCATAACTCCACCAAACAGCTAGGAATACACCCATACCCAACGCTGCTTCGATTAAACCTAAAAAACCATAGGCGCGGGCTAAGAGAGAGCGATCGAGGAGAGGTTGCGACTTTTTACGAGGAGGCTGTTGCATAATTCCTTTTTCTGGTTTTTCTGCCCCCAATGCTAAAGCAGGAATCATATCTGTACCTAAATCGATCGCTAGGATTTGTAGCACAACCAAAGCAGGCGGGATTTTAAAGATAACCATGGCTAAAAATGGGACAATCTCGGCTACATTAGAAGCCAAGATGTAGGTCATAAACTTGCGAATATTCTGATAAACCCCCCGTCCCTGTTCGATCGCACTGACAATAGTGGCAAAGTTATCATCTAGTAAGACGATATCAGCAGCTTCGCGGGCCACATCCGTACCGCTCATCCCCATAGCAATCCCGATATTAGCTGCTTTTAGGGCTGGGGCATCATTAACCCCATCTCCCGTAACTGCTACTACATGACCCAGACTTTCATAAGCTTTGACGATCTGTAGTTTTTGTTCGGGCATCACGCGGGCAAAAATAAGTTGATGCTCACGATGGTGAATTAATTGACGCAGTTGTGCTTCTGATAAATGTCCTAATCCCTCTCCCGTAACTACCCTAGCTTTACCCTCTACCAAACCAATATTAAGGGCGATCGCTTCGGCAGTTAAGCCATAATCACCCGTAATCATCGTTACTCCAATTCCCGCCTGATGACAGCGAGCGATCGCGTCTTTGACTTCTGCACGAGGGGGATCGAACATTGCCACTAAACCAATAAAGGTCAAGTCTTGCTCTAGCTGTGCTGAGGTCTTTTCTAGTAGTTCTCTTTCTCCTTTACGGGCAGCTAGTCCCAAAACGCGAAAACCCTGACGGGCTAAGTTATCATTGGCTGCGATTATTTCGGCGCGACCGTCCTGAGATAGTTCGACAAGTTTACTATCTCTTAGAGTATGGTTGCAGTGGCGCAAAACTTCTAAAGGCGCGCCTTTAGTAAAACAGAGATATTGATGTTCATTTTTCCATAGTTGCGAATGCCAATCTAAGACCACGCTCATCATCCGACGACGGGAATCAAAGGGTACTTCTCTTAGTCGGGGGGATTGATTTTGTAATGCTTCTGGTTCTAACCCCGCCTTAATTGCTGCCACTAGCAATGCTGCTTCGGTAGGATCGCCAATTTCTTGCCAGCGACTCGGTTGGGTAAGATGAACTAAGCGGGCATTGGAACAGAGGGATGCACCAGCTAAAAGTAATCGAACTTGTTCTTGTGCTTGACTTTCAGGAGCAACTACCACTTCTCCAGTAGGTTCGTATCCTGCCCCCGTAACCTCAATATAAGCATCTGCCGTTTTACTTGGCAGCCAGATGCTACGGACGGTCATCTCATTTTTGGTCAAAGTTCCCGTCTTATCGGTGCAAATAGCTGTAATCGCGCTCAAAGTTTCTACTGCCGAGAGACGACGGACTAGGGCATTAGATTTAGCCATCCGCTGTACTCCCATTGCCAAAGATAAAGTAACCGTAGGTAAGAGTCCTTCGGGGACAAAAGCAACAATAATACCAATGGCAAAAATAAAGCTTTCTTTTGCTTCCATCCCTACCAAAAAGTAGGTTAGCAAAAACACAATTGCACCCATGCTAATTGCTAGGGCAGTAATAAACCGCACGACTTTGGCAATCTGAACTTCTAAGGTGCTGGGTTCGCGTTTAACTGTGGTGGTTAAATGGGCAACGTGACCAAATTCGGTTCGCTCTCCTGTAGCGTACACTACTCCTGTGGCTCGACCAGAGGCTACCGTAGAACCTGCCAACACTAGATTAGCGATTTCGGCGGGTCTGACTTTCTCTTGTAAAGATTCTTCCCCTGGATGAGCTAACGGCATACCATTACGCATCGGAATAACTGGACGAGGGCGCACGGGACGGGCATGACGATTGACTGGGAGGGACTCTCCCGTCAGGACGGAAACATCAACATAAAGACTTTCCGCAGCCACTAAACGGGCATCGGCAGAAATGCGATCGCCTTCTTCTAATTGAATTACATCACCACGTACCAACTCGCGAGCGGGAATGGTCTGTAAAATACCGCTACGATAAACTTTAGCTTGGGCTGGCAGGACTTTTTTTAAGGCATTTAAGGCTTTTTCGGCTTGAAATTCCTGAGAAAAACTAAAAATAGCGTTGATCCAAATTACCGCCCAGATTGCCCAACCCAACTCTGGAGTATCGGAGATAAAAGCAAGTATGCCAGCTACCCACAGCAGCAGTGCCATAAAGTGAGTTAACTGATCGAGGAAACGCAGTAGCAAAGAGCGACGAGGCGGTTCGGGTAATTCGTTTGCACCAAATTGATTTAATCTAACGTCAGCTTCACTATCGGCAAGTCCTTGGGCGGAAGTAGCTAGAGATACATAGGCTTCCTCAGCGTTTAAAGACCAAAGCGGGGGATTGGTAGTCATGGTGAACTCGCTTTTTTTAGGTTGTTAAGGGAGCAATCTTTTGACTGAACGATTAAAGTAATTTGGGATTAATCAATAATCAAATCGAAGCGCAAAATTTGTTTACTTGGGAGAATTCTGATTTTGAGGTAGCTGAGGATAATTGCAGTTGTTGTATCTTCCACCAAACCAGCCATCCATCATTCTGCCTCTGCCAAACCACATCATGCCAGACATTCCGACCAAACCGATCAGAATAACTAGGACAATGCCCGAGACAAAACCGATTGCACCATAGGTCATTGGTTTATTGTTCATAAATTATGTTTCCTACAAACTTCTGATAAAGATATACCGAGGTTTTTCCTAACTCAGGATAAGAAAACAAATTGAGGAAGTTGTGAAGCAGTAATTTTAAAATCTTTAAATTTTTCAAAAATAGATCTAAAATTACCGCACAATTGGAGCTTAAGAAATAGATGTGATAATTGTTTGTCAGCTAATGTCTGACTCAATGTGAAAAACTGCCAAAGCCTCTTCTAGATGATTGAAAAACCGATTGCCACCGATTAAATCTGTTAGCCCATCGCGATCGAACTGTTTTTTAACCTCTGGTGATAAACCAGACACGGCAAAGGTTACATACTGCCTGGATAATTCTTTAACAACGTCACTCAAGGTTTGAAATGCGGAATAATCGATTTCAGTAATGGCTCTTGCCTCCAAGATAAACCACTGTACAGGCGGTTCGGCACTTTTTACTAGGCTTTGAACTTCCTCGGAAAAGAAGCTAGCGTTAGCATAAAATAAGTCTCGACTAAAGCGATAAATAATCAAGCCAGGTGCTGAGATACTGCCCATTTGCACGGGAATTGGCTGCCAAAAATTATCAGATCCAGGAATAATAATGGCTGAATGGGGTCGATAACTATGGCGCACGTGTAGAATTAGCGACAGCACAATTGCCAAAAGAATACCCTGTTCGACTCCGACAAAAACCACCGTCCCAGTAGTAACAACAGCAAGATAAAATTCTTCTAGATGAGTTTTGTAAATCGCGATCGCGCCTTTAATATCAATCAACCTAAGTCCAATTGAAAAGACAATCGCCGCTAAAACGGTATTAGGTAGATAGCTGATGGGCTGAGTAAGGAAGAGAATAACTACTAGCACTACCACCACGGTAGAGAGTTGTGCTACTTGGCTGCGTCCTCCTGCGGTATCTACTATTTCTGTCTTAGTCGGGCTACCATTAACGACGAATGTGCCAGTCAATCCTGCTGCAAAATTAGCAGCTGCCAATCCTTCCAAATCGGCATTCTCTCTAAAGTTCTCACCGTAGCGAAAGGCATAGGCACGGGATGTAGCTGCACTTTGGGCAATAATAACAATACAGCAGGAAAAGGCAATTCTCAATACTTGAGGAATTTGACTCAAATTAACTGTCGGTAAAGCCAATGAGGGTAAGCCACTAGGAATAGTCCCGACAGTTGAGATGCCAAGACTGGCAAAGTCAAACAGCCAACTGGCAATAATTGCGACGATGACAGCCAACAATGCTCCTGGGAATTTGGGCAGAAATCTTTCGCATAGCTTGATAGTAGCCAGGACGGTTATAGAGATGACGATCGCCAGTGGATTAGCTTCAGGGAGACTGGCGATCGCATCTACGATTTGTTCAATAGGACTATGTGCTTGACTTGTGATATCCAGTAATCCAGCTAATTGACCAATTGCCACCTGGATTCCCACTCCAGTCAGAAACCCAACCAAAACAGTTCGTGATAAGAAATCTGCGAGAAACCCCAGCCGAAACAGGCGAGCTATTAGTAATAGTCCTGCAACTAGAATGGCTACTAATTCAGCTAAAGCTAAATATTGAGAACTATATAAGGGTGCAAATTTTATCAGCCCAGCAGCTAAAATCGCTGCGGTAGCTGAATCGGCAGCAACAACTAGATGGCGAGAAGAGCCAAAAATAGCAAACACTATAACAGGTAAAAGAAGCGTATAAAGTCCCGTGGCGATGGGTGTTCCCGCGATTTTTGTATATCCCATAACTTCAGGGATACCTATTGCTGCCAATACAATACCCGCCATAATATCGTTGCCGATTGTGGCTCTTTTCCAAGGTAAAATCCCTTGAAATAGGCGAAATCTTCTCTTGATAGGATATTGGGCTGTCTTGGCGTTCAGTTTCTTCATCTATCTAGTATCGATTATCTTTGCTTACCTATTTATCGTTTAGCCTCCAACATGAACTCCTGGTCGTAATTGAGGATCTGGTTCTGCCCGACGCAATACTTCGCGAGTCACTACAGCAGTATCTCCCTCTCCGAATAAGAGGAAGCGCAGCAAATATTGAACGGGATTTCCTTCCGACCAACCAAAGTAAGCATCGGGTAATTTGCCTGTTCGATCTCTAATCTGAAGTAAGATAGCTGCGATCGCAATTGCGATCGCCTTTCTGTTATATTCAATCGTAAAATTTACAGTCCTGATGAACGTAATTTATCTATAGCAGTATGTTCTTCTAAATATTCAGCAAGTTGAAGAAAATCTGTGCGAGGATAACTTCTTCCCCCAGTCTCTTTAAATGCCAATTGAGGTTGAGTACCTTCAACAATATGATAGCCCCAATAAAGCAAAGCATTACTATGACGAACTTTTGCTGCGTCAGGATGAATCAGCTTGCATTTAAGATCTTTAGATATGTATTCATTCAAACTTTGTTTTAAATGATGGAATAAAACTTGATTTCTGCGGACTAAGGATTTGTTCGAGACATAGTTGTTAATTAAAGCAAACATTTCAGCCTGGGGATTACGTTGGCGAATATGCTTGAAGGTTCTCATAATTACGTCTCCATGTTTGTTTACTCCTAAAGGATTAAGAGTAGTAGGAATTACGCAATAGTCAAATTTTTCCACTAAATGTTGCGAATTTTCGCTCAATACGGGAGAACAATCACAAATAACTACTTTAACGTCGGGATAATCTTCTTCTCTCCATTGGTCTGCATTAAGCACGGTGATGGTTGTACCTAGTTCGTTCCTGTTAATGGCAGGAACAAAAATACTAGCGTCTCCTTCTTCGTCTTCGATATCTTGTAGAAATAGCTTTCTTAAATTACGGTCTGGATCTAAATCTAATAAGATCACATCATGTCCCATTAAGGCAAATGCACCAGCTAAATGGGCTGCTACAGTAGTTTTTCCTACGCCACCTTTACAGGTAAATACACCAATATATTTAGTCTTTTCTTTCGGATCTGGATCGGGATTGGGGTGAATAATTGGGGGTGGAGGGGGAAAGCCTATGGGAAGATTATAGTTCCAACAAATGCGATCAATTCCTTCAAAAGTAGCTAAAGACAAATTTTCTGGCTTTTCGGCATTAATATTAGTTAAAGCAGGTTTAGAATATCCACTAGCTGAAACAAACCAGCCTTTATTAAATCGATTTGCTAAAGGTAATTGTAAGAAATCTTGAAACTTAAGAATTTGAGAGACGTTGCATTTTGCCTTGTGATTTTTAACCTGTACGGCAATACAGTCATTATCTTTTTTTAGCTCGATGTCATATCCTTTAGTATTAGCAGGGGGCATCGTAACTTTATAGCCTTGCTCTTCAAAATATAGTGCTACAACTGTTTCAAAGTCGTAAGGATCTTTAATTTGGGCAATCATAATATTTTAAAAAGTTAGTATTTTAACGCTTACATATATATAGTTCCCCCAAATAAATTAAAAATAATCGATAATCGGCAATTAATTACGAATTTCC